>JARGPH010000044.1:0-3685 GCA_029213065.1 Verrucomicrobiales bacterium | reverse complement strand
CATCAGGTTCGACTGATGGTGGTGATGCCTTAGGCTCCGACACGTCAGGTTCGACTGATGGCGGTGATGTCTTAGGCTCCGGCACATCAGGTGCTTCTGAAGGTGATACAGGTGTAGGGTCTGGCGGAAGTTCCCTTGCCGACACGGAGGAAGAGGCTGCTATTATTTCCGCAGCCCTTGATGCCGGTTTGACTGAAGACGATATTGCGGGATTAGACACAGGTGATTTTGATTTCTGGGCCTTCCTGATGGGGATCGTTAAAGACGTAGCGGAGTTTATGGGGGGCAGTAGCGACGCTTTGTATGAGGAATACGATGACGGCGACTCGGGAGGTAAAAGCGGTAAAGGTGGATCACTTGGAGTACTGGGACTCTAAAGCTCAATCGTTCCTCTCAGGCCGCAGGTTGAATCCTGCGGCTTTTTTTGTTTTCCTGCCATGGCTCCCAATTGCGCCGTGAATTCCCGTTGATCACTTTGCAGATTCAGTTCACCATTGGCGCATGGGAAAACTTGATCAGAAGACGGCCGTGATTACAGGCGGGGGCTCCGGTATCGGACGTGCTATTTCAGAGGGATTTGCAGCCGCAGGCGCATCCGTGGCTATTTTCGACCGCGACGAGGCCTCCGCTTCCGAGACCGTTAATGTGATTACGGCAGCCGGAGGCAAAGCCGCTTTTTTCAACTGCGACGTTTCTGATTCAACTTCAGTGGACGAGGCTGTGGCCGGAGCGTGAGACGCGTTTGGAGGAATCGACATTCTCGTGAACAATGCCGGGATTGCCAATATCGGCACCGCGACGACGACGGGCAGTGACGACTTTGACCGGGTCATGAACGTGAATGTGAAAGGCGTCTATCACTGCCTTCAGGCGATTCTCCCGCGAATGACGGCAGGAGGCGGGGGAGTTGTTCTCAATATGTCCAGTATCGCCGCAATAAGCGGACTCAGAGACCGCTTCGCTTATTCCGCGAGCAAGGGCGCCGTTCACACGATGACGTTCTCCATCGCAGCCGATTACATCGACGACAAGATTCGCTGCAACGCGATTTGTCCGGCTCGGGTTCACACACCTTTCGTCGATGGCTATCTTGAGAAAAACTATCCCGATAACAAAGAGGAAATGTTTCAGAAGCTCTCAGCGGTGCAGCCGATTGGGCGCATGGCGAAGCCGGAGGAGATTGCCAATCTGGCCCTCTATCTTTGCTCTGATGATTCCTCCTACATCACCGGGCAGAGTTTCAACATCGATGGCGGCTATTTGAATCTCCGCACTTAATTGCCGGTTTTAGATCTTGAATCAACCTTGTTTTGAAATACTGTTCAAGAAAGCAGTATTTCAAAATTAATGGTCGATTCGGGAAAAAAAGCAGCGCTGGAGGCGATTCGCAATCAGCTGGGAGGGAAGGTTGTTTCAGGAACCGAGTTTCTGCAAGAGCGCGAGGCTCATAATGCCTGTCTCCCGACGCACTTTCCGGGGTTGGACGAGGCGCTCGGTGGTGGCCTTCCCCGCGGGCAGCTCACCGAAATGATCGGCTCGTCTGTCTCCTCGGGTAGCGGGCTCGTTATGGCGGAACTGCTCGCTCTCGCTAGGCGGGAAAGGCGCTACGTCATGCTGCTGGATGTGGGCCGGGGCTTCACGCCGTGGAGTTTTCCGGATCAGGATCTCGAGGTGCTTCTCTGGGTGGGATGCGATAATGCAAAGATGGCGATCGAAGCGCTCGACGTCGCGACCCGGGACGAGAATTTTTCACTCTTCCTCGTCGACCTTCGCGACAGCGAGGCGGCGGATTGGAAGTCGGTTCGCTCAAATCAGTGGTACCGGATTCTCGGGCAAATGCGGCAGCGCGAGACTGTCACGGTGCTCTTTGCCCCGTCACCCGTCACCGCCGCGTCGAAGGTGCGTGTCGAAGTCACGATACCGATGCCACTCGCCTCATTGAATGAGAACCGGGCCGAACTCGTAAAGCGGGGACGGTTTCGCCGGACGCATTTCTCTTCCAGTCAGAAGCCAAGTCGCCGGGCCTGTCCATTGGAGGCTCTGCAGGCGGGATAAGCCCATCCGGAACGATGCCACGTCTACCGTCATCCCTCTCCCGTGCCAACCACTACGCCGTGGTCTGGTGCGCCGATTTTCGTCTCCAGGCTGTCTTGCGACGCAGCAATCGCGGGATTCCTGTCGCGCTCATTGATGACAGCAAGCGCCAGTCGGTCGTGCTTTGCTGCAATCCTGTCGCCGAACAGGCAGGCGTTTTCGCAGGGATTCCCACGGTTCAGGCGCTGGCCCGGTGTCCTGACCTGACCATCAAACAACCCTCCGCCGCTGCAGAAACGGCGGCGGAACGCGTCCTCCTCGAGCTGGCGCTCAACTGGGTCCCGCTCATTGAAGAAACCGAACAGGGAATGGTGACGCTCGATCTTTCCTCGCAACCGGAAATGCACCGGGACGACAGCGCGCGAAGTCTCCTCAACCGTCTCGATTCCGCAGGGCTGGATGTCGTTGTCGGGATGGGGGAAACGCCGTCGCTTGCCCGCATCGCTGCTCAGGTCGCGCAGGAACGGGGGATTCGACTGTGGCATCTCGCACCGGAGAATCGCTCCGGTTTGCTGGAGCAGTTACCGGTCAGCGTTGCAGAGATCAGTGCCGGTCTCGTTGAAAAATTGCATCTCTGGGGAGTCGATACTCTCGGTGCTTTTGCGGGGCTGCGTCGCGAAATGATCGCCTCCCGACTCGGGGAGGAAGGGGTTGAATTGTGGTTGCGACTCACCGGTCGGTTGCAGCGCCCTCTCAAGCCGGCCTCCCTCGAGCTGCTCTTCGAAGAGCACTACGACTTCGAATACGAGGTGCGTGAGCGCGAGCCGGTTCTCTTCATTCTGCACCGTTTTATCGAGCGGCTCACGATTCGTCTTTCGGGAACAGGGCGCGCTGCGACGGCGGTGCATTTGCTCCTCAGTTTTTCCGACGGGAGTTGCTACGGAAAGCGTCTCCCGCTTCCCGAACCGACGCTCGATGAAGACGTTCTTTTCCGGGTTGGAAGCGGTCATCTCGAAACCCTGGAGCTCAAGTCGGGGATCAGTTCGGTGCGGCTTCGACTCGAGCCATCGGATCTCATTGCCTCGCAGCAAACGCTTTTCGGAGCGGGGTTGAAGAACCGGCATCACTACGAGGAAACCCTGAAACGGTTGCGGCAAATTGTCGGCAGTGACCGGGTCGGTTCGCCCCGTCCAAAAGACACGCATCGCCCCGACCAGTTCGAGCTCGTGCCGCTCTCCGCCGAGATCGACGAACCGGATCACCAGGCCGCCTTGGTGGTGGAGGAGGAAGGGCTGCGGTATGAGGCATCGGGCGCAAAGCAGATCGGCGCAACCTTCCGGCGTTACGCGAGGCGGGTCGTCGCGGAGGTCGAGTTTCAGGATGAAATACCGACGCGTCTCGATTCGTCCCGGGCTAAAGGCATCGTCACGACCGCCTACGGTCCCTGGCGAAATGAAGGGGAATGGTGGGACCACGGAAAAGCCTGGAACCGCGTCGAATGGGATCTCGAATTAAAACAGAAGGGGCTCTTCCGCCTCGTTGGGAAGGAGGGGGAATGGGTTGTTGAAGGGTATTATGATTAGGCCCTGGCGGGCCGTGAGAAGGTGAGAAGGTGAGAAGGTGAGAAGGTGAGAAGGTGAGAAGGTGAGAA
>JARGPH010000005.1:131428-217616 GCA_029213065.1 Verrucomicrobiales bacterium | reverse complement strand
CCGGTGATGAAATCCGCTGCGTCGCTCGCGAGGTGGACAACCATGGAGGCAACATCCTGCGGCGTTCCGACACGCCCCATCGGCGTGAGCGGTGACCAGTCACCCGCATAATCGGGAGACTCCTCTTTGGTTCGCTCAATCTCAATCGCTCCGGGCGCCACGCAATTGACACGAACGCCGTATTTCCCCAGCTCGCAGGCACTGACGCGGGTCAGCTGATCAAGCCCGCCTTTTGACGCGCAGTAATCGACCAGGTTCAAAAAGGGCTGCTTATTGGCACCGGAACCGATATTGATGATCGACCCTCCGCGGCCCTGATCTTTCATGATCCGGCCACCGGCCTGAGTGCAGAGAAAGCCGCCTTTCAAATTCGTCTTAATCGTCTTGTCCCAGTCCTCTTCGGAAAGATCTAACAATGAAGCAAAGGTCTGACGTCCCGCGTTGTTCACGAGACAGTCGAGCTGTCCCATTTCCTCAACGACGGCAGCGAACATTTTTTCAACGTCGGCCTTGTTACCGACATCTCCGGAAACCGCGAAGCATTTGCGTCCCTTCGCCTCAATCGCCTCCCGAGTCTCATCCGCACCGGCCTGATCACTGTGATAGTTGATCGCGACGTTCCATCCCGCATCGGCCAAACCGTAGGCAATCCCGCGGCCGACACCCTTACTCGCACCCGTTACAAAAGCAGTTTTATCACTCATTCTGGACATCAAAAGAATCACTCTTTTGTGCCCTCATCACGCATCCAAGTCAATCTGCGAAAAACACGTATTCCATCTTTCAGGGAACGAACGGAACCATGGGAACCGCTTTATCAACAGGGTCAGGTGAGCCATCCAACCCTCTTAAGTCCTCTCGCTTGACCCTTTTCAGCCACAGCAAACAAACATCAACGCGCTACCGTTTTTAGATGGGATTCAAAATCGGTTTGCGGTAAATTGGAGCGCAGACTCCCTCCTTTATGCGTCATCTCAGTAGAAGCGACATCGCTACTTTTTGTATCAGCCCCCTCCTCGGCTGCGCTCTCGTCTTTTCCGGACACGCTGCCGACGGATTCACGAAGAAGATTGAGCCCTTTTTTGAAAAGCACTGTTACGAATGCCACGACGATCTGACGAACAAGGGCGGACTCGATCTCTACGCCCTTTCGCAGGATCTCAGCGACCCGGCCGCGCTCGACAAATGGATCTACATTTACGACCGCGTTGCCAAAGGTGAAATGCCGCCAAAGGATAAGGAAGCTCCCTCCACGGGGGAGAAACGCATCTTCGCCTCCGAGCTCGCCCCCTCCCTCTCCGAGGCCCACGCGGCGACAAAACAAACCGTTTTGCGGAGACTGAACCGGCGGGAATACCAGAATACGATTAACGAGCTCCTCGGCGTTCGTATCGACGCCGAGAGCTACCTGCCCGAGGACGGAAGGGCCGATGGATTCGACAACGTCGGTGAGCAGCTCGGCATGTCAAAAGTGCAGTTACGCTACTACATCGACCTCGCGACGAAAGCGCTTGAGGAGGCGGTCGCACTCAATCCGGACACCGAGAACGCGCCCGAAACCGTCACTGCGAGCTACGCCGAAACACGGGGGGCTGAAAAGTTTGTAGGCGAGTCCTGGCTCAAAGCCCCCGACGGGGCAATCGTCTTTTTCCAGGCCAGAGCCTACCCCACCGGAATGCTGAGGGAAGCCTATGCCCCGGCACGGGGACGCTATCAAATCAAAGTAACCGGCTACGCCTATCAAAGCGACAAACCGATCACCTTTTCGATTGGAGGCACCTCTTTTGCGAGAGCGTCAGAGAAACCGATCTACGCCTATCGATCCCTCCCTCCCGGCAAGCCCACCACCGTGGAGATCAGTGCGTGGATGGACGAACGCTACATGGTCGAAATCAAGCCTCAGGGAATCTACGACAATGAATATCTCATCAACCGCGAGGGCATCGCCAACTATAGAGGCCCCGGCCTCGCGATCAATTCCGTCGAAATCACGGGCCCAATCATCGAAGAGATTCCGTCACGGGGTTACCGGCTTATTTTCGAAGGGCTGAATCGAAAGGAGATCGAACCTCGCAATCCGGCTGACAAAGCGAAATCCTGGTACGTTCCGAAATTCGAGATCATTTCAGAATCGCCTACCGATGACGTCATTCCCGTTCTGCACCGCTTCGCCAACGCCGCATTCCGCCGTCCCGCCAGCGAGGAGAAAGTAGCGCCCTACCTGATCCTTTTTCAGTCCGAGCTCGCCAAAGGGGAATCATTTGAAGATTCACTTCTCACCGCCCTCGCCGCGATGCTCTGCTCGCCGGATTTCCTGTATCTCAACGAGATGAGAAAAGATCTCGACGATTTCGAACTCGCGAGCCGACTCTCCTACTTTCTGACCCGAAACGCCCCGGACGAGGAACTTCTCGCCGCGGCGGCAACGGGCGAACTGTCGAAGTCTCCCGAGTTGCTCCTTTCTAAAGCGGATCGCCTCATGCAGGGAAAAGACTTTGAACACTTCATCACCGATTTCACCGACGGATGGCTCGACCTTCGCAGCATCGACTTTACCAATCCCGATGAACGTCTCTTCCCTGAATTTGACCGCTATCTCCAGTTTTCGATGATCGACGAGACACGGAGCTTTTTCAGGGAGATGCTGAACGCCAACCTTCCTGTTTCGACGATCGTTAAATCTGACTTTGCGATGCTGAATTCCCGCCTCGCAGATCACTACGGAATTGATGGCGTCACCAATCCGGTGATCGAACGGGTCAGCCTTCCCACCGACTCGAATCGCGGCGGGATTCTCTCTCATGGAAGCATCTTAAAAGTATCCGCCAACGGCACCAACACCTCCCCCGTCCTGCGCGGCGTCTGGATCAATGAGCGCATCCTCGGTCAGCATCCGGCACCGCCACCGGCGGGCGTCCCCGGAGTCGAGCCGGATATTCGCGGAGCAGAGACGCTTCGCGAAATTCTCGAAAAACACAAAGATTCAGAGAACTGCCAATCCTGTCATACCATGATCGATCCTCCGGGATTCGCCCTCGAATCCTTCAATCCTATCGGAGGCTGGAGAGACCGCTTCCGCAGCCTCGGCGAAGGGGAAAAAGTGGATATGAGAATGGTTCGCGGAAAACCGGTCCGCTACAAAATCGGTCAGCCGGTCGATTCAAGCGGCGCCCTCCCTGACGGAACCTCATTTTCCAGCTTTCGGGAATATCAAAACCTCCTCGCCGCCGATCCTGACAAACTGGCAAAGAACCTCACTACAAAACTGCTCGTCTTCGCAACGGGCAGGGAAATGGGATTTTCAGACCGCCCCGAGATCAATGAGATCGTCCGGAAGTCCGGAGAAACAGGTCACGGCGTTCGCGACCTCGTTCGACTCGTCATCAGCAGCCGAATTTTTCGCCGGAAGTAAACTTTCACCCCCACCTACTTTTATGAACACTCCCTTTATTGCCTCAGGAAAGTCACTGAACCGTCGCCATTTTCTGAGAGGCCTCGGAGCTACAGCGATGGGTCTTCCTTTCCTCGAAGCGATGACCCCGGCTTTCTCCCGTGGTGCCTCCAGCAAGGCTCCGGATCGTTTTGTAGCGATGTGCGCGACACTCGGTTTTCATACTCCCTATCTTTTCCCGACCAAAACAGGAACCGACTACGAACTGACGCCCTACCTCACCCCACTCAAAGATCATCGCTCCGATTTCACGGTCATCTCGGGCCTTTCACACCCCGATCAACAGGGCAACAACGGTCACGCCTCCGAACTGACATGGCTGACCTCCGCCCGCCGTCCGGGACTGGCCGGGTTCAAAAACAGCATCTCAATCGACCAGCTCATCGCGGATCAAATCGGTCACGAAACCCGCTACCCCTACCTCGCCCTCTCCACGAACGGACGCTCGATGTCGTGGACCGCCAACGGTGTCGAAATCCCCGGGGAAACGTCCCCTTCCAAATTGTTCAAAGCGCTTTTCACTCAGGGAACGGAACGCGAAGTGGAAGAGGAAATGCGCCAGTTCCGCCGCGGACGCAGCATTCTCGATACAGTCCTCGGCGAAGCGAAGAAACTCGACCGGAAGCTCGGCGATAAGGATCAGGAAAAACTCGACGAGTATCTCACTTCGGTTCGGGAACTGGAAACCCGCCTCCAGCAATCCGAAGGCTGGGTCCAGCAACCGAAACCGAAAACCGAAGCGACCGAGCCGAAAGACATCCAGGACAAAGCGGACGCGATCGGCAAACAACGGCTCATGAACGACATGATCGTTCTCGCGCTGCAGTCAGACTCAACACGGACGGTCACCTTCCAGCTCGCGGGGATGAACGCCGTTCCCGCCATCCAGGGCGTCGACACCGATTGGCACAACCTCTCCCACCACGGAAAAGATCCCGAGAAGATCGACGAACTGAAAATCATCGAGGAGGCCGAGTTCAAAGTGCTCGGGGAATTCCTCACCAAAATGAAAGCGGTCGAGGAGAACGGAAAATCGCTACTCGATCACACCTCCGTTCTCTACGGCTCCAACCTCGGCAATGCGAGCAGCCACGATTGGCGCAATCTCCCGGTTCTTTTCGCCGGAGGCGGATTCAAACACGCCGGCCACATCGCCCATGACGAAGACGACAACACGCCTTTCTCCAACCTGTTCATCCCCATCGCTCAGCGCATGGGAGTGAAGATTGATCAGTTCGGGAGCAGTTCCGCAGTGGGGATTACCGGCCTCGAAGGCTGATTATTTCAGGACGCCGTAGATCACTGCAAGGATGTGACAAAAGCTCCCTGCGAGGACAAAGAGGTGCCAGATCATGTGGGAATATTTCACATTCCGCATCAGGTAGAAAACGACGCCGCCAGAATAACAGAGCCCGCCGGCTACGAGCCAGGCGAGTCCGACACTGTTGACACTCGCGATGAGTGGCTTCAACGCGATGCAAATGATCCATCCCATGAGAACGTAAAGGATCGCGCCGATTCGATCGTAGCGAGGCAGGAAAACCGCCTTCAAGACGATTCCGACGATCGCAATCCCCCAGACAACGCCGAAAAGAGACCAGCCCCACGGCCCTCTCAGATTCACGAGTAACCACGGAGTGTAGCTCCCTGCGATGAGCACGAAAATCAGCGCGTGGTCAAGGACCTGGAAGACCCGCTTCAAGCGGTGCGAGTTCACCCAGTGATAAAGAGTCGACCCCAGATAGAGGAGGATCAAACTCGCTCCGAAAACGCTTACACTGGTGACATGCCAGGCCCCGAACGGGATCGCCAGCTTCACCATAATCACCAATCCGACGATCCCCATCGCGACGCCGATGCCGTGACTGATCGTGTTGGCAATTTCCTCGCCGTGGCTTTCGCAAAGTTCGCTTCGCTGTTTCATACTGGAGCACTGTCGCCCAACCACTCTTTATTGACGAGTGAAAATTTTGTGAGGAAACCGCCCTTGAAAGGCTTTTTTCAGCGCGCTTTTGCAAGCGCCATCAAAATCGCTTTCTGAGCATGGAGCCGGTTCTCCGCCTGCTGAAAGATTTCATCCTGACGTTCTTCAAGGACCTCCTCGGTGATTTCATTGTCACGATAAGCAGGCAGACAGTGCTGAACGATCGCATTTTGATTCGCCATCCCGAGCACTTCCGAATTGATCTGGAAAGGAGCCAGCTCGATCAATCGCGCGCCCGCTTCCTCCTCTTTCCCCATGCTCACCCAGGTGTCGGTGTAGAGAACATCACAGTTTTCAGCGGCGACTTTCACGTCATCCGTGATCGTCACCGGAGCGCTTCCAAGACGAGTCATAAACTCTTCAGCCGGTTGAAACGCCTGCGGAGCCGCGATGCACAGCTCAAAGCCAAGGTGCTTCGCCGCCCACGCCCAGGAGCGCCCCATGTTGCAATCGCCGTCACCAAAGAAAGAAATTTTCTTTCCTTCCCAACCGCCAAGCTTTTCCCGAATCGTCATCAAATCGGCGAGAATCTGGCAGGGGTGCTCTTCATCGGTGAGAGCATTGATTGTTGGAATTTTTCCGAACTCGGCAAAATCAACGACATCCTGTTGATCAAAAGTCCTGATGATGGCCCCGTGAACCATGCGTCCGAGAACGCGGGCGGTATCCTTAATCGGCTCACCACGACCGAGCTGAACGTCTTTCGAATTAAGAAACAGAGGACGCGCCCCGAACTCATTGAGGCCCACTTCAAAACTGACACGGGTTCTCGTCGACGATTTCGTAAAAATCATCGCCCATGTTTCCCCCGCGAGGGGATGCTCAATCTGCTTTCCGCGATTCGCCTTTAACTCGATCGCCTTTTCCACCAGTGATTCGATCTCACTCGCTGACAATTGCTCGATACCTAAGAGGTGTTTCATAACCAAAAAAATCTATACTAGAGCGCGGCCAGTCCGTCGAGGACTCCGCGAAAAACGGTCAATGCCTCGTCGATCTCGGCATCCGGCACATCGAGCCTAGGAAGCCAACGAACCACGTCCGCCCCTGCGGGAACGGTGAGCATTTTCTGCTCCATGACCTTGTTCACGACAAACAAAGCAGGGGTCTGTCCCGAATCGGAAAATCCCGGCACCCTGGCGATTGCCTCTTTATTGAGCACAAAACCCAGCATGAGGCCCACGCCCCGAAGCGATTCAATGAGCGGACAATTCCACGAAGCAACCGCCTCACGAATTCGGGCTTCCTGGCGTTTCACATTGGCAAGCGCACCGCAGCTCTCGATTTCCTCCAGCACCGCCAGAGAAACAGCGGAGGCCAGAGGGGTTCCGCCGAAAGTCGAACCATGCGTTCCCGGTCCCATCGCTCCGGCGCAGTCATCACTCGCCCAGATTGCCCCGATCGGGAAACCGCCTCCAAATCCTTTCGCCCAGCTCACCGCATCCGGCTCGACGCTGACGTCTGAATGCTCCAGAACCGTTCTCCATCCGCACCAGTCACCGGTCCGTCCCGACCCGCACTGAACCTCGTCAAACATGAGAAGAAGATCGTATTCCTCCCGCAGCTGATCGGCCATCGCCATGAACTCGGGGCTGGCGGAATGAATGCCGCCCTCGCCCTGCACCGGTTCAAAAAGGATCGCTGCCGTATTTTCCGAAACGGCCTCGCGGAGTGCCTCAGGATCATTAAAGGGGACATGAAGAAACCCCGGCAAAAGCGGATCAAATCCGATCTTCACCTTGTCCTGTCCGGTCGCGGCAATCCCGCCGAGGGTCCGCCCGTGGAACGACTGCTTGCAGGTCACGACATCCCGCTTCGTCGTTTCCGGCCCGAACTTGTCGTAAGCGCGCTTCCTCGCCAGCTTGATGAGCCCGTCATTCGCCTCGGCTCCGCTG
This sequence comes from Verrucomicrobiales bacterium, assembly GCA_029213065.1. Taxonomy (GTDB): domain Bacteria; phylum Verrucomicrobiota; class Verrucomicrobiia; order Verrucomicrobiales; family DEV007; genus Arctic95D-9. The sequence continues at coordinate 210,286 of JARGPH010000005.1, read as the reverse complement.
TTGCAGAAAAAGACCTTTCCGGGGCGCTTCAACATTTTCTCAACGACGAACTGCCCCAGTTCGGCCTGCTCACGAATGTGATAGAGATTGGAACAGTGGATCAGTTTTCCACCCTGCTCAGTAAGCGCCTTCTGCATCACCGGCGGACAATGCCCGAGTGAGCAGACCGCAATGCCCGTCGCAAAATCGAGGACCTTATTCCCCTCCTCATCGAAAATGTAGCCGCCTTCCCCTCTCGAAAAGACGACAGGAAATCGGCCGTAGTTCCCAAGAAGAAACTCGTCTGTCAGTTCGATAGTGGTTTTAGTTTCACTCATTTTACAATTTCAGTCCCGATTCCGTCCTCGGTATAAATCTCCAGCAACAGCGAATGGGAAATCCGCCCGTCGATCATGTGTACTTTCCCAACGCCCGCGTTGAGCGCCTCGACTGACGACCGGACCTTGGGAATCATCCCGCCGCCGATGGTGCCGTCCTCGATAAGGCCTTCGGCATCTCTCGCATTGAGCGAGTGGATCAAACTCGACTCGTCCGAGGGATCCTGCATCAGCCCTAACACATCGCTAAGATAAATCAATTTAGCGGCTTTCAGCTCCGCCGCGAGAGCACTCGCGGCAAGGTCGGCATTGACGTTGAGGCTCAATTTCGTTCCCGCTTCAGAGGCAACCGGCGATACCACAGGAACAATCTCCGAAGAGATCGCCGCGCGGATCGTTGAGGTATCGAACCCGATGACGCGGCCAACGCGACCGAGGCTGACTTCCCGCTTTTCATCCTGAGACCACCCGTTGATGCGCTCTCCGATAAAGGCTTCGTTCCCGGGAACACCGATGGCTTTCCCGCCAAAACTCTCAATTCCCTCAACCAGTCCCGGATTGATGACCCGACTCAACGTTTCCTCGACGATGGCCATGGACTCATCGGTGGTCACGCGGAGGCCTCCGACAAACTCAGCAGCGAGGCCTGACTCCTGCATTGCCGCGGAAATCGCCTTGCCACCGCCATGCACGATCACCGGATTGATTCCCGCCACCTCCATGAAAACAATGTCACGGAGGAGACGCCTCACGAGAGCGGAATCATCCATCGCGCTGCCTCCGACTTTAATGAGAAAGGTCTCACCGCGAAACGTCTGTAGGTACGGCAAGGCTTCCAGCAGGACTGCTGCTTTATCGATCTGCTTCTGGAAACTGGTATCCATCGGAAAGAAAAGCCGCCAACATCGCCGAAATCCCGCCTCGGGCAAGGGAAGATTCGGTTACTTCAGGTTTCGAAAATACCTGAATTTAAATATCCCCCCCCCAGAATCAGCAGATCCGGCGCCCCTCCCGCCCCGCTCCCTCTACGATATGCACAACCGGCCCTTTCAAAGCTTCCCCGCAGCTCCGAATTTTCTCAATTTCCTTCGAACATTTGTTTTAGAGCATTGTCGAAAGATTCGGTTGTAAATATCAGGGCTCAATCGCGTCTACGATCTCGATTGGTGTGTTGGCGGCCTACTGCTAAATTCACTGTCGATTCGGACTCATTGACTTCCGGATATGAAACCAAACAAAAAAACCAATACTAAAAAATGAAAACACTACTGGCTACACTCACATGCGCACTCTTCGCCTCAGTTGCTTTTGCAGGGGAATATCCTGACATCAGCATCACTGAACTCGAAAAAGCAATCAAAGACGGTGAAGTCGTTCTCCTTGATGTGAACGGATCGAAGTCTTATGCAAAAGGCCACATCCCCGGTGCGGTTGATTTTCGCTCCGACAAAACTGACCTTGCCGCTGCCCTCGGCGACGACAAGGACAAGCTCGTTGTCGCATACTGCGGCGGTCCTTCATGCTCAGCATATAAAGCAGGCGCTTCAGCAGCTGAAAAAGCAGGTTTCAAAAACATCAAGCACCTCTCCGCTGGAATCTCCGGCTGGTTGCAGGCAGGCAAACCTACTGAAAAAGCAGACACCGAAGGGTGAGTTACTGCGTTTCAGTTAACTGAAACACTTACTTAGAAAGCGTTCTTGCAGTGTGCGGGAACGCTTTTTTCGTTTTTACTGCCAGCCCTTCGGCAGGTCCGATAGCGTCTCTGCAAGAATCGCCCTGATCCTGACCTTTTCATCCTCGAGGAGATAAGCGAATTCCGGATCACCGTTACCGGGAGCAAGCGCCTTCGCCAATCGGTTATAGATCAGTTTCTTAAACCCTTCCGGCAAATTCTGAAAAACCGGCGTGTAAATCATGTAGCTGCACCGGTTCCGGAAAACGCCCTTCTCCAGATCAAAATCACGGAGCGAATCTCCCTCGCTGTTGCTTTTACGAACCGCGAGGAAATCCTCTTTCAATTGACTGTCTCCCGCGATTCCCCCTTCCGGCAATTCCGCCTCATCGGCAAAGAGCAAATACCGCGCGATCATATCGGCCTGCTCCGCCATGATCGCTCTGTCGTTCCCGGGCAGTTTCCCTCTGCCGTTGTGCAACGCCGTTCGAATTCGGTAGTGCGCCTGAATGACACGGTTCACGAAACCGGCCTGATGCTCGTGAAGAAGATGAGCCAGAATATCGCTCGTCGCGACGGGAAAGACCGACCAGTCGAACGCCTCCCCCGGAGGCAGTGGAGTCGTGACAATGCCGTCCGGCGTGAAATTCCCCGTTAAATTTCCCCAATGCGGCTGGAGATTATCGGCGCCGGTGACGTGCCACCCCCCGAAACGTTCGCTGAACGGAATCCCGTGGCCTGACTGCCCCCGTCTGTATGAATCGAGGCTGCCTCCTTTGGGACCGGGAATGACCGATTTAATGACAACCCCGGGCACCTCGTGCGTGTCTTCGCCTGAGTGGCAGTTCATGCAGCGCCGCGAACGGTCCACGACAGGCTTCGCACCTCCGCGTGGAATGTCGAAGATGTAAAAAATCCCGCCAAGTTCAGGGTCGATCGAGACGATTTCAATTCGCCCACCCTGAACATAGCCCAGATAGATATCCTCGTTGAAATACACCGCTCTCGGCGTTTTCGGGGAAATGAGACTGAGCTGAAGGCTCGTCGTCGAGTAGACCAGCATCTGGGTTGACTCGGATATGTTCAGCGCCTTGAGCAAACTCGTCAGGAATCGCTTCTCACTGGAATAGTCGAGCTTGATACTGCCCTGCTCGAGCTGCTCTTTAAACCGGGTGAAAGGATCGTTGAGGGGACGGTCCCAATACCCGTGCTCCGGCGCTTTGATGTCGGAAAAACTTAAATCCTCTTCTGCCCCGATGGACTTTCCTGAAATAGTAAAGGCCAGCAGCATCAGAGCCGCAGCGCCGCAAAGAAGTTTCGACATGACGGAAGATAACCGCCATTCCGGTTCCCCCGCAAGCCCTCCCGACGCCTCAAAGGTGCCAGTGGCAAAACGGGGAAATCCTTGAGAGAGCTGTAAACCCTACTTCTTACGGTTCAGTGAATATTCTTCACGATTGAAGAGCACATACTCCGGAGAGAGATCGGCCGTGTAGACAGTATACTCCCCCTTACCCAGATGGAGATCAATCCCGACCGTGAACTCCGATGCGGAAACCGCCTCGGAAAGCTTATCGATTTCAGTTTTGGTGGCGAGACCGTTTTTAGCAGCGAGCAGTCCACCGATATAGATATCGACCATCTCTTCCTTGACCCGCGCACCGGAGTATCCAACCGCATGGATGATACGGCCCCAGTTCGGATCTTCTCCATTCCACGAGCATTTCACGAGTTTGGAATTCGCGACTGCGCGGGCAGCACGCTCAGCATCGAGGTTCGAGGCCGCTCCTCTCACCTGCACTTCGACAAGCTTGGTTACACGCTCCCCGTCGGAGACAATCTTCTTAGCGAGATCAAGCATGACCTGATTGAGAGCGCTTCGGAATTCAGCACTCCCTTTGCCACTGCGGGTAATCTGATCATTTTCGGCAGCCCCGTTTGCCATCACAATAACAGTGTCATTGGTGCTCATGTCACCATCTACCGAAATGCGATTGAAGGAATGATCGACCGCCTCCTTCGTTGCCGCTTCAATCTCGGCTTTGGAAACAGAGGCGTCAGTGGTGACAAAGCAAAGCATCGTCGCCATGTGGGGATTGATCATCCCGGCTCCTTTGGCGATTGCACCGATTCGAACCATCTTCCCGTTCACTTTCGTCTGAACGGCAATTTCTTTCGGGCAGGTATCACTCGTCATGATGGCGCGTGAAGCCGCTTCCGCATGGGCTGCATCACGACCGAGCCCTTCCACTGCGAGCGGGATCTTAGGCTCAATGCGATCCACCGGAAGCGGAACCCCGATGATACCGGTCGAACAGACCTGAACTTCGCGTTGCTTGAGCTTCAGAGCTTTGCTCGTGGCGCTGGCCATGGCACGCGCATTGATCATACCTTCGTGCCCGGTGCAGGCGTTTGCATTGCCACTGTTCACGACGATGGCGCGGGGTTCAGTGGACTTGAGGTAACTGGAGGAAAGTCGAACCGGTGCCGCCCGCACTTCGTTCTGTGTAAATACCGCAGAGCCCACCGTGGGAAACTCCGAGTAGATGATCGCGAGGTCATCGCGCGTCGCGTTCGGGTCCTTGATACCACAGCTCACCGCTGAAGCCAGAAAGCCCTTCGGAGCGCAGATACTCCCTTCGATTTGCCTTAATTTCCTCGCCATAACCTTCCCAATCTAATTTCTAAAAGTTCATCAACCCTGTCGACTCTTCGAGACCATGCATCACATTCAAACTCTGTATCGCCTGGCCTCCGGCGCCTTTGCCGAGGTTGTCCTCTGCGCTGCAGAGAATAAGCTTCTCCGTTCTTTTATCAAAAACCCAACCTATATCAACAAAGTTTGTTCTAACTACATTTTTTGTATCCGGAAAGACGCCTTCCCCCAGTACCCGCACAAAGGGACTATCCACGTAGAAGTCACGGAAGGTTTCTTCAACCTGCGCCGTTGATAATCCAGCGACCGGATTACAGAAGATGGTAGATGCAATACCGGCCGTAATCGGCATCAAGTGGGGCACAAAACTGATCCTCGTTTCCTTCCCTGAAGCAATAGACATTTCCTGCTCGATCTCACTGAGGTGCCTGTGCTTCGGCGCTCCGTAGGCACGCAGACTCTCATTCACTTCCGGGAAAAGAAGGCTCAGATCAGCTTTCTTACCGGCACCGCTGGATCCGGACAAACTGGATACAGAAATCCCCTCAGGGGAAACGAGGCCGGCTTTCAAGAGAGGGACCAATGGCACGAGGATACTCGTTGGATAACATCCCGGGGACGCTACCAGCTTAGCCTTCCTGATCTCTTCCCGATAAACCTCGGGAAGTCCGTATACCGCCTCATCAAGCAAATGCGGAGCCGGATGAGCAGCTCCGTAAAACTCCTCATACACCGCAGAGCTTCGAAGCCGGAAATCCGCGCTCAGATCAATCACACGGATACCTTTCTCAAGCAGCGCTATGGCATACTCGGAAGCGACACCGTGAGGCAAAGCGAGGAACGCTGTCTCAACGCCGGCGGCAACAAGCAGTTCCACTTCGGGCATCGAAAACGTCAGTCCCTCAATCCCTTTTGCGTTTCTCAAACGCGGGTAGATGTCGGTTAGAGGCCGGCCCGCCTCCTTACGTGAGGTCACCGCTGCGAGATTCACATCGGGGTGCATCACGAGAAGTCGCAGCAGCTCCTGCCCCGTGTAACCACTCGCCCCAATTACTGCAACATTGATGTTTCCCTTACTCATGAGCTGTCCAGCATGGCATAGAATCGTACCGAGTCTAAAAAGTTCTCCCGCTTTGATGGATATTTTGGGGCACAAGTCACTTGCGAATCGAAGAAAATCATCCAAACTGTGCGCCTCACCGCTCCAAAGGCGGTGTTTCAATGGTCGACGGGACGTGGCGCAGTTTGGTAGCGCATCACACTGGGGGTGTGGGGGTCGCAGGTTCAAATCCTGTCGTCCCGACCATTTTGAAACAAGGCCGGAGAGAAACCGGTTTTAAGGCTCGTTCAGAGCCGCCCCCCACTGGCTTTGTTTCTTTCCCTCTCGCGCCAAAAAGAGCAGACTCGACGCAGCGCGATGACACCAGGCAATCTCTTCGAATCAATCCCCGACACCCTGAACGAAGAGCTCGTCGAGGTTCTCGCATCGGGAAAAGGGAATTTTAAAATCGAACGCATCGTCTCGCGAGGGCATCAGTCGCCAGCTGATTTCTGGTATGATGAGGACAGCTCGGAATGGGTTATTGTAATCAAAGGCGCTGCGCAGCTCGTCTTTGAAGATTCAGAATCGCCCCTCGATATGAAACCCGGCGACTGGGTCGAAATCCCTGCACACCGACGCCATCGGGTCGCAGGCACCTCACCGGACGAAGACACCGTCTGGCTCGCGATTCATTGGAAGTAGCGCAGCCTCACCGCGAGAGGGCGCGCCTGATTTCCCTCGAACAACTCCAACTAGCCTCTCAGGGCCCAGAGTTCGAGAGCGACCTTGGCACCCCCGGCTGCGAGGACCAGCAAACTCGCAAACCCAAGCGCTTTTACGAATACGGACTCACGATGCGCTCCGAGACGAAGCCCGGGATACATCAAAATCGCAATGAGCGCTCCGCCCGCTAATCCCCCGGCGTGGGCCGCATTGTCGATGAACTGACTTCCCAGAAGCCCGAAGATCGCGAGGACAATCGTCGACTGGATCAAACTGCTGCGGAGCCCGTCGGGAAGCTCTTTGCGAAACTTGTGTGAGAGGACGAGGAGAAAACCAAGGCAACCGAGAATCCCGCCCGAGGCGCCGACCGAGAGCGCATCACCGGCGCGGAGAAACATGCTCGCGAGAGATCCCGTGACCACACTCAGCGTAAAAACGAAACTCAAGAGCGCCGGGCTCACGAGGGCACTGAGAACCCGCCCGAGACTGAAGAGAGCCATCCCGTTGAAAAGAATGTGAATCACATTCCCATGCATCAGCCCCGCCGTGATGATCCGCCACCATTCCCCTTTTCCGACGACCGCCTTTTCCACCAGCGCCGCAGCGAGAATCGAGGGTTCTATCCCCACCGCCATCTGACCGAGAAAAATCGCAACAAGGACGCCCAGCGCGACTTTGAGCCCGAGGGTCTTCTTGGTCAGGACCCAGCGGCGAAAGAGCTCACCGTTGACGACGCTTCGATTCAGTTCTTCCACCGGGAGATTCTCAACTCGTCGAAACCAGGCCATGGCCGAATCCACGAGGGGAAAAAGGCCGTAAATCATGCCCCCGAGAAGCGCCAGCATCATAAACTCGGGAAAATACCAGGCGACGCCGACAAGCCCCGCCGTAATGAGAAACGATTTCGCAATCCGGTTTTTGAGACGAAGGCGATAAGACTCCCCGTCGATCTGGCGGGTATGAGGAAACAACAGCGAGCCGGGAACGATGCGATCAAACCAGGGAAAAATCAGCCCGCGAGGTGATGGAATCGAGGCGAGAAGCTGCTTCATTTCCTCCGTGGTCTCCACCATCACGAGTTGTCCGGGCTCATAGCGAATCCCGTCAACCGTCGCGTAATCGCTCATTTCCACGCCGTAGCTGCCCCGCGCCGATTCAGGAACGAGGGTAAGCAAATCGAGAGTGCTCCAGGGAATCGACGGCGTGAGATACTCACGGAACCAGACCTCGTCGGGAAACCAATGATCTGAAATGCGCAAAGGGCGGGGAGAATCTGAATCGCTCAAAAGTGAAACGGGGACAAAATTTGGAAAGGCCCGGAGTGAACCTCAAGGCGGAAAGCTACCGTAGAAAACAGCCGTGGTAAACGATGCCTCTCCCCCTCTTTTGCGCTAACAAAAAACCAACAACTGTTCATTTGTTCAAATAAATCTTTACTCTGCCCGGAATTTTGACAATCCTGAAATCGTTCAGTTGAACACTTATAACTTAATTATCTCAAACACACGGCGGCAGCATGAAACTACCCTTCTTTCTCATAACTCTTTTCGGCTTCTTTTTCGCAATTCCCGCAGCACAGGGAGACGACCGGCCCAGATCGGCAACGCCTCCCATCCTCTGCGGCGTTTCCCCGAAAGGAAAAGATCTCATCGGCGATTCTCCTGCTCTGTCGAAAGAAAGGGAATCACTCGATCTCCTTCTTGAAGCGCTTTCCCCGATCCAGAGCAGGAAGCTCGAAACGATCATCAATCAGGGAACGCTCGACGAACTGATCGCGATCAACGGAATCGCCGAAGGCAGGGCCAAAATCATCATCGCGGGGAGGCCATACAACGAAGTGAACGAACTCATGCTGCTCAAGGGCTTCGGCTACGCAACCGTGGCCTCCGTGATCCTGCACAGCAGCGAGACAAAACCGTAAATCGAGTCCGGATACGGTAAAAATCTATCTTTCACCGGGAAAACCGCAAAGACACCACGCGGACGTCATCAAAATATCACTTCACCCGCAATACCGCACTCGACGCATCGCCAATCACCCTTCACACTTTCGGCGATGAAATTTTTCGACTCCGCCAGCTCACTCCTCTGCCTGTGTCTCTCCGCCACCCTTCTCACCGAAAGCGTGACGGGAGACGAGAAGGCAGCTCATCCGAATATTATTTTCATTCTCGCCGACGACCAGGGTTTCGGAGATGTCTCGGCGCTCAATCCCGAGTCAAAAATCCCCACGCCGAACATCGACCGACTCGCCAAAGAGGGCATGTATTTCTCGGATGCTCACACTTCATCGTCGGTTTGCACCCCGACCCGCTACTCTGTTCTTACCGGTCGCTACCACTGGAGAACCCACCTGCAGAAAGGCGTTCTCGGCGGATTCTCAGAACCGCTTATTGATTCGGACCGGCTCACCGTCGCGGGATTTCTCAAAGACCATGGCTACGAAACCGCCTGTGTCGGTAAGTGGCACCTCGGAATGAACTGGCCTCTCAAAGAGGGGGGCACCGCCAACGACAAAGGTGACTTCAGCAAAAAAGGAATCCAAATCGGCTGGGACGTCGACTACACCGCACCGATCAAAAACGGTCCTGTCGATGTCGGCTTCGATACGTTCTTCGGTATCAGTGCGTCTCTCGACATGCCGCCCTATGTCTACATTCAGGACCGCGTCCCCACCGAAGTGGCAACCGTGGAGAAAGCCTTCCATCGCCCCGGACCGGCCGGAGCCAGTTTCGAAGCGGTCGATGTCCTGCCGAAGATCACAGAGCGAACCGTTGAGATCATTGAGGAACAGGGCAAAAAGGAGAAGAAGTCACCTTTCTTCATCTACTTCCCGCTCAACGCGCCGCACACCCCTATCGTTCCGAGCGAGGAGTGGAAGGGCAAAAGCGGAATCAATGATTACGGTGACTTCACGATGCAAGTGGACTCAACCGTCGGCCAGGTTCTCGACGCCCTCGACAACGCCGGACTCGCCGACAATACCCTCATCATTTTTACGACTGACAACGGCTGCTCGCCTCAGGCCGACTTCCCCACCCTCGAAGCGGCCGGCCACCACCCCAGCTACATTTACCGTGGTCACAAAGCGGACATTTTCGAAGGAGGCCATCGTGTCCCTTTTCTGGTTCGCTGGCCGGGCAAAGTTGAGCCGGGCACGAAGTCGGATCAGATCATCGGCCAGTTCGATCTCATGGCGACCGCAGCGGAAATCGTCGGCGGTGAAATTCCCGAAGGCGCAGGCGAGGACAGCGTGTCTTTTCTTCCCGCCCTCCTCGGAAATGAGGATAGGATCCGAACCTCCATCATCTCACAGTCCATCAACGGCAGCTTCGCGATTCGCGACGGCAACTGGAAACTCGCGCTGTGTCCCGGTTCCGGAGGCTGGAGCAACCCGCGCCCCGGCCGCGCCGACTTGAGCCAAATGCCGCCCGTGCAACTGTTCGATCTCTCTGCCGATCCCGGCGAGGAGAACAATCTCGCGACGGAGCACCCTGACAGAGTCGCTACGATGAAGGCAGCCCTCGAAAAAGCGGTCAATGAGGGTCGCACCACAGCGGGCCCGGCACTTCAGAATGACGTTCCTGTCAGCATCATGAAAAGCGTTCCCAAACCGGCGAAGCCAAAAGGAAAAGCGAAGAAGGAAGAAAAATAAAACAGCTTAAGCGGCAGCGCGGGGAGCGCCCGAAACTCCCGGTGCTCGCTGTTTCAGGAATACCACTGAAGCTGTATTTGAGGCAGCCGGTCCCGGACTCACAATGCGCCCCTCCCCCGAAAATCCACTCTTCGGCGGGGTGATTCAACTGCTCTCCCAGATTGCGGTGTGCGGGTATCTCATTTGGCTGGCAGTGACCGATCACGCCGAAGGATCAGCCGCTGAAAAAGTCGATGAGATCATTTTCGTCGATTTTCTCGGCTACTTTCTTCTATCGTTTCTTTTCACCGGAAAGAGTGAGCCGATACGATGGGAGTGGCCGGTTTCCTCGACGATGGCCCTGCGATTCACCGGGTATCTCGCGCTCGTTCTTGTCTTTGTCTGGTTTCTCGAAGGCGCGGCGGGGTGGCCCGTTTCCGCTGCCTGGGGCCTCGGCATCCTCGCGAGCCTGTCCCACGTTCAGCGCATTCGCACCGAGGCGATCCTCCGGGTCGTCTGGGCAATCATCAGCGCTTTTCTCGCCGCACTCACCGGCAGCATCCTCGGAGTGAAAGAGGAAAACCTCCTTGTCGATCACCTCCCCACCCTGCTTGGCTGGGGCTTGCTCTACTTTGGAGGCGTCGTCGTCTCCTCGCTGTTCTTCCGGTTTGGCGATCAAATGGACGATCCTGCCGCTCCGGACAGGAACGCGTAGGAAATTCGCTAAAACCGGAACCGCTGCATCAGCTCACCTTCCGATGATTCCACGACGATCCCGCCAATCGTCGCATTCCCTTCCGGCAACCGAACCCGAAGGTGAATCACCGTTTCCTCAGCGGGAACGAGCGCTTCATACTCACCGGCAGCATTTTTCGTCATCGTGACAGCATTGACTGCATCGAAGTCTTTTTCACCGCTGATCCGCCAGGCGATCGAAACCTCCCCCTTCGAATCTGCCAGTACCGCCGGGATCCGGATCCGGAAAGGCCCCTTCAATTTCACCTGATTGTTCGCGATAAATGGCGAGAGCCTCGCCTTCCCGTTCAAATCGTGAACGCGCAGTTTGCCATCCTTAACCTTCAACTCGGCGTTGCGTGCGATCCAACCGCTCACAGCAGGAGGATCCAGAGTCGCGGCTTCTTTCGAGCTGACCGTCTTCCCATCGAGGTAGTGATCAAAGTATCGCTCCCACGCCGTAGCCATCCCTTTGATAAATCCGGGCGGATTCAACTCCTGCGTCCACCCAGCGAGACGCTTCCTGAGCCTCTCCGCCACCTCGGGATGCTTCGTCATGAGATTCGTGGTCTCTCCGGGATCAGCGACAATGTCGTAAAGATACTCCCTCGCTCCTCCGATAAGAAGCTTCCAGTTTCCTTCACGGATTGCCGACTGCCCCGACCATCGCCAGAAAAGAACTTCGTGCGGGACGCCTTTCACCTCTCCCGCGAGATGCGGGACGACGTTCACCCCGTCGAGCAGCTCACTGCTCCCGGCTCCCGAGATAGCGACCGAGGTTGCGGCAACATCGAGCGAGCTGACAGGTTTATCAAAGACCTGTCCCGCCGGAATCCTTCCGGGCCAGGCCACGATATAAGGCACCCGTATCCCCCCTTCGCTCAGCATCCCCTTCTCGCCATTCATCGGCACATTCAAGGAACCATCCCAGCCGGGGCCGCCACCGGGAGCATCAACTTTATGAATTTTCAAAGGAGCCCCGTTGTCCCCGATGAAAAAAATGAGCGTCTTTCCAGTGAGCTCTTTCTCAACCAGTTTTGCCCGCACCGCTCCAATGCCATCATCCATCGCCGAGATAATCCCAAGCGCCTGACGCCGGCGCTCGGGAATTTTGCCGGTAAAGCGGTAAAGTTTTTTCTCCGGGGCGTCCAGGGGCACATGCGGTGCCCGGTATGCCAGATAAAGGAAAAACGGCTCTTCGCTGTGCCGGTCAATAAATGCTGTCGCGGCGGCACTGCAGGCATCGAGATGATACATTCCCGTTTCCTCAAAACCGGGTTCTTCATCGGATCCATCCAACCCGAAATTAGCCCACCCCGGCTGAGCAGAATGCTTCGCAAAGACATCGTCGAATCCATGTGAGGGGATTTCCTTAACCGATCCGAGGTGCCACTTTCCGATCTGCCCGGTTGCGTAGCCAGCCGCCTTCATCCGTTCGGCAATCGTTACTTCGGCGTTGAATCCCTCAAGACCGCTGCCGTTGGTCTCAAGCCCGAACCGGCTTTGATCCCTTCCCGCGAGCAGCCCGCCTCTCGACGGCACACACTGTGGAGCGGTGACATAGCCATTCGTGCAACGCGCTCCATCAGCCGCGAGTTGATCAATGTTAGGCGTCTTTAGATCTTCGTAAATTCCCGCTGCACCGACATCCGGCCAGCCATGATCATCGGTAAAGATCACGATAATATTGGGCTGGTCTCTCGCTATTGAACTGAGCAACAGACAAAACGAGGCAACTAGATACAGAACTACCGATTTCATGAGAGGATGCTAGAGACTCAGCAATCGAAGGACAACAGCAACAAGTGTCAGATCTGCCAAAAAATGTCCCGCCCACGGCAGGAGCAAACCTCCGTAGCGATTCCGCATCTGACGCCACCCCCAACCGCCGATCGCTATCATCGCAATTCCAATCGGCAGCTTCATCGGCGACAGGAACAGGAGCAGAATGGGAAAATGAAAACACCCGAAAAGAAGATCTCCGAATGACGGCAACTTCGATTTCGCTGCGAAAAGATCCCGCCAGAACAGTTCTTCGAGCGGCGGATTAACGAGCAGCAGGTAAACGACAAAAAGAGGCCCGCACGACCCGGCAAGGACAGAAACTTTCTCACCGACGAAATCTTTCGATGCCGAATACGCAGTGAGCCCGAAATAAAGCCCGGCCGCGATCACGAGCATCAACAGTAGAGGCCCCATCGAGAAGCCTTTCAGTAGAGACGACAATGAAGCGCGTTCCCGATTCACCACCAACGCTGCGATAATCACCGCGTGGTATAGCAACAACGCTGCCCAGCCGCTTTTCAACAAAAGCATTCCGAGAGCCATCGCGGCAAAAGGAGCCGCCAACCAGATTCGGTGCTGCGGGTGGATCGGGTCTGCCTTCACTCCTGCGGGGCGGCATACATTCCACCGTCACCTCTGCGTTTCTGAAAGGGAGCACTCTCGACGATCCCCAGAAGAATTTCTTTGAGCGTGGCCCCGCGCGACTCCGCCTTGGAGACAATCAGATCAATCGTCGGAGCATCGAAATACTCAATCCCGCGCCCGATTCCATAAGTCATCAATTTCTCAGTTACGGCGCGGTGAAAATCCGCGCTGCGGGAAGTCGCCAGCACTTTGCTAAGCTCCTTCGCGTTTTTGAAAGACTCCCCCGTCATGAGAGTGCCACCTGCATCGATCGGCTTGCCTTTGTATTCATCAACCCAAAGTCCCATCGGGTTGTAATTCTCAAGAGCCAGCCCGATCGGATCCATCCGGGCATGACACGAAGCACACATCTTCTGTTCAGAATGGAGGGCCATGAGCTCCCGTAGCGGCAAATTTTTATTGTCACCTTTTGCCGCCTCCTCAAGCGCCGGAACCGCAGGGGGAGCGGGTGGCGGCGGAGTCGCGAGGAAATTTTCCAGTACGAAGAGACCACGCTTCACCGGGGATGTCCGTGTCGGGTTCGACGTTACGATATGAAAGGTGGCCTGACTGAGCAATCCACCCCGGCGAGATCCCTCATTCAGATCCACCTTCTTCAAATCGTTCCCTTTGACCCCGTCGATACCGTACCAATCCGCAAGAGGCTCATTGAGGAATGTGTATTTGGCAGTGAGCAATTCAGTCGCGGGCCGATTGTTCAGAAGAATATGAGAAAAGAACATTTCGCTCTCCGACTTCATCGAGTCTCTGAGCCGTCCGTTGAAAATCCGTCTCGCTTTTCCGAGATCCTTTTCATTCAGAATTTTCCGCTCATCAATCGAAATGGTCGTGACATCACGTGCCTGCAACCACTGCCCCACAAAGTTCTCAACGAACCGCTGAGTCTTTTTGTCCTTCAGCATCCGGTCGACCTGATTCCTCAGTTCGACTCTGAGTCTGCCCTCCCCGGCGAGCTTCATCAACTCCTCGTCAGGGCATGAACTCCAAAGGAAATAGGAAAGCCTCGACGCGAGGGCGTATTCATCGATCGGAACCACTTTTCCGGGATTGTCAGGTTCCGGCTGAACCTCAGCCCGCATCAGAAAGCGGGGACTCACCAGAATCGCCTTAATCGCCTGTGCAATGCCGTGCTCGAATCGCTTCCCGGGCTGCATGTCAACCTGACGGGCCAACGCCACAAGTCGCTTCACCGTTTCGTCGTCGACAGGACGACGGAAGGCACGGGTTGCAAAGCGTCGTAAAATTTTCTCACGATAGGGATCTCTCGCTTTTTCATCAGCAGACGGAGGCCCTTCAGAAAACAACCAGCGCAAATCCCATGCATAATCTTTCTGACTGCCATCGAGAGGCCCGCGGTAGCGGATTGACTTCACCCCGACGGCAAGCTCCTGCTCCCCTTCCTCAGGCTTTTCACCGAGCTCGGTTGCGAGCCACAAACTTTGCCCGTTCCCTTTTTTAAGATGCGCCTTGGTCTTGAGAGTGATCGTCTTCGAATTGTCCCAGCCGAGTTTTCGCTCTGTCAGGACCTTGTCATCCACACCGACTTTAAGCGTGGCGCTGTGAGAGCTCGCCTCCTCTGAACCCCGGATATAAAAATCCACCCGAATCTCATATTCCCCATCGAAATTAATCCAGGGCTCTGCCGCCATCTTCCGTGCGTGATTGAAAGGCATCCAGCTCACGCTCCAATCACCGCTTCGCTCGTCTTTGAACGAATCCAGTGATGGCCACCATTCCACGATCTCGGGCTCGTTAGTCGAAACGCCCTTCTCGACCACGACCTCCGCCGCTTCGAGATACTTCTCCATCAACAATGGCGAAATACTCAGGACATCACCGATCGTATCGAATCCGTAACCGGTATCATCGGCGGGGAGAAGATCGTAGGCGGGAAGATGCACATTGAGCAAATCCTGAATCGTATAGCGATATTCCTCGCGATTCATCCGCCGAATCGTGACACGACCGGGATCGGGATTCTCGTGATCAATTTTGAAAACCTTACTCTCAATAAAGGCGAGAACCGCGTCCCGTTCCTCCGACTTGAACTGTGGCTTGTCAGCCGGCGGCATGAGATTACTTCTCACGTTCTTCCAAATTTCGTACCAGACATCAAAATTGTCGAGGTGCTCTGCGACTGAATCGTAGTCGTCCATCGCGAAGTCCCCCTTGTCCATACCGTCACCATGACAGTCGTAGCAATAATCCATCAGGATGGGCTCGATTTTGTCGAAAGCAGCTTCATCCGCCGCCACCATTCCGGGAAAAACGCCCAGGGCAGCACCTGCAATAACCAGTGAAATATTTCTTAGCATCTCAAAAATTTTGTTTAGTAAAACCGGGGACCGTTACTGTCTTTCAAAAGTGACAAAGCGAAGCGTCTCCCCCTTTTTTATCTCTCCGCCCACTTCCACGGATACGGCGGTTTCGCCCTCAGGGACGCTCACTGCTGGAAAGGTCATGGTGCTTTCTCCCGCTGCCAGCTCCCCGACGGTGGATCTCTCGCCGATATTCAACGTGATACTCCGCGCACCGACGGGATCCGTCCAGGAAACCGACACCTCGTAGGGCCCCGTTCGCTTAAAATCCACCATCCATTTGCCGGCAGATCCCCAACCGGCCTCATCGCCGACCCGCCAGTCCTGAATCGAGAGATCAGAAATGAGTTCCTCATCCACGCCGAGGAAAATACGCGGTGGCGCATAATTGTCCTCCCTTGTCGTCGAAACGTCCTTCATCCATGCGGTATATTTCTGACGCAATTCCTTTACCTTCTCCGGCTCACTTCCAAAAAGATTCTTCGATTCCCCCGGATCTTCCGAAATCTTATAGAGCTCAAATCCGGGAATCTTCGTTTTTCCCTCAAGGCTCTCGAGGCCAAACCCGCTTCCGCGAAGCAGCTTCCAGTCCTGTGTTCTCAGTGCGAAATGATGAAACGGCTGCGGGACATCTCCGCGATGACTCTGAAGAACAAGAGCACGGTCCGGCCAGCCTTCCGACTCGCCTTTCAGCAAGGGCAAAATACTTTTCCCGTCGAACTCGCCCCCTTCAGGAGTCGCCGCGCCCGCTGCCTCCAGCAGAGTCGGCATGATATCGATATGGGCGGCAATGCGATCGCTCTTTGTCCCCGCCTTAAGCACTTCAGGCCACCGCGCGTAGAACATCGTGTGAATGCCGCCCTCGTGGACGCCGGCCTTCATCCCGCGAAACGGCCCCACGTATCGCATCGTGTTAGGGCCATTATCCGTGAAAAAGAGCACCAGAGTGTTGTCGATCAGACCGGACTCTTTCAGGTAGTCGTCCATTTTGCCCATGTTCTCATCGATGTTCTCAACCATCGCGAAAACGCGGGCGACCGTGTCCTTGTGTTTCTCGCTGGTGTTGCCTGCGAGTGCCGGGGTGAGGTCAATCGACTTGTAGTAGGCCAGCAAATCCTCCGGCACGTCATGATAAGGGCCGTGCGGCGCATTCGGCGGGAGATACACAAAAAACGGATCCCCCGCCTCTTTGCTTTTCTTCATGAAATCGATCGCGGCATCAAAATAGACATCGGTGCAGTACCCCTTCGTCTGAACCTGTTCCCCGTTGTGAAAAAGAATCGGATCGGTGTAACGACGATCATTCTCAATCGGCTCCGACGGTTGTGCGAGCCCCCCACCGCGATGAATCAACACCTCGTCAAATCCCTGTTCCTGCGGACGAAGCGGAAAATTATCACCGAGGTGCCATTTCCCGAAAATCCCCGTCACATAACCGGCCTCCTTGAGCGCCTCCGCAATCGTTACCTCATCGGGCTCCATCATCGAACGACCTTTGAAAGTGTCGATGACCCGCGTGCGGTAGTTGTAGCGCCCCGTCATGAGCGACGCCCGGGTCGGAGAACACACCGGACTGACATAGAAATTCGTCATTTCCGCGCTCTCGGTTGAAAGCCGGTCAATATTCGGAGTCCGGATCACCGAATTCCCCGTTGAACCGAGATCGCCGTAGCCCATATCATCGGGCATCACGATGATGATGTTAGGACGCGGGGCCGCCTGCACTGAACCGGCGCCGATCAGGGCTAATCCAGCAAAAAAAACGAGGAGATACTTTGCAAAAGACATCTCCTCAATCTCGACAGGACTCCGCCATTTTGCAAGGCAGGTGCCCCGCCGTATCACGCCATAGGAGCCCACTCTTACGGCAGGGCCCGCACCGAAAGCGACTGCAGGCGCCACTGCCCCGGAGTCTCTGATCCGTAGTGGGGCGCGCTGCTCAAAACGAACGATTCACCCTTCTTCACCACCCCGATATCACTGAGAACCCCGGACTGATCTTTATCGTCAATATCCCCGTCGACGCAGTAGATCGCCAGAGGCGCCTTGTCACCAACCTGATAGAAACCTCCACAGACACCATTTCCAGTCACGACAGCTGCGGATTGCACGACGACGTCCCCGTCAAAAGTGATCGAGATAGACTCGCCGCCCTCGACTTGCGCAAACGCTCCACCGCTCACGCCGACACCACGGGGATTCGCCGACAGCTCACCGGACGACGGGGACAGCGTCACCTCAACGCCGCCCTTGCGATGGGATGACGCAATTTTCCCGTCCCCCCGAAAATCGAAAAGAACCGGATCCCCCATCGCCGCCGCGGCGAGCCGATGCCCGCCCGCATTCCGGTGATCCAGCGCAACACCACTGAGATGTTTCACGAGCGGCTCCAATCCGGGCTCACTGATTCGGTTATTTTCCTCCGGGGAATCGGAACTCAAGTCATACAGCTCAACCGGCACCGTTTTGCCGCTTCGGAGCAAATCGGCATCGAAAAACAGCTTCCACTGCCCCTTCACCACCTCGCCATCCACCGTCGGTGAATCCAGCCGTATCGCCGCCACTGCGGGATCGTTTTTGTCCTCTTTGTGATCATGAGCAAATACAGGCGGCCGCTCGTCGAGCACTCCGCCGCGCCAGGCTTTGAGGACACTGAAGCTGTCTTCCGCCCCCCGTTCTCCTTCAAGAGGATTCGGAAGTTCGCTCCCGATCAGTTCAGCGAGAGTCGCAAACACATCGGTATGACAAACCAGTTCACCGCTCGTGACACCATCCGTCGCGGCATCGCCATCTCCAATACCGCCGGCTCCCCAAGCCACCAGGTAGGGAACGCGATGCCCGCCCTCGTAAGTCGAACCTTTGTTGCTGCGAAACGGCCCCGTCGCGACCTTACTGTTTTTCTCCGCTCCGTTGTCACTCGTGAAAACCACCAGGGTCGTCTCGATCAGCTTCTTTCCCGGGTTCCTTGGATCGTCATTTTCTTCCAACCAGTCGATAAAACGCCCCAGAATGAGGTCGTTCTCGTAGATAAAATCATGCCGCAGATCCATCGCTTCCCCCGACTTCGTTCTCGAGGCGCCCCGACTCGGCTTATCTCCAATATGAGTATCCGGCGTGTAGGGCGAGTGATTCGACGGTGACGGGTAGTAGAGAAAAAAGGGCTTCGCCGCGTTCTCACCCCCATCGAGATGGGTCGATAGATACTCAATCGCCATGTCCGAGTGCCGGCCTCCCAGCTCATTAAAAACGTAGGCATCTTCACCATCCGCAATGAGTTCCTTTCCCCTGCCTGTCGCACCCACAATTTCAGCCCCGTGGAGATGCCCCGGCCCCGCGCTTTGCGCAGGTCCATTGGGCTTCTTTCCCTTCCCACGGAGCGAAGGCCCCGAAGTGCCATGGGACCTCGAGGTGTATCTCGCAAACTCGAATCCGTGATCCACAGGAGAATCGAACAAGGGCTGAGTCAGGTCGGCATCCTCCCAACCCGCCGCAGGACTCCCGTCGGAGCGACGAAAACGCAAGCCGACATGCCATTTCCCCACGATCGCTGTTCCGTATCCCGCGTCCTGAAACATCGTCGCGAGGGTAGGTCGATCCCGCTCGATCATCGGGTCGCCCTGCGTCCCGAAAAGGACCCAGTATTTGAGCCGGTTCCGCCACGGATAACGCCCTGTTAGCAACCCGTAGCGGGTCAGCGAACAGCGTGACGAGGGCGTGTGAGCATCCGTGAATCGCACTCCCATTCGGGCGAGTCGTTCCATGTTAGGCGTCGCGAGCTGAACCGCATCGGCGTTGCCGGTGAAATCCTGATAGGCGCTCGTGTCCCCCATCCCCATGTCATCAGCCATCATAAAAATGACATTGGGCTTCTCAACCGCCCATCCTTCACTGACAAAACCAAAGAGGCAAACGAAGCCGAAAAACAATAACCGGAGCATTCCAAACTCTCTGATTTTCCGGTCACAGAATCCATCAAAATCTCCGACGGGATCAGGCACGCTTCTGCAGGAATGAGTCAAGAGGGTCAAGCCATCGACCCAACAGGGTTGGGTCCCGCCGGATGCCGATTTGCCTTGAAAGCCGGGATAGTATCACTCGATATCTATTCGCCGAGGTCCCCCTCCCGAATCACTTTTGAACTCGATACGCTCTCCGGACTTTCGCCAGAAGCTTCCCTGATCGTTTTGATTCAGCCAGTCTCTGCAATTCGCCGCGATGGGCTTTGGGAGATAAGCTCTATTCCCGACCGTGTGGGTATCCTTACGGAAGGTTCAGATTCAGATTCACGCCGACACCGGCGCCCCCGGTGTTAATCCCCAAACCGGGGAGGCCAACTGAAACGGATGGCACTACAGCGTTAAGTGCCTCCGCGCCGGACGTCGTCGCAGTTGGCACCGGCGGAACGATACCTCCGGTCGAACCGGTCACATTTCCGGCAGCGGGCCCGATGATCGAAGGCAACTGAGAAACCGGCAGCGAAGGGGCCGTCGACGGCATCCCCGCAGCAACGCCACCGTTCACGGAGGCTTGATTCACAACGATACCGGCAGAAGCGCCCCCGCCTTGTCCTGCGTATCCACCTGAGACCACCTCATCGCGATCTCTCACCCGACTCGTCGACGAAGCAGGCCTGTCCATTCCGCCGATCAAACCGCTGACACTGCCTCCCAAAGCATTGGAATAGATCATTCCGGGGCGCGGTGCCCTTTCGAGAGTCGCTTGCGGTGCTCTCGCAGGCGCCGGCGCATTTACCAGTTCACCCACAACTTCAGCGGGCAGATCTGCGACGGGCGCGGTATTCAAATCGACCGTCGAGACCACAGGTGGCAATGGGAGCGAATCCGTCACTCCGCTTGCAACTTCGGCTGCGACCTCACTCCCTCCGGCAGCGATGGCGAGCCCGGCCGCACTCCCGTCACCAGTTCCGACACTTAGCTTGGCTCGTGCTTCCGCACTCTCCAGTGTGTCGATCAAAGTGGTTGTATCTACCAACTCGTCGACAACTGGAGGGGTAATTTCAGGATCATTTTCCGCCTCATCGGGACCATCCGCTTTTGGTGGAGCACCGAGGTTCGCCCTTTCAGTTTCACGGTCTGATTCTGAATTGAAGGCAAGGTCCCCGTCCCCGCTGGCAGGCATTGAAGCCTCTGCAGAAATCACAACTTCTTTTGAAGGGGATTCAAAACCGGCCGGCTCGAAGTATCCCTCAAAGGCGCTCTTCCTTACTTCCACGTCAGCTTCGGAGGCCCCTTCCGGTTCGACTGTCTCAGCGCTCTCAACGATGGATGGGCCTTCGCCCGGCTCAGTATCGTTTGCATCAGACTTATCGTCGCTGACACCCGTCGCCTTTCTCCCTTCATCAGTATTGCTCAACTCACCCGATTCACTGGTAGAAACCAGATCGTTTGAACGATCCTCCGGAAAGAGTTGCGAAATCAGGCTGCGCCCGAAATAAATCGCGAATCCAAAAACGACCACCGAGACGACGGTGATCACTGACCTGCTGACAACTGATGAATTCATAAGGATAGATTTCTATGGGTTAACCTGACGACACGTTCAGCATTTAACCAAAAACGCTCCGGGAACGCTACCTTATTACATCGCAAGTTTCCTACCACTCAGCCTGCGAACCCTTTCACCGCTTCCCGAACCGCCTCTCAACCCGGAAAATCCCGATGAGATCTACTCTTACGGCTCGACGATCTCTGTCCTTGGAACTGAAGAGGCGACCTCTTCACGATTCACAATCTCAAAGAGCCCCCAGAGAATTCCCACCAGCAATCCCGTAACCGCAGCAGCGATCACAAACACCACGAGGCGGGATAAAAGCCCTCCCGATTTAGCGGTTTTCTCCCTTTGCGATGGAGGAAGCGGAACGGAAATCTCTGCCGCCCTTTCAGATGAATCTCCAATCAACAGCTCTTTAAATTCACGAATGCTCGCGGGGCGATCAGATGGATCTTCAGCCAAACACTTCGCAACCGCATAATTCCAGCGCCGGGGAATCGGCTCGCAACCAAACCCGTTCTCTTTCCGTCGCTCTGACATTGAAAGTAGATTATCAGGATCCCAACTCCAGAAATCCGCTCTGGGATCCTTGAACGGATAAGTTGCTGTCAGCAGCTTGAAGATCGTCACACCCAGTGCGTAAACATCATTCAGGTAATGACTCTCGTATGGGTTCCAAACCACCTGGGGCGAGGCGTAATGGAGGGTGAGGCGGTTCCCGATCACCCTTTCCGACTCGGAGTCCAGCGACATTGCGAGCTGGGCAGAGAGTCCAAAATCGGCCAGCTTAACCGATTCGAATCCACTGAGCATGATATTGTGAGGCTTAATATCGCGATGAACCAACCCGCACTCCTCGTGCGCATAACTGAGCGCATCACAGACCTGTAGAATCCAGTTCGAGAGTTCGCTCACCTCGAGCACGGGAACACCGCGACTGACTAAATTCCCGAGGGATCCACCGGGCGCATACTCCATACTGATCGCCGCAACGCCATCAACCTGAGTGTGGAAATCGTAAACGGAGAGGATATGGGGATGACTCAATTTACGAGCCTGCTTGGTTTCCCTTCGCAGAATCTCAGTCTCTTTTTCATCGAATGACGAGACAAGGAACTTCAAAGCAACTTCCGCCTCGAGTTCCAGATCCCGGGCCAGCCATACCTCTCCCATTCCGCCCCGGCCGAGAAGGCGAAGCAGCTGATATCGATCAAGGTAAATTGACTGCTCCTGCATACTCGAGTGAAGGAACGATAAATCGTGCAACCGGGCAAGTCATTCCCCGGCGGGTAAAAGTCAGCATTTTTTCAAACCGGCCGAAATTCAGCCGGGCGGTCAGCAACCCAACCCTGTTGAATCGTGCAATCAACCCTGTTTCATCGTGCATTCTGCGCGAGCTCGCTTATCACCGGCCTTCTCAAACAAGCCAAATTGAGAGAAAAACTGCCCGTATCCTGACACCCCGCCGGTCGTGGAAAGTTCAGTTTTTTTTCTTCGTTTCCAGCGTTAAATCGGAATACTCCTTCCTGAGTTGAGTCACTAAGGGAAGAGCACAATGGAAACCGAAGCGCACGCCGCTGATCCGATAAGTAACAGGAAGACAACGAATAACGGCTTTGCCAAAATCATCGCTTTCGTCGCTCTCATCGCTATCGCGTTTCTCACCTGGCAGTGGCTCTCCCAATCCGGTTCGGTATCGATTGAGCGAACCACCGCAAAAGTTACCCGCGGCGATCTCACCATTCTCGTTCTCGAAGGGGGAAATCTACGCGCCCTCGAATCCCTCGAGTTGAAGTCTCAGGTTGAAACGCGTGACGGCGCCAAAATTCTCTCCATCGTCGACGAAGGCTACGAGGTCACCGCAAAGGATGTCGAAGAAAAGAAGGTCCTCATCAAACTCGACCCCACCGAGATTAAAGAGCGCATCGAAGCTCACGACATTGAATACGAAAATGCACAGGGCGCCATGACCGAAGCCGACGAGGCGCGCGCGATCCAGTCGACCGAAAGCGAAAAAGAAATCAAGGTGGCACGACAAGCAGTCCGTTTTGCTCTGTTGGACTTTGAAAAATATCTCGGCGAAGGAATTTCAGTCAAAGTGCTGAGCCAGCGAAACCTGCCCGACGACGAAGACCCACTCGCTGCCTACGAAGCCAAGTACAGGGAGCGACTCACTGCGGGGTTGCAGAAAGACGAGGAGGCAACGGGAGAGGAGATTCAGACTGCGAACCGCGACGTCATCATTGAACGCGGAAACTGGGAGCGGGTCGACTTTGCCAAGTATCTCGAAGAGGATAATCTCGGCGACGGCGAAGCCCAGCAGGAATGGCGTAAGCGTCAGGACGCTCTCCTTGTTGCGACGAGTGAATCAGCAGTCGAACTTGAGAACGTCCTCGGGTCGGAGCGGCTCGCGAAACGCGAATTCATCGCCAAAGCCACCCTCGATAAACAGCGGGTCGCCCTGAAAAAAGCTCAGCTCGCCGAACTGAGCGCGCAAACTTCCCTCTCCCTTTTCCGTCGCTACGAGTTCCCGAAAAACGCCGAGGAATTCCTCACCAAATACGAAGACGCTCTTCACGCGCTCGACCGAGAGAAAACCGAGGCACTTGCTAAGCTCTCCCAGGCGGAGGCGAAGTTCCGTAACATGGAGCAGCTTTTCAAACTCGCAGAGAAGCGCCGCACCGATCTCGCGACCCAACTCGAAAGCTGCAACATCATTGCCACCGAACCCGGGCTGGTGGTTTATGGCTCATCCGAGCGGAACCCCTACTTCGGCGGAAACGAAGCGAAAATTGAAGAAGGTGCCTCGGTCCGCTTCAAACAGACCATGATCACAATCCCTGACATGCGACGAATGGGCGTCAAAGTATCGATTCAGGAATCTCAGATCAAAAAGGTCAAGGTGGGACAGAAGGCGAGGATCGTTGCCGACGCTGAACCTGACAAAACATTAACCGGAGTGGTTAAAAAGGTGGCTCTGCTCCCGGATTCGAACCGTTGGTATGAGAATCCGAACCAGAAAGTCTACCCGACCGAAGTGGACGTCGACGGAACACACGACTGGCTCAAGCCGGGCATGAGCGTGAAACTCGAAATCATCACCGACGAACTGAAGGATGTAATCAAGATTCCCCTTCAATGTGTCATGGTTGACCGGGCCGAGACAGTCGTCTACGCGAAACGGGACGGGAAGCCGTTCCGCCAGGTCGTCGAGACGGGAGGATTCAATGATGAGTTCATCGAGATTGCTTCCGGGGTGAAAGAAGGAGAGGTCGTTTTCCTGAGTAAACCCTTCGTCGAAAACGAAACGAACAAGCGCACCACTCCCGCAAAGAAAACCGAGGCAGCGGAAACGACTGCTGCTAAATGAGTTCGCCGGTTCCCATCATTGAACTCGACGGCGTGAAGCGGGCCTACCGCATGGGCGACTCCGTCGTCAAGGCGCTCGACGGCGTTTCGATCACGGTGAATCGCGGGGACTACCTCTGCATCATGGGACCGTCCGGATGCGGAAAATCGACGATGCTGAATCTCCTCGGCTGTCTCGACCAGCCCAACGAGGGCGACTACGTCCTCGATACCGAAAACGTCTCCCATCTCGACGATGAAACCCTCTCCGGGGTTCGCGGGAGGCGGCTTGGCTTTATCTTTCAGTCCTACAATCTGATTCCTCAGCTCACCGTTCTCGAGAACATTGAGGTGCCTTTGTATTACCGGGGAGTCTCCGAACAGCAGAGCCGGAAACGAGCTCTCGAACTCGCGGCAAAGGTAGGACTCGCCGATCGTGTCCACCACCGGCCGAACGAGCTTTCCGGCGGACAGCAACAGCGGGTCGCAATTGCCCGCGCTCTCGCAAATGATCCACCTGTCATCCTCGCCGACGAAGCGACGGGGAATCTCGACAGCAAATCCGGAGAGGAAATTCTCGCGATCTTTGCGCAGCTGAACAGGGAAGGCAAGACCCTCATTTTTGTGACCCACGATGAGGAGATGGCAAAACGGGGCAACCGCATCCTTCGCCTCCGTGACGGCAAAGTCGAAAGTGACCTTGCGATTCGAGACAGGCCGGTGGGGCTGGAATCCGCTGATGCGCTGACGTCTTCGCCCTCGACTACGGGAGAACCTGAAACGCTTTTCCCCGCCCTGAATTTCAAGCGCACGATTCTTCTGGGATTGAAAAGCCTCTGGCTGCACCGGCTCCGTTCATTGCTCACCGCTCTCGGAATCGTATTCGGCGTCTCATCCGTCATCGCGATGCTCGCAATTGGTGAAGGAGCCAGCTTCGAGGCGCAGGAACAAATACGAAAACTGGGAAGCCAGAATGTGATTCTCCGCAGCGTAAAACCACCCGGAGGCAGCGACAGCGGAGAAAAGCGCTCCTTTGTCCTCGACTACGGAATCTCGGCACGTGATGTCCGCCAGATCATCTCCACGATTCCCGGAATCAGGATGGTGGTTCCGAATAGGGAGATCGGAGACTATGTCAGCCACAAAACGAGGCGAGTCGACACGGTCGTTTCAGGAGTGATCCCACTTTTCCCCGAGATGCGAAATCGCAAGCTCCTGAAGGGTCGTTTTTTCAACCTGATCGAAATGGAGGCGAAGCAGAACGTCTGCGTCATCAGTGAATCGGTATCGAGAAAGCTCTTTCCGCTCAGCCCCACCCTCGGAGGCGACGTCAAGCTGGGCGATACCTACTACAAAGTCATAGGGGTTCTCGACAGCACCGAAGGCTTACCGGGAGAGGAGGAAACCGGAACCCGTGAATACGAAATGTATATTCCGCTGGAAACAATGTTAGAGCGTTTCGGCGAAGTGATCTACAAATCAAGGACCGGCAGCTTCGAAGCGGAGAAAGTCGAGTTCCATGAAGTCACCGTCGTCGTCGATGATCCGGTCGAAGTGGAATCAAAAGCCGAAGCGATCCGGCACCTGCTCGAGGCCAACCACGACAAACCGGACTTCCAGGTCATCGTCCCCGTCGAATTGCTGCAGCAGGCCGAACGAACTAAACAGATTTTTACGATCGTGCTCGGGTCAATCGCAACGATCAGCCTCATCGTCGGGGGGATTGGAATCATGAACATCATGCTCGCGAGCGTAACGGAACGAACCCGCGAAATCGGAATCCGCCGCGCCCTCGGCGGTCGCCGGCAGGACATCACCCTCCAGTTTTTGATCGAAGCAGTTCTCCTTTCCGGGGTCGGAGGCCTCATCGGGGTCGCCCTCGGCCTCACCGTTCCCGCCCTCGTCACTCATTTCAGTGGAATGGTGACGGTCGTCAAATCGTGGGCCCCGGGACTGGCTTTTACCATTTCTGTGCTCACAGGTGTCGTCTTTGGACTCTACCCTGCCTTGAGAGCTTCGCGCCTCAGTCCCGTCGACGCGCTGAGGCACGAATAGGCAGGCCATTGCAAGTCAGATATTTATCTCACTGACTTTTTCCTCCCCTTTCACGGACTGGTTGATTAATCCTTCTCCGCTATAAATAGACTGCTTCACTATGAAATATTCTTTTCCACGACTTTTACTTCTCTTCTCCCTCTGCTTCGCGATAACGGCATCAGGCGCAGACAAACCGGCAAAGAAGAGTGCCTCAAAAGCGCAGACGGGAAACAAGTCCGAGGCGGGAATGATTCCCGAGGATACCGGAAGAGATCCCCGAAAGAAGAATGTCAGGGACGCTAAAAACGAGGAATTGGATAAGCCGGCCCCGCCGAAAGATCCCGCGCTCGCGGAGTTCGGGATCTACGCAACCGATGCGCCGAATCCCGAAAAGGCGGAGCCGATAAAAACCACTTTACCTCTCGAACTGAAAAAAGGAGACCGCATCGCATTCATCGGGAACACCCTTCTCGACCGCGCCCAGAATTTCGGCCACTTTGAATCCTACCTGCATCTCGCGCACCCCGATCACGAACTGGTAATCCGCAACTTTTCCTGGTCGGCTGACGAAGTCGACCTGCAGCCGCGTCCCGACAATTTTGCGACGGTGAAGCAACATCTCACCCGCGAAAAGATCGACGTTATTTTCGCCGCCTTCGGCTACAACGAATCCTTTGCCGGTCCCGAGGCAATCGGGAGTTTTAAAGCAAGGATGACAACCTGGCTTATCGATCTGAAGACGAGCGCCTTCAACGGTGAGACCGCTCCCCGCATCGTCCTTATTTCCCCTGTCGCGAATGAAAACATCGAAAATATTCCCGCAGCAGACCTGAACAACGCCAACCTCAAAGCCTACTCCGATGCGATCGCGGAAGTGGCGGAGAAGGAGAACGTCGGCTTTTCCAATGTCTATGACGCCACAGAAGCAGCGATGCGGGACGGTGCCTCCGATCTCACTATCAACGGGGCGCACCTCCTCGACGAAGGCTACAAAATTTTCGCCGACCAACTCTTCAGCGAGACCTTCGGGGAGTCAGCGCCGGATCCGAACGACGAACTGCGCAAGATCATCGTCGACAAAAACCGCCAGTATTTCCGCCGCTACCGCCCCCTCAACACCTTCTACTATGTCGGGGGCCGGAGCAAAACCTATGGCTACCTCGACTTCCTCCCCGCGATGCGGAACTTTGAAATCATGACCGCGAACCGCGAATCCCGCGCCCGGGAAATCGCACAGGGAAAGTCATTCGGAGAGACGCCAGTCGATGATTCCAATGTCCCTCCTCTCGGCGATGTCATTGAAGCCCGTGGCGCCAATGAGTGGCTTTCGCCCGCAGACGAGCAGGCTGCCTTTCGCGTCGATCCCCGCTTTGAGGTGAACCTGTTTGCCAGCGAAGAAGAGTTTCCTGAAATCGCCTGCCCCATCCAGATGCGTTGGGATTCGAAGGGGCGCCTCTGGGTGAGCTGCTCCACGACCTACCCTCACATTTATCCCGGTCAGGAACCCAACGATAAAATAGTGATTCTCGAAGACACCGACAACGATGGCAAAGCTGACAAATCAACGGTCTGGGCCGACGACGTTCACATTCCACTCTCCTTTGAACTCTACAAAGACGGCATCTTTGTCTCCGAGGAACCTCACTTCGCACAACTGCGCGACACCGACGGAGACGACAAGGCTGACTGGAGACGCCACCCGCTCACCGGCTTCGGTTGCGAAGACTCCCACCACGCGCTCCACGATTTCACCTTCACTCCTGACGGTGATCTCCTCTTTCGCGAGTCGATCTTTCACAATTCGCAGGTCGAGACTCCCTACGGCCCTATCAGAGCCAAAAACTCAGCCTGGTTTCAATTCCGCCCCGACAGCCAGAAGCTGACCAGTTTCGGAGCCTACCCGAACACGAATCCCTGGGGTGTCACCTTTGACAAATGGGGGCACCACGTCGCGAGCCATCCCATTTTCGCGTCCGCTTTTCACGCAACGAATCCTCCCTATCCGGAGCAACATCCCAAGGCTGTAGGGATCCCCGCCTATTCAGGAACCTGCGGCCACGAGTTCGTCGATTTTGCCTCATGGCCGAAGGAGATGCAGGGCGGCTTTATCAAAGCCCGCTACAAACCCACCAACCGCATCGAGATTCACAAGTGGGTCGAAAAGGAGGACCACTTTACTGAGGAGTATGTCAGCGATCTCATTTTCTCCGAGAATTTGAGCTTCATACCCGTCGATATTCGCTACGGGCCGCGCGGTGCCATGTATATCTGCGACTGGTACAATCCCGTGAAAGGCCACGCGCAGTATTCCCTGCGCGATCCCCGCCGCGACCGGAAGAGCGGGCGCATCTGGAGAGTCACTCCGAAAGGCGCGGAACTTCAGGAGCCCCCTCAATTTGCGGGCGCATCGCTCGAAGCACTCCTCGAGAATCTGAAGCGCCCCGAGTATCGCTACCGTTACTGGACGAAGCGCGAACTGCGCGACAACCATGACGCCGCCGCCGTCGAAAAAGCGCTCGACCACTGGGTCGCGAATCTCAATGAAACCGACGAGGATTTCCGTCACCGTCAACTCGAGGCGATCTGGGTCTACCGGGGTATCGGAGCTACCCGCCCCGCCCTTCTGGAATCATTGCTCAAATGCGACAACCACCTCGCCCGCGCCGCAGCGACTCGTCAGCTCCGTTACTGGCACAGTGAATTCGACGCCGACGCGATGCCGCTTCTCGCCGCTGCCGCCAATGACGAAAACGGCATTGTGAGGATGGAGGCAGCCAACGCAGCTTCGTATATCGGAACCAAAGAATCCCTCGAAGCCATCCTCGGGGTGCTCGATCACCCCATGGAAACCCATCTCGAATACGCGATGCGATGCAGCCTCGGTTCGGCAGCTTTGTCTCAGCACTGGAAAGGCAACGAAGCATTTCTCTCAGCCCATCCGAAGCTGGCGGAATTCTCCGCAAGCTGGACCGGCGACGCTAAAATTGAAGACGGCCTCACGAAGCGCAGCCCGAAGGAAGCCCGTTTCGACAGGCAGAAGAACCTCGCCACCGTAGAGATCTCCTGCGTCCCCGAAAGACTCCTTTTCACGAATACGAAATTCACCGTGAAAGCCGGCCAGCCCGTCAAGCTGACCTTCACCAACCCCGATGCGACTCAGCACAACCTTGTCATCGTCGAGCCGGGCGCGCTTGAAGAAGTGGGTATGGCAGGAAACGAAATGGCCAAAGATCCATCAGGGCTGAGCAAAGGCTTCATCCCCGAATCAGATAAGATCCTTCACCACAGCAAACTGCTCGGGCCCGACACCGGAGAAATCCTTCGATTCAAGGCTCCTCAAGAACCCGGTGTGTATCCCTACCTCTGCACCTTCCCCGGTCACTGGATCGTGATGAAAGGTGAGATGGTTGTTGAGTAGGCTTTACCAATATCTGCTTGTTTTCCTCTGCGAACGGCTTACCTGACCGACCCACAAACCGGTTGACCAACCGGTTCGAACTACACAGGTCAATCCCCCCCGCTTCGCGCAGTCCCGGAACCCAGATTGATAGCCCCGCCTCCGGTTGAAGAAGCCTCACCGCCCCCTATATTTCCAGTGAGAGCATTCGTCGCTTTCGAATCACCTGAACCGCCATTCAGCGCGATTCCTTCAGATACGGATGATTCGCCCTTACCAAGATTCGCCCGCGTCCCCCCTTCAGATATCGCGAGCCTTTCCGCGAGGACAGTTGACGATTCCAAACGTTTAGCGACAGGGACCACCTCGCTCGAAACGGTATCCAAAGTATCTGCGCCGACAGTCGCGACCCGACTTGCCACGTTACCCAGCACCGCGACTCCGGGAACGTTGTCGAGGCGTATTTCCAGATTGGCAACACCGACAGCCAGCTCCCCCTCTTCTGAACTGACATTGTCTGACAACACATTAATCGCGACACCTCCTGACGTGCTGGCAGTTCCGGATCCCGCGTTTAAAGCAAAGCCCCCACTGGATCCCCCGCTCGATCCCCCGCTCCTCGAGTAGGAATCGGACCTTGAACTAAACCCCGAAACTGAAGTAACCGTCCCAACAGTGGACGCAATTGTTTCGGGAACAGGAATCGAGGTATTGGCACGATTGTAAAGCGGAACCGCTGAAACACCCTTTCTCTTTTCCGCAGGCCGCTCATCGTAGTCCCATATCCACTTCGAACGCTCCGCGTAGGTAAAAGCCGTATCCCTTTGAGATTCGTCAACGCCATAGTCCTTTTCCCCCGCCTTATCACACATAAAGAACTTATGGATACCGGGACGACTGTCAGAAGTAATCTTGAAAGCGAGTGCCTTCGGACACCAATAGGCCTTAACACATTTATCACGTGCTAATTCACTCGATTGAGGCACGCAGTTTATCCGGGAGTCGATCAGTTGCCCCGATCCCGCGAAGGTACTCAACTGGCGTGTCTCATGTATCCTCGTCTGCTTTAGTTTTCGGAGGACGGATGCCTCATCCTTCAACTCCGACTTATCACCTCCATTGGCAATATATACACATACTGCCGAATTGAGATTTCTCACATCACTGATCAATTTGACTCGTCGTGAATTTTCAGAGACAGCCCCGTAGGCGGTAACCCCTACCGTCACTCCGATCGCGAGCAACCCGACGGTGATCAGCATGTCCATCATGGTAGTTCCCGAACAACGAGGCCTTCCCCCAAAGGCACTCCGGTAACTGGTTATAGAGTGCCCACGGCCTGAAAACAATTTCATATCCTATCAACTTGACTATGCCCCTCACAAGCGTCTCAAGAATCCTGACCAAACTGTATTTCCACTCGGAAAAACCTCAACTATAAATCTTATGGTTTTTATGGTATAATTAGCACAAATGCGTAATGACTGGTTTTTTGAATTTTCTTGAAAAATTTCTATTCACCGATTGAAGGCGTTATTCGAGCTAATTGTGCTACTGGCAGGATATTCGAACTGTTTCAAAAGCAGGTCCCCGGAAATAGCATCCCGCCCATTCCTGTTAGTTTGGCAGGAAACAGCACAATCAACCGGATCACATCCCAATCATCATCGAGATACCGGAAAAGCCTTCGCGGCACCAGCGCAGGCATCCCAGCGAACATCGGCGTATTGACGCCGCAAAGATCTGAATTGGGGGAAACTCCCTCTACCTGAGCATTCCGCGCCGCCTCCGGCTGAATCTCCACGCTACCGGCAATGCCGACGGAATCGCCGGGAAATTATGAATTCCGGGGATGAATCGAAAACAGGGTGACATTCATTTCAGTCGGAGCAGCGGCATCCACCTCCTGCCAGTGCAGGCTGAAGTCACCGTTCGCGTCGTATTTTGAAAATGAATCTCCGAAGGAGACATGCTCCGTCACATAAGCAACCGCTTCCCCTTCCGTTACTTTTCCATTTCCGTCTTTATCAAATTGGTTGAAGTGCGCGTCCGTTTCAGCGGCAGAAGGATGCGCCGAAGCCCACTCACTTCTGGAGATATGAGAATCGCCATCCAGATCGTAGTCTGCGAGGGCCTCTCTATGATAATAGGTCGCCACTTCCGTCGCCGAGAGCTGCCCGTTGGAATCGTAGTCAGCCTGAGCAAAGGCAGGTTCCTGCCCGAGGTGAGAGGACTCAATCTGAGCAACCTCAGAAGCCTGCTCCTCCTCCGTGCTCTGACAACTGCAAAGCAGCGCGACCACCCCGATAATCAAAATACTGGAATACTTCATTCTTTTCTCTTAATGACAGCTGAACCTGAAACCAAATAGATTTCAACCGCGATGCGACACAGCGGAAGCGGGGCCTTTTAGATCGACATCGCCGAGAAGCCGCCGTCGACGATCATTTCCACGCCGGTAACAAACGATCCTGCGGCATGAGAAGCCAGCAGAAGCGTCGAGCCGATCAGCTCATCCGCGTCACCAAAACGATTTGCAGGGGTGTGCCCCATAATCGCTGCAACGCGATCTTCGGTGAGCACCTTGCGATTTTGCTCAGCAGGGAAGAAACCGGGGACGAGCGTATTAACCCGCACCCCCTGTTCCGCCCACTCGCGAGCGAGATTCTTCGAAAGATTGTGCACCGCTGCCTTGCTCGCCGAATAGGTGAAGACACGGCTCAAGGGGCCGAGACCTGAAATCGATCCCACGTTGATGATCGATCCCCGCCCCTGTTTTAACATCTGAGCACCAAAAATCTGGCAGCTCCGCAACACTGCCGAGAGATTAATGTCGAGAATTCTCGAAAATTCCTCGTCGGTGATATCGAGCACCGGTGTCGGGGAATTCACGCCCGCCCCGTTGACGAGAATATCGATCTTCCCTTCCCGCTCCAGCACGGTATTGAGAAGTTCGGTCAGTGATTCCCGTGAAGCAACGTCAGCCGCAACAAAGAATGCCTCACCGCCGAGAGCCTCGATCGCTGCGACCCGCTTCGCACCTTTTTCCTCACTCCGCCCGACGATGGCCACTTTTGCCCCCGCTTTCGCGAGGCCGGTTGCCATTTCACCGCACAAAACTCCGGTTCCACCGATGACAACGGCGGTTTGCCCCTTCAGAGAAAAAAGATCTTCAACAAAACTCATGCCCATTGATAAGGCATTCGGGACGCAGGTCAATCACCGCATACAGGAATTCAAATCAATTCCCCGTTTCTTCGGAAGCGACCTCTTCGACCGCGGCGGGCAGCTCCCCGCCCTCCTCAATTTCCCGCTGCCACTCACGCGAAATCCAGGGACGAAGGAGGCCGTAAACCAGATAGGACAAAAATATCCCGAGGGGCACAAACTCAACAAAATTAACGGCGCAGACCAGGGTGAGAACCGCTAGAAAGAACCAGACAAGCGACTTTTTGGCCTTCCAGTCAATCGCCTTGAAACTGGGGTAACGGAACTCACTCAACATCATGAAGGACAACAGCAGCATCAGGGCGGGAAGGACATACCGCCAGGCACCGATGTCCTTTTGCCCTTCATTCAGCCACAGGATAAAAATCGTCAGTGAAGCAATCAGCCCCGCCGCCGCAGGGATCGGAAACCCCACAAAGTCCCGACTCTTGACGGCATCCGGATTCTCTTCCGCCATTTGAGAAAGACAGTTAAACCGGGCCAGTCGCATCGCCCCGCAGAGAAGATAAATGAAGGCAATCGTCCAACCGAGACGGTTGTCGAAAGAACTCAAAACGATGTCCATGACCAACAAGGCCGGAGCCATTCCGAAAGAAACAATGTCAGCTATGGAGTCGAACTCGCGTCCAAACATAGACTCCTGACCTTTAATCCTCGCGACACGACCATCGAGGGCATCGAAGAAACAGGCACCCAGAATGAGAAAAATGGCGAGATGAAAATCCTTTGCCCCTCCCCCGACATCCCGCATACCTTCGAAGATCGTAAGCACGGCACTGAATCCGCAGGCAAGATTGCCGGCGGTCATCAGATTGGGGAGAAGATAGACCTGTGGATCGCTCCACGGTCCTGGAACATGACGCTTCATATAGCGTAATGATCCTGCTTCATCGCCAAAGTTCAAATTTTCATATGTAAAAGCGGCAGGAAAGGTTCATATTCAAAACATGGCAGAAATTGCAGAAATAGACGGCAGCATCGAGATGGGAGACGTTCTCGCCCAATTCCCCGGCGCGAAACGAGCGCTTTTTGCCCGCTACCACATCGGCGGATGCCAAAGTTGCAGCTACGATGACACCGAGACGCTCGCCGAAGTGTGCGAAAGAAACGAGGGCCTTCCCGTCGACGAAGTCATTTCCCACATTCTCTCCGCTCACGAGAACGACCGAAAGATTCTCATCGAACCACTCGAACTGGCGGAAATGCTCAAGAGCGACACGCCACCGCGCCTCATCGACTTGAGAACAAGAGAGGAGCATGACGCCATCGCACTGCCCGGCTCCGAAATGTTCAGCAATGATCTTTTACAGCAGATTTTCGGGACCGAGAAAAAAGACCGCGTCATCGTCGTATACGACCACACCGGCGACCGCTCACTCGATTCAGCCGCCTACCTGATCGGCCACGAATTCAAAAACGCCCGTGCCCTTCGCGGCGGAATCGACGCCTACGCCCTCGAAGCCGACACCTCAATTGCCAGATACAAACTCGAATTTGAATAGAAAAAAAGTATGAAGTTTTCAGTTCCAGGTTTTCAGATAAAGCCGGGCACCAGCCCGCTAAATTGATACCTTCCTACTTTCTCACCTTCCCTCGCCGCAAAGCCCACCCGACTTTTCACCTTTTACCTTCAACTTTTTACAGCGCCACCGGCGCTAACCCCATGAGCTTCGAAGACAAACTCCAGAACGCGATCGCCAATCCTCAGAACATGGGGGAAATGACTGACGCCGATTCCGTAGGCACCGTGGGCAATCCCGAATGCGGTGACATGGTCCGGTTGTGGCTCAAGTTCGATGAGAAAGACGGCAAAAAAGTCATCAACAAGGCATCCTTCCAGAGTTTCGGCTGCCAAACCGCTATCGCCGTCGCCTCCATGGCAACGGAAATGCTCAAGGGCAAAACCGTGGAAGAAGCCCGGGAATTGAAATCGACCGACCTTTCCGAAGAGCTCGGCCCGCTTCCCCCCATGAAAATTCACTGCGGGGAGATGGTCGAAGGCGCCCTCCGCGACGCACTCAAAGAGGATTCCGATAAAGAACCGCCGACTCAACCCTCTTCAGTCCCCGGCAATACCCTCTTAGGTGACATGAATCCAGCGGGGAAGAAGTCAGGCAAACTCAAAGTTATCAAATTAGAAGAATGAAAGCGGGAAAGGAGTAAAGAATCCTGCGCCCACTTTTTCATCTTCCACGAGCCGCGAAGCGGCAATTAGACCTTTTACATTTTACCTTTAACCTTTTACGGCAGCTCCGCTGCCCACAGCTATGCACGAAGAAATCGAACTCACCCGCGACGTTGAAGCCATTCAGATCCCCAGTGGAGATCTCATCAAACTCCCTGTTGGCACCAAGGTCATGATCACGCAGGCACTGGGAGGCACCTACACCGTGGCGACCCAGTCAGGACTGGCCCGCATCAAACAGGATAATGCTGACGCCCTCGGAATCGATCTCGAAGCCGAGAAAGCCAAACTTTCAGCCGCCAATGAGGCCCTCGCCGCAGGAGACCTTCAGGGAGCGATCTGGGAGCAGCTCAAACTCGTTTTCGACCCCGAAATCCCCGTCAATATCGTGGATCTCGGACTCGTCTACGACTGCACCATCAAAGAGGAGGAAGGCGAAACCAACGTCGAGATGAAGATGACTCTCACCGCTCCCGGATGCGGCATGGGACCAACCATCGCTGCGGACGCCCAGTCAAAAATTCTCATGCTCGAAGGCGTCAGCAACGCTCAGGTCGACATCGTCTGGGATCCTGTCTGGAATCAGGACATGATTTCCGAAGAAGGGAAAATGAAGCTCGGGATGATCTAGGAAGAAGTTGAGGAGTAAAGAAGTAAAGCAGGTGAGAAGGCTTCGCTATGGAAGCCTCTGTCTGCAACCTCCCCCTCACCTTGCCAGCAGGCTCTGTTTGCGGCCCGAAGGATCTATATCGATCCGGGAGCTGAACAGCGCCTATCCGCCACCTTTTACAGCACCACCGATGCCTACAGCACCACCGATGCCTACAGCGCCGCAGTGGCTTCGGGCGCCACTCGCGTGACGAAGAGGAACGCGGTGTAGGCGATGTAAATTGCGAGCAGAACGCCTCCCTCCACCCGGCTGATGCGACGCCGGGAGGCCATGATGGGGATCAGTATCGCAGTGAGCCCGATCATCACCCAGAGATCGACCATCTCGATCTGAGTCGTGACAATGGGCTTTACCAGGGAGGTAACACCGATCACGCAGAGGAGGTTGAAAATGCAGGAACCGATCACGTTTCCTGTAATGATGTCCCCCTCCTTCTTCAGCGAGGCGACAATTGACGTCGCCAGCTCAGGGACCGACGTGCTGAAGGCAATCAGAGTCAGCGAAATGACGGCTTCCGGAACCCCGAAACGCTTCGCAAGGCTCACGCCGCCTCTTTCCAGCCACTGGGCACCGAAATACAGTCCTACGAGCCCGATAAGGATGAAGACAACCAACTTCCAAATCGGCTCAACGGCAGCCTCCTCCGGATCGAACTCGTTTTCGAACTCCGCGAGCACCTCCGGATTCTTCACCTTCCTCGCGAGAATCAGCTGGTAAAAGGTGTAGGCAATCACCGATGCAAAAAGGATAGCCCCTTCGATCCGGCCGATTTCCCCGTCCCAAAGCATCCCGCAAAACACCAGAGTCGCGACAAGGAGAATCGGAAGGTCTCTGATCAAGAGGTCAGACTTGATGTGAAGGACGCAGATAAAGGCGCTCATTCCCAGAACGAGAGCAATATTACAAATATTCGATCCAATTACATTCCCGATCGCCATATCGGGAAGTCCATTCTGGTTGAAACCAATACTGACGAACAACTCCGGAGCGCTCGTGCCGAATGCAACCACGGTGAGCCCCACCACCAGCGACGAAATGCCGTATTTCACCGCGAGCTTGGCGGCACCGTTAACGAGCCACTCCGCGCCAAAATAGAGAGCAGTGAGGCCGATAAGAAGGAAGAAAACATCAGTCAAAATGGGCATGGCTGCACCTTCGCAGGGAGCGCCGAACCTGCCACTGAAAAATCTTTCACATTTTCCTCTTGCGCCCTTCGAATTCCTCTCCATATTCCCGCTCCGCTGCACGGACTAAACCTCCGGTAAGTGATGAACGTGACCCGTTCGTCTAGTGGTTAGGACACCGCCCTTTCACGGCGGTAACACGGGTTCGAGTCCCGTACGGGTCGCCAATTTAACCGCCTCATAGAGGCGGTTTTTTTGTGCCCTGGCGTAGTTTCCAGAGATCAACAAAGCAAAGAGGCTCTTGATTTTATGACAGATTTATGACAGTCTGTCACCATGAAAAAGCCGAAGACGTTTCCTCAAACCATCAAGGATGGAAGCGTATCGGTTAGGATTTACGCGACGCCCGTGAACGGCTACGAAGCCTTTACAGTGTCCTGGTATGAGGACGGCAAGAGGCAGCGGTTGATTCGAAGCGACTACAAGAAAGCCCGGGTCGAGGCTGAGGATGTTCTTCGTAAGCTCAACTTGGGGATGGCTCCAAGTCAGCAACTTCGGGGAGAGGACAAAGTCGCCTATCTCTCGGCAATCAAGAAGCTGCAACCTATCGGGATTTCATTGGGAGAAGCCGTTCAGGATTACACGACCGCCTATGAAGCGCTCGACAGACGAACCAGTCTCTCCGATGCGGTTCGCTTCTTTCTGTCCCACTCGCCGGATCTTCTCCATGAGAAAACGGTTACGGAGGCCTACGACGTTTATCTGGAGCGCGCCGAGAATCGAACCAGCAAGCGTAACGTTGAGACCGTAAAACTGCATGTAGGGAGGTTTGCCGCGGCGTTTCAGTGTCCTCTATCTGACGTCACCCACAATCAGATCGAGGCGTGGTTGATCAAGCAGGATTACTCACCTCGCTATTCCAACAATTGCCGGGCTGCTCTGATCACCTTCTTCCGCTGGTGTCGAAAGCAACGCTTCCTCCCCAACCTTGAGACGGAAGCGGAGAAAATGGAGAAGAGGCCCGAATTAATTGAGTCGGTTTCGATCTTTGATCCAGAGACGATGAAGAAGATTCTCTCTCACGTGCGGAACGACTTAACGCCCTATCTGGCACTCTCAGCCTTTGGCGGATTGCGTCCCAGTGAAGCGCGCCGGATCACTTGGGAGAACATCCACTGGGAAGACAGCTACATCGAGATTAACGCCTCTCAGGCAAGAAAGACCCTCAGAGATCGGTTCATCCCTCTGCACCCGAACCTCAAGGCATGGCTGGAGCCATTCCAAGAGGAGACCGGACTGGTTGCGCAGTTCAAGCGCCCTCACGAAATGATGACCAGTGAGCACAAGAAGATGGAATTCTTCGACGAGTGGCCAGAGGATGTCCTCCGTCACAGCTATGGCTCCTACCGGCTCGCTCTGATCAAGGACACCCAGAAGCTCGCCTCCGAGATGGGAAACAGTCCCGAGATTATCGTGAAGAATTATCGAAGGCCGGTTTCCGAGAAGGCTGCAAAGGAGTGGTTTGATTTGAGCCCTGCTTAGCTTCCAACGGTTGAGTCACCTGCTTCGCTGATTCACCGAAATCTTAGCCACCTTTTTCACGATTTCCCCCCTCTCGTTTGTGCCGTCGAACTCAACTTCAATTTCGTGTCCCGCACCAAGAAAGATTTCATCTCCTTGACAGAGCGATTCTGTTTGTCGCACAGGGATTCGAATTCTTATCTCCTCTTTACAGTCTTTCGAAATTTTCTGTTGAAGCCACTTAAGGGCTTTTTTCCACTCCGGTCTCTCGGCACATTGCCTGAGCAACGGGTGAGATTCGATCTGGTCCGGCGAAATTGGTGGTTGGGCGTCATTCCACTCTTTGAGCCCGTAATCGATCGATTCGCAGTCTAGAAACTCCCTGCCACACTTTCCAATCGCTTCGAGAAGTCGGTTACGCACTTCATCCCATCTTCCAGCATGAGAAGCAGCCTTGAAGAGGATCTCCGCTTGAATTTTCAGTATCTCTTCCGCTACCATTCTCTTGTTCGCCGCTCTGGACTTGTTCTCCAACTCCTCTGCCGAATCGGTCTCTTCCGGTTCAATGGACAAAGGCCTTCTCGTCTCCAACGTTTGCCTGTAATTATCGCCCGTGAAGGGGCCACCATCGAGATTGAGGGCCTCTTCTGACGAGGGTGCTATCTCGCACATTTTCACTCCCTCTTTGTCGTCTACTTTGCCTGTAGGAAATAAAAAACTGAATGGGGCGACGAGCGCTCCAGTGTACTCAAATAGCAGTGCGGCCATCTCCAGACTCAATTCGGGACGCTTTCCACTCCCTCTTCGGTTCTCCACGGCATCAATCTTTCCGCGCTTACTATTGAGAACCTTACCCAGTTCCTCTTGAGAAATCGTCCGTCCTTCGACCTCCGACATTATATCTCTCACCTTTCTGAGAGGGTGTATCTCGGGCGACGTTTCTTTGGCCTGGCTCATTGCTCACGGTAAGCAAACTTCCTGCATTGGCAAGAAACGGCGATCTGGCGCCTATACCTAACTTGGGATGATTGTCTTACCATGAACACGACTTCATCCTCCCCTATCACCCTTTCCGAGCAACTTATCACCGGGAAGGAGGTCTGCCGCATCTTAGGCATTTCTCCCCGAGCACTCCATGACTACCGCACCCGGCGGTTGATTCCCTACGTCAAATTCTCGAAGCGCTGCATCCGCTACGACGTCACCGCAGTGAAAAAGGCAATCGAGCGTCTCTCCGTTCCTTCTATTGACTAAGAAAAAGAGCCGCTCAGGTATATACCCCGAGCGGCTCACAGGAAAAGAAATCATCACCAAGACAGCCTCTATCTCCAATGAAAACTACCTCTCCTGCGCCGGGTCCGCAAGTATGCACCCAGACAATTCCTCGCGAACTTGAAAAAGAGAAAAAGAAACCAACAACTGGATGTCTTCCTGAAGTCAGTCCGGAACATTCCTCGAGCATGAGTCGCGATGATCGCTCCGCCTTTTTGCGTTCCTATATAAAGAGTTTATCCATATTTCAGTGTTATCTGATTACATACAATTCGTATCGGGAGATGACTGATTTTTATCGTAGGTCAACTGATTGGGTTGAAGGATCCACGGGATGCAACTTTCCCTCCTTTGACTTTGAGCAACTGAAGAGGAGGGGCCAGTGCAGGGAGTCCGACTGGTCCCGTTTGCGGCGACTTAAGGATGCTGTTGCAGGGAGACACCTTTTTCAGAGTTTTTCTCACGAATCCAATATTCAGACACCGTAACCGGATTTGAAGGCGGATTTCCTCGCACCCCCTGCAACCATCTCTGAGCAATTGATCATCACCCCACATTTTTTCCTCCCCCTTACTTTTCTTGGTCTTCAGCCAAGGATCGCCCATCGAAACCCATACCCAATTATAGTATAATGAATGATAATGATACCCTCGAGGTGAGCATCAAACGGCTCGAAATGGAACGCACCCTCGCAATTTTTCGGGAGTTCCGAGGGCTCCTCTCTGTGCTTGAAGCAGCGAAGGATGATAGCTCTTGCAAGCCAAGCATGTTCACTTGGCTGGAGAAGGAATGCAAAGCCAGCATGATCCGAGTCCTCATACAAGAGCACCCTCCATGGGGTGCCATTCGGGAACTCACTCCCAGTCAGAGAAATAGGTTCCTCGTCAATCTCAGCAACTATACCTGTGGCAACCAGGAGGGAGATTTCCCTAGTATCGCTGGCAGCTATTGGAATTGGCCTCCGCCTGAAGGATTTATCGACCGCGTCCTCTCCAAAATAACCAATTACGGCTTTAACCTCCGCATTTGGCGCTACTAGTCATCCAAGAACCCTGAATCCAAATTCCATTAACCAATCATGGCCTTCAAGGAATATGGACCCGTATCCGGGGCGTTTGGCACTCCAAGGGAGCTTTGCAAGGACTCTAGTTAGGACGGAGTCGAGTCTACTGCGGAATCAGCAGCAGCAAATTTCCGTCAATTGCCCAAACCGAAACCATCCATCGACCGCGCGCCGGACAGGTGACGCAAGATGCACCCCGGAAACGGGGCCTCCCATCACGATTTTACTCCACTCAATCCAAAATGAAGAAACATATCCTACGTCCCCGTCTCAGACTGGAGTTCTCGAAGCTGGAGGCTCAGCTCGAGCCCGGCTTCGAGGCCAAAGCCTGGAAGCAGTTCCACGACTCGGTGGTTCACGGTATTCCAGCGACACGCTCGTTTGGAGAGCAGTTTGCATTGCAGGACAAGACTTGCCGGGCCCACGCCCGGAGGGACCGATACAACGACCAGCGCCGACTCCGAAAATTGAAGAACATTCAGAAGCAATTTCATCCCCGCATCGCCGCTCTTGTCGCCGGTGATCGGGTGGCGAACTTGGATCTTCTCCCTGCATGGGATAAGAAGCTGGGAGTGCCGAAGCTCGATAATCTCTGTGCAGTCTTCGCCGTCGATGTGAGATACTCGCGAAAATTTCTGGAGGAGTGCGAGGTGGTTCACCGCTGGCTCAATCCCACGAGGCATCCCGAGGCGATTCAGTCGATCCCGCTGACGGAGAAAAACCGTTCGGTGTTTCCCCCTCAGAGCGAAGCGTTTCTTCAAACGCTTGCCCCGACACCAGTTCCTGAAGCGACGGAGGATCTGAAGTTTGTTCATCCATCAGAAACGTCTGCTGCAACTCTCGATGAGGAATCGATTCGTAAAGCCCCCGGCTCCGCTGAAAAGGCCTCCTGATCTTCGACGTTTCGCCCTTGCCTGCGGAATCGAGAACTTTCACGGGGCGATCAACGGAGTCCACCGATGTCCGGCTTGCCGTGGGGCTCCCCGGGAACCGTCCCCTCCCACCTATGCCCAGTTCATGGACCGGCGGGATACCCTGCGGATCACACCCACCCCGGAGAACGACCACGCGTTTCATTGCTCCAACTGCGGATTCCTCGGCAACGAGCTGGCCCTGATGTGGAGGACACGCTACGGCCAATTTGATTCCTGGGATGAGATCCTCGCTCACCTCGCCGAATGGGATGTTTTCAATGGCGAAGAGCCGGATGAGGATTGGGTGCATCGAGCCAAGGCGTGGGAAAGGCTTCGCTCCATCCTCGACAAAGCCGTCACTTATACCGGATACAGGGCCCCGGAAAACCTGTTTCCCTTCGGGGAAAACGGGACGCTCGCAGTGGTTGATTTTGAAAGATGGTTCCCCGAGATCGAAGGACGCTTAAAGATTCCCGGTCCAACAATGAGGTTGCGCCTCCTCAGGACGATCCAGGGACTGCCCGCCTATATTTCGATCTGTCGCGCCAAGGTTCCAGTGGAAGCCGCCCGGATATACTTCCGCCGGCCCGGCAATCTCGAAGCAATCATTCCCTCATGGAGCTTCTATCAAGACTGGAGTGAAGATCTTGTTCTGGCCACCGATCTCGACACCGCCTGTCTGTTTCAATCGAAGCTGGCGAATGATGATCTGCGCAAGGTTCCTTTTCTTTTCGTCAAGCACTGCGACGAAGCCATTTTAGAGGAGATTCCCACGAGAGTTTTCCACTACCTTCCTAGAGAACACGAGTCAGGAGAGTTTGCTCTGGCGCTTTGTCATTCGAGGGGGGAAGTGCGGGTGCATGATGCCCGGCAGGATGATGTGCTGGATCAGATCTGCATCAAAAGCCACGGCGGAACCGATGCGATTACGTTCGTTGCGGATCATATCCAGGGACGGACTCAGTCGGACTCTCAGGCCCTGGCTTATCTGGATGCGATTCTAGCCAAGCCCTGGATCGCTGCAAAAACCCGCGAAACGCTGACGACGGAAGTGTCTTCCCGACTGAGGATCGACTTTGACACGGCTGTCCGGCTGAGCGGAACCACTCCACGGCTACTCCCTTACGAAGGGGAGCACGCGACCTTCCTCTGCCGCAATGGGATCTACCTAAAATCGACCAATCGCGACCGCTCCGGGTTTCAGCCCTGCTCCAACTTCAGCCTCCGGATCGAGGAGTCCTATCTTGCTGGCGAAGAAGCGCTCAATCATCGGCTGAAGCTGTCAATGGGGCATGACACGACTGAGTTCAACATTCCCGAGTTAGACTTCCTCGACGGGAGGAAGCTCATGGAGGGAGCTAGCAAAGCAGCACTCCGTTCCGGATGGGCGACCTTGCCTAATCTCACATGCTATGGGGGGATCAGCCAGCTGCCGTTCATCGTGCGGGGGACGCAAATGGCACCCCTGTATAAATCGACCGCACCGAAGGCGTGGGGCTTCACGAGGGATGAATTCCAAGGACCGGACTATGCCATCAATCCCCGGGGGCTCCGAATGAAGACCATTCGCCATGAGGTTCCCCAGGTGGTGCAGATGCTGCCCACGTTCGGGGCCTTGACCGGGCAACGTTGGGAACAGGAGGCGCTTCGCTTCAAAGCGCGGGAGTTCGCCAGCTGGCTGTCGACGATCGATCGGCGGGCCTGTGAAGTCGCCGGCGTGCTGTTCTACGCCGCGCTTTATTGGTTGCTCCGGGGCTCCAGAGGACTCAATTCATTCCTAGCCCTGCCTTCACCGAGTTACCTGTCGACTTTCGAGACGCTCACCGGGATCCAGTCCATTCAGGTGGGGCGAGCTCCGAGGGAACACGCCGGCGTTCCCCGGCTCATGGCCTCGTCTTATTGGTCGCTCGAGCAATTTCAGAGACAGGGACGGATCGTTGCCGCTCTCGAGGACGATGCGCACCGTCTCGATCCGCGAGTGACCTGTCTCGTCCATTGCCTATCCGGGACTCCGGACAAGTATCCGGACATGCCGGAAATCCCCGAGCACCTGTTCGCCCTGCTCTGCTATGCTGTGGTGGGCCAGTCCTCGCTCAAGGTCGCTTTCGAACGCTTGGTGGATTTGGTCGATGAAAAAGAACTGAAGGATGAATTCCGCACCATCTCAAAAAATTGCGGAGACACAGTCATTCCCCCGGGACAGTATCTAAATCGATTCCTGAGTTTCGCCAGGCTCCACCTGCTGGACGAACAAAACCTGATCAACGAGCACAGACAGCAAGGCGCCGTTCTCTTGAAGCGCTCCGCCGTGGAAAGTCCTAAAGGCGGTGCTCCGACCTTTGATGTTCTGCGCGTGGCGGAGGAGCTGCGGAAGGCGCACGAAGGCTGGGAGCCACTTGGGACATACAGCCGGAAGAGAATTCACGTGATCAGAATTCCTGAAGCACTATTTCAACGAGAAAGTCGAATGGAAGAAGACTAACTACAAGTTCAGGTTATTCGTGACACCCGGATCGTGAAGCTCCCCCCACAATTCGTCTCACGCTCCAGAATCGCCTCGTTCAATAACACTTCACTGTTGCACCGGATCAATGTCTTGCTCAAGCTTGTTGAGCAGAAACAGAATCTTGCCCTCCAGACTCTCGCGCGAAGTTGCTGGATAGTAATTTAGATCTCGGGCTGCCCTTGGAACAATTCTGGT
Source organism: Verrucomicrobiales bacterium (assembly GCA_029213065.1). Lineage (GTDB taxonomy): Bacteria > Verrucomicrobiota > Verrucomicrobiia > Verrucomicrobiales > DEV007 > Arctic95D-9. The sequence continues at coordinate 165,788 of JARGPH010000005.1, read as the reverse complement.
TTCGTCTACGCAGAAAATCCACAGCTCCGCCAAGCCCTTCTCCTTGCGCTCAAGAGCCATTTCCAACTCATCAAAACACCAAGGGCTACAAGCATACTCTTTGCACCAAAGGGCAACGAACACATTTGCCCTCTTGATGTTCTTGATGATCTCAGTCTGAGTATCGGAGGATGGCTCAAAGTGCTCCTCGTCCCGATAGACGGTATGATTTCGACGTCGTAAAAGTGTCTCGACATAGTCCGCCTCGTTTGGTCGGGCCCTAGCGTAGCTAATGAAGAATGATCGTTCTTCATCGGTAGGTCTCCCCGAAAGAAGGGCCTCTAGAATACTCGGGACCTCGATGATCGACGCTGGATCTCTTAGCTTCGCAATGTCATCGGGGATAACGTCCTGCAAGTCCCAATACTTTACATCAAAGTGATCCTGAGCTGCACCACCTAAAAAAGTCAGAGGCAAGACGCTCTTATTCTTCGCATCTGCGAGATGGAAAAGCAGGTTCAGAGAACCACTGGGCTTTCCTCCGACAGTAATTACGCCGGCGCTTGAATCCATCGCGTTGAGTTGGGCAAAAAGCCATGCATACTGAAATGACTCAGCTGAAGAAGACTCACCGGAACCCGGACACGGAAACCGCTTTACATTAAGTTGCTTGGCCCCTGAAAGCAGTTCCTTCAGCGCGGCGTCGACAGACGAGATTTCTGGGTAATGGATAGAGATCAGCGCATCGGCGGCACCCTCACACTCGGCCACTCCTTTAAGAACGTGATAGTCCGCAGAGTCCGGGAAAGGGCTGCACACTACTATCTCGTGACCGTGAGCTACCAACTCCGCTCCGAGAGATCTCATGGAAGTCCTCAACAACTCCATTTCCGAGTTGAATTTGGGACTGTCACTTTTCGTCGTGACGCCACCGATTATGAAGATTTTCATTCGCGCATCTTTTGCTTGGCCGAAGGCCGGAGTGACCCACCTCGATTAGCGGTCGGGTCCTCTGCCCTTTTCCTTCCTTTCTAGATTTCTTATCCGCTCTAGGTTTTGATTTAAAGTGTCTTGCAACTCCTCAAGTTCCGGGTTCTCGGAGAAAGTAGTTTCCAATATTTCTAGCGCCAATTCATACTGCTTCTCAGCTCGCGGCAGGTTGCCTCCGCCCCCCATCTCTTGGTAGGCAGATCCCAGGTTAGCATGAGCCACGGCCAAAGATTTCCGGTCATCATTGGAACTAGGATCTGACGCGATCAACTGTGATCGAACATCCAACGCCCTTTCAAGTTTCTCCACCGCTGAACCATAGTCCAGCTGCTTTATTGCAAGCGCAGCTAAACTTGAATAATCCTCTGAGAGTTGACGTCGATACTGGAAATTGCTGGGTTCCTCCAAAATAAGGATCTCATTCGCACGCAAAGACTCTTCCAGTAGCCTCTTACCTTTTTCAATGTCGCCGCTTATCTCTGCCACATTAGCGAGCAACCTGTTTGACGACGCTACTGAGCCCAAGGCAGCTGCGTTGTCATCCTCAGCTAAAATTTTCTCCGCGATGAATTTCGCTCGGGAGAAGTATTCTTCAGCTTGCCTCAAATTGCCTTGCCGTAACGGAGATTTGCCAAGGTCCTGAAATACTCCCGCAAGCGCCAAACCATTGGCTGGAGTTTCTTCCTTTTCGTATACGAAAGAGAATAGATCACCTGCTCTCAAAAGGAATTTCTTCGCAATATCATCAATGCCCTCTTGCAGAGCCGAATTCCCGAGCTTCGCATAAGTCTCGGCAACCGCCTTCACTGCTTCGACCGATTCTTCTTCACCGTATATTTTCCCATTTATTGCAACCGAACGTTCGAGCGATGCGAAAGCCTCTTCAAATTCCCCAAAGTCCACGTGCATTAAGGCCAGGCTTTCGTGGGTAGAGCTGAGTTCACGCCGCGTGGAAGCAAGTGAATGAGCCTGCTTCTCTGAAAATTTTATCTGTATACAAATAACCCCGGTGGAAATAGCCGCGAAAAGTAGAAAGGCAGCTAAAACACGCGTGAGGCGCTGACGAAACTTTTTCCGAGCCATGTGCAACTCGTCGTGTTCAACGAGTTCTCTCAAACCTACACCAAGAAGCCCTGACAGTATCTGCAATAACCCTTGTTTCTGACGGTCGCGATACATCGACGTTAGTCGCTGGATCTCGTTTTCAGGGAGAACACCCTCTCCTCGTAGTACACCTTCGTATGCGCTTAAACTAGCCCACCCCTCTTCGCCTTGATCGGAAACCCGAAAATCGGCGGCAAGCGGCTCATGTGGGGCCGTGTGGTCTACCTCTCCGACTTCATTGACCCTGAAACAAAGCGGCTCCGGAAACGATCCGCCTTGGTCACCGGACGTGGGGTTGCCATCGATTAGAACGGCAAAAATCTGGTTACCACCGCCCAGTGCCTTGAACATTCTGATTTCTTCTTTGACATATACTGAATCAGCACCTGCTGCGCGTCGGGAACAGATTACTACTAGGAATTTCGAGCTTTGGAGAGCTTTGTGAATTGCTTCTCTTAAGTTTGGATCTGCGCCCAAGTCCTTTTCGTCGAGGAATACCGGGCGTATGCGGTCTGGTATTATCTCACCGCGTCTGTTTCGTGAACCTACCAAGGACTCTGGCACTGGAAAGCTCTCCAACTGGCTATGGAGCCAGTATGCCCATCGACGACCGGGAGACTGATTGTCCGATCTTCGGTAGGAAATGAAACAATAGAATTCACTCGGCATTTTTCTGTCAGATAAGTTTGTACGTGAAGACTAGGCTATCCAATCTAAAGTGTGAGTTCCTCTCATCTTTTGGATGAATGTTCAATCGTTGGTGCCCACAACGAGGAGCGTAGCGTCGTAACAGGAATAAGCGTTCGAGAAAAAGGGGGCATTTTGAAGCGGGTTGATCAGCGGCGTCTTGATGTTCATAATCCGGCCGTTGCCAATTCGCGATCGAGTTCTCTAAATGCGCCGTCGCGATCATCTACAAAATCGATATACGAGGACCCGGCTATCAATAGAGTTGGCTCCATTCGCTCCGCCCTAAGTAGAAAAATAGGTTTTCGGATGTCTTCAGTAAACAAGTATTCACGTGGCGCCCAGCGCGAATGCTTCCATGAAGGAGTTACAATACATAGCATTGCCCGGGAGTCTCGAATGATCGACTCTAGTTCAAGATGAAACTGAGCCTGGTAATCTCGTTTGTTTTCATGGAAATCCCAATAGCCGTAGCCTTTCGTTCTCAAAAATTCCTTCAGGTCATCGAGGAATCCTGCGTCCTCAACTGAATAGCTGATAAATACGTAACCCTTGTTTTTTGCCCTAACCTTCTCGGTTGGCTCTTCAGCCGGGGCGCCGAGATAGTGCACCAAGGCCTCGCTAAGTTGCCCTATCGCTTGTTCTGTATCAGAGCGTGCGTCTACCCACTGGCGATTACGTAGAAATAAAGGCAGCTCTTCTGGTTCAGCACCTTTGACAAGAACAGGAATAATGGTTTGGTCCTCCCCCGCAGAGACCATGGCTCTGGCCTCTGCCTGCATCCATTTAGACGTGCTAGTGTGCCTTCCGGCAAACCACAGCAGAGCTCTAGCGTCTCCGAGCGCGCCAGAAATCTCGGAACTCCAATCCTTGCCAGGAACTAACTGCATCCGATCAATCCAGATTCGAAAGCCGCGATCGAGTAGAGACTCGACAAGCGGCATCACGGAATCGGCGTCCTGATGGCTGTAGCTGGCGAATGCGTATTTACCTTCCATTGTATGCGCTGGTGGAACTGTAAGTCAGGGATCGAAATCAGGAAAGACATTTCGAGTCGACGCGGGACCGAGTTGTGGTGCCGCAGATCGTTAGGCTCATTGATTGCCGGTTAGCCGGAGTGGGTTCTCTCAATTCCGCGAACAAGACGTGCCATATCAGTTTCAAAGTCAGGGTCAGGTCGAACAATCGATCCGTTAATGCGTGACAAAGAATGCAGACTGTTCGGGATCTCAGAGGCAGGTGGAAATTTGCCTCCGTGGACAAACACGGGAATAATCGGGATGCAGTGGCTCAAGGAGCATTCGATCTCTTGCTGAACAAAATCGAAATCCGGTTTTTCTCGTGCTCCGCTCTGGTCTGGCGGCATCCAATTGGGCCCAATTATCGCTATGCATACCTCCGCATGTCGAACAGCGGCGTCAAGATGCTTGTGAATGTCATCTCCCAGCGGAATTGAATCGACATCCTTGAATACAGCTTCAGCTCCGAACTGATCACAAAGCCGGTCGTATATGCGCCCAACCACCTCCGCGGAGTCTTTTCGGCGATATGAAATAAACACACTTCGCGGGGGCCGCACGCTGACGCGGTTCGGGAATCGACTGGTAAGAAAAGTTGCACCAAATACGGCCAATATGGCCCCAGTCACGCTAATCCAACCGGGAGTCCAATCTTTGGTGTTGGCTGCGGAGATGGCCTCTTGCCAGTTTAACCACCAAAGTGATGCGTATATCGCTGGAATGAGCACAGCTTGCAAAGCAATGAAATAGACAGCCATCCACTGGAGCACTCTGGCCGGAATAGTCTTGGCCTTAATACGAGCAATCAGGAGGACTACGACGACTCCGAGAAAAACGAGGACTAGGTCAATCAGAGCCTGTTTTGAGCGGCTTACATAGGTATCGGCACTCCAATAATTAAGCACTGAAAGTGGTAGAATTAGAAAGAAGAATAGCCAGAAGCATAACTGGACCTTCCATTGAACTGGGCGACGATCCCAATACAGAAATGCGAACGCGAATCCCCCGGCAGTGGAGATCCCGAAGATTCCCCAGAAAGTATAAACATCCGCGAATTTCTTATAAATCGCATCGGGACCAATCTCTGATCGGAGTCCGTGACTGTGGGAGAATAGGTTCCCCGCGAAGCCACTTCCGTGAACGGCCCAGAGGAATGCGACGAGCGGAAGAATGAGACCGCCTGCGATTGCAACTATGCGTCTGACTACAAGTGGCATGTTTCGAAGCCTAACAGTGTATTAAGCGGAAGTGTGAAATAACAAAGTAATAGTAAAATTCGGTCTAACACGCATTCCTTATTTGTTGAAATCCGTATATGTTTCCCGGTTTTACAAGGATTGAGTTCGCTTTGGCAACAGTGAACTCGCGTAATTAGACAGAAAGCAGCCTTAGCCCGTCGGCTCCGCTTCCGTTGGGGGTGGCTCAGGCGAACAGGGGCGGTAAAGAGATTCCATCCTGCTGGAAGGGTAAGGCTCAAAATAGAGCTTTAGACACCTGATAGCTAAAAAAAGAGCCCCGCCCCGACCCGGGGGCCGGGGCAGGAACTCCTGTGGTAGTGCCGCTCACAACTCGACCTGTCGAAGACTCCGCAGAGTCTTCTTCACCGACCGAACTTCTTTCTCGGTCTGGCGTTGATGCTGACGCGATGCCCGGAGGCAGGCGGTCAACTCGGCGAGCCCGGAGGCGGCCACTTTGAGGGCTGATTTAATCTCCGCGATTTTCTCATCGGGATTCTCAGCCGTTTTCTGATCAGGGGATGGTTTCTTCATCAGTATGGGGGTTGGGGTTCTCTTTTTGAATCTCGGCGATTCGGGTTTGGCTCTCAGTTTTTCACGGCGAGGTCTCAGTTTTGATCGGAGACTTTCACGTTTTATCTCAGAGATTTTCTCAGTCCGACCGGGACCAAAACTTCGCGAATGTCCGACCTTCACTTCTCCGAGGGATCGAACCGGCATAATGATCAGAATACCGGAGTCGCCAGTGCATTTCATAGGAGTGTTCTCATCGATTATCTCAATCTTTGTCATCCCACATCTCAGAGCGTGAGACAGATAATCCCGGTTCACGAACACAGTGTGGTTCTCACCCGTTTTCTGAGCCGATGACAGAATGAGTTCCTCACACGGAGCGCTGTCAGTCGGTCTTGCGAGGACGCTCACGGATGACTCCGCGAGACGAAGGGCGACGGGGTGGTTCGAAAGTTTTCGACCGGGTAGCCCCGGGAGAACTCTGATCAACTCATTGCCGAGATCCACGGGGATGGTGACCCGGGCTTTGAAGCCCGAGTCGGGCGGGATGACCTGCTGATACGTGGGATAGTTTCCCTCGATCAGCTTGCCGGTCAGGCACCAATTGGCTCCCTGAATCTGAAAGATCGGGGAAGCGCACTTTCTGCCCTGAGAAAGACGGAGTTTCCAGGTATCAGCCTTCTTCAACGCGGGACTGGCGAGAGCCGCCACTGCCGGGAGAATGATCGATTCCTTCAGGCCTTTGACTGGGAATAGATGACTCTGGAACAAATGCCGTCCATCGGTGCCGATGAAGCGGGTTCCTCCTTTTCCTTTCGGATCGAGGTGAACCCCTTGCAGCACGTAACGACTCGGATCCTGACTGGTTGAGCCAAAGGCGTGATGAAACGCCTCGACTGCGGCAGGGCCGAGTTCGATGGGTTTGCTCCGGACAATCGGACACTGGGGATACAGAGACGCCGGCGGAGTCTTCACCGGTCGGAGAGCTATAGCCTCGTCGACTCGGGCGCCCCGGAGGGACGATTGGAGACGATCGAAGCGAACCAGAAACGGTTCTCTCTTCTCCGGTGAGATGGTCGGCAGGGTGAGGGAAAGAAAGGTCTCGCCGTCGGTCGCGGTGAGCCGGAGCGAACTCCGGCCCACCGTCTCGACTTGGAGATGCTGCAGTTCTTCAGGAACTGCCTTGCCTCTCTTTCTCACCTTACCGAGTGCGGTCAGGGCTGGACGCAAGTCGCCCGCGCTGACCGCCAGGGATGGGGTGGATTTCATGGTTGTTTGTTTTTGGTTTGGTTATGGGGTTATTGATAGCGCTCCTCCTCATAGGGTGAAGACTGTCGCCGACGGCGAAGCCAGTGACGTTGTAGCAGCTTGATCACGAGCAGGAGCGTCGCGAGAGCGAGCACCACTGGCGGAAGCCGCATGATCGCAGTAGTGACGTTCTCGACGATGTCACTGCCTAAGGCGGACCATTCGACCGCGCCCTTGAGGAGAGCCGTTACCGGCGGAACCAGGAGCACTGCGAACAAGGTGAACATGACCGCGAGCCAGAGATTGAGTCGCAGCCATTCACGAAGCACCCCGCCCCGGCTCAGCCAACACTCCAAGGAGAGCAGGGCAAAGCTGATCACTTCTCCGGATCGCTCCGGCCAACTCAATTCATCGAGATGGGGATCGATTTGGGGTGGAGGCACGGGAGCCGGGTTCCAGAAACGCCCGAGCATTCGCAGGGGCCTGGAGCGTCGATCGGATGCAACGGGAGCGTGATCTTGCCATCCCGCCAAGTCCTCTTCCTCGAAGGGGGATTTAGGCAATGGCTGCATGACGTTTTCCGCGGGATCCGATGGTGGTGCCGCCAAGGAAGGCGACCAGGGCAAGGAGGCAGAGGGCAATGGATGCGAGCTGCCACCGTTCCCGTAGGAGCGCCTCATCCGAGGCTTCCTGCTGGGCTTCGACACGAAGCTCCCGCTCGGTCTGAATCCGCTCTTCGAGGATCTTGACCGGGTCAGGCTTCGGAGAGGTTTCAACGGTTGCCGGAGGTTCTTCGGCCTTGAGGCTGCAACTCGTCGAGGTGACGGACAGCAAGGCAAAGGCCAGGGTGATGAGGATGATTTTCATAGGATGTGATTTCATAGGTTTGGGTTTTCCCGAAAACGGGCGAAGCCGATCTGCCGTGAGAGACAAAACCGGCTTCGTCGTTCCCACTTCCGGGAGGATTGGGTTGGGGTTTAGTTGAGACCAACGAGCCCGTCGAAGAGCCCATGCAGGGCCTGACTCCGGGCGACGATGGTGTTGGGGTTGAGTCCCTTGTGTGCCTCGGTGAAGGCATTGAAGAGACTCCAGGCATTGCGGGGAGAGAACTCGTCATGAGACGGCGTTCTCCACTCCTCAAGCACCTTGGGGATCTGGGTAACGGTGACTGCCCGGCAATCGATCGCTTTGACGATGAGGTCGTGAGCTTTCGGATTGGTCAGTGAGCGATCCCGATAGGCGGCAATGCGCTCATCGAGACCTCGGAACCGGTCGCCGAGTTGACCCACAGCACGTGCCGTGAGGTGACGAAGATCCCGGACCGCGAAGCGGGTGTGCTTGCGGCTGATCTTCACCTCACCGGTGAAGGCCATGTTGTCGCAGCAGAGGACATGGGTCCCGGCGACAAGGCCGGCGGGGAAGGATTTGTCATGGCTGTTACGCAGCCCGACAATCCACTGGTAGTCCTCGATCGAACGATCAGGAAGACTCACTTCAAACACGCCAAAGTAGCGATCACCCTCATGACTGAGAGCGTGTGATTCGGCGGTGAGTTGAAACCCGGCATACTCAAGCTGTCCCTCGACCTCGTGAATGAGATCGCGATGCGGCAAAGGATACCAGGTTTCGGTGGCCATGGGAGTGGCCGTGTCGAAGACGACCTCGCGGTCGACGGTTTCAGCACCGCAGTGAAGGAGCATGCCCTTCGTGGCTGCGGGCCTCGGGAGAGTGATAGGTTCAAGGGTTTGTATCATGATGTTAGTTTGGGTTTGTACGCAGGAAGGGCCGGTCACCTCGTCGGCAACCGGCCCTTTCGTCCTGCTGTTTTGGTTAGGGATGAATCAGCGCCAGGACTGGCACTGAGTTTGGTAATCGCAGTAACTGCACTGCAGGCCGGGCGACGGTATGAAATCCTCCCGCTCGACTCCTTCGACAAGGCTTTCCATGAGATGGAGAAAGCGACGCACCTGATCCGGCTTCGCCGGGGGCAGGCTGGTCACGATCAACTTGGGCTGCTTTGTCTTGATGAGGAATTGCAGCTCGAAGCCGCTTTCCTCTTCACCGGTCGCCTCACGATAGAGCAAGGCGTAGGTGGTGAGCTGGGTCTCGTGGAGATGGCCAGCGAGTTTTTGGGCCGGAGTGCGGGCGCTCGTCTTGAAATCAACGATGCACCCTCCGGCTCGAACCAGGTCGATCACTCCCCGCAGTGGTGGCAAGCCATGCGCTTCGAGATCTCGATCCACGATGACCTCGACGGCTTGTGGCTTTTCCTCCAAAGGAATGGGCGTGTGCTCGAAGTAATGTTCGAGCATGGTCCACGACTTCTGTCGGTGCTCATCCTCCTTGCCGGACCAGTCGATTTCCTCCTCAGCCTGCGCGTCCTCCCAATAGGCGGAGAAGCCCGGCTTGAGGGTTTCGGCATCTGCAGCCTCCCCCCGCCATCGGGCGAGGTTCCACTGCTGGAGAACATGATGCACGGCCTTGCCGACAAAGAGCGCCGGGTTGGTGGGAGAGGTGATCCTCTCGACATAGCGGAAGTAGAACTTGAGCCTACATTCCTGCCAACACTTCAGCCGGGAGGCTGAGACATAGTCGAGGGGCCCAGACTCAGGATCGCTGGGCGGTGCCAGAGCAGGCAAAGGGGCCGCGATCATGAGCGACCTCCTTTCCCGTTAGAAGCCCGGTGACCGTTGCGGCCATTCGAGCCTTGTGGTTTCGAGCCATTCCGGGGCGTGGTGTTGGCCAGCTCGATCAGTTCTCCGATGAGGCCGGAAGCCTGGAGTTTGTTGAGCTGTTTAACGCCACTCCCGAACCGATCGAGAGCGATTTGCTCTATGACGTCGCGATCGAGGTCATGCTCGGTGACCAGCTTCAGGATGAGTTCCTTCTGCTTGTCGGAGCATGACCAGCGGCCGTTGCCGTTTCCGTTAGGAGAGGGACCGGAATGGGATGAACCATTCGAGAGTCCGTATGCTTCATCCGGCACGAAGCCGGTTATTTGAATCTCACGATCGACTGCGTCTTGCAGCAGATGATAGATCCGGGTGGCCTCGCCCTGGATGTCTCCGCTGTCAGTCAGCTCGGTCTCAATCGAGACAGAAAACTGATGACTGGAGTAGCCGGGGAGGCCGAGTCGTTTGGCATAGTTGCCGATGAGTTTGATTGCCATTTTTTGTATTTCCTTTCGTTGTTTTAGGTGATGTCAGGACACAAAAAAGCCCGACTCATTGAGCCGGGCTTCGTCGTGCCTGAGGGTTGGGTGACTGATCACGACGGAGCGTGATCCTGATGGGGTGAATCCCGCGTTGATCGTTGTTTCTCGGCCTGAAGCCAGCCACTTGAGCCGGACAAAGCCTTCCGAAGCAGCTCATTGACGAGCCGCGTCATGGGAATGCGTCTTGCCCTGGCCTCGTGGTAGAGAGCACAGACGAGAAACCGATCAATCGCGGGAGAATAGTGCCGATTTTGGGGCATTTTCTCTATGATTTGAGGTGATAAATCGAGCCGCTGACAGCTAGGCCGCCGACTCAAAGTATTATGGCAGTTTGGGGGTGGTTTTTCACCTACAAAGCCAGTTCAAAAAGGAAATGATTTCCGTTTTGATTTTTCAGAAGAAATATTTTGACGATTCTTCGAATTCAGATTTATTACGAGCAGGGCAACTTCCTGTACTTTGAAGTTGGTATCAGGCGTCGGCGGGAAACCGCCCTATCCCATTGAACTGCTCCCTCCGAGAGGGAGATACGATGAGAGCCCGGCGCTAAGACCAGTAACCACTAACCCAATTTTTAAACTTGGAATCCTTCACCGAAGGTTTTCAGGCTGGGTTATGGTGTTCGCCGTTCGAGTTTCTCGGACTGGTCTAATCGATGTCATCGATCGCCCTCTTAGTCTGCTTCGGTGTTGGTTACCCTATACAACTAACACAATGACAATTAATAATATCGAAGGCTCCTTCACGGAGCCTCATCAAAACCATCAAACGATGCCGCAAGGCGCCCTGAGTAAAAACGGGCTGGATCAGAAGTCAGCAATTACCGAAAAGGAAGAGGAGGCGCGCAAGCTTCACTCTGAGTTAGAGGGGTTTCAGCGGACTGTTCTCGAGAAAGCGATTCGAATCGGGGAGCTCTTGTCCTTTCTCAAAGAAAGGCTAGAGCATGGATCCTGGACAAACTACCTCGATTCAACGCTGGGTATTCACCCCAGAAGCGCGAGCAACTACAAGCGCATCTATGACAACCGCAACTTGTTGAAAGATGACTCAGGCCAACTCCGAAAAATCGGACTCATTGATTCTCTTGGTATTATCCGCGCTGCTTCCGGTAATTTAGGAGACAACAAGGAAAACAACGAGTTGGAGATCAAGGCTCCTGAGGATGATGTGCAAAGTTCCGAATCACCCGCGACAAACGACACCTCTGTTGCAGAGACGGAGGCTTCTGAATCACGGATCCCAGAGCCAGACGGCGATACAGCCCCCCCTCAGGACGATGGTAACGAGCAATCGGCAAGCCCTACTTCTAGTATTGTGGATACTCACTCTGCCCAAGAACCCGGGAGATTTGTCCTCATTAATGGAGAAACTCACACCACCACGGAACCGTGGGAGGAGTCTTATCCTATAAAACCGGAGCACGTTCAACAAGCTATGAATTCTTTTGCAGCAAATAGCTCCGAAAAAGATACGGCACTCCGAAAACAGTTACTGTTCTTGGGATTGATGGATGCGGTAAACGGGAGTTGGACCGCTGCACCAAGACCGCAGCGGGCGGACTTCATCCCTGTCGTGGAATCGCTTAAAATTTTGCTCCTAACCGAGCCGAAGCGGCTGATCTGAGATCATGATAACCCGGCGAGACGGCACCAATCTGTCGTCTCGCCGAACTTCAGCGCACTCAGCAAAAAAGTGCCAAATACCAAACTTCATAGAAAATGATCGACTTAAGTAAGGGCATCCTGGAGCCACCTATTCCACCGCCCAGGATAGTAGAACAAACCAACCGTCGCAGATACGCGAGAGATCCGGACACCGGGAAGGGGCTGGTGGATAAGAATGGTCGGCCAATTGAGACCAAGACTCCCCTCTGCCACAGAAAGCTGGTAAAGGGCAAGATCCGGTCCGCGGGCTTCCCCTACGTGTCTCCGTGCAAGGAGAAAGGACGAGAGAGCCACTTCCGGGTCAGATATAGTCGCCGGAAGGTCAAATTCTCCCGAGTGTTCAAGAGTCGGCTCATGTGCGGTTATGTCGCGCAGCTGATCCGGCAAGCCGAGGACCCGGATCTGTGGGCGAGGATGAGAGATCCACTGATTGATCCACTGAACTTGATCGCCCACGCTCACGACGAGCATCACGGCGGATTTCTGTGGATTCATGAGACGGAGGTGCCGACGATCATTAAGATCTCCCCCAACTCGTTTGAAGCCGTTGGGGACGTCCCATGGTTCTGGATGAAGGGTAAGATGAGCCCCGTATGTCCGGTGGTGAAGGTCGATCCTTACGACCCAAACATGCCCAAGGGCCAATTCAGGAGAGTTCATCTCACCTGGAGAGATCTATGGGATGATGTATGGGTCCGCCCCCGGGCCGAATTTACATCGAAAGATAGCCGTCCGACCCGAAACCCGGCCGGACAATACGTCCATGACTGGTCTCCGTGGAATGTAACGCCTAAAATAATAATAATGAGTAAGTAGTGAGCAATATGGGTCACAACATTCTGGAGTTTGTGACCCGTACAAGAAGATATATAAGACCTACGGTCGCTACGCTCCCTCCGGCCGTCTTTCTTTACTTTGAATTATCTCTATTTTCTCCGGGAGCCCGAAGGTGGCTTCCCGGAGGAAAGGAGATCTACTGGATATCCGAAGGTCCCTCAAGAAAGTGAATGCTTCTTTACTCAATTGCTTGTCCGGATTCCTCTATCCCAAAGGCTCCATAAACTCCTGCGGCATCTTATCGAGATCGCTCTGCAATACTGCTCTCCGGAACCCCGGCTATTCCATTCTCCCCCTTTTACATCCTGCCTCTCCCCTGCGGAGAATGGTAATCATCCGCAGCGGTCTCCGCTTACCACTGACTTTGGTCCACAGCGGATCCACCAAATTGATCAAAAGGCTCTTCTTCGGCCCGGAGTGTTATTGATGCTTCGGCTACTGATTCCCCTCCATCCTCGGTAGCTCACCTACTCCGCGTTTCCCCTCCCCATACCGGATCGGGCTTAGATTAATCATTAGAGTATCCATGACGTGCTGAATCTCCTCCTGTGACAATTTACGCTCGAGGAGATGATCCACCAGTTCCGCCTGCCGCGGCTGACCGAAGGCGAGACGGTAGATCGCGAGGGTCTTGAGAATATGATCAAGTCTGCCTCGATCCAGGCTGAAGGGATAAAGAGGGATCACTCGTTCGATCCGAATATCCGCGTCAGTCTCCACGTGCCAGAACGGAATGAGCTCGCACTTCCCTGTTTTCTCCCGCTCCTCTTGATCCGCAAGGCGGAACAACTCCTCCCAAATATCACTCCCCCGATCAAAATTACATTGATCGAGTTTTGGACCATAGGTCCGGGCGACCTGTTGCCGAATGACTAGGCTCTTGAATCGGTTGATGCGGCCCTCCCGCTGCTCCAGGTCCACCGGGTTCCCCGGCAGGTTCCAGTGCACGATGCGACGGCAGTAGGAGTGAAAGTCGAGTCCCTCCTGCCCGATCGAAGTCGTCGAGAGAAGAAAGGGGCGAAACGGAGAATTGAAGACCTCCCTCAGCCCGGAGGCCCGCTTTTGCCCCTGATCGGTCTCAATACGCTGGCTACCAAACTCCGCGGCATAGTGACAGCGCATCTTCTTCGGCTGCCCTGAGAGGAAAGTATCGAGGCTATCGACGTTGATACTGGAGGCATTGAGATTGATCGCACCCAGCAACTGATCGACGGCTCCTTGAGGATTCACGTTCTGCCCATAGAGAAGGTGGAAGTATTCGTCTAGGACCGATTGGAGGCAGCCGGAGGCGCAGTAGTCGGCGACCATGCGCCAATACCATTCGTGCTTCTCGCTGAGTCGGACCGCAGCGATCGACTCCGGCTTGTTGAAGAGGGAGGCAAACTCATCGGCGATCCGTGTGGCCTGAGTCAGCATTGACGACGGATCGGCCTCTTTTCCAAAGAGCCGCCGCAGGGACCGGATAGCAATAATCGCGGGAGATCCCAGAGCGAGATCAGCCAGCACTTCCGCGAGATCGTCAGGAGGCTGCCCCAGGCCAATCAGAGAGGGGTCTTCAAAACAGGCCTTCAGGAAATCATAGTGGTCCTTCTTGGCGCCCTTGAACTCATCACTGTCCTTTTCCTCCTCTTCGAGCGCCTCGTCCCCTGCCTCACTCTGCCCCCACTCGAACCATTGCTCCAACGACTTCCGCGCTTCCGAATCAGCCCGGTCGAGAAGAAGTGGCGCAGCCCAATACCAGCGCTCCCCTTCCCCGCCGGGCGTGATGAACCTCGCCAACCCAGCCTCTTCAATCCTCCTCTCAATGTCTTCCTTCGCCTGAGCTCGCAGTTCTCCGAGAGAGCGACCGTGCTTGATATTTTGAATTGGCGCTGCAATCTCGGCCAGTATCTGGCTCGGAAACAGGAGCGTAAAGTTACTCATGTTGACGAGCTGGGTGCGGCCCTCCCTGGAACGCCTTGCATAGCGAATCAGTGGAACCGGATGCCGCTTCTTCGCGAAGTAACTCCGCTCCTCCACCTCCTGCTGATCTACCGTTTCCGGGTTGCCGACGGTTTGCCGTTCAACCTCATACGACACCATTGTCGAAACCATGCGAGGCACCATGACCCAGGAGGAAAACAACAGCGTTTTCGTAAAGCCTTCGCTGCCGGCGTAGGCATCTTCCAATTCGTAATACGGAAGACTGGGAGGCACCCAAAGAAGCTTCGCCCCATGGGGCCCGACCGCCTGTTCGATGAGCTTCGCAAGTCGGGCGTTCCCACTGGCCCGGGTCTTCTTCTCTGGTGAAGAAAGCGCCCACTTGTAACTATCAATGTTCTCCAGATCGAGCCATCCCTCTTTCGACTGCCTCAGCGCTTCTCTCACTTTCGGATTGTCACGATGTAGGCGGAGTTGTTCCTTGAACTTGTAGCGATCCAGAAAGGACAGTGGGAAAAGCGCGGACTTGCAATACTCCACTGGTTTCCCCGCGTGATAACCTACTGTTCGAAGAGCTCGGGCAAGACTGTCGGTCCGCTTGAAGTTCTCAATGTCGCCAGCATCGAAAGGAATTATATGGGCCGGATCTTTCCACAAGTCATTGATCAAGGCGTTGGGATCTGCGGCAACACTGTGACGCTCTGTGCGACACATCGCCGACCTCAGGACGCGCTCAACTTCTTCACGATGCTCTCCGGAAAGAGCCGCCACATCACCGCTCCGCAAATCGAGAATCTGTCGATAGAGAGCCTGACGATGTCTTTCGTATTTTAAGAGGGCCACTTCGTCATTCCTAAGGAGGAAACTCAGGACCTTTCGAAAATCCTGATAATGATCTTCTCCCCGCTCCACATCATCATATCCCGTGAAAGCCTTGAACGGAGTCGCCGACAGGAGCAGTATCCTCGTATCCGGGCTCTGCTCGAAGAAGATCTTCCGGGCAAGACGGGCGTGATCCTCCTCACTTTCCTCGTCGATCAAATCACGAAAACGCTGGAACTCGTCGAGGATGTAAAGGTCAGCATCGACGTAGCGCAAACAACAGTCGATGAGACACTCGCGGAGTCGCGAGGCCAGATAATTACTACCATCCCAATACCCTTTCCAGGTTCGTCCATCAACCTTCTCCGCAAACGCAGCTACTGCCTCGTAGAGCGTCACACTTCCTCTCCCTTCCAACTCGCCATAGACGGCATCCACATGCTTCGGGATCTTCGTTCGCTTTAGAAGCCTGAGAAATCGTTCCGGAAGACCGCCTCTCATCTCCCACTGAAGCGATTTGTTAAGTTCCTCCTTGTAGCGATCCATCCGCCGCACCGTCCACTTCAGCATCCAGCTCAGGCCGTTCTTCTGGTCTAGAAAAAACGGATCATGACAGAGCGCCGCAAAGACGATACGCCGCTCCCACATGTTGCCCATACCGTCAGTCACCTTGAAGGAAGTGGCCGGAGTGAGGGTGTTCATTTCAAGCAATGTCTGACGCTCCTCCTTTCCCGCTCTCTCATTCGGAGCCCAGGCCAGATAGCTAATGCGGGAAATTGGCGGCTTCATTGAGAATGAAGCAGGAAAAAGATTCAGCTTTCGTAAATTCTCTTTCGCGATGACTTGGTTCGAGCAGATGTAGGTCACCTTGAACGGCTTCTTTTCCCCACGATCGATGCGCTCCTTCAGCACCTTTGCAATGAGTCCTTTCGCGACCACTGTCTTTCCCAGTCCCACCTCATCGGCGAGCAACATGCAGGGACGGTTCTCCACGTAGAGGCGATCATGCAGTGCATCCACCGAGGCCGACTGAAAGTCCTTCAAACCATCAATAGCATCCTCTACATAGGGAATCAGGTGAGTGTGTTTCATGACGTGGAACTCCTTTCCTTCTCCGGTATCAAATCGCGAAAGGCTTCCCAGAACGAGAGGAAGGCAGCAGGTATAATTGGCTCCCCTCCGAGTTCTTCTTCCTCACTTTCTGTGGTGGAAAGATGGCGAATGATCTCATCCACCTCCTTAAGCCGCCGAGGATCCCGTGAAGCTACGACAAGCAGCTGCTCATAGATGGGCAAGTTCGTCTGCCAAGCGTCTTCATGGCCGTCCTGAGGCTCAGGAGCAGCATCCTCCGCCCCAGTCGCGAGGAGATCCTCCTTAGTCACCTCGTCGGCGAGGAGGAAACGGAGATACTCGAAAAACTTATCACTGCTGTCGATGATTTTGCGAAGAATGTTTTCGAGCCGATCTGCAGGGAGGTTTGCGATTTCAATTCGGACCAGAAACTCGTGATAAGCTTCGTCTGCTCCTTCGATCCGAAAATGAAGAAATCGACTCAGCTCGACCTCACCCAGGTTTCGAAACTCAATCCTCTGGATGGTGCCCGGGGAAAGCGTCACGGGACTTGGTTTCGATTTCACGTTGAAGGGCAGCACTTTCGCCTGCAGCTCTTCGGAAACGGGGACTCCCCGAAGATCCAGCTCCAGAAACAGATCGAAGGTCTTGCCGTTCTCTGAACGCTCTATCTTGGCTTCAATCGGCGCTTTCAAAATGGCGTATTCGAAACGCCGGGCCTCAGCCTCCTGCTTCGCTACCTTCGCATCCTCTTTACCGCCCTCTTCCGGTTCAAACGAGAAGAACGGCCCATCGCCCTCTTTCTCACCACGGAGTTCATTCAAGAGACGGTAGATGCGCGACTTGTTGGATGTGCCCCTCAATTCGAGCATCAATTCCACATTGCGTTCACGGGCTGCTTCGGTCGCGTTGGCTGATCCAAGAAACCAGCAAGTCTCATCCCCCGGCTTCATGACAAACACCTTCGCGTGGAGCTCTTGCTCTTTGACATCGATACTGCCGTCTTCGGCCGCTTCCATTGCTTCTCCGTCCACGATCAAATCAGAGAGCGAATAACTTTGAATTTGGTTCAAAAGATCCACTGGCAACTTGGCCAACTCGTGAGCCCTACTGAACAAATTCAAATCCGAGTGAGTCCCCTCGAGTAGACGTTCAATCGTCTTGGGACTGAGAAAGGGAGACAGCACCACCGTCCGATTTGACTGCAGTCCATCAAGAGGGCTCGTGCCATATCCGGGAATACCCATGGGATGAAAGAAGTGACTATCAAATCCCTCCGGAGTCTCAAACTCCACTCGCCCCAACTCTTCCAAAAATCCCTCTACCCAGTCGATCGGACGTTGTCGATGAAGCCAACGCACAAAGTCGATAATTGGCTGATTATTACGCTGGAACGATTCACCGGGTTCCCCATTAAGAGTTGCTGCAATATCCCAGCTGCGATCAAAGGTGAGGTTTCGGCTCAGAACAATGATACGAAACTTGGACGGCTTTGAAATGTCCTCAGCCCCTTCCTCGTCCTTCTCATCCGGGACAAATCGAATCACCCACATCTTCGGATGAAAGGCAGTAAATGCGTCATCGGGGAGGATCGGAGCCAGCGCATCCTCAAGATGTGCATAAAGCCAGTTCAGCTTTTGGGGAACGTGAAGCTGCCCCTCCTGATGATAGACCCGCACCCGGCTTGAGAATTCTTCGATCGCTTTCAAGAGCTGAAACCTGGCTCCGGATAGATCCCCTTCCATCGTTTGGGCATAGACCAGAGCTACTGGTATCGAGAGAAGCGCCCCGAGGTCTGCACTATAGGTCGACGCTACGGCACGGTCGAGACGATAGCCTGATGGCGGCTGGAGCTGCTCGCCGTAGTCGAGGCGATCCCGTCTGCAATCAAGCATCTACGCCCCCCTTTCCCAACTCAGCGTTCCGGATATCCCTAACCAACTGATAAACTTCGCTAAAGCGGTAATTGAGACCGTCGAGACCAATCCAGCTATTGATCCCCTCCGCCCCGGTCCCGCGCAGGCGGGCCCGCTTGCCCTTGTTGCGCAGCTCCTGCGTTTTTACGAGAGCGTCACAGCGGGACTCGTTGATCGCACCCGCATAACATTCCTCGATCCACTCTTCGACAAATTGCCTCGTAGACGGTTTGGGAATACTGCCTCGCTCATGAACGACACTCCACATAAATCCAGTGTCCCACTCCGCGAGATATTGAGGGAGCAACTCACGCCAATTTTTCCACCGCTCAACAAAGCCTCCCAACTTCTCGGAAGTCCCGAGCAGTTCCTGAAGCTGAATGTTATATCGGACATGCGCCCCTTCGAGCAATCGCCAAAAATCCCGCGCCTGACGAACCGTGACGCGCAATGACTCATCTTTTAGCGAGCCAACAAATGGCAAGGCCGCAAAATCCTCGAAGTTGGCCGAAGGGGAGAGTTCCAGAATCTCGTCCATGATCGCTGTATCCATCAGGATCTGCCCGAGAAGGCTGTCCGGCTGATTTGCCCGAATCTGGAATCGCAAAAACTCTGCCTCCTCCTTCGTCAGATTGATCGTCAGTGTTTCCCAGTAGTCTTCAGGCCTCTCCGGAGCATGAATGCGAATCCGGTGCTCGTGATCCATCGCGTCGTCGTCATCGCCTCCACCATCCCCGCTTTCTTTCAGCAAGGCGTGAAGGCGGTGCTTCCCGTCAGCGAGTCGCCGACCAAACTCGACCAAAGAGAGATTCGAGGGTGAAATGAATCCATACTGCCGCAACCCCGTCCAGTAGATCGACGAAGGCTTTCTCACGACATCCCGATTCGTATCGGTTCCAAAAGTTCCCCCGATAATCCCCAGATTCTGGCGCCCCTCCCCATGCGCCTTTACGAACTCAATTCGACACCATTTCTCCTCTTCTTCGAGATACTTCGCCAGCGAACGAGGACGAGTCTTGGGAACTTCGTTTTCGGCGTAATCCTTGAGCAGATGTGCAGTCAGCGTGAAATACTTCGGCCGCGTTTGAACCGTGGAGATCCCGGGAAACATACGATCCGCGAACGAGTCCCGAATCACTCCTATCCCGAGTTCATCGATTACTCCCGTGTCAGAGAGCAGGTCGAGAACCGTGCGCACCTTGGCACTGTCTTCCGAGTTAAAGTCTATCCAGCCGAGAGATGACATAATTAGCTACCGAATCGAAAATCACAACAATTTCTCCAAACACCCGGATTCGATAAGTTCCTTGAAATACCGGCTAAGAGCTTTCGGCTCTATGGAATTTGCTAACTCGACACCCACTTCAATGTTCTTCTGCTGGGCTGCTTCAGTAAAGTTCGCGGAAGTAACGAAGGCACGCTCCTCGTCAGCGATCAAGAATTTTGCATGCATTACGCCTCGCAATTTGTAGCTAAGCTCGAGCGATCCGGGAAAATAGTAAACCCTTGGCTTAAGATCCCACTTCCAGTGCTTGGAAAGAAAATCGTGCCTACATTTATCAACGAGCTGGCTCGCCTGAGTCGTATCTCCATATCCGCGTTGAACGTTCAATATCAAAACGACATCCAGATCTTCATTTCGCAGCATAGCTTGGTAGATTGGCTCGAGAATCTTGTCTCCCTGATATAGAGCGAAAGTCGCCACCATTAGCTCACGCTTGGCATGGTCAACGACCTGTAAGAATCGAGATCCTGTCTTTAGAATTTGTTTCTGAGGAACTTCCGGACCGGTGACGACCAAGCTTTGTGTGAGCGACACGTTGAGCGATTCATCGCGGGTATCCAGTATGGTGTCGATCACAGCCGCCACGACATCCGATCCCCAGCTTCGCTCATTTAGAAATTCGCTGACTGCGTATTCCTGCCCAGCGGGCACTCCGGACTGAAGTAACGCTCCCGGAGTAACTTCATACTTGAGTGATCCATGCGCGAATCCCGATCGCAGGTTTTCGAGATTACTCTTCGGCAAAAGTATGAGCGGATTTTTCACGACGATGGCAATTTAAAGAACTCACATCCCAGCCCCTCCAGTGTAGGCACTACGAGCGAACGGTCGAGAAACTGGTTCATCTGTTCACATGATGTTTCGGGCAGGTGGGTGCAGCAATGGCAGGCGCTCCCGACAAGCCAATGGCTCGGATTGTCTGGTTCTGGTTTTGTGTGGGAACAAACAGGATCCGAGGAACAAATCGACGCGTTTTGAATCGTATTCAGAAGTATTGGTTGAATGCGCTCAGCTGCTTTTACGAGACCGCCCAGTGTTCCCTCGGCATCGGAGCTGCCCGTATAAATCAGGATGGCGAATGTTTTCTGAGCCGCGTCGCAATAGATGCGCTCTTTCAGTGAACTGGTCGGATACCCACATTCCAAGGATATTTCCTGAATGAGCAAGTGCGCCAGAGTGTGCAACATGTAGAACGGCGTCCCGTGGAAACTGAGATCCTCCTGACCGCGTTCTTCAGCTTTGAGAGTGAAACCCAGCTTGAGCGATTCAGCCCTCGCTTGAACTTCTGGTTTCTTACTCCAATCAGAAATCCGCTTCGAATCGAATTGAAGAAAGATCCCTTCACCCCGGTTTTCGAAAGCAGGAATAATGTTAGTCTTGTCTTTTGCGAGTGGAGAAGGCTGCAAATCGAGATCAAGTTCACCATCCAATTTTGTTCCCCGTGACTCGAACCGGGTGAACCCGACCTGAGCAACGACCTCCCGGAGGCGGTCAACTAGGACGATATTGTCGAGGCAGGTAGAAAGGGTAGGATCGGGTTTCCAGAATTTGTCTTCGAGATGACGGATCAGGAAGTCACCTTCAACCTTGTCGTCAGAGAGCTGATTGGTAGGGCCGGCAAAAGCAGCATACTCCAAAATTTTCGTAGGGACCATTTGCTCACTCTTCTTTCCGCGAAGTTTGGTCAATGCCTCGAAGACTTCTGCATCAGAATAATCACCCAGACTTTTGTCTAAATTCCCGTTAAACTTGCGGGCCATCTTTAACATTTCGAGTGTCGTGGCTTCGGTTAAGTCGCTCTCAAATCGCTGCAATACGGCAGGTAACCCGGATGCCCCTTCGGGAATGGAAATCACCGAATAGAGCTGAGGGAAATAGGCATTGCTTGCGCTACGGACCAAAAGTTTTGAAGGATTGGAACATTCATCTTTGCTGAATGGCCCCAGCCAAGGGCGACGCCCGTTGCAAAAGCCAAGCAATGTCTTGTTTGTCCGTGCCAGAGCCAGTGATTGCTTCTTCCCGCAGTCGCAGGAGACAATGATATCCGCGAGGGCACCTGAACTCCCTTTTTCGAGGAGATAAAGACCGCCCTGAGCGCGGGGACAGTTTCGGTTGTCGAATCCGTGGACGAAGGAGAGCCAATCGATATCATCAACATGTCCTTTGTCGCAGGCGCGAACGAAACGGATTGGAACCACTGGCTGCCGCTTACCATTGTGATCCCGATATTTTCCTTTCTCCAATAAATACTTGCTCACGAGGCGGCGGCGCTTTCCGGCTTTCGTTTGTTCGATCTGCTGAACAACATACCACTCCGGGAATTTCCATGCTGTTACTTCAGGGTTTAGCCCCTGGTATTGCATGGCGTTACGCATCCGGGGAGGGCGGCGCAGTTGCACATCTTTCAAGCCAAAGCTGAAAAGGTCGTTGAGATACTCAGCGATCCTCTTGCTTAGTCGTTCCTCATGAATCAAGTGTTCGGGGATCTCATCCTCACGGTAGACCCAGCTATCAGGGCCTCCGATAATCACCGAGGCCTCGGGAAGATCGACGAGGGAACCCGTGCCAAATGTGGTGATGAGCTGACTGCTGCGAAGTTGCTGAATTGCCATTACTGTAATTGGTTACTGAGTGGAGACCTTCTTTGGTTCGTTGGTGAGCGGCTCAGTGAGTTCTCTTATTTTTAGCTCCGTGTTCGTCTCAACATCCCGCATCGAGCGATTTGCCCTAAAGTTCATGAATTCAGGCTGCAGGTTGTCCAACTCAGGATCGAGGAAAGCGTGAAGCAGAGGTTTCGCATTGTTACCGTCTTCGTAGGTCTGGTACTTCAGGTTCACGTTTGGTCCACTTTGATAACCTTTTGCGATTGAGCGCCAATCATCGATCAGCCCTCGGCAGCGATTCAGAACGTAGTGGTAAAGTTCGTCGCGAGCTTCTTGTTTGAGGTCTTGCCGATGCTGCCCTGCTCTCTCTGCGAGCAAAATACAAAAGTCGTCGAGGCTCTTGTTGAGATTAACGTCGAGAATCTGAGTTGCTCCGAGTGAGGACGTCATGTTCTCAAGCGAATGACGAATCACGCCGACCAAGGTTGCAGCGAGAGCACGGTCGAGGGCTCGAGGAGAATAGGGCGTAACGCTGGTAGCCTCCACCGAACGATAAAAGGATTCGTGGAAATTCTTGAACTGCTCAAAGTGCGAACGATCGCGGGGTTTGTGCGGATTCAACAGCGTGATGACCAATCCCGGGTGCTTGGCCTCCCTCCCCACTCGACTGGTAGCCTGAATGTATTCGGAGCTTCCCTTTGGCTGGCTCAGCACGAACATCAATCCCAGTCGCGTCACGTCCAGACCGACCGAGATCATGTTGGTTGCCAACACAACATCGCAACCAAGCCCTTCGCTGTGCACTTTTCCCATCCTCTCCTTGGTGGACGATACCTCATTGGTGGAGACACGGGATGTGAGCTCTTTGATGTGGCTCATGTCAATTGTCCGGTCTGAGAAAAGACTCTCGGGGGGATCCAGTCGGCGACGGCTTGAGTAGCGATCAAGCTGCATCAATACCTCATCCTCCACAATGCGGCGGCTACCACCCAGCTCTCGCAGACTATTGAAATAGCCCAGGCTGGTCATATAGGCATCGACGGATTCTTTGGCATCAGGATCACCACTCCGGTAGAGCGTTTCCGCCCGACTCATGATCGTGAGCATTGATCGGAGTAGGACTCGCTTAAGACTGCGCCCCTGCGCTGCGACACCGAGATAAAGACGTCCGTTGGTGGACGCATTGTTTTCGTCGATCTCCACCGTCTCGGCGAAAAACGAATCTGACCGGTTGATGCCCGGTGGCGGAAAGATCCTCGTCGTTGGGCGACCGAAAAGTGCTTGAATTTGTTGACTCGCCCGACGGACTGTTGCCGTCGAAGCAATTATCTTCGGCACTTTTCTCTGGCGACCATCTGACGCAAAACGCTCGCTGAGTTTCTCAATCGCTGTTTCGTAGACGCCGGCAATCGTGCCCAGTGGACCGGAAATCAGATGAAGCTCGTCCTGAATGATCAAGTCAGGTCCCGGTAAAATATCGTCCATCTTCGTCCCCATTGAAGAGGGGTCGGTCGGTCCGTAGAAGCCTTTTTGATCGTAGCGGTTCACCCTCCCAAAAAGCGCACCAGCTCGGCCTTCCCATGGCATCGCAGCAAACTTATCAACGGTCGCAATGAGGAAGCAAGGAAGGCGGCGGTAAATGGTTTCATCGACTGTGAGAATCGGGAGCCCGGTTCCCTGAGAGAAATCACATTCGTAGTTGCTGCAACTGATCTTGAGATGCGTAGGTGCCTTCTCGGAAGGGATCATCTTGAAGCTGCTTTTGCCAAACTTCGTTTCACACCAGGGACAGCTTTCAAGAGGGATCGGTGCAGAATTCGCAGCGGAGTTCTCCCGAAAACGCTTGGTGCGAATATATGCGGTTTGGTCCGCCCCCGGACCATTGTAGCCCACGCACCCCAGCCGGTTGGGGGTTGCGGCAGATCCCACCCAAAGACCAATTTCAAATGGCCAGTCACCCAGAAGCTCTGGATCCTTGCGTCGCTCGAGCTCCAGTGAGCAGATCAAAGCTGACGCCCGCCCCAGTTGATCAAGTGTCAGAAGTCGAAGCGTGTAACGCATTAAAACACTGAGCCCACTTGATCGAATCCCCGGAACGGTGAGTCGCCGGAAGACAATCTGAAACGCTGCGAGTCCCAGATACGCTTCCGTTTTGCCGCCGCCCGTAGGAAAGAAAAGCAACTCTACATATTCCCTCTGTTGGTTCTTCGGGTCAATCAGTCCCGGGAGATTGAGCAGGACAAAAGCGAGCTGAAAAGGACGCCACGCCACTTTCTCCCTCGGGACATCCTTCAAGCGCCGATCAGCAGCTTCCCCCATACTCAGGTTGGCCAGGGAAAATGCTCGAAACGCATCGTGATCATTTCTCAACAACTCGATCCCTTCCTCGATACGCGACGCAGCTGATCGCGCTTCGTTCAACGCCGTTTTGGCAGTGCTCTTTCTCGCATCAGTATCCAGAGTTTCGATGATCGACTCCTGAGCTTCAATCCATGACTGGTAGCTTGTCACCATCGGATCCAAGCTGTCGGCCAGTTCATCCGCAGTTTCAAAACCAGCCAGGGTAAACATTCGAAACTCAACATCATCGATAATGCTTGGAATGACTTTCTCGACTTCATGCGTTGGCAGCCACGAAGTAATAACGGAGTTCACCACTGCCCCGTCAGTCGGAGGCGTATAATTAACAGAAGTTCCATGTCCGACGGAATACTCCAACACATCCCTGTAGTGGAGGTCGGCAATACTGTTGTCGGAATCAACGAGATGCGATGCAGCCGTGCCGCGTAAATCGGGACGCCCCACCAACCCTGCCGGGCAATGAATGGTAAAACGAGTCTGAAACGCGCAACTCCGATAAGAATGATCCGTGTCGACCGAGCGGTAGTTGACCAGAAAAACCGTGAACGCTTTGCACCCGGACGCTAGATGTGGAACTGACCGCGCAATGCACGAAAGCATCAGTCCACTCTCGTCTCCCGGCCGAACCTTGCTGTCAGGGACGTCCAAACGTGTTTGTTGAATCGGATCCAAATCAGCCAGAGAAATTTCTACCGATGAAGTTTTCGGACTTCGGCGATATCCGTATTTTATTTTCTTCTTTCCATCTTCGGGTGAGTCGTCAGCGACCTCAAGTTGTTCCTCGATGTAGTCCCCCCACTCGACAGTGATCGTTACCGTTTTCGCTTCAGCCGGAACGATGGTGGTCATTCCCATAGATGAGGACAGATAGTTATTGCCGGCTGCGGAGCGATCTACCGGAGCATCATCATCGAATCCTCCCGCCTTCGGAACACTATCGATTTCTTCTTCCGCTGAATCATCGACTTTTAGATCATCACCTGCGTCCGCGGGCACCAGATACCCAGCCAAATACCACGCCGTGGGTGTCTCGCTGAGAAGTTCCCTTTCGAAACTGTGACCGTTCGGCGGTCCAATCAGATCAAGGTGAAGAGTGTCGGTCAGATCTTGTCGGGCTTGGCGGGAGTTCATGACGATTGGTAAGTTCAGGGATGCTTTATTCGTCCGCATCAAGATCAATTCCGAGAAGCCTCGTTTCCCCTGAAGCTGAGCTGAGGATAGGTTGCAGCAACCATGGCTTCTTTCTTAGCTCACTCGGTGGCCCTTCAGTCGTAGTAACGAAATACTGGAAAGCCGGATACCCGTCTTCAGACTGTAAACAATTTTCCAGTTCATGCACAATTCGGAAAAGTTCTGCATAGATATTGTTGGCAAGGTCAGCTTCACGAGGACTGTCGTGAACCAGGAATCTCGGGTGCAGTGATTTTTCGTGAACTGCTCCGTAGACGAGTGATGTGAGATCGAACGCGAGCCACTTTGCGAGTTTGAGCGCCGCGCTGTTACGTTTCCCTCTGAGGAAGAGTTCAGGGCTGATTGATTTCCCTTTGAAACCGACCTTACCCGAGGCTTTTTTACTCACGAGACGCTTCGCTATTTCGTTGAAGATTTGCTCGAATTTCTCGATAGCTTTGTCGTGCTGTTTCACTTGATCACTAAGTTCCAGCTCAATATTCTTTTTCTCCTGTGCCTGGAAACCGATTTCGGTATCCCAGTCTTTCAGCGCTTTTTCAGATTCCACGAAAGAGGTATGAAGTGATTCGATTGCGGCAGCTTCCTTCCCGGGCCTTGAAAGTTCAGCAATCTCGATCTGGTGCGCTTGCCGAAGATTGTCGAGAGCTTTCGTGGCGTTTTCGAGCGGGACTCTCCTGGCCTCGACCTGTTTCTTGAGCGACGTCAGTCTTTTTTCCAGTTCCACAATCTCACTGGATTTCTTCTCACTCTCTTCTTTGAATTCCTCGGTCTCTTCAGTTACGTCATCTGCCTCGCGCTCATGAGCAATGGGACACGTTTTCTTCCATTCCCGTGTCATTTCGTGTGAACAATAGCCCGGAAAAGGTCCGAGCATATTTAACGCGGCTATATGAGGGTCGTATTCTTTTTTCCGTTTCGGTGCTGGTTTCGTTCCCGAGAGCCGAGCCTTTTCCAATCGAATCTGGTCTTCGACTGATTCGAGTTGTGAGGTGGCTACGGTATAAGAGAATCGAGCAGAATCGACTTTTGCCTCCAATATTTTAGCCTCAGTCTTGTGGCGCTCCCTCGCTGGTGTGAGATTCACCTGACCTTTTAATTCATCGACTTTCCTTGTAACAGCATATTGAAGGACCGGTAATTCCTCCCCAACGACCTCCATTCCACCCAATGCCAGCGAGAGTCTATTCCGATCTTGCAGCACGACTCGCTCCTCCTGAGGTCGTTCACGAATGAGACGCTCGTGCTCCTTTGAAGCGGTGGATAATCTAGAAAGAAGTTTTTTCTCTTCGCTGTCCATTATTCCAAGGACCATCCTGACAATGTGCCCTCTATCCTCGTGTGAAACAGAGGGGCTGTCATGATCACTGTCTTTGTGACGCCATTCAAGAAGTCCACTGTAATGCGCTTCCTGATCCCGAGTAAACCACGGCAGCATTTTTTCCCATGTGAGTCGCTTCTTCGACTCTGGAAGCTTCATATTATCCTCACCACGGAAAACCGCATTCTGAATCGCCAGTTGATATTCCGCAAATCCTTGCCGAGGAGGATTCTCTGGAAACTCAAAGTCTTTGAACTCAGACTGAAAAGCGAATGAGTGGTGGCCCGCGCCACCCAAAGGACGACCCACTACCCACGGTTTCTGATCAACAATAACCTCGCCCACGACCCATCCGCTTCTGAAATGACTTCGGAATTCGTCGAGGAACTCACCGGTGCCAGCTTTGGATTCACATACAAGATGACGCAAGAGACGGCAAAAAGTAGACTTACCTGCACCATGACCTCCCAGACGATTGT
Organism: Verrucomicrobiales bacterium; assembly: GCA_029213065.1. Taxonomy (GTDB): domain Bacteria; phylum Verrucomicrobiota; class Verrucomicrobiia; order Verrucomicrobiales; family DEV007; genus Arctic95D-9. The sequence continues at coordinate 138,332 of JARGPH010000005.1, read as the reverse complement.
CTGCACTGGCTCCGATGGCGGGATCAGCCCACAGAATATTCAAGCCACGCCGAAGGTAAAACACGCGCATCTCAGTATCCTTACTCGGCTGCCATTCTCGATAGACCGCCATCGTTTTCACCCAGAGCGCGGGAATCTCCCGGCTCGTAAGAGGAGTGAGGGTTGCGAGTTTCGACGTCGAACCTTCAGCAGTCGGAAAGAGATCAAGATTTGTTGAAGCCATAATGTTACTCAGATCGGCAATTTAATTTCTATCTCTCGATCCAGAGCGTTGATAACAAGTGAATCCACATCGACCGAAGTCAGTCGAGACGCGACTGTCAATGAGAGCCAGGCATCAAATCTCACATGCGCTGTGGCTGGTTCAACTGGGCCGTCCATCAACTCAAACTTCTTGTCGGAACTGAGAGGGTCGCGTTGCAGGGTTGGGCTCTGCAATAATGTCAAAAGCGAGGGCACCAATAAATCGGATGCAGCGGTCTCATTCCACGCAGACTCCCATTGCGTCACTCTATCAACTTCTTCTGCGAGTGAAAACTTTCGAAGTAATCCCGGAGTTGTCGCGAGAACAAAAGAATCTCGTAATCTCGTCCACTCCAACGAACCACCCGCCTCTGAAATGACGGCAGTTATAAAGTTCATTGCATAAAGAGAGGGAGAGCTTGCTGCAATTCGAGTCTCTTCTGGAAATGGAACCCCAGGGTCAAAGGTAGTCTCCCCGACTTTTCTCGTGGTTTTCTTAGCAACCTTCCGTGTCGATTTCTTTTTCGTGCTTTTAGAGTGGAGGCCGGCGTTGACTTCCTGCTCGTAGCGCTCGGAGTTAAGGGCGAGGAGGCGGGCGAGGACGTCATCGCGGACTTCGTCGGGCCAGCGGTAGCGGATGTTTTTGGGGATCTCGTTGCCGTCGTCGTCCTCCTCGGTGAAGTCGGGGATGAACTCGCAGTCGGTGGGGACGTCCGTCCAGCCGTAGGCGTCGAGGACGGCGCGATCCATGGCGGCGTGCAGAAGCCGCATTTTGTGGATCTCGGGCGAGGTCTCGCCGGGGTCGTGGAAGCGGTTGTAGGTCTTGGTCAGCCCCTCGTCGTTGCGCACCATTAGCTCGGCGCGGTAGTCGTAATACTCGCGGCCGATTTCTTCCAAGTGGGCATTGGATTCCCAGGCCAAAGGAAAAGGGAAAGTTTTGAAGCAATCCTCGACGTTGTAGCGGGGATCATCCTTCATTGTTCCGCCCTGAAGGAGTGTCCAACCTTCGTGGCACCGGGAAAGCAGAATACTGAGCGCAGAGTTGGATTCAAAAGCGAATACGATCAGCGTTTGGTCGTAAACGATGCCGGTCGGCAAGAACGTAAATGTGAAGAAATTTGTGCTAGTGAGCGCCCTAACGATGACTCTGCTGTGCCCTTCGACAGCGGTGTATAAATCTGCTGCGCTTCGTGCGAACATCCACCAGCGTTCAGGATTCACTATGGATCCCTGATTGAGGCGGTTCGGCCTAACTTTTTCGCGGACAATATTGAGTAAGTCAGGCCAATGGCTCGCCTCTTTCTCAGTCATTGATCCGAAGTTTATGATGAATCTGCAAGGTTTATGATTTGGCGTGGAGTTGACTTCCTGCCCGTTTATATACTGAAATATTCTCTCGGAGTTTTTGGGGTTGGCTTGAGTGAGCCTGTGGTAGTCTGCGATAGTGTTGGCCTCACCTGACGAGTTCTTATCGTCGAATGTAAATCCTTGCCCGAGCACGAAATTTCCGACAAATGCCGAGCCCAAATTCTCCTGTAAAACCTTTGCGTTCTCGTCTCCCCCAGCGTGAAATAGGTAGGCAGTAATTTTGTCGACTGGGCTTCCGTCGAGGTGGCTTGATGGTGGTCTCTCGGATTTTGAACACCAAACAACACTTACAACAACGGCGGCTTCCCCAGGCCAACTCTTCCTTCGAATGGCTCCATAAATTGTTCCCCCTTTCGCCCGAATCCAGCGGAGTCCAGTTGCGCGTGTGTCGCCTTGGCCAATTGTATTTGTGGCGATGAGTCCCAGCGTGCCGTCATTGTGGATGAGCGTGAATGCTCGCCTAAAAAAATGAGCTACCAAGTCCGAGTTCCCGTGTGACTCTTCGTGTATCGTTTTTAGCCAGTCGAGAAAACCCGATCGATTTCCTCCGGCCAAGTTGTTTTTTCCGGCGAAAGGAGGGTTGCCCACGAACGAATCGAAGCCTGGATTTTTCCGCTCAAAAACTTCTGGAAACTCCACTTCCCAGTGAAAGGGAAAGACAGGTTTCTCGGATTCTCGGGCTAAGCGAATTTCGTCCTTGAGCGCGATCCCTTCACGCAGGCTCTCCTCCGATCCCGATTGATCTGTCGCTTTGAGCCACCGTTCTAGAAGGTTGTCGCGAGCCTCTTGGCGCTCCTTTGGTTTCGACCCCGAGAAGAATCCTAACACGGCGAGATCTCCAGCGCGCCGCACTTTGTCGACTTCCTCCTCGGCGAGCCGGAGTTGCGCGGCTTTCATCTCGGGCAGGACGAGGTCTCCGGCGTCGAGGATTTCCTGGCGGTAGGCGAGGGCGCTCTTGATCTTCTTTTCGAGCTGATCCTGGCCAAACACCCGCTGTTTGGCAGAGGTGTGGTTAAGGTCCCAATGAAAAGCAAGAATCTGCTTCTTACTGAGCCCCACGAGTGAGTCTCCCGAACGGATGGCGTGGGCAAGAAAAGTAAAAGGATGGTCTTTGGCGAGTGTCGCGAGCCAAAGAGAGAGCTTGGCGAGGTCAGCTGCCATGGGGTTGCGGTCGACACCGTAGAGACAGCGCTGCGCAACCAGTCGGCGGGCGTGAAGCACCTCGTCTTCGTCAACTGGAATAACGGGCTTTCCACCATGAACGGCCCAGGCTTTGACGAGTTCGTCGCCAAGCTGACGACAAGCTTCGACGAGGAAGGCACCCGACCCCACTGCAGGGTCGCAGACTTTGAGCCCCAAAATCTGGCCGGGGAAAGGCACCTTGGACTCCGTCGACAGGCCCCCTCCTTCATCTAACCCTGTTGAGTCAGTGACTGCACCCTGTTGAATCGACTCCGTTTCGTCCCTTGTAAGATTGGCAAGAACCGGCTCCAGCGCTTTCCGCACGATAGGCTCAGTAAGCTTGCGCGGAGTGTAGTGGGAGCCGGATTTTCGCCGCGCATCGTTGGGCTGAAGCAGCAATGCCCCCGGCTGCGCCAAGTGCGGAGTGGCATTCCGGGCGATGACGTCGCTGTTTGCCGTAGCGCCCTGAAATACAACAAGCAATTCCTCCACCGTCTTAGCGTCATTGAACTCTTTGAGTCGTTTTACGGAAAACTTTCGACCGGTTTCCTGAGTGAAAAATTTGTGTCGGTTCTCGGTGCCTTTGGCAGGCAGTGCGAGAAGGTGATCGAGATTCAAATTCACAGCCGCGCCATGCTTTTTCTGCGGGCGGATCGCGATGGTCTGACCTACAGCCCGGGCCAGCTCGAATCCCATCATCGTTTCATAGACCGAACCGATCTGCTCGACATCGAGGGTCCGGTAAGAGATCCGCTCCCCGTTGAGGAAAAGAAGTCCCTGCAAAAGGCGAAAGAGAGTGCCATCGCCAATCAAAGGAATACTGAGGTCGACTTCCTTTTCTGTCTCTGGATCAATCGCCCGCCCCTCGAGGAAAGGAAACCGATCAGGATCAAAGAGATAGCCATAACGAGCCGGAAGCCTAAGGTCACGATGCCTGTGCCCGTCAAAAACGAGCCGGAACAATGCAAGCAACTGAGCCCACGCGCCATAGCGCTCGTCCATCGTATCATGATGAATCGCCTGATCCTGTCGGAGCCTCTCATAGAGGGCATGGACGGAGTAATGCTGATTGTAGAGATCACTGTTCGGCATCAGTCCTCTATCCTCAGCAAAAAGCAGGAAGACGATCCGCATCAGGACATTGAGCTGGCCTTCGTAGATCAGGTTGGGATTCGTCTCGAGTTGGTATCGGAGCAACTCACCGCCGGTGCGGGCATCAGCTGCCTGGGTGCCACGGACAAGATCGTAGAGACCATCGAGCACCTGGCGAGCCAGCTCGATGGAAACGTTGGCTTGGACCTCCCGGCTGTATTTGAGCAGGGCAGGCAACTGCTCGGACTCTTCCCCAATAAAGAGCATCTCGATCCCGAGGAGGAGATCAAAGGCACCAAGGATCGGCCGCCCCATCGTCTCGAGCATGTCAGCGAAATGAAAGGTCAGGCTACCTGCATTCTCACCCACCGGGGCATAGACCACTCGAAGGTGGGTTTTCGAAACTAACAATCCGATGGAAATTCCGGTTTCATGCAGCAATCGCTCAAGACGATGAGTCGCGCTGGTAGACCAGGTATTTTTGACGACCTCGTAGGCTTCGTCGAAATCTCCGTCATACTCCTGAATGAGGAGTTGATAGGGTGGTATGTTGTCATCCAGATCCTTTCCTCGCGGCCAGCGAAGCGCGGCGGTCGGGCTCAAGGTCTCCTGACATTCCCGGAGATGAACATGGTAGTCGTCGCCCAAATCATCGGCATCGACCCATTCCTGCTCAGGCCACTCGAGAAACTCGGTCGCCAGTGTTTTGAAATCGACGATCTCGACGATGCCCTCCTCCTCATCGTATTTCTGGTGAGCTTCGAGATGATCGATGAACTCAAGCTGTCGCTCGCGCTGGGCCTGCTGGTAATAGTGCCCCTTGTCCACCAGCGCTGCCGCAGACACGACGAGGCCATCTGGCTGGAGATAACCAAGCCAGCGTTTGTGCGCTTCGATAGAGCGTTTGGTGTCGTTTGAAGTGGCCATCAAAAAAGTTCCGGTTGCTCTCCGCGAGCAGCGCCGAATTCATCGTGAAGTTTGAGATTGGGAAATGCCGCTGCCGCTTTTCCCTTGAAGTCATCATTCTTGAGAGACTCATAGGTAACTCCCTTGAATTTGACTACTACCCGCATTGCCCGGATGAGTTGTTCGGGATCGCCAAAGGATTCCAATAAATCATCAAATAGCGCTACCTTAATCTCAGGCGGCTTAGGGTTCGCACCCAGGAAACGAATCCATCGTTCAGGGGGATTTTTCACAACCGAGGGGAACAATGCTTTGGTAAGTCGCTTGGCATTATCATTGAAGATTTTCTCGAGCTTCGCAGAGAGCGCTGTCTGAAAGGATTCCACCATTTGCTCGAGCGACTTGAGTTCTTCCTGGAAGGCTTCCTTATTCGATCGAAGGATTACCACGCCGTGGTCTTTCAGTGGAACCAGAAATTTCCGAGTGATTCGCGTTCTTTCCGCTAAGAGAGACTTCTCGGAGATCTTGCCCTTGGAATCGATGACATCGTCTTTTTCAATGAGTCGAAACGTGCTGCGAAATTTGTTTTTGGTCGCCGGATCTTTCTGAGCAAGACCAACCAGGTCAGAAGGGATCTGAACGGAGTGTCTCGAAATGTAACAGCCCTCCAGCTCAAATTCGACGAACTCGAGCTTCGCGTTAAAGACGCGCTGGATACGAGCGATATCAAACTTCTGCGGCGGATTCTCCTCGAGATCAGCTGCGATCGCTTTCACCCGATCTTCATCAATCTTCTCCAATCCGATGGTTCGGGAAGCCACAGAGTCCTCCCCTGCTCCCAGGTCATCGGCGAGCGTCTCCGGTGGCGCGTGCAAAATGATTCCGTTGGGGTGTTCGGGATTATCTGATCCCGCCTCGATCAGGTGCGGAGCCGGTGAGAAAATCAGCGTATTTTGATCTGCCATTAAAACCCCGAGCCTAATACCCGGCTGATGCGCAACCAATTGGCCATGTTCTGATGCAGCGAGCTGAGCAATCTTGATCGCTTCAATAGTTCCATACCCCATTCGACAGACTTCCGGGTCGGTATCAACGATCACGGATACACTTTCCGGATGAAGCCGGTTCCACGCCCGGGCAATCGCTTCTGCGACTTCTTTCGAAAGGCCCGGAGTAAGCAGAACGACCCGCATATTCGCTGCGTCGATAGCAGCGACAATGTCTGCATCGGTGATGTTGATTAGACTTTTCACGAGTTTGCAGGCCAGAGATAGACGAGCCCGACGGGTTCAACCCGAGCCGTCTGGATTTCATAAAATTCACGAATGCGGGCGGGCTCATCAATGAGATCCTGATCCACACCTTCCAACCACTGGCGCCAATAGCGCCGGTCCTGTTCCAACTGACGCTTTTCGTCGTCATCAAACAGGAGCAGCTGGCCATCATCGGCAGAGCGATTCAAGGTCGCCTCCACCCGTTTTTTCTGGGCGGTAAGCACATCCTCTATTGCTTTGGCTTCAATCTCAGCACGCTCGGCGAGGCGGAGGCGAGCTGCTTTTTCCGCGTCAGCAGACCGGGCATCGAGCAGGAGACGAAGATCTTCAACATCGGTCCCAATAGAACCCAGGAGCTGCGACTGAACATCCTCTGGTATATTGCTCTGGCCTGAAAGCAGAGCATTTTCGAGAATCTCCATGGTCCGAGTCTCGGCTTCACGGGCGTATGCCTTCAACGGATTATCACCTCGTTTCGCAGGCGGTTCCCAGCGGGCTGTGATCGTAAGGATCTCTTCATGAAGCCGCGTCGCCCCTTTTCCAAATAGCCCGAGTCGGCCCAACAGAACAACCCTGGGAATCGCATCGTCTGATTGCCCGAGGCACGCCCGCGACATGTCATGATGCACGAATCCCTGTGATAGGAATCGGGAGAGAAGTCGTTTGGCGATCCGATGGCCCAGGTGAAGCTGGACGCTTGAATCATCTACTGTCTCGGGAGGACTGAAACGAATGGGGCGAACCGGTGAGTCACTGCGCCAACGATGATCCCGCTTACCATTCTGGGGCGGCTGACGGAGAGTGTCCATCGTCGGCCCCCAAGTCGGATCCAGCCCCTG
>JARGPH010000005.1:38434-131418 GCA_029213065.1 Verrucomicrobiales bacterium | reverse complement strand
GCTGGCCTGCCGCGCCGAGTACGGCGCCAGCAAGCCCCTGGCCGGTCTCAAGATTGGGGAACTGATAGAGTCCCTCGGTTTCATCCACTTCCTCCAAGGGGGTAAAACGAGAGAGCTTGAGGGAACAGGAAAGCGCCTGCTCAAAAGCTTCGCTCGAGTAGTTGATCCAACGTTTTGCCTGGACGATTCGATTTTCGAGAAACTGGACCTGAGTCTTTAATGCCTCCTGTCGTTGATGAGCTTCAGCCAATTCATCGCGGGCTACTCGTTGAGCCTCAGGAAGCTCATCGCTTCCAATCGTAGCCGCAAGATTATCGATCTGATCTTTGCGAATACCGAATTGAAGCTCGGCAGTCAGATCCTTGGAGAGCACTTGAGCGAGGCTGCCCAACTCGGCCTCGATGTTAGCTGTCTTTTGGACGAGGGCATCCAAAACCCGGTCCTGTGGTCGCTGGCTATAAATGAAATAATGACAAAAGACCTTGTCCGCTGGCTGAAGCTTTCGGTCGATACGACCATTGCGCTGCTCGAGACGGCTGGGGTTCCAAGGCACGTCGTAATGGAAAAGGTGATGACAGTGAGATTGTAAGTTGATCCCCTCTCTGGCCGCATCAGTTGCCAGCAAAATACGCACCGGGTTCTGGGAAGGAGGCGCATTGAAAGCGGCCTTAATCGCCTCGCGTCGATCTGATCCCGTAGAACCGCGGAAGGTCTCGATGCGAGCCCCAGCCAAGTCAGTGCCGGCGATCGCATGACTGAGCATATTGTTGAGGTAGGTCAAACTGGCATCCCACTCTGTGAAGATGATGACTCGTGTGTCAGTCCACTGGGCGCCCTCCCGATCTGAGGAGCCTTCGCTGAGAATTCCAGGGCATTGGTTTTCATTGATCCATTCGATCAACTTACGAACCTTCGCATCGGGTTGATAGCGGGCCTCATCCGCAATCTTCACCATCTCCGCCAGAAGGGTGCTAGCCTCTGCGTTCATCGCCTCGAGAGGATCAGCTTTTCCCAATTCCCTCGCGAGAATCAATTCTTGAGCATCTTCGTCAAGAGTAGCCTCCTCCGAATCGGGATCAATACCACGAGTGAGAATCTTCACACGAGACTTGGGTGAGAATTGCCTGCTCGCGGTATCGGCATGTTTGGCAATGGTCCTCGCAAATGCTTCAGGGCTGGAAAGGAGGCGCTGCTGAAGGTGGGAGAAAACGATGAGAGACCGATTTTGAATGTGCTGCTTCTCATCCTTAACCTGTTCTCGCCGAAGTTCCTCGTAGCGATCCATCATCTCATTGAGCACGAGCTCCGGAGCATTCGAAGGCAGGCCATCGATATCGACCTGGGCAACAATCCGTTCGGGAAATCCCCCGGCTAGCAGCCGAATATCATCCTTGAGACGACGCACCATGACGTCATTTAGATTCGCTTTAACGACCTTTACCCCACGAGTAAAGCGCTGAGGATCGAGGATTTCTAACAGGGCAGAAAAGCTGTTGGAATGACCGTTGTGGGGAGTAGCGCTAAGAAACAGACGGTGCTCGAATCGCGGTGAAAGATCGCGTATCGCCCGCGTGAACCGGGAGTCCACGGCATACTTGGAAGCACTGGCGGGGGCGGCGTGATGAGCCTCATCCAGGATAAAGAGAGAATGAGGCCGCAGCGAGCCGAGCCATTGCTTTAGAGGCTCGGCATACGTGTCATCAATCAATAGACGGTGAGAAACGAGAAAGTGCGGGTAGGTCGTCCACGGATTCACCGCGTAACCTTGCTCCTGCCTGACTCGCTCAATGTATTCGCGATCAAGAATCTCGAATGACAGCCCGAAACGACTATCCATCTCAGCCTTCCATTGGTGAAGCATGGATGGAGGGCAGGAAACGATGACGTTCTTAACTCGCTTCCGAAGAAGCAACTCCGAGGCAATCAGACCAGCCTCAATCGTTTTTCCCAATCCCACATCATCGGCGATAAACAAGTTCACGCGAGGAAGACGAAGTGCCTTGTTCAGCGGCTCCAACTGATAAGCGTCCATCTTGATCCCCGCCCGAAACGGGCTCTGAAACAGGCTCGGATCCGTCGCAGTGACGCAATGCCAACGGAGGGTATTGAAAAAGGAGGAAAAATACTCCCGGGAATCGAATCCCTTCTCTCCGATAGAATCCCATGCCTGCTCAGTGATAATTTTGGGATCAAGCTCAGCCTCCCAGAGTACCGAACTGATCTCGCCTTGAGCTGAATCCTCGAGGCACGCCAAGTCCACGGTTGTTCCATAGGGAGCCTTCTCAATCGCCTCGACGACATGGCACCGTGACCGCACATGGACAATATCCCCTGGATTGGGTGCAGGAATAGAATGAAGGATAACGGACATACAAAGAACACTTTAAGTAGGGAGAAAAACAAACTTCGGCAACAAGGAAAAACACTGACCTACGTATCCTAACATTGATCTTTCCTTCTCTTGTTCGGCTTTCCCCATTTCTGATGACCAGCCTGAGTAAATAAAATAGGAATTAGCGCCCATCGCGGAAAATCCAAGCAATTGAATCTTTGCCCCTCCCTGAAGCAAGGACGGGAATTAAAAAGTAAAAAGGAAGAAGCGTTGGCCAATCGAGTTATGAAAATGTGATTGCGTGACATATTCCGGAAGAGTGTGAATTCACAAACGGTTTTCGACGTTCAATATTCGAGCAAAGCGCTTTCCACCAGGAAGCGTAATCTCACACCGTTGGCCTTCGCGAGCGCCAAGAAGCCCCGCAGCCAAGGCAGTGTCGGAATTGATATGCCCAACATCAGGGTTCGAGGGGCCATCAATGATACAGACAACAATCTCCTTATTATCCTCATCGCAATAGCAGAAGGTGACGAGATCTTCAATGGAAACTCTTGGTCCGGTTACCTCAGGCTCCAGAACAACCTGAGCGGCTGTCTTCGGCTGCTGTCGCTCACCTTGAAAAAGGTCTAGATCAGAGAAGTCACCGTCAAACAGATCAGGCGTGCCCGATGCGGCTGAATGTGATTGTGCTCCGCTAATATCCCGTGCGGCTACCCTCTCGGGGCGGCCAGTTTTCTTTCTCACAGCCGGTCCGTGATCCTCATCAGTTTCTCCGTCAACCTGACTCGATAATTCAGGTTCAACTTCAGACTCTGCCAATGCATCTGGTTGCTCATCAGCGTCATCATCAATAACCACGAACTCCTCGCCCTCAGGACCAACCGATCGAAAATCAACCATCCCGGAAAAATCAATATCCTGCCCCCCTATCGGCTCAATCCCATCGGCAGTAAGAGTCTCGACGAGATCTTCGATACATCCATTCCTGTCTTTGGCAAAACTAGATCCCCAGCATCGCCAAAATTTCCATCCCGCCCGCTCAAGAACACGCTGTCGCCCCATATCATCCATCCAGCGGTCCGGCCCATGATAGCGGTCGCCATCACACTCAATCGCAAGACGTCGCCCCTTATGCCCTTCAACGACCATATCAATTCGATAGCTCCCAACAGGAACCTGCGGAATGACGCGATAGCCGCGTTTACAAAGAGCTTCAAACATTTCGCGCTCGAAATCAGATTCACATAGATCGCTCCCTTGCTCAACACCCAAGCCCATCATGGGAGCCTTGAAATGATCCATCAACTTTCCTCTCAAATCGATAGCACTCAGATCGCTCCGGGCAAAGCTGTGATAGAAATAGAGACGATCACGAGCACGGGAGACAGCAACATTGATCCTGCGAATATTATCCACTCGATTGGGAGTAAAAACAGCACCACTGTCAGGATCATCAACTGCTGAAATGAAGATAATGTCGGCTTCACTCCCCTGAAAGGTCCGGGCATCTCCACATCGAATATTGTGTTCAAGAAACTTCTCTTCTCCGATCTGATCAATCAACTCTTCCTGGATATGTCTCGCCTGCTCATAACCCAACAGGGAAACCACTCCGATACTTCTGCCCGCAAAGTCTGGATCGGAGGTCAGCAGATCGATTTCCTTCACTATTGCACTGGCTTCCGGCTTGTTGACTTTTCTACGTTTATCCCGGTATCCAGTTTGCACATGAACATCGACAAGGGTTGGTAAAAGTCGTTCTGTTGCGGTGGGAACTCGAACACACTTAATCTCGCCGTTATAGCAAAGTTTGTTTGAGAACTCAATGATGGGTTCTGCACAACGAAAGTGCTCTCGAAGGCGAATTGTTTGCCCGGCAAACACAATCTCACCTAAGTCGTATATAGACTGTTTTGGATCAAGATAGGTGTATATCGAAGTTGGGATATCAGCTTCGCGAAGACGCCCCATTAAGTGATCGATTTGCGATTGCGTAGTAAACGATGGGTTTGGGCCGACCTGTTTATCATCTCCGACAATCAATACCTTTTTCCCACGGAGTAAGGCTGGGACTGCCCACGCATCGCTTTGGGACGCTTCGTCAATAATCACAAGATCGAATACACCCAAATCTGGAGGAAGAGTTTCGGAAATACGCCACTGCGGCATGATCCAACACGGTATCCCACGGCTGGCATCTACCATAGCCTCCTGTGCGGCTCGACGAAGTTGAGGGTCGCGGCGACCTCTCCCCGTTCTGGTCATTGCTCCGATCGCTTTGACATAAGAAACGATCGCCCGACTAACTCGATCGTTGAGAGATTCGACCAGGCCCAACCAGGTCCGGTGCTCAATCATGCTTTCGTATTCAGTGGAGAGAGAGCTCTCTGCTTCGCTTCGATCCCGGGTGAGTTGGAGAATCTGCTTCCGACCATCGATTGACTCAATGTAACCGCGTTTACGACTCCACAGCCACGAGGTCTCCCAATACTCAGGGAGGAGATCATCAGATTCTGCCAGACTGGGTTGTTGCCGCAGTCTCTCAGCCCATTCAATGGCTCCACAATTCTCAATTTGGGAGGTTACAGATCTCACCTTCTCAAAAAGAGGCTCTTTTTCATGTAGCGCTAGCAGCTCATCAAGAAATAATTGCCAACCTTTTTCGCATTCACCTACGGAGACTTTTGGGTTACCCAATGAAGAGCCAATATAGTCCAACATCTGCTGAAATATCTCTCCACGGGTTTGTCGCAACTGAGTCTTTAAAGCTGACACCTTAACGCCGGCGGATGCTAGATCGTGTTTTCGCAGCTGAATTTTGAGATTAGTCTCAAGCTTCACCAAGAATTGCTCAGTGGGGGTAATTCGCTCCGAGTCTAAACTGGGGAACACTGCCATTACACGCTGCACAAACGTGAGATTGTAGTTTACCGCCAAAAGCTTCATCCGCTCTGAACGCTCGGCATGATCGACCAGCTGCGATACGGTTAGACTTGGGTCTTCGCTTACAATTGGTATTTCAAGTTGATGCCTCAAATTATTCCATCGGGCAAGAAGCTCCCGTGACTTCTTTAGAATTTCTCCGAATTCCAGAACCTTTTTCCACTCGGCAGATGTAGAAGGATTATTTCCATTTAGGCGAACCTTCGTGTAGCGATCTCGTGCGGTTTTTCTACCAAACGTGAAGACGGGAAATGGCCGCCTCCCCTTTGCAGAACGTTCAAGCGCACTACGAAGATCATCGTCGTTGTGCCAATCAAGATGAAGATCCACTGGAGTGGTTGCAAATTTGGCAAAGCCGTCTCGCATATCAAAAATATCGGAACGCAGCTCGTCAATAGCATCGGAAAGGTATCGGTCAGGAGACGACGCACCATTGATGTGTGAGTTCGTGTAGATCCCTTTTAATTTCTTGAGCCAACCTGCCCTCATGCAGCCCTGCAACTTGAGGTGCTCCCGAGTTTCACTATGGAGCTTGGAAGCAGCCTCTAATAATTCGAATGAATCCGTGTGAAACCGGGGCAGATTGGTTTCCTCGATTCCCTCTGTTATTACTTCACCTTCGATCTGGTTTTCGTGGATCGTAGCTATGGCAGCAGCAGATGGCATATCTGCAGGCAGAGGAATCTCAATCCCTGCATATTGCAGTTGCTCCCCCAACTCCAGCCGCGCATCTCGAAGTGACTCGATATCGGCGTTTGAAATACCAGAATCGTGTTCGCCCCTCGCATCAAGCCTATCCGGAAACCATTTATGTTTGGCTTCCGAATTAATAATCTCCCTCGCGAGCACTTCAGGATCCAAACCTCCGATAGACTCGGGTGCAGGCGATGTATTCTTTTGAGCCCACGCACGGAGGTCGGTATCAATCGACGCAATTTTCTGATGAAGGCGCTCAATTTCCTTCTCTCCCGTTTCAATCTCGCGCCGCAATACACGCGGCTTAAGATTTGTCCTTTCGGAATTAATATGATTTACCGCGTTTTCCAGTTGATCACGACCTTCCCTTTCATTTGTCAGCAAGCTGACAGTAAGTGGTCTAATTGCCTCGGGAATTTGCTGTTGAAGGACAGACAAGGCAGCCTCGCCTTTTGAGGTCACCAAGACTCGCTTTCCCTGAGCGAGGTAATGACAGATCACATTCGCAATCGTGTGCGTTTTACCGGTTCCCGGAGGCCCTTGAACAACAAGACCAGGCTGAGATTCTAAACGCCGAATGATCTCTACTTGCTCATCGTTGAACGGCTTGGGGAAGAATAGCTCGTGTGACTTGCCCTCAAAAGTTGCCCCCGCAGTTGATAGGCCCCGAAAATTCATTTCCGGGGGTTCGTCGACCTCATCTGATGGATCCTCAACTAAATGGGAAGGCGCTCCATCGGGAATCCCTACTTCTCCAATTTTTTCCGTCAGCCTTCTCAAATCATCGACGAGATAACTGGAGCTTTTCTTCCTAGCGAAAAGAACCCAGGAATCAGTAATCTGAAGATCCTCTCCCACTGTGGGAATGGTTCCGTCGTAACCAGAATGATCAGGGAGATAAATCCCATTGGTATTTAGTTGTGCAGCAGCATTTCTGCAAATTGTCTCAAATGTCGATGTATCAAAAGGTGACAGGACTACTTCACCTGCATTCAAAATTGCTCTCGCCTCAGATTCAAATGCTGCCAAACCAACAATATCCAAAGGCATGAAAGGGTCTAATTCCAGTTGGGGTTCACGGGGAGTAGCCCTCACTCTCAACGTCATATCCCCTTCGAGCGGAAGGATCTCAACTTGTTGCGATATCAAAGGGTGGCGCACAGTTTTTCCATTTTCCCGCCATACTACCATCCCCATCCCCCAAACAATCTCGATAGGCGTCTCAGTTGAAGAGTTATTCAGAGTTTGCTGAAGACTGAAGAGCCGTTCATATAATTTAATGCTTTCTCTTCTCGAAGCTTCTTTTTCAGCCCAAGGCGACCAGATTTGATCAACATAATGTTGGAAATCTGAACGGATACTATCATTACAAAAAAGCTCCTTTGGCTCGTCCTCAATGCCTTCACCAGGCCGAACAATCGAATCCCTGCACTTTGGCTCTGCATTTGCCGAGTCTTTCAATACAATCCATGGCTTAAGGGAATCTGGAGGATTTGGAGGAGGCGTTTTCGAAAGGCGAGAGACTTTCAGCCATATCTCATCTCCATCATCAATCAATTGAGTATCAATCCCGGGGAGGCCTTCTATGTCATGCTGGTAAGCAGAAAGTCCCGCACCATAGTCATCGACATTCATGACCGATTTACGGACAAGCTTTTCCCATTCCTCAAGGTATTTGAGGATTGCGATGAGTTTATTTTCTGCTTCAGGCATTATGATCAATCAATTTGATATTCGGGCATAGCCGTCTCACGACTATTGATGCATCGAAAGCATCGTCATGCGTCAGTTCATTTAGGCAATTCCATTTTTGAGATTTTCAGCAAACTACTTTGAATGCGCAGCCCGCTGAAACCAAATGAACATATAGTGAAGTTGATTCTGGCGATTCCAAAGAGTTCCTATACGCCGCCAACTGCCCCGAGTAACTCAAGACTTTTGCATTCCAGTAATCTCTCTTCCCGGGGAAAATCTTGTGATCGAGAATGACCGATCCCGCCTCGGTCTCCAGCAGATGATCGATGAATCCACTGACGCGCTGGCCTGACTCATTCACATACGAGAAAGGCACTTCGACACTCTCAGAGATCGGCGAGAACTGCTTTTGAACGAAGGCACGATAGCGATCCACTGTCGCCGCAACGGCTGACGGTTCGAGGTGAGACTCCAACTCGAAGCCTGCAAGAATGTCTGAGATGCGCTTCAGGCGAGCGCGTTTATCTGGCTCCGGAATGAGAATCTCAACGGCAAAGATCCGGTGCATCGCATCGCCAACCGTTCCCGGGTCCGGACTCCCCTGCCAAGCGATGCGTTCCCCGAACACAATGGCTTCCCCCACCCCGGCAGAGGACACAGACTCCTGCGAGGAGGGAATCAAGACAGCGGGCATCCTCTGTGTTTTTGAATCGATTCGAATCGGAAACGGAATCCTTAGAGGCAGACCAACTGCAACTTCCAGGAGATTGAGCAATCCTTGCGGGCCACAGACACATTTGCCCACACCTACCCACTCTCCCTGGGAGGGACATCCATCAAGTTCGGCTCCAAATATTATTTCCAAGGCGATTAAACTAACAAATACAAAAGAACGGGAAAGCGAGAACGCCCCCGCAAATCCGTAACCCCATTCCTACTGCGTAACCCGGTTCACCTCGTCCCAAAGAATCTCCGCCATCGGAGCCCTGAGATGGCAAGTCTCAGTATTCCGTTCACACATCTCCGAGATCTTTGTATTTCATGTTCATGGCTAACACTTTTACGTAAGGGGTGGGACAGCAATGGGGTGATCCGACAACAAAAAGCATCGGACCGGTATAGGGTGACCCATGATGTATAGTTCTCTCGATCCCACCTGAAAAATCCGCAAAAATGATTGGAGCCCTGGAGACGCCGAACCTGCCCTACCTTTCACTCGGCAGGTCTCGACGGAGTGACGGACCCAATGTAATTGCGGAAAGTTACTGTCAGTGAGTTCAACGAACGCATGAATATTTATGAAGAACAAAAGTAACATCGAAGCCCTTTGTGAATTAATCACTGATCGAAAAGATCACCTCGCTCTTTTCACGAGACCGACGGAGGGGCACTGGAATGCTATGTTGCGACGGCTGAATGATTTCAGAATTGCAGCAACGTCCTCAAAAACAGGCTGCCACGATGAGGAGATTTGGACATTTCTAACCTCTCTCGCTTATGCGGACAGCGGCCTTTCCGGCAACAAGAAGCTCTTTCAATTACTCACAGAGTCCGACGATCATGACCTCACCGACGGCCTGCAATGGCTGGAGCCACTACCTCTGCCCCCTCGTAATGGTGAGGGAAACACCAATCTTGATCTGGCTCTAGGTGGCATTCGAAAGAGGAAGAACACGAGTCATGGCATCGAATACGACGGTACGGAGAGACCGATTGTTTTTTGTGAAATGAAATGGTTCTCTGATCTCTCGTATGGGGTCAGCGGGGATCCACACCGCAATCAATTAATCCGAGTCATTGAAAATGCGCTCACATTTCAAAACGCTGACTCCCTCCCCTCAACGTGTCACGTCACACTGGTGACACCCCGTGAATTCAAAAGCAGAACGCAAGGTTCCCGGTTCTATCAATACAAATTTGAGGAGTATTCAAACGCAGCGAATGGAGCTGAAGCCATTCTTTCAGAGTTGGATTCCTGCCGACTGAATCCCTATACAAATCAGGGATGGAAGTATCCAGAGGAATCAGTTCTCAAAGAGCGCGTCGAAAACCTGAACCTGCACTGGGTGACTTTCGAAGACCTCATAGTGGCCGCACCGGACAACGAGCTAGCCAATCACGTCCGACTTTTTGAGAAAGCTTACAATCACACCTCTCAGCGCTGAAATAAAACTGCCCTTTCCCAACTTCCTACCGACTTAAACCGCGCCGCATTCTCTGCGTTGCATCGCCCCGAAGCAGAAGAGCAAAGAAAGTTCATTCGATCATTCCCCCCTGCTGAATAGTCACCGGTGAAAAGACCTCATCATTCAAGCCTATCGACTGAGCGCTCAGAGTTTCAGCGGGAACCACACCCGCCATCAGGAGAAAGACATGCCATGAAAGTTATCAACTGGAACACGGAATGGGCGAAACCGGGGTCGACGCGAGGACATCGCGTGGCGGCTCAAATCGCCGCCCATCGTCCGGATATTGCCTGCCTTACCGAAGCATATCCAAGGATGGCGTCAGAGGGCGGCCATGAAATCACCAGTTCTGATGAGACGGGGTATGAGAACGAAGGAGGGCGCCGCAAGGTTCTCTTATGGAGCAGCGAACCATGGACAGATTCGTGGCAAGCCGAAGGAACCGGACTTCCCGGTGGACGCTTCATCTCCGGCGTGACCTCTGGCATTCGCATCGTCGGACTTTGCATTCCCTGGAGCATGGCACACGTCACGACAGGAAGGCGGGATCGAAAACCATGGGAAGATCATTTAGCGTATCTCGAAGCCCTGAGCCCGGTTCTCGCAGACTTCCTCACCAAACCGGAACCTCTCCTCGTAACGGGAGACTGGAACCAGCGAATCCCGAAGACGCGCCAACCAGCGGAAGCATTTACAGCCCTCGTCAAAGCGATGGAGGGGCTTTCGATCGTGACATCGGGAACGCTACCTGAAGTGAATGAGCTTCTCATCGACCACCTCGCACTCTCCCCTTCCCTAGCGGCATCTGACATACTGGCAATTCCGAAACGGGATGAAGCCGGGAAACCGCTTTCCGATCACCTTGGGTATGCGTTAAAAATAGCTTCTGAGAACACATGAAAGTCATTGCCTGGAATATCGCCCACCAAGTCAAGAAACGTCCCATCCCCGATTACATGGTCGACGTGATTTAGGATCTCGAGGCTGACACGGTTCTCTTCAACGAGTATGTAGATCACGAGATTCGCGAACCTTTCAAAGAGGCGATGCGTGAAGCGGGCTATGAATGGCAGGCAGTGTCCCCCACCCCGGCAGTCCACAACCAAATCTTCACCGCTTCACGCTCCCCCTTCAAGGTCGGCGACCTTCAAACGCCCCAGTTCGACGGTTCAGCAATATCCAATTTCCTTCATCTCAAGTTTGATAACTTCCCGGTCGAGATGGTGGGAATGCGAGCTCCGGCCTACAAGAAGGCTGCCGACAAACACGCCTACTGGGCGGAACTTGCGGACATCATGGATTCAGCAAAAGATCGGAAGATCCTCTTCGCTGGTGATGTGAACTACGGCCCTTTCAAGAAAGCAAAACAGCCCTATACCGAAAAGGTGCCCTCTCACCTGTGCGATGGCTACGAGATTCCCAACCCAAAGGGAGAATGGAGCTTTCTCTATCACAATGGGAACGGCTTCAAGATCGATCACGTGATGCATACTCCAAACGTCGATGTCACCAACGTCGAATACATTGATTGGATCCGGGAACGCTTCCTCGCCGGTGAGAAGCTCAAGATGCCAATCTCGGATCATGCGGTGCTGCGGTTTGATGTCCTTTAATCTCCTTTTCCAAAAAAACCATGCGTCGCTCCAAATCTGACTTTTAAACCGCCTGGGAACGCCCGGCCAAACTTTACAACAAAAAGCTACGTTACCCATCGAACGACGACGAAAACCTAAATAATAGCTCGCTCAGATGACAAGTGCGACATACAGGCCCGAAACTAATTCAACTCAATGCGGAACAGAATAATTCACAGGATCCCCCCCCACAAGGAGGTCTACCCAAGGGCTCTCGAAAAATCCTATGAGGGGGGGCTGCAACAGCGGTATAGAGATCGTCGCTCTCCTCCCAGAGTATTCTGCCCTGCTAATCGAACAGTCTCCGTCATTCAAATAAAAATTACAATTTCTCCCTATTCAGACAAACTAACATGACTACACAGTCATTACATATTCTCCCCTTATGTTTGTAATAAAACTCATCCACCTCTACTTTTCCCTCGTTAGAAACACTTCAATCGTATCATGCCTAAATTCGTCACATTTAATGATCTTAACCGCTTCCGCGCCCCACTCGACGAGGCAAAGATGGTCAAAGGGGCCTCAGAGTCCCGCACAGGGAAAACCGTTTTTCTCGCCCATTCCACAAAGGACGAGAAATACCTGCCCTCGGTCATCTCGATTTTGGAAAACCACGGCGGTCGCGTCTACGTCGATAAGGATGACGAACGACTCCCTCAATCACCCAGCAGAGACACTGCTGAAATCCTCAGGTCAACGATCAAAGGATGCCGCCGCTTTGTCTCTTTTGTAACAGAGAACAGTAAAGACAGCCGTTGGGTTCCATGGGAGCTAGGCTTGGCTGACGGGGAAAAAGGATCGTCGCCAGTAGGTCTTTTTCCAGCTGCGACCTCAGCGCTCGACCAAACCTGGTCGGAACAGGAATATTTGGGGTTCTACAGCAGGATTGTTTGGGGGACAATTGAAGGCTGGAAAGAACCGGGCTGGATGGTCTGGGACCATACAAAGAACAGCGCCACTGGACTGAGAAAATGGCTGACTCAATAGCGACGCCTCGGGAAACCAGGACTTACAAAATTTACAACTATACCCCTTATGGCCTACACAGGAATCAAGCGACGAGTTTTCATCTCTCACTACGGCGGTGATCGGCAAGAGGTTGACCAATTCATCTACCACTTTTCGACCGTTGAAAAGGTGTTTACCCCCTACGTTCTAGGAGCAAACAACAATGATGAATTTATCAACAGCACGAATCCATCTTATGTTATGGGACGTATTCGCGAAAAATATCTTCAGAACTCAACGGTGACAATCGTTCTGATAGGAAATTGCACTCACTCGCGACGATACGTAGACTGGGAAATCAAGAGCTCACTGACCCAGGGGACTTACACTCCCAACGGACTAATGGGAATTATTCTACCTAGTGCCGGAAACTCTGCCGAACTCCCCCAACGATTATTTGATAACTGGGAGCAGAACTCAACAAACTGCTACGCTCCCTTCTGGGGTTACCCTCAGAATTCGAATACACTTGGTTCTTGGATCGACGACGCGCATAGTTCCCGTACTGCCCGATCCCATCTGATTAAGAATTCACGAGAGATGATGCGTTACAACCAGCGCTGCAAGATTTGCAGATTGACGCACTGAGGCCTAATATGAAAGAGCAGAATGCTATTTCCACGGCGAAATCTTCCGAGCTAATATCCAGATTTTGCGATTCCGATATCGTAGAAGCGGCTCAATTTGATTTCATTCAGAAGAACAACGCTTGACTATCCCATGCCCGAGAGTTCCGAGAACGAAAGATTTCAACCTTCTGATCCGGCACATGCATTGTGCGTTGAGTTAGCCACGCGCATTAGCACACAGCTTTTGCATTACCGCTCTGGCGACGAGGAAACGGCTGCGTCCAGCTTGTATTCGCTCTTCGACAAGTCGCGAAAGCTTATGGCCGAGCATCCGAAGGAGACACGTTTCCACAGCGCCGCGCTAGTCTTGCTGAATGACATTCTCCGGCCCTATACCGCCCGTTGGCATGGTTGGATGACCGTGGATCACGAGGGTCTCGGCTCCGAAGGCAACTTGGTGGCACGATTCCGCGATGAATGGGTGCGGCGAAAGTTTCGAGAGGAGCTTCGAGAACTCCAACCTTTGCTTCACGGGGCCTGCAAGTTTTTCTATTCCCTCAGTATTGGCAAATCCCCTACTGCCGCGTGGCTGAATCCGCCAAAACGCAGCGAAGCTTACGACGCGCTGAGGAAAGAATGCGCGAGCGCGGCCCCAGAGGTTTTTCTCGGCGAATCCATTTCACTGAAGATTCGTCCGCAGGTTCCACTGTATGGGGCGAATGGAAAGGGGATCAACATCAGTCACCAAATCGCCTCTGAAATCGAACAAGCTGAGCAAGAATATATTGCGAAGCGGCGTGAGAAAATGGGCTTTCCTAGCGCGTCCGTAGAAGACACCATCGGCCTTGCTTTTTCCGGCGGCGGCATCCGATCCGCCACCTTCTGTCTCGGTGTCGCGCAGTCACTTCACCGCCATGGCATATTCAATCAGGTAGACTTCCTTTCGACCGTCTCCGGTGGCGGCTATTTAGGCACCTTCCTATCAAGTTATCTGGGAACAAATCACTCTGAAGACTCAGCCGCCACACCGCCCGCGTCCGATCAGAGCCCATTAGAACGAGTGGACGAAGTGCTGGGGCACGGTGCCGAAGATCAGGCAGAACCTCCCCCCGTCCGCCATCTGCGAAACAACAGCAAATATCTGCTCAACGGCGGGGGCTGGGCAAAGGTGCGCATCGCCGGCGTCTTGGCCACCGGATTCTTTGCCAGCCTTCTGATGCTGCTCACCATACCCTTGCTCGCCGCTTGGGGTGCATGGGGCGTAAAAAGGTTGTCTGCCGTTGATCCTTTCAAGGCCATCGCCCTCCCTGATTGGAATCTCCGCGCGATTTTTGAGCAACCAGCTTCCCCGCTGCTAGCGCTCTTGCTTGTCTTTTTTGCAATCTCTTGGGTAGCCAAGCTCTTTTGTCAGCGGCTCGCGGAAGGTAAACCATGGGAATCTGCGGCAAGCAAATGGCAAAGACTCTTCGAAAGCGGCTTTCTTGGTCTTGGTGTCGCAAGCGCTCTTGTTTTCGCGCTCTGTGCTTCTTATCTCCTCGTCGAAGCCTACGAATCCCTGACAACGTGGCTGGTGAGTTTTCAAATCTTTCCCAAAATACCCGAATGGCTGGGCGGCGTGCTAGCCTCCATCCTTCCCATCGCTTTCGGTGCTCTCAGCAAACGCAAAGACGGCAGTTCAAGAAAATGGGCGGAAGTCCTTTTCTACTTTACCGGACCGCTGTTCTTTCTCTTCACTTTTCTCATCTTCGCCAGTCACTTGGGAGTAGACGGGCGGGACATCTCCAACAGCACTCTCGTTATATGGGCCATCGCAACTACGATACTACTTCTTTGGGCTTTCCTCTGCCTCAATATCAACACCTTTGCACCCCATCGATACTACCGCGACCGCCTTTGCGAATGCTACCTCGCAGCCCCAAGAAAATCTCAGCGAACCCTCATACAACGCGGACTCGATAACCTGTTCCATGGGACCAGCGCGGATTGCGCCGAAGCCTTGTCGTCTGTGGGAGTTGTTAAATCGATTCCTCTCGATTCCATCGGAACGAGCCATGCCGCTCCCTACCACCTGATCAATGCTGTTATTAATGCCGAAGCCGGAAAAAATCCAGAGCTTCGTGGACGCAATGGCGACTTCTTCCTCTTCAGCCGACACTATTGCGGATGCCCGTTGACCGGCTACATCACAACGGAGAAAATGCGGGCAGCCAATCCAGGGATCGACCTCGGCACCGCCATGGCCATCTCAGGTGCGGCAGCCTCCACTAACATGGGATCAAAAACCCTGCGACGCATGAGGTTCCTCATGACTCTCTTTAACGTCCGCCTCGGCTATTGGATGCGAAGACCCGGAAGTGACTCATGGCCCGCTCTTATCGATGGACCCGGCCCTATTTATTTCATCAGGGAGATGCTCGGAGCCGTCCATGAACGCACACGCTACATTAATCTCTCCGACGGTGGCCACATCGAAAACCTCGCCACCTATGAACTCCTTCGCCGCCAATGCAAATTCATCGTCTGCGTTGATGCAGGTATGGAGCCGGGCCTAGAATGCGCCGACCTCATGCGGCTCCAGCGTCTCGCCGAAATCGACTTCGGTATCCGCATGCACTTCGACCCCACTGATCTCACCCTACTCCCCACCCAATACAGCCGCGCCTACGGCGTCCTCGTGAAAATCGACTATGCCCCGGAACAAGCCACGAATGGTCGAGAAACCTCCAACCAGCTTGGTTGGATGCTCTACCTGAAACTTGCCGTCACCGGCACCGAGCCTCGTCACATCCTCGACTACCGCCGCCAGAACCCCGAATTCCCCCACCAGAGCACTGGCGACCAGCTATACGACGAAGCTCAATTTGAAGCCTACCGATCCCTCGGCGAATGCGCTGCTTCAAGCCTCTTTCGCGACGAAATAATCGGACACAAACGTGCAAGCTCCAAATTAGACGTGAAGGAATGGTTCGAACATCTCGCCAGGAGTCTGCTGGCAGATAATGACGAGGCGGTCACCAGATCATCAGAATCTTGATAGGCCCATCTTTTTGTCAGGACGCTCAATCGTTCCAGCAACCTTCCAATCGGAGAATACACACTATGCATTCAGCTTATCAAATCGAAGGCCTCGAATCCTGGGCACCCGAAGCTTTTATGGAGATTGGGCGTCAATCTGAGAAAAATGCCAGTGACGCAGTTACCAATTCTATTGATCGCTTTGTGAGACCAAATGGTAGCGTGGATGCCGCCACAATGATGGAAGACTGGTTTCCCAATATCGCGGCAGACGTGTTCATTTCACATTGCCGTGCGGACAAGGACACTGCGCTTGCTTTATCTGGCTGGCTCAAAGATAACTTCGGTCTTTCACCTTTCATCGATTCGTGCGTATGGAACCACGCACATGATCTAATCCGCCTCCTTGACGATAAATACTGCCAAACCGGCGTCAACACATACTCCTATAGTGGTAGTCTTGTGACCGCTTCGCATGTTCACCTAATGCTCTCCACCGCGCTCACGAAAATGATGGACAGGTGTGAGTGTATCTTCTTCCTCAGAACCCCAAACTCAATCGGCTCAAAGTGCCCTGAAAAAATGGTAAACGGGGATCCAACTTCCACCTACTCTCCATGGCTTTTTCACGAAATTGCGATGATGAAGCTTCTTAGAATTAGAACAAAGGATCAACACCGCAGCGGAGAAAAACTGACCGAATTGTCTGAGGGCGTATCAAAAAGCGTTAGTGTGCCCTCCTTCACGTATCCGGCGGAATTAAGTGGAATTCCCACCCTTAATCGACGCGACTTAATTCAATGGGAATCAGCGATGGCCAAAACAGCTGTGAAAAGAATCCATCCCCTCGACCTGCTTTACAAAACCGCGGGACCCGGCTGAATGACAAGGCGGAACTTCTCGCTGGAGATGGAATACTGTTGTCGGCGGGTTGCCCTCTTCCGCACCCGCATCCAGTTTGCGAAGGCAGTGTATTTGATCCCGTAATGCCGGGCGAATTCAGCGCCTGTCATCCAACTCCGACCTTACCCACCAAGAAGGGCATCGCGTCGTTCCGCCGAGACCATGTCTCGTCCCCGCATGTCCAACTTCAACAGTTCGTGACTGGGGTCGGACTGGAATCGTTTGAATATGTCATAGGCTCAAAGCCTACGACGTATTCAATGCCAGGTTCAACGGGCTGTAGGCTTGCCGCTTACGCTACAATCAGCACTGCAAAACATGCGATTGCACGCATTGAAATTTCACGAAGATCAATTGTTGCTTCGGCCAGACATCTGCTGGCTCCTGCCCTGAACGCATAAGGAAGTCGGTAGTACGAGTAGCGATTTGTGATCGCGAATTACGGATGGCTATCGGCCCCTCAATCGAAAAGCTCGCTCGCAGCCACTGAGCGAACCGGAGTCGACTTGATTTCCCCATCGCTCCCATTACTGCCTACAAAGAGAAAAACCGTCCATCCCTTTGGTGTGATATAAGTTTGAGACTGGACGTAAAGAGGTATGCCTGATCCAAGGATTCCCAACCACATCTTGTTTAGTATGGACGCGTCGATCGTTACGAACTCCTTTGTTACTCCCGTTGAAATAGGGAATAACGTCCCTCGAGGGATCGACGTGTGAATCAGTTTCCACTGGTCAGGCGCGTCCGACCTCGGATAAAACGGCTTATATAGACGAGCCAATTTCCCAGGCGTGAGATCTCCTCCTTTGTGAATTTGCATCATACCAAATTCCACAGCTTTGAGGGAGCCAGAAACAGGATCGAAGATCAAGATAGTTTCCGAAACCTCTGCAAAAAGCTTACCCACTTTCTTTGGGACGCTCAGTGTAAAATCAATCTTTTTACCCGAAGGAAGAGTCCCTGGAGCGACTCCTGCTGGCCACTCGGGGCCATTGCCCGTTATCTGGAAGTGGGCAACAGCATGACCAAGTCGCATTTCGACTCGTTTGACGATACCCTCAAAAGTTACCATTCCGTTAAAGGGGTAATCGTCTGGATTTGGTTTCAGCATGTCTTTCGAAGTATCGGCGAAGGCGGAAACGGCCCCTGGCCAGCGTTTGCCCCAATCGGCTGATTGCGACAGCCCCACAGATTGAAATAAGACAGAGGCACTTATACAGGCGATAAAAATAGGGAGACTCAGTTCTTTCATATTAAGAATGCACGAAGTTTAAAGACTGATAAGAGTATGAGGCAAATCATTTCGCTTGATAATCATCCACGCTGATTTGTGTTAGACCATCTTTCATAGCTATTCTTTCCAGTTATTACGCATTCTGCGCCGGAAAATTGACCTACTTCAGTTCTTCTATATGGCTACGGAGGGTTTCGAGTGAATTCAAGAGATCCGCATGAGCGCCTTCGCTATTACAAAGTGTAAGAGCTAGTTTTGCGGCACGGAAAAGGTCAACCACGCTGTCGATATCGGGAACGGGTTGATGTTTGATAGCAGCTTCCCCAAGGGCGACTACGCCTTCAGCAAAGGCAGTAGCCGGTTCACTCCTGCCCGGATTCTGTTCTACAAGACCTTTGAGTATCACAGCCAGCGTTCGCCTCGTGTCGACAACCTCTGCGGGCAATTCTGAAGCAAGCTCCACCTCGGCTTTCACCTCCGCTATGGTGATAAGCGGGTTCAGGTGATTCAATCTATGTTTACCTGTTTCTTGTTGGTAAAGTTTCAGGTAATCTCTCCAACTTTCTCTGATGAAGCCAACGGCTTCCTTTGCTCGATCTTGTTCGAGAGCTATTTTGCTAAGACGGTAATTTGTCTGGGAAAGCTCCTTCAGGTAGTCAGGGTGGTTTGATTGCTGCTGCAGAAGAAGCAGGAGATGTTTCTCCGCTTCACTATAGGTGGCGGCAGCTTCGTCGAGATCGTCGCTTTTCTGCAAGGTGAGAGATTTTCCTATCAAAAACCTGGCCAAGGAAAGGCGAAACTCGTGATTCTCAGGGAATTGGTCGACCAGCTGAGTTTGAAAGGTAATAGCTTCCTGGAAGTTATCCAACGCGTCGGAATACATTTCAAGCTCTCGGTCTACTCGGGCAAGTCGATCATGATTGACAGCCAAATCGCTTATAATTAGGCTCTTGTTGTCCGGTGAAGCCTCTACTAGGAGCTGTTTGCGAAGAAGGAGCGCGCCGAGAAAGGCTTTCCTAGCTTCCTTCCGGTTTTTAATCGCGACGAAGGTTTCTCCTCGCGCATCCAAAACTACCGCCTTGTCCCTTAAGTAATCCGAGTCTTGATGGAGGGAATAAGCTTTGTCATAAACGGATTCAGCAATTTTGAGTTGCTTAAAGACATCAGCAGAGCGATCCAACCGCTGGTCTTCGGATGCGGAATTGAGTAAGGCACGTGAGTAGTTCACACGCCCCCCTGCGATTTGGATCAAAAGCCCAATCTCATCCTTTTCGGAGTCTTTCTGGCCGAGATCAATCAGCTTCTCATACCAATCGACAGCATCTCCAAAACGTCTATCGTTAAGATCTCGATCACCACTTAGGCGATAGGCTCGGCCGAGTGCTTTTTTCCAATCCATGTTGCTCGGGTCCTTGACTTGCCCTTTCTCACAGATTTTCAGTCCAACCTCGATCGCTTCGCGCCTCTTCTCGTGTTCCAGATTGGGGTTCTCTCCTATGCTGAGTTGCACCAAAGCCAAGCCACGGAGGTAGTGATCATTCTGCGGTTCGATAGTGACAAGTTTCTCCTGTGCCTTGATCGCTATCGCAAAAGACTCGGCTGCCTTCACTGGTTCCTTAAGAAGGCTGTATGCTGTTCCCCGACTTTGGTACGACAACGAACGCGCCTCAAGAGCCACTGCGTTTTTCGGTTGAAACTGAAGCTGGGCGTCAATAATCTCGTTCGCTGAGTCCAGAGCGCTGAGAGCCTCTGATAACCGTCGATCTCGATTCAACAAGTTCGCGGTACGCAGACGCCCCCGCACAGCCAGCTTCAAAAATTGATTCGTTTCTCCAAATTTAAAGGGTGTCAGCTCTGCCTGAGAAAAATGTGACTCCGCCGTTTCATAGAGGGTGATAGCCTTATCTGTCTCCAATTCTTTTCCGAGAAGGTCTGCAAGATAATTTTGTGAATAGCCGAGCCCCAACCGCAGCTTGGAATCATCTGGATCCGCCCTAAGCAACTCCTCGTAAATTCGAATCGCTTCCTCACAGGATTTCCTGGCTGGTTCTACCCTCCCTTCCTTCCACCCTTGATAGTCGCCCAAAGTGGTCAGCACGGCAGCGAGAGTCTCGCGAACAGCTTGCTCGTCTCCGATCTCGAAGCCAAAAAGACGCTTGAGCCGATAAAGAGGATGTGACTGGGCAGCCTTTAAGGATTTGCTCTCGAGCAACAATTGATCCCGAATCGACTCCAAATTCTCAATCGCTGCTGTTTTATCTCCGGAATCAAATACTATCTTCGCTTGCTGATGACCAAGTCTTCCTAATGCCTGTGGGCTCTTCGCCGCACTCTCCTTGAGTATATTTTCCACCCGGTATAATGGCGCTCTCATTAGCTCAAGGCGCCCCGCCTCTTGCAGAGTGCCCTGAAGGTCGTCGATCGTGTAGTCTACCAAATTTCCGAGGTCGCTGCTCGCTTTCTTTGCTGTATCCCGCTGCTGGATTGCAAAAAATGCCAGTCCTGCAAACAAAGCTAGTAAGGTGGTGGAAACTGTTCCCCAAATAACTAAGACGCGGCGGGCTGCTCGTTCATGACGCCTGTAGACGTCTTCGAAATCAACACCAAGAAGCCCGGCCACAACTCTTAGGAATGCCCGTTCGCGACCACCTCCCGACCGCCCATCCGGGAGACGCTCTCGACAATCTGCCCAAAGAGGATCGGTCCGGGTCGTCCGATCGAGATTCCCATTCTCGTCCAATTCATAACGAAGAGCTTCTGGAAAGCATTCCAACGCTGGATCCAGCCCCTCTGTGTCACCTGCGTTCGGCACGCCGTCCACGACCATAATTAGAATTCGATTGGCCTTACCAAGCCGCTTGAAAACAAGAATTTCTTCATTTACCCAGAGGGATTGAACGGCGCTGGGAGAACACACAACAATCAGGTAGCGCGAATCCTTCAGCGCATCAGTGATCGTTTCTCCAAGATCCGATGTAGTGGGAATCTCGTCGACATCTCGGAAGATCGGCTTCAGCCGATCCGGAACCTGATAACCCTTCCCCGTCTTTTTGCCTATGATATCATCGGGAACATCGAAATACTCAAGTCCACGGTGAAGCCACTCGGCGTATCCGACATCTTTATGGCTGTAACTGATGAAGGCCCAAAATTCAAATTCGGTCGCGGGGATTTCTTCGGACATAATATACGCAAGCTCCTTTTGCTATTCTTTCTTTTTGGGAAGCGCTCGCTCATTATCCTCGAATGACTCGCTGCCTGCGCTTGAAGCTGTCGGGGTGGCAGGAAAAACTCGATCACCCGCCTCACCACCTTCGATTATCCAGCGCTCGCCCGAAGTCAAAGTAACCGTGTAGCCATATTCGGTATCGCCATTGAAAGCCTCGCCTATCAGGCCTGGGAAAAGTGACGAATACACGTCCTCGGAAAGCCCGATCACTCCTTGCTTCGTCGCTACGATGGGCACACGCACCGGGGGGCGTTCTAATCGCTCGAAATCCAATTCCGACTCAGAGACTCGGACAATCCTGACAGGGTGGAGAAAAATGTTCATTCTTGCCACCCTACCATCGGCAACAAATGTTAAGATCGCATCACTTCCCTCCAAAATCAGGTGCTCAGGAAGAACACCCCGGAACGCCACGGAGGTCTCGCCCGAGATTTGGAATCTTCCTTCGCCGCCCGCAGAAAGTCGGTCAAAAACAAGGGTATGATAGTCGCCCGGCTGCTGGAGGTATCTCTTGACCCTTGCGCCGACCTCCAACGTCGCTACGTCTTTCCAACCACCTTTTTCGTCATACACAGCCACCTGAGGATAGCCACCCTGTGAAGCATCCCAGACTGTCTGAGGAACCGGTCTGAACATATCCTGACCAAGTGCGTCCTGAAAAACTTGCAGAACAGTTTTCGGTTCCTGCAACTTGATCCGAGACCGATGCATAAATCCCTCGATCCCCCTATTTGTTTTGACCTTCCACCAGTCGGACTCCTGCTCTTCAGTGAAAAACTCCTCGCTATCACGGATCTGATCCACCTTCTCTGCACTAGCTGATCCTCCTCTTCGAACCCACGTGAAACCATCAGAATCGTCAATCGTGGCAAGTTGGCTGAGGTCTGCGGCAAAGATAGCCTGCACAGCAGCAATCCAAACGATGAAAGCCGGGAGCAATTTAATTTTCATAAGATTCGCCTGAGCTGGGAAAAATTTGGCGCTCTAATTCCAGCCATCCTTTTAACATACCGCCAGCGAAGAGGTCCGTGCAACTGTGTCGTAACCATATCGCGCGGTGGCTCGCTTAAAAAGTTTCGCAGCTCTTGCAGTGAAGACGAGATCTCCAATCACAATTCATAACGACAAGCAACGTAGCGAAGATCCTTGGAGAACCAGAAAGAAATATTATCGCCATAGACCGCCAAAAGTATCAGGGTTGGATTCTAATGTAATTTGGAGTGATTCCTTCAGAGATCCTATCGTAACTCCAGTCACTGACATAATATCTCACTCCATCGTTATCCCTGTATGCCCGCACATTCACGCTGGAGTCCGCGTCAACTCGCTTCAAAACCTTCGCCTTGGAGTTTGCTGCCTCCATTACCAAATAACCGCTTGGCGTATAGATCTCACGGACATCATTGAAAACAACCACCCCCCCTTTTGGTTTTCCGAACATCTCACTCGCAGAAACGGAAGCAACCATAGTTGTTGATCCGTTGATATCGGCCCCCGTGTCTGATTCTCCCGAAAAGACATAAACACTTACACCCTCAGGAGTGTACCAAAACATGTGATTTACCCAATTCAGCTCCTCGATGAACTCTCCCTCATCATCTAAATATCGTTCTTTTATCCAAATTTGATCCTCTTTTCCCTCACACTTATATGAAAAACGAAAACCATCAAACCGATAGTGCCTGATAAGGTCAGGTCCATACTTTCGTCTAATAACTTGATTCCTCCTTCCGCGTCCAGAAGATATTACTTCTCTCGCGATGATAGGCAGTTGGTTTTCATCTACACGAATGCGGCTAGTGTCTTCGACCCAGGTTAAAAGATTATCTTCGTAATGGATCTGGCTCCATCCAGAGATTTCCTGAAAATGAATCGCTCGTAATCCATTCGATTTCTTGTCGAACAGAAATAGCTCGTAATTCCAGTCCCTAGAATCGATTTCCGCTACTTCAAATTTCTGAGCCAATTTTGAGGGTAGCTTGACTATGATTTCGTGGAAGTCATTCGACTTCTCAACTTCGAAACCTTTGTCCCAATTCGTAAATCCTAATTCTCTGTCAATCTTGAACTCTTCGTCATCGTCGTAATGCACAGCGTGCTCGGAAACACTATAAAGACGAACGGACAACAAGCTGAATCCACCATGGTGGCTAATCTTGGTAATGTGGCCAGGAAGGGTAATCGTTTCACGAAATGGAAAATTCTTGTAACCTTCCTTCGAAGTTTCGATATTTACGGTCAACTCAGGTGTCCAGTGGCCGGGTTGAGTCCAATCATAGTCCTGCGCCCAGCAAAAACAGGCCGACAGCGACCAGATAAGCAACCATAGAAAAAAGGGCGGCTGCTCGCAATTAATATATCTATTCATCTATCACAAGCTCCGTTTAAAGACTTCGATGAGACCACAAAGGACTCATTCCAAACCTTCAGGGTCACCCACATTCCGAGACAGAGTCAAGAAAAATAGCTAAATTCATTCTGCGTAGAAAAGTTGTCTCCACTAAGAAAGCGCTCTCTTGGAACAATCAGAGAAACCTTCCGTGACAACCAACTCTGTCAGACTGCACATGCAATCTGACTTATCGTCTAATCCAAATATAATTCGGTTTCTCACCTTGAGCTATACGATCATAGCTCCAGTCACTGACAAAAAAACGTCCTCCCCCCTTTTCCTGATACGCGCGCACGTTCACGCTAGATTCAGCATCGATCCGCTTTAATTCCTCCGCATCTAAACTGGCAGATTTCAGTACTAAGTAGCCATTCGGTGCATTAATTTCCCGGACCTCATCGAAGACCACGAGTCCTCCTTCTCGCTTCGCAAACATCTCGCTTGCTGAAGCGGAAGCAACCATTGTTGTCGATCCGGCGGCATCAGCTCCAGCATCAGCAGCCCCCGCGTAGACATAAACACCAAATCCTCTCGGTGTATACCAAAGCATGTAATTAAGCCAGTCAGTCCTTACCAACCCTATTGAGTCCCTCTCCTTTATCCAAATTTTATCCTCGAGATCCTTACATCTATAGAAAAACTGGAACTCATTAACCCTGAAATTTCGAGACAATCCTTCATGATAATTACGTCTGAACGCTCGGGTGAGTGGACTCACCTCTGAAATCACAACCCGTTCAGAAGAGGGCAACTCACTCTCGTCAACGATGTTACCGCTTTCATCAGTTATCCAGGTTAACGAATTTGCGCCGTTTCGAAGTTCGCCCCACCGCTCGATCGTTCTAAATTTGATCGCTCGCAATTCCTTCGATTCTTTTTCGAAATGGAACACGAGATTATCATCACCCTCTGATTCTCCACTCTCTGATCGCTCTATACCTTTGGCAACTTCTGCTGGCAGCTTAATGGAGATGTCATAGAAATCGTAAGAGGCAACATCCGAGGGCACTCCGCTGAAATTAGAAACCCCAGCTTCGCGCTCTTGCACAGAATACTCTTCGTCTCCAGTAAAACTGACACTCCTAAGACGAACCCTGACCACGCTGTATCCTAGAGTGTGGCTAACCTTTAAAACTTGGCCTGGAAGGCTCACAGTGTTGCGAAAAGGATAATCCCCATAGCCCTCTTTGGAGGTCTCGACGTAAACGGTGGGCGTCGGTTTCCACTCGACAGTCTGAGTCCAATCGTAGTCCTGTGCGCAACAATAGTAGACCGGCGGAAACCAGATTAATGCCCAGAGATAAACCGGAACTCGATAAGGCAAAAAGAATCCTTCCATGGTAAACAAAAATCGCCCTACTGCTAACATACTCAAAATTTCTACCACGATAGGATTGACTAGAGTTTCGCCTTGCTAATTCTCTGGGAAAACTCAAGTAAACAAGTTTCAGCTAAATCAGTCAAGCGTATCGAAGTAATCTCTGGCACGTGCGGTGAGATTTACTCGAAGCCCCCTCCCTCTCCTGCGGGCATGCAGCACACCCTTTTGCTCGAGATGAGGTCGTGTTAAAAATAACAGAGGAAACTGCTGACAGGGTCGCTTCAGCAGCAGGAAGACTCGCGAGGACATTCAATTTTCAGCCTACACAGCCCGTCAGCCAAAAGTATTCGGTTCGTCATTCTTGTATGGGTGGGGCGGCTTCCGAAACTCTGTGTTTCCGAATGGTTGCAACTTTCAAATGTTTCCTGTAATAAATCAATACAGATAAACCAGCACCGATGTCTCCCTATACCGACCTTATCTCAGGCTTCGACGAATCCGATCTACTTCAACTTCTCGAATCAAGTGATCCGGGAACGAGAATCCAACTTCAAAATATTCTCGAGTTTGATGCGATCACCCAAGTCAGCGATCAGAGCTCCAACGCGGAAGCAACGCGGAGGTCCACCGCAGCCAAAGTATCACCCAACCCTGACCTGCCGGAGATTGTTCTCCTCCATGGTATTTCAGACTGCCACCTGGCAAACGTAATCGGACGGCGAAACAGGATTTGGCTTGATCCTATTGAACTCTTCAAGGGTCGGTTCACGCGAGATTTGCCCCTCCTGGATGACGGTATCACTGATCAGCTCGGTGTTAGAATGGAACCTGACGGCTACGTTGAAAAGAAATACAATAAAGCGCTCTCCGCCTGGACATCTGCAGGATTTAGAAATCACGTTTTTTGCTATGATTGGAGACGTAGCATTACAAGTTCAGCCGATCAGTTCAATTCCGAGCTCCGCAATCTCCCCTCGGTTAAAGGAGGAGAAAAGGTGGTTCTTGTCGCCCACTCAATGGGAGGGCTAATTGCTTCGACATTTGCTTCAAAATTCGAAGACTGGGACGAACTCGTGAGCCATTGCGTATTTGTTGGTTCTCCTCTGGGCGGCTCTTACAGCGTCCCGATGACCATGCTGGGGCACTCCCCCTCTTTCAAGCGTATGGATCGCCTCTCTATATGGGATTCACTCGAAGATTTTCAGAGAATGGCGGCCAGTTTTCCTGGGCTGGTCGACATGCTACCAAATCCCGATTTGATGCCGGAAGCAGCCGATTTTTATGAGGAGGCCGGCTGGCCGGGATCCATTAAGCCACTGCAGGTCCATCTCGATGCGAGTCTCCGCCTCAAGCCAAAAATCTGGGAGAGTCCTATTTTCCAGACGTCGACTCACCTGATTGCTCAGGGTATCGAGACGACCTCGGCAATGCCATGGAATGCTAACAAAACCGATCGTGCTTCAGATATTGTGAGCACTGATGGTGATGGAGCCGCACTTACAAATTCATCTCTCGCACCAGGTCTACGCGCCTTTCTTGTCCCGGGAGAACATGGGACGCTTGTCAATGAGGCCTTGGTCTACGACGCAATTGCAGCAATCGCCAATGGCAAAACTCCAGGGCTTACTACTTTCGATCCAGACAAATTGACTCGTTCGAGAAGGATTACTCACCCCCATCGGGAGCCAATACCTGAATCGACTGGCATAGATGTGGAAGCTACCACCTTGCGAGAAAGAAGGTTGGCCGATGAAATGGCCGTGCACTTTTCTTCAGAATCAGTGGTCCGCGCTCGGACACAGGTGGCTGGTGAACCTGGCTTCAGTCGTGAAAATCTCGTGAACAATGATTTCTCTTGGAAGAACTCGCTTTCGCTGGCGATTGCCAGCCTCGATGCCTACCGAAGCGATCAACCGCAAATGATCACTCGTGCCACTGAGGAATGGGGATTCGCCCACTACGCGCACTTTGACGAGAAGGAAACCCAAGGCTTCGTGTGTTGGGACGACGAAGTGGTGGTCCTGAGCTTTCGCGGCACAGAGAAGAAGATCAGTGATTGGTTGCGCAACCTGAAGCTTGCCGCACATGATACCGGGCAATATGGCTCCGTACATCGAGGTTTTCACGAGGGCTTCAAGGTCGTAGAGACGACGATCAGGAAGCTTCTCGCTGATGCCGATGCGGATCGAAAGAAGCTCTGGATAACCGGGCACAGCCTCGGAGGAGCAATTGCAGCCATTGCAGGAGCAGAACTTTACAGGGACTTTCCAGCTTTCGGATTCTCGACCTATGGTCAGCCGAAAGTTGGCAAAACACCGCTTGCTGACTTTTATGAAGGTAATTACCGAGGTCGCTACTTCCGCTTTAAGAACAACAACGACATCGTAACTCGCATCCCCCCTGGATTCGACCATCTCGGTGACTTGTTTTGGTTTGATCGTAATGGTGAACTTCAGGAAGCCTTGCGCACAAGGGGAACCGCCATCGCCCCAGAGGCTCTGGAATCGAAAACCGATCTCAGCCTTTCCGAGTTTTCAGCCATGCAAGAGGCGCTTGATGTCGCTCTTTCACCTCCCACGCGAGGGAACTTCCGTCTACCGCCAGCAGATTACCAGATCGAAGGTCTATCACTAATCCCGTCTCTCGGAATTTCGGACCACTCTATCGCTGGCAAATACATTCCCATCATCCGGAAATATGTCTGAGGACACCTAGTAAAGCACCTAGTCCACCCAAGAAATCATGAAGGGAATTAACCAATTCGGTCGGATAGAGAAGCAGGCGCACGCTACTGAACCCAACGCCGTTTTTATCTCCTATTCACGTCGTGACAAGAACCAGGCTCTAGAAGCGGCAAACTCGGTAAAAGGTCTCGGGATCGATATCTATTTCGATGAAAATGACTACATGTTGCAGGTCGCCGACGAGAAAGAGGAGCACGGAAAGGTAGTGTCTTGCATTGAAGATGGCCTCTCCAATTCTGCTGCACTACTCGGAATCGTCACTGAGAACACAAAAGAATCGTGGTGGGTTCCTTACGAAATTGGAAATGCAAGCGGCCGACAAAAGCCCCATGCGCACTTGATCACCGGAGAGGTGACTCACCTCCCGTCATATATCAAAGCCTCAACGATTCTGCCTGATATGAACACACTAGATCGCTGGCTTCTCAACACATTGGAAACGAAGCTCGATCAGAAGGAATTGCTCGCTAGATTAGTCTGGATGAAACTTCGCAGCCATCAGAAATCGGCCTCCGCTACGAGCATACCCATCTCGCGTTCGATCGATGAACTCGTTTTCTTCTGAGCGCCAAATTGTTCTTGTCATCGTTTTGCATCCTCAATTCTGACTTTTAGCCATCATGAAACTTCCCGCTCTCTGCATTCAAACCGTCTATTTCGATGAATCCGATCGCACGGAGGCTGCCCGTCTCGGGGAGGATCTCTATGAAAAGCTGACGCGCCCAAAGAGCGATCGGCTGAGCAGCGGACCCGGAATTCCAATCCGCATTGCGGTCCCCGCGAATTTTGTCGACACCAACGCTGCAGATACCACCCTCGTCATTCCCGTCCTCGGCAAAACGACTTACAATTTAGAGAAAAAAGGAGTCATCGAGAAATTAGCAGCTTGGCACAACGCATGTGGACCAGGCCACGTTCTTCCGGTGCCCATATCGACAAATTGGAGAAACATCGAAGATGAGATGCCAGGAAAGCAGCTGTTGACGATGCTCTACGTGGAAGACGAGCCAAGAAAAAATACGATCGATGAAATCATCCTCGCTATTTCGAGGATATGGGAGGCCGAAAACCAGGGCGTACAAGTATTCATCTCTCATGCAAAAGCGGATCTCTCTCCGACAGAAAAGGCTGCCGAGACGATCCGCAATTTTATCCTGACAGACGGAACCGGAAAGGCGTTCTTTGATGTAAACAGTCTAAACTCTGGAGAATCTCTGGAAGAGCAATTGGACACCGCAGCCGGGCATGGAGTGATGATTTCGATTCGCGGAGATTCCTATGGATCGAGGGTTTGGTGCCAGAGAGAACTTCTCCGCGCCAAGCTCAACGGAGTCCCGACACTAACGGTCGAGGTCTTGCAGACCGGGGAAGCCCGAAGCTTTCCCTATGCCGGGAACAGCCCGTGCCTGGTGTGGAGCGGAGACCCGACGAGAGTTGCCTCCCAAGCGATGGTAGAGTGGTTGCGCTCGGCATTTTTCAAAAGAGAGGCCGATCGAATCAGGAATGCCGCCAATCTCCCCGACGATGTGCGCATAGTGTCGCGGCCTCCCGAGCTACTCGATCTCGCGCAAGGCCCCCTGCGGATCGACATACCGCAGTTGGTCCTACACCCCGACCCTGAGCTGTCCGTCCTCGAACGTAGAGTCTTGAAGGCGGCTCGCCCCCGAATGCACCTCGCTACTCCTACGACGGCTTTCCGGCGTCTCCTCACACGCAGAGACGAGACCGCTGATGTCTCTTCTCCCTTAGAAGGAAAGCAGGTTGCCCTCTCGCTCTCCGACGATCCGGGACCCGCAGGATTCACGCAAGACCACACCATAGATGCCACCGTATACACCGCACGGACTTTGATCTCTTGCGGTGCTGCCATGGCCTATGGTGGAGATTTTCGTGAAGACGGTTACACAAAAACTCTGGTCGAACTCATCAAGTCGTACAATCAAACCGCTTCGAAACGCAGCCAGGACTTGCAAAGCTATCTTGGAGCGGTCATACCGATCGAAGATGCGCCCGAAGATATGCCACTCGACATCCATTACCTTGGCAAAATGGACGAAGCCATGATTCCCTTTCCTGCAGATCCCCCGATTCCGAGGGGCCTCTACTTCTCCGATATGCGTCGAGTGATGGAAGACAAAGTCTTCGCTCGGGTCGTTCTGGGGGGCGGTATCGAGCCCAAGCTGGTGAAGGAAGGTCCCGGCTACGGCGGTCGCTACCCCGGAGTGATTGAGGAAGCCTGGCGAAGCCTCAAAGTAGGGAATCCTCTCTACGTCCTCGGGGGATTCGGAGGGGCCGCCGGAATCGTCGCAGATCTCCTGGAGATGAAAAAGAAGGCCGAGAAGATAAAGGAAAAAGACCTTCCCCTCGCCCTCAAGGATAGTCACTGGAAAAACGAATCCGCTTTCTTCTCCGAAAATGCGGAAGCCATCGAAACTAACGCATACACCACTGAATTGGAACTTCCCACCACCATGGTGGAGCTGGCCAAAGAAGTCATGACCTTGGCGAAACCATACCTTGCCAGCGACGACGACTCGATCGCCTGGAACGGCCTTTCAGTGAAGGAGAATAAATTGCTTTTTCGGACACAGGACCCCGTGACGATAGCGGCGCTCGTATCCAAGGGACTCCTCGCGAAAGTGCGCAAGGAAAGCGAGGGAAAACTGCAGATCGAGCTTATCGAGGATAGCCTCGCGTCTGCCGAAAACCTCGATGCCATTTCCATCGCCACGCTGGAGGGAGTTCCCCTTGGGGGAGCGGGAGCAGCCCTCGATCACCTCACCGTCGGTGCAGCGACGAACGCCCATAACTCAGGACGTCACCTCGCCAGCCTGAAAGATGCCCTCATCGATGCCGACTGGCTTTATCTTGCCTCCCTTGGAGAGCCCACACAGGCGTCCGGAATCAAAGATAGAATTGTCGAGGCCGCAAAGGCCACCGCCGATATCGCCTTCAAGCATGGATTCCAACGAATCGGAATCGTTACCTATGGCGGAAATATCCTGTCAGACGTCAAAAAGACTGTGGAAGCCATGCTCGACGGATTTCAGAAAATGAAGAAAGACTCGGTCCTCGTGTGGTATGAAACGGATCCGGATCGCTACGAGACACTCCGCACCGAACTGGAAAAATCCCCAGACGTGAAACTGACGACCCGGCGAGCGCTGACTCCCATCGTCAAAGAGACCGACTATCATGATCCTCTCATTCTTACCGTATCGCTAGAAGGCAAGCGACTAAGTGCGACACTTCTTCCTCCTACCTCCGGGGCATCGGTGCGCGTCACGGTAACCGATTTTCCTAAAGCCGTTCTCGACGAGTTGGCTCGTGGAAAAGCGACTCCCGGACAGGCAGCACTGGACGCCCGTGGCGATCAATTGGCCGAGTATCTCTTTGGCGACAGTGCCGCCGAGTACTTTTCGCTTTTCGAGGACTCACGAATGGTAATTGTGCACGATGTTCCCGCCTCACGGCTCCCGTTTGAGTTGCTTCAAGCTAGCGGCACATTGCGCCCAGCCCTTACCAGCGGCATATCGAGAAAGCTCTCCGTCGAAGGTCTGAAATTCACCAACCACTTCATCAAGCCTCCAAAGAAAGGAACACTAACGGTCTTGCTCATTTCGAACCCGACGAGAGACCTTCCCGGCGCGGCAAGGGAAGCGCAAGAAGTGTATGCGCTTCTAAATGACCAGAAAAATATCAACGTCAAAATGCTGGGCGATGGAGGTGACTCTGAAGCGACCGTAGCCAACCTTGCGGAAGCTCTCCCTGCCGCCGATATTCTACATTATTGCGGACACGCGTATTTCGACGGTCCAGGTGAAGATGAAAGCGGCCTCATCCTTGCCGATGGAAATTTCACCGGCTCCGATCTTCGGAGAGTCGATGCCCTGCCACGCATGGCATTCGTGAATGCGTGCCAGGCTGGACGAGTGCGTGGAGAACCTGACTCCAACGCCGCTGCGTTCGCAGAACTGTTTCTCCAGAGTGGAATCGACGCCTATCTCGGCACCTTCTGGGAAGTCGGCGACACCGCCGCAATGCTCTTCGCCCAAAAGGTTTACACGAGCCTCGCCCTGGGAAAAACCCTCGAAGAAGCCACCCTGATTGGTCGAAATAAACTTTTCAAAAAGAACCTCACAGACTGGGCCAACTACCTCCTCTACGGCGGCAGTTCGTTTAGGCTCGTTTCCTCTTAAGTGGGTTAGATGTTGTCCCACGAAACTGAACGGTTGGCTGGTTGAGGATTTTCGGATAAACGAATGAAACGAAAGCCGAAAAATGAAGAGAAGTCGCCGCCATTATTGGGCTAGAAGATCGAGCAACTCTGCCCTAGCATTTGCAATCGTAGGTCTAATAGGAGGTTTCTTCAAATTCACGTTACCGAATTCCTCCAATTTACGCAAAGGATCGGCCGCGAGAATTCCGAATTGATTCTTCAAACCAATGCCCGTCTTCCGCCCCAAAATCGAGAGCACTTCTTCTTGCGCCTCCCCAACACAGACTGGCCATTTTAGGACTTCCAACAATTCCGGAATACTCGAATTTTCACAGATGCTCATGCGCGCTTTCGAAATATCGAAGCGAAACTCGTTTCGACCGGTCCATTTCCCTGACCTAGTGCAGAGTTGCGCCAATATCCACATCCGTAGTTCAAGCGCTTCAGGAATTCTACACGACAAGTCGGACAACGAGTATAAATTGCAGTCATCCCGAAATTGAATGGCTGGGCCACTAGTCTCCCATTCATCAAGAACGCACAATGCGATTGAAATTCTATCTTTCGAAGTCATCCGGCTCGCACAAATCTCAAGGCAGCCTTGAATCAAATGCAAACGGGATAATTCTCCAGTGGTGCCAATTTCTCCCTCGTTGTCAATTAAGGACACGAGTTCGAATGCCAGTTCACTAGCAACACGCTCACTAACGTTTGCGAGGACTCCACGAAGCAGACCGTAGAAAGCATCTACAAGCTTATAAGCAAGCATATATTCCATGGGATCGATTCCCAAGTCGGTAGGCACAATTGCTTTCAGCAAGTCAACAAGTCGCATAGCTGCCTGATCACTGTCTGGTTGGCTAAGACAACTTGCGAGTGCCACGGCCCCTGCGGGGGATCCCCACTCTTGCATTTCGCTGGCCACTTCCCCTTCGAGGCTGCTTTCAAGGTTCTCCAACAGACCTCGAAATACCTCCCGAGCAACCTGTTGTGCCTCGCTTTTGTCGGGAAAATAGGGCATCAGTGTGGCAAGTGCAATCGCGATTTGCCCCCCCCACGGACCCAGAACGTCGAGTTCAGAATTAAGCTCTTCGCTCGCTATCTCAACAACTCTTTCTTCGACCTTCTTCATTA
Organism: Verrucomicrobiales bacterium; assembly: GCA_029213065.1. Classification (GTDB taxonomy): domain Bacteria; phylum Verrucomicrobiota; class Verrucomicrobiia; order Verrucomicrobiales; family DEV007; genus Arctic95D-9. The sequence goes on along the minus strand of JARGPH010000005.1, from coordinate 98,158 downwards.
TCTCCCAGGAATGGTCCCCGGAAAATTCCGATAACAGTGTACCGAGGCATGCAGAGAGCAACTCGATCTGATAGATTTCGTTAGACTCTAACAAAAGTAATTCCGAAGCTAGTAGATCGCTTAAAGCCCGAATCTCATCAGGAGAGATTTTCGGAAGAAATCCATCGATTAGGTATCCAATACTCTCAAGCACCGGCTCCCGAATTTCCGTGTTTGTTTCGTGGAGCAGACCTTCGAGGATCTTCGCAGCCGCGCCGGTTTCACTTCGATTTATCAGCACTACAATACATTCCTGAAATGCCTCACTGCTAAATGAAGTCAAGGGATTTTTTTCATAAAGCCTACAGAGTTTTTCAGCAAAGAATTCCGCCTCTGCAAACGCGTCTGCCTGTGGAACCATCCGACAAATCGATAGCCACATATCTATTTCATGCCTTGAAGGGTAAATGTTTTCATCGCAGAAAACCCCTGCTAGCTCACGTGCGTGACGAATGTTATGGTTCCTACTCGTGTAGGGGAGTAAAACTTCCACAGCATCGCAGACGGATATTCCGCCATAAAGATCTTGCCGATTCGTGCTAAACTTAGTCACGAAGATCGCGAGTGCCTGGTCAGATCGTAGTGAGACCGATTCTTCGGGAAGGCACCGTTCCAGACATGTCAGAGACTTCGCCCATTTCGCACTCATTGCATTGTCCTGTAAAACGTGTGGCAAAGCGCGATCCAAGCTGTCGAGTAGGGTTTCAGTCAATGCTAGTGAGAATGCTCCTTCACGACGGTCGGCTATAATGGATAAGCAGGTGCACAAATGATATAGCCGAGTGATGTCTTCCGGATGGGTATTGGAGATTGCGCGGACGACCGGCGTGATCATTCGCTCAGCTTCTTCGGGAGTCAAATTGTGAGCAAGTGAGCGAAGGACTACGCCGAAATTCTCGACGAGATCCGTGTCGATGCTTTCGATTCTTCCTACCATATCCTCGCACATCCGAACGGAGTGCTCTTTATCCAGAGTCTCGGTGAGACGAGGTACAGATGCGGCTTTTATCTTGAGTGTGTCGTTGTCCAAGTGAGGGTCCGTCAGGAAGACTTGAAGATACCCATCCACTATCTCCCGCTTCAGAGTAGTGCCGGTCAGAATGGGAACGGCATCACCGAAAGCTCTATGATAGGCTTTGTCCCGCAGCCCAAACTCGTCCGGTTGCGTTAGCGCTTCGAAGATTCCGTTCTCGATTAGTGCTTGGTTGCGCTCAAATAAGTCTGAATTCAATCCAAGAACAGCATGGAGTCCTCGCGAGTGATTCCGCAGCGCGGCGTAGAAAGGCACTTTTGTCTGGCTCCATTCGGCAAGGACAAGATCTCTGGCACTTTGATTGCGAGTTCCTAGTTGGCTCAATTCCCAGAGAGCCTCTTCTTCTCTCGCTGATGGAGAAAATTCGTCCGATTCGCCGATGGCAGCCGAAAGAGCCCGTGCCAAGGCACTTTCGGCGTCGCTTCTCGACTTTTCCGCGTTTGACCAAGAAATGCCAGCGAGAACCGAGAAGCAAAGGAGCACCATCAAAGTTGCTAGGACAAACAACTGTCTCACGCTGCGGCGTCGCATTGTTTGATACGATGCTTCCAAGGTGTCGATCGTATCTGCAGAGGGCCCAATCAGCAGGGTACTTGGTTCCTCTTCGATGAAAATGGTATCCTCCGAAAGCCGCTCGAGGACTTTAGAGCTTCGGCTTTCCGGGTGAAAAAGGGATTCAGCCGATTGACCAAAAAAAATCGGAATACAGTGGCTACTTCGGTCGGTGAATTTTACGATCTCATGAGCGACCGGAGTCGACTCGTAGATTGCTCGTGATGTAGCAACGAGGACAAGCCGTTGCGTGTTGCGGAGAGCGATTTCTCCAATTCTCTTCCATTTGTCTCCGCTAGCATATTCTGCCCGATCCAAGAAGACTTCGTATTTTCTCTCACGGAGTCTCGCTGCAAGGTCGACTGCATAGGCGCTGCCACTTTCCCAGTCGTAGGAAATGAAGAAGTCGTAACCCCACACCCAGTTTTTAATTCGTTGATACCAGGGTTCGAGTGGTGCTGACGATTTCTCTTCGCTCGATCCGTTTCTCAAATAGGACACCTCACTAGAGTCGGATTGGTTCATCTGGAATTTTTTTGAAATAGATCCAATTGTGGACGGTGGAGAATCACTCTTATGAAACTTCCCCTTCGACCGGGGTCAAGGCGAAACCGAGTTACTCTGCCTGGCTGCGAAGATAGCGCTCATTGCTTGCCCGGGCGAGTTCGGGATTGCCCAGGCGTTTCGGAGAGTCCTTTGAAGCTCTTGTGCATGTCGCAGGACTCGAAGCGGACGATGATCCTCAGGGCAGCGTTTCCTAGCGCGATCATTTGAGGCATCCCTTCCCTTCAATCTTGTCCAACGCGACGAAGGGCGGCGGACGACTCGTCTTCGACGATCATATGCGTGAACTCGACTTCGGCGTAACGGACGATATCGCAGGGAAAACGCCCTGCAGACCGGCGCGGCGACTTTCGATGGGATAATTTCTGGGCCACCCGTCAAATTTACCCCCCCGCCCCGCCGTTGGCTAGGCAGCATATTCAATCACGCTTACGAAGTGGGAGCCGTATGAAGCAGCTCTTCAATTGCGGATCTGTGCGGGGGACCGTCGGCAACAACGGTTTCTAACGCGATCCCCAGCCAGGCTTTCTCTCTCAGCTATTCTGTCAGGGACGAATTGCTACATCGGGCAATTGGCTCCGATCGTGGGAGATGACGAACTTATAATGAAACGTCTCGTATTTCGTCACTGCCTCTACACTTGGAGCTGACGGCATAGTGCCCGCCGCCAGCAGGGAATTGGTTGCGAGTACAATGCGAAGGTCAATCAGCGCATTGTCGAAGTCCGGATTGAACAGTTCGATAGGAAGGAGAAAGCCATCTTGCTCGTCTTCGTGGATCCAGACGAGTCGCTCGAGTCGGAAGTCTGCGTTTTCTTGGTCGAAGGAAATCATCTTCTTCACAAGAGGCATAGTGACATGGTAGCGATACTTTTCTTCCTTCAGAAATCTGAAAATCGCTTTCGGATCGCGGTGCCACCTTTTCAGGACACTGTAAGCGTCCGAGGCTTCTGGAGTGGTGGGAGGATACCCCTCGTGAAATCTATTGAAATCGATCAAAGCCTCCGGATACTTCAACCGTCCGAGATTACCTTTCCAGAGATGAGCATAGAGCCAACGCTGTTGGTTGGGAATGGGCGGGCGATACCCCATCCAAGTCAGAAATCCTCCCTGAGGACGACCTCTCTGAAATCGCAAAAAATTATCCCACAGCTCAAGCTCAGGTATATCCCTCTCAAAAAAGACCGGCGCGCCATCGATGGAGCGACTGTGATCGATTTGACGAACGGAAGACCGGATCGCGAGCAGCCGATTCGGTCCCGGCTTCATCGGAAAGAAAACGACGAGCTTCTTGCCGTTTTCAAAAACCTCATCGAAATACCCGACCCGACCGGGGGCGTCGCGGTATTCAGGGGGGTAGGTGGGCAAATTGTAGAACAGCCCATTGGAGTCTCTCTTCAGAGCTCCTGGCTCTTCATCTGCGGTCCAGTCGCCACGGAGGTTCGACTCTCCGTCGCCACGAAAGAAGATCAGATACCGTTTCTCACCGTGGATGTAATCCTGAGTCTCGACGTTCTCGATGTAAGAAATAAACTTCGCCCAGCCTCGCTTCGTTCGAATTGCCACGTCAGGGCCTTCGGCATCTGCGATTGAATCGAACTCTTTGGATTCCCCCTGCCCGAACAAGGAACCGCTATAGATCGACAGAACGATTGCTAGGCAACACGCTTTGCCGAGCGCACCGAAGCGACGAAACAGATCGAGGAAAGGGCGAAGGCCGCTACAATGTAAACGAGCGCCGCGGTTGGGTTGACCAGCACTCCCAACGTCCGATTGATCACAGCCTCGACGTATTCCCACGTAAAATAAGTGGCGAGCCCGAGAAACACGAAAGCCCAAATCAGCTGGACGAGCGAAATTCGCCCCCAGCTGGATCGCAGGAATCTCAAGATCTTCTTCATTGCTGTCATATAATACCACGATGCGTTCCATAATTTCAAGAAGTTTGAAGAAATTTCTCGGCGGCTCTAAGAGGATTCGGAAAGGCGGCTTCAGTCCTCCTGTTTGGCTTTCTTAAGTAGCTCCGGAATCTCTTTTTCGAGTATTTTTGCCGAGGCCCGTCTCTTCCTCAGGTAAAAGATCAAGTAGCCAATTGCAATCGAAACCACCGAAAAAATGAGATAGCCAACCGCGCGACCGCCAACATACGGCCATTGCTCATACATTTGCTTGATCCCAAAGTAGGCGAGGAAGAGAGAAATAGCCAAACACGGTCCCAAAATCCACAACATCAGAGTCTGATTCGCTTTCATAACTTTTGGTTTAAGCTTATCTGGAATCATCTCTGGTTTTAACCGACAGATATCGGCAAAGATCTTACAGGCTAGATCGAATTCACCTGAAAAAGGAGAGGTAAACTTCTTGGGTCTTGCCGAGCCCAGTCGCTTGATGTGCTCTGCAAACTCGCCTTTATTCTCCTCATGCAAATAAAGAAGTAGGCCTTTCCCATTGTGAATCGCAAGATAGGACTCCCACTCCGTATACGTGACATCGTTTGTGTTCTCGAGCAATTTACGAAATTCGGCTGGCTGTTTGGAGAAAGTCTCTATACCTCGCGAGAAAATCGTTCTTTTTTCCTTTCGATGCTTTTCCTTGAGGGCGATAACCTCTTGCTCGTCCGGAATAGCGCCCCGATTCGTGGCGAGAAGCTGGATTACCACGTCGTCTTTTCTAATAAAGTCGTCCAGTTTCTCCAACGTCTCCTGGTTTGCTGACTGATGAAATTCCTCTTCCAGCGTGACGTTCAGTCCCCCTCGTGACAGATAGGGACGTATGCGGTCTCGAAACCCGGCGAAAGGAGCGCCCGGATCTCGGAAATCACAATTCACACAAGACAAGAAGATCTTCATAGAGAAAAACAGATACGTATATGGAATGAAGATCGCCATGGCAAGCGTGGAGCGTTCAAATTTCTCTTGTCAGCGTCCGCCTCTACCCTAAAGAAGATCTCTTTCCTACCCTTTCCCACATTCCTGCGTGAGGGCCCTTCGCCCACCATGAATCGCTTACAGAGAGATCGACAGTTTGCTTGTCTGCTTAATAATGTGAAACGTTATGACAATTTATGACAGAAAAGTCGCTTAAGCATGCCTAAACCTACCTATCAAACACAGCATAACCCGTTTATAGATAGGTTTACACACGGGTTCGAGTCCCGTACGGGTCGCCAATTTAACCGCCTTTCGAGGCGGTTTTTTTGTGTCTACCCGTTGGGACGAGAACCCGTAGGCGGGGCCGGCCTCCCGGGGCGCCTGCCACGATCTGTGACGAAGGAGCAGGCTATGCTTTGGAACAAATCCCTTGAAATGTGGGACACCCGTCAATATGTGAAGGAATGTCGCTGCTTAAGGGAAAAAAGGGAATCGTAACCGGTGTGGTCAACGAATATTCGTTTGCCTACCACATTCTGAAGAGTCTCCAGGAACAAGGGGCCGAAGTGGGCCTCGCCTACCTGCCCGGAAAAGCCGTCGAACGGCGGATCAAAAAAATCGCAGAACGCGAAGATATCTCCTTCACCTGCCCCATGGACGCGCAGAGCGACGAGTCAATCGAGGAGGCCTTTGCAGCCATCAAATCGGACTTCGGTGACATCGACTTTTTCGTTCACTCGATCGCCTTTGCAAAGTCGGATGATCTCGAAGGCACGTTCGTCGACACCACCCGGGAAGGCTTTGCTCTCGCTCTCGACGTCAGCGCCTACAGCCTGATTCCCATGGCAAGAGAAGCCGCGAAGATCATGCCGAACGGCGGATCAATCATCACGATGAGCTACCTCGGAAGTGAGCGGGTCATCCCGAACTACAACGTCATGGGTGTCGCCAAAGCGGCGCTGGAAGCTTCGGTGCGTTACCTGGCCTACGATCTGGGCCCGAGCAATATTCGGGTCAATGCGATCTCTGCAGGCCCTCAGAAAACGCTCGCCGCCTCGGCCGTCGGGGACATCGACAAAATGATCGACTACACCGGCAAGGTCGCTCCCATGAAGCGGAATATCGAAGGGCGCGACGTCGGTGACAGCTCGGTCTATTTGCTGAGCAATCTCTCCAGTGGAGTCACCGGTGAAGTGCTCCACGTCGACAACGGATACTCGACGATGGGAGCCCCGCCGATGAGCACCTTTGACTGATTTTGCGAAGCGGGTTCCTTCTCCAGATAGCGAAATTACTCGCCACGATATCCCGGGTGTTTGTCAAAAAACGATAACCCCTGAAGGAAACCAGCCCGGTATGCGGCGCTGTTGACTCCAGCTTGATCAGCAAAAATGTTGTCAGTTTTGTCTGACATCGTCTCGAGAAAATTCAGGGCAAATGCCTTGGCATGGGCGTGTCCCAGATCGGAGAAATCTCCCCCTCTCATGGCTTCGGTGATGGCTTCTATTTTTCCACCCGAATAAGCAAACCAGGAAGAAACAAAGCCTGAGTATGCGCTGATCGCTCCATCGCCCGCAGCTGATCCCACATTGCTCACTGTGCCGACAGCTCCGTGCAGTCCATCATGGGTTACTGCGGTAAAATGATTCGTTTCTCTGTCAAAGAGAAGCCACGCCGTTTCCATCCTCAGTTCCTGTGACGTTTCCTCAAGAGGAACCAGAGCCTGGAGAGAGGGGTTGTCTTCCAGGGCTTCGCGAATGTATCGCTGCGTTCGCTCACTCGACAACTTCCGAAGGTCCTGCTCCAGTGTTTCCGGGGTCACCCAGGTGAACGGGTTTGCCACCTTGTGTTGAGGGCTATCAATGGAACTGGATCGCGGGGTCAGAGTGATTTTCTTCAGTCGCTCGAATCCGGCACGATCCCGGAAGTCAATCGCTTCGCTCCAGGTGTCATAGTCCGGATGGGTTACCTTGACGGTAAATACGTCGTGGGGTTTCGAAATGAGGGGCAGAACAAAATCGCCAGTCGGCCAGGTTGACGCTTTGGATTGGGTGTCCATTACCAGTATTTCAGCATTCTCTACTGATGCCCCGTTTTCCGCTGATGTGATTCGTCCGTGTATGGGTGCCTGAAACTCTGTTCTTGAATTCAAAACGCGAGGCAGGTTGGCGTTGTCAGCAATGACGAAAGTATTGTATCCATCATGCGTTGTTTTTTCATTCCCGACATTGGGAATGCTTGGGTCATCGAGGTAGCGGCTCCCCCATCTCTCCGGTTTTGGCTTGTTCCCGGATGCGTAGTTGCCAGTTACCCAGATGGCTGGTATGGACACTTTTTTTCGATTAATGCTCAATTCGAATTGAGCATGAGTTACGGCATACAATTTCAATGGGGCTCCCGGACTACCATCCCAATAATAAGGGATGGCTTCGGCGTAACCATCGTCCTTCAAATCCTGAAGGAAATCCTGACTCATCGATAGAGCGTTTGCTCCGTTTGAAATATTGTTTTGTGAATGCCAGAGGGTGCAGCCCTTGCCGGATCTTCTCGTGGCTGCCGGAACAGTGTAGCTCGTATTCTCGACATGTCCCGGAGTGATCGATGTTTCATCTTCGTAGGTGTAGGCGACTCTTTCATAGACGTAGGAACCGTCGTCGCTGATTCGCGTGATCTGTTCTTCCGCCGCGGTCCGAAATTGCTCTTCCCCGGGAACCCACCAGAAATGAAACTCGCGAACATATGGGGTATCTATCAAGTCGTAGCAATACTCCAACTCCGAGGTAGTCGTGTAGTCCAAATCAGCCCCGGAAACCGGCCCCAAAAGTGCTTCAAGTTCGTAAGCGGCTTCTTCAAAACTGCCATTCAAAATCTCACCCGATTTGCAATGGGTCCATGGAAAGTAGTCATTGCTATCGAGTGCTTCCTGTAACGATTTGCTGAATTCGATTCCAATGCCGCGGCTTCCGGGGAGATGTGTCAGGCTTACTGTTCTACCCTCATCAGCACGAAGATGGAGTTTCACTCCCGGAAACGTATCTCGTAAAAATCCGGCAAACGTTCTCTCATACCCGGAAATACGCGGTCCGCTCTGTTGCGCGCCGTGATTCAAATGAGCGAGAAAAACCTCAATCGCCGAACGTGAAGACATCCCTGTCGCCGACAGGATCACATTTGCTTCCAGCTCCGCCTCGAGGCTCGCCCTCGTGAGAGCAAATGATCGTGCCTTGTCATCGTTGTGGGTGAGGTGAATGCTGTTGCGTCTAAGATCGAGGGCATAGCCTGCTGGATCCCCCGAATCATCGAGATAGCAGGATCCGATGAGCACACGTGGAATCCGATAAAAAGCATCCGCATCAAAATGTGTTCTCAAATCAGTCAGCATCCGGTCCGATTGATACCAATGATCAAGCACCAGGGAGTAGGATTGGTAAGAGGGGGAACTCTCTCCCCAGGATTGAGCAATCAGTGCTTTCTGCTTCCTGAATATTCCTTCATCGATTTCACAGGGAGCAAAGACGATGACATGTTCCGCCGGCATACAGGGCTGCGGCACCGTGTCGTCAATCAACTCACGGGTAACGGTTTCGAGTGAACCGTCGAGGAGATGAAATGAAATCTTTGCGAGAACTCTTTCTCCGGGAGAAAACACTGCAGCGAGAAGGGTTTGATCATCCGGCCCGACAAGGGTGGCCGTTCCATCTGTGATCGCTATCCTCAGAGGGCTGCTGAGAAATTCTGATGTATTGCCCTGGAATGATACCGTCTCTGTCTCTCGACCAATGACAGGCATCGAGATTGAAAAATTCGGATAATTTTCAATTTCTTCGTGGCTGGTTAAAGCTTCGCCATTGACCGCGGGAATCACTTCACCTGATGATGCAACCCGGACGCCAAACTGCTCGCCATTGCTGACGACGGAATTCTCAATCCCCGAATGACCGAGCAGTTCGGAAAGAAGGTGGGCAGACTCTTTCCGGCTTCCTGCACCTTCCCAAAGCGTTCCCAAAGCGCCGCGAAATGCTTCCGATCCAGGCAGAGGGCTTATCTCTTCGTGAACGAAGGTGACGATCTGCTCTTGAGAGAATTCGAGCGTGGAAGCTTTTTCATATAGATAGGAATTTTCCTGATCGCCTCCTCTGAAGCAGAAAACTATGGCAAGCGCGATAGAGACTCCCAATGCAATGCGAATAGATCGTTTCATGTAGCCCCCTTTCTTTCTTGATACGCGGATTGTGAATTCTGTTTAAGCCGAAAAGTAATCGGAGGACTCTTACCTCCGCACTCATAGGGTCTGACGTATGGGCTGTTGCCTTTATCGAGTTTTCTCTAAATCGATTGAGCGAAAGGTGAATTTGGGCGCTCGTTTCAAACCAAGGATTCAGGAATCATGATGCCAAAACGGTCAGCCTTTCGATTGCTATAAGACATCCCCTTTGAAATGGAATGAGGCACCGCGCCCTGGATAAAAATCGAAGAACGCAGCATGGCTCCGCAGTTCAGATCACAAGCCCATTACCACTGATCCTGCAGCTCGACCGGAGAGACTACCAAGAATTGGAGTTCACCGATCATGTTGTCGTAGGTTGGGCCGAAGAACAGTTGGCCGCTGAGCATGGAAAGCCCTTTTTCCTCGCTGTCGGTTTCTGCCACGCCAACGTGCCCTCGGTCGCTGGCAGGAAGCGGTTCATGCCTACCTCGCCTCTGTTCGCTGGACCGACGATTTTCGCAGTCACCCCGACCCGGTATTCAGTCAGTACCACCCGCCACCTTCGAAGAGTGATCAATTTCGCAAATCAATGCGTTGAGCCGATCCATCTTAATGGGCTTGGTCAGTTGTTTCGTAAATCCTGACGCCTTGATCCTCTTCACGTCTTCCGGCATCCCAAATCCACTCAACGCTATCGAAGGCACCTCACTTCGCGAGCGTATCTCGCTCATGAAATCCAAACCACTCCCGTCAGGCAATCCCAGGTCGCTGATGACAAGATTGAACGGCTGAGAGTCAAAAGCCTCCCTTGCCGCCTCAACCGTTCCCACGGCAATAACATCATGATTCACTTTTGAGAGCAACCGGGAAACAACCAGCCGGGTCGACTCATGATCTTCGACCAGCAATATTCTCATCCCTTCGACGGCTCCCGGATTCTCAGGATCCGGCGAGCTTGCCTCGACCGGTTTTTCGATCGTTGGCAGGGTAATTGAAAAGGTTGATCCTTTTCCCTCTCCTTCACTTTCAGCCCCAATCCTGCCTTCGTGGGCGAAAACAATTGCCTGCGAAATAGACAGCCCCAGACCCAGCCCGCCGAAGCGATGCTTCCCCGTTGCGTGCCCTTGCTCGAACTGAGTAAAAATGACAGGAAGCTGCTCAGCCGGTATCCCGATACCTGTGTCACTGACTTCAACAACGACGCAACTCTTGGCATCATTCTTCGTTGTCACGGTTACGGTTCCTTTCTCTGGGGTAAACTTAACGGCGTTCTTGAGAAGATTCCAAATAACCTGCTCGATTCGTGCCGGATCCCCATTGACGTGATGTGAGGAAGCCTGCAGGTCCATGACCAGACTGATCTGTTTCTCCTCAACCTCAGATAAGACAATCTCCTCCGTCTGAGCAACGATCTCATGCAGATCAAACGGAGCCCGGTTGAGCGTCAGCTTCCCATGGTTGATTCGCGAAACATCCAGTAAATCATCAATCAGGGTGGCTTCCAGTTCCACATTGCGCCGAATCATTGACATCTGTTCCCGAATCTCAGGAGGCAGAACTTCATTCCTCTCCAGATCGGAAGCCGTCAGCAAAACCGGCGTAAGTGGCGTCCTCAACTCGTGACTCAACGCGGCGAGAAAGGAATCCTTGGCGAGCGAAGCGGCGTCAGCGGCGTCCTTTGCAAGAGCAAGTGACTCATTGGCTTCACTCAATTCGGTCAGAGCGATCTCCTTTAACTCGTTCGCACGCTCAGCCTCTTTTTTTGCCTGTAAAAGCGCATGCTCAAATCGCTCCCTCTCTTTGATGCCTACAATGATGCAGTCATTAAAGCAGCCTTCCGGCTTCTCACTTCGCACAGCATTGATCAGAACCGGTATCTTCGCCCCGTCCTTGCTCATCAAGGATAAATACAATTCGTTAACGTTACCCTGCATGCGAAGGGTCGGGAAAAAGTGGGTCTGAAAAAAGACTTTTCCCGCTTGAGTCAGAAGGCTCGAAGCATGCACCCCTTCAATCGCCGAAACGGGGATACCGAGCATTTCCGACAAGGTTGTATTTGCGCGAAGAACGGTGCCATCATCGTTAAATCGAAGAAAACCGCATGGAGCATGATCCAGAATATCGCCCAACCCGTGAAGCTTTTCGGGTTCACTCATGGACCGCAGATGATAGATAATCCCGGATCAAATTTATCGTTTCGTCAGGATGGCTGACATGAGGGCAATGCCCGGTCGCCTTCATTCTTCTAAGCTCGCTGCATGGCAAACGTTCATGCATGTAGTCGCCCACTCCCACCGGGGCAATCACATCATCAGAACATTGCAGAATCAAGGATGGAACAGAGACTTCCGGCAGGACGTGGCGATAATCAGAAAGAAAAGTCGCCTTGGCAAATTCCCCTGCGGCAACAGGATCTGTAGAGCAAAAACTCTCTTCCAGTTCCCCGGTAAGTTCCGGTTTATCTGAGTTTTGCATGACCATAGGCGCGAGAAAACCAGCCCACCCCAGAAAGTTTTTGTCCATCAAATCGAGTAGACCGTCGATATCCGCTCTTTCAAATCCTCCGACATAATCCGGGAGCTGATTCAAATAACAGGGCGAAGGTGCAACCATGATCAGGTGGCTGAATCTCTCAGGTTCCTCAAGCCAGGCCAATGCACCAATAATGCTACTGACAGAATGACCGGCAAAAATAACGTCTTTCAGGTCGAGCTCTCTGAGAACCTCGAGAACATCCTGAGCGTAACCTTCCAGAGTTGAGTAGCGCTCTGAATCATAGGCCGAGATATCAGACTTTCCGGCCCCCACATAGTCAAAAAGAATGATGCGATAATCGTCTTCAAATGCAGGAGTCAGATATCGCCACATGTGCTGGTCGCAACCGAACCCATGCGCAAAAACGAAGGCTCTGGAGCCCTTTCCGAATACAGTAACGTTGTTTCTTTTTGATATCCCCTCTGCCATCTATCCTCTTACAATCACTTGGCTAAACCATTACCATACTTGCAAATCAAGTCGATCACGAAGACTAAACCTCCTCATCACGAGCGCTTTATTCAGTCTCAATGAACGACCGGGAAACAGCAAACGCCGCCCGTTTTGTCCCCGGCGGAAGGTTCCTTCTCCCGGTAACTTCCACCGTTACTTTTGATCAAATCGATAAATCCCGGGGGCAGAGAATTAACATTGCAATCCGCCCCGCCGGGAGCGGCCTCCAGCTCGACCCGGAAGCAAATTTGATCCTCTTTCAACTCACCGAACACCTTGACCGGAGACACCCTTTTCATGCCACTCAACCACTCACAGAGAGTGTCGGCCACGATCCGCATATCCACGTTTATGGACACGTTATTGAAAGAATATTCCCAAGTGATCGAATCATCGCTGATCGCACCGTATCTTGATTTCCACTGATTGAACACGTCGAGGGCAGAGACGATCTCCCGTTCAGGATCAGCAAAACGATTCTCAAGATAGCGAAGCCCGTTCTCCAACGCGTTGACCTCCTTTCTGATTTGCTCAATGCCGCCGAGACCGTCACCGCTCAAGGTTCCCTCCATAAGCAACAATTCCATCTCAATCCCATTGTAGTGATTTCTGGAATCGTGAGAATGAATCCGCACAAATTCTCGCAAAGCATCACGGTCAGCGTCCGGATCGGTTGAGTTCATGTATTGCGTAGGGAAGGAAGAACGAAGAGGGCAAGTGAATCTGAAATGCCGGTGTGGCAGAATCCCGAGCATAGTTTGAAGACCGTGGAAAAGTCAAGTAAGCGCGATCAGTCCGCCCCACTCAACTCGATCACGCGTTTACAGCTCGCTTCGAAGTCCCCTGTTCACGAGGGCACGGAGTATTTTCAGCGAACCGTCTATCCCCGGGTAGTCAAAAGCACCGATTTTGCTGGAAAGATCTTACGCTCCGCTTCACGCTTATTTGTCCCCTGCACCCCCTCCAGGACTCTCCCCCAATGAAATCTCTCCTAATTCTGCTTCTGCTTTCGCTCGGCACACTCCACGCTGCCACCTTTGAGGACCTCCTCGGGCAATTATCGGATCATCTCGATGAGAAAAACGAACTCACTTCTGAAGAGCTTACCGGTTTAGAAAGCGGAATCATCGAAGGGGCTTCCGCTCTCTCCGGGGATCACGAGTTGGTGACGCGGGCATTCGAAATCGTTTCAAAATATGACGAAGCAAATGACCCGCTTTTTTTAAATGAAAAGACCAAAGGCGGATTCTCAAGAACAGAGAAATACGGCCTCGAACTGGAACATGTCATTTTCCAATTGCAGCAGGCGGTTCTCGATCATGGCTGTCATCCGGGACATCTTAAGGAACTCGATTCCAAACCATTCCTCTGCTCCGGTTTCTTTCCTGGCGACGTCGCTCCTCCCGGGGATCCTAGAAAGGTCTACCGGGTCAAAGTCAACGCTTCCCAACTTCCTCCCGATGGTGCGCCACTCACGACCGATGATGGCGCGGCGCGACGTTGCACCGGCTGGTATGTCGCCCCCGGAACAATCGCCGAACTGAAAGTACCGGCCAATCTTGTCGGCAAAGGTTATCTCGTTCGGGTGGGCGCTCACACCTGGGACCTGAGCAAAAAACCGGTCATCAAACGTCTCGACCGAATCTCCCTCACCTACCCCATCGAGGAGGAACGAATCCTCATCGCCAATCCTCTCGGAGGCGGCGTCTACCTCGAGGTCCCCGCCCGGGCCGACGGCGGGATTTGCGAAATCTATGCGAGAAATATTGTCGAAGCGCCTTTTTATTCAGCGACCTCATTCCATCAAACGACGCTTGATGAATGGATCAAAACAGAGCGGAGAAAAACAGCTCCCTGGGCGGACTTTGAATCGGACAAATTCATGATGCAGGTCCCCACCTCCTGGATCTCTCAATTCAAAACGCCTGACACACTCACTGCGGATTACGACAAGTGCATGGACCTGATCTCCGAAATCACCGGCCGCCCGAAGGTAAGATCCAAAGTGGTCCTGTATCATCAAATCGATGTGATCATGCGGGGAGGCGCATTCTTCCCGGGCTACCCGCAGTCGAACTACAACTGGGACCCTCTCAAGGAGGAAAACGGAAACAAAGATCACTGGTTTCTCAAAGGGCCTCAGTTCGCACGTTACGAATTGTTTCACGAAATGGGCCACATGGAACGAATCACCAAATTCAAAGGCGAAACGGAAGCACTCGTGAATTTTCTCTACGTCTATGTTCACAACCGGGGCTTCGGTGTCGATCTCGACACCGCCTTCAGTCGCTCACGTGACGGTGGTGACAGGATTACGATCGAGGAGGCGGCGATCGACCGGATGATTACGGAATCGTTTCGCCAGGGGCAGCCTCGCAATACCACCAACAAGCCGGGCGACGAAGTCAAATACCAACACCGCGGCTACGGTCACTATGCCGATATCGCAAAGCTGTTCGGCTGGGAGCCGCTCCTGAATTTCGCCGCCGAAGATCACGAAAATTTTCGAAAGGGAGAGGGATACCCCTCTGATCCTAACAATGATCCAACGGACAACCGAATACTCCGATTTTCGATCGCCGCAGGAGCAGACTTAAGACCGCTTTTTCAATTCTGGGGCATCTACCCGGATGATAAATCCGCCCTCGCGAGAGCGATTGAGAAAAACAACCTGAAGCCATCGCCTGAGGTTTACGAACGACTGAAACACTACCGGACGCTTCTGCCGAAGAATCGGAATGAATTCAAAAAGCACGCACTCCTCATGTATCCCCGCTGCGAATCGCCGGGGCGGAGTCTGATGGAAAGAAACAAAATGTTCGGCCACGGGTGGTTTCACGAATGGCTCGATATCTATGACGACTCCCACGGCGAAGCGGGTCTCGCGGCGCTGGACAAAATCATCGCGAACTACTTTCCCGGCGCAAAATAAGATAGTGTCAGTCCAACAGCGACTCAGTTCCGCCTCGAGATCGCCGTCGCGTCGAGAACCTTTCCTTGAAGATTCTTGAACTCAGCCTTCATCGTCGGAGCTCCCGCCGTCAGACTGAGTAAAAGGTAGTTACTTTCCATCGAGTGAAACTCTGATTCAGGATCAATGTAAGGAACTCCGTTGCCTTTAAAGCACGTATTGAAATACGGAAGACCTCCGGCCAGCTCGGCGCGGTCCGCGAAGTAGCCAAATCCTGTGATCAGCGCGCTGGATTTTCTAAAGTGCTCGTGCCAGGCGCCCTTGGTAAGCCCGTTCACCTGTGTCTGCTTTTCATTCATCAGCGTGATAACGAATCCGCTCGTAGATTTGCTCATCATTTCAGCGTACCACTTAAACTGCGCGGATTCTGGATGCCAGGCATGACAGGTTTGCCAGGTCGAACCGAAGTCGCTGATGTGATTCAGATCCAACGCGATGAACCGCAGGTCAAAGCCGGGAACATCAAAATGCCATTTCCATTCGTCACCGGGCAGAGCGAAGAACTCCCGGTAAGCGGTCGCCTCGACGTCATAGACAGAGTGAGCAGGTGGCTTCGCCCCCCGCGGCGTGAGCTGCCTGTCATGATTCCCCAAAATGGGCATGAGAGGCGTGCTGCGAAACAAATCCCGATTCGAATCGATCAAGGCACTGTAGGCCTTCGTCCCCTCCTTGCCGGCCTCGTATAAATTACTGACATT
Organism: Verrucomicrobiales bacterium; assembly: GCA_029213065.1. GTDB lineage: Bacteria > Verrucomicrobiota > Verrucomicrobiia > Verrucomicrobiales > DEV007 > Arctic95D-9. The sequence goes on along the minus strand of JARGPH010000005.1, from coordinate 82,237 downwards.
GTCCCCGGCCGTAACGATCAGATGAACGTCATCCTTCACGATTGCTGTCACATCCTCAGCCTTAAAGAAACCACCCCAGTCACCAACGATGGCGACTCGCAGGTCCTTCGTCGGATACCCCTTGAAGGATGAGATTTCAGAAACGTCCTCTCCGCTCCTTACCCGGTAGAAATACAGTGTATCCCGCTTCTCCAGCGGAATCTCGAGATGATGCAGGTTCACTTTTTCGTCGGATGAAACACTCTGCCCGAGCTCTTGCGTGGTTCCAAATTCAACCTCGGAATCACCGGCATCTGCCGTCTCCCAGTTAACGACAATTTTCGATGGATTGTTACTCGCATGAGTCAACCAGATGCGCTCGATCGTCCCGGCAAAAACATCCGATGCGAACAGTGTCATAGCGACAAAAAGTAACAGAAAGCGGTAAGACATCTCCGGAGATTATCAGAGTATGGAAATATGTGAACCGACGCAATTCCGTGGGCGCTTCCTCCAAAGATCCTGAACGAAAGTGGGAATCCGGAGTCTGACCTCAACACCTGCTGACGAACCGACAGGATATGCACAGCCACACTGAAAGACTGCGACATATCGTTACCCGGTTACTCAAATTGGCCCGGAAACCATCGCAACGAAACTTATGAAAGCAGCTCTCTACATTGAACCCGGTCGGATCGTTCTTGACGAAAAGCCCACCCCTGAAGTGGGGCCTAACGACGCCTTAATCAGAATTACGACAACGACGATCTGCGGAACCGATGTCCACATTCTTAAAGGCGAGTATCCTGTAGCAAAAAGACTAACAGTAGGACACGAACCGGTCGGTATCATCGAAAAGCTCGGTCGAAATGTGCAGGGGTATCGCGAAGGACAGCGGGTCATCGCCGGCGCGATCTGCCCGAGCGGATACTCCAATGCTTCTCTCGAAGGCTTGCACTCTCAGGACGGGCAGAGCAGCCCGCACGGAACCAAACCTCTCGGAGGCTGGCGTTTCGGCAACACCATCGATGGCTCACAGGCTGAATTTCTGCTCGTCCCCGACGCGATGGCGAACCTCGCGCCGGTGCCTGATGCACTCACTGACGAACAGGTCTTAATGTGTCCTGACATCATGTCGACTGGCTTTGCCGGAGCCGAGTCGGGAAACATCAAGATCGGTGATGTCGTCGTCATTTTTGCCCAGGGTCCGATCGGCCTTTGCGCCACTGCGGGAGCACGGCTTCGGGGCGCGACGACGATCATTGCCGTGGAAACAGTGCCGGCTCGTATTGAAATGGCAAAACGCTTTGGAGCCGACCTCGTGATCGATTTCCGCACCTGCGACCCGGTTGATGAAATCATGAAAGCGACCAACGGCCGGGGCGTTGATGTCGCGATTGAAGCGCTCGGAACTCAGGCGACCTTCGAGAGCTGCCTCCGCGTGCTGAAGCCGGGAGGAACCTTGTCGAGCCTTGGCGTTTACTCAGGAGATATCACGATTCCCCTCGCCGCATTTCATGCCGGCCTGGGGGACCAGAGAATTGTCACTTCGCTGTGCCCCGGGGGCAAAGAGCGGATGCGCCGCCTCATGGACGTGATTGCTTCGGAGCGTATCGACTTCGGACCGCTCATCACTCACCGCTTCAGCCTGGACGAGATTGAAGAAGCCTACGAGCTTTTCGCCAACCAGAGCGACGGGGTCCTCAAAGTGGCGATCACGCCCTGGGGAGGATAATACCATCCTGCCAACCACAGAAGCGCTTCCCCCTCCATTGAAAATTTCGGATCCAGGGAAAATGGCGTAAGATAGAGGTACGAGAACAGGGAATCAGAACACTTCACCAAAATGCTCAAATTAGCCGTTTACGACACCAAGCCCTACGACCGCGAATACCTGTCCGCCGCGCCGGGCTCCGACCGGGTCGAATTGCAGTTTCATGACTTTCGCCTGAATCCGGAGACAGCGCGCCTCGCGAAAGGCGCCGCAGCCGTTTGTGCCTTTGTTAACGATCAACTCGATCGCGCCTGCCTCGAGGTGCTGGCCGAAACCGGCGTCAAACTGGTGGCGCTGCGATGCGCCGGCTTCAACAACGTCGACGTGGAAGCTGCGAACGATCTGGGGATCGCTTTAGTGAGAGTGCCGGCCTACTCCCCCCATTCCGTCGCTGAGCACGCCGTGGGCCTCCTCCTGACCCTCAATCGCAAAATTCACCGATCCTACAACCGTGTTCGAGAGCAGAATTTTTCACTGGGCGGCCTCGTCGGGTTCAACCTTCATGGCAAAACGATTGGAGTCATCGGAACCGGTAAGATCGGACAACTCACCGCTCAGATTTTTCGAGGGTTCGGCGCCGAGGTGCTGGTGCAGGATCCATACCCCGACAATGATTGGGCCGATGAACAGGGCATGCGCTATGTCGACTTCGAGACACTGTTGAAAGAAAGCGAGATTGTCTCACTGCACGCACCGCTCATGCCGGAAACGCTTCACATGCTCAACGAGGAGACCATCGCAACGATGAGACCCGGCGTTTATATCGTGAACACAAGCCGGGGCAAACTCATCGACACCAGTGCACTCATCGCAGCGCTCAAATCCGGCCACGTCGGCGGGGTGGCTCTCGACGTCTACGAAGAGGAGGAGGGAATCTTTTTCGAAGATCTTTCGGGTCTCGTGCTCGCCGATGACGAACTGGCGCGGCTGCTCACTTTCCCCAACGTTCTCATCACGGCTCACCAGGCATTTCTCACCGATGAGGCTCTCAGTGAAATCGCACGGGTCACAATCGAGAATGTTCTGAATCTGGATGCCGAAACCGCTTACATTGAGGGAACCACTTTATGAAGCCGGCCGACTGGCACCGTCTCCCGATCACGGAAATCAGTTCCCGCCTCGATGTCGATGTGAGGACAGGACTCGAGAGGGACAAAGTTGTCGACCGGCTCAACGAATACGGCCCTAACATTCTTCCTGAATCAGGACGAAAATCCCTCTGGCGGGTCTTACTGGGCCAGTTTGCCAGCCCCTTGATTTATATCCTTTTCGTCGCGGCGATCATTGCCATTGCCGCAGGCCATACCAACGATTCTATCGTCATCCTCGTCGTCGTGGTTCTGAACGCGATCATCGGCACCGTTCAGGAAGGGCGCGCAGAACGGTCAATGGAGGCCCTGAGACAACTCTCGAACTTACAGGTTCGAGTCGTACGCGAGGGAGCTGAGGAAATCATCGAAGCCCGGGATCTCGTTCCCGGCGATATCATCATGATCGCAGCCGGAGATGCGATCGGGGCCGATGCCCGTCTCATCGAAGTGGCAGCCCTTGAAGTCGCCGAAGCGGCACTGACCGGCGAGTCGCTGCCGGTGAGCAAACAGCTCGGGGAACTTCCCGAAGACACGGTCCTCGCTGACCGGAACAACATGATTTACTCGGGAACCCACATCGCCGCGGGACGCGGACGGGGCGTCGTGGTCGCGACCGGACTCAAAACGGAAGTGGGAAAAATCTCAGACCTCACCTCCGGCGCGAAAGATCCCAAAACCCCACTCGAACGGCGCATTGAACAATTCGGCCGTTATGTCCTCGGCGCGGCCGGTGTTTTGTTTGTCGTTGTCATGGGGTTGGGCTTTGCCCGGGGGCTCCCCCCTCTGGAAATTTTAATGGTCGCGATCAGCCAGCTCGTCTCAATGGTTCCTGAAGGACTCCCCGTCGCGATGACAATTATGCTGGCGGTGGGAATGCGCAGGATGGCCAAACGCGGTGCGATCGTGAGGAGGCTCTCGGCTGTCGAAACGCTGGGATCGACCAGTATCATCTGCAGCGATAAAACAGGCACTTTGACGAAAAATGAAATGACCGTCACTTCGCTGAGCTTGCCGGGAAATCGAAGAATTGAGATTTCCGGAGCAGGCTATGCCCCCGAGGGAACCATCGAGGAAAACGGCAGAAAAATCCCCAACCGCACCGATGCCGATCTCATGCGCCTTCTTGAGGGAGTGACCCTGTGCAACGATTCCCAACTCGTTCCGCCGGACGAAAGCGATCCGCGCTGGCGCACCCTCGGGGACCCCACAGAGGCGGCCCTGCTCACCCTCGCGATGAAAGGCGGCGTCGACCTTGCGGCGCTGCGGAAGGCGATGCCCCGTCACGCTGAAATCCCCTTTGATTCCTCCACCAAACTCATGGCAACGCAGCATGGTCACCTTGCGGGCGGACGAGTCGCGATCAAAGGAGCGCCCGAAGAAGTGCTCGCTCTCTGCTCGACTGTTTTGCGAAATGGCGAACGCGAACCGATTGGTGAATCTTTTCGAAATGAAATCGAATCCGTTTCAGCGGAGTTCGGTGAGAATGCGCTGCGTCTCATCGCTGTGGCAGAAATCGAGAACGGGAAAATCGAAGGTTCATGCGATTTTTCCCAGCTCGAGAACAGCGCTACCTTTCTGGGATTGATAGGGCAAATGGATCCCCCTCGGGAGGAAGTGAAGGCAGCCGTCGCGGAGTGCCGAAGCGCGGGAATCCGCCCGATCATGGTCACGGGCGATCACAAAATTACGGGCCGCGCGATTGCACGCACTCTTGGAATCGCCCGCGATGACGATCTCGCGGTGAGCGGGCGTGAACTCGAAAAAATGTCCGATGAAGAACTTCTTTCCAAACTCGACCGCATATCCGTTTTCGCGAGAGTTCACCCGGCGCAAAAATTGAGAATTGTAAAGGCGCTCCAGTCGCAGAATCATGTGATCGCGATGACCGGAGACGGAGTCAACGATGCCCCTGCCCTCGCCGCAGCAGACGTCGGCGTAGCCATGGGTATCACCGGCACCGAAGTGGCAAAGAGTGCCGCCAAAATCGTCCTGACCGATGACAACTTTTCGACGATTGTTCACGCGGTTGAAGAAGGACGCCTCGCCTATGGCAATCTCAAAAAGGTAATTCTCTACCTCTTCGCAACGTCGATGGCCGAAATTCTCGTCCTTCTCGCCGCTCTCTTAATGGACTATCCCCTCCCCCTTGCCGCGGTGCAGATTCTGTGGATCAACATTGTCACGGAGGGAACCGTGACCGTTAACCTCATCATGGAAAATCGTGAGGGAAACGAAATGAAGCGCGCCCCGATTCGTCAGGGCACCCCGCTGATCGACCGGACGATGCTGGGCCGAGTCGCGATCATGACCCCGGTAATGGTGATATCCGCCTTTGGGTACTACATGTGGCGACTCTCCACCGGGGTCGCTTACGAAGTGGCTCGTTGCGAGACCTTCACCGTTCTAGCGGTTTGCCAGTGGTTCAATGTCCTCAACTGCCGCAGCGAACTGAAATCCGCGCTGACCCTCGACATTCTTAAAAATCACTGGCTCATCGGAGGGCTCGCCCTGGGAAACATTCTCCACTTCCTCGTGATCTACGCGGAGCCGATGAACCGCATTTTCCACACCACTCCGATTCCACTGAAAGAGTTCTTCCTCATCGGAGCGGTTGCCAGCCTTGTTCTGTGGGCGGAGGAAATCCGGAAATTTTTTGCCCGGAGGCGCTCTCCCGCGCTGCCGCTCCCCGGGACGAATCGTGGGGTCTAGCCACCGGCCTCGCTCTTTCAAAATGGGCCGTCACCTTCCTCGATCACGCCGTTCCCCTCTCCATCGGGGAAAGCTATTCTCGCGGGGATGAAAATTTTCCCAGCCCTGCTCGTCCTGTTCATTGCGTCTTCAGCATCAGCGGAGACAATCGATATTGGAGACCGGGTGGAGCTCTTCGCCGACGATTTTCTGATCGGGAAACTGGGCGGTGAAGTTGAGCAAAAAGTCCATCAGCCGGTACCGCACGATGTCGTCTTCAGCGCCGACGCGACCTGGGAGGGCAACACCTCGGGATACTACTCACTTTTCCGCGACGGGGATCTCATTCGCATGATCTATCGCGGCTGGGCGCACCGGCCCGCGAAACCCGTCAAAGCCCTCCACCGCGAATTCACCTGCTACGCGGAGAGCAAAGACGGCCTCAATTTCACGAAACCGAAGCTCGGACTCGTTGAATGGGAAGGTTCGAAGGAGAACAATATCATTCTCGACGACGACTCGACCCACAATTTCTTCGCTTTCAAAGATCTCAATCCCGACTGCCCTCCCGGGGCTCTTTACAAAGGAATCGGCGGAGAGAAAAAGGAAGGCGGGCTCTGCGTCTATCAGTCAGCGGATGCGATCCACTGGAAGAAAATCACAGACGAACCGGTAATCAGTGATGGCGCATTCGATTCTCAGAACCTCGCTTTCTGGGATCCTCACGCAAAGCTCTACCGCGCCTACTATCGGATTTTCTCAAAAGGAGGAACCGAAGGCGGTGAATGGAAGCCGAAAGGAGTGCGCGCGATACGCACCTCCACCTCGAAAGATTACCTGAATTGGGAACCGGGCACGGATCTTACCTATACCGAAGGAACTCCGGAGCAGCATCTCTACACCAACGCAGTTCAACCCTATTTCCGCGCGCCGCATTTGCTGATCGGATTCCCCACCCGCTACCTCCCCGATGAAGGCGAACGGGTCGAACCGGTCTTCATGATGAGCCGCGACGGGATCAAATTTCGACGCTACAACGAACCCGTCGTCCCGGAGAGCGCTCCGGCTGACCGCGCTGGAAACCGCAGTAACTACATGACCTGGGGCCTTTTCTCTCGCCCCGGCCACCCTGACGAAATCTCCGTCTACGCCACCGAGGCCTACTACGGCGAGGTCCCCGGGCGGGTGAGACGTTTCAGCTACCGGCTCGACGGCTTTGTCTCGCTCTCAGCCCCCGCAGGCGGTGGCACGGTCCTTACAAAGCCATTAAAAGGAAAAGGCCAAACCCTCACCGTGAACTGCGCCATCAACAAAGGCGGGGGATTGAAAGCGGAGTTGCAGGACGCAGAAGGAAACCCGCTGTCCGGCTTTGGACTGGCGGACTCAGATCCCTTCACCGGAAACGACACCGCCGCCACCCTGAGCTGGAACGGGAAGAGCGACCTCAGCGCATGGGAAGGCCAGGCGATCCGGATCAAATTTGAGCTGAAAGACGGCGATCTCTACTCGATTCAGTTCCGGTAGGGAATCGCCGCAGACTCAATCCCCCGTCCAAGACACCTAAATGCCCGACCTGCGCCTTCCAATCTGCTTGACGGCTCACCTCCTTCCCGCTAACTCAGGACCTTCCATTTATTTCTCATTTTCAGCGTATGACACTACTTCCCACTTTCCTTGCCGCCGCTGAAGCGCCGGCTCACGGACTCGGCTACCTTCTCGGCGTGCTGGGAGCAGCCATCGTATTACTGCTGGTAATGATTCTCGGTCTGCGTTTGCAGGCATTTGTCGCCCTCATCATTGCGAGTATCTTCGTTGCCATCGCTGCGGGAATGCCACTGGGCGATATTCCTGACACGATCGTCAAAGGGATGGGCGGCGCCCTCGGGTTTATCGCCACGATCATCGGATTGGGAGCCATATTCGGTCAGATTCTTGAAAACTCGGGGGGAGCGAAAACCCTCGCCAACTCACTGGTCAATCTTTTCGGTCAAAAGCGGGCTTCCTGGGCCATGCTCCTCACGGGATTCCTCATCTCAATTCCCGTCTTCCTCGACGTCGGCCTCGTTATTGTCGCGCCTATCATCTACGCGCTCGCCCGTGACACGAAGAAATCTCTACTTCTTTTCGGGCTTCCCCTTGTTTGCGGCATGGCGGTGACGCACGCTTTTGTCCCACCAACTCCCGGACCGGTCGCGGTCGCTGAAATCCTCGGAGCCGATCTCGGACGCGTCATCCTCTACGGTATCGGAATCGGTCTCCCCACCGCGATCATCGTCGGTATTTTTATGGTTCCGAAAGTCTGCAAAAACATCAAAGTGGAGATTCCCGCATTCTTTGAAGAGGCAAAAGAGTCAGGTCCTCTTCCGAACTTCGGGCTCGTCGCCTTCATCATGGGGCTTCCCATCGTTCTCATCGTCCTCGGGAGCACCTGGGCGAAGGCGGACGATCCAACCTCACTTCAGACCCTGATCGGCTTTCTCGGACACCCTGTCGTAGCGCTCCTTCTCGCCACCTTGCTCGCACTCCTCTTTCTCGGTGTCATGCGCGGCGTCAGCAAAGACAAGCTTCTCGACCTCAGCACGAAAGCGCTCGGCCCTGCCGGTATTATCATTCTCATCACCGGAGCCGGTGGTGTTTTCAAACAAATCCTCGGTGCCAGCGGTGTTGGCGATGCACTCGCCGCCTGGCTCGGCGGGTCAGGAGCCTCAGCTGTCACCCTCGCATTCCTCTTTTCCATGATCGTGCGTGTCGCTCAGGGATCTGCAACCGTTGCCATGATCACCGCGGCAGGGCTCATGGCCGGGATCGTCCAGGCAGGAGACTTCAATCCCTCCGACCTTGCCCTCATCGTCATCGCGATCGCCGCAGGTTCGACGATGCTGTCTCACGTGAATGACTCGGGTTTCTGGATCATTTCCCGCTACCTTGGCATGAACGAAGCACAGACACTGAGAACGTGGACGGTGCTCTCAGTTGCGATCTCACTGATCGGATTCGCACTCACCCTCGGATTGAGCTACGTGGTTTAACAAAGCCACACAATGCCCAACCGGGTCAGCGACCCGCTACTTGGAATCCAATGACCAAATCTCGATCTCGTCGAAATCCGGCGAGTTCAACGAGGTCCAGTTGATCTTCTGCTTCGTAGCGTGGGCGAAGCCTTCGGACTGAAATTCGCCGATCACTTTTCCGTCGACACTGACGCGCATAAGGTCCCCGACTGTCACGACGAGAAGATCGTGCCAATGATCCGACGTTGAGGTAAAAGGAAAGCGCTTCGATTTTGAGGCGAGCAATTTCTTCAATTCCTTATCCTTCGGATTCGCCTTGCGCTTTTCCCGCAGCTCGAGGTCCATTCCACCCGTCTTCGAGTCGAAGAGAGTGATACTCTTGTCATCCATTCGAATCCCCGCGATGTGGCCGGAATGCACAGACTTGCACTCAGGATCATTGAACTCGATCGCAAAGGATTCTCCTGCCTCTGCCCTGAGTTTGAGACGAATCGCCCCGTCACGGAATGCGGGACTCAAACTCTGGAACAACACCGCGGCATGCCCAGCATCTTCGACGGTGACGACGTGAAGTGCGCCCTCTTCGATAAACGCCTGCTTCTGATCATCCGCCCTCCAGGGACTGTTCGAAGTCCACCCTTTCCCGAGAGCATCTTTCTCGAGAGAGCCGTCTTTGCGTTCAAAATCATCGGCAAACAACAGGGTGCCGGACTTCTCCAGCAGCGCGGCGTCATCCGCATAACATGGAGGCAAAAGTGCTGCCGAAAGGGCGAGAAATGGAATCAGTTTCTTCATTGGTTTTCTTATCAAAATTCGGGGTAACCGCATGACCTAAGAGGGTATGATGCATGACCTAACCCTGTTGAATCCGCGCGAAACATTATCAGTCGAGGAGATTGGGCACATTCGGATGAAGCGGCCGTTTGGGTTCATCCCGCCCCAGTTTCCCTGGCTGCACTTCGGGACATTTCTCGAGAAGGGCATGCAACTCGGCACGGATTTTTGCGGCATCCCCTTCGACCGAATCAGCGAGGTCGTTCGCCTCATCGAGATCACCCGGCACCTTGTAGTATCGTCCGTCACGATAGAGTTTGTAGTTCGCGGTCCTCGCAAACTGACCGGGCTCCTGCTTCCAGTATGGCTGATAATTACATAAAACCCATTCCCGTAGATTTCCCTTCTGCCCCTTCAGCTGGGGAAAAAAGCTGCGACCGTCGATCGGATCTTCTTCATCCGGGGTAACGCCGGCAGCCTCCGCCAGGGTGGTGTAGAAATCTGTGAAATCAATCAGATCAGGAAGGACAGTTCCGGGAGGCGTCTGCCCTTTCCAGCGGGCAACAAAAGGAACGTGAGTTCCGTTGTCTTTCATCCCCGCCTTACCACCACGAATGACCTGACCGCTCCAGTTCGAACGAATTTTCGGATGCGTGCCATTGTCCCCCGTAAACATGATGATGGTATCGTCCCCGAGCCCCAGCGCGTCGACCTTATCGGTGATCCTCCCGACTAACTTGTCCATATACTCGACCATCGCGACAAAGTTTTCCTTCTTCTCTTTCGGGTTCTTCGGCTCCTTGTTAGGGTCTTTGAAAACACGATCCACGATCGAATCCGGCGTCGGCACAAAAGGGTCGTGAACAAGGACCATGGGGTAATAGACGAAAAACGACTCGTCCTTCTTCCGCTCGATGAAATCGCAGACGAAATCCGTAAACAGATCAGGCCCATACTTACCCGCGTTTTCTTCGGCGGTGATCGTCTTTCCATTGTGCTCGAGCAAGGGACTCCAGAAACGTTCCCCCCCGTCTTTTTTCTCCTTCGTGACCTGCCATAGCAACGACTCGTCAAAGCCCGCCTCCAATGGCCGGAGCGGGTTCTCGTGGCCTTCATTTTGACTGTAGATGCCGTTTAGCTGCCATTTCCCGGCGATTGCGGTTTCGTAACCGGCTTCCTGCATCATGTGACCAAAGGTGCGCTCGGCGGGGTTGAGATAGCCGAAGTGGGTGTAGTTTCGAAACCCGTATTTCCCCGTCATGATCTTGACCCGTGACGGCGTGCAAATCGGAGTCGAGTAGCAATGCTCAAATCGGATCCCCTCCGCCGCAAGTCGGTCAATGTTAGGCGTTTTGTAATCCTCCCCGCCATAGCAGCCGAAACATTCCCAGCTGACGTCGTCCGCCATCATGAGGATGACGTTGGGGCGCTCGCCGCCTGGACAGACGGTCGAGAAGAGAATAAGGCTGAGAAACGCCGGGAAGACGGTTCGAAGGGAAAAGCAAAATCGCATGTCGAAACATCGCGATTTTCCCTCCTGAAGTCACTTAGAAACCGATACGCAATTAGCCACCCGAGGGTTGCCACAAAGCCCTTACCGCCAGCCCTCTTTTTGCAACCAGGTGAGGGTCGCATCGGGATTCGCCGTGTGAACCATTCGAACACCGGCTTGAATGAGGTCGCTGAGCTGCGAAAAATCGGAGTAGCTGTGGGTCTCAACGACAAGCCCCAACCTTACCGCCTCTTGAATGGCTTCACGCTTACCTGCCGAAAGAGCTTCCTCTTTTTCGACATTCACCTGAATCGTCGACGGCGAAAATTCGCGCACAACCCGTTGAACCTGATCGACCCGATCCACCTTGAACATGATCTGGATCTTCGGAGCGCCCGCGGCGTACGCCTTCGAGATCTTCGCGGCGTCCTTCAGTCCCGTCCGGATGAGAACCTCCTTTTCCATTCCGAGATCGTGAATCAACTGAGCCAACTCATCGAAAGAGTCGATCACCCCCGGTTTCAGGTCGGGTTTGAAACGAATCCGCCCCTTCCCGGCCCTAAGCAATTCTTCCAAAGTCGCAACTTGCGACTCCGATGCGCTCCCGTTTCGATAGCGTTTCTTCAGTGCTTTGACTTCCTCGATTGATAGCTCTTCGACGGGCCCTGATCCCGTTGTCTCCCGATCAAGCACATCATCGTGAACAATCACGAAAACGCCATCCCGGGTCCGTCGAATATCGGTTTCATAAACATCGAAACCCTTTCGAATCGCGACTTCAAGATTGGCGAGAGTGTTCTCAGGAGCGCTATCCTCAAGGTCATTCCCGTATCCGCCGCGATGAGCAGCGATGCTCACGTAGCGACTACCACGGCCGGAATCCTCTCCTACCGCAGAGCACAGTAAAAGCAGTGTCCCGACCGTCAGAATAATCGCTCTCATTTCGTCACTCGAGCTGTTTCTCCTCAATCAGGTTCAGGTTATCAATATAGAAGGCCGCCTTCTTGTTGCCAGTGGCACTCCAGAAGAGGTAGCCGGCATCATCCCATTCGGGCTTGCAGGGAATATCAGCAAATTCCGACTTCGTTCCGTCTTCGCGAACGAGACTGACCGACCACTTTCCGATCCCCGTCGTTGCCTTGATCTCAATGCGCACCCACTCGCCGTCGGGAATATCAGCTAGAGCCACGCCCCCGGAAACCTGAGCCGCGAGTTTGCCATCCTGCCAGCGGATATAAGGGCCATCCCCAAAGGCGGCGCTCCCTCTGATTTCAAAGAACCACTTGGATTCCGGCTCTGACATGACATCAAAAGAAATGAGGAAGTCTCCCTTTTCCCAATCTGGACGAACATTCAGGAGCGGGTAATAGGTCGGGTCAATCTCAGGAGCATCAAGAACCCGAAGGGCCCGCTTTCCCCCGCTTTTCCCATGAAGAGGAATCGGCGAATTCTTTCCTTCAACGACACCGATTTTCGCGGTGCTGTCCTTCAGCTCCGCGCTCGCTCCTTTGATTCCGAGACTCCCGACACCGACGTTTTCAAAGGTGAGATTCTCAACCCGGAACCGGGGCTCCGGCCACGGAACAGCATCCGTTTCCCAACTCGGCATATCGTGAATCTTTGCCGCCAATGCGCGCCATTCAGGTCCTCCCTCACCGTCGGATCGCACCCCTGAGTGGGAATAATCCCACGGCTTGAAACCCATTTTCAACGCGGGACTGTCAGCCTTGAGCTTAAAATTCCGCGCCTCAACATTCTCGAAGAGCGGGTCTGCGAAACGGCTCTCGCGATCACGTTTCTTACCCTGCCATTCCTTCCAGGTGAGACAGTCTTCCGGGTCGGTATCTTCAGTGAGACATTCCGGCGTTTTCCCATCGGTCTGCCAGTAGAGGTTGCGCCGGAAAATCACATTGTCCCCGGGGTAACCTTTGCCACGCTCCTTGTTGTCATCCCAGCGGGACACCGGCCCTTTGAGGAGATTTGACGACGGATCCCAGAGAGCAATATTGTTTTCGAAGGTGATTGTGAGATGCTCCTCAACACGACTCCTGCGCACCTGGGCATCCTGCCCGAAAGCGAAAATGTTGTTTCGAATCCGGTTGGCATATCCGTAATGCTGATGAAACCCGGCCCCGGAAGTATCGTGAACGAGATTATTTTCCATGAGGACATCACCGCTCCCTTCATCGTTGTAGAGCCCCCAGCCGCCGTAATGATAGGAAGCGATGTGGTGCACATGATTTCCTCTCACGACCGTCTCCGGGGCATTACCGAGATTGTAGAAAGCGCCCATGTCACTGAGGTAAGCCCAACCGAGATGATGAATCCGACAGTTTTCGAGACGGTTCCGGCGGCAGAGACTTTCCCCGTATCCCCAGTTCCACCCGAAGCTCACCCCTGAATAATTAAAATCGCCGATGTCACAATGCGTCACCGCGCAATCCGTGGCATGGGTCAGGACCACTCCGCAGGCACTGGGATGCAAGCGCCCGCCGTGCTGCATGATGCAATTATCAATCGTGATGTGATGACAGATTTTATCATTGGCAGGGCGGCTCGTATTTCCGATACGAACACCACCCCCGCCCAGATCGTGGAGGTGGCAGTTCGTCACCGAACTGTGACTGACATTGCTCTCAAAATAAACAGCGTAGGTGCCCACGTGGCCGAACTCACAGTGATCAAAGTGGATCTCGCGGCTGTCGGAAACTTCGACACTGCCACCGATTTTGACGGCGGCCTGTCCGTCGTGTATGCCGGTGTCAGGATAGAGATATTGAGATTGGAGAAAGCGGATTCCGCGGAAGGTGACATCGTGAGCCCCTTTGATTTCCACAAAACGCTCCACCACCGGCGCGACCACTTCGAGCTTCGCAAGATCCTCGCCTTCTCTTGCCTTGTAGAAAAGGGTTCCACTTTCGTGATCGAGGTGCCACTCGCCGGCTTCATCCATAGCGGCCTTGAAACCTTCAATAAAGAGCCGCTGATTCGGCCCCCTCGCGAGAAACCCATATCTCGAACTGCCCTTGATCCGAACCGAGCGGGTCTGCGCATCCAAATCCGCGATGCGGCACTGCCCGACCGACCAGGCATGAGGAATCGTGAGGAGGACCTCATCCCGCTCCGCCTTCGGAATGCCCTCAATGATAGCGAAGGTCTTCTCGTCGAGGGTGAAGCCTTCATATTCCGGATTCTTGACACCCTCGAAAGTGCTCGCTGCCATATTGCCGTCGAGATGGAAAAATCCCCGATTCGGTGTCCGCGCCCGCGTCGCGCGGCGCCCCCCCACCCAAAGCTGGTCAAAATCCCACTTACCCTCTTTCACCTCAGGCAAGCTCACCTGCCAGATTCCGTCGGCATTCTTCTTCCACCCCGTAATTTTACGTCCCGCCGAAAAAACCACCTCGGCGCCCTTTTTCGCCTCCCAGCTGACATCTGAGTCCTCTCCCTGAAGCTGCAAAGGCTTCTCCAGCTCATAGTTACCGGGAGCGACAACAATCCGGACCGGCCGCTCTTTAGTTGCCCTTGCCGCTTCCAGCGCCGCTTGCGGGGTCGCAATTTTACCATCGGGAGTGAGATGGATATCGGCGCTCGTCCCTTTTGAACAAAGGAAAGCGAGGAGAATAGCGATTCGTAAAAAAGTAGGCATCTGCCGGAGAATACCACAACTGACTAGTGCGGCAACTCATCGCCCCCGCCGTGAAGTCGCGTTGGCATTAACATTGACATTTTTTTCGTCAGTTTTCCAATCAAGTGGTAGTCCTTCAGTGGATATGTCCGATTTCCCCGACAGTCACGAACGTTTCATCAGCCTGCTCACGAAACATGAGCGGGTCATTCGTGCGTCGATCTGTGCCGTGATCAGACGGCCCGAGGATGTCGACGAGATCATGCAAAATGTCTCTCTCGTCGCCTGGAGGAAATTCGAAACCCTCACCGATTCAGACGGCTTTGCAAAGTGGGCCTGCGTCATCGCGCGCTACGAGGTAATGGCTTTTCGTCGAAACAAGGCCCGTGACCGCTTTGAGCTCGACGAAGCACTCATTGAAAAAATCACTGCCGAAGCCGCCACCGAATTACCGGCAACGAATCGACGGCTCCAGTTACTCGACGGGTGTCTGCAGAAGCTGCCGGGAGAACGGCGTGCCCTCGTGATGACGGCCTATGAGCCGGGACTCAGAACCATGGACCTCGCTGAGAAACTCGGCAAGTCAGTCGACGGACTCTACCAATTGTTGCGACGCATTCGCCTCGAACTCAAAGAATGCGTTGATCGCGAACTGGCTCAGGAAACCCGGGAGGGCAGCGCCCTATGAAAGACTCAATCACGACGGCGGACCAGCGCATGCTCGACGAGTGGCGACATGGTCGGATTTCGGATGAGGACTTTGCCCGGCTTCATCAGCGCCTCGAGGAATCCCCGGAACTCAGAGCCGAACTGAGAGCCTTCGCCGCCGTGGAATCGCGTCTCCAGGCTCTCGCTGAGCCGGGGTTGTCACTTGTGGGAGAAGAGAACTCCCCGGTGAAATCCCCCGCCCCGAAGCCGTTGCGGGAACAAGTTTGGATTCCCTGGTCCATCGCCGGACTGGCCGCCTCTTTGGTTTTATGGCTCAGCCTCAACCCTGTGAATCGCGAAGCCGTTCCACCCGCAGCATCGGCGGGCTACACCGCGCTTCTCGTTGACGAAGCAGGGGCCGAATTCGCGAATCAGCGCGAGAAGGGCGAAGTGGGATTCCGCGCCGGCGACTACGAACTCAAAAAGGGAACCGCCCATCTTCGCTACGCCAACGGCGCGGACCTCGTCATTCAGGCCCCTGCGAGATTTCAAATCAAAGACGAGATGCGAACGGTGCTCCGGTCGGGAAAGGTCCGCGCGATTGTCCCGCCGCCTGCACGGGGATTCACCATCGAAACCCCACAGGTGAACTTCGAAGATGTCGGAACGGAGTTCGCGCTCAACGTGAATGCAGGAACCGGCGAGAGCGGCATGCAGGTCCTCGACGGTCAGGTCAATTTGCGAAGCAAGGGTGACTCCAGCCTGTTGCAAAGTGTCTTCGGCGGCGAATGGATCCGCTACCGCGACGGTCTCATCAAAAATGCCAGCGCGCTCGACCTTTCGGGTTTCCCCTCTCCCGGGAACATCGGCTACCTGAGATGGGGCAGCGAGCGGGAAACGATTCTCTCTGATCCCGGTGTCATTGCCTGGTTTCCTTTTGTTAGAGAGAAAAACGAATCCGTTCTTACCAATGCACAACGCAAAGGCGGCGTTCCCGACGGACGCATCGCCGGAGCTCGATGGGTCTCGGGCCGGTGGCCGGGAAAAGAAGCCCTCCTCTTTGATCGTGAATCCGATTTCGTCCAACTCGAGATTCCGGGCGAGTATGAAGAACTCTCCGTCGCGGTGTGGCTGAAGGTCGATCGCTTTGATCAGGAAATGAATGCGATCCTGAATTCCAACGGAGCAGAGCCCGGAGACATGCACCTCCAACTGACGCGACACGGACTCCCGCGGGGCGGGCTCATCGGTGTCGAGCGCCCGGTTTACGAGTGGGTCGGAAATCCGGTTCCGGTCGCCAAATGGGTTCACGTCGTCCAGGTCCTCTCCCTCCCCGAAAGAAAACACTCCATTTTTGTAAACGGCGAGCTCGTCACTAAAACCGAACTGGAACAACAGGATACGATTGCGATCCGTCCGGGATACTGCCGTCTCGGAAACTGGCTCACCGCTGCGAGTTACCGGCATCAGGAGCCCCGGGAATTCCGGGGAAGGATCGATGAACTCACGGTTTGGAACCGGGTCTTGAGCGAACCGGAAATCGACGACCTCATCGAAAGAGGCCGACCAAGCCTTTTGTGGGATCGCGAGAATCCGGCAATGGTAGAGCCCCTGCCAAAACCCTGAAACCGGAATCGCGCCATCCTTTTTACGTCAGTATTATTTCTGACACGGAGTCCTCAAGTGAACCCCTCTTTCAAACATTTACCGATGAAAAGAAAATCAACGAATCGCCCGACCAGTCATTCCGGCTGCAGCGGATACAGAGAGCTATCGCGAAGGGGAATCATCAAGGCGGGTTCACTCAGCGCACTGGGCCTCTCGATGGGAGATTTTTTCAAGCTTCAGGCCGCGGACACGGAAGCATTCTCACAGGAAAGCGGCGTCAAAAAGGAAGCGAAAGCACTCAGCGTCATCCAGCTCCATCTCGGCGGCGGATTTCAACAGCAGGAATCCTTTGATCCCAAACCGGAAGCCCCCGTCGAAATTCGCGGACAGTTCGGCGTCACCAAAACCTCCACGGGCGACTACCTGAGCGATAATTTTCCGAGAACCGCCAAAGTCGCGGACAAACTAACGGTCATACAAAGCATGGTTGGAAAAATCCCCGATCATGGCCAGGCGACCTACCATCTTTTCACGGGCTACACTCCCACTGCGGTGATCGACTACCCGCAGATGGGCTCGATCGTCTCCCACGAACTCGGGCAGCGCACCGAAATGCCGCCTTACGTCGCGATTCCGAAAAAGAACGGCTTTTCCGGCAGCACCGGTTTTCTCAGCAGCACTCATGGTCCCTTCGAAATTGGCTCCGATCCCGGGGGAAGAAGTTATCAGGTGCGCGATTTCTCGATTCCGGATCATGTTTCGATGGATCACTTTGACCGCCGCCAAACCGCGCGTCAGATCATCGAGGAACGGGTCCGGCGCCTCGAAACCAATCCGGACATGCTCGAGACGATGGATGACCTCTACAAACAGGCCTACTCACTGCTGACGTCGTCCTCGGCGCAGGCCGCTTTTTCTTTGGATGGTGTTTCCGATGAAACGAAAGCACTTTACGGCAGTGATGTCGTCGGGCTGAAAGGGCCCGATCGAAAGTTCCACCCCAAAGGCCTTGCGGAACGACTCATCGTCGCAAGACAACTCGTCGAGTCGGGGGTTCGCTTTGTCACCGTCAACTACGGCAACTGGGATTGTCACATTGATGTGAAGGAAAACTCTCTCGATCAGATGCCCGCGCTCGACGCAGCCATCGCAGGGATGGTGACCGATCTCGATCAACGGGGATTGCTCGACTCGACCATCTTCTGGGTCACCAGCGAGTTCGGACGCACCCCGAAGATCAATCGCGATGGTGGCCGGGATCACCATGCGAGATGTTACTCCAACCTCATTGCCGGAGGCGGTTTCACCCGCGGTCAATTTTACGGGAAAAGCGATGCGACCGGCGGCGAGCCGGCCAGGGACGCGGTACCACTGGAGGACCTTCTCTTCACGATCTATCATCAACTCGGAATCGACGCGAACAAAGAGCTCCTCGCTTTCGGGACCCGTCCCATTGAAATCATTCAAGGGGGAAAACTGATCGACGGCCTCATTGGATAATCCCGCTTATCCGGCGATCCCTTTTCTGCCCCCCCTTTCATTTCATGAAGACTTTTCAACGTCGACTGAGTATTTCAGCCGCAGCCGCCTTCCTGCTGTTAATCACCTCCAGCGGAATCGCCGGAGTCAAAAACATCGAGCGGGTTATGCCGCGCTTCGGACAACAAGGCACCACCGTCGAAGTGGAAATCCGCGGCGTCGCCCTCGAAGACCCGCGCGAGATTATTTTCTTCAAACCCGGGATCAAAGCCTTTGATTTCAAGATCGCTCCGGAACAGCCGAAACGACGAACCTTCGCTCACGGTGCCTACTATGACTCCGCGATTGTCTGCAAGTTCGAGATCGCCCCCGACTGTCCCCCCGGGCAGTATCCCTTCCGCCTCCTCACCGCAACGCAGCTGACCCACATCGCCTCTTTTCACGTCTCCCCCTTCAAAACAATCGAGGAAACACCTGAGCGAAAAGACACCGCGGAAACGGCGATGCCGGTGATTGCCAACGTGACGATTAATGCAGCGTTGGGGCACGACATGGCGGACTTCTACCGGGTCCCCGTGAAAGCCGGTGAAGAGATTTCCGTGGAGCTCGACTCGGTCAGGATCAGTGACGCCAGCTACGGCGATTCCACCTACGACCTCGCGACCAGGCTCCTCGACAGCGATGGGAAAGAACTCGCTTCCAATGACGACAATTCATTTCACACACAGGACCCGGTTCTCTCCGCGGTGATGGAGAAAGACGGCGACGTATTCGTCGTCGCAGAACGCTCCGTTGCCCAGATCACCAAAACCACCTATGCGATCCACATTGCAAAGAACCGGCGTCCCCTCGTCGCCTTTCCTCCGGGAGGCGAGGCCGGAAAAGAGCAACACTTCCGCATGATCGGTTCCGCCTCGGGCGACTATGAGAAAACCCTGACATTGCCCAACGACAAAGAGGAATTCGAATACTTCGGAGGCGCGGCATCCCCGATTCGACTCCGCTCCAGTCGCTACCCGAACCTCGAAGAGAACGAGAACGAGACGGAAACGATCGTCGAACAACTCCCCGTGGCACTCAACGGGATCCTCGCAAGCCACGATGACACCGACACCTTTCGCGTCACCGTCAAAGCGGGCGAGCCCCTTCACGTCCGCGTTTTCGCGTCTGATCTCGGCTCACCGATCGACCCCTTTCTGAAAATCATCGCACCGGATGACTCGGTGGAACTTGAATCCGACGATGCGACGCTCCCCGACCGTGACATCTTCGGAACTTCCTATCGCGGCAAGGGCGGTCGACGATGCATCCTCGATCCCTCAGTGATCTGGACACCGGAAAAAGACGGGGAATACCGCATCGAAATTTCAGACAGCAGCGGAGCCGGAGGCCCCACCGGTGTATACCGGGTTGAAATCGAGCCGCCGCGCACCGTTTTCCAATCAGTCCTCGCGAGCAAGAGTTTCGACTGGGCCGAAAACACGAGAGACACCGCCATCATCATTCCTCAGGGAGGCCGGCACACTATCAATGTCACCTTTCCCAAAGGTCAGTGGAAATCTCTCGATACGGAATTCAAACTGGTCGCACACGGGCTTCCTCACGGTGTCACCCTGGTTCCGCAGACGCTTGGTTCCGGCAATGATCGCCCCGGGCGCACTATCTGGCCGGTTCAGTTTGTTGCTGATTCCACTGCGAACCCCGGAGGTGCCCTGATCTCACTTGCTGCAGAACCACTCGATCCGGCAGTCACGGTCGAGAACCGGTCTCAGGTAAACATTCCATTTATCAATCGGTCAGGAGGCGACGCACTTCATTTTGTGCAGGTCGATCGCTTCGCTCTCGGCGTCACGGAACCTGCTCCCTTCTCCATCGAAATCGAAGCGCCCTCCGCAGCGCTCGTGCGGGGTGGCGAACTCGCGATCCCTGTCACGATTTCACGACGTGAAGGCTTTACCGGTCCGGTCGAATACTGGGTCCGTTATGCCGACGGCTGGATCAGCCCGCAACCTCCCACGACTATCCCCGAAGGGGAAACAACAAGCATGCTTCGTCTCTCCTGCGCTTCAGGGGCGCCGCTTGGTAAGCTGCAACTCGCTGTCATGGGACGCTCTCTTGTTGATGAAATTCCGAGGACAATGGGAGCAGGCGACCGGCTCGCCTCGACTGAAATCGTCGACCTCACCATCGCGGAACCCTACATGAAACTTTCAACCAGTCCCTCGAGCATTCGACGCGGGGAAACGAAATCGTATCACTGGAAAGTGGAACAACTGACACCCTTCGAAGGGAAAGCGAAGATCGATCTGCTCGGCTTGCCGAAAGGCATCAAACTCGAGGGGGAACTTCCCTTGATCGACGCGGAGGCAAAGGAGATTTCCTTTCCACTTGTCGCGACGGATGAAGCACTCCTCGGTCAGGCGACCGACCTGAGTTGTGAGATCACACTCACCGTCGCAGGCCAGAAGGTCACGCAACGTGCCGGAAAAGGAATCCTGCGAATTGACCCCGCGCTATAGAACGATGGAACCATTTAAGACACTTCACTCGACAACGTCCCTTTCCATGAAACGAACTACCGCCCTGTCGCTCCGGCTTGTGCAGGCTATCGCAGCCTTCGCGATTCTGCTCAGCAGCCACTCAATTGGAGCCGGGGAAACACCGGGCTTCCGCAGAGACATCATGCCGATTCTGTTTAGGGCAGGCTGCAATACCGGAACCTGTCATGGCGCGGCGAAAGGAAAAGACGGCTTCATGCTTTCGCTCTTCGGCTACGATCCCAAAGGCGACTACTACCGAATCGTCAACGAAATGCCGGGGCGACGTCTCAACCCTGCCGCGCCCGATCAAAGCCTCCTTCTCAAAAAGGCCACCGGGGAAGTGCCTCACACCGGAGGGGAACTTTTCACCCGGGACAGTGAATTCTATGACGAAATCCGCGATTGGATTGCAGCGGGAGCGCCCGATGATGAGTCCGACATCCCCGAACCGGTGGGACTTGAGCTTTCCCCGGAACGCTTTGTCTTCGAAGACAAAACAACAGAAGGCCAACTGAAAGTAACCGCGCTCTATGACGATGGTTCAAAGCGGGATGTCACTTCTCTGGCTCGCTTTCACAGCAACAACGCGAGTGTCATCGAAATCGATGAAGACGGCAGAATTGCTCCGTCAGGAAACGGTGACAGCCATGTCTTCGCGCGGTTCAACCGCTTCACGATCGGTGCTGAAGTCATCGTCCTGCCCCCTGCCGAAGACTTCACCTGGTCCAATCCTCCGGCCGACAACTACATCGACGAGATCGTCTTTGACCGGCTTGAGAAACTGAGAATCAACCCGTCTGAATTGTGCGATGACGAGACATTTCTCCGCCGGATCACACTCGATCTCGCGGCACGCCCTCCCACTCCGGATGAGTATCACGCCTTCATCGCCGATCCATCCCCGAAGAAACGGGAGGCCAAAATTGAAGAACTGTTAGGCCACGATTCCTTCGCCGATCTCTGGACCGCGATTTGGAGTGAGCAGCTGCGCATCGTCGGTGGCAACTACGCTCCGGTGGGAACCTACATCAAAGCCGCCGACACCTATCAGGAATGGATTCGCAAACAGTTCCGTGACGGCCGCCCCCTCAACGAATTCGTCGCCGATATGGTTGTCGCCTCGGGGAGCAACATCCAGAACGGCCCTGTCAATCTCTACACGATGCTCAGTCATGAACCGAAACTGAACCCGAAAGGATTCGCAGCCGACTTTTCGCAGGTCTTCCTCGGCATCCAGATCCAATGTGCCGAATGTCACAACCATCCTTTTGATCGGTGGACGATGGACGACTATTATGGCTTTGTCAGTTTCTTCACCGGGGTGACCCGCAAGCCGGGAGTTGAGTCTCGCGAAAAGAGAATCTACTACGATACGAAAGCAGCCCCGGCCAAACATCTCCTCGACGAACGCCCCGTTCCCGCGAAAACGCTCGGAGCAGTCGAGCCGGTCTCGACCAAGGGAGATCCCCGACGCGAACTGGCGAAATGGCTCACCTCCGGAGAGAACGAACATTTCAGTCGCAACCTCGCGAACCGGATCTGGGCACAATTGTTGGGCAAAGGCGTCGTCACGCCGGTTGATGACATGCGGGTCAGCAATCCTCCGGTCAACGGCCCGCTCCTCGATGCGCTTTCCGAACACCTCGTCGCATCCGGGTTTGACCTTCGCAGTCTCGTTCGGGAAATTTGCAATTCCCGGGTTTACCAGCTTAGCAGTCAGCCTAACGCAACCAACAAGATGGATACCCGTCAGTTCTCCCGCGCCTACATGAGACGTCTACGCCCCGAGATCATCATGGATTCCGTCGTCGCGATCACGGGGCAGCAGCGCAACTTCAGCGGGTTTCCTTCGGGAATCAAAGCGATCGAACACTACCCACGGACCGGCGGAGCCACGAGCGGCCCCCACTTTGGAGACACCTTCTTCGAAACCTTCGGCCGCTCCAGCCGCGCCACGGTCAGTTCGACTGAGTTAAAACTGGAGCCCACTCTTTCCCAGGCGCTTCACATGAGCGTCGGCGACACAGTGCAACCGCGACTGAGCGCGAACGGGCGGTTGAAGAAACTCGTCGAAAAGAGTGCCAGCCCGGCGGAAGCCCTCGAAGAGCTTTTCATTCTCACCCTGAGCCGGAAACCAACGCCTTTTGAAAATGAAGGGCTCGTCGAGCTGATCGGAGAAGAAAGTAAAAACATCGATGTCTACGAGGACATCTTCTGGAGCCTGCTGAACTCAACCGAATTTTCCTTCAACCAGTAGAGTGATGATCCAGTCCCGAAAAATGAAATCTCCGCTCTCTTTCCCCCCGCTTTGGCTCATCGCAGCCGCCGTGGCCTCGCCTTGGAGCCCCATCCGTGCCGAATCGATCAACTACGATGAGCACATTAAACCGATCGTCCGGCAGCATTGCCTGAAGTGTCACGGTGACGACAAACAGAAAGCCGATCTCAACCTTCAGAACTACGGTGCCGCACTCAAAGGCGGCAGCGGCGGTGACACCCTCATCGCGGGCCGGTCGAGTCAGAGCATCCTCTTCCAGTCAATCACCGACCCCGACGAGGACTTACGCATGCCGCCCAACAAACCGCCTATCCCGAAAGAACAAATCGAAATGATTCAACAGTGGATCGACAGCGGACTCCGCGAATCGAGCGAAAGTCTCTCCATGCTCAAAGAGCGGGACACCTCCTTCAAACCAGCCGCAGCAGCTGACGGCAACCGCCCTGAAACGCCTGCGATGCCGGACAACTGGCCGGATTTGGAACGCCCTGGGACCGAGAATCCCCTTCCGGTTCTGGCGATGGACACGAGCGCCTGGGCACCCCTCGTTGCCGTGGCCGATCAGGAACAGGTTAAGCTGATCAATACCGAAACCGGTGATTTGTTAGGGCGACTCCCCTTTCCCGAGGGAGTTCCCAACGTGATTCGATTCAGCCGCGACGGGTCCGTTCTGATGGTCGCGGGTGGACGTCCTGTCGAGTCTGGCAAAGTGGTTCTCTACGATGTGAAGAGCGGAGAAAGACTCACCTCGGTCGGTGACGAAGTTGACGCCGTTCTTGCCGCCGACCTCAGCCCCAACCAGAAACTCATCGCCCTCGGCGGAAGCGGCAAGGTTGTGAAAGTCTATTCAACCGTGGATGGAGCCCTCCAGTACAAGCTCGAGAAACACACCGACTGGATCACCTCACTCGCTTTCAGTCCCGATGGAAAAACCCTCGCGAGCGCTGACCGCGCCGGAGGTCTCCATCTCTGGAATGCCGAGAGCGGCGGCATCGTTCTGAGCCTCCTCGAGCACAAGCAATCGATCCGCGCGGTTGACTGGCGTCCTGACAGCAAGATCCTCGCCTCCGTCGCCGAAGACGGCAAAGCAGTCTGGTGGGATGTCTCCGACGGATTCCCCGCCTACAACAAATCCGACATCCACGCTCCGAAGCGCCCCAAAGGAACCTACGGAAAAATCCCCAACGGGGTCCTCGCAGCCCGCTTTTCGCCCGCAGGCTATCTCGCCACGACGGGACGCGACATGACCGTTCAGATCTGGAGCCCCGACGGAAAACTCGAGAAAAAAATTCCTGTCGAAGGCGGCCTCCCCCTCAGCACCGCGATGGCTTTCGACCAGTCCTGCGTCATCACCGGCACCGTCTCCGGCGAAGTGCTGTTCCAGCGTGATGTAATCGAAAAGTAGAGAGCGCCACTACAGAATCTCCAGCAACTCGATCTCAAACTTGAGGGTTTCGAGTGGCGGGATGACATCGCCAAATCCGTCTTCGCCATACGCGAGGTCATGAGGAATCAGAAACTGAAACCGCGCTCCGGGACTCATTAGCTGAACGCCCTCGGTCCAGCCTTTGATGACGTTGCGCAAAGGAAATGTAGCCGGTTCGCCCCGTTCCACCGAGCTGTCAAAAAGCTCTCCGTCCTCGAGCACACCGGTGTAATGCACCGTGACGACATCCTTCGCAGTGGGATTGACGGAGCCATCACCCGCTTCGAGTTCGCGATATTTCAGGCCACTGGGAAGCTCGGTGTAGGGAAGGTCGGATTCTGTAATCATCTCCTTACCGTGGCGGGCGTATGTGTCCCTGCAAGAGTTTAATCAACACGCCGTCGCAGGATCACTTCCCCGTCGTCGCGAGATAGCTTTTACGGAGGATCGCAAGATCAGAATCGACCGCGATGTATTTGAACCCGAGGTCCTGAAACTTTTTAACATCGCCCGGATCGCGCGCGAGAATCCCCGTCTCCTTTCCTGCAGCACTCGCGGCCCCGGCGACCTGTGCCACACAGAAATCAAAGCCACCCGGAGCGAGCTCCGGGCGTTGCTGAAGATCATAGCGCATGTCCGACGGGCCAATAAAGAGGACATCGATGCCGTCCACGGCTGCAATTTCGGCGGCGCGATTAACCCCTTCGATCGTCTCAATCTGGGCCATCACGAGCGGCGCGGGCACTTCGTCAATGGGTCGCAAGCCGTATCCGTTCGCTCGAACCGTCCGTGAATACCCGCGGCTCCCGTGTGGGGAATAGCGCGTCGCCTTAACGATGCTTTCCGCTTCATCCGCTGAATTGACGTGGGGAACCATGATGCCATGCGCGCCCCAGTCGAGAGTGCGGGCAATCAGGTCAGAATGCGGCGCCCCGACACGGACCACGCCCTTCGCATCGTTCCCCCGAATCGCCTGAAGCTGAGGCAAAATGTCAGCCTCATTTCCGCACCCGTGTTCGAGATCGAGGAGGAGCCAGTCGAAGCCGGACTGTGCGGCGAGTTCCGCGATGACAGGTGAACCGATAGAAAGCCAGGTGCCGAGTTTCATAATTCTATAAATGTGAGAGTTCCAGATCTTCGCGCAATCCTTTAAGAGCGACAGCCATTTTCTGACGCGTCACAGCTTTCAAATCTGCTCCGGTGCCACCACTTCCGATCAGGAAGAATTGATCATCCCGATCGAAGTATCCGGCACCGACGCGAATCACTGCCTTAACGATCATGTTGCGCAAAAGGTGCAACCAGAAGCGACGCCGATGCTCATCGGGAAGTGGGCGCACCGTTTCGTAGCCGGCGAAGGCACGGGCGAGAAACGCAGCGTCATGAAAACAGGCGAGCAGTGAAAGGTCATCCATGGGGTCGCCGCTGATCGCGTCGTCCAGATCAATGAACGCGGTGACCTTTTCCGGGGTTCCCATGATATTCCACAAGGCCAGATCCTTGTGAACGAGACAGCCACTTTTCAAATTCAGGAGCGCTGCATGCTCATTGATCACAGCCACGATCTCTCCCTTCTCCGCCACGTCGAGAAACTGTCTCTCGACGAGAAAATCGAGATGCCTTTCGAGGTTGAGATGAAAATAGCCGGGGTAAGCGGCATGATAGCCACGCAAATTTTCATCCGGCACACCGTATCCCGGGAACTGAACACTCTGCCATGTCGCCACTCCGACGCCAATTTCAAAAGCAATCGCCTCCGCGTTGAGACAATTCTGCTTTTGCCAGTGGTTTAAGTCAGGCTCATTGATCATTTCCAGCGCCTGCCAAGCGAACGGAACCCGCTCCCTCGAAGCGTCGCACCCATGGACGATCGGAGTGCGGACGCCACTCTCGCGAATGCGGTCGAGGATGGCCGATTCCACCGCGAGATGGTGGTCCTGCTCGGGGCCATTCTCAACCCGCAGAAACATGGCAACGCCGTCAATCACAGCCTGCCAGGTGAGGTGATTCCCCTGACCGCTCCCCGGACTGAGGACAACCGCACCGGTATCAAAATGATGCTTCAGCGCTTCAGAAAGCGGTTCTTCGATCGATACCGCACTCTCGCGCGCCGTATCAGTCCCGTGAAAGGTAGCTGGCCGATCGCACTTCCAGTAGTAGATCTCACGTCGATTCATTCAGCTGGCGGTCTCTTTTTCCAATACGCGGCGATGATGGCACCGAGGATATTCTGGGTCACGCCGCTGAAAACGGCAGCGGCCGCAGCGAGTGGTATTGTCGCAAAATGCTGACGGGCCAATGCCGCCGCCAAGCCTCCATTTTGCATCCCGACCTCAATGCTCACAGTGCGGGCAATCGAGTCGGGGTATTTGAGAAGTTTTGTCAGGGCGTAGCCGAAGGCAAAACCGGCAACGTGTAAGAGAAAGGCAGCGAGAGCGAGGGTTCCGAAATTCGCGGCGATCTTGTCGGCACTCGCCGCGACAATTCCGCCGGTAACGAGGACAAACGCCAGCACAGCCACAGAGGGTCCGAAGACACTGGCGCGATCAGCCGCCTTGGGTAATTTCCAACGAATCAGGACACCCAGAAGAACCGGCGCCACCGTTAGCTTCAACGCTGAAATACACATACCGATGGCATCAACCGGCACCTTCTGTCCCGCCAACGCGCTCGTCCACATTGGAGTAAAGAAAAACGCCACCATCGTCGAGACAAGGGTGAGGGCCACTGACAAGGCCACATTAGCCTTCGCCAGATAAGCAATCACATTCGAGGCCATTCCTCCGGGGCAACTCGCGACGAGGATGATCCCCACCGTCATTCCCGTATCCAGATTCAGCACGATCGAAATGAGCCAGCCCACCAGCGGCATCACCGTATACTGGCAGATAAATCCGAGCGCGACACTCCCGGGCATCTTTCCGATTCGCTTGAAATCTGCCAGATCAATCGTCAACCCCATCGCGAGCATCGAGGCAGCGAGTGACCAGAAGATCCAGTTCTTGTCGAACCACAGCATCGATTCCGGATTGAAGAAAGCGATGATGGAAAGGCCTACAAGCCAGACGGGATACAGTGTTGTGAACCAGTTTAAATAACGTTGCATAAAAATCAGGGATTAAAGGAATCTCCTACTTCAGGGAGAATATTTCGCTCTCGATCACAGCGAGCACGAGATCGCGCAGAGGGTAGTGATCGGCTTCCGTGGCATCAAGAATGTTCCGGATATGAGGACGATCCGTGATCACCAATTCACGTCCGAGAGCGTGGATGAACAGCTTCTCGACGAGGCATCGGGCAAAGGCCTTTTCGCGCTTCATGAGGCCAGCCTTAAATGCAACGACATCTTCGAACGCTTCACCGCCGAAAGTGCCGCTTGGATCGACGGGTATATGCCCTTTACCGACACGGTAATGCCCGCGCCATTTACCGATGGGGTCGAACGATTCGAGAGCGAACCCGGGTGGATCGATGTGGGCGTGACAGGATCGGCAGCTTGCGCTTTCACGATGCTTCTCGAGTTGATCCCGAATCGTTTTTGCGCCCCGGATATCGGGCTCAATAGCGGGGATTCCGGGTGGCGGAGGCGAAGGTGGCGTTCCGAGAATGTTTTCCAGAAGCCAAATTCCCCGAATCACCGGAGAGGTGTCGACCCCGTTGGCGGTCAGGGTGAGAACACTCGCCTGTCCCAGAAGTCCGCCCCGGCGTGGATCGGTTAGCCCGACGCGGGTGAACAGGGTCGTCGGAGAAGAGCCGAGACCATCCTGCCTGAGGTGACGGGGATCCAAATCTGTCGGTTGCGAGGAACCGTCCTCGACCTGATAAAAGCCGGCCAGTTCCTTGTTTACGAAGGTGTAGTCAGAATCCAGAAAATCGGAGATGGGACCGTTGGAATCGAGAAGATGACGGAAAAAGAGACGGGTCTCTGTCCGCATCGCTGGCTCAAGCCGGTCGTCGTAGTAAATCCGATAGCGAAAGGGATCGGGGGCCATCGATCCGAGCCTGCTGAGCTGAAGCCAGCCATCGAGGAATTCATTAACAAAAGAATCCGAACGCGGATCTGAAAGGATACGCTCCGCTTCGGCCCGGAGGTTTCCCGCCTTAAGTTCCCCCGCGGCGGCCCGCTTCATTAGCGCTTCGTCAGGCATCGACGCCCAGAGAAAATACGAAAGTCGCGAGGCGATCTCTTCGTTAGTCAGCTCGGCTCCCCTTTCCTCCCGATAGATAAAACCGGGCGAACAGAGAATTGCTTTGAGCCCCTCTTGAATCGCCGCCTCAGGAGCGATGCCGTCGCCCTCCGCAGCGCGAACCAGCTTCAGCGCCGAGCCCACCTCAGTGGCATCGACCGGCCTGCGCCACGCTCGTGTCGCGAACGACTGCAACACCTCAGCGGCATCGGCGCTTTGATACTCAGTATTACCAAAGACGACGCGATGACTCGCAGGTGGCCACGTTTCGTTGACCGGCCCCTCGATATCAATAGAGTGAACCCGAATTCGCGGAGTCTCGCCGAAATGAAACGGCACCAGCCCGCCGTAGAGCTTCTTCCGCTCCTCGTGCTCGTCTTCCAGCCCGTTGTCTGCTGCCACTTCGTCGAAGTATTTCAGAATTCGGTTGTTCGAGTTCGTCGGCCCATTGGGAAAACCAATTCGGAGAAACTGCCCCGCCTCGAGCCAGACGCGGCACTCAAACGAAGTGACTTCATCATCCGGCAAATCCCAGGTCGCGAGATGCTTCTGCCCTGCCTGCTCGGTGACCTTGGCAAACTTAATCCCCTCCCGGTTCTGCGGATCGATCCCCTCGAGCGAAGCCGTAAACAGGGCGAGGCGGATTGGCTCGGAAGGATCCCACAGTGAAGGCCAGCGCTTGAACCGCCCCTCGTCCAGGAGATGTCGGAATTTTCCTTCGGCATCTATCCTGACATCATACCAACCACTGACAGGGACGCCCCCGCTCATCTCATCAATCGGGTGATAAAACCGGTAGGGCGCACCTCCCGCTCCGATTCGCTGGTTGAAATCCTGGTATGATTGCGACTCCCCGGTCTTATCGTGATAGCGAACGACAGCGGCCTGTTCGCTCGTGGTCCTGTCAAACGGCGCTCGCAATTCCCAGCGGGCCATTTCGGGTTTAGGCTCAAAATGTATCGCCCGGCCCACGATCTCCTCAGCGGCTTCCAGATACTGGCGGAGCAAAAAATTAGAAGTCACGAGCGTTTCTCCATTGGTGGCGAACCCGTGAGATCGCTCGTCACCCGGGAAGGCACTGGTGGGATCGCTCCCGAGTTCGAGCCCAAAGAGGTCACGGATTGTATTTCGATACTCGGTCCGGTTCAGGCGACGCAAAACAGATTGGGTTTCTTCGCGGGGTTTCTGCTCATGATAGGACACCAGCCGGTTTTCGAGATCCACAATCGCGGCCTCCCGTTCCTCAGCGGTGGGTTGTGCCTCCCCCGCCGGCGGCATGAAGCCACGCTCAACCTGTTCGAGCGCCTTCTCCCAGATCCCGGCGTTTGAGTCGGAGATGGCAAGATCCAGCGTCTCCAGTGAAAGGTCCCCTTTTGCCACAGCATCATCGTGACATTCGAGGCAGCTTTGGGAGAGCAGGCTTTCCACGTCTGCAAACGCCGGAACAGCGAAAGCAAAAATAAAGAGCGCAGGGAGTATGAACCGACTCAACATGACTGGATACTTCATACCTCGAAGCTGTCCAAAGATCCGGTGCTGTGGCCGAAACTCTCCGTTCGCGGATCGAACTGCTGTGCCATTTTCAGGTAAAGGTTACTCAGGGGAACACGCTTCCCTTTCTCTTCGGGCATCACAGCATGGGTCGTGTGGGAATGCCCGCCGCCTGCAAGAAGCACGGGCAAATTGGAATTGTTGTGAGCACTGCCGTCGCCCATGCCGCTTCCAAAAAGCACCTGAGTCGAAGACAGGAGTCCCAACTCGTCGAGCCTGGAAATGAATCCGGCCAACTTCTCCAATTGATACCTCTCGATGGTTCGCTGCCCCTCCATCAGGGTCGGATCTTTGCCGTGATGTGAGTAGGCATGATAGCCTTTCGGCTCCAGCCCGACCCCCGCCGTGTCGAAGGCACCGGGAATTTCCACGGTGGCGACATGGGTGGAATTGGTTTCAAGAGCGAGAGCAACAAGATCGAAGAGGATCGGTAACTGCTCGGTGATGGTTCCATCTTTCGGCTCGGCGTAGTCAATCTCCGGGCGCGGGCGGTGAACCCAGGCTTGCTCCTGTTGAATCGCCGTCTCAACCTCCCTGACCGATGTCAAATACTGATCCAGTTTCGCTTGATCCCGTCTGCTCAACCGCCGATTCATCGATTGAGCCTCGGTCATGACCGCGTCGAGAATGGAGCCCTGCCGATCGTATCGATCACTTCTGGAACGGGCCTGCTCAGCAGAGTCATCGACGAAAAGCAGCTTAAAGACTTCGCTGACTTTTTGAATCGCGGGAACGAGAACGCCGGACCGCGTCCAGGACAACTCACAAGCCCCGCCATTGTTGCTTCCCGCAGAGGTATTCAAAACGGGGAATCGCGTTTTTCCGGCATTGGCCTCTCCGAGAAACTGATCGAGAGTGACATTCCCGTTGGGCATCGTCGCCGCTTCCTGTGTGCGAACCCCGGAGAGAAACGCGTGAGTTCCCGAGTGACCGCCGGAGATCCCGTGATCGATATTGGAAAAAACTGTGAACTTTCCGCGCAGGGATTCGAATGCTCTCAGATTCTCCGGCAGCGGCGCATCGAGCCCCGCCTCCGTTGGAAAAAAAGCGTCCGCGATCATCCCGAAAGGATTCGCGACGGCAACGAAACGTGGAGTGGCATCAGGTTCATCAGCCCGCGCGAATGTCTCGAAGAAAGGCAGCGCAAGGCAGGCTCCACTCCCGCGGACAAAATGTCGTCTCTTTAGGTTTGTTATGGTCATGTTATTGATGACACCCCGGCCAGGGGTCAGGGATTCGGAATCAAATCCCGAACACCGTCGAAGTCGGGACCGCCCGCACCAACGTAACCGTTGCTGGCACCGTCCTTATCCGGAGTGACCCAGAAAGAATAGAATTCGCCGTCCTTGAGATGGAAGCGTAAACGAACCCGATCTCCGGAAAACTGACTTAAGTCATCAAGTTCCTCCCATTCGACCCGTCGCTTCGTGCTGTCACCGGACATCGTTTTCGACGAAGCTAACACTTTGCCATCTTTGCTGTCGAGCACCTCAACCTGAAGCTCGCCGACGGCGTTGACGAAAAGGTGTTTTCCGGAGAATTCCACCAAGCGGGTTGTCAGTTCACCGGTCCCGTCCATCGAAGCAAAGCCGTCACGACGCAGCGTCGCGAGTCCGATACTTCCCCCTGTATACATCCCCTTCGAGCCACCCGGCGCGATCCCCGATGTGCCCATGTAAGGGAAAACCAGTTTATCATCGAGAACGACGAAAACACCCGCGGTGCTGTGAAGGTAACCGCGATCCCACGAACCTTCAGTGCGCGAGCCTTTGATAAATCCGCTCCGATCCGGGCGATCCCAATGAAATCCATCACGACTGAACCCAAGCTCAAGATCCACCAGCTTCGGAAACTTACCTTCATTGCAAACCCGATTGGACGGACCGCGATGAATGTAGTGCATCCCGATCATGAGACTTTCATAAGCGACCGCGTTGAGACTGTATAGCTGAGCAGGCTGACTCGCGCCGGGGTAGCTGTCTTCCGGTTCCGGCTTATCAAGTTTATCGGAAGCGGTCCAGAAGACGGACTTTTCCCAGTCATATCCATCGAGAAACTTGTCAGTTTCAAGGTAGTTCCGGCTGCGCCCGCGTGAAGTGTGCTCCTTGATGCTGAAGCACCACTTTTCGCGGAACGGATTATAGAAAAACGACGAGTAATCACCCGACGCCATACTTGTAGGCAACGCTTCAGACCAGGTTTTCCCGTCGGAAGTCTGGAGTGAATGAACAAAGCCCTTCGGTCGATCCGCTTTCGGGACATGCAACCAGCAGGAGAGATACTTGATTCGCTCTGCCGGATCAGTCGCGTTGAGATCCAACCAGACGCAATTGTCGGACCCGCCCGTTTTCACATCAGTCCCCGTCCATTTCAGCCCCTGCGGCAAGAGCGCATTGCCTCCGGCAAGACCGAGATCAGGACGCTCCCAGTTCACCATGTCCTTGCTCGTTGCCATCGAGAGCGGCCCGCGCCATCCTGCGACATAGAACATCTTGAAAAGCTTCTCCGCAGGATCCCAGAACACGCCGCCCTGGCCGGTGAAGACCGTCGCCTCCTCACCGAGTTCACCTTCGTCCGACCCGGAGAGCTCGCGTTCTGTCTCTGCTTTAAAAACCGGATTGCCTTCGAATTTATCAGCCTGATGAAAGGTCCGCTTCAAGGTCGTTTTCTGAATCAGGAAATCATCAACGAAGAGCTGACGGCCCACATCAATGGGTAACGTTTTAGGAACTTTCTTCAAATAGGGCACCGGCATCGGCTCGCCGGAATCCGGGCTGAGACGACGGGGCGGCCACTCAAGCGGAAGCTCGATGCCATTGTAGAGAATCGGCTTCGGCCCTGTCGCTTTGTTAGCGAGCATCTGAAGCTTCGCATCCGCAGAAACCACCTTACCGGCAAGGATGTCTTCTTCACGAAACTTCGCCATGAGGATCTCCGCGTCGGTGTGTCGATTCCAGTCGTAGAGAATGTGGATGAGTCCATCGGGTGCCTCGAATCCGTCGGGATAGGAAACCGCGGAGCGCTCATCGAGGAGCAAACCACCTTTCCAGGTCTTGCCGTCATCTTCCGAAAGAAATGCGGTCATGTGAGAGCGCTGCTTCAGGGTTTCATCAATAGGGCCGTTCTTCACCAGAAGGATGCGCCCCGAAGCGAGGCGTCGCAGAAAGAAACGCGAGTTCACATTCTGAATCGTCGCCGCGGGTTTGGGTTCACTCCAGGTGACGCCCTTATCAGTAGAGAAGGTTTCGTGTGGTCCACCGGAAGTGCGTGCGAGCATCCAGAGTCGTCCGTCACGCAGTTCAACGACCATATGTTCATCGTATTGCCATCCGGGAAATTTGACATTGCCACGTGGCTTCCAGCTTTCCCCTTGATCCTTTGATTCATAGATCCACGCCGTTTTCTCTGCCCAATGGGATATAGGCAGCAACCAGTCGCCATTCTCGAGAATGGTCGGCTTGTTGAGGGTGCGCCCGGGCGCGATGTAAACCGGCTCGGACCACTGAGGATTCTCCGCATCCGGCTCGTCGCAGCGGATATACCAGTTCCCTGTCGGGCCCGGAGCACCGACAACCGTCTGATCAAAAAAGTGCCACAAACGCCCCAGAGGATCAGTCCACAAATTTCCTACCAAAGCCGCACGAGTGCGTTTTCCTGAAGGATCGGCGGCCCCGACCACGAGACGCGGCTTCGACCACGTTTCGCCACCGTCATCACTCGTCGCGAGAATAAAATAGCCGTCACGCTTGTCTCCCGTCCCCGTCCAGCAGCCCCAGATGCGACCCTTCGGCGTCCGGTCCATCCCGATGATCATCGCGCCGGGACGGGCCTCATCCTGAAACTCGGCACCGGGATTCGTGATGATCGTGGGAGGCTCAGTGCGGGCATCGAGAACCGCATTCGGATCGTAGTTCTGAACTTCAACCCCGGCGCCCTCGATCAAGAGAACCAGCTTGCGAAACTTAAGACGCTCTCCCTTTTTGACTTCCTTTCGATAGAGGCTCACGCGGTTAATCTCACCGGGAAAGAGCTGCACCTCGGGCACATCGACCTTGGAAAAGCCAGCGCCCTTCAGGGCATCCTCTTGACTCGCGGCCTTGGGACGAGCTGTCGGAGTGAGCGCGTAAATCGTCCCCGGCTTCGTGACGATGACATTGTTTTTCTCAATGCTGGTGCGATAGAAGCGTAAGCCGCTCACGACCTCCGGCATCTCATCGAGGACATAAGCGCGATCCGTAAAAAGCTTCACACCGCGTTTCATGACGGCGGGAACGACTTTCGGCTTCGGCCAGACGATGCGTGACTTGCCCTCCTGCGAAGCGAACTCGCCGACCTTTTCCAACTTACCGAACATGATGCGTTCTTTGCGGCTGGAGGAGGTGTCACCCGCGGTCGTGTTCAACCAAATCGTCCCGTCGTGCTCATGGAAGCTCGGATACTGGAATGACTTCGGCGTTTCAAACCGATACTTCCGCTCCCAGGTTTTGCCGTCCCGGGAAATGTCGATATTGAAGACGCTGCGGGAAACGCCCTGAATCCTCGTCGCCTCCTGCCAGCCGAGATAGTAGACCTCGCCGAACTTATCAAAAGTCGGCTTCGAGTTCGCCCCGTTCGGCACGAAAGGCAGTTCTTTTCCCTCCGTCCAGGTTTTGCCATCCTTGCTTGTCGTAAAATGGTAGTTCCCTCCGTCGTTGCGGCAGATCGCCATCCACGTGCCGTCGGGAAGCCGGTTCACCGCCGACTCGCTCAGTTTCTCAGACTGCGGTTCGTTGAAGTGACCGAGAACCTCGAACGTTTCCAAATCATCGTGGACGAGAGCGAGGGCATTCTGTTTCCCCGCAAAATTATTCAGCGCGACGTAAGTCTTTCCGTCGAACTCCTTGAAGGAATCGAAAATAAAGAAGGACGCGTCGACTGCCTTCTTCGTGAAACCCTGCGCTGCGGCATCGGCATGAAAATGCTTTGGCTGAAAAGGAACCATCCCCGCAGCGGTCTTCAGTTTTGCCTTGTGGATCGTCGAAAGGAACTCACCCGACGTGATATCGAAATCCCGATACCACATTTGCGACTGCCTTTTTCCGGGATCCTCACTCGTAAAGTAACAACGCAGAGACTGATCATCTTTTTGAATAATGCGAGGCACAAAGCAGGCTCCGACCGGCAGCGTTTCATTTTCAAAAACCTGCTCTCCTTTTGCAAAATCGATCACTGCCTCAACCTCGAGCGTTTTCAAATTCACAATCGACATCGTCGCGTAGATGAAAGGCCAGCCGGCACTCTC
Organism: Verrucomicrobiales bacterium; assembly: GCA_029213065.1. Lineage (GTDB taxonomy): Bacteria > Verrucomicrobiota > Verrucomicrobiia > Verrucomicrobiales > DEV007 > Arctic95D-9. The sequence goes on along the minus strand of JARGPH010000005.1, from coordinate 46,802 downwards.
ACCCGACTTTTCATCGTTTGCCTCGGCAACGACATAAGCCCGCTCTCCGACACACACGAACTCCGCATCGTGCGCCCCTTTGACGCGGGGAGCCGAAGTGTTGACCAGTCCCTGCAGAACGATATCACCGGCGAGTGCCGGATCCCACCCCTCCGGAATGAGCGATTCTTGTGCATCCGATTGCGCGGGGGAATGCGAGGCAAAAGAGAGGGAGACCATGAGACCGAGAAGGCCCGTTAAAAGGTTCTTTTTCATACAATCGTGACTGGACTGGATTTCATGGACGATGACAACTGCCCAACTGGTGTTATGATAACATCGTGCCGTCCAAATCCGTATCCCTTCAAGACATCGCCCGCTCCACCGGAGTCTCCACGATGACCGTTTCCCGGGTCCTCCGGGGAGCCCCAAAAGTCGCTGAAACGACGCGGCAGCGGGTCCTCGAGGCTGCGGAGACACTCGGATACGAACCCGATCCCCACCTCGCACGGCTCATGCAGAATGTGCGCAGCCGGAAGAAAATCGGGCTGCGCGCCGTCATCGCGGTAATTCGCGAAGATTTGCCCGAAGACGGACTTCTCGGGCCCTCCTACCAGTATGTCCCCATCGAAGATATTCGCAGCCGGGCGCACGGACATGGCTACGCGGTCGAAGAATTTTTCCTGGGGAGAGACGGGCTCACCCCGAAGCGCCTCCAACAGGTGCTCCGCGCCCGTGGGATCGAGGCCGTGATCGTTTCGCCACAAAGCACGCAACTTCCCTGCGCCGAAATCGACTACTCTCCGTTCGCGGCTGTGAAATTCGGCAACGCCATGGAGGAACCCGCCCTTCACATGTGCGCCGGCAACATGACCCTCGGCATTCAAATGGCGGCGGAACAACTCAGTGCGCGCGGCTATGAGCGTATCGGCGTCGCGGTGACCCAGTGGATCGTGAATCGCTCACAGTTCGGTTACACCGGCGGCCTCTTTCACTGGCAACTGAGCCTCCCAACCGCGAACCGCGTCCCCCTTCTTCTTTTTCCTGACAATGACATCAGCCTCGGCTTCGACACCTTCGAAAAGTGGTTCAACGAGCACCAACCCGACGCACTCATCACCTTTGACACTCACGTGCCCGACTGGCTCAAACAACTCGGTCTCGGCGTCCCCGAAGACATCGGGTTCGTCGCCCACGACTGGACGCCGAAAATGAGTCATCTCGCCGGAATCTACCAGCGCCGCGACCACCTCGCTGCCGCCGCCGTCGACATTCTTGTCTCGCAACTTTCACAACACGAACACGGCGTCCCCGAAGTGCCACGTCAGATCATGACACCACCACAATGGGTCGACGGAGCCAGTGTGCGGGAGGTTACTTGACCGTAAAAGGATTCACGACCGAAACTCCACCAAAATCCTGCCCCGCATTCAAATCTTCCGAATAAACCACACCGCAACCCAACCGCTTCGCTGCAGCAAGAATATTGGCATCCCAAAATGAAGTCTGGAATCGTTTTTGAATCGCGACCGCTTCGCGAAACAGCGGAAGGTCGTTACTCTGCACAGGAAATGCAGCGAGTGAGGTAATCACTTCGAGGGCTTCGTCTGACGAAAGCGGCTCCTTCCTACGCTTATGAGTGGCCTGAAAGAAAAACTCCTGGAACACTTGAATCGAAAAGGCGAGATCCCCTTTCCCGATGATTTCCCTCGCCATATCGGGACGCCCTGATCCGTCATCCTGCCCAAAGGCATAGATCAAGATATTGGTGTCGACGAAGTTCATGGACCGTCGGCTCAACGGGAATGAATCTCGTCACGAGTGAGGAGGTTATCCGCTGTGAAGTTAGGATGGCGTTTACGCATTTTCGCAATGATCTCCAATACTTTGTCGGATTGGCTGGAAGCGTGATGTCCGTCAGCACCGCTCTTTCCCGAAGCGGTGTATTCTGTCAAAAACTCACGCACCAGTGCGGTCACAGAAGTATCCGATTCCGCAGCTGCCACGCGCGAACGGCGATAAAGCTCATCCTCCAATGAAACGGTGACATTCTTCATAGAAACACAGTTTCACAGTTTCACAGGATTGGCGAGCGGAAATTTAATTCTCCCGTTAGGGCTACGAAGTCAAAAAAGCCAAAGAGTGGCTGCATCCTGCTGCCAACCGAGACTCCGCACGTAAGTGCATGGAGCATTGCACTTCGCCCTCCAGCGGGAGTCTGAAGTAGTGGCGAGCGCCAGGCGAGTGGAGCGCCCTGCCTATCGGATCGAATGACGATGAGCTCTAAAACGGGTAGAACACGGGCTCCGTCAGCCACTCGTTGGCACTCGCCGCCACCCCTCTCGAACCCAAGCGTATCGCACCTCACCCAAGCTCCGGCAGGGCGGTGTCCGCATCACCGAAGTGATCGGTCTTCACGCCCATGCGGTCCATCACCGCGAGGTGGAGACGACAGAGTTTCCGGTTTTCCTGTTTGCTGTAATCGAGCATGCGACCGCCTTTGATCGTGCCTCCCCCGCCGCCGGCGAGGAGGACAGGGAGCTGACGTGAGTCGTGAGCATTTCCATCCCAGAGACTGGAGCAGAACAGAATCATACTGTTGTCGAGGAGGGAGCGTTCGCCCTCGTCGGTGTTATCCATTTTCTGAAGCGTCTCGCTGAGCAACTGCATGTGATACTGATTGACCCGCTGATACATCCCGAGGCGTTCCTCGTTACCCGCGTGGTGGGAAAGCTCGTGAATGCCGCCTTTGACGTTGTCCAGAAAGCCACCGAAATTCATCTGCGAAAGATCGTTGTTCAGCATCATTGATGCGATGCGGGTGCGATCCATTTGGAAGGCGAGGACCATGATGTCGAGCTGGAGTTTGAGGTGATCCCGAACGTCGTTAGGAATCCCCGCTTCAGGCCGCGCGAAGGTCGGCTTCGTCACACTCGGCTGCCAGCCTTGTCCGGCGGTTTCGCTTTGAGAAGCTTTCTCGGATCGTTCGATACGCTGTTCGAGCTCCCTAACCGAGGTAAAATATTCGTCGAGCTTTTGCGCGTCGCGGCTGCTCACTTTGCCACGAAGGCTCTTCGCGTCGGAAAGCACGAGGTCGAGAACGCTCTTGTCGCGGCGACGTTTGCTGCCGTCATCAAAAAGCTGATCGAATGCCTGCTGCGGGTAAATTTCCTTGGGTGCCGGAGTCGTCGGGCTACTCCAGGAAATGTAGGCGGAGTAAAGCGAAGTGAATCCGCTGTCGGTGCTGTAACGCGGCGGCTCGGTTCCGAGGACAATGCTGGGCATCGGCGTGTTGTGGCCAATCTCCTTCGCCATGACCTGATCCATCGTCGTCCCGACTTGGACATCGGTCGTGGTTTGTTTCACGGTCAGGCCCGAGAGAACATTCATCTTCGGGTAGTGACCTCCGGGACCTTCGATCGTCGTGGGATTCCAGAGCCCTTTCATGACGAGAAGGCGATCCTTAACCGGCTCGAGCGGAGAGAGCGTTTTCATCAGCTCCATCCCGTGATCGGTATTGGTTGCTCCCCAGTGATGAGGGTTCACGCCGTTGCCCATGAAGAGCGTCGCGAAGCGACGGGGCGCTTCATTCGCAGCGGCGTTTTTCCCTGCTGTGCTACCCCAGGCGTTCATGGATTCCAACCACGGAAGCCCGAAAGCAATACCGGCGTTACGCAGGAAGAGTCGGCGGGAATTTCGAGAGCGATTTATAGAAGTCATCGGTGTCGGTGAGGTATCTAATCAGAAAGGGTAACTTCGTTTCGGCGGGAAAGAAACTGGCGGCTTTCCACCATCGTGAGAATGCCGTCGGAAAAACGCCCCTCTCCCGCCTGAAGGCGTTTACGAATCTTTTCAACGAGCTCACGGTCGGTTGCAATGAGGCTGCGTCCCGTGGCATATCCGATGAGCTTTTTCGCGAAAAGTTCATAAAAATCGGCATCGTTTTCTGCGAGATAATCACGGAGACCGGCGATTCCTTTCAATTCGGTCCCGTCTTTCAAGGTCCCGAGATCGTCGATGGGAATACCGGATTCGTCTTTGCTTCGGAATCGGCCGATCGCATCAAATCCCTCGAGAGCGAAACCGAGCGGATCGAGTTTTTCGTGACAGGAAGCGCAAGCCTTGTCCTCCCGGTGCAGCTCCAGCTTTTCGCGCAGCGTTTTGGCTCCGACAATCGCTTCAAGTTCAGGGACGTCAGGTGGCGGCGGTGGTGTCGGCTGGCCGAGAACCGCGTTGAGGAGCCAGTTCCCCCGCAGGACGGGACTGGTCCGCTGCGGGAAAGAGGTCTTCGTGAGAATACTGCCCATACCAAGGAGCCCACCGCGTTGATACTTGGCGACAGGCACCTTGCGAAACTCGCCACCGGAAACGCCGGGAACACCGTAATGTTTCGCGAGGCGCTCATTGAGAAAAGTGTATTCAGCCATGAGAACTTCCCGCACCGGAAGGTCTTCGCGAATGAGATGAGCGAAGAACGCCTCCGACTCCTTGAGCATGTCGGCCCGCAGTTCCGGAGTGAACTCGGGGAAGGTTTTCTCATCGACCGAATTGTGCTCCGTGAACCCGTGAAACTCGAGCCACTGCCCTGCAAATTCACCGGCGAGTGCCTCCGCCTTTTTGCTGCGAAGCATCCGCTTGACCTGGGCGGCGCGACCTTCAGGCGTCATAAGACTTCCGTCCCTCGCGGCATCCAGTAAAATCGTGTCGGGAGTGGACGCCCAGAGCAAATAACTGAGACGGGAAGCGAGTTCCCAGGGAGAGACGGGGTGAATGCCGGGCTCCTCCCCACCTTCCAGCTTGAAGAGAAATTCCGGCGAAACAAAAACCTGAGTGAGCACTTCACGCGCCGCCGTTTCCGAATCCATATCACGAGCTCTCGCCGCATCGTAAATCGCAGTGAGCGCCTTGCGATCCTCGCTCGTAAGATCCCGACGCCAGGCCCGGTGCGCCCACCAGTGCACGTGCGCCATGATCCCCTGATCAATCTCTTTGCTGGTCTTTTCGTTTGGCTTCGGATTTTTCAGCAGTGCCCAGTCACGCAGCATTCGCTCGTGTTCGGTGCGCCCCCAGTCCGTCAGGGTAGCGCGTAGTTGTTCGTCGTTTAAATAATAGACGCCCATCCCTTTTCCGCCGCGCAGATAGTTCCGGGAAACCTCCTCAAGAAGGCGATTATACTCGTCCGGAAAGGCCGCTTTCATCCGCGAAAACTCGCCCATGATCGTCCGGGCGATCGGCGTGCTTCTTTTATAAATCACAAGAGCACCGGGAATAATCGCTTTCGGATCCGGCGGAGAACTGCCGGTCACAGTCCACTGATGAGAGGCGGCATCGACATCGGGCTGGTCCATTTCCAGCCGCGCACTTGCGCGGACGAGAGACTGAACCCCACAGGGAAGCGTAATCACCGCCGGAGCCTGAACCACCAGCATGTGAGGTGAAACTTTTTTCCCCAGGGGATGCTTGCCGAAAAGACCGATAACCTTTTCACCATCCCGAACCGTTTTCTCAAGTCCCGCGAGCTCCTTCGATTTCACTTTCGGATCTGCTTTCGAGTCAGCCTTCAGTTTCTTAAGCTGTTCCCGATTCGTCGCGAGCCGCTTCTTGAGCCAATCGACGTAGTGAATCGCCTTTTGCTTCGGTTCCTTAATCGTGATCGAATCGAAAACGATGAGATCCCCTTTACCGCCGTCGCCAAAGTCGCCCGCCACAACGTGAATGGGCTCTCCTTTATGAATCGTCACGTTGATCGCCCGATTACGGAGCCCGTCCGAATCCTGCTGGCGACGCTGCGTCCGCACCCAGCCTTCCCCTTCGCGTTTGTTCCAGGAAAGATGACGCGCCTCGATGCCTGCGATCGCTTTTTTAACTGTGTCAGGCACTTCTTTCGGCTTGTCCGCCGCCGGACCCGGAAGCTGATTCCACGGACCGACAATCATGTCCAGAAATCTTGATTTGGTCGTTTTGATGTTGAGCAATTCCCACCAGTTGCTGAGAAACGCAGCCGAAAGCCCGGCCTCTTTCGCGAGCTGGTCGAGAGACCCTGCACCGGTCTTTTCCCGGTGCTTGTATTTCCAGGCCGCGAGCATGTATTCATCACCGCGTCGGTCTTCGCCATCCTTCGGCAGATGGGGTGCAGCCATTTTCTGATACCAAATGTAAAGACTCTGCTCTGCCTCCGCCTTGAACTGCATCGCGCTGCGGAGCCCGACTCGCTCTTTCCGGAAATTCACACCCCGACCGGGCAAAATCGAAGCGCGGTCAGTGAGGTAACGCGCCGCGGAAAGGTAGCTGTCGAGCTGCTGCGGATTAACGAAAAGAACATCGCCGACATTGGAAAACCCCTCCCCGCCGCCGCCGTCGGGCTGAAATTTTTTCGACAGGCCAAAATCAATTCCCGTGATATCGCGGATCGTATTGTCGTATTCCACATTGGTGAGGCGTCGAACCGTGACCTCACCGGGATCGCCCGCATTGGCCTGCGCGACCGCATCGAGGGAGGCATCAAGCCATCGGGTGAGCAATTTTTTCTCCGCTTCGCTGGGTTGAGGATCGTCCACCGGGGGCATCTCCTCATCTTCGATTGCAAACGCCACGTCCTCCCAGAAGGCAAAATGGCCCGCGACCTCTGGATTCCCCTCAAGTGCCTTTAAATCAACCTCCCCCTTGGTTTTCTCGCCGCCATGGCACTGAAAGCAGTATTTATCGAGGATCGGAACCACTTCATTCCAGGTAGGTGTTTTCCCCTCTTCAGCCGCAGCAAAATTCACGCCGCTGAAAGCCACGAAAGCCAGCAACCACAGGCTCAGCCCTGAAGTCAGACCTCCCCGCACACGACCGGAAAACGGTCGAATCGAAGCGCTTTGAAAATGTAACCGAAATTGATTCATGAAACCTGCCTAGTCATATCCCCTCAGACGCCACTAACAACACACTGATCCACGTGATGTTCGCCTAGCCCCGCGGTTTGTCACTCGTTTTGAAACACACCCCATTCCGCGGACGCTCTGGACGAATGACTTCCTGTGCGTCAACTGCCTATGAAATGCATCATGCAATCTGCATACTGCAATACGCAAGTATTCCCGCGCGACCCCGCTCCGTCAAAACACTCATAACCATCTGTAAATCAATCCGATACAACCCCAAACAACCCGATGGCCTTCCTTTTGCTGCAATAGAGAGTCACTATGGCTATCATTTTCGAACGCATTCAAACCGAAGGAATCGCAGAGCTCTCTTACCTGATCGGAGACGACGCAGTGGGCAGTGTCGCGATTATCGACCCTCGCCGTGACGTTGAGGTTTATCTCAAACTCGCCCGGGAGCACGGCGTGTCGATCACTCATATTTTCGAGACTCACATCCACGCCGACCTCGTGAGCGGTGCCAGAGAACTGGCGGCACAGACGGGGACCGCGAAAATCTATGCCAGTGTCGAGGAAGGCGCCGAATACGGCTTTGATGTCGTCGGCGTCACTGATGGGGATCGCTACGAAATCGGAAGTCTCTCGCTCACAGCACGCCACACTCCCGGACACACTCCGGAGCACCTCTCCTATGAAATCGCAGAAGTCGAAAAGGACAAACCCTACGGAGTTTTTACGGGCGACTCGCTCTTTGTGAATTCGGCAGGGCGTCCTGACTTGCTCGGCGACAACGCTGAAGAACTCGCATCGGATCTCTACGACACCCTTTTCAATTACTTCGCCAAACTGGATCCGGGCGTGATCATTTACCCTTCTCACGGCGCGGGATCGCCCTGCGGTGCAGACATTGGGGACCGCCTCGAAAGCACAGTCGGATACGAGCTGGACCACAACGCCTACTTCAAGAAAAAGGACAGGGAGGAGTTGATCGAACACGCCCTTTCCACCGCCCCGCCCGAACCGACCTACTACCAGCGGATGAAAAAAGTAAATGCGGAGGGGCCTGAGATCCTCGACGGGCTTCCCCTCATTCCCGCCCTCACTCCCGACGCATTTGTTGAAAAAATCGAGGAGGGAAATTCGGTGCTGATCGACACGCGAAACACACTCGCCTTTGGAGGCGGACATATCGAAGGAGCGATGAACATCCAGACATCTCCCATGCTTACGGTCTGGGCGGGATGGCTCCTCGATCCTGACAAACCCATTCTCCTCGTGCTTGAGTCCGACAGCGATGTGGACAAAATAGCCTCGTTCTTTATCCGTTCGGGCTACACCAGGTTTACAGGCTACCTCGCCGGGGGAATGGCAGCATGGGACCAGGCGGGGCACCACCTCTCCGAGGTGCCTCAGATGACCGTTCACGAAGTCAAAGAATCCGGTGACGAACTCCAGATCCTCGACGTCCGGAGCCCCTCGGAATGGAAGAATGGCAGGATACCCGGAGCGAGCCACAGCTTCCT
>JARGPH010000005.1:0-38424 GCA_029213065.1 Verrucomicrobiales bacterium | reverse complement strand
GACGGAACCGGCGACCTCAAAAAATCAGCGCCGATCGTGACATACTGCGCGAGCGGTTATCGCGCCAGCATTGCCGCGAGCCTCCTGAAGCAGGAGGGATTCGAGGACGTCCGGACTCTCCCCGGAAGCTGGAAGGCGTGGAAGTCACAGGGGTTTCCTGTTGAAAATGAAGAAAGCAGCGACTCATGAAACTCATCTGTTTATACCTGACTGTCCTCACCTTACCGGCGATGGCCATGGCCGCGCCCCTGGAGCCGGTCGATCCACTCGATTACCGGGGGGGAGCATGGTCTCCCTACCTCGTCGGCGGACTGATCGGAGTGCTTTCGTGGCTGACGTTTCTCCTCTCAAACAAGGCGCTCGGTGCCTCGAGCCAGTATGCCACGGCGGCGGGAGCTTTGGGGAAAGCGATCGCCCCGCGGCACACCACTTCATTGAAATACTTTCGCGACAACCCGCCGAAGTTCGGCTGGGGAACAATGCTCATCATCGGAATGCTGATAGGAGCAACCGCAGCCGCCATCACCGGCGATGAATTCGCCCCGGGGTTCCTCCCTGAAATGTGGGTGGATCGCTTTGGCGAAGAAACTTTCCTGCTACGGGGCTTAACAGCCTTCGCGGGAGGCATCTTCATGGCCTTCGGCGCACGGCTCGCGGGCGGATGCACCAGCGGCCACGGGATCTCCGGAACGATGCAATTGTCAGTCGGGTCGTGGATCGCAGCGACCTGCTTTTTTATCGGAGGCATCGCGACCGCATTCCTTCTCTACCGGCTCTAATGACATGACCGACCTGACCAAACCACAAGACAGCAAGTCCTCTAATCTACAGTTTGGACTGCTTTTCGGAATCGTCTTCGGATTCCTCCTTCAGAAAGGCGGCGTGGGGAAATTCCACGTCCTCATCGGGCAGCTTCTCCTTGAGGACTGGACCGTCGTTAAAATCATGGTCTCCGCCGTGATTGTCGGAATGATAGGGCTCTACACGCTGCATTCCGTCGGACGGGTCGAGTTGCACATTAAAGCGACCAAACTAGGACCTAACATCATCGGCGGACTCCTCTTCGGATCGGGATTTGCACTCGCGGCTTACTGTCCCGGAACCAACATCGCTGCGCTCGGGCAGGGAAACTGGGACGCCGTCGTTGTCGCGATGGGACTGATTGCCGGTTCCTATCTTTTTGCCGAAATGTCCTCGGTGATCGGCCGCACCATCGACAACTGGGGCGACTACGGAAAATTGACGCTCCCCGAGGTGACGCATCTCCCCGCTCGATACCTTGTCCCACTGTTGGTCGTAATCCTGACAGCACTCCTTTGGGCTGTCGAGAAGTTGAATTGATCCGGCCGGCAAAATAGGGATTCGACGCCGCCTGCGCCTATCCATTGCCAAGCCGCAATTTTCCGGCGAGTTCAGCACCGGCTTCCGGATCCCGCGCTGCAAAGAGCAGGGCCACCAGCATCGCCCGGGCCGAGCTGTCGCCGCCCGCGAGCGCGTTGGTGCTCATCGTTGAAGCGAAATTCCCGCCCGGCAGCAACGCCATGTATAGCGCGAGCGGGAAGGCATCAGAAACGTCACAGGTGAGGCCGAAATCTGAAGCGATCGTCAGGGAATCGCCACCACTTTTCGCAGCCCCGCAGGCGAGCTCGACACTCTGCTTAACGTTGAGTCTGTCATAATGGCCGCATTCAACGGCATCGAAAAAAGCGTCATCAAAGGTCGCCCCGTTCAGCACCGCCACCGCCGCGCGGACAAAGAACTCCGCCGCATCAGCGACAGCCGGATCCCCGTGGGTTAGAGTGGTTTGGGCACGCGCTGCTTTTACAGCATCCTTCACCGGCAGCCCGAGATCCAGAATCGGAGCGATGCGTGAAGCGCCTGCGAGATCGTGTGAATCGGACGGTTTGAGCCCGGCCGCGGCCAGTGTCTTCTTGGTCGCACCATCGACGTAGCCGTCATAATTCGCCATCGCCGCGAGCCAGTCCTCGCGCCAGCCATCGAGATCAAACCCGTTCCGTTTTTCAATCGAATTGTATAATGTCAGGCATTGATCCCCGTAGTGAGTCAACTCCCCCGCCTCACGGTTCGGGTGATACGGACTCGCCGGATCGGAGAAAGTGGAGATCCCATTCGGAAAACGGGAGGCGATTTGGGACTGATCGTAAATCCAATGGGAGCCCAGACAGAGAGCGTCGGCGACGAGGGAAGCGCGTGTGAATCGTTTCATGATAGTTAGTCGATTTTGCAGTGAGGTGGAATGCTACTGTTTTCACTCCCGAACGCCACTGATAGCTTTGACGAATCCAACCGGTATTTGCTTTCAATTGAATCCCCTGTGATGAAAACTCCCGGTAGGCAGACCTCCTGAAATGAACAACCGCGACTACCTATCCCCATTATCCGCCCGCCTCACGAAACGGTGGTTCGTCCTCAGGCACGGCCAGAGCGAAGCCAATGTTGCAGGCATTGTCGCAAGTCAGCTCGCCAACGCTGAAACTGCTTTCGGACTGACCGGTCACGGCCGCGAAGAGGTGGAGAACTCCGTCCGCCCCGCCCGGGAGGACCTGCTGGCGACGCCACCTCTGCGCATCGTAACGTCACCATTTCTCCGCACCCGTGAAACTGCAGAAATCGCCGGAGTGATTCTCGGAGTTCAGCCGATAACGGATCACCGCCTCATCGAACGTGACTTTGGTGACTACGAATTGCTTCCAGACGCGCACTACCACGACGTGTGGAAAGTCGACCCGACAGATCCGGAAAACGTTCCGGGCCATGCCGAGTCAGTTTATGAGGTCACCGGAAGAGTCTGCGATCTCATTCTCGAAGTGGAGAAAAACCCTGACATTGAAACCTGCCTGCTCGTGACCCACTGCGATGTCGCGATGATTCTCTCCTGCGCCTTTCAAAACCTGGACCCGCGTCATCACCGCTCTCTCGATCCGATCAAGACCGGCGAGGTGCGTCACTTGATTCAGGCACCGGTTCAGTAGAGCCGCTCCACCTTGAGCGGCCTGTCGTGCCTCCCGGCCGTCACGACCGCCCCGTGTGTGTCCGGTCCCAACTCGATCACGTCCGCGTCACTCTCGCATTGTCCGCCCACGACGACATGCATGGACTGCAAGCCGCCCAGCCACCAGCGAGTATCAGTGATGTAGACAGGATCGCCCACTTTCGCGCGGAGTTGCGCCATCACCGTGGCGGAGAGACGCACCGTTGGAAGCTTACCCTCCCCTTCGAGCGGTGCTTCCACCTCTGACTTCATCGGCATCGCCAAAGTCTCAGCCGAATCGTCCTCACTACCCTCCGACCCCTTGTAATGGCGGATCGCATCCTTCACCGTCCCCCAGACCAGTCCGGCCTGTTTCTCTTTCGGTTCCGGTTTCGTAAAAAGAGTCACGATCACACCGATAGCGCCACTGACAATGAGACCAAACAAGGCCCGCATGAACTTGTATTCTTTGGCACCCGCAAAAAGACCCTCGCCGTTGTCTCTGAAATTTTCGTCCATGGGCACGCCGTGAGCAATCAGGCGAATGATCTCGGGGATGAAGATGGAAACGCCAATTGCGAGCAGTCCCCCGACGATGGTTGCGAGCGCCGCTTTTGCAGTGAAGCGCCGCCAGAAAACCGAGAGAATCAAAGCCACCACGAGCGGAGGCGTCACCGCTGCTGTCATCGCTCCATGCGCGGCGTAGATCGTCGCGAACTGCATGAAGACCGGCACCAGCGCAATGCCTAACAAAGTCACTCCGATCGAGCTGATCCGCGCGGTGCGCAGGAGCTGTTTATCAGTCGCGTTCGGCTTCACGAGCGGCTTATAGATATCATTCACAACCACGGCGGAAACAGCAGTAATGAGCGTGTCGACCGTGGACATGAGTGCCGCTGTGAGAGCGGCGAGAATGAGCCCGAATACGCCGGGATGGGAGAGAAATTCAGCGGTGATGTAGAATGCCTTTTTCGGATCCATCTCAGGGAGAATTCCGGCGTGAACAAAAGACTGACCAATCCAGCCACCCGAGGCCACGACAATGGCAGCAATCGGCATGAGAATCAGGGGCATCGCAATCGCCGCCTTCCGCGCTTCGCGAGTCGATTTAGTCGCCATGTAACGCATCAGAATGCCCTGATTCAGAAAGTAGAAGAAAGCCGAATTGGCCATCGCATCCTGCCAGAAGATCCCCACAGAAGGGAAGGTGGGGTTCTCGTTGAAATTGTTAAAAGCAAGCCGGTGCCCGCGGGGTAAATGACCGAGAAACTCCTCGACGCCGCCGAGGTAGTGAATCCCCAAAACGAGGAGGACGATCCCTGTCAGAAGCAGCATGACGCCCTGAAACAGATCCGTCATGATCACAGAGGTCTGCCCACCGAAGGTCACGTAGATGGCTGAAATCCCCGCAATCAGAATCGCGGAACCCATCACATTCCATCCGAGAAGATGGTGAAACACCGTTCCCATCGTGTAGAGATTGACCCCGACATAACTGACCAGATAGACAAGCACTCCGACCGTCGCAGCGAGGCGGACCTTGCGATTGAAGCGCCTTTCAAAATACTCCGGCACCGTCGTGATCCGCGAAAAATAGAGAATCGGAAGCCAGCCGAAAAGCAGCAACGGCATCAGCGCCCAGTCATTGAGGTAACTCTGACTCGAGGCGAAGCCGTAATTGTAGGCCGCCTGAGAATATTTCACGAAGCTGTAGGAGCCGACCAAGGTCGCGACGAGACTGAATGCAATCATCCACCAGGAGAATCGCTGACCGCCGAAAAAGTAATCTTTGGTCCCCTGCTGCCTGCGCCCGAACCAGGTTCCGATCAGCAAAATCATGACGATGTAAATCCCCATGATCCCGAAATCGATGGGCTTTCCGATCGACTTCTCCGCCCGTTCCCCTCCGGTGTAGGGAACCGCTTCCAGTTCGCTCATGGGGGCATATTGCAGGTATCCCTGAAGGACCATGAAGAACATCATCCCGCCCAGCATCAGGAGCAGATTCCGGAACCCTCTTCCCGAAAGTCCGATGTATCCCTGACGCCCCGCAAAGTACAAGCCCACCACAAAAACCAATCCGCCGACGCTATATTGATACACAAAAGGATCCATGCTGCCCTGAACGTGAGCGGTTCAGCTTTCCTGTAAAAGAACAATTTTGCCGCAGTTGGGGAATTCCTCAGTGAATCCAACAGGGTTGAATGAGCGACTCAACCCTGTTGCATCTCGATTCCTAAGCTGATATCTCATCTACCATGACCTCGATGCTGAGATTCCAATCCTTTTTCTGCGCTGCTCTCCTTCTCTCAAGCCCTCTCGCAGCCTTCGCCGATCTGCCTGAGGGTTTTGTCTATTTGAAAGACGTTGATCCTACGATCGCTACCGACGTCCGCTACGCGACCTCGAACAATTTTGTGGGTAAACGAGTCGACGGGTATCAGGCGAGGAAAATTGTCATCACCCGCCGCGCAGCCGAGGCGCTGAAAAAAGTCCAGGCCGACCTGAAAGCGGACGGTTACGAGCTCAAGGTCTTTGACGCCTATCGCCCGCAGCGCGCCGTGAACCACTTCATGCGCTGGGTGCGCGACCGGAGTGATCAAAAGACAAAGTCCAAATACTATCCCGACATCGAAAAATCGACTCTCGCCGGTGGCGGCTACATCTCAGGCCGATCCGGCCATTCACGCGGAAGCACTGTTGACCTGACACTCATAAAATCCGGCAGAGGAGAGGTCGACATGGGAACCAAATTTGATTACTTCGGCCCCGAGTCCTCCCACAATTCCTCCAAGGTCACCGCAGAACAACGCCGGAACCGGCAGCGGCTTCGATCTGCAATGAGTCGCGGCGGCTTCTACTCCTATCACAAAGAATGGTGGCACTACACCCTGCGAGGCGAACCGTTCAGCGAGGCCTTCGATTTCCCAGTGAAGTAGAATCCGGTTCTCAGGTTACTTTTTCTTTTTCCCCTTTTTTACGAGTCCTCTGAATTGAGGTCTCTCAGGGCGGGTTTCCAGCGGATCAAAAAACCGCATGTTCTCCCCCACCCTGTCATAGTCACCAATGTCTTCGCGGGCTTCCTCTGCCAGTTTCAAGAGACGCGCGACGATCTCGGGGTTCGCTTCAGCGACCGAGTGTGTCTCACCGGGATCGAGCTCCAGATCGACGAGAAACGGCTCTTCGATCGCGATCCAATCCGAAGCGGCGATGTGTCTGTTATTCGAGAAAGTCCCCAGCCATGGTGGATTCTCCGGACGCGGCAGATGCAGCTTCCATTTCCCCTGACGCACCGCCTGGAGGGTGTTGATAAAGTAATAGCGGAAAATACGGTCGTCATCAGCCTCTCTGAAATCGCCCGAAAAAAGGTGCCGGATATCGACGCCATCGATGACACGATCCTGCGGCGCTTCAGTCCCTGCCAATCTTGCAAAGGTCGGCAGCAGATCAATCGTTGCGGCAACCTTATCGCACTCTGTTCCCGCAGCAACCCGACCCGGTGCCCACAAAATGGCAGGAACACGAACGCCGCCCTCCCAGGTGGAAACTTTACCGCCGCGCAATTCCCCTGCCGAACCGCCATGATCGGTGGGGAGATGACCGTCAGCGTGCCCCTTGTTCTTGCTCAGCCATGGACCGTTGTCGCTCGTGAACAGGAACCAGGTATTCTCGACAAGCCCGAGCTCTTTCAATTTATCGATGATCCGACCACAACTGAAATCAATCTCCTCAACGGCATCCCCGTAAAGCCCGCGCGGAGACTTGCCCTTAAAGTCAGCTGAGGCGTCCAGCCGGGTGTGAACCATTGAATAGGGAACGTAGGCAAAGAAGGGTTTCTCCCGGTTCTCATCAATGAACTCAATCACCTCATCGGTGTGACGTTTTGTCAGGGTTGACATATCTGCCTCTTTTTCGATCAGAGCTTCGTTGCGATAGAGATCGACGTAGCGATCATTGCTCGACGGAGTCCCGAAGAAATAGTCAAACCCCTGGTGATTCGGCATCAAGCCCGGCTCAAAACCTCTCTGCGAATGCCGAGCCAAATCCCATTTTCCGAAACACCCGGTTGCGTATCCCTGAGTTTTCAAGACCTCCGCGATTGTAATCTCTTTCGTATGCAGAACCGGGTGAATCTCCTTAATATTCCCCGGCTCAGCGACGCGAAGCGGGTGGCAACCCGTCATCAAGGCAGCCCGCGACGGTCCACAGATATGCTGCGCATAAAAATGAGTGAAACGCACTCCCTCATCTCCGAGTTGATCGAGTCGAGGGGTGCGAATGTCAGGCGAACCGAAGCAGCCGAGATCAGCATAGCCGAGATCATCGACAAAGATGACCACAAAATTCGGCGGCTGATCTTCCGATACGGCGTTCGAGAAGCCGATAAAAAATGCGAGGAGGCTGGCGAGTATTCGTTTCATCTGGATTTCAATCAAGCTGACTAATATCACGTGGCGGTCCGACTTGGCGATACGCAGCCGAATCGTAGCCAGAGAAGTTGAAATCGGAAAGCTTGAAATTCAATCTGCGACCGGGCGAGAGCGAGGCAAGATCTCAAGGGAAGCCCTTCAAACGCATCCCCGGGATTCACAGAAAAACGGTTGAATTTCCTCATCTCGCAGATCCATTCGCTCATGCCCCTTTTTCGCCTCCTTCCGGGCCTGGCCCTTCCCGCCCTGCCTCTCTATTTCGGATTTACCGGGAGCAGTCCCTTTCTGATCCTGCCGATCGGATTTGTCTTTCTCGTGGGATTTATCGGAGGCAAATGGGCACAATGGGCCACTCTTTTCCGCGAATCGAAAATGGTTAAACTCGGTAAAAATCTCGCGATCACTTTCCTGATTCAAACCATCCTCGTTTCGATACTGTTTTCAATCGGATTGGGATTCAGTAAACTCTTTTCAGATAATCTTATGGCGACCGGAATCACTTCAGGACAAATCACCTTAATCGCGGTCAGCCTCGCCCTTGCTGCACTCTCCGCTTTCTTGATCAATTCCCGCGAAAAGACTCCGGCATCCGTAGCGACACCGCATTCACCTCCCGCGCGGGGTGATTCTGACGAAGACGGGGGCGCTGACATTGCCATGTTGGACCGGGTCGTCACTGAAGAGACCTTTTTCGGGAGCCGCCATTTCACCGTGTCCGATCATAGTCGCGCGGCCCTCACGAATTGGACGGAAAACGAATCTGCTCCCGTTCGCAGAAGCCGAATCACCGCGAACGATGAAATGATTCAACGCACCGAAGAAAGGCTGGGCTTTCCCCTCCCTGAGAAACTTCGACGCCTCTATCATATCAGAAACGGAGGGTCCCTGCCGACATACTGGGTCCCTGCCGTCGAGAATCCCCGGGGCGCTTACGAGGATTGGATCGATGCCTTCGCGAACGACTACAATGACCTGCGCCCCCTCGAAAGCCTTCAGCTTTTGATCAGTGACTACCTCGAAAACTTCGATCCTGAATACAGTGACGAATCAGAAAAAGAGGACTGGTTTCCCCACTCAGAGAAAATGGTCGTTCTCACTCAACGATACGGAAATGCAACCCTGCTGGACTACCACGCGAACCCCACTGAACCCGAACTGCTGATCGTCGACTTGAGCCTCGAAGCGCCGGATTGGATTCGAAAACACTACCCGAACTTCGATGCCTTTTTTGCCGATCTCAAAGAGGAAGCACCGTTTGATTTCCAGAAAAAGAATCCCAACCCCACGGATTTCACCACCTTGAGTGAGGACGGCTACCAACTCAACGAACCTCACCGATTCTGGGCCTCGAGCAGTTCAAACGCTTCCCGCGGTGTGAACGACGATGAGTGGAAAGATGCCGAATCCCGGCTGGGCCTGACATTGCCACCGCTACTCCGGGAACCTTACGGTGTCCTTGACGGGGGCGTCGTTGCCTATCCTTTCCACGCCGGTCTCGGGCTCAACGAGCACGGCGAACCGCGCTCCCCATTCAGCGGCCAACTCTATTCGGTGAGCAAACTGCTTCCCCTTGAATCCTGGATCAGTCTGGAAACCCTTTCCTCGCGGATCGATTTCGACGGAGTCTCGACCTATGCCGAACTTCATGAGAAGCCCGAAAAGCTCATCATTCTCGCAGCGACCTACGACACCGCGCTCGCGCTCGCGCTCGATTACCGAAGCGATGCCGAACCGGAAGTGGTTTACTTTGATGATTTAATGAGCCCCGACGATAAAATCAGTCTGGGAACAATGGACACGTTTTTGCCTCAATTGCGCGGACGTAAAAATCCCTCCGGGAACGATCCGATCCCCATCCCCGACCCCCGGCTTTCTCCCCGTGTCATGTCCCTGGATACCTTCTGGGTTGCGGACTCCGCGCGGGGCGGCGCAACCGATGCGCTATTCGCAACGGTCGCTGAAAAATTTGGCAAAGCTGTCCCGGAAGAACTTGCCGTGCTTCTCAAAAAGCAGAACGGCGGCGAAGCAAGGTTCCGCTATGTGCCACCCATCGGCGAACGAACAGGACAATTCGGAGAACCTCAAAATGATGGTAGCCTCACTGAATGGCTTGAGCTTTTTCCCGGCGGCATTCTCAGAATGGAAGAGTGGATCACCATCGAAGAGTTCAGCCAATCCCGGAAAACTGCCGCGACTCAAAACTTCAAAGAAGATCTCATGCCGGAGATGCTGACCGAACCAGACGTCACCGAACGACTCATCGTCATTGGTGTTGATGAGAATCAATCCATTACTCTGCTCGACCTGTCCGAAGGCTCGTTCCGGTCCACGCCCTTTCTCGCCCGGGCCGACTACCTTCCCGAAGAGGATAAGTTTAAACTCCGCATCGCCCCCATGTCCCTGACACATTACACTCACGGCGTCATAGCCACCCTCCGCGCCAAAGTGGATGAATTGAATCAATAAACAGAAACCGATTATGTCCGCAACCATTCGCCCCTGGTATTGGCCATCCAACGGCCAACCCGAAAGAACCGAACCCTTCACCTGGATTGTCGAAGGCGTCATTGCCGCCTCGTGGTGGCCGGATCCCTACGTCTTCAAAATCTACGATAAGGAAAAGATCAAGGGCGTCGTGAATTGCTGCGAGTTCGACAACCGTCAGGATGTCCCACCTCAATTTACCTATCACCACATCAACGTGCCTGACTACGGCGTCCCGACCGACGCTCAGATTGAAAGATTTATCGATCTGATGGATCGACATCACGCGGCCGGGGAACCGGTTGTGGTCCATTGCGTAGCCGGATGCGGAAGAACCGGGCAATTCATCATCGCGTGGTGCGCCAAGGCTGGATTCATTCCCGCGAAAACAGATCCGGTGGACTGGATTCGGGCCCGTCGAAAATGCTGCCTCGAAACGGGGGCACAAATCAACTGCGCTCAAAAACTGACGAAAAAACATCGCCCCTCCTGAATGCCACAGAGGCGCTCCGCTTCACATTTTCATATCACCTTTTCTCCATACTCGTGAGACCGCGAAATTCGCAGCTCTTCCCATCAGAAAGACAGCTCAACCGTCTCCTCTTTTTCCACAAGTGCGTTTTTTCCCACAGGTGCGGTTTCACTCGCCTGGCCTCGCAGTTCCGCCCATGCCATTCCCATGAGTTCGTGCATCGCAACCGACGAGGCATACAAATTCGACGCCCGGGGAATGAGCAATGATGGCTGGTAGGGATTGGGGTTCCCCCACTCGGGATACGCCCAGATATCCACCGCCGCCGGAGTCGGCTTCAGCCCCTGCGCGGCAAAAAGCCGGAAGGCACGGGGCATCTGAGTCCCCGAGGTCACCAGCAAAAACGGAGCATCACCGATGATCTTCTTCACAAAAACAGGGTGATCCTTCGTATCCCGGGATTCATTTTCCTCAATGATACGGGCCGCGGGAACCTCAAACCGGGTCGCAATAAGCTTCATCGCCGCCGTCTCGGTGGCATTTCCGGTCAGGACAATGGTCGCCTCCGGAAACTGTTTCCAGATTCGGGTCGCGCTGGTAATACGGAGATAGCTGGCGTGGGTCAGGAGCGACAATTCCGGTCGCCCCTCGGCAACGCGATCACCACTCGCGAGCACGACGATAAACTCGGGCTCAAGGTCGACTACCACCTCTCCATTCTTCTCTTCCAGAGGCGGATGCTGCTGTTCCAGATAGCGCATCAGCCCTCCCGCGACGGGATCGATACTGATGAGAAAGAGGAACAACATCCCCGTCGCAATCAGAAAAAGTCCCAATCCTCCCGAAAAATGGACAAATCGCGTCCAACGCTCTCCCCGCTGCTTTTTGGGACGTTTCCGCGAGAATGCGATGAGAACAAAGCCGAGGAACAGCAGTTCCAGAGTGATCGTGACGGGATTCACGTAGACGGAAAGCGTCTTTTTCAAAAGAAAGGCAAAGTCCATACCGGAAAACGGTGAGCCGCGGGAAAACGAGGCCCCGGGCGCGATACGCCACTATGGCACGGTATTGATCACGTAGAGAAGGATTTTTGACAGCGCCCCGCTTGTGGCTGAGATTTGGCCAACAATTCTACTTTATGAGCGAAAAAGACACCTCCTCTCCGATTGATAAGTCACGACGCAGCTTCGTGAAGACCACCGGCGCCGCTGTGGCAGCCGGCAGCGCTATTGGATTTCCATCCGTCACTTTCGGCGCAAAAAATGACAAAAAGCTGAAAGTCGGCGTCGTTGGAACAGGCGGTCGTGGAGGCGGCGCGATGATCAACTCGATGAACGCGGATGACAATATGGAGCTCTGGGCCGTGGCCGACCTCTATCAGGAAGAAGCCGACAAGAAACTCGCGATGGTCCAGAAAATGGGTTCAGTTCGTGACAAAGTTTCACCCACGATTAACAAGCGTGTTTTCAGCGGCATCGACGGCTACAAGCAGGTCCTCGATTCCGGCGTCGATATCATCATGCTGACGACACCACCTGCGTTTCGTCCCACTCACTTTCAGGCAGCGGTTGACGCCGGCGTTCACGCTTTTGTCGAAAAGCCCTGCGCGACTGATATCGAAGGAGTGAAAGACTTTCTTGCCACTGCCAAAATCGCTGCAGAAAAAGATCTCTCGGTTCTCTGTGGATACTGCTACCGCTACAGCGAGCACGGCCGCCCTCTCTTCGAGCGCATTCACGACGGAGCGATCGGTGACATTCAGAGCATCCACTCCACTTATTTTGCAGGTCCCGTCAAAGCGATGCCGGCAGCGTCGACTCGTCCCGATGGAATGAGCGATACCGAGTGGCAGATCAAGAACTGGTACAACTTCACCTGGCTCGCCGGTGATGGAATCGTTGAGCAGGGTTGCCACAACGTCGACCGCGTCGCCTGGGCATTTCAGGACGCCGATCCCCTCTCAGCACACGGATCAGGTGGTCGTATCCGCCCGAATGAAGAAGGCAACATTTACGATCACTTCAACATCACCTATCACTATCCCAACGATGTCACCGCGCACGTCGAGTGGAGACAGTATCTCGATTCCTACAACTACACCGGCGACA
The DNA here is from genome assembly GCA_029213065.1 of Verrucomicrobiales bacterium. GTDB lineage: Bacteria > Verrucomicrobiota > Verrucomicrobiia > Verrucomicrobiales > DEV007 > Arctic95D-9. The sequence continues at coordinate 25,938 of JARGPH010000005.1, read as the reverse complement.
CCATCGTTGGAACGAAAGGGATCGCGAAATTCGGCACCAGCTCAGCGTCTATCACCGGCGAGAACGCCTGGAACTGGCGCAAGCCACGCACACCGAAGAGCATGTATGACCTCGAGCACGAAGAATTCTACGCGGCGATTCGTTCAGGGAACCGCAAGGACGATGCCGAGTGGATTGGTCACTCAACCACCATGGCGATCCTCGGTCGCACCGCATGTTACTCAGGCAAAGAAATCACCTGGGATGAGATGTGGAATGCTGAGCAAAAACTCGTTCCCGATGTCATCGACATGAACGGCGAGCTTCCGATCCGCCCCATGCGGATCCCCGGTGTCCCTGAAACACAGGACACGATCTTTGCTGAGAAGTAAGATCCGGAGTCACACTCCTAACATTTCGAAAAAGCCGCTTCCGGAACGGAGCGGCTTTTTTCGTGCCGGACTTTGCGATAGCGAATCAGTCAATGATACAGTCGGGAGCAGCACCACCAACTGCTTCGGCGAAGGCACCGGGAGATCGACCCGGAGAAAAGTATACTTCGCGGCGCTGCCCAAGACCTTCATCACCCCGTCCATCCCCTGCAAAGGATCCCGGCGATGCGAAAGCAGGCTGAGCCTACTATGTCGATCCAGTCGGCTTTGCTTGCTTCCAATTGGTCGATTCTGTTAGCCTCCTGCTTATAAATGATGGGCAGTGCATTCCAGAGAACGGTTTTTCAAACAGCTTGCGGCCTGGCGATGGGCCTGATTGCCATGAGTCTGGGCGGCTGTAAAAAACCGGAGCTTCGCGAGGACGCGGAGACGACAAAGCCTCCGCTCGAAGAAGTGCCTCAGGGTTCAGAGACCTCGAAAGATTACCGGGAAATACGCCGGGAAACGATCGGCCGGAAGTTTGCCAAATTAACCCTCGGAACCAGACAATTCACTGACGTCGAGGTGCTCGATATCACCGATGAGATCATCCTGATCAAACATCGGGGAGGAACCGATGAAATTCCGTGGAGTGAGATGCCCGCGGAAGTGCAGGATCGCTGGGGATACCGGCCCGATACAACGACTCTCGTGGAAAAACTCAGCAAGGTGATCCCCAAACGCGAAGCAGTAGAGAATCCCGTGCATCCGCCGGTTTCCGCCCCCGAAGCGAAGACGCCGCAAAGGTCCCCGCAGGAGAAGGCGCAGGAAATCGCCCGTCAGCAAAAAATGCTTGAGGCACAGATGCTCGGGATTCGCGGTCTCGAGTCCGATTTTTCCCGTGAATCGCAACGACTCGACGATCTGCGTCGCCGGTATCAGCTCAGCCTCGCCCGTCAGAAGGCACAGGGAGGAAAAGGCATTCGCATCGAGCGCGTCGACGGGGAATCCACCCTTATCGATCGCGCTAAAGAGGCAAGAGAACTGAAGGCTCAGATCGAAGCCCTCGAGCCACTTGTTGCCCAGCTGTCAAAGGCTCTGTTCGCGGCGAGACAAAACTATCATGAGCTGAAAACCTCATTCGAGCGAACCATCGGCGAATAGGCCTTAGCCCTCACCGGATCCGCGTCAGGGTTCGAGCCGGAATTTTTCGGAGATCCCCCGCAGCTCTTCCCACAGCACCTCCTCATCCCGCGCTGCCGGCGAAACGCAGGACAGGACCACGGGTTGGTCGCCGTGTTTCCACACAAAAATTTCAAGATTCAGCGTCTGGGCCTTTTGAGTCGCGAAAGGCTCGATCCATTTCAGGACACCTGAATAGGCGTTCCCTCCCTCGACTTCGGGAGGAAAACTTTTGAGAGTTTCATCCTTTTCCAGACTGATCGTAAACGTCCCCGTATCCACGGTCTGGCCCTTTCCTCCCATGACCGCTTCGGATAACCCGCGATAGTAGGTGAGCAGCTCTTTCTCGAGAACTGCTTCACTGGTGTCAGCTTCTGCCGAGAGAAGAAAGGCAATCACGTAGGAGAAGAAATCGGGCTTGTTGAAATCGAACATTCCCGGGGCGAAGCGGATATGCTCAATACCATTCCAACCAAGATCAGGAGCAAACCCCGGAGGCAGCACGAGCCTCTCGCCTCTCCACGGTGGATCGCCCGTTTCGAAAATGAACTTCGGCTCTGCCACCTCCTGAGCCGACGATGTCAGCGGCGCAGCAAAGAGGGTGGCCTGGACCAGGCAGAAGAAATAGATAAGTGGCTTCAGCATACCGTCGCGTGATCGTTCCTGAATCTTGAGTCGCGGAGCGGGACCCGGCAAGTCGCGCGAAGAGGGATTAACCCGCCGCGAGAGGATCCCCTTACTTTTACCAAATCGAGCGGCGTCGAAGCAATGTAGAACAGGTTTTTAACCTGTTAGCAGAGCCCATCCGCCGGAGCCCCCCCGATAGGCAGAGAACACAGGTTGAAAACCTGTGCTACATCTCCAGGTCTGCGCGTTGAGGAGAATCCATAACTGATGGGAACCGCCCGGTGCGGACACGCATGCCGGGTGGTGTGTGGGGGGGAGCAGGTTCAATCCCTGCTCCTACCCGATTTGGTCCGTTGTTTACGTCGTGTTTCGATGGCAAGAAGAGTTGCGAAAACGATTCCAATCGAGACGCCAACACTCGGAAAAAATGGACCTTCAAGTGCAAGAATAGGGGCTATAATTACGAGTCCAAGGGAAATCAAACTAGCATATGCGAAAAACCCCAAATAAAGCCATGGATGTTTGACCTCGTATTTGTTTAATGTCCCATCAACTCCGGATTGCCATCCAAATCCTACAAGAAAGGTGACGCCGGATATGACCCAATACGATATTTCGGATGGTCCACGGCCTCCACCCTTCAGATCGAATAGAAAAGCGAATACTGTCGATAGAAGGGTGATCAAAACAATAGCTACTCGGATTCTGCGAAACGCCTCCATTTTTAGACCGAACAGTTTTATTCCGGAGGGGTCGCCTGTTCATTGTAAAAGAGCCCCCTCCCGTTACAGGAGCTAGTCTGTCATATAAATATCAAAGGACCAGAATTTCCCGTCTTCTTTTGATACTCAATATCGGCGACGATCCCGTTGGCTTGTCAGGCATCGCTTCTGAACCGACCTCAGAGAGAACTCGGCTACAGGGATCTTACTCATTGATCACCGGACTCCGCTCACTCCCCGCGCCTCCGCAGGACTTCCTTCTGCATCGAAGCCAGAGTCCCGGGCATGGATTTTTTCATGCCGTGTTTGACGATGGTTTGCGGGGCGAAAAAGCCGGGGTGGATGTGCAGGGAATAAACGACGAGACAATGTTCCGCGTCGTTGCCTTCGAAGATCCACCAGCTCCCTTCGATGTCTTTGATCTCTCCGCCGTCGTAGGAGAAATCGGCACGGGTCATCGGAGTGAGGGTGTGCCAGAGCCGGTATCGATACGCTCCCTTCGGCCCGCCGACGTGGGTCCGCTGCTCAACGAGGATGCGATTCCCCTCCCGCTTGAGCACTTTTGACTCGAGGACGCCGTCGACGAAATTCTCAGCGTCTTCTTTGTCATTGATCACCTTCCAGATTTCCTCGCGAGTGCCTTCGGTGACAAACCTGCCATTGGGAACCGCTTCTCCGGGGCGACGCTCTAAAACGACCGCCTCCCCTTTTGTAAACCGAGCCTGCTTCGCCTTGTCGAATTTGGAAAAATCCTGCGCATCGCACCAAGGCCCGAAAGCCACCGACACCAGCGTAACCGCTAACAAAAAAGCTCGTTTCCCCATAAGGAAACGAGCTTAGCATGGTTCAACCGAAGTGGTTATTTTTTCTTCGAATCCTCTTCCTTCTTCGCTTTCGTTCCGACCATGGCACCGGCATTGAGCGCCTTGGCCTTCAGTTCCGCTTCGCGCACACTATTGAACTGCGCCGAAATCTCGATCGCTCTGGCCTGGTCTTCACCGTCATAGTTCCAGAACTCTTGAACCACTTTCTCGACGGCGGGATAATCTTCACCGGTATCGCCAACGGTTTGACGCAGCTGCGCGAGCTCGGCTTTGAGTTGATTAACGGTCTCAGCATACGCGGGGTTGTCATACTGATTCACGTTTTCCTGCGGATCCTTCACCATGTCGTAGAGCTCCCAGGCCGGAGGCGTCTGATACCCGCCGCCGTAGTTACATCCATAGTAGTAGATCAACTTGTGCGATTTCGTGCGAATACCCACATGGGCAGGATTGTCGTGGTGCGCCATGTGCATCCAGTAACGATAGTAGGCCGCCTGCTTCCACCCCTCGGGTTCGGTGCCTGATTCGAGAATCCCTTTGAAGCTTTTTCCCTGCATGTAGTGAGGCGTTTCAATGCCGGCCAAAGCGAGCACCGTCGGCGCGTAGTCGACGTTTTCAACAATCGCGTCGGTGCGGCTCCCCGCTTTGATCGTCTTCGGATAACGAACGAGGAAGGGCATTCTCATCGATTCTTCATACATCCAGCGTTTGTCCTGATAGTCGTGCTCGCCGAGCATGAATCCCTGATCGCCGGTGTAGATGATCACGGTGTTATCCATGAGATCCGACTCTTCGAGATAGGCAAAAAGCTTGCCAAGGTTGTCATCGATTCCTTTGACGCAACGCAGGTAGTTTTTCAGATAGACGTTGTAGGAAATGCGTTTCACTTCCTCACCGGTGAGCTTTGACGGGTCGTAGTTCGGTGGAAAATCCTTCGGAAAAAGTGAGGGAAGATCACCGGCGTAGGAACGACGCGGATTGCGGGTTCCGATCGAGGTTCCGATGTGGGGAATCAATTCGCCCTCGTATCCAAGTGTTGCGATGGAGCCGAACTTCGGCTGGTTTTCCAGCCAGAGATTCTCCGGCTCGGGGATATCGATGTCCTTCAGGTAGTCATTGTAACGCTCGGCGTGCTCGAAGTAATCATGCGGTGCTTTGTAATGATGCATCAGGAAAAAGGGCTTTTCCCCTTCCCGCTTTTCCTGCAGCCATTCGAGGGTGATCTCGGTGATAGCGTCAGATGAATGGTAGCCATCAAATTTCACGACATCGTTCGGCCAGCCTTTTTCGCCCTGAACCCGAAACGAAGGATCGTGATAATCGCCCTGCCCGGGAAGAACGCTGTAATAATCAAAGGCGCCGGGTTCCTCTTTCAAATGCCACTTGCCAACCATCGCGGTTTCGTAGCCGGCTTTTTTCATCTCGATGGGCAAAAACTGGCGTTCGCTATCAATCGATCCCCAGAGATCGTGCACCTTATTCGTGTGCGCATACTGACCGGTAATGACACAGGCACGGCTCGGAGAGCAGATCGAGTTGGTGCAGAAGGCGTTCTCAAAAAGCATTCCCTCTTTTGCGAGCCGGTCGATGTTCGGAGTGGGGTTCAATTCCGCGAGACGACCGCCGTAGGCCCCGATGGCGTGGGCGGCGTGGTCATCCGACATGATGTAGATGATGTTCGGACGGGTATCTTCAGAACGGAGCACTCCGGGCATCAATAAAAAGACTAATGCCGCGAGAATACCGCAGCCCCATGATGACTTAATCGAGAGGTAATTATGCATGAGGTAAGCTTTCCCCGCTCCTCTCCAAAAGTCTTGTCGCGGCAGGACTTTTCTTGGTATCTATCAGACACCGGATACAAATTTCGCCGGTTATTCACAAAATGTGAATAACTCTGTGAAAAACCCTGTGGATAAGTTTGAAAAACCTCCGACATTCCCCGTTTTACCGGAGTTTTAAACTCACCCAATCTCATGTTTGTCGACCACATCAAAATTTTTGCCAAAGCTGGTGACGGCGGTAACGGCTGTATGAGCTTTCGCCGTGAAGCCCACGTTCCTAAAGGCGGCCCCGACGGCGGAGATGGCGGACGCGGCGGCGACGTCATTCTCGTTGTCGACCAGCACACCGACAATCTGCGGAACTTTTTCTACACGCCGAATTACAAGGCCGAGCGCGGTGTTCATGGCAAGGGACAGCGGAAAACGGGTCGTGGCGGGAAAAACCTCATTCTCAAAGTGCCACCGGGAACGATTGTTTATCGGACAACACCCAACAAGCCGAAGCCCAAACCGGGCGACCTCGATTACGAAGAGGATTACACCGCGAAAGACTGGGCCGGTGAATTCATTGAAGAGGAAGGCCAAATGGTGCTGATGGATCGCGATGAGGGTCTCGAAGATGAAAACGACGCCGAAACCGAAACGGTCGTGCAGGGCGAGATCGCTGATACTGAGTTCGGACGGGAAATCGCGGCAGAGGAAGCGGCGGCGGAAGAGTCCATGATGGTGGAAGACGACGACACCGTTTTTGATGAGGATGAATTTGACGAGGACGAGGACGAAAGCGAAGACGGCGAAGAAACCGATGACGTTCCCGAAAGCGAATATGGCGAGTTCGTCGTCGATTTGACCGAAGTCGGGCAGAAATACGTGCTTTGCGAAGGTGGCGCCGGCGGAAAGGGAAACTGGAATTTCCGGACCGACACCAATCAGGCCCCTATCGAGTTCACTCCGGGCGAGAAGGGCACCGAGGGTCATTACTATCTTGAGCTCAGACAGATCGCCGATGTGGGACTCGTTGGATTTCCCAATGCCGGAAAATCCACCCTCCTCACTGCTATTTCAAACGCGACACCGAAGGTGGCTGCCTACCCGTTCACGACGCTCAAGCCAATGGTGGGAGTGGTCGATTTCCCCGGGTTCATGCGCTGCACGGTGGCGGATATTCCCGGTCTGATCGAAGGCGCACACGAAAACGTCGGCCTCGGGCATGACTTCCTGCGTCACATCAGCCGTTGCTCCGTATTCCTCTTCGTAGTCGATACCGCGGCAGTCGATCAGCGCGATCCGATCTCGGACATTCAAATTCTGAGAAAAGAGCTTCGTCTTTACGACGAGGAGCTGGGCGAACGGGAATGGCTCATTGTCGCGAACAAGACCGATCTCGAAGAGGCCGAGATGTATGTGAACGCGCTCCAGTATCGCTTTCCCAAGCAGGAGATTTTCCCGATTTCCGCTCAGACCGGCGAAGGTCTCGACGCCCTCAAGAAGCGTCTTTGCGAAATGGTCGGAAAACGCCCCGGGTGATTTGTTCCCGGGCAACGCGCACATTGAAGGGTTGCCCCGGAGACTGAACCCTGTTAAATGCCCGACCCAACCCTGTTGATACCAACTTCGTTAAATAACCAAACTGTAGAATAGATTTGTAACTCGTTTTCCGAGAACCCTGCTGACGCCCACGCCGGATAGGCTCTGCCCACAGGTTAAAAACCTGTGCTACTTTCCCCTCCCTACTTTATTCTTTCTACTTTCTCCTCCCTACTTTCTCCTTTTCCCTCAATTCATTCCTGATCATGAGCCAACATCCGAATGTAAAACTCTACGACACAACCCTCCGTGACGGCACGCAGGGAGAAGGCGTTAATTTCAGTTCCATCGACAAGATCCGCATCGCGCAGCGTCTTGATGAATTCGGGATGAACTACATTGAAGGCGGTTGGCCGGGTTCAAATCCGAAGGACGTTTCCTTTTTTGAAAGAGCCGCTGATCTCGAATGGAAAAACGCGAAGATCGCCGCCTTCGGGAGCACACGACGCAAGAACATCGCGGTGGAAGACGATCCACAAGTGCAGACACTCCTCGCTGCGAAAACGCCCGTAATCACCTTTTTCGGAAAAAGCTGGAGACTCCACGTCACCGAAATTCTCACGACGACCGAAGAGGAGAATCAGGCCATGATCCGCGATACGACCCGCTACCTCAAAGAGAACGGTCGCGAGGTCATTTACGATGCGGAGCACTTTTTCGACGGTTACAAAGACTCCCCCGAACACGCTCTCGCCACGCTCATGGCAGCGAAAGAAGGCGGCGCCGACTGGGTCGTCCTCTGCGACACCAATGGCGGAACGATGCCGCATGAAGTCGCGGAAATCACCGAAGTGGTCATGCGCGAAATCGGTGTCCCTGTCGGAATCCACACGCACGACGACACCGGCGTCGCAGTGGGTAATGCCCTCGCATCGATCCTCGCAGGAGCGACTCAGGTCCAGGGAACGATCAATGGTTACGGCGAGCGGGTCGGAAACTGCAACCTCACGACGACGATTCCCAACCTTCAGCTGAAGATGGACCGTCCCGTCGTCAAAGACATTTCCCAACTGACGCATCTCGCGCACTTCGTCGACGATCTCGCGAACTGCTCGCACAACATTCGCGCGCCTTACGTCGGAGCGACCGCCTTTGCCCACAAGGGCGGCATGCACGTGAATGCAGTCCAGAAAGTAGCCCACAGTTTCGAGCACATCGAACCGTCATCGGTCGGTAACGCGCAGCGGATTCTCGTTTCCGAACTCTCCGGTCAGTCCAACGTTCTCATGAAAGCGGAGGAGCTTGGCCTCGACGTCGAGAAAGGCAGCGAGGAAGCTCTCGCGATTCTTCAAAATCTGAAAGAGCTCGAAGAGCAGGGCTACGAATTCGAAGCCGCCGAAGCATCCTTTGAGCTTCTCATCCGCAAGCACCTCAAGACCTACAAGTCGTCTTTTGACCTTCAGGAGTATTACTGCTCCTTCCGCCGCGACGGGAAAAGGAACTATGACATCTGCTCTGCCACGGTGAAACTGCTCGTGAACGGAGAAGAGGAATATCGCGTCGCCGAGGGTGACGGCCCCATCAACGCGCTCGACGCAGCCCTGAGAAAAGCGCTGCGTCCTCACTACCCGCAGATCGACGACATGGAGTTGCAGGATTACAAAGTCCGCATCATCGACAGTCATCTCGGAACCGCGTCGAAGACCCGCGTTCTCGTTCTGAGCAAGGATGAAAAGGAAAACTGGGGAACCGTAGGCGTGAGCACGAACATCATCCAGGCAAGCTGGCGTGCCCTCGTGGATTCGATCGAGTATTACCTCGCGAAACACGGGTAGTTCCAGAAGGGACTGCAACCTGAACAGGCGCGACGTAGCACGGTAGTCTGCGCCGTCAACCCCATCCGCGCGCAGCACGTAACGTAGCACGGGTTTTCTACCCGTGTTCTCTGCCTATCCGCACGGAGTCTACGATCACGGGTAGAAAACCCGTGCTACACACGGTAGTCTCCGCCCCTTCCCCCCGCTACACCTTGACAGCGCCCTTGAGAACTAACACTGTTCCCGTATGCGCTTCTTCTTCGCCGCGCTCGCGGCTCTGTCTTTCCTCCCCGCCGCCGCTGCGGAACGTCCCAATATCCTTCTCATTTTCACTGACGACCAGGGAGTAAACGACGTCGGGTGCTACGGTTCGGAAATCCCGACCCCGAATATCGATCGCATCGCGGCGGAAGGCGTCCAGTTTACCAATTTCTACTCCGCCTCCTCGATCTGCACGCCTTCGCGATTCGGGCTACTCACGGGACGCAACCCGGTTCGCTCTCAGGACGCCCTTCTCGGCGCGCTCATGTTCATGGCCGACGAACACGCCGAGTCCGGGATTCAGGCTCACGAGACGACAATCGCGGAGGTTTTGCGTGATCAGGGTAACTACGACACCGCCCTGATTGGAAAATGGCACCTCGGGCACGGCGCGCCATCACTCCTTCCCCTTGCGCACGGATTCGATCACTTCATCGGGCACACCGGCGGTTGCATCGATTTCTTCACGATGACCTACGGACTGATTCCCGACTGGTATCATGGTTCGCAGCACGTTTCAGAAAACGGCTACGCAACGGAACTGATCACCGACGAAGCGATCTCCTACCTCGAAGATCAGGGACACCGCGAGAAGCCCTTTTTTCTCTATCTCGCCTATAATGCACCCCATTTCGGAAAAGGTTACAGTCCCTCGGACAAAAAGCCGATCAACCTGATGCAACCTCAGGCAGCCGAGCTGAAACGGGTCGATTTCATCGAGGATAAAATCCGCCGCGAGTTCGCCGCGATGACCGTGAGCCTCGACGACGGCGTCGGCAGGGTCCTCGATAAACTCAAAGAGCAGGGCCTCGACAGGAACACCCTCGTGATCTTTCTGACGGATCACGGAGGAGATCCCACCTACGGCGGCAGCAATCTGCCCCTGAGAGGGACAAAAGCGACTCTGTTCGAGGGTGGAATCAAAGTCCCCTGCCTGATGCGCTGGCCGGATCAAATCGAAGCGGGCTCGGTCAACAACGACCTGCTCTCCTCACTCGATCTTTTCCCGGGGTTCTGTGAGCTCGCCGGAGTCGCTACCGACGAAATCCCTCATCTCGACGGCAGCAGCTTTGTCCCCAACCTGAAAGCCTCTCCGACCGCCTCCGAGCCGCGCAAAATGCTCTGGATGACCGGTGCCCACGAAGAGCTGGGCCGGAAAGGCTGGCTCGCCTACCGCGAAGGGAATTCGAAATATCTCCAGACCCCGGCAGACGGTGAATTCCTTTTCGATTTGAGCGAGGATCCGAATGAGGAGAAGAGCCTCCTCGAGTCGCAGCCGGAAACCGCTTCACGCCTCAAATCAGCCGCTCTCAAAGCGGTCGAAAACTACCGCCCCAAATAAGCCTTAGTTTTTGAAAAGCTTCTCGAAGAGTGACTTCGACTTTGTCGGAGTTGCTTCCTCAAGGTCCGTCTCCTCCTGGATGACGCTTTGCACGTTATCGGGAACTTCCGGCCGCACCGTTGTTCCAGTCGTCAGTTCGGGAACGTCAATCGCATCGGTGGTGACACGGTTGGGATTGCTCTTTAGAAAAGTATTAATGGGAACCCTTACGTGGCGATTCTCCATCCGCAGGGAGCGGTGTGAATCCATAAAACTGCGGGGATGGTGATAGGTCGCATAGGTTTTAGGATATAAATCCCGCCTCATCCCGACCCGGAGATCTTTCCGGATTTCATAATGCAGGTGAGCCGCATACATCCGGTAGGGGCCGCAACCGATCGTCCCTACGAGTTGTCCGCGTGTCACCTGCTGCCCCACTTTAACTGAGCGAACTTTGAGGTGACCATAAAGCGAATCGACAAAGGCAATCTGCCCTGATTTTTCGCGGTAGGCGTGACGAACAATCACGACATTCCCCCATCCTTTTCGATAATCTTCTGAAAAGATGACAACGCCGTGAGCGGTGGAATAGACCGGATCGCCTTCATCGGTATCCCCGCCGCCATTGCCGTTCCAGTCTTCGCCGAGGTGGCCATTCGGCGAAAAGCCGCGATAGACGTAATAACCCGCCCCGTTCGGCTTGCCGCACGGATAATCAAACCCGTCGGCGAGAAGCGCGGTGGTGTAAGACTGGGCGTGAAGACCTGTCGCGGCCAATCCCAGCGCGATCACCGGAAGGACAATTCGGAGCCATTGAAACCGAAAACAACTGAAGCTGGGGGATAAACAAAACATCAGAGAAAACTCTCCAGGGAGTTCAGACTCCCCTTACGACGATTCGGAGAGTAGGATATTAGGCAACTCCGTAGGTAAAGTAAAGAAATGCTGAGAGACCAGCGATGAGACAATAAATACCGAAGTATTCGAACTTCCCCTTACGAATCGCAGCGAGAACCGTAAAGATCGCAAGGAGGCCGGAAGCAAAGGCGACCACAGCTCCAACGAGGTAACTGGTAAGGACCTCGCTGCTGATGGCGCCGAGATGCTCACACTCGAGCACAGAAGCCGCAGCAATCGCCGGAATTGCCATGAGAAAGGAGAATTCAGCGGCGAGAGAGGACTTAGTACCCGCCATTATTCCGGCGACAATGGTTGACCCTGAACGCGACACGCCCGGCAAAATGGCGAAAGCCTGCCCGATTCCCATCACAATCGCCGTTTTCAGGCTCATTTCCCCTTTTCCACGATTGGCGAGGATCCTCGGCAGAAAGAGGAGCAAACCGGTCACAATGAGAAGCAAGCCCACAATCGCCGGCTTTTCGTAAACGCTTTCGAAAGCCCCTTTAGCCGGGGAAAAACCGATGATTGCCGCCGGAATACTGGCAACAGCGAGATATAAAATCATTTTCCGGTCGGCCGCGTACTCCTCTTTAAAAGGGGGCATGATCGCGAGGACCATTCGCCAAAGCGATTTCCAAAAATAAACGAGGACCGACAGAAGGGTTCCAAAATGAACCGCGACTTCAAATGTAACTCCATGATCTTCCACTCCCAGAATCTCCTGGGTAAGGACAAGATGCCCTGACGATGAGACCGGCAGAAATTCCGTCAGCCCTTGAACCAACCCTAGAATTATCGCATTTAAAAGATCCATAATTATACTGAGTGTTTCATAACCCAATCCAGTGAGTTTTCCAGCGAATCGTCCGGACCGTTAAGAAAGTCCGCAGGCCTGCTTATTACCGGCGCATTTCGTAGATTGACCCTACGTCGACTATCCGGTATTTCTTGTAGCCTTTTCGCCACGATACAGTGTACCGGCTAAATTTTGCTGATTATAGCCCTCGGAACGCCTATTGAAACTTCACTGTGACTTCTGGACTTTCAGCATTCCAATACCATCGAGCTATATGGATTCTCCTAAAAGAATCTCATAATTGAAATATTTCTCATTTATTACTTGTAATTGCTCTAGAATTCGTCACTGTTTCTAGAGCAGGGCATCACTATTACCGTTATTGTGGTTTTTACGGAATTCAAAAACGGATTCGAAACCTCAAATGTCAGGCAAACACACTCACTAAAACAATGGCAGACGAAGAAGCTCCCGAATTGATGACAGTCAAAGAGACTGCGGAATACCTCCGCATTCCTCTCCCGACTGTTTACTACCTTGTCCAGCGTGGACAGCTCCCTGCAATCCAGATTGGTGGACGCTGGCGTATCAAGCGCAGCCTCCTTGATCGCGACATCCTCAAGACAGACGAAGGTGGTCAACCAACCGTTCTCGTTGTCGATGATGATCCAGCCTTGCAGACACTCTTTAAGCAGTTCCTCAAAAAAGCCGGTTTCGGCCGCATTGTCGTGGGAACAGGCGCAGAGGCGCTCAGCTACATTGAGAAGCAGCGTTTCGATCTCGTCTTCCTTGACTTGAAACTCCCGGACATTCCGGGTGACGAACTCTACGTGAAGATGAAGGCTCAGTACCCTGACCTCCCGATCGTGATCATTACCGGTTACCCTGACAGCGAGATTCTCACGAAGATCCTTTCAAGCGGACCTGTTACGGTTATCAAAAAGCCAATCGAATACGATCAGCTCAACCGCACCGTTAAGATCCTCGGTCACAAAGGCGCAGACGCAGCCTGATCCGTTTCGAACTTAGCAAAGTTTTCAAAGAGGCTCTCCGCATGGAGGGCCTTTTTTTGTGGCCTCACACTCCCCCCTGTCCAGGGCGGACAGGCTCTGTGAGGCCGGTCCAGAAGCACCTACTCACCTAACGAATCCAAAAGCCCGCGGCGCATCGCCTCGACTGGTGCGTCCTCGTTGAACCAGTATTCAAAGGCAAGCACTCCCTGCCACAGCAACATACCGAGCCCGTTCGACGCTCGCGCCCCCTGCGCCTCCGCATTCGCGATAAGGCGAGTTCTCGGCGGAGCGTAAATCATATCATAGACGAGATGATGCGGTTCAATGAGCCTCTGAGGAATCACCTCGGGATCGGTTCGCTTCATCCCCATCGAGGTGGCATTGATGATGAGATCAATCTGATCGATCTCCTCTTCCATCGCAGCAACTTCATGAGGTATTGCCAAAATGCGATCCGTCGGCCCCTCGAGCTTTTCCGGATCATCCATGAGATCGCGCAGTTCCTCCGCGAGCACCTGAGCCTTCTCGACGGTGCGGTTAACGAGGACAAGACGTTCGCATTGATCCATCGCACACTGAACCGAAGCCGCCTTACCCGCGCCGCCGCCGGCTCCGAAAATCATGATTCGAAGATCGGTCAGATCCATCGAGAATGCCTCGCGAATCGCGAGTTTCAAACCGGGTGCATCGGTGTTGTGCCCCATCAGCCTGTCCCCTTCCACGGCAACGGTATTTACCGCTCCGATACGACGAGCCACTTCAGACATGTCATCAACGCCATCGAAGACGCCGCCTTTATGAGGAATCGTAACGTTGGTCCCGATGAAATTCTGCGACTTAAGCAATTCCAGCGCCTCAGGCAGTTCATCAGGCTGAATATGGAGCCTCACATACTGGCAGTTTTTTCCCGCCGCAGCGAGCGCCGGGTTGTGCATCTGCGGCGAGCGCGAATGCACAATAGGATCGCCGAAAACCGCCAGCCGGGCAGGAGAATCGAGATCACCGGTGGCGACATCCCACTGCCTCATATCCGAAAGCGTATAAACCTGTTTTGCGTCTCCCATAAGTCACACCACTTAAGCATCGCATCGCTGAAGCGCCAAGCAGCGATACTCGCACCCGTACAATGAAATACCGGCATTCGCGCCGGTATTTCAAAAAATCTAACTACCGCTTTGGAAAGAAAACGGTCGAAGCGGCATCTCTGCCACAATTGCGCGAACTACGCTGCGAAATCGCGCATCGTTGCGGCGATAATAGAAACGCTCACTGCGCCGGCGTCGGGCAGTCCGATGGACTTCTCGCCGAGAGTCTTGGCGCGGCCCATTGTTGCGATCATCGCTTTGCTGGCTTCTTTTCCAGCTTCAGCTCCGGCAGCCGCTCCTGCGAGTGCTTCAGAAACATTGCCCTGGGCAGCAGCAGCACCTTCAGCGCATGGCAGAAGCGCATCGACCATGGTCTTGTCTCCAGCTTTGGCACCACCTTTGGTCATGACTTCGTCAGTTCCCGCTTTAAAAAAGGAAGCGACTTCAGCAGCACCGAGAGTCTCGGAACCTTTGATCGCCTTGCCACCACCGCGGAAGAGCATTCCGAATACGGCACCGGAAGCACCACCCATGCTGGACATCATTGCCATGCCCACACCCATGAATACTTTTCCGACGCAGGCGAAGTCTTCTCCTTCGAGAGCTTCTTTGACTGCGTTCATGCCGCGCTCCATTCCGACTCCGTGGTCACCGTCGCCGAGGGCGCGGTCAGCTTCAGAGAGAATAGGCTCGGACTCGATAATTTTATCGGCCACCGCGAGCATCATGTCGCGAGTTTCGTTGATTGAGAGGGTTTCTTTTGCCATGATTTTTGGAAGTAGAAAGTAGGGAGGAGAAAGTAGAGAGAATAGTCGGGATGCGTCCCCTCCATTCCTAACGATCTTCCCTGCAAGGGCTAGAACGTAGATATAACAGGGTTAGATCGATGATTCAACCCTGTTGGATCGCCGTATTTGTGCCTGATTCGACGGGACTTAGCCGCCGTAGCGACCTTCCATTTTGCTGAAGCAGACGGACTGACAGGGCATTTCCCAGTTCTTCTTCAATTCGTCATCCATGCGGGTGACGGAGAAGGAGATCCCGGCCATTTCCTGACAAGTCACAAGAGGCCCGACCATTACGTCGAAAATCTTGATGCCTTTTTCGTTAAAATACATCTTCGCTTTTCGAAGAGCGATGAGGAGTTCCATCATCGTCGTCGCACCGAGCGAATTGACGAAAAGGAGAATTTCATCGCCTTCTTTGAGCGCGTCAACATCCTCGTCTTTTTCAAAATCTTCGACGATCAGATTCAGCATCATCGGAGTGAGTTCATCAGCGGTCTGCATCGGAATCTCTCCAACGCCGGGCTCACCGTGAATCCCCATGCCGAGGCCGATCTTGTCTTCGTCGATGTTGAAGGTGGGCTTTCCGGTGGCAGGGATCGCCCCCGGTGCCATTGAAACACCGACAGAACGGGTCTGAAGGCACGCCTTTTCGGCAAAGGTCGCCAATTCATCGAGTGAAGTCGCTGTCTGCGAGGCCGCACCTACGAGCTTCACAATAGGAACGAGACCTGCAACACCACGACGCTTTCCTTTCTCGGTCGGAGGAGCGGAACACACATCATCGGCAATCAGAACGGTCTTCACCTCAATATCCTCATCATCCGATAGCTCGGCGCCGAGATCGAAGTTCAAGACATCACCGGCATAATTGCCGTAGAGATACAGCACTCCATTCCCCTTATCGACAGCCTCAGTCGCTTCGAAAACGATATTCGGTGGAGGAGCTGCAAAAATGTCTCCGCAGGCGGCGCCATCGGCAAGATTGCGTCCGACAAGCCCGTGATAAATAGGCTCGTGCCCGCTGCCACCACCGACAAGCAGTGCGACTTTATTATCAGGGATATCGTTTTTGACGATAGAGCGCTTTCCGACGTACTTGCATTCGCCGTTGTAAGCTTCGACGAGGCCTTCGATCAATTCGTTGGCGACGTTTAAAGGGTCATTGATGAGTTTTTTCATCCTGTGTATTTCGTTGAGTAACGTTCCCCCTTTCTGTCAGAGATTACAAAGAAAGACAATCGAAAAAGGGTTTGTCCGTATTTTAGCGAGACAGAATTAGCGCAATTGGATACAGTGCTCGGATGTTAGCGAAAAACAGTCCCTTTTCCCTTCTCGCTTTAACATTGTTTTTCCTTATTGCCCGTCTCTCGGAAGGGGCTGAAACGCTGGAGGCAGACCTTGATGCCTTTATCACCCTGCCGGATGCCTATCGCATCCAACCCGCGGACCTGGAAACGATGTTCGATAAGGGAAAATGGAACCGGAACCCTTATTTCAAATGGCTCACGACCGACCACAGCCGGGCCATCTTTCAGAGGAAAAAAACTCAGAATCTCAAGGTGAACCTCACTCTCCTCGAAGGCTCCGTTCCCATTGAAGAAGCGATTGTCGATTTTAAAGACGGCACGTTTGTCGGCGTAACCATCTCGATTTTCAATCGGGGGGACGGAGGCACCATCGACAACTCAGACTTTCAGGAGCGATTTAAACTCATGGGATCCCATCTCGGCAGGCAATTGGAAGTTCGCCCGAAACGACGTAAGGCAAAGCCCACCATAGGACTGCTCACCGATGGCTGGATATGGATCTCAGCAAGGGGCAAAGCGGTCCTCGAACACAATCACGAAGCGCCCGATCCCACGGAATTTCTTCGCATGCGTCTCGCCCGCAGAGACGCTGAAGGGGCCTACGAAGCGGCGACCCACGCGCGCCCCGGCGCGACCGCGAAGCTCTCTGATCTTCCCCGCCGCGTAAAACGGAATCCCAATGGTGACGTCTTTATCGAGAAGATTCCCATGGTCGATCAGGGCACTAAGGGATACTGCGTGGTCGCGTCCGCCCAACGGGTTTTTGAATACTACGGAATATCCTGCGACATGCATCAGCTGGCACAGCTCGCGGGTTCCACCCCGGAAGGAGGCACGAGCGGTCTCGCCATCAACGAAGAACTGGGCGCGATCGATCATCTCTTCAAAACCCGCTTTGAGTGCCTCGCGATGAGAAATCGCAGCTCCCTCGTCGAACTTCTCGATGGAAAGTATGTGGGAGACCGAATCCCCGACGAGGATTTCTTCAAAATGATCTACAAGAACATCGAGGATGGCATCCCCCTCCTCTGGGCCCTCACCGTAGGGCAGTTTGAGGAAACCCCTCCCCTTCAGGAGCAAACCGGCGGTGGGCACATGCGACTCATCATTGGATTCAACAAAAAGACCAATCGCATTATTTTCTCCGACTCCTGGGGAGCGGGACACGAGTTTAAAACCATGGATGCAGGCGATGCTCTCAATGCCACGAGCGGGCTGTTTCTGCTGAAGCCGGTTCTCCGGTAGCGCCCCGATAATCAGGTGGAACAGGATTGCATCCTGTATCCAGATATTCCGCTCTTCCACCCACGAGAGTAGCTGCGTTTGCCAAAACGTGGCTCATAAGCCCAACCGCCGAATTCGATTCACTTCTCCGCATCACCCGATTCGATAATCAGCTCGGGAAGGTAGAGGTCTTTGTTGCTCGCCTGGAACTCGGCTTTGAGCCGAACCTTGAACCGGGTCAAATCAACGAGGTGCCAGCGCAGAAATTTCCACGCTCCGGTATTGCCGTCGTGCTCGATCCCGACAAGGAGATGATTGGCGTCGTGGAGTACTTTGTTCGTCTTCGTTTTCGGCGTGAAGTAGAAGGTCCTCAGGCTCGAATCGAGCGAGCCCTCTGCGACCAACTTCGGATCGAGGTAGATAACGCGCCCCGATTCCAAATGCCGGATCATCAAATCGGGATACCCCGAACGCTGCAAGTTCCCGTCGGCGGTGCGTGGGTAGTCGCATTCAAAATCCGGATTCCGGTCAAGCGCTTCCAGAATCGCCCTCTCAAAATACGAACTCACCTCATTGATTCGAGGTTCCGAACTGGTCGGAGAATCGGGACGATTGTAGCGCTCCAGAACCGCGTCCAACGCCTCTTTCAGCCCTGCCAGAATCATCGCGTCTGCGGGGTCCTCGGGGTGCATCGCGAGAACATGCCTCCCCGTCGAGGTTTCGATCAAACTGGCAAAGGGAACGTCTTTAAAGGTGCCGCCGCCATTCAAAACGGTTGAGACCAGCGCCTCCACCGAAGGTTCCTCCCTCACAACCACCTGCGTTGGTTCGGGGCGCTTGCATGAGGTGAGGAGCGCGACCTCAGCAATCAATAACAAAACAGGAAACCGGTTCATACGATTTTTACTCCTTTCAAAAACCGTGACTCCGCCTCTGCCGCCTCCGCATCACTTTGTGCATGCACCCGGGCAATAACATCGCCTCTCGCCACGGTCGTTCCGCACTTCACGATCTGATCGAAACCAACCGCAGGATCAATCACGTCATCCGACTTTCCGCGCCCCGCTCCGAGCGCCAGACTCGCGCGCCCCACCGTATCCGCATCCACCCCGGAAATGGACCCGCTGTCCGGGCTTTGTATTTCGCGAATCACAGAGGCCCGATGAATCTCGCCGAGCTTCTCGACCTCTTCGACTCGCCCGCCCTGCGCCTCGACCAGTGCGTAAAACTTTTTCAACGCGGTCCCGTCATCCAGCCAGGTTTCCAGGACCGAACGATCCACCGTGCTCACTTCGGCGCTGAGATCGAGAACGAGCCGACGCAAGTCATCAGGTCCGCCTCCCGAGAGGGTTTCGATGGACTCGATGACCTCCAGGGCATTGCCCACAGCATGACCGATCGGCTCATCCATCGGGTGATAAAGAGTCCGCGTATCGACGCCCATCCGGGTTCCGACTTCCCGCATCGCTTCTCCTAATTCCGTCGCCTCGTCGCGGGTTTTCATAAAAGCCCCTGAACCGTATTTCACATCGAGCACGAGCGCATCGAGCGATTCAGCGAGCTTCTTTGACATGATAGAGGCAACAATCAAAGGTCGGCTCGGGACCGTCGCAGTGACGTCACGAAGTGCATAGAGTTTTTTATCGGCAGAACAAATCGAAGCGGTTTGCCCCATCATGACGACACCCAGTTTCTCGAGCTGCTCGAGCGCTTTCTCCTGAGAAACATCAATGCTGAACCCGGGCATGGATTCGAGCTTGTCGAGGGTTCCTCCTGTGATCCCGAGCCCGCGTCCTGAAATCATGGGAACCCAGAGATCATCACATGCCAACAAAGGCGCCAGCACCAGCGAGACTTTATCCCCCACCCCGCCGGTGGAATGCTTGTCGACAATTCGCGGCGCGTGATCCGGGTATTTCATAACATCCCCCGATTCCAGCATCGCGTTTGTCAGCGCCGCTGTTTCGGCGGAGGACATCCCCTGAAAATAAACAGCCATCGCAAAGGCGGCCATTTGATAGGGCGGCATCTCGTCATTCGTATAGCCATTGACGAGATACGCTATCTCCTCATCAGAGAGCACGCCACCGTCCCGCTTTTTCTCGATGAGCGAAGGAATATGCATCAATCTCCAGCGTGGGGAGAGGTCGGCAGATTGGAAAGAAAATTGTTTGTAAACTTGCTCTCACCTTCCCATTAACTACTATCCCCCGACATGGCTGCTGAATTGAACTTCAAACAGGAACTGGTGGGCTGCTTCGGCTATCCCGTCGCGGAGAACCCCACCCAGGCAATGATCGAACCTGCCTTTCGGGCGATGGGACTGGACTGGCGTTATTTGACGCTGGAAGTGAAGCCTGATTCATTGGCCGAAGCCGTCGCCGGAGCGAGAGCTTTCGGATTTCAGGGATTCAACTGCACTATTCCTCACAAGGTCGAAGTGATTCAGTATCTCGACGGCCTCGGAGAATCCGCTCAACTCATGGGTGCGGTGAACTGCGCGGTGAATCGCGACGGTAAACTGATCGGTGAGAACACCGATGGGAAAGGATTCGTTTCCAGTTTTAAAGAAATCGAAGATCCTGCCGGCAAGTCTCTCGTCCTCCTCGGAGCAGGTGGCGCGGCGAGAGCGATCGGTGTGGAAATGGCCCTGGCCGGCGTCGCGGAAATAACGCTCGTGAATCGAAACGAAGAGCGCGGACGGGAACTGGAAGCACTCTTTTCCGGAAAACTCAGAGAAGCAACCGGTGGAGATCTCAAGGTGAACTTTGTTCCCTGGGACGGCGATTTTCACGTTCCCGAAGGCACTGACATTGTCGTAAACGCGACATCGATTGGACTCTTCCCCGACGTCGAAGCCCGCGTTCCCCTGGCAATGGATTCGATCACCCCGGACATGATTGTCGCCGATGTCATTCCCAATCCCCCCTCCACGCGCCTCGTTCGCGAAGCGAGAGAAAAAGGATGCCGCGTCATCGACGGGCTCGGAATGCTGGTCGCCCAGGGTGTCATCGGGATCGAATTCTGGACCGGCGAAACACCCGATCCGGCGGTGATGCGAGCAGGGCTCGAAGCAGTCTTCGGTTAGGAACGATCCGCGCACCTTCCGCAAGTGAGTCCCGCGGGTTCGCTCTTCGAGCGCTCCCTCACCGCGTCCACTCGAGCCATTTCTTAAACAGCTTCGCGACAAGCGGCGTCAGCTTTGTTCGATTGTAGAGATCGCCTGCCTTACGGATTGCCTCCCCCTGCGTTGGATAGGGGCTGATCGTTCCGGCGATACTCCCCAGCCCGACGCCGGCGGTCATCGCCTGGCTCACCTGACTGATTAGATCCCCCGCATTCTTCGCTACGATGCTGGCAGCGACGATCTTGTCACTTCCCTTCTTTACAAAAATCCGCACAAACCCATCTGTGTCACCTTCGAGGATGGCCCGATCCACAGAGCCCATGTCCACCGTGAAATGGTCGAGTTCGTGTTTGCGATCTTCGAGCTCTCTCCACGTCGGCCCGACGTGCGCCACCTCCGGCGAGGTGTAGGTCGCCCATGGAATCACGAGGTCCGACATTTTTGACCGCCCTTTGAACAGCGCGTTCCGGATCACGGTCCGGGCCATGAAATCCGCTGCGTGCGTGAATTGAAAACGGGAACAAACATCCCCCGCCGCGTAGATTCGTTTGTTAGTGGTTTGAAGATAATCGTTCACTTCCACGCCCGATTTACCAAAGGCAACTCCGGCCGCTTCAAGGCCCATCCCATTGACATTGGGAGCCCGTCCCACTGCGATGAGCAATTTATCCACCTCGACAGGATGGTCGCCGGAGTCACGCTTATCAGAGCAGTGAATCACGCCGTTCGCTTCGGGCTTCAGTAAAAGGTCAGAGCCATAATCCCGGATCTTAACCCCGTCGTGAAGGAGATGCTTTCCAATGATCGTTCCCGCGTCCGGCGCTTCTTTGGGGAGGATGCCCGAAGGGCTTGTGAAAAGTGTCACCTTTGATCCAAGCCTCGCAAATGCCTGAGCCATCTCACACCCAATCGGCCCCGCCCCGACGACACCGAGACGCGGCGGCAGTTCCGTCAGGGAGAACAGCGTTTCATTGGTGAGGTATTCGACCTCATCCAAACCATCGATCGGAGGCGCCGCAGCACGGGCTCCGGTCGCGATCACCGCTTTGGAAAACGAAAGGGTTTTTCCATCGACCTCAACCGTATCCGGGCCGGTGAATGAGGCAGATCCCAAATAGACATCAATGCCCAATTCAGTAAAACGCTGAGCCGAATCATGAGGAGCAATATCCGAGCGCAGTTTACGCATCCGCTCCATCGCCGCTCCAAAATCAACTTTGACCTTCCCTTCAACGGTGACGCCCAACTTTTCCGCGTCGCGAATTCCCGCCGCAGCATGAGCCGAAGCAATCACCGCCTTTGAAGGAACGCAGCCGACGTTCAGACAATCCCCACCGAGTAGCTGTCGCTCTATCAAAGCCACCTTGGCGCCCATTCCCGCAGAACCCGCGGCAGCAACGAGACCGGCAGTGCCGCCACCGATTACAACCAAATTGTAGCGACCCAACGGTTCCGGATTCTTCCAGTCGCGCGGGGCGACATTGCTCTCGAGTTTGAGATTGTGCTCATCAAGCGGAGCGAGCGGTTCGAAGCGGGGCGTATTCATAGAGCGCAAAGGAGTTCCTCCAATAGGACGACTGTCGTCGAACTACCTTACCGGAGAGCCAGCGCTCCTGTCGACTATTGAGTCCCGGCCTCCTTCGCCATCTCCTGAAGCACTTCCCCAATTTGCTGAATTGAACTCATCAGTTCAGGATTGTCGCCGATCAGCTTGATCAGCATATCGGCAGCGGAAAATCCCTGAGGTGCTGCCGCCGCAGCGCCGGGAAGCGAATCTTCAATCGTCCAGGCGTCGGCCCAGGCAACACTTCCCTTGGCGTATCCTTGAGCGAGAAGCCGCTTCTCAAAATCAGGCATGTGTCCACCTCCGTAGAAAATGGCGACTCGCTTGAGCGGGCGCATCTTTAATTCCTCATCGAGCTTTTTCATAACGAGCTTGTTCCGCTCCGTCACGATGACCGTCCCATCCTCGCCTTCCAACTGGGTGATAAATGACTCGGCCTCCGCCATGAGCGGCGCGATTGTTCGCTTCAACTCGGCACTGTTTCCTGTCGTCACCGCCGACATGATTTTTCCCAGCATCGCAGACATCGCCGCGTCATCGGTTGGAAGCCCTCCAAGATCGGCGGTATCGGCAATGCTCATTGCCCGTGCAAAAAGAGTTCCGAAATTCTGATTCCGGGCCGCCATCAACGACTGGTATTCGCCCGCATCAACATCGGCATGAAGAAAATTCGGAGACTCATATTCGATCCCGTCGAGCTGAAACTCGAGCCCCAGAAATTGCGAAGCCATCTGCTGAATTCCCCGCACACTCATCATTTCCTCAATCCCGGGCGGAGCTGCCACCGCGTTCGCCGGAGGCGGTGAGTATTTTCCACCCACCATTTCATAGAGGACCACATCGTAGTCTTTCAGGAACGTATTGAGATTCTCGAAATACGCTTTGTCGCCGAGGTGAACCACCGAAACGAGATCAACCGTCGTTCCGCCTTTGTGAAAACTCGCCACTGCAGTCTGCAAACGGTCCGGCACCCCCGGCTCCTCCACAAAACGAATGTAATCCGCCTCTTCCGCCACTGCGGCATTGTTCACTGGCGGAGTCGGCGCACTGACCTGCGCGAACAAAGCAGAGCCGGATGAAAGGAGGGTTAAAAGGAGGGGGAGAAACTTCATCACCAATTGGAACGTTCTTTCGGCGCCTTTTGTTAGAGTCCTGCGCTATCGGGTCGCAAGAACGACGAACTGACCTGAGGCATTTCGGCAATAGATCCTGCCATTCGCATACACCGGCACCGTCCACACTTTAGAGTCGAGAACCTTTTTCGTATAATGCGGAGAGAATCCCGACGGGCTCGCCGCGCCGATCTGCAGCTCTCCCTGCTCGCTCAGAACCATAAGCTGATTCCCCGCAGCGGAAACAGCGCCATGCCCGATGGCTTCCTCACTCCAGAGCGTTTCGCCGGTCTCCAGATTCAGACATTTCAGCGCTGTGCCGTCCTTTCCCTCGTCCCCGTCGATGCCGTAAAGGTGCCCCTCGATGAGAACCGCAGCATTCATCTGGGTCCTCAGGTCTCTCGATTTCCAAACTCTTTCAGGCTCACCACTCCCGGTCCATTTCAGCAATTCAGCCCCTTTTCCATAGCCTGTCGCGATAAGAATAAAATCGCCCGAAATAACAGGATCGGAAGCATTAACGCCGTAGCGCGTCATCCATTTATGAACCCAGACACGTTCCCCCGTGGCCGCCACCACACACACGTAATTTTTCTCATTCGAGAAAATGGCATATTGAGTGCCATTTTTCTCGAACACCAAAGGAGCTGAATACCCCGCCTCTGCGTCCTTCGATCGCCAGACGACACCACCGTCCAACTTATTGAGAGCGATACCATTGACTCCCGCATTAATCAGCAAGTGACTGCCGTTTACAATCGGCGCCCCCGTGAATCCCCAGTCCGCTTTCGAATACCCGAAATCCTTCTGCATGTGCAATTTCCAAACCACCTCACCATTCTCCGCATTGAGACAGAAAAGCTCGCCTTCTCTCGCGAGCTGGTAAATCCGATCACCGTCGATCGTAGCCGTCCCCGTGGTTCCCCCGGGAAAATACAGATCGCCCAGCGGCTGAGGGTAGGAAAATTTCCACATCTCAGCCCCGCTCGCTTCATCAAAACAAAAAACCGTGTCAGTTTCCTCACCATCGTGCCCCGAGATCACGACTTTCCCGCCTCCAATCACCGGAGCGCTGTAACCAAGCCCGAGCTGCTTCTCCCATGCCACTTCGGCGGAGGCTATTCTTTCCAGCCCTCCTTCGGTCGAAACGCCGTTGCGATCCGGTCCGCGAAGGACGGGCCAATCGTCCGCTTGTGCCGATTCCAGACCGGCGGCAACAAGGAGGGAGAGAATTGCCTGATTGACGGGAAACGGGGAAAACGACAGGATTTTCATATGATAAAGCTCCCGCATTTTGGTGCCATATCAATCCTCATTCTCATCACGCAATACGGTTCCGTGAACGCGCAAAGCTCAAAAGCCGTCCCCTGGACCCCTGCCGAAGCCGAACACGGCACATCCCTTTTTGTGCTTAGCAACAGCGAAGGAACGCGAGTTACCATCGCCGAATACGGAGCCCTTTTAGTGTCTGTCGAAACAGCGGACCGCGACGGGAAACTGGATAACATCACCCTTTCCTACCAATCCGGGGAAGAGGCAAGAGCAGGAGGTGTTTTCGGATCGGTAATCGGTCGCTTCGCGAACCGGATCGATGGAGGTGGATTCACGATCGATGAGACCTTTTACCCGCTCGAAACCGTGAATGAAAAAACCGGCGTTCATATTCATGGGGGCAAGACAGGATTCCACCGCCAAAACTGGAACGGCCTCCACGGCGTCGATGAAAATGGTGCTTTCGCAAGACTCGAACTCACAAGCGAAGACGGCCACGAAGGCTATCCTGGAAATGTCAGGGTGACAGTCACCTATCGACTCAAGGAAGACAACACCCTCAGTATCACCTACGAGGGAAGGACCGATGCCCCGACTCATCTCAATCTGACGAACCACGCCTATTTCAATCTTGCGGGAAAGGGAGACATACTCGAACACCGCCTCCAACTGGAAAGCGAAAAATACATCGAAATCGACGACCGAAACATTCCCACGGGAAAACGCCTCCCGGTCAAAAACACACCGTTCGATTTCACCTCTGAAAAGCCGGTCGGCGAGGATATCGAGACCATCGCCGGTGGCGGCTACGACCATTGCTTTGTGATCAGCGAAGACAATCCGGATGGCGAGGTGATTCCTTTCGCGACGCTCACCGATCCCGCAAGCGGCCGAACCATGGAAATAGCGACAACCAAACCGGGCGTTCAGATTTTCACCGCGAACCACTTCAAAGGAAACCCCTTCCCGAAATGGGGCGGGATCTGCTTCGAGACCCAATTCTACCCTGACACCCCCAATAAGCCGGACTTTCCCTCGAGCCTTCTTCGACCCGGCGAGGCCTATCACCACACCACCGAATTCCGGTTCGGGGTGATGGAGCAGTGACAGAGCGTTCGAGTTTCAGGAGGTTCGAAACGGGAGAGCGTTGCAGGTTAATCGAAGTCGCAGGAGGCCGCGACCCTCCACGGTTTCCGCGGCAGTCGACCTGAAATGGAGGGTCGGAATCCCTTCCGACCGAATCCTGCGCGGGTTTGAGGGCCTCATTGCACTTTCGGCGCGGGCATAAAAAAACCACCCCAATTGCTTGGGGTGGTAATTTAATAACCTGGCAGC
>JARGPH010000064.1 GCA_029213065.1 Verrucomicrobiales bacterium | reverse complement strand
AGGTTGATCGTTTCCGAGGCCAGTTTGGCGCGCCATGTGATCTGGTCCACCTGCGCGACGAATTTGTCCTTGAGCGCGGTGGTGGCCTGCACGCGGTCGTAGATCCGCGGTTTGGGCACGACACGTTTCAGGAGCGCGGTTTTGGGGTAGTCGTAGAGCGCCGTCATGCCGGGTCTCTCACGACGATGAATGCCATAAGTTCAAAATCATCGAGCCCGGTTCGATCGTGCTTTGGCAGGCTGAACCCTTCGACAGCTACGCATCACTTCTGGAAGAGGGAAAACTGGAGGGAGAAATCGAAAACGAAGGCTCGCCCTCCAAACGAATTGTTTTTGCCGACGGCGCGAAATTGGCCGGTGTGATCGAGCGGATCAACGGGTATTTCGCCCTGGAGGAGCCCGCCCTCATGAGCCGCATCGAACCTGCGGGGGATAACTGATTCCCCGAAGCTTTGCTAGTGAGAGCAGGCGATGACCCGTGATTTTTTACGCGGAGAGGGAGCTGCTATTGTGTCGCTTTGTGAGTAAGTTTTCTGCGATGAATTACGTGAGACAATTTTTTGCCCTGTCAGCCTTCGTTTTCGCATTGCCACTGTTCGCGGCAGAGAAACCCAATATCGTTTTTATCCTCGCAGATGATCTCGGTATTGGCGACGTGAACTGCTATGGGGGCGAGCGTTGTCTCATCGAGACTCCCAACATCGATGCGCTCGCGGCGGAGGGCATTCGATTCACGGATGCTCACGTCAATGCATCCTACTGTGGCCCGACGCGACGGGCGTTGATGACGGGGCGGCTCAACTGGCGTTTCGGAGCGACCGTGAAGAGCGGTCCGTGGGGTTTTGTCGGACCTCGTAAGAACACGGAGAATTTTACGCTCGGTAAGTTGCTCAAGAAAGCGGGATATGAAACCGGCTATATCGGAAAGTGGCACCTCGGCACGGTCATGGCTACTTTTGACGGGAAGGTTCAGGGAAGCGCGAATGTTGATTTCACGAAGCCCTTGAAATACGGACCGCTTCAGTTCGGCTTCGATGACAGCTTCATTCTTCCCGGATCGCTCGACATGTTTCCCTACGCCTTCGCGCGGAATCATCTCTGGCAGGGAGAGGTCACCGAGCAGAAAGGGTGGAGTGCTTTCAATCGGGTGGGACCGGCGGAGAAAGATTTCGAAGATCATGAGGTGTTGGAAACTTTCTATGCAGAGGCCGAGGGGTTTCTGGAAAAACAATCCGCCGATGAGCCGTTTTTTCTCATGCTGGCCCTGACCGCGCCACACACGCCGACCAGTCCCGGTATCGAGTGGCAGGGGGAAAGTGCCCTGGGAGTCTACGGCGATTTCGTGATGGAAGTGGATCATTCGGTGAAGCGGGTCATGGATGCGCTCAAGGCGAAAGGCCTCGATGAAAATACGCTGGTCCTCTTCTCCTCAGATCATGGGCCGGCTTCGTATGCGGGAAATATTCTCAAATCGACTCCTGATCAAATCAGCTTGCTCGAAGCGAAGGGGCACTACTCCAACGGCCCGCATCGCGGATACAAATTTTCGATCTACGAAGGTGGCTTGCGGGTCCCGTTTATTGCCCGCTGGCCGCGGGTGGTACCTCAGGGTGAAACCTGCGATGCACTTCTGAGTATGAGCGACCTCATGGCCACTTTTGCTGAGTTGACTGACGTGAAGTTGGAAGGCGATCAGGGGCCTGATTCGATCAGCTTTGCCGGATTGCTGCGGGATCCGAAAGGAGAGGGGGCAAGAAAAGATCTGATCATGGAGTCTGTGATTCACTTCGCGATTCGTGACCGGAACTGGAAGCTGTGCCTCTGCCCCGGCAGTGGGGTTCCACCGAAATCGCCGACTGCGGCCGGGAACGAACCTGAACCCAACGGCGCCTGGCAAAAGGCGTTGGAACAGTGTGAGGGGACCCTAACCGATCCTGATTTATTGAAAGCGCCTTTTGTGCAGCTCTTTGATCTTTCCGTGGATCCGCATGAGGATAATAATCTCGCAGCCGATTACCCTGACAGGGTTCAAAAAATGGTCGCGCTTTTGAAGACTCAAATTGAGAGCGGTCGCAGCACCCCGGGGTCGAAATTGGGCAATGACAGGGACGTTCAAATCGTCAATGTCGCTGACAGGCGTCTGCCGGCGATCGTGAGGGAGCGCCTCAAGTAGGCGGCGGAGCCTCAGTTCTTTTTCATTGTCTTACTCTTCATCTCCGGTTGTGCCTCTGAGCGGAGCTTGCGAGCGGGGATAAAGATAAGGAAAAAGTTAAAGATAAAGAAGGCCTGTGGGTCTGAGTGGTCGACCCGACAGGGAGTGGTGCGAGACCATACAGGGTATAGTCTCACACCTGACAGGGTTGGATCACCCTGCGGGGGTTAAAGGAACTCGTTCACGAGGTTCTCAAGCATTTCCTGACGTCCACTTGCGACGGTGGGCTCGCCGTTGGAAAGTGTGAAGGCTTCGAGGTCTTCGAAGCTGCACTGACCCGATTCGACTTTGGCACCGATGTCTTTGTCGAAAGAGCTGTAGCGCTCATCGACGAAGCTCGCGAGACGTCCGTCTTCGCGAATCGCGTGTGCGATTTTCAGTCCGCGTGCGAAGGCGTCCATTCCGCCGATGTGGGCGTGGACGAGATCGATCGGCTCGTGAGATTCGCGGCGGCGTTTCGCGTCAAAGTTGAGGCCTCCGGTGGTGAGTCCGCCCATTTCCAAAACCACGAGCATGACCTGAGTCGCGAGGTGAATGTCGGTGGGGAATTGATCGGTATCCCATCCGATGAGGGTGTCACCGCGGTTCGCGTCGATGCTTCCCAACATGCCCGCATTTGCAGCAACCGTGAGCTCGTGCTCCATGGTGTGACCGGCGAGGGTGGCGTGGTTGGTTTCGATGTTGAGGCGGAAGCGATCCATGAGGTCATACTCGCGGAGGAAGTTCAAACAGGCGGCGGCGTCGCTGTCATACTGGTGAGTTGAGGGCTCGCGGGGTTTCGGCTCGATGTAAAAGGGGCCGTCAAAACCGATCTTATTCGCGTGGTCCACCGCCATGTGGAGGAAGGCGGCGAGGTGATCGATCTCGCGCTTCATGTTCGTGTTGAGGAGCGTTGCGTAACCTTCGCGTCCACCCCAGAAAGTGTAACCAAGGCCGTCGAGTTCTTTGGTCGCCTCCATCGCCTTTTTCACCTGTGCCGCGGCGTAGGCGTAGACGTTGGCGTCAGGTGAGGTCGCTGCTCCCTGCGAGTAGCGGGGATGAGAGAAAAGGCAGGCGGTTCCCCAGAGGAGTTTCACACCGGTTTCATTCTGCTTCTCTTTGAGTCGGGCGACGACGGTATCGAGAGCGGCGGAGGACGCTTTGAGATCGTTGAGTTCAGGAGCGATGTCGCGGTCGTGCCAGCAGTAGTATTCGATTCCCATTTTGTCGAGGAACTCAAAAAAGACATCGACGCGGGTGAGGGCGTTTTCGACGGAGTTGCTGCCATCGTCCCAGGGCATCTGAGCGGTGCCGGCACCGAAAGGATCGGAGAGGTCGTTGCGCATGATGTGCCAGTAAGCACCGGCGAAACGAAGGTGGTCTTTCATCGACTTTCCGCCGACGAGTTCGTCCGCATTGTAGTGTTTGAAAGAGAGAGGGCTTTTCGAGGAGGGACCCTCAAATTGGATTTTGTCGCAGTCGAAGTATTGCATGTTCTTTAAATGGAATTTTGCCGGGGGGCGTTTTTACAGGAGCGCTCAGTTTAGGCCAAGTTCAGAAAGCGAAAACCGCATTTTGCGTGTATCTTCTGTGGATTTGCGTCAAATGTTAAAATGAGTCATCAGGTAGCCATTGTCATGTCCGAGGTCTTTCTGAGGCGGCTCACACCTTCCCTGATGCCTTTTGTGAGGGGGGATCTCGATTTTCGGATTGTGAGTATTCACCGTCCTGACTCGGAGCTGGAACGACTCCTCGATGATCTTGAGCCGGATGGTCTCATCACCGAGTGGTTACCGGAGAAAACGGAAAGGCTTCTCGAGCGGGCCCGGGGAATCCCGACTGTAATTGTCGACACTGATTTCCAGTATCCCGGGGTGGTGAGTGTGGATGTCGATGATGAGGCGGTCGGGCGCGAGGCGGCTCGCGCGCTTCAGCGATCGGGTCTCCGCCATTTCGCCTGCCTCGGGAATGGGCAGCCGTATTCAGATCAGCGGATCAAAGGGTTCTCGGATCAGGTGGGTGCGGATGCGTCGGTAACGGTTCACACCGAGAGTGGTTTTGAGGAGACGCGATACAGCGAATCATTTGTCAGGCCGAGTCTTGAGCTGCGGAACTGGCTCATGGACCTGCCGCGTCCGATTGGAATTTTTGCGGTGCACGATCCGCTGGGTCGATACCTTTGCGGAGCCTGTCAGCAGCTCGGGATCAAGGTGCCCGATGAAGTTTCAGTGATAGGCGCGAACAACGATGAGCTGGTTTGCGGACTGACGCATCCAATGCTGTCGAGTGTATCGATTCCGTGGAATGCGATCGGTGAAGTGGCAGGAGAGTCGATGCAGGGACTGCTTGCGGGGGAAAAGCGGGATCTCGCAGAGCCGCGCATCGTGCAACCGGGCGGGGTCATTATCCGACATTCGGCGCATCATTTTTAGGTCGATGAAGCGATGCTTCGTCGTGCCATGTCGTATCTCTCAGACCGGCTTCAGGATCCTGTCAATGTCACCACGCTGTGTTCGGATCTGAGAATTGCGAGACGAACGCTCGAGCGAAAATTCAAAGAGCACTACCGGTGCACCCCATGGGAAATGCTTTGTCAGTTGCGGGTCAACCTCGCAAAGCGACTCCTCGCTGAAACGAATCATCCCATTTCACTCGTCGCTGAATTGTGCGGCTTCAATGAGCCCGAGCAGATGACGGTGGTTTTTAAACGGCTCACAGGGGTTCCGCCCTCGACATTCCGGCGGGCGAATTGACGGGGCAATCGCGAGCACCGGTTCCAGTGATTTTTTTCTCTAATCCCTGCGGGAAATGGTCGAACCGTTTGCTATGGGGCCGGGGGGCTGAATGGGAATAAGAAAAGGAGAAAGAAAATGAAAGTGAGTTTCGGACTACATTCCCGGGCAAGTCAGTGACTGACCGTTGTGCCCCGCGTCGAGGGAGTCCAAAAAGGGAACCGCTATTTTTGCCCATTCTCCGGGACCGGGGTAGTGGCTGGCTTCTTCGCCGAAGCATTTCTGCAACATCGCGGTGTCGATAATCCCGGGATTGAAAGCGACGGCGGCAAGGCCGGGCGGGAGGTCGTGCGCGAGAGCTTGAGTGAGTCCTTCGATGCCCCATTTCGTTGCGCAGTAGGGCGCGACATCGGGGGCGGTGGAGCGTCCCCAGCCGCTCGAAAAATTCACGATGACTCCGCTTCCGGCGGAGATCATTGAGGGGGTAAACGCTGCGATGATGCGGTGAACGCCGGTGAGGTTCACCTCCATGAGTTGGGAAAATTCATCAGCAGGAACTTCCCAGAGCGGAGCCGGTTCATTGATGGATGCTGCTGCATTGATGAGCAGATCGGGCGCTTTGATTTGTGAAAGCGTTTCCTCTGCAAAAAGTTTCACTGAATTTTCGTCCGCGACATCCAGTCCGGAGAAAAAGTGCTCTCCGCCCGTCTGATTGGTGAGTGATTTGATTGCCGCGGTGTCGCGGGCTCCGCCGAAGACCCGGTGGCCACGTCTGGCGAACTCGAGGGCCATGGCACGGCCAAGCCCCCGAGAGACGCCTGTAATGACGATGTTTTTTGGCATTCGAGCCAAAGACCTAGCGTTTCCGCGCTGCCTTCTTCGTTGCTGCTTTTTTCTTCGCTGCCTTTTTAGCAGGTGCTTTCTTAGCAGGAGCTTTCTTCTTCACTGCTTTTTTGGCCGGCGCTTTTTTCGCTGCGGCTTTCTTTTTGGGAGCTGCCTTCTTAGTTACCGCTTTCTTTTTAGCTGCTTTTTTTGCAGGGGCCTTTTTCGAAGGAGCCTTTTTAGCGGGAGCTTTTTTCTTCACTGCCTTCTTGGCCGGAGCCTTTTTAGCAGGCGCTTTCTTTTTAGGGGCCGCCTTTTTAGCCGGTGCCTTCTTAGCAGGAGCTTTCTTCTTATGCGCGGGTTTCTTAGCAGGAGCTTTGTTCTTCACTGCTTTTTTGGCCGGCGCTTTTT
>JARGPH010000043.1 GCA_029213065.1 Verrucomicrobiales bacterium | reverse complement strand
TTTCTTAGCAGGAGCTTTCTTCTTCACTGCTTTTTTGGCCGGCGCTTTTTTCGCTACGGCTTTCTTTTTAGCTGCCTTTTTGGCAGTTGCACCTTTGGCTGCAGTCTTCTTTTTAGAAGCTGCCTTTTTCTTGACGGCTGTTTTACTCATTTTTTTTTTGGTTGTCTCGGACGCTGCCTTCTGGGGCGGCTCAAGCTTTTTTGGAGGATCTATTGCACTATCTATGCCAGCGGCTTCTTCGATTTCTTCCTGCTCGGATTTCGCGATTCGGGAAACCCTGTCGACAGGGTTCTTTGTCAGGATGTTTCCTTTTGCAGCACGCCCTTTGATCGCGATATCGGCGAAGCGGAAGTCGATTTGAAAATTGCGTAGTTTGAGATCTGATTTGAGATGCACGCGGACAATGAGATTGGAGTCTTCTTCGGTGTCATGTTCGCTGAACCAGAGAACTCTCGTTCCCGCTTTGCCGCCGGTGAGGTCGTAAAGTTTTTCCCGGGTTACACCTGCAACCTGGAATCGTTTTACCATGGCTCGACCGCCGCGTCCATCGCGGTAGATCATGTTGTAGTATTTGGGTTCTTCACGGTTGAAAACAGCTACATGTAAATTGTCTTTACCAATGAACACTTTTTCGGCGACTTTGACAACGCGCATTGTTCCATCCCGCGAGAAAGCGATAACGTCATCCATGCGTGAACATTTCATGACGGCTTCATCCCGTTTCATTCCGTAGCCGGCGAATCCCTCTTTGCGACTGACGTAGAGTGTGTCATTGGCGACGACAACCTGCTTCGCATCAACGCGACCGAAAGTGGTCAGTTCGGTTTTGCGTTGGCGATCTTTTCCATAGCGTTCTTTGATGCTTTCAAACCATTTGATCGTGAAGCGCGTCAAATTCTTGATGTTCTTCTCTGTCTCTTTGATCTGGTCTTCGAGTCCACGGAGAAGTTCGTCAGCTTTGAACGAATCGAATTTTGAGATGCGTTTGATCTTGATCTCGGTGAGGCGAACGATGTCTTCCTCGGTGACTTTCCGGTGGAACATCTTGAGATACGGCTTCAGCCCGATCCAGATTTCTTCAATGACCGCTTCCCAGGTTTCGCATTCTTCGATGCGACGGTAGATGCGTTTTTCGATGAAGATTTTTTCGAGACTTGAGAAATGCCATTTCTCCTGAAGCTCTCCGAGTTTGATCTCGAGCTCCTGTTTGATCAGGTCACGAGTCTGTCTCGCATTGTGTCTGAGGATGTCCGAGACACCGAGAAACTTCGGCTTGTTGTCCTGAATGACGCAGGAGTTGGGAGAAACGCTGACTTCGCAATCGGTGAATGCATACAGTGCCTGCAGGGTCTGATCGGTGTCCGTTCCGGCCGGGAGGAAGACGTGGATTTCCACATTCTCCGCAGTGCAGTCTTCGATTTTGGAAACACGAACTTTTCCCTGATCAGTTGCTTTGAGGATTGAATCGCAAAGGCTCGTTGCGGTGGTGCCGAAGGGGACTTCCCGAATCACCAGTTGTCGTGCTTTGACCCGTTCGATGCGAGCTCGGACCCGAACCCTTCCGCCGCGGAGTCCATCGTTGTAGTCCGTTGCGTCGGCAATACCTCCCTGAGGAAAATCCGGGAAGAGTTCGAACGGCTGCTTTCTGAGAACGGCGATGCAGGCATCGATAAGTTCATTGAAATTGTGAGGGAGGATCTTGCAGGCAAGTCCCACCGCAATGCCTTCCGCACCGTGGGCGAGAACGAGAGGAAATTTGGAAGGGAGGGTAACTGGCTCTTTGTTTCGTCCGTCGTAGCTCGCTGCCCAGGTGGTGGTCTTGGCGTTGAAGAGCGTTTCGTTGGAGAATTTTGAAAGGCGTGTTTCGATGTATCGGGCGGCGGCAGCGGAGTCTCCCGTGAGGATGTTTCCCCAGTTTCCCTGCGTTTCGACGACGATTTCCTTTTGCCCCATATTGACGAGGGCATCGCCGATCGACTGATCACCGTGCGGGTGATACTGCATGGTATGACCGATGATGTTGGCGACCTTGTTGAAGCGGCCGTCGTCCTTCTCTTTGAGAGAGTGAAGGATGCGTCGCTGCACCGGTTTCAGTCCATCGTTGATATGCGGAACGGCGCGTTCGAGAATGACGTAGCTGGCGTAATCCAGAAACCATTCTGAATACATGCCTTGAATTGGTGAAGAATTGTCTTCCATGAGAATCTCTGATTTTCAGCTCTTTTTCACTGTCTGACTCTTAATCTGATGGCGGTGGTACTGATGGGATTAAGATTAGGATTAAGAAAAAGAAAAAGGGGGAGTTAGTAAGTGGTATTTGATTCGGGGGGCAGTGGTTCGCCTATTGTCAGCGAGCCCTTTGCGATATCGCGTTCCGGAGTGTTGGACTTGATCAGTCCAACCAGCATTCGAACTATTTCTAAAAGGATGGATTTTCCCTCTACGGAATCATCGGGGGTAATGTAGGCCCGTGCTACGCCGACATCGAGAATGGCTCCGCATTCGAGGGCGCTCCCTTTCGCGATGTCAAAGAATCGGGATCGATCTTTAGCGGTCCATTTCCCGTTCCCCTCTGCGATATTGAGAGGAATTGAAGTGGCCGCGCGATCGAGTTGACTCCACAGGGCCGCGGACTTCGGAATCTTTGCAAGGGGAGCAGGAACCCATTTTGCAAAATCGATCGCGCGCTGATATACGGTCAGTTTCTCGTGATCGAAAGTGGAGGTCATTGCGATAGTGAAAATTGATGTTCGATTCCGGGTCTTTTTCTTTTTCCTAATCTTGCTCTTAATCTGATGGCGGTGGCACTGATGGGATTAAGATTAGGATTAAGAAAAAGAAAAAGAAAAAGGTTTTCGGTTGCTATGCTGCGGCCGCTTCAGGATCGACAGCGGGTTCGTCGGGATCGTCAATAATATCTGTCTCGACCTTGAGGTTCTTGATGATGAACTCCTGACGTTTCGGTGTGTTTTTCCCCATGTAGAAAGCGAGGAGATCCTGGATCATTTTCGGTTTCGGAGGCATGAGGACAGGAGCCAGCCTGACATTGTCACCGATGAAGAACTTGAACTCGTCGGGGGAGATTTCACCGAGTCCTTTGAATCGTGTGATCTCCGGATTCTTAACCTGGGCGAGGGCTTCGACGCGTTCCTCCTCGGTGTAGCAGTAGCGTGTCTCCTTTTTGTTCCGCACCCGGAAAAGCGGTGTCTCGAGAATGTAAAGGTGACCCTCTCTGAGGAGGTCGGGAAAGAACTGCAGAAAGAAGGTGATCGCGAGGAGTCGGATATGCATCCCGTCAACGTCGGCATCAGTGGCGAGAACGACCTTGTTGTAGCGAAGTCCTTCGAGGTCGTCTTCGATTCCGAGTGCTGCCTGGAGGAGGTTGAATTCCTCATTCTGGTAAACGACCTTGCGGCTCATTCCGTAGCAATTGAGAGGCTTTCCGCGAAGCGAGAAGACCGCCTGAATATCGACGTTTCTTGCCTTGGTGATGGAACCGCTCGCGGAGTCGCCCTCGGTAATGAAGAGAGTGGAGTCGAGTGCGAGCTTGTGCTTCGAATTGAGATGGGCACGACAGTCACGGAGCTTCTTGTTGTGCACTTTGGATTGCTTGGCGCGTTCCCGGGCGAGCTTCTTGATGCCTTTCATTTCCTTGCGCTCATGTTCAGAGCGCTGGACTTTGTCGAGCATCGCATCGGCGATCTCCTTCTTGCGGTGAAGCTGGTTGTCGAAATGGAGGCCGATGAAATTTCCAACAAAGGTCCGGATCGTCTCGCCGCCCGGAGCCATGTGGGTCGATCCCAGTTTGGTTTTGGTCTGAGATTCGAAAACGGGATCTTCGACTCTGACACTGACCGCGGCGACGATACCGGAGCGAATGTCGGCGGCATCGAATTGCTTCTTAAAGTGGTTGCGGAACGTGGCGACGATTGCCTCGCGGAAGGCTGCCTGATGAGTCCCGCCCATCGTGGTGTGTTGTCCGTTCACAAAACTGTGAATCTCTTCGCCGGTTTGTTCGGTGTGGGTGAAGGCAACTTCGATGTCGTTGTCTGAGATGTGGATGATGGGGTAAATCGGCGGGTCACTTCCTTCGAGCGTTTCGCTGAGCAAATCGAGAAGTCCGTTTTTCGATTTAAATTTCTTTCCGTTGAGGCTGAGTGTCAGGCCTGTGTTGAGATAGGAATAGTTGCGGAGCATCGTCTCGACGAAGCCGAGATTCCAACTGTAGGTGCCGAAGATTTCTTCGTCCGGTTCGAAGGCGACGACGGTTCCGTCGGCCTCGTCAGACTTGTCGGGCTTTTTCATTTCCTCGACGAGGAGACCTTTCGAAAACTCGATCGCCATGGTCTTCTTTTCGCGGTAGGCCTGAATTTCGAAAAAGCTCGAAAGGAAGTTCACCGCTTTGATACCGACACCGTTGAGCCCGACGGATTTCTTGAAGGCCTCGCTGTCATACTTGGCGCCGGTATTGATGATAGAGGCGCAGTCCTTCAGCTTGCCGAGTGGAATGCCGCGGCCGTAATCACGAACCCTCACGAACTTGTCTTCGATTTCGATGTCGATCTGTTTTCCGTTCCCCATCACGAATTCATCGATGCAGTTGTCGATCGTTTCTTTGAGGAGGATATAGATGCCGTCGTCCGGGGAGGTGCCGTCTCCGAGTTTGCCGATGTACATGCCGGGGCGCAGGCGGATGTGTTCTCGCGGGTCCAGTGAACGGATGTGCTCTTCGTTGTAGTCGGCAGCCATAATTTTGAAGGATGGTGAAGTTACAGTATTTAGGATAAGTTAAACAAATTCAACTATTGAATCGCTCATTTCCTAAATCACCGCAGGAGTCGGTTTTGCGCTGTTTGGGGGGGGCGGGGAGAACCCTATTTTCCCGGCAGTGTCCAGATCGGCGAGAAGGGATTCACGCCGCCGGAACTTTCATCATTGAGCATCGCATTGACGACGCGGGACATGAGTTGCAATCCGGGGCCATCGTGAGGGACGGAAAGAAGAAAGTCTCCGAGAAGAGCTGAGGCGCGGCGGAAATTTCCCTCTTCGAATTTGTCGAGTGCGAGCTCATACTGGGCGGCAAGATTGCGGTCAGCTTCGGTCGAGGCTTCGATCTGGAGTTCGTAGAGGTTTACCGGTGCGTTGATGTTTTGAACGCGAACCTGACAGAGGCGACGCCCGCGAAGATCTTTCGGCAATTTGGATGCGGTTCTTCCCGTTGTGAGAAGCGAGGTTCTCAGAAACTTGGTGGCACCCTGGACGCGGCTCGCGAGGTTCACGGTTGTGCCGAGCGGGCCGTATTTAAATTTCCGGTGAGTGCCGATATTGCCGACGAGTGCTTCGCCGGTGTTGACGCCGATTCCGACTTCGGTTTCGGCATCGACGATCGGTCGCCATTTATCATTGATAGCGGGGAGGCTTGCGAGAATTTCCAACGACGCTTTGCAGGCGAGTTCGGCATGATTGGGTTGTTCGTTAGGGGCTCCCCACATCGCGAGGAGTTCGTCGCCGGTGTAGTCGACGAGCACTCCGCCGTGGTTGATCACAATCGTGGAAAATTCCCCCATGACCCCGCTGAGCCAGTCCACGGTTTGAGATGGCCCGAGGCGTTCGCTGATCGCGGAGAAACGACGGATGTCGCAAAACATGACGGAGACTTCCGCCTGTCGTGCCTGCATCTTCATCGGGTCGGGATTCCTCGCGAGCTCTCTCGCCAGTTCAGGTGTGAAGTGTTGCTCGAAGACTTTTTCCCGGAGGCGTTTTTTCTCGAGGCTTGCATTGAGTCTCGCCATGAGGAGGGCGGGGCGAATCGGTCGTGAGAGAAAATCCTCCGCTCCGATTTCGATACAGCGAACCGCGTCCTGTTCCTCCTGGAGTCCGGTCACGACGATGACAGGGGTTTGGCGAAGTTGGCCGGACTCGCGCAAAGCGGCGAGTACTTCGAAGCCATCCATTTCCGGCATCTGGATATCGAGGAGAACGGCATCAAAGGAGGTCGTGCCCATCATCTCGACAGCTTGTTTTCCGTTGACTGCGAATTCCATCTCGAATCCGCAGGGGCTGAGAAGGCGCTCGAGAATGGATCGGTTTTCCGGATCGTCATCCGCGACGAGAATTTTACTGCCGATCGCTTCGTCACTGATGACCACTTCGTAGGCGGAGCTCCCGATCGGGGCAAATTTTCCGGGGATAGGTTCCTCCTGAGTTCGGTCGACGAGGGAGAGGCAAACTTCGAGCTGGGCCACCATGTCGAGAATCATCCCGGAGAGGACGGCGTCGGTGCACGACATTTCGATGAGCTGGACGGCACCGAAGAGGTGGTTGAGGCGGTTCCTCGCATCGTGGCGCGACTTTCGCATTCTGGTGCGAAACGTCTCCGGATCGATCTCCTCTTCCGTGCAGAACCAGCTTGCGAGGTCATCGTGGAAAAGCTTCGATTCGGCCACGAGCTTTTTGATGTCCGCTTTGATCGCCGCAACCGATTCCGGAGAGGAATCAAACTCGCATTTCGAGATCGACTGAGCCAGTTCGCACAGTTTTGCGGCTGCGGGATCCAACTCGATCCGCAACTCTAAAAGCCATTCCTTTTCCCCTGATTTCGACACCTCTCCATTGTTGCGTTTCAATGTCGCTGTGGCTAGGGAAAATTCCTCCCTGCAATAAGGGCGGCTTTTCCTGCTTTTTTAAGGGCGATGGAATGAATACCGCTCACTTGAAATTTATGTTCCGGATGAGCTACAATGACCGCATGAAACTTTCTTCTGCACTCCTCTCGATTTGCCTTCTCTTTTCCAGTCACTGTTTTGCTGACTGGAATCCTGACGATGACACTTTTGATCCGTCGATTACGGAAACGATTGCAAACGGGAGCACCCGAATCGGGGATCCTTCGCCGTTTCGTCAGGATGGCTACGATATCGTCGGATACACTTACCTTCAGGCAAAGTCAGATGAGAACTCCGGCGTGCTCGTGTGGGTTTCCCTGATTGTTCCCTTCGTGCCTGCTGAAATGGAAAAGCCGGGCGGGGCATCCATGTTTCTTACCCTCGAGCAGGCGGAAGCGCTGCGGGTTCATTTGACGAAGGCGATCGAAAGCGCGGAGACTCAGGACCGAACCGAAGTCGGGGACGTTGTTGAAAATCCTTCTTATGAAACCTGGAAGGTGTTTGTCGACGGGAGCACAGACGCTCCGGTTGTCCTTCACCGCACGCGGGGGGACGTGATCGATCAGTTCCGTTTCGCGGTGAACCCGGCGAAAAAGATGCTCGATGCCTTGAATTATTATATCGACGAGGGCAAAAAGCTCGCGGCTGAGAAAAAGTAGCGCGAGTCTGCGAATCCGGGGGCTCAGAGATTTTTAGCGAGGAGGCAGTCATCCATGACGAAGCCGCTGCCGATGTCGGCCCGGTCCATTGCGGTGAGCTCGAATCCGTTTCTTTTGTAAAATTTTAAAGCGACTTTGTTCTCGCGATTCACCCGCAGGTGGATGCGTTTTCCTCCCAGCGCTTTAACACGGGCGGAAAGCGCGTTCATGGTCAGGCTGCCGAGCCCGGTTCCCTGAACCTCGGGGAGAAGATAGATTTTGTGCAGCGGATAATCACCATCCTCCGTGAGCGGACCGCCGGCGGCGAAACCGACGCGTTGATTCGCTGATTCAATCCAATACCAGGAAACGCCTTTCTCTTCTATTTCAGAGCGTATTGTATAGGGTGCATACATCCAGTTGAGCATGTACTCGATTTGGTCGGCGGAAATGATTCCCGAGTAAACTGCCGGCCAGATTGCGCGGGCCATCGCTTCGAGCGCCTCTGCCTCAGAGGGGAGCACACGGTTCAATCCCGGGGCGTCGGATTCCGTCATTTCGGGCGAGTTTCTACTGCTTGAGCAGTTCCGTAATCTTCGCAGCGAGCTTCTTGGGGGAAGGGCGCACGCGATAATTATCGGTGTACTCTGAGTAAATCAATTTTCCTTCGCGGTTGAGCACGATGATCGCGGGGCGGCTGATGTCTGATCCGTCGATGGCATTGCCGCCTTTGTGGCGGAGTCCGAAGGCATCAATGAGTTTGCCCTCGTTATCGGACAAAATCGGAAACTCGGCGGACGCTTTCGTTTTTGCCAGTTTGAGGGCTTCACCTTCGTCAATGGTGACGGCAGCGAGAGCGACATTCGCCTCATCGAAGAGCGCTTTGTTGGTTTGAATGTGAGCCAATTCCGAAATGCAGTAGGGACACCAGTAACCGCGATAGAAGGTGAGCATGATCGCTGCGGAATCTCCCTGGATTTCGCTGAGGGTTCGCGTCTCGCCGGCTGAATCATTCAGTTCGATCGACATCACATCTGCCTGCGTGCCGATCGCGACGGTGTTCTCGATGCCCGGATAGGTCGAGTAGCTGACAACCCACCAGCCGTAGAAGCCGGATAATGTCAGCCCTGCCAGTGCGAGAAAAAGTCGGAGGATGGTGAATTTCTTGAAGAGCAGCCGGATCAGAAAGAAGAGACCTGTCAGGATGAGGAGAAAGGGGAGAACGGGGTAGCGTTGATAAAAGCCGAAATTCGTCGCGAGAATGAAATCGAGAATCATCGCAGCGGGGATGATTAAAAAGTAGGCGAGCGCTTTCATAAGATTCGTTACCGTTGCATCAGTGGGCAAATTCGGGAAGTAAAAATCTACCGGTTCCGGGCCAGTCCCTCACTTGAATCCGTTCTCATGCTGCGTTGGAATTTGAAAGTGAAGGCGATACGATGGGAGGATAATGAAGAAATTTTTGCCTCTGCTGATCGCCGTGACGCTGTCACTTTTTACCGGCCTCAACGGTGCGGAGAAACCGAACATCGTTGTATTTCTCGTTGATGATATGGGGGTGATGGATACGTCGGTCCCTTTCCTCACCGATGACAATGGGAATCCTCAGAAGCACCCCCTGAATCATTTCTATCGAACGCCCTCAATGGAGCGACTCGCGGCGCAGGGGATCCGTTTCAATCAGTTCTATGCCATGAGCGTCTGTTCTCCGACTCGCATCTCGATTATGACCGGTCAGAACGCTGCGCGACATCATGCAACGAACTGGATCAATCCACGGAAGGACAATGCCGGTGACAACGGGCCCGCAGACTGGGACTGGGCGGGGCTCGGAAAAGGGGACATTACCCTCCCGGGTATTCTCAAAGGAGCTGGGTATCGTACGATTCATGTGGGGAAGGGGCACTTCGGGCCGAATGACCACGAAGGGGAGGAGCCGTTGAATCTGGGCTTTGACGTCAACGTCGCCGGTGCCTCGTTCGGTGCCCCGGGGAGTTACTACGGGGAAAAGGGTTACGGGGCGCTCACAAAACGGTCTCATCATTCGGTGCCGCACCTCGACGCCTATCACAGCACAGAGACCTTTCTCACCGAAGCGCTGACGCTGGAGGCGAAAAAGCGGGTTTCGGAAACAGTGAAGGCTGAGGAACCGTTCTATCTCTATTTCTCTCACTATGCGGTGCACGCCCCTTTTGAATCCGATCCGCGTTTTGCAGAGCATTACAAGGATTCGGGGAAGCCGGTAAATGCACAGGCTTTTGCAACGCTGGTCGAGGGGATGGACAAATCGCTCGGAGACATGCTCGATCATTTCGAGGATCTTGGAATCGCGGAAAACACCCTGATTTTCTTTCTCGGTGACAACGGCAGCGATGCGCCTCTCGGTGATCAGCACGAAGTTGCCTGCGCGGCTCCGCTTCGCGGTAAAAAGGGAGCGCATTATGAAGGTGGAATGCGGTTGCCGTTCATCGCGGCCTGGGCAAAGCCCGATCCTGAAAATCCGCTGCAGCGGCAAATGGTGATTCCGAAGGGGACGATTCAGGACCAGGTCGCCAATGTGACAGATCTTTTTCCGACGGTTCTGCAGGTGGCGGGAGCGAAGGCTCCCGAAGGCCATCCCGTCGATGGTGAGTTGCTGCAGACTCTTATCACCGGCGAGGCGGACGATTCGCGCGATGAACAGTTTTTAATGCACTATCCCCACGGAGTTCATCGCAGCAATTACTTCACGACGTGGAGAGATGGTGACTGGAAGGTGATTTATCACACCCTCCCCGAAATTCCCACGACCGGTGGATTCATTCAGTTTGAAGGCGGCCACTATCAGCTTTTCAATCTCGCTGACGATCCCTACGAGTCGAAGAATCTCGCGGAATCTCATCCCGCTGAGCTGACCCGAATGATGAAGGGATTGATAGCCTCGCTCGAAGCGCACGAAGCTCAGTATCCGCACGATTCTGAAGGAGTTGAGGCGCGTCCTTCTCTCCCTTGAATCGGGGCATCCTGCCGCAGGAGGGGATTTTTGAACCCTTCTGACTGAATCCTGCGTATGAATAGACGAGGACGGATACGCTATTCGCGTTGACTTCCGCCGAAAAAAGGCTTTTTTCCCCAGCTATGAGCGACGAATCACACGAATCGAACAGTCCCTTTGTTTCCATCCTCGGAAACGTATTTCTTGTCCTGGTTCCACTGGCATTGATTGTCATGTTGGGAATCGTAGGGGCTGCTTTTGTAAAAGGTGTCCGCGAGGAGCCGGTTAAGCCGGAAGAAGTGGTTGCTGCCGCCGCTCCGGTTGCTGCTCCTGCTGCTGAGGCGGCCGCTCCTGCTGAGGTTGCCAAAACGGATGCCGCAGCTCCTGCTGCGAAAGAAGCTGCTGCGGAGGCTCCTGCCGCTGCACCTGAGGCGAAAGCGGCTGCGATTGATCCAGCAGTGATGGCAATGGGACAGGCTTCCTACGCAATGTGCGCGGCCTGTCACGGTCCCGATGGTGCCGGTCTCAAAGCCGGCCCGGCTCTCATGGCTCCGAGTTTTCACGGTTCTGAAACGCTTCTCGGCGACCCTGATATCCCGCTTCTCGTGGTTCTTAAGGGCATCGCGAAAGAGAACATGGATTACATGGGGATGATGGCCCCTCTCGGTGCGGGACTCGATGATGAGAAACTGGCTGCGGTTTTGACTTATGTTCGAAACAGCTGGGGCAACAGTGCTCCCGCCGTTACTGCCGAGCAGGCTGCGGCAGCTCGTGCCAAGTTTGCTGAGGTGAATGCCCCTGCGGGCGTGAAGCGAGGCGAATTGCAGGCAATCGTCGACGCTCATAAGTGATTGCAGGTAGCGCGGGTTTCAAACCTGTCGTTGCACAGAAAGTCAAAGGGAAGCGTCGCGCTTCCTACATGGCGGGAGGCTTTTGCCCCCGCTTTTTTTGTGCCCGGAAATAAAGCCCGGGTAGAGGCAGGTGACTGTGCCGGTGGTGGATCTCGGATTCCGGAATAGCGCGGTTGACTTAAAGGTGTATTTAAATTACATCTTAAAATTCAATCCTATATCCAATTGTTATGTTCAAAACTATTCTTGCCGTGACTCTCCTGACAGCTTCTTTTGCTGCTCTTCTTAATCCTCTTGCTGCCTCTGCGGAGGAAGTGAAAAAGGCAGACCCTGAAAGCATTTTTGCGCGTGTCGGTGGACAGGCGGCGATTGATGCAACGGTTGATCTTTTCTACACAAAGGTTCTCGCTGACGACCGTGTGAATTATCTTTTCGAAGATATCAATATGAACGCACAGATTCGGAAGCAGAAGGAGTTTATCGGCGCGGCCCTCGGAGGCCCGGTCGCGTGGGAAGGCCGCGATATGCGTCGTGCTCACCGCGATCTCGATCTTACCGAGGAGCATTTCGGCGCCATCGCCGGGCACCTTGCGGCGTCTCTGAAGGAGCTCAAAGTTGACGACAAATTGATCGGAGAGATCATGGCTGTCGTTGCCTCCACCAAAGACGACGTTCTCAACAAGCCGAAAGCTGCCGGTGCGGAGTAAAGGCTATACGCTGAATCTTATTCAAGGGGGAGAAGAAAGCGCTTCTTCCCCTTTTTCCATTCCGCAAACATCTTTTCAGCGCGCGTCTGCTGCTCATCGTCGAGGAGCGGTTTCATCTCTTCAAAAGCAAGCCTCGTGAGTTCAATGTCGGCCTCGATGTAGACTTTGCGATGGGCATAGCGTTCGTCGAGAACGCGGCGAACGATGGGGGTGACGTCCTCAACCTGCTTTTCCGTCAGGTTCAATCGATTGGCGAGGTGGTTGATCACGAACTCCTTCGATTCTTCGTCCTTCCAGCCTTCGCTGAGCGGGATGATTTTGACGATGATGATGAAGAGGGCGATGGCACCGCAGAGGAATCCCGCCCCGAAAACGGCAGCGACGCCGCAGCCTGCTTTAAATTTTGTTTTCTTACCCATTCGGAAAAAGAGACGGTGATTTAAATGCCAAGAGGGAGAAATTCAGCCCAGTGAAAGACGAG
The DNA here is from genome assembly GCA_029213065.1 of Verrucomicrobiales bacterium. GTDB lineage: Bacteria > Verrucomicrobiota > Verrucomicrobiia > Verrucomicrobiales > DEV007 > Arctic95D-9. The sequence continues at coordinate 31,107 of JARGPH010000043.1, read as the reverse complement.
ATCGCTGGCCCCTTCCGGAAACGCCCACTGCTGCTGCCAGGCGTAGAAAACCGCGACTGTAATGAGAGCCGGTATGGAGGTGGCTGAAAAGCGCAGCGAGAAAATGTATACCCAGTCGAAGATGGATTCCTGATCGGACAACGAGGCGCGAAGGCGCGTCTCCAGCCCGAAATCATTCGCTTCTCCAAAAGGCAGGGTTTCCTTTGCTCTTTTAAAAAGATCGGAAAGTGGATCGGTGATCTCGCTCATAATTCAGGTTTGAGTTCTTCGTAGATGAGTTTCAGTTTTTTCCGTGCGCGATGCGCCCGGACTTTGACGTTTGATTCGCTCCAGCCGGTGAGTTCCGCTGCTTCACGGATGCTTCTTTCCTCGAGGTCGAGCAAGGTGATGATGGTGCGGTCTTTGGCTTCGAGTTGATCGAGAAGCAGGGCCACGATTTCCGAGGCCTCGGCCTGAGCATGGATTTGAGCCGTTGAGGCGTCGACCGCTTGAAAATGAGCGGTCGGATCGAGGAGTTGTTCGGATTCGCGGCGTTTGCGGTTCTTTCTTAGAAAATCATAGCAACCGCGCACCGTCAGAGTCATGACCCAGTGCTCGAAAGGGGCCTTGGCGCGGTAGGTGGGGAGGCCCTTCCAAATTTTTAAAAGCAGATCCTGAGTGAGGTCCTCGAGCTCAGGCCTCGAGCGGGCGTAGCGGGAGGCGGTGTTCCAGATTTTGGTGTGGTATTGTTTTGCGAGGTGCACGAAGGCATCTTCGTCGCCGTTTTTGGCGCGTTTGACCCATTCGGACTCTGGAATCGCGGTATCCACCTGATAGCTTGTCCGGTTTGTATCGTAATAAAACATTATCGGCAAAACTCTTCGCCCTCTTTTAAAGACGAAGATGATCCGAAAAGGGTTACAAAGCGGATCGAATCATGTTTCTTCCCCGGTCCCTGACATCGCCTCGTTTTTGAAAAGATGCTGAAGGCATCAACGTTAGAAGCCCCAGATTTCAATCCGGGGTGAAAGACAATATACAGTGATAGCGCCCTGAAGGGGGGCTCGAGGGAGGGGGTATTAACGGTCAGGCGTTTTCGCGCGTCCTTTCAGGGCGCTTCTACCCCTACATCTGAGAAACCCGGATTGAAATCCGGGCCTGTTGAGGTTGATGCTTTCAGCATCCCGGTAGAACGAAGTCGCTATAGAGCGTAGAGGCCTTGTTCGAATCGATCTATCGCAATGCCAACTCACCCTGATTCCGCTCTTGCCCTCGGGGGGATTCATTGGCTAACTACGCGCTTATGAAGCAACTTTTCATTTTAGTGTCCGCCTTACTGGCTTTGTCGGTCTCTCCCTCCTCCGCGCACGATGCTGCCGGGGATATGGCAACTGCGGCAAAGAGCTTTCTCCAGAATCTTGATGACGAGCAGAAAGCGAAGGCGACCTACAAACTGGACGGGCCTGAGCGGGAGGACTGGTATTTCATTCCGCGTCCTTTCGAAGGCGAAGGTGTGAGGGAGGGGCTGCCACTCAAAGAAATGCGGGGCGACCAGCGTCATCTTGCCTACGCTCTCCTCAGTTCCGGCTTGAGCCATCACGGATTTTCGACCGCTCTCCAGATCATGAGCCTCGAACAGGTTCTCTGGGAAATGGAGCAAGCACCAAAGCGGGATACCCTGATGTATTATGTTTCCATCTACGGCGAGCCCGGGTCTGATTCCTGGGGCTGGGGAGTGGAAGGTCATCACCTCTCGATCAATTTCACAATCGTCGATGGCAAGGTTGTTTCCGGAACGCCGATCTTTTTCGCATCAAATCCGGGCAAAGTGCCCGAGGGGCAGCGCAAAGGGCTTCGCGTTCTCGCTGACGAAGAGGATGTCGCCCGAGCTCTCGTCACCGCACTCGATGAGGACCAGCGAAAAAAAGCGATGGTGATGGATGAGGCTCCCCGGGAAATTCTCACGGAGGGGAAATCGAAGGTCGAGTCGCTCGGTGACGGGGGAATCGGCTACGGCGAGTTGAATGAAGCGCAGGTGAAGCTTCTCGATCAGCTCATCGATGTTTATGTGCACCGACTTCGTCCTGATGTCGCGGATCAGGATCTCGCAAAAATCAAAGCGGCGGGGATGGAAAATATCGTCTTCGGCTGGGCCGGTGGCATTAAAATGGGCGAGCCTCATTACTATCGCGTTCAGGGGCCGACTTTCATTCTTGAGTATGCGAACACTCAGAACAACGCGAACCACGTCCACGCGGCGTGGCGCGACTTCGACGGTGATTTCGGACGGAATGTTCTTGCGGAGCATTACAAAGAGCACCATCAAAAAAAGGGTGAGTAAGCAAATCAAAGAGGAGCTGGACGAGGACATGGCCCGTCTTCGCCGAATGTTGCATTCGGTGACGAAGGGCGATGCCGATGCGGTGCGCCGTCGACTTCAGAATCGTGACGAGGCCCGCATTCTCGATCTCGCCTGCGGGGCCTGTAACGAGGCCGAGGCTCTGACCGATTTTGTGGCCGAGCTCAAAGGCGGCGGTGAGAAAAAGATCAAGCTCACCGGAATGGACATGCGCGCTCGGGAGATCGCGGATGCGCAACGCCGTTTCGGCGGGCGTAAGATTCTCGAGGAAACCGGTGTTGAAAAGGAATTCGATTTTCTGACCGGTGACGCCAGTAAACTCGATGCTCACGGGGAGATGGGGGATGATTTCGACCTCGTCTTTTTGCGGCATCAAAACTACTGGAATGCCGACAAGACCTGGGAGGAGATTTTCGATCAGGCCCTGGGTAAAGTGGGCGATGATGGCCGTCTCATTATCACGAGTTACTTCGACAAAGAGCACGCCCTCGCACTCAAAGCGATTCAACGTCTCGGAGGGGAGTTGATCAAAACCGAGTTCAATGAGGAGACCCGTGAGCTCATGACACCGGGCAAATCGGTCGACCGGCACGTCGCGGTTTTTCGTCGTAAAGATTGAGGCATGAAAGTGTTTCTCATTGTCGTCCTCGTGATTGTGTTGCTCGCGGTGCTGACAATTTATATTTTTCAGGGGCAGCTCATTTATCATCCGCAGCGCTACTATTCGAAGGCGGAGGCATTCGAAAAAGTGGAGCGGTATTCCTATCTTTCGAGCGGTCGAAAGCAGTTCGTCTATGTGATGAAGCGGGCGCGGTCCGGTCCGCCCGATAAAGTGTGGTGGTTCTTCAACGGCAATGCTTCCGTTGCCCTGAACTGGGTTGAATTGCTTCGCGCGGTCGATCCGGAAAAGAATCATGCCTATGTGCTCTTTGACTATCCGGGGTATGGGATCAATGCGGGGCGCGCGAATCCTGAACGAATTCGCGAATCGGTTGATGGAGCGTTTGCTGTGCTCGCTGAGCAGTGGGGAATTTCGGAGGAGGCGATTGCGAGTCGATCAAGTGCCTTCGGGCATTCTCTGGGGTCGGCGGTGGCCCTCGATACCGCGAATCGCTATGGCATGCGTGAGGTCATTGCGATCTCGCCTTTCACGACGATGAAAGCGATGGCGAAAAAGCAGTTCGGAGGATTCCTCGCAGCCTTGCTCAGTCACCATTACGACAACGAGCGTTCGGTTAACGAGTTGCTCGATCGAGAGGCGACGGTGCGTATCACGATCTTCCATGGTGATCGGGATACGCTCATTCCAATCGCGATGAGCGAAGCGCTCGCCGAGATGGACGAGTCGGGAGCACGCATCAAAGTTCACCCCGTCCCCGGTGCCGGACACAACGGAATGGTCCCCGAGATCCGGAACGAATTGCTGGAGTTGTTGAACGCGGATTGAAGGTTGGAAGGTTGTTATGGGTGTCCGGGCAGTCAGAGAGCGAAGTCGAGGCCATCGCCTACAAGGATACGCGGGAGCGCTGTAGCCGAGTCCCGCGGACTCAGGTTTGCGCGGAGCGGATTCCCTCCTCCAGAATCCACTGGGATCCGTAGCCGTGTTCGGCGTCGCAGAGGGGGTGGATCGTGAGGTGGGGATCGTTGATCGCGGCGAGGAAATGGGTGCTCGCGTTTTCGAGGTGAGCGGGCTGCTCGGGAATCTCGAGCTGAATGCCGTCGGCATGCTCTGCGTTGGCGAGCTGGATCGTGCCGCCGTGATCAGGAGCGATGAGCAAGGTTCCGGCGCTGCCGTAGAGAGTCGTGCTGTAGGAAGTGAGTTTATCAATCTGTGTCCAGCTCGCTTCGGTCGTCGCGAGGGCATGATCGTAGCTGAGGACGAGGATCGCATTGTCCTCCAGTTCAAGGTCGGGCTTGAGTCCTGTGTTGATTTTGATGCCGTCAACGCGGTTGGGGCGTCCTAGCAAAACATCAGCAAGGACCGCTCCGTAGCAGCAGTAGTCCATAAGAGCTCCGGCTCCGTTGAGTTCGGCGTCGTAGAGCCATTCACAGAACTGCGGTGAACAACCCAGTTCGACGGGGCCCTGATGGGCGGCGCGGTATTTCACCTGCCAGAGTTGCCCGAGCTCTCCGGCCTGCGCCATTGCGATGCCGTGTCGGAGTTGCGGCCACCACGCGAAAGGCCAGTTGATCATGAGCCTGACACCTGTCTTGTCGGCGGCAGCTTTCATCCGGGTCGCTCCGGCAAGCGTCGCGGCCATGGGCTTTTCGACGAGGCAGTGCAGGCCCTTCTCAGAGGCGGCGACGGTGAGGTCTTCGCTGAGTTGGTTGCTCGCGAAAATGTAGACCGCGTCGAGCGCTTCGTTCGCGAGGAGCTCCTCGTAGGATTGGTAGGTCTTCCCGGGGAACTTTTCGGAATACTGCGCGAGGAGTTGCGGGTCTTCGTCAGCGGCTGCAACGAGCTCGGCCTGTCCGGTTCGTTGCACCTCCTCGAGGTCGCCCCCGCCGGCATCGTGAGGGACACCGCGGCTGCCCCTGCGTGCCCGGGGGGGGGCGGCGCTGCGCGCGTAAAAGGTTAAAGGTAAAAAGTAAAAGGTTCGGGTGGGCTGTGGCGAAGGGCAGGGAAGTCTCTTGCCAAATTATAAAAGATTAAAGCGTTCGTCGATGGGGGTTTGATAGTCTCTCAGTTGATTGGTTTCAACTTCCTCGACGGTGACTTTTCGGCCGGCTTTGTTTGATTCGACGACGGCATAGGCGCAGGCAAGATCGCGGAGACCTTCGCGGCCGCAGCACTCGGGTTGGGTGCCTGATTCGATAGCGCGGAGCCAGTCGAGTTGGGAGAGAGCAAAGTCGTTCGTGAGCCCGAGAGGGAAGTGGCGCTTCTGCATCTCCGCGGGGGCGTTGGCCTGGTAGAGTGTGCTGAGCGATTGCGGTTTTTCCCCGTCGAGTTGGATCTTGTCGCCGGTGACTCGCCCCAAGCTTCCGTAAAAGACAGGGCCTTCGCCGACGACGGTGTTGGTTCCGTGACCGGCCCAGCTACCGAACATCGTTCCGGCGGCTCCGCCTTCGAGTTCAAAGTGCGCGTAGAAGGTATCGTCGGCATCGCACTCGACCGGGAGAACGCGTTCGCCGTCGCGGAGGAAGTAGCGGATCGGTTCAGCGATTTGAGTTTGAGCCATCACCGAGGTGACCTCTTTGCCTCCGATGTAGCGGATCATGTCGAAGAAATGGGGGCCGAGATCGAGGGCCATTCCCCCTCCCTGGGAGAGCTCATGGCGCCACGGCGTCTCAGCAACGACGAGATCGGGGGCCCACCAGGTTCCGATGTTTCCCATCACCGCCATTTGCAACTCACCGGCGGGACCGTCTTTGGAGAAGGCCCAGTGCTGATGTCTCACTCCGGCGGCAAACCGCAGATTCTCGAAGACCCCGAAGGTGAGGCCGGAGAAATCGGCCTGTTCGCACATTTCACGGGCACCGGCGATGGAGACCGCGAGCGGCTTCTGGGTCAGTAAATCGAGACCGTTGGCGAAGGTGATCGAAGCGATCTGATGGTGAAGGCTATGGACCGTGAAATCATTGACCGCGTTGATTTTTCCCGAAGTGATCATTTCCCGATAATCGGTAAAAACTTCAACCTTCGTGTCGGGTTGGAAATCGGAGAGATACTCGTCGCCGACCGCAAGGGGATCGCCCTTGATTTTGGAAACGGGAGTGCGCTGGGGCGGCCCCGATCCCCGTTTTACGTAGGATTGAGCGTCTTCTTCCTTCCGGGAACAGAGCGCGGTGATCTCAAATCCTTCGACTCCGGCCTCTTTGAGAAGACGATATCCCTCGAGGTGCGCGGCTAAAATCCGGCCACATCCAACTATTCCAATACGAATCATGAAAGAAGTCTAGGAGGGCTCCGTAGAATGGGGAAGCGAAAAGCATTTATCAATTTCCCCCAATTCCCTTAGACTATGATCGTGATGGAAAAACCCGACGTGAAACAACAGTTTGCAGCAACCCGTATGAGCCTGATCGAGCGGCTCGCCGACTGGGAGGACCAGCGGACCTGGGATGAGTTTTATCAAACCTACTGGCGTCTCATTTTCAGTGTTTCCACGAAATCCGGCCTCAGTCACGACGAAGCCTTTGACGTCGTTCAGGAAACGGTGCTTTCGGTGGCGAAACAGTGGAAAAAGGGACAGAAATACGATCCTGCGAAGGGTTCGTTCAAGACCTGGCTCATGAATATCACGCGTTGGCGCATTGCGGATCAGTTTCGGAAAAAGCAGCGGAATCCGGCGGCGATGAATCAATCGGGAGGCACGCCGGGTGGAGACGGCGATATGCGAAACACCGCGACAATTGAGCGTCTCGCGGGTGAGGACGGTGAAGATGTTCTCGAGCAGATGTGGGAAAACGAATGGCGGACCAATCTCTCCGAAGTCGCAATCGAGCGGGTTAAGAAACTGGTTTCACCGAAGCAGTTTCAGATTTTTCACGCCTATGTGATCAAGGATTGGGATGTCAAAAGAGTGAAAGAGGAGCTTGGCGTGAGTCCTTCCCAGGTCTATCTCGCAAAGCACCGCGTCGGTGGCTTGATCAAAAAAGAGATCGATGTCCTGAAGAAGGAATTTGTGTGATCTGAGAGCGATCACTCTGTGATCTCGTCAAGCCACCGCGCGACCGCATTTGCTTTGTCGCTTGCTTTGAGAAGCCAGCGATCGTTGTGCGGATGGATCGCCCATTGATTGGGGAATTCGCCGAGGATATCTTCCGTCTTGATGGACAGAAAGGTGAAGTGATCGAGGGCTACGCCTCCTTCGAGAAAGGCCTCCGTGGCGGCGGTGTTTCCGTTCTCGCAGACGAGAACCGGCCTCTCCCGGATGCGGGCGAGTCGTTTCGTCGCCGCTGACTGATACGCTTCGAGCGGGGTGCCCCATTCGGTTCCTTTCCATCTCTTTACCCCGTCGTAGTGGTCGTGGGTGATAAAGCCGCACCACAATTTTGCAATCTCATCGTTGTGCAGACCAATGTAGTTCACTGCAATCGCTCCGCGTGAAAAGCCACAGAGCAAGACTTTGTCGGGATCGCCACCGTATTGCTCGCAGATCTGCGGGACGTTGTCTTTCGCATAGTTGATTGTCAGGGTTTTATCTCCCCACCAGGTGATGGCATTCTTGCTGCGGTCCGGTTCGATAAAAGGAAGCACGACCCAGATGAATTTTCCGCGACTGATCCCAAAGCCGAGCGCGGCGTCTTTCACTTCGCCGGTTGAGCCGGCGGCCGGGAAGTAGTTGCCTGTGTATTCGACTATTACCGGCCAGGTTTCGCCCCCTTCGACTTTGGCGGCAGACCAGTCAGCGGGAAGGTAGAGCGAGTGATAGACCTCGCTGCCTCTGTATTCCGGAGAGATGACACGGACCCGTTTCGCAGCGGCGGGCTCCCCATTGCTCATTGAGGGAAGCGCGAGATCCCCGGCAGAAAGAGTGAGTCCGAAGTAAGAGAGAGCGAGAATCGTGACAACAAGAGAACGGTGCATCTTCTGGAAGGTTGCCCTGTCGAGAGCCGAAGCGCAATCCTAAGTCCCCGGCCTCTATCGCCCGCGCTTTTCGAACCATGCGATTAGCTCCTCATGGGAAAGAGTTCCGCTGTCGTCGGCGTCCATTTCCGCGAAGCGTTCGGAAATGGGACCGCGTGCTTCGTCTTTCTGGATCAGCCCGTCTCCGTTGCGATCGATTCGCTGCATGAGTTGGTCGGGGTCCGGCATGCGTCGGGTGGCATTCCCTTTCATGCCTCGTCCGCTGCCGCCTTTTCCTTTGCCACCCTTCGATCGGTTCTGGATTCTTCCGGCGTCACGATCGACTTCCCAGCTGATTTCGAATTCCTGAGTGATCGCGTTGCACCATTTATCATCGTCGTCGCAGGCGAAAAAAGATACCGAGATACGGAGCGGGTCTCTTGATTCCCCGAGATCGACTTCAACGAGAAAATCACGGGGATCGCGGTCTGCGTCGGCAGCGGTCACTTTCGCTGCCTCGCCGGAAGACGGTGTCACCGTCGTATCGCCGGATGATGAAACGGAGTAGCGCATCGCGGGAGCGAGGTTGTTCCAGTGGGTGCGGTGAATGGGATCGAGGCTGAAACTGAGATGCATCGTTCCGCCGCCGTCGCGGCCCAGTGATTTTGGGGCTTCCGCCCGGAGTTTGAGATAGAGCGGCAGGTCTTTCGCTGATGGGAGGGCTTTCACGACGAGCGCTTCCGATCCGGCGGGGCGTTCAAGCCGCGGAACGATTCCGGTGGCGACTTTGGTATGGGCTGAATCCACGATCGCTTCGGGACGATCCAAATCTGAGACTTTCGTCAGGGTCTCGGCCTTCCCGACCAGTTTCTCGAGATCGGACCGGAGGGCCTCGGGATCACTCCACGCTCGTGCAATGAGCACCTTACCTTCGGGGGAAATAACGAACTCCGAGTTGTTTCGATCGCCGAAAGCGTGCTTGAGATCATTTTCCATCGTATCGGCAAGCCAGGGGATCCGGGTGCCCAGCTTTTGCTTTGCGGCGCTGATATGCGCGAGTCGCTCGGCGATGGTGACCGGCTGCACGTAGCCGTCCTTTTCAGGGTGAGCGAGTGCTTTGTAGACGTAGAAGAAAGCGACTTCCCTGTTGCTGTAATCCTGATTGACCGCCTCCAGACCGGGGACGTTACGAATAAAAGGTGGTCATGTTAGACACCCGAAGACGATCACGGCGTGGCGTCCTTTCAGTAATTCCTGTAACTGGATCTTCTCTCCCGCTTCATTGAAAGCCGATACCTCGGGGAGTCTTTTTCCCTGAAGGGGGAGAGGAGAGGAATCCTTTGATCCCGGTCCTTGGGCGGGTAGAAGACTCGTTGCTAACAATGTGAGAGTGGAAATGACGGAGATTCTCATGTGAATAGAAACACCGCCCGAAAGGTCTTGTTTTAAAAATCCTCCAATTAGTGGGGGGGATCCCTGTCCTTTCGCTTTTGCCTTCAGCTTCACTTTCGGCAGGGAGCACCCGGGCTGTGACGTGATCGCCTCATCTTTTCCATCGCATAAACGGAAGGGATGTGGTTCTCTCCTCCACATGGATTACCCGCTTACGCTCACTTTTAAAATCGTCGCTCTTTCGCCCCAGTTAACGGTTACCAATTCTTCGGGAGAGACGGTTTGCTACGTGAAGCAAAAACTCTTCAAGTTTAAGGAGGCGGTTGAGATCTTTACGGACAGCACGAGAACGGAGAAGCTCTGCGAGATCAAAGCGGATCGAATCATCGATTTTTCGGCGCAGTATAATTTTATCGACAACAATGGCGGTGGTTTCGGCGCGGTGAGACGCAAGGGGATGCGTTCAATCTTCAAGGCGCACTATGAAATCCTCGACCACGAGACGCCGGAATATGAAATTCACGAGGAGAGCGCCTGGGTCAAAGTGATGGACAGCGTCCTCGGTGAGATCCCGTTGTTGGGAATGTTCACCGGTTACTTCTTTAATCCCAGCTATCTCATCAGCCGTATTTCCGACGGGGCCGCGATCGTCCGTATCAGCAAGCAGCCCGCCTTCTGGGAAGGGCGCTTTGTTCTCGAACAGCTCAGCCCGATTGACGATGGCGATCAGCTTCGCATCATGTTGTCGACCTTGATGATGACTTTGTTAGAGCGTCGTCGCGGTTAACGATGTAGAGGAATCCGTGAGGATTTCTACAGAGCCTCAGCAGCAGCTCGCTCCTGATGAATCACTTGGTGAGCAGCAATCGCTTGCTTCGGTCGTGGCATCGTAGCTGGCACCTTTGGTCTGGCGGGGATCGCGAATGAGCGTTTGGGAGCAATCAAACAGTTCGGCTTCCTCAAGCGGGATGTTTTCCTGTGGCTCGACGAATTCGAACATTCCCTCGTAGGCTCCGGTTTGATAGATGTTGAAGATTTTGTCGCAGACCGCGTAGCGTTTCCCGCGCTCCATGGCGTGACCGTCATCATCGAGAACTTTCTTGAAAGGGCCTTTGTAAATCACGGCCTGATTGCGCTCGAGGCAAACACCCTCTTTGCCCTTGAAGGCTTCGATGGTCATGCTGCGAAACTCGATCCCTTTGACGGTTTGCCAGGGCTCTTTGTCGAACTTAAGAATTCGAACGCCATAAAAGCCCGCGTCTTCGAAGGCCTGGAGAAATTCATCTTCGAGGAAGGCTCCGGAGATGCAGCCGCTCCAGAGTTCGGCGTCGTCCTGTAGATGCTGAGGGACTTCCTCGTCGCAGACGATGTCGGAGATGACAGCGCGGCCGCCACGTTTGAGAACCCGGTGGATTTCCTCGAACATTTGACGCCGGTTTGCTTTGGAAACGAGGTTTAAAACGCAGTTGGAAACGACGACATCAACGGAATCGCTTTCGACCAGTGGCTGCTTGATGCGGAGCTCGTCGGCGAGCTCTTCCATCTCGAGGAAGCCGTTTGCATCGCTCACGGGGTTTTCTTTAAGACGTTCTTCGAGGGCTTCGAGGTCGAGGGCAAGATCCTGAATGCGACCTTTCCTGAACTCGACATTGTCATGTCCGGCCCTCTCCGCTACGACAGGGGCGTTGCGGCGGGCGACTTCAAGCATGTCATCGGTCATGTCGACGCCGATCACTTTGCCGCTTGGTCCGACGACCTGACTCGCGATAAAACAGATTTTTCCGGTGCCGCTTCCGAGGTCGAGAACCGTTTCGCCCTCTTTGACATACTGGCTTGGGTCGCCGCAACCATAGTCACGCTCGATCACTTCGGTCGGGATGATTTTGAGATACTGCGCGTCGTATTCCACGGGGCAGCAGAGCGCTTCCTGACGTGAGTTGGCACCTTCGGCGTAGCGGTCTTTTACAACAGTTTCGGTTTTCATAAATTCGGGGGGGAATTGGGTTTCTTGGAAGAGGGATCAGGAAAGTGAACCGCCGCACGAGCTACCGCTGCCTGCGGTGCATCCGAAACAGTGGTTGCCGGTGCGAATCGGGAGCGCTTTGAAAGCGTCGAGTTCGATATCCCAGACTTTCATGAGCTTTTCATCGCTCTCCTGATTGGAGAGGGGGAGCTTCATCATCTGGTTGAAGTCGCAATCGTAGACATCGCCTTCCCAGCTCACGTTGATGGTGTTGCGACACATCAGGCTCTCGACCGTGCCGGGATTGAAGCTCTGTCGGAGCAGGTTTGAGTATTCCTCGAACTCCCCGTTTCGTTTCAGGTAGCTCGCAAAACGTGCGATCGCCATGTTGGCAATGCAGTAGAGAGAATTGAAATCGATGTCGAAATGCTCTTTCATCTCCCGTTTGTAGTCGGCTTCGAGTCCGGTTTGTTCGGGGGGAAGAAAGGCCCCGTTGGGGTTGTAGACAAAATTGATGACCAGCTCGGGATCGCGGCCGTATCCGAGTTCGTTGAGCTTTTGAAACGCTTCGATGCTGCGGTCAAAAACACCATCACCCCGTTGAGAGTTGACGTTGTCCGGCTCGTAGCATGGCATGCTCGCGATGATCTCGACCTTGTTCTCCGCGAGGAATTCAGGAACCCACTCGAATCCCGGTTCGCTGATGATGGTGGCATTGAGCCGGTCCATGACTCGACGGGGCTGGTCAAAATTGCGGACCGTGGTGACGAGACGTTTGAAGTCGGGAATCATCTCCGGGGTTCCCCCGGTAAGGTCCAGTGTCGGAATATCCGTTTTCTCAAACCAATCGAGGATTTGGTCGACGGTTTCGCCCGTCATGATCTCTTTTCGCTTCGGGCCGGCGTTCACATGACAGTGCACGCAGGTCAGATTGCAAAGTTTTCCAATATTGAGCTGAAGAATCTCGGCTTTCGAGCGGGAGAGCGGAGCAGAAGCCTCGAATAGAGCTTCATCAAAATCGTTTTTAACTTCTGAAATAACCATGAAAATGAGGGATCCGACGCGCCGCTCGTTGAGAAGCTTACGGCGGAATGTGACAAAATGGTCGAAAATGGCGAGATTATTTGCAGATATTCTCCCGGTAAGGATTGCCTTTGAATAGACGTCAGGTAACTAGTAGAGACCAAATCATGGATTGCACTCACCGAAATATTGTCGATTCACTCGTGACCTCGTATCACGAAGTGGGAGATATCAATCACTTCGAAAGCGGAAATCTTCCTTCTAAAAGGACGATCATCGGCACCTGTGAGCAGCTTCTTCAGGTGCTTTTTCCCGGATATCATGACGAGGATCCGATTCCCGCTGATGAGCTGGAAATGATCACCGGTGAGCGCATTGCGACGATTATTGAAACGTTTGAAGTGGAAATAGCAAAGTCGCTCCGGCTTCGAGATGAAGAAAAGGGCGAGCATCACGATGGCCTCACGAAGCAGGCGCATCAGCTGGTCTGCCAGTTTCTGAGCGACCTTCCTGAGATTCGTCAGTTGCTTCACACCGATGTTGAGGCGGCTTATGAAGGCGATCCTGCGGCGAAAAATTTTGACGAGATCATCCTCGCCTATCCGTGCATCGAGGCGATCGCGATTCAGCGATGCGCGCATTGCCTGTATGAATTGAATGTTCCGTTGATTCCCCGGATCATGACGGAGTATGCCCACAGCCTCACGGGGATCGATATTCACCCCGGAGCAAAAATCGGATCGCACTTTTTCATCGATCACGGAACCGGTGTGGTTATTGGAGAAACCTGTGTGATTGGAAACTTTGTGAAGCTCTATCACGGGGTCACTCTCGGGGCGCGTAATTTTCCCAAAGATGAAAACGGACGCATCGTCAAAGGAACGAAACGTCATCCGAATGTGGAGGATCACGTTGTTGTTTATCCTCATGCGACAGTTCTCGGCGGGAAAACGGTGATCGGGAAAAGTTCCACGATCGGGGCCAATGTGTTCCTCCGCGAGAGTATTCCAGCGGATTCTTTTGTCACGACAGTGGGGGAGGAGCTGAGCATTTTTAACAAGGTGACGGGAGAGGTGGTTGCCTCCGGCGACGTGGAGGACTAGACTGAAGCATGGCTGCTCAGTTGGAATTGTTTGGAGACAATGAATTCGGTGACGAAAAACCGGACCATCCTGACGATTCCCCGGCTGAGGCTCCGAAGAATCGTGCATCAGTTCCGGAAGGCTATGTGAAGGTCAAAGTCGGGCGCGATGATGAGCTCACGGAACGGGCCGTCGCGCACGCTCTGCGCCTCGGGTTGAAGAAGCTTTCGAAGCAGGTCGTCGTGGTCTGGAATCGGCGTATGCGAACGGCTGCGGGCCGGGCTTTCTATCAAAACAGCCGGATCGAGATGAATCCCAAGCTGCAGACCCTCCCCGGAGCAGAAAGTGGAAAAGAGATCGAGGGAACCTTCCTGCACGAGTTGGCCCACCTCGTTGCCTTCAACCGGAATCTGGGAAAACGAATTCAGCCTCATGGCTATGAGTGGAAGCAGGCCTGCGCCGATCTTGGAATTCCCGGTGAAGATCGCTGTCATTCGCTCGATTTTAAACCTCGCAGGATGAAGCGGAACTACGCCTACGCCTGCATCCATTGCGGCACGGTGGTGGAACGTGTTCGGAAGTTTAAGCGCATCGTCGCCTGTTATGTGTGCTGTAAGGCATACACGGGTGGAAAGTTCGACATGCGCTTTGTGCTCGAGGAGAAGCCGAAGAAGTGAGGACTTCAGGATTTTTGCGCATTGGCTGCCCTGTTTCCGGCGCTCTTTGATCTTTGATTCTGCGGGCGATCCGCTATTTTGGCGGCGATATGAAATTTGTCTTTTGCGCTCTCTTTTCCATTCTTGTCGCCTCTGCCCCGCCGGTTTTCGGAGCGGAAGAGATTGCCCTTTTCGATGGGAAATCGCTCAGCGGTTGGACCGCGCGCGGTGAGGTCGAGACACTGGAGGCCAAAGACGGTGAAATTCACCTGCTCGCGACGAATAATGTCTGGGTGACAACGGACCTCAAGATGGCGAATTTCGACGTCTCGCTCGAGGTCATGCTCCCGGCGGATGCTGCGGAAATGAAGCTGAACAGCGGTCTCGCTTTTCGCTGCGTTGGCGAAACCGGAAAGCCCAAAGGCTATCAGTGCGAGATCGAAGCACCTTCTCCGGGCAGCAACGCCGGTGTTTTCGGAATCGGCCTGGGAGGGTGGCTTTATCCGAAGAAGGGAGAGGAGAAAGCGCATGAGGCGTCGATCGAGGGGCTCATCAAAGACGGCGACTGGAATACCTACCGCGTCGTTTGTGAAGGGCCAACCATCACCACTTTCCTGAACGGGAAACCAATCGCCTCGGTCGAGGATTCCCAGTCTCTCGAAGGTTACTTTGCGATTCAGCATCACGGAAAGGGCGGCACAATTCGCTTCCGCAATATTCGGGCGCGTGAACTGCCTTCTCCGTCTCCTGAAGTCGGGGAACGTCCCAACGTCGTCTGGATTACCGCCGAAGACATGAGTCCCACCCTCGGTGCCTACGGCGACGAGTACGCGACGACGCCGAATCTCGATGCCTTTGCCAAAGAGAGCGTTCGCTACACCAATGCATTTGCGGCCGCTCCGGTTTGTTCGCCTTCCCGCTCGACGCTGATCACCGGAGTCTGGGCTTCCAGTCTCGGAACGAGTCAAATGCGTTCCGCCTATCCGATCCCGCTGTCGATTCAGGGCTTTCCGTCGTATCTCCGCGAGTCGGGTTATTACACGACTAACAATGTCAAAACCGACTACAACACCAATGACGCGACCCGTCTTATAGATGAGTCATGGGATGAAAGCAGCGAGACCGCTTACTGGCGGAACGAAGCGCGGGAGAAGGGGCAGCCGTTCTTCTCTGTTTTCAATCAAATGGTCTCTCACCAGTCGCGAACGATGGTCTGGCCCTATGCCGCTTTCAAGGATCACGTGCAGTCGAGCCTTTCCGCCCCTGAGGTGCACGATCCGAAAAAGGCCCCGGTGCCACCGTATTACCCTGACACGGAACTGATTCGTCGCGAGCAGGCCCGGTTTTACGATTGCGTTACAGCGATGGATCATCAGGTCGGTCAGATCTTGTCGCAGCTCGAAGAGGACGGGCTCGCTGAGAACACGATCGTCTTTTTCTATTCGGATCACGGCTCGGGAATGCCGCGGCACAAGCGCCTCCTCCATGACTCGGGGATGAAGGTTCCCCTCATGATTCGCTTTCCGGAGAAGTATAAGCATCTCGCTCCGGCCGCGAACGGTGGAACGATTGACCGGCTCGTCACCTTTGTTGATTTTCCACCGACCCTTCTTTCATTGTTAGGACAGGAAATTCCAAAGCACATGCAGGGCGAGGCTTTTCTCGGCGCTGCTGCGGTGGAGGAGGAAAAAGAGTATGTCTACGGCTTTCGGGATCGTGTTGATGAAGTCTTCGATTGTTCCCGCTCGCTGCGGAGCAAAGACTATCTCTACATTCGGAATTACCTTCCGCATCTCTCGTGGATGCAGCCGAGTGTCTTCTCGGACCTGGGAGATATTCGCGGGGAAATTCGTCGCTACGTAAAAGAGAACGAAGGCAAGCTGAGCGTCGCCCAGGCGGCGTTTGTCGGGGCGACCCGTCCCCCTGAGGAGTTTTACGAGGTCGGTTCAGATCCCTATAACGTTGCCAATCTCCTTGATAGCGAAATGACCGCCGATCAGAAAGCAGCACTGGAGGCTCACCGTGATGAGTTTGCGAAAAAGCGGATCGAGCTTCGCGATGTCGGTATTCTCCCGGAAAGCATCATGACCGATTACATCATCGAGGAGGAGATGACGATCTACGAGATCAACGCGGGTGGATCGAACCACCGACCTAATCTTGAGGCAATCTGGGAGGCCGCTGACCTCGTGGGGCGGGGGACCCGAGAAGAATTGCTCGAGCTGATCGATGACGGAGATGACGCGATTCGTTTCTGGGGTGTCATTGGATTGCGCTACGCATTTCCTGACGATCAGAAATTGCTCGATGATCTCTACGATCGAATGGACGATATTTCGCCTGTCGTACGGATCGAGATGGCCTCGTGGATGGCGGACCGGTCCCCGGAGCATCGTGGCGAAGCGCTCGAAGTGCTGGCGAGAGAGCTGAATCATCAGGACTGGTGGACCGGACTTCGTGCCTGTCGCGCCATTGAGCTTCTCGGGGCCAAGGCGCAATCGCTCATGCCGGTGATGGAGTCGCTCTACCTTCGGACCCGCAATGCCCCCGGAGATGAGAATTTCTTCCTCGCCTTCTCTGCCGGCGCGTTTCTCGATGCGATGGGGATCCCGACGGAGCCGTGGGATTTCAGCCCGAAAGGCGGCGGTTTCATGGCCGATCCTCCGGAGAAGAAGGGGCAGGAGTAGCGAGTAGAAAGTATAGAGGAGGTTTCTGGCGGCTTTGTGCGGTTGACCGGGGGCGATCCTTTCGCCAGTTTATGACTATGCGACACCTTGTTTTTTCTATTCTGGCATTAGTTCAGATTCTACCTGCCGCTGCGGCAGAATGGCCCGAGTTCCGCGGGCCGAATCGTGATGGAACGGTCGATGCGACCCTTCCCACTGAATGGAGCGAGGAAAAAAACGTGACCTGGAAGAAACCCATTCACGGTCTCGGTTGGTCCACACCGCTGATTTCTGAAGGAAAGATCTGGCTCACCACCGCGACGGAGAACGGACGGGAAATGTCGATTCTCTGCCTCGATGAAAAGTCAGGCGAAACGCTTTTGGACCGGGTCTTCATCACAAATGACAACCCCGAGCCGCTCTCGAATCCGATGAACACTTATGCTTCGCCGAGCGGGTTTGTCGAAGAGGGGCGCGCCTACTTTCACTTTGGCAGTTACGGAACGATATGCCTTGATACGAAGACGTTTGAAACGGTCTGGGACAGGCGCGATTTACGGGTCAGTCATTGGCGCGGTTCCGCCTCTTCGATTGCCCAGTGGGAGAATAAACTCGTCCTGACTCTTGAAGGCGCCGATCAGCAATACTTCGTCGCGCTTGACAAGATCACCGGTGAAACGCTGTGGCGTCGGGACCGCTCAACGAATTTCGACGATGATAAAGACGGCATCCCCGCCAACAGCGGCGACATGAGAAAAGCCTACAGCACGCCGATCTTTGTCGAAGTCGGTGATGTCGTGCAAATGATCAGTAACGGGGCGAAGGCCGCCTGGGCGTATGATCTCGCGACCGGTGAGGAAATCTGGAATGTGCATTACCCGACCCATTCGCCCTCATCGCGGACGATTTACAGCAAAGAGAACAACATGGTCTACATCAACACGGGACTCGGGAAAGCCGAGCTCTGGGCAGTGAAGCTCGATCCCGAAGCGCGCGGTGATATTTCCGAATCCCACGTTGCCTGGAAGATTTTCAAACGCACTCAGAAGCGGGCCTCACCGGTTCTCGCGAACGGGATGATCTTCATGGCGAACGGGGGTGTCGCAAGCTGCGTGGACGCTGCAACCGGGGATATCATCTGGGCCGAGCGTGCTGGAGGTGAGTATTCGTCATCGCTCCTCGCCGCAAACGGTCTCGTCTATATGTTCGATGAGGAGGGGCTTTGCACGATCGTGAAGACTGCCAAAGAATTCGAAGTCGTCGCCGAAAATCATCTCGAAGGAGGTTTCATGGCATCACCCGCGGTGAGCGGAGACGCGCTGATTCTGCGGACGAAAACGCATCTGTATCGCGTGGAGGAGTAGGTCTTTTTCTTTTTCCTGCTCTTTTTCATAATCTAAATCAGTGCCCACCGGTCGGACGTCGTCGGTGGGCGAGGGGAGAGAACAGACAGGGGCTCTGAGGAGATTAAGATAAGGATAAAGAAAAAGAAAAAGAGGTTGGCAGAGCGTTTTCAGGACATTTCCTGCATTGCTATTTTGGGGGGCAACTCTCTTAATCATGGCATGAAGACTTTTTTCAAATCCTTCCTTTTCGCTCTCATTGCCCTGTCGGCGTCTCTTTCTACGGCGGCGGAGATCTACATTGTTGCAGGTCAGTCGAACGGGTGGCGGCTCAGCAGTATTGCGGGAATTCCCGGGGAGGCTTCTGCTTCGATCCGGTATTTTGGAATGGGGTGTTCGAGCCGTCCTGACAAGGCCACTCTTACGGTGATTGAAAAATTGCATCCCTCCACTTCCGGGGCCGGGCTCGCGGGTGCTTTGCGTGAGCAGGCGGGTGAGGATATCGTTTTCATTCAATACTGCGTGTGCGGAACGAGTCTCGGCGACGTCGTGAACTGGTTTCCCGGGGATGATCCCGCAAAGGGCGAAGTGAATGATGCGGGGCTCTACGGTTCTTTTACCCGCTACCTCGCTGATGTTCGGCTTCAGCTCGAAGCGGAGGGGATTGAGTGGAAGGTGGATGGCCTTTTCTGGCATCAGGGTGAATCGGATATCAAGCGCGAATCGGCCGAACATCAGAAGAATCTGGAGAATCTATTCTGGCGCTTCCGTATGGATTTGGGAAAAGAGCTTCCCATCGTCGCCGGTCATATTCGCGATCTCGGTGAAGGGAGTCGAGGTATCAACCGTGCCATTGATGCGGTCGCAGCTTCTGATCCGAACATTACGGTGGTGAATCTCGATGGTTTGCCTTTTCAATCGGAGACCGATGTTCACGTGAGGCCCGACGGTTGTATCACACTTGGTAAACGGATGGCCGAAGCGATGTCGGTCTTGTTGGAGGCGAAGTGATTGGAGTAGAGGAATTGCGTGGGCATTTCTCCGCGCAGCCGATCCGCTTCATCCAGTCTTTTTCTTTTTCTGACTCTTTTTCATAATCTAATTCAGAGCCCACCCGTCGGATGTCGTCGGTGGGCGAGAGGAGAAAAAGATAAGGATAAAGAAAAAGAAAAAGATTTTCGGGGGGGAGCCAAGAGGGTTGACTCGGTGACCTAACCCTGTTGAGTCTCACCTCATGGCTCGCTCCACTCTTTTTGATGCAAAACTCTACGGCATTGTCGATCTCGGCTATGCGAAACCGGATACGCTTGTTTCGGTGACGCGTGAGATGATTGAGGGCGGGGTCGATGTGATTCAGCTTCGTGCCAAGGGGCATTCAGAATCGGACATCGAGGCCTGGGGACGGACGCTCCTTCCGCTTTGCCGGGATGGCGGGGTGCCTTTTGTGATCAATGATTTTTCCAAAGTCGCTGCGGCGATTGGATCGGACGGGGTTCATGTCGGGCAGGATGATGCCCCGATGGATGAGGTGCGTGCCATCGTCGGTGACGAGATGCTGGTGGGCCGATCTTCACACAGCGTCGAGCAGGCGGCGATGGCGGCGGCGGATCCGCGAACCGATTGCATCGGATTCGGTCCGCTTTTTTCAACCCCGACCAAGCCGACCTATATCCCGATCGGGACGAAGGAGATTCAGGCGGTTCACGCGGCACATCCGGATTTGCCGATTTTCTGCATCGGGGGAATCAAGAAAGAGAACCTGCATGAGGTCATCGCTGCAGGAGCGAAACGCGCAGTAATTGTCTCAGGTATCTTGCAAGCACCATCAATCGCTGCTTATGTCCGCGAAGCCAAAGCGCTTCTCTCAGAGGCTCCTTAACTACTTCACTACTCTATTATCTAATTTCTTTTCAAATGAGCGTTCTTGTTTCCGGATCCATCGCGATCGATAATGTCAAAACTCAGAAGGCTTCTGAGGAGAATCTTCTCGGCGGTTCCGCTTCTTACGCGGCGATCGCAGCGAGCTTTTACGGTCCGGCCGGTATCGTCGGTGTTGTCGGACACGATTTCCCGGAGGTGCACCTTGATCTGTTGAAGAGCAAAAATATCAACCTCGAGGGGATCGAAGTTTCCGAGGGTGAGACGTTTCGCTGGAGCGGAGAGTATATGGAGGACATGAACGACCGCGAAACGCTCGAGGTTGCTCTCAACGTGCTTGAGTCATGGCAGCCCGCGGTGGCGGATTCTCAGAAGGAATCGGTTGCGATTAATCTTCTCGCGAACGCGCATCCGCTCAATCAGCACGCGGTGATCGATCAGGTCGGCGACAAAGCGTCTTTCACGATTGCCGACACGATGGATCTCTGGATTCAGATTTCACGCGACGAACTCGAGAGCCTTCTGAAGCGGATCGACCTGCTCGTTCTCAATGACAGCGAAGCCAAGTTGATGATGGACACTTCCAATATCGTGGCGGCCGGAAAGCAGCTTCGTGAAATGGGACCGAAGTATGTCATCGTTAAAAAAGGTGAGCATGGTGCGATGCTTTTCGGCGAAGAGGGTTTCTTCACCTGCCCTGCCTTTCCTCTCGACGATGTCTTTGACCCAACCGGTGCAGGCGATTCCTTCATCGGTGGTTTCGCAGGCTATCTCGCGACGCTTGGAAAGACCGAGTTTGATTTTGCTGATCTCACCAGTGCGATCGCACGCGGAACGATTCTGGCGAGCTTCACCTGTGAGAGTTTCAGCACCCACGCGCTCGACAGCCTGACTCACGAGGCTTTTGACGAGCGTCTCACGAAGTTTCGTGAGTATTGCACTTTTGCGTGATCTTTGATAAGAGATCACGATGCAATGGTTCTACGCGGACAGCGATAATCAACAACACTCCGTTGAGGAAGCTGATCTGAGGAACCTGATCGAAACCGGTGTCGTCACTTCGACGACGCTGGTGTGGAACGAGAGCCTGCCGGATTGGATTCCTGCAGGCGAGGCGCTCCCGGATAAATTTGAGGGTGGCCCGGTGATGCCTCCTGCGATGACGAGCAGTCAGGCCAAACAGGCGATCACTGCCATTCCCGGTGGAGCTGGTCAGAAGCCTGCCGCAGATGCCGTATCGATCTGTGCTCTCGTATTCGGCATTCTCGGGATTTTCACCTGCATTCCGTTTTTGAGTTTGGCGGGTATCATCTGCGGACACATCGGGCGTAAGCGGGCGAGGCTTGAGACAGGACCTTCCAGCAATGGCGGGCTCGCGCTGGGCGGGATGATTACCGGCTACATCGGGATGGTGTTCTTTTTGATCTTCGTATTGGTCTACGGTGCGATAATCGTCGCTGCGATTGCCAGCGAAAGCGCGGGGAGCTGAGCACCGCGAGGAGGGGACGTTGTAAGGTTTTCGAGAGGAATCTGTCTCTTAAAGGCGATGACTCACGTATCCCTTCCATGAAGACACTTCTAATTCTATTCGCTTTCTTTCTGCCGACTTCGCTCCTTCAGGCGTTTGACCACTCCGGGTTCGATTCCGTTTTGAAACGCTATGTGAATGATTCGGGGATGGTCGATTATGCGGGATTGAGGTCGAACCGGTCAGGACTGGATGCCTATTTGAAGTCGACTGCCGCTGTCTCGAAGTCGACCTTCGATTCCTGGGGGGCAGCGGAACGACTCGCTTTTCTCATCAATGTTTACAATGCGGAGACGCTGCAATACATCGTCGACAATCATCCGGTCGCTTCGATCAAGAAGCTGGGTGGGCTTATATCGACTCCGTGGGATAAAAAGAACGTGGCTCTCCTCGGGGAAGAGGTATCTCTGAACCATCTCGAGCACAAAGTGATTCGCCCCAACTACGCGGAACCGCGAATTCATTTTGCGTTGGTTTGTGCCGCGATGGGCTGTCCTCCCTTGCGAAACGAAGCCTTCACCGCAGCGAAGTTGGAGTCCCAGCTGGAGAATCAGGCAAAGGTGTTTCTCAACCAGACCGCTAAGAACCGGCTCGACGGGGATACCCTTTATTTGTCGCCTATCTTCAAATGGTATGGGGATGATTTCGAAAAAGGCGATCAATCGGTGAGTGGTTATGTCGATCCCTTTATCGACGGACCGACTTCCGGTAAATCAATCGAATGGACCGAGTACGATTGGAGTCTGAACGAGCAGTGATCTCGCCGGTCGGGTGACTTTACCAAATGATTATGACTGAAGAATCTGCTCCGAAATCGAATCGAAATCTCTACCTGGTCGGATTCGTCGTTCTCGTGGTGTTTGCGGGATCGTTTTTTCTTCCGGTCAAAGACTGGGTAAATGCCTTGTCCGACTGGATTGCCGGCCTCGGCTACTGGGGGCCGGTCGTTTATATTGTTTTCTACGTCCTCGCGACCTTGTTGCTCCTGCCGGGGGCGGCCCTGACTCCTTTGGCGGGGTTTTTGTTCGGGCTTGGATGGGGAAGTCTCTGGGCGATAATCGGTTCGAATATCGGGGCAAATCTTGCGTTTTTAATCGGGCGTTATTTTGCGCGAAGCGCGGTCGAGAAACGTGTTTCCGAGAACGAAAAATTCAGCGCGATTGATGAAGCGGTCGGGAACGAGGGCTGGAAAATTGTCGGGCTCACGCGGATGTCTCCCGTTTTTCCCTTCACGCTTTTGAATTACGCCTACAGTCTCACCAGTGTGAAGTGGATCCATTTTGCGCTCGCTTCGTTTGTGGGGATGGCACCGGGAACGGTCATGTATGTGTATTTCGGATCGTTGGGAAAATTGGCAGCGGAAGCGGATGAAACGAGCACCGGAAAGATCATCTTAATGATCGTGGGTTTGATTGCGACCGTGTTGGTAACGGTGTTTGTCACGAAGCTGGCGAAGAAGGCGCTCGCGGAGAAGACGAATCTTGAGGAGTGAGATCGCTGATTTCTCTTGGCAGGGAAGTGCGTTGTGGAGTGGGCTTCTCTTGTGGCACGGACATCCCTGTCCGTAGAGTTTTAATTCAACTGGCTGAGTCTCTGCTGACGGACAGGGATGTCCGTGCCACTGGGGGGGGCTGTTTTACGTTTCGATTCTTACGAGATCGAAGTGATGGGAGATCCCCATTTCTGCCTATTGCAGTATGCCCAATAGTTCGAAACTGACAAATTTGCTTTTGCCGGATTTTTCAGAACGTAGCGAGCTGCGTTCTGAAAGTGGGCTGTGTTTCTCACGATGCGGTCGTGGCTTTCCTCCTGCCAAAAATTACCGCTTCGATTGATCTCTTCGTTAATTTTTTGAGCGGTGTACCCTTTCCAGCCTTGCAGGATGTTTTCCAGGGGATGATCTTCGAATGGTCTCACCAAGACATGGCAATGATTTGGCATGACGACGGCAGCGTAGATTTCGTAGCGCACTTCGTTGAAACAAAGGAGGGCGTCGGCGACGATTTTTCGGGAGGCGGTGGAATGCAGTTGGCAGCTCCCGTGGCATGCATCGAGTGCGTCGTCGAGTCTTTGTCCTCTGCGAGTTAAGAAGTCATCGTATTCTCTTCTCAATTCGGGCTGGATCGGGGCTTCTATGGAAAGCCGTTCTTTCCATAGGTCAGCTTCGTTTTTCATCTGAATCAAAACTTCTTTGGGAATTGAGTCCGCTTGACGAAAGGTGACAAAATAGGTCGCTCCTTTTTGTCGCCAGTGTGGAAGGTATCGGTGGTAGGTGTGGATCTCGGCGTGTTTGTCGAATCCACGGAATGATTCAGGGATTTGAATTTCTATGGCCTCGGCAGTGCTGTGGTTGAGGTGCATCTGAGTTTAATATGGAATGGGCGTCTCTGGTGGCACGGACATCCCTGTCCGTAGAGTTTTAATTCAACTGGCGGAGACTTTGCTGACGGACAGGGATGTCCGTTCCACAATTTATGTCCTAAGTTCTCAGCTACTGTAGAGATTGAAGCCGCGTTCTCTAAGAAAGCCGACGAGAGTTTGTCCGCTTTCTTTGGCGAGGTTCACGGCGAGACTGCTGGGAGCGGAGATGCCGGCGACGACTCCGATACGGGCCGCGAGTGCCTTTTGCATGAGCTCAAAGGAGATCCTTCCGCTCACCAGTAAGATCAGATTGCTCGTATCGAGCCCGTCGAGAAAGGCGCGGCCGATCACTTTGTCGAGTGCGTTGTGGCGACCGACGTCCTCGCGGGTGAGGAGGAGATTGCCCTCAGTGTCGAAGAGGGCGGAAGCGTGGAGACCTCCGGTGCGATCGAAGGTGGCCTGCGCTTCACGCAGCTTTCCGGGCAGAGAGAGAATCAGTTTCTCATCCGGCTTCAGGGTTGTTTCCACAGGAGGAAAATTCTGGAAGACGGATTCGATTGTCGCTTTCCCGCAGACGCCGCAGCTGCTCGAGGTGAAAACGTGTCGGGTCAGTGCATCGAAGTCAGGATCGTGCTTGAGCCGCACGTCGAGGGTGTTGCCGATGCCTTCGGGATCGACGTCGGGGCAGTGGGCGATTTCGCTGATTTCATCGGCGCTCCTGATGACGCTCTCGGTGATGAGAAAACCGGTGGCGAGCTCGTCGTCATGTCCCGGGGTTCTCATCATTACGGCGATGCTTTTTCCATTGATGCGAACTTCGAGAGGGTCTTCGCGGGCGACGACGTCGTTGAGTTCTTTCCATCCAGATTCGATCCGGTAGCGGCGAATCGGAGCGGCCTCGTCGAAGGCACCTCGTGCCATCTCTTCGAATGACTCAGGGGTATTGAGATTGGAAAAGAGTTCGCTCCGATCAGCGTCGACTTTGAGAGCCTCGATCAGATTCAGGGATTCGGCCTCGTTGAGAAGGTGTTGGAGTTTTCTCTTATCCTGTTCCCGCGCCTTGATGAGGATTTCGAGCATCTCGCGTCGGGGGTATAATCCGGCAAGCGGTTCCCAGTAACCGTCTTGTTTCGGGACGGTGCCCCGGCCTGCGGTGATGAGTTCACTGAGAAAGGCAGCACTGAGGAGGGGCAGGTCGACGGCGAGAACGAGAACGAAGTCCGCGTCGCTCGCCTCGAAAATTCGGATGAGTCCACCGAGCGGTCCGAGGTCGGGCGTTTCGTCGTTGATTCTTTCGACGCCTTCGAGGATCGCGGGAAAGGCCTGATCCGGATTCGTGGAAAGCCAGATTTTCGCGGGAGCGAGGGACGCGAGTTTTCTGAGCTGGTAGGCGTATAGCGGGATTCCCTCCCAGTCGAGAAATGCCTTGTCTGCGCCGAACCGGGTCGAGCGTCCGCCCGCGAGGAGGGCGGCATCGAATGAGAAGTCGGCGTTCATGGGAAGGGCGGAAGCCTGAGCTTAGGGGACTTTGTTCTCCGTTCCAAGGAGATCGTTAACCGCTTTGTTGGCGACTCGAACGATGTATTTGTTAGGTTGATCCTTGAGCGCGGCTTGCAGGGATTCGAGTTCGGGACGGGCCGCCTCGTCGAGCTCGTCGAGAACGATCGCTGCTTCGAGTCGGGCCCATTCGTTGTCTCCGGAAAGTTCCTTAGCGAGAACGGGAAGTCCGCTTTGGGTATCGCCCATTCGGCAAAGGGCGCGCGCACCGGCGATTCTCACGGCGGGTGAGGAGTCGGCGAGTGTTTCTTCAAGTTGTTCCTCAATTCCGGTTTCGTCTTTTGCCTCTGCTGAGAGATTGCCGAGACCGGTCGCACCCCAGTAGCGGACCGCTGCGTCCTTGTGGTCCAGCCCGGCAATGAGATCGGGGATGGCTTCAGGGGAGGAGGCTTTTGTGGCCATACCGGTGAGAGTGACGATGAGATCGGTTTGATCCTCTTCTCCGTGGAGGATGTCGTAGGTCGAGCCGGCGTCTTTAACCCGCTCAGTGATCTCCGATTCAGGCATGAGCCCGAGATCGCCGATCTCGAGTTGCCAGGCGGTGAGGGCTTCAATCATTTCGGCCAGTTTTGCGGCATGTTCGGGAGAGTCGGCGAGGTTGTTGATTTCGTGGGGATCGTTTTCGAGATCGTAGAGTTCGTGGACCGGTTTTGAATTCGCTGAAAATTGAGCAACGACTCCTGACACGGTTCCTGCTTCTTCCGCCCTCCGGATCTCTCTCATCGTGGCTCCTTTTTCCGGAGTGTTCATATACTGATAGTATGGCTTGAGAGGCTCAAAGTTCCGGATGTAGCGGAAGCGTTTGTCTCTCACTGCCCGGATGATGTCGTAGCGCTCGTCCATGCGGTCGCGGGCTCCGTAGACGAACTCCCTCGGCTTCTCGTTTTTGGCGTGGGACCGTCCGTGCATGTAGTCGGGAATGGGGAGGCCCGCGAGGTCGAGCACGGTCGGACCGAAATCGACAGAGTTGATGAGCCGGTCATCCACGGTTCCCGGTTCGAAGTCGACGAGGTTCTGAAATTTTTCCGGAACGTGGGCGATGTAGGGAACATGAGTGCCGGATTCGTATAGCCAGCGTTTCGCGCGGGGGAGGCCCACGCCGTGGTCAGACCAGTAGATCACGATGGTGTTCTCCCACTCTCCGGCGTCTTTCACTTCCTGAATCCGTTCTCCGGCCCAGGCGTCCATCGCGGTGATGAGCTCATAATTCCGTTTCCAGTCTTCCCGGACGACGGGCGTGTCAGGGTAGTAGGGGGGGATGTTTTCGAAGGCGCCGGGATCCTGTCGCTGATCCGCTGTCAGATTCTTTGTGACGCTCTTATATTTACTCTCGCTTTCGATACCGCTTTCGTGGCAGCCGGTGAAATTAAAGACAGCGAAGAAGGGTTGATCGGCTTTCCGGTTATTCCAATGCGCTTTGTTCGAGCTCTTATCCCAGATTTCTCCTCCTTTAGGCCTCGAAAATTGATAATCAGTTTTACTGTTGTTTGTGCAGTAGTAGCCCGCTTCGCGGAGATAAAGAGGAAAAGGCTTCAGCCAATCGGGAAGTGTCGCGTCGCAACGCATGTGGTGCGTCCCGATGGAGTTCTGATACATCCCTGTAATGATACCTGACCGGCAGGGGGCGCAGACTCCCGCGCTGGTGTAGACATTGGTGAATCGCGTGCCCTCCGCCGCGAGGGCGTCGAGATTGGGAGTTTTAGCGTAGGGATCGCCGTAGCAGCCGAGGTGGGCGCTGATGTCTTCGCAGGAAAGCCATAGGATGTTGGGGGCTGAATGGGCTCGCGAGGGAAGCAGCGAGATGATGGAAAAGAGCATCAGCAGTGCGATAGATTTCATAGGCTGATACTCATACCGGTTCGAAGAGAATGCTGCAATCACCTAAAATACGGGCATTCGAGTTGTGATTTCTGACGTATTTTTCATAATTTCCATAATAATGACGTTGACTTTTATTTTGTGTAAATTATAGTAATTATTAATAGATCTGTAATTGTTCTGGATTCAGATCGAAAAACCCTTGTTTTTCTACCGCACATGAAAGTCTTCACATTGATCATCTGCTTTTGGATGTTTTCCGTTTCGCAAATGCGGGGCCAAACCTTACGTGAAGCGGTGATTCGAATGATGGAGTTCGAGCCTGAGCTGAATGCGGTTGAATATGACACCCTGAGCAGCAAAGAAGATCAAAAGATTGCCCGTTCCGGTCTGATGCCTCAAGTGGGAATGGATGGTTCCTCCGGGTATTCGCAAAGAGATCGGACCACTGATGGTCTCGTGCGTTCCGGCGACACTCTGCTGTCACGGCAGCTGGGGGTATCGGTTCGTCAGTTGCTGTATGATGGCGGCACGACCCACAATCAGGCGAAGGCTTCCCGGAATGCATTCCTTTCCCAGCAATATCTTGAGAAATCACAGATTGAAATGCGAGTCGTCGATCTCGCTGAAGTTTACATGGAGCTGATTCGCGCTGATCGTCAGATCGCGCTTGCTGAGCAGAATGTTGAAAATCACCGCCGCATGCGGGACATGTTGCAGGAGAGGGCTAATGCAGGGGGGAGTCGTGCTGATGTCGCCCTTGTTCACGGCCGTCTCGGGTTGGCGACGAATTCTCTGGCAACCCAGAAACTGTCCAAGCGCTCTGCTGAAGCTCGCTTTCGTCGTCTTACAGGTAATCTCCCCGGTGAGATCACCAACCCCGGACTTCCCAAAATCGGCAACTCTATTTCTGATATAGATATTTCGAACAATTTTAACTACCTCGCTGCCGCCGAAGCTCTTGAAGCGGCGCAGCATCGGGCGAAAGCGACGAACGGCATTAACGCTCCCAAAATCTACTTTGATGCAGGAGTGACTCGAGGCGAAGACAGCATTGGAGTCAGTGGGCAGGATAACGAGTCTAGAGCTCTCATCACCGGAAGCTGGGAGCTTTTCAAAGGTGGATACAACGAGGCGCAGAAGAAGCGTGAACACTATCAGGTGGGTAAGTTTGAGGAACTGCTACGGGCGGCAGAGCTCGAGCGTGAATATCAGTTAGAGAATGCCTGGAATGAGAGAGAGGGTTCATTCAGCTCGATCGACGCCCTGACAAAATACTCAACGGAACTGTCCAGTGTGGTCGATGACTACAGCGAGCAGTTCCGTGTCGGACGCCAGGAACTCTTGAATATTCTCGATGTTCAATCTGAATTTTACAATGCCAGTTCACAGCTACTGGATGCTCGTTTTGATCAGGAGACAAATTCTTATCGTATTGCCGGCATTCAGGGAAGAGCGACGATGTTTGTTCTCGGAAAAGAGGGATATGAAAAGTGCTTTGGAGGGAAAGAGAATTACATCGCCACTCCCGTTGATCAGGTTCCGTTTAACGTGGATCCCGATAATCGCGTTCCGGTCACTCAAACCGATTTGATGAAAGGCCGCTTCGATACAGACGGACCGGCGGCCGACCACGAAGATCTGCACAATAAATATTACGTTGAGCGGGAGCAGCTTCCTATCGTCCCTGTTGCAAACGCACGGCCAAAAGGCAAATTCTTTGGTCTCTTCAATCGCAGTGAACCGGCTTCGTCGACGCTGCCAATCTTTAAGTAGAGACATCGAACAATGTTGATTGGGAATGCTTGAGTTTTTCGCTTCCCGTTCTTTCCCGGTGGCAGATTGCCAATTCTTCCCGGGTTAGAGTTTTGTCTACTTTCCGGGAACCAGGGCGGGTTGCGAATTTCAGCCCGCTTGAGCGCAGCTCGTATTGGAAGCCTTCCGGGCCATTATAGACTCAGGTCGAGTCACTTGAGTAGGTAGTCGCGTGGTCGAGTTGTCTTACTAACGCCCTTCTTCGGGGCTCTTCATTGACCGGAGAATTCTTCGAGATCCGGCACTTCGGGCGATCATCGCAAACCGGACTTCAATGGTTTTGGTCTGGCCCAGATTTCAAGCGATTTTTTTTATAATTAAGAAATCAGTATATTAATTAACCCTTCCGAAACATTTTTCTTGAGTTTATAGTAATTATGGCATTTATTGTATGTGAACCTGTTTGTTGAATTCCATTGAACCCATAAATTCCTATGAATTACGTCCTAGTCATTAAACCGAACGGAACCAAAGTGCGCTACCCGGCGACACCGGATAAAGTGATTCCTGCCAAGCCCGGTGATGAGATTATTCTGGTCGATCAAAATGGAGAACCTGTGGATGTGGATTTAAAGGCGGACGAAGAGGATCTTTTAGTTACCTTCGAAGATGGTTTGTCAGTGACACTTGAGGATTTCTATAACGAGGATGGAGATCTGGATCCGGTTACCATTGGAATTAAGCCATCGGTCGATTCTTTTGATACATACGAGTTCAACAGTCAGGTGGGTAATCTTCCAAGTGAAGGGGAATTCAGTTTGATGCGTTTTTCCAACACGAGAGGGTTGGACTTTCTCGATCCCCGCTCAGGAACTCTTGGGATCTTCTCAGCCGTGGAGGGAGCATCCACTGACTTCATGAGTCCGGTTCCGGAGGACATTTCACCATCTGCTACACAGGATTCAGCGGGAAGTGGCGGAGCGACAGGGGATCAGGCCACCACTACGGAAAATGCTCCAACTGTAATCGACCTTCTCGCGAACGATTCAGATCCTGAAGGAGGAACCCTGAGAATTTATGCGATTCAGGGCGTGCCGGTTGCTACAGGTGACACTGTGAATCTTCCAGGTGGCGGTAAAGTATTGCTGAATGCCGATGGCACTGTCACCTATACTCCGGGTGAGGACTTCAATTCACTCGCTGTGGGTGAGGAAGCGGTGGATACGTTCTCCTACTCAATCATCGATCAGGGTGGCAACGTCGCATCCAGCACCGTATCAGTTACGATTCTCGGCGAGAATGATGGTCCTGTTGCAGAAAATGATTTCGCGAGAGGCGCGGAAGATCAGCCGATCTACAATATCCCTGTTCTGGGAAATGATACAGATGCTGATGGTGATACTCTTTCTATTGTCGGAACTCCAACGGCATCGAATGGGGTCGTGGGTGTGAATCCCAATGGATCGCTCAATTACATTCCCAACGCGGACTTTAACGGGGTTGATACTATCACGTATACAATCACAGATCCGCACGGTGCTACCAGCACGGCTACAGTCTCAGTGGTTGTGGATGCTGTGAATGACCTCCCGGTCGCCAATCCTGATGTCGCGTCAGTTAATGAGGATTCGTCACTGACTGACATTGATCTAATCGGAAACGATACCGACGTCGATGGGGATACTCTCTCATTGAGTGGGACTCCTACCGCTGAAAATGGAACCGTTGTTGTGAACCTTGATGGAACGATTGACTACACGCCCGATCCGGATTTCACGGGGACCGATGTGATCACGTATATCGTGAGTGACGGGAATGGGGGAAGTGATACCTCAACCCTTACGGTTACGGTTAATCCCGTGAATGATGCACCTGTGGGGGTGAATGACGTCGCGATGACAGATGAAGACGCGAGGATCTACAGCCTCGATGTCCTCAAGAATGACACCGATGTGGATGGCGATACGCTTTCAATCCAGGGCGTCCCGACAGCTGATCATGGAACGGTTACTGTGAACTCGGACGGAACTCTGAATTACACGCCTGACACCAATTTTAACGGAACTGACACGATCACCTATATTGTGGAAGATGGGAACGGAGCAAGCGATACGGCCTCAGTAAGTGTTACCGTGAATCCCGTGAACGACGCGCCTGTGGCGGTGGCCGACAGTGGAAGTGGCGCCGAAGACGCGTCGATCAGCGGGAACGTGCTGAGCAACGACACCGACGTGGATA
>JARGPH010000042.1 GCA_029213065.1 Verrucomicrobiales bacterium | reverse complement strand
ATCCCAAGACAATAGGAGAACACTTTATGAGAAATATTCTGCTTACCACCGTGATTGCATTCACCTCACTCGCTATTGCGAAAGACACCCCTAAGCCACTCGCCCTCACCCCTGCCCCGCATCCGGGTAAGGAAAAACTGCACGCATCGTTCAACGAGATTTCGAAGGAGGGCGAAGCGCCTCTCGTCTTCCTCGGTGACTCGATCACACAGGGCTGGAGCGGTCGTGGCAAAGCTGCCTGGGAAACCTACTGGGCCCCCATGGGTGCAGCCAACTTCGGCATCGGCGGCGACCGCACCGAACACATCCTCTGGCGTCTCGAAAACGGCAACTACGACGGCCTCAAGCCGAAACTCACCGTCCTCATGATCGGAACGAACAACACCGGTCACGAAGGCCGCGAAATGGCCGAGCACGGTGGGGCCGTTTATTCAAGCAGCGCCGAAGAAACCGCTGCAGGCGTCACCGCGATTGTCGACAAACTTCAGGCGATGCAGCCGCAGATGAAAATCCTCATCCTTGCGATCTTCCCCCGTGGCGCTGACGACAACGACCCGAAACGCCTGAAAAACGAGAAGGTGAACCAAATGATCGCCAAGCTCGCCGACGACAAAAAAGTCTTCTTCATGGACATCAACGACCAGTTCCTCGAAAAAGACGGCACTCTTTCCAAAGATATCATGCCGGACCTCCTTCACCCGAACGCTGAGGGATACGAAATCTGGTCCAAGGCGATTCAGCCGAAAGTGAAAGAACTGATGGCTGACTGATCACCCTCACTTTCCGCGAAAAAGCGGACTGTTCACCACTGCCGCGATTGTTTCGACGATCCGGTAGTCGTGCTCCGCTGACTTCGTGAGGATATCGTCGATCGCCACGAAGTCAGACTCCTCCGGCTCCGCGCCATTCGCGTAGGTGAGGAGCTTTTCGATGAAGCACTTCACAAATCGATCGCGATTCGTATCGGTCAGGATTTCATTTCGAAACTCCGTGATGTCCTGATATTTGAAGCCGTTCCTGAATTTGGCACTGCTATCAATCGGGATCGTGACGTCCTTTTTTTTGCTCGGAATCGGATCCCCGTTTTCGTCCGTTTCAAGAATGACAGGAACCACGTAAACATCGCGCCACGCCCCGGTCGGATCAAAATTTTCAAAGGCATATCCCCAGGGATCGATCGCCTCGTGACAGCTTGCACAATTTTCATCCGAAACGTGAGCGGCAAGAATTTCTTTGATCGTACTCGCCTTGCGGACATCCGGCTCCTTGATCACCACATTGGGCGGAGGTGGCGTTGGATGAATCCCCATCATGTTTTCCATCACATACACGGCCCGATGAATCGGAGATGTCGCGAGACTGTCTGCAGTCGAAGTCAGAAAAGCCCCCATTCCGAGCAGCCCTCCGCGACGACCGTCCTTAAATGTGTAGCGGCGGAACTTCGAATCGCCCGGGACATCCTCGACTCCGTATATCTTCGCAAGGTCGGCATTGATAAAACTGTAGTCGGCAGAAAGAAGTTCGGGAACGGGCCGGTTTTCAGTCACTGCATACCGGAAGAATTCCAGCACTTCGTCGACCATGTCCTCGCTGAGACGCTTCTTATGATAGAAACGATAGTGCTCCGGATCCGGCCCCATGAAGTTGATATCATTCAGCTCGAGCCAGGCAAAAGGAAACTCACGAAGAAACGTATCAGCGGTTCCTTTTTCAATCTCCGATTGAATGAGCTTCTGAACCGCCTCAAACGAATCCAGTTTTCCTGCGCCTACCTCGTCACGCAGTTCCTGGTCGGGAATGGTGCTCTCGAGGAAAAAACTGAGCTTTGAAGCAAAACGGCTCGCGGGTTCATTCGCCTCCAGATTGGCCATGAGAAAAGCGGGCGAAACAAGAACAGCTACGATCCCTTCTTTCAACGCTACAATATCTCCCATCGTCTTCGCCTCTTCCTTGACCATGTCGACGATCTTCTCGAGTTCTCCGTCCTTCACGGGCCGACGCCATGCCCTGTTCGCGATCGGACGCAGGATATCCGCGGCATTTGCGGCGACGGGGCTATCTCCTAACAATGCCACCTGACGTTTCGGAGGCCAGGCCTCATAGAGAGGACCTTCGATCTCGACACTGAAAACCTGCGGGCGGGCACCCATCCAGTAATCCGTCCAATTATGCCAGGTGTCGATCCTCTTCCGTTTGTTTCTGCCTGGCGATTTCTCGATCGCCGAAACGAGCTCATCGTAGCGCTCCGGATCGTATTTTTTGAGATGCGTCGGTGTGATCCCGTATTGAAATTTAAAATTGCCGTTACCCCGGATCGTATAAGCATCGGTCGGGAAATGCATTTCGACACGAGTTCCGGCGTCGATCCACTCATCGAGTTCCAGCTCGATCACTTTCTCATCCGGAAGATCGAATGTCTTCACCCGGTCACCCATGTGAACAGAAAGCTGAACAGGATCATCGTGATAGTATCCGGTTTCCTCCACATCATAGATACCGCGATCTTTTCCCATACAGCTGATTTTGATCGAGTATCGACCGGATGCAGGCGCTTCTTCAAAATCCGGAAAATAGCCTGCTAACTTCGGATCAAGAAAATCGAATACCCCGTTCTCTCCCTTTTCAATAGCACGCGAATTATTTTGACTCAACTGCTGACGAAAAATCCGCTCTGCTGGAATCTCGTAACGTTTGGATTCGGGGCGCTCACCGGAAAACACGGTCGCATCAACGACTTTCCGGACCGCTTCCACATACTGCTCCAAATGAAACCGGCTGAAGCTCAGAGTATCTCCATGTGTATCGAATCCATGATGCAAGGCATCGCCTATCAGATTATCCATCGGCAGATTCGTTCCGATATCTTCAAGTAAAAGCACGTCACGAACGCCGTTGGCGAATTCGCGATTGTTCAGGCGACGCGGTTTCGGCGAGGAAGTGAGATTGGCGCTCTTTTCGAAGGCACGCACTTTCTCATCCAGGTAGGCGATGATTTTTTCACGATCCGGAGCAGCAAGGTGGCTGTCATCCTCCGGAGGCATTTCTTCGGCCGTCACGAGATCGAGACAATCGAGCCAACGCTCCAAATTATCGACATCAGGTCCATCACCGAGAAAACTCAGTTCAAATTTACCCTTGGTTTTGTCGGCACTATGACAATCAAAGCAATGCTCTTTCATGAGCGCTTGATCGGCCATACCCACCGGTCCAAACAGGGTCGACATCATCACCCAACAGGGTACGATCACTGACCTAACTCTGTTTAAGCCAACGCCCATCAGAATTGGATTCTTTGCGGTGCTCTGAAATTTACGCATAGCTCAAATCAAAAGCTCCCGTGCTGATATTGAACTCGTCTCTCTCCATACCAAATCGCTGCATGAGCGTGAGATAGAGATTGCAGAGCGGCATATTTTCTCCGGCGTCATTTCTTGTATCAACATGCCCGAGGTGCTTGAAGCCACCTCCTGCGACAAAGATCGGAAGGTCCCGGTTCGAGTGGGTTCCGCCATAGCCCATGCCACTTCCGAATAGAACAACGGTGTGATCCAGCATGCTCCCTTCAGCATTCGGCTCGGGGATGGAATCCAGCTTTTGCATACAGCGGGAAAGCTGTTGAACCTGGAAAGATTCGATTGCGACAAGTTCGTCAGTGACGTCCTCCATCTTGCCGTTGTGCGTGCATCCGTGATAGCTGCGAGTGACACCGGGGACATCTGTATAACCAAGATTAGTAGGAAAAGCGACCGTCGCAACGCGAGTCAAATCGGTTTCAAACGCGAACGAGATCATATCGAAAATCGCGTTGTATTCGTTTTCGATTGTTACCTCACCGGAGTAGTGATCGGAGATATCAAATTCAGGTTTATCCAGACCAATCCAGTGCGTGCGATTCGCTAAAGTGGCTTCCAATTCGCGGACCGAAGTCTGATACTGATCAATCCGCTCGGCATCGCTCTTGCTTCCGTTTTTGATCACGTCGGCGAACTGATCGCCGACCGTGTCGAGAATACTTCCATTACGGCTCAACATTTGCCGGCGCTGTTCTTTTTCCTTCTCAGTGAGATTCAGGAACAGATGATCAAAGAGTTTCTCCGGATCAGTGATCAATTCATTTTCAACGCCGTTGGCAGTCCAGCTCATACGGACGCCACTGTTAAGCCCTACATTCAGCGAAGGGTATCGAACTTGTGCTCCGGTATGTCGGGCAACCGCCTGATCGACTGACATGTTTTTCTCAGGAAATGCCTGCGCATCGGTGGGGAGGACTCCGCTGAGAAAGGCAACTTCACGACCGTGACCACTCACCATATTGTGATCGGTATGCGACAGGACTGTTGTGCGATCCTTGACCCAATCGAGAGATTTGAGAGTTCGTGAAACCGTAAAGTCTTTGCCAAAATCCTTTGGAAAGAAATGCTCGGGATGCATTCCAAAAGGATTCCCGACAACGAGGAAACGAGTCGCAGACTTCTGCCCCGCAAAAGCCGTCGATTCCAGAAAAGGAAGCGTGAGCGCTCCTCCAAGGCCCTTAATAAAATTGCGTCTATCGGTCTTCATCTTGTAGTTAGCTTACACACTTACTGCCGGTCGCTTCCAGACCTGCCGAAAAAAGTTTCAGGACGTTCTGCTGCGGGATTTTGAATCTTGGATTTTGGAGCTCGTGGCTCGTGGCTCGTGGCTCGTGGCTCGTGGCTCGTGGCTCGTGGCGCTTAACTTATGACAACGGAACAACCATCCCCAACGGGGATTCGTATCCAAGCCCGGGGTTCAGGAACCCCGGGAATTGGACGTTAAAATCATCCAACCCCAACGGGGTTGTATCCAAAACGGTCGAATCAACAATCTAACTCCACTCCGCTCTGCGTAAATAGCACCTATGCCTCAACCAATTCGTCAATCACGCCTGTCGAGTCACCGAATGACTCCACATCAATGCCCGAGCCTTTCAATTGGGACAGCCATAAATTGCAAAGCGGCGTTTTCTCGTCGCCCATGACGAGATGACGACCGTGAACAAACCCCGATCCGCCACCGGCAACGAGAGTCGGGCAATTCCTCAAAGTGTGAACCGAGAACAGATTTGTCCCCATCGTAAGAGTGGTATTATCGAAGAGAGTAGAGCCATCCGCCTCTCTTGACGCTTTGAGCTTATCTATAAACCTCGCGAGAAACTTTGCGTTGTACAGATCCCTCATTTCAGATACGTCGCGACGTTCTCCATGAGAATAGTGGCTCATCGTGTGGGCGCTGATACCCGCGCCGAGACTTGCAATCATCGTATCCACAGGCATGCGATAGGTAAGAACACGGGTGGCATCCACCTGCATCGCCGCCACCATAAGATCGGCCATGACTCCCATTTCTTCGTAACCGACAAGAGATTCCCCCGGTTCAATCACTGCAGGGTCAGGCTGCTTTTTCTCGACATCGAGCCACTGCTCCTCCTTTGATAATCGAACTTCGATTTCCCTGACCGACTGCAAATACTCGTCCAACTTTTCGTTGTCCGATTGACTGACTTTCTTCTGCACGAACTTCGCGTCAGACATCACCGTATCGAGAACGCTTCGCTGCTCATTGAGGCGGGCCTGGCGTTCAGCAAGCGGAGTGCTTTCGTCTGAGAACAAACGGTGAAACGCCTCAACAGGGCTTCCCAATCCAGAGACAGGCTTACCCTGACGGTTCCAGGCGAGTGAGAGTCCCGGCCCGTGACCGCTGCTACCGGAATCAGCAGCCTCCCTCGCACAAAGTTGGATCGAGGTAAACCTGGTATCCTGCCCCAGAGTTTCGGCAGCAAGCTGATCAACTGAAATCGAGTTGTGAAAGCTCTGTCCGGGAACAGCATAGCGATTGGCACCGGTTAGCCAGAACGTACTGCCACTATGACCATCCTGAGAATCCTTATGCATCAAATGCTGAATAAAGCTCAGGTCATCCCGATGCTTTTCGAGAGGCTTGAGAATACTGGGAAAAGCGTAGTCAGTGCCGGTATCTTCCTTGTTCGGAAACCACTTGTCAGCAGTGACACCAAACCCCATCCCCATCCAAATCATTCGCTTGGGACTCTTCACCTGCTCTGCAGCGGAAGCGAACTTTCGAAATCCAAATGACTCAAGAAACGGCAGTGCTATCGTGGCGGTACTGCTTCGGAGAACGGCGCGGCGTGTTAGATTCTTTCTCATGATAATTATTTAGATTGAAAGGCTTTCGATTGAATGAGGGCGTGGATGAACTCTTCAATTTTGTAGTCATGCCCACTTGCGTGAGAAACGATCTCGTGAGCGAGATCGTGATCGGTAAACCCGAATGGCCTTCCCAATCCGTAGGTAATGAGCGCTTCGGTCATGCTCATGGCAAAGCCGTCAATTTCCTCTGCGACTTCGTCCCGCAGTTCGAAGAAGTTTGAAAAATCATTCCCCTGTCCAAAACTACCTGCAGGATCGATCGCGAACTCAGTTTTCGTCGATCCCTTTCTCCCTGAGGTCACCACTTCGATATCCCGCCACATGCCGGCAGCATCGAGGTTTTCCATTCCGTATCCGATCGGATCAATTTTCTCATGACACTGAGCACACTGCGGCTGCTCCTGATGCGCTTTCTGTAAATCGCGCACTGAGAGAATCTCGTCTTCAAACCGACTCAACATCGGAACATTCGGCGGAGCCGGAGGTGGCGGATCATTAAGGAGTTTCCGAAGAACCCAGGCTCCGCGCTCGACAGGAGAGGAACGCTGCCCGTCCGATCCCATCGCCGCGACCGCCACCGAACCAAGCAATCCCCCTCTGGGCGAATCGGCCGGAAGAGCCACTTTGCGCCAGTGATGACCATCGACTCCATCAAGCCCGTAATAACCGGCCAGCACATCGTTCACGACGACGAAGTCCGACTTCAGAAAATTTTTCAGTGAAAGCCCCTCATGCATGAGGGTGGAGAACGTCTCGTAGATTTCTTCCGCCGCACAATCGCGAACCGCGTTGTCGAAAGTGGGAAAGTCGCGACCGGCAAAAGCAAACATCCCGAGTCGATGCATTTCCAACCACTGATAGGCAAAGCTGCGAACGAATCGATCCGAGCGGGGATCGGAGAGTAGTCGGCCCGTTTGCTCTGCCAACACTTCGGGCTTCTTCAATTTACCTTCTCTGGCAAGACTGAGTAATTCAGCATCCGGGGGCGAACTCCAGAGAAAATAAGCGAGACGGACTGCCAATTCGTTCCCGGTAAGATCCCTGGATTCATCGCTCTCAGCCGACTCTACCATGTATAGAAAACTCGGCGAAGAAAGAACGATCGCGAGCGGCCCGATCAATACATCCTTCATTTCCTGCCCTTTCTTACGATTCGCCGAATAACGGGCAAAGAGCTTTTCAAGAAACTCCCCGCCCGGCGCTTCGCCTCGAAAAGCAATTACAGCAAAGTCTCTCAACACTCCCCTTACATAGTCATCGTCACTTTGATCTTTTGGCTTCTCCGAAATGATAGAAGGAGAGGATTCATTCGGCTCTACAGGTAACGGTCCTTCGAGTTCCACCCAATCGATCCAAATGCCCCAGGGTGTTCCATACGTATTTTCTTTCCGATAGACCGCCTCGAGGTTCTTATCCCCCCGATCCATATGGGAACGTTTCTGCACTTGATAGATGGCGTCTACTCCCGGTGCATGATCGATTTCAAACTCTATAATTTCAGGATTCTTCAAAGCGGCATTCACCTTTCGCCAACCGAGTCGAGTCGAGTTTTGCCCTTCTTTTCGAACAAATTCAAGAAAGCGGAAACGCTCCGGATCATCTTCATAGGCGCCGGCACGAAGTCTGATGAGATATCTCCCCGGCTGCCACGCTCTCACCTGAGGCAACTTCATTGAAGTGAATCCACTTTTAATCGTCACCATCATCGCGGCGCCGCTTCGATTCTCTGGAGCCGTGAGCCACTTCTCCAGCGGAAGATAACTCGATTTAAAAGAGTTTATACTTCGTTCGGCCTGCCATCCGTCGAGAAATCCATGCTCTTTAGCAATGTCATCAGAGCCACCGTTTGCCCGCCACTGGTAATAGCGCGACGCGGTATCCAGTCTTTTCACTGCAAGGTCGGCATACAAGGGAACAAAAATGTCCTCCGGCTCAATATGAACCGTCTTCGACTCCGCCGGTGCCTTTGCATTGAGAGCCAACTCCAGAGTGTTTCGCGCAGTCTTGAGGTATTGCTCCAACTGATCACTCGAGAAAAAGAGCGACGCTCCCATCGTATCGAACTCCGAACTCGCCTGGTCATCGGGCAACAATGAAACATCGGGGCGAACTCCCAAAAGATCCTCAAGAGTGTTCGCATACTCGCGCCGATTCAAACGCCGCATCTCGATCACTCCGCCACTGTCGCTCAGAACGCTGCGAGCGATTACCATTCTCTCCGAAAGGTCGCGGAGGAATTCGGTTTTCTCATTCGCGCTGATCTGGGGCTCATCCTCCGGCGGCATTTCTCCCGAATTGATCGCATTGAGCACTTTGTTCCAGGTCTCTGCTGTTTCGATATTTTTGACGAGAGAAAATGAAAGATCCTCCAGATTCACCTCCCCTTTTTCCGTGAGGGAATCATGACATTCGAGGCAGTATTTATCGAGAACATCAAAATGAATTTCGGGCATTTCCGCTTCCGCTTCGAGTCCCGCTCTCTCATCCTCTTCGGCGAGAGCGCAGGACAAAAATGAACTCATTGCGAACCCGAAAAGAGCGAGCCAACCGGCAATTTGGTTTTGCATAAGGATAAGAGTCTTCACTGAAAATTACTGTTTAAGCACCATTTCGAGCATGGGTCCCGACACCTCCGGATGGGAATCACTCGCAATCGCATGAGTGTATCCCGGCCCGTCTCCATCGCGATTCGCGGTCTCACGAACAATCACAAACGAGACGGAGTGCCCCGCCTTCTTTCGAACAAAATCTGATATGGCTTCACTAGTGAGATCAATCTCACCGCTGGTCTGACTCCGTGGAATCTCAAACCGGGCGAGAAAAACCCCGTCGTCCGGAGCAGGTGCTTCCTCCCAGAGATCCCCCACCAACCAGTCTTCCTTCGCAGGATTCACAACGCCATACACGGCAAAACGATTCATTTTCGGGAGTCGACTGATGAGGCCACGACCACTGTGCACCACATTGAGACGCAAACTGACTGCCTCGATCTCCGCGGATTCGACAGCCGTAAGATCGAATCCAATCACGGACCGCTGATCAAAACCGTTTCCATGAGTCGACGTTTTCAAAGTCAGGAACTCAGGTCGCGTCCATTTGCGAACCCGGTTGTTCCGAATGAATGTGGCGGCCCGTCCATCCGTCCGGATTCGAGCACGTTTATCA
Organism: Verrucomicrobiales bacterium; assembly: GCA_029213065.1. Lineage (GTDB taxonomy): Bacteria > Verrucomicrobiota > Verrucomicrobiia > Verrucomicrobiales > DEV007 > Arctic95D-9. The sequence continues at coordinate 34,777 of JARGPH010000042.1, read as the reverse complement.
AACCGCTCAAAGGGCGGCTCGATTCTTCTCTCCTCACTGGAGTCGAGGCGGTCCGCCGACATCGTCGCGGTAGCGCCGCCTGTCAGTTGAGTAACCTCCCGCGAGAAATCATGACTGATGATCACCTTCCCCGAGATCGCCTCGAAATCGGTTCCCGATTCTCCGGTTCCCCCAAATGCAGCGAATTCACCTTCGTGAGCGACCGCCTGTCCGAACTCCGTCTCAAGAACAAAATCATCTTCTCTGTCTGACTTCACCACCACTGTCCCGGAAACCAGGGTAGCCCGGACCGGTCCCTTGAGATACAACCGCACCGGAGCCTCAAGTGTCATCTCGACCCCTGACACGAATCGAATCGTTGCGATTCCAGAGGATAATCTCAATGAGCCTCTCGTCAAAGATAGCCCTGACTCTGTCGGAGCGCCCCGCTCCCACACCGCATCCTCACTCGACACCAAATTCGCGACGACTCGTTTTTGAGCTGCAATCGTCCAGGTCAGGGCAGACAGGAGAACAACCGCTGCCGCCGCCGCAACCGGTTTAAAAAACGGCTGTTTCCGAAATCCGTCTCCCGATGCAATCGACACGACCTTGGATTCCTCGCGCTGAGTTTCGGCCTCTTGATCGACGGTGAGATTCTCCGCTATCCGACGCAAACGGGAGTCGACTCGACAGGCACGATGAAACAAGTTCCTGACATCCTCAGAATCGCGCAAGGCAGCCTCAAGCTTCGCAAAGTCCTCATCAGAGATCTGACCCGTTTGATAGTCAGCAATGAGCCGATGATATTGATCCGTTTCACTCATAACAATTCTCGATTGGCTCCCGAACGGGCCATCTCGTGTTCGATGCACACGGTTAGTTTCTCTCTGAGGCGGCCAATTTTCTTGTAAAGGCTGTTCACCGTTTTTCCCGAATCAGTGGCAAGCTCAACGACGGCCCCGTGACCGCGGTAGGGAAGCAAAACAAGATCGCGTTGCGCCGGCTCAAACTTCCCGAGACACGAAGTCATCGCGAGTCGCTCACGCTGCCAGACCTCCTCGTCATTTGACTCATCCTCTGCGGCAAGCAGTTCGAACACATCATCTCCGAACTGATGCCGGTCCCGGGCAAAAGTGCGACGTGCTTTGAGCGATTCAAACCGCACGATGACCTTGGCCCAGGGAAGAAACTCACTTTCATCCCGCAACTGATCCAGCTTCCGCCACATCACGAGACTGGCTTCCTGCATCACCTCGTCGACCACTTCCCAGGTTGGCAGAAGGGCGCGGGCATAGGCACGAAGGTCGTCTTCACTACGAAGAAAAACCCGCAAAAAGGTCTCCTCGGTTGGTTGTTCGTTGGGCATTTCACCTTCTTACTACCAATCTTAAAGAAACCTGCCGATCTTTTTGCGTCGCTTCTACCATGGCCCGCTCGAATGCGAGCGGAGAAAATCTCCCCCCGGGGAGGCTGATCAAGAATCACGGGGCCCGGAGCGCATCATTTCTCTGCGGTTCCCTGGTAGCGCCCCATTGCACTCCGCAATAGTCGCCAATGAGACCTCACCGCATATTGCAATCCTTTCACTTCAACACCGCAGGGCCCGCTGTGAGCGCACCGCCACCATCCGGGGCGAAATTCGCCTTCAATGCAGCAACAGCCAGCTCTTTAGAGACTCACTCGAACCTCAAATTCACTCCTGTGTCAGCTTGGAATCATTTCTGCGGTTTAAAGGGAGCATGAACCATGAACAGGACAATAGAGACATCATCAATCCGCTGCGGGATTTCGAGAGGGCATTTCTCAGCGAAAGGGAAAAGCTGGTCAGCGCGTGTAAAGACGTTCGCGAAGAAGAGCCGGTGATTGACCAGGCAAACGAGGTTGCCGGGCATGTCGCTGTCTCCACATTCGTGGACAGAGTTTCCAATGCGATTGAAAGCCTCCAGGAATCCGTTGGAAGTTGGAACATCGAGCTCGTTTCAGAGCCGACATCTGACTTCGAAAAACTGCAGGAACACCTAATCCGGCTCAGGAACGATTCCCGGCATGTCGAACGCGAACTGACCGAGGTCATTCAGTCCTCGGCAAGACTTGCTGAGCAGGGGCATGCGGAGCCCTGGCTCGAAGTGAAAGAAATCTTCGAGAGCGCCCGAGACAATTTTAACTCAGCAGAGGAAACGGCCTTTCAGAAACTGGAAGCCGCGATGATGAACCTTTTCTCCCACGATTCGAAAGACGATGCGATCGGACACGATTCCGGGGAATCTTCGCGCACCATGTTTACCCGTTGGCTCAAAGGCTTTTTCCAACATCCCGACGTGGCGAGTCCGCACCCCAACTCCGGAACCGGTGGTTAATCCAGTCCCCCCCCCGTCGCCTGAAGCAGGAGCCGGGGAATTAAACACTCAGGGAGGTCATCGCCCTAACTGAGCCCTCAACCCTAATCTTCCGGCTGGACGATATTGTATTCAGCGCGGAGACGGGCAATCTCCTGCCAGACTTTCGGAGAAACTGTATCCTCACTGACACGGCCGAAAAGGTAGCCGAGGACGCGGCGTTCATCATCGTCCACCTGTCCGTCTTCGAGCGCAATTTTCTCGAGCATAGCCAGCTCACCTTCGTCGATCGTTCCGTCATCCGCAAAAACGGCGAGAAACGAATAAGCGGTGAGACGCTGTGCGGTTGAGGTAGGTGGAATCGGGTTGCTCATGAGACTGAGCACTTCGTAAGATCTCACCGTCCTCTCGTCAATTGAGTTTGGGTGACACAATCTTTACACTTTCAGAATCGAACGCCCGCGGATTTATTCTCCGCGCTTGATTCCCCGCCTCTTGGCCCGATTATTCCCCATGTTCCAAAATGGCCAACGCGTTGTCTGCATCGACGATTCTTTCGAACCCTGGGTTTTCGATCTTTTCCAGGATCTGCCTAAGAAAAACAATATCTATACGGTCCGGGCGGTGAAATCCGGCCGCTCCAACCCGCAATTCGTCGTCGACGATGACGCCAATCTTTCGATCGGTGCCGCCGAGTTCGACATTCTGATTCTCCTTAAAGAACTGGTTAATCCCAACGATCCTCATTCCAGCATTGAACAGGAGCTGGGGTTTCGCTCGGAACGTTTTGCCCCCCTCCAGGAGGACTACGAAGAGAATGTCGAAGTCGAAATGATCGGTGCCGGCAAAGAGGAAAAGGGCAATCCCTTCTCCAACTAAGAGGGAATTCCGTATTCGCATTCGCTTGTCAAAGCCGGGAAATCATCCTAGAACGACGGGATCATGAATCGACGAAATTTTATTCGCACCGGAACCTCAGCTGCCGCCGCCGGCGTTTTCACTTCTGCTGGCATCGCCGCTGAAAAGCCGACTTTAGAATCCGGAAGCGTGATCCTCTTTCAGGGAGACTCCATAACCGACGCGGGTCGCGACAAGAAAAACCAGGTCGCCAACGAGAAAGCCAGCCTCGGACACGGTTATCCAGCCGTCATCGGAGCTGGATTGCTCGCCGACCACGCTGATCTCGACCTTCAAGTTTACAACCGGGGCATTTCAGGACACAAAGTGCCCGACCTCGCGAAGCGCTGGGACCGGGACTGCATCGATTTGAAACCGGACGTTCTCAGTATTCTGATCGGCGTGAACGACATCTGGCACAAACTGAATGGAAATTACGACGGGACCGCTGAAGTCTACCGCGATGGTTTTGCGGCCCTTCTTGAGCGAACCCGGAAAGCCCTTCCCGACACGACCATTGTTGTCTGCGAACCGTTTGTCTTGAAATGCGGGGCCGTGCTTAAAGGCGAATGGTTCCCCGATTTTGACACCCGCAGAGCCTACGCAAAAGAAGTCGCGAAGGCAGCTGACACGCTCTGGGTTCCGTTTCAGGATATGTTCGATGAGGCTGTCGCTGCGGGAACGGAACCCGAGAAATGGGCGAAGGATGGTGTCCACCCAACCGGAGAAGGACACGCTCTCATGGCGAAGACCTGGCGGGAAGTGGTCGGCATTTAGTGGCCCGTCGCTTCTCAGAGTCGCGCTTTCCGCTTTAACGGGAAGCGCGAACCGTTTCCTGAAAGGCCTTCACACTCACTCCGGTTTCGCGCTCGAACACTGCATTAAGTTGTCGTGTTCCGCTGAAGCCGCATCTTATGGCCAACTCTCCAGGCCCAATGGCAGGCTTTGAGCGGATCGCCCGCTGGCAGGCCTTGACTCGCTCCCGCTTGAGAAACCCGGCGGGCGAACAACTCAGTTCACGGCGAAAAGCCTCTTCGAGCCATCTGCGTGACTGGCCCGAGGCAGCCACGATTTGCTCAACTCCGACCGCCTCGTGGTAGTGCAAGCGAACAAAATCCACCGCCGCCGCCAGCGCAGGGTGGTCAATCGCAAGCGTCCGCGTCGACTCCCGCTCCATGAACCGCCCCGGCACGATAACGGTCTCCGCTTCCACCGCTTCCCCGCGCATGAGCCTGTAAAGCGCCTCCGCGGCAAGCCGCCCTACAAGATGCCCGCTCCGCCGTATACTTGTCAGGGTCGGGCGCGAGGTCTCGCAGGTGATGGTGTCATCATTTACCCCTATCGCGGCCACATCTGACGGCACCTGCAGCCCGACCTTCTCACAGGCCCGGATTACCATCGTCGCGCGAGGATCATGGGCCGCCATCACCGCAAAGGGCGGTTGCTGCGAGAGGAGCCACTCTTCCAGTTCCTCCTGACCGTGATCCCAGCGCGGCACTGCCTCCATCGTACTGGCGCTGTGAAGCAATTCTACCTGCAACCCCTGACTCTGAATCGCGCTGCAAAAACCCTCTTCAATTTCCGATGAATACCAGACATCGGCAACCCCGTAGAACCCGAAGCGCCGGAAACCGCGCTCACGCAAAAACTCAGCAGCCCGACGCCCAATCTCACGATAGTCATTGATCACCCGTGGGAACGGCGTTTCCCGCAAGGCCCCTGAAATGTTCACCACCGGGCACTTCAAAGCACTGAGAATGCGCACCTCTTCCGGTGTGTTGCACTGAGCGATCACCCCGCTGCCTCTCCAGCCCTCCAGCGATCGCGGCGGAAGATCGTGAGTCTCCGGGCTGATCAGAAATCGCCAGTCAGTCTCCGCGTCGGCGAAATCCCGAATCCCCTGCGCGACACGACCGAGATGGGGCACCCCGACACGGATTGCCAGAGCCACTTCCTCCCGTCTGTTCTTCGTCGCAAGCGCCATTTTATGCGCAAATATGCACTCTTTTGCAAAAAAATGTCTATTGTGCGCTGAAATTTCACCGCTTTGTTAGAGCAATGAAAAGCAAAATACTTTTCGCGCTGGCTATGCTCGCGCTCTTCGGAAGCCATTCCCTGATGGCTGAAGACCGCTACATAACGCTCGACAACAAACCTCTCGGCACACCGGAGAAGCCACTTGTGCTCCGAACCTACTTTCCCGATCCCGGTCTCGGTCGTGAGGTCCTTGCCAATCACGATCTCGGTTTCCGTGCCAGGAAATACAGCCCCGGTAAAGGAGACGTCGAAGGACTCGAGGACCCCATCAGGGGAATCCCCGGTGCGATCGGCGTCAATTTCGGTGCCGGACTCTCCTACTGCTGGGACGCTACCGAATGCCGGCTTCTATTTGCCTGGCAGGGTGGCTTTCTCGACATGCTGAATTACTGGGGTGATCCTGAAAGCGGGCGCCGCAAGTCGAACGGATACATTCCCGACCTCGTCGGACCGCTTATCTACCTTGCCCGGGGCTCTCACCCTCTCGCGGTATTTGACGACTTCGTCGAGAGCAACAGCCCTGTATTCAAAGGCTACCGTCTCATCGATAACGTCCCCGAATTCGAATACACTCAGGGTAAAGCTCACATTCGTGTTCGCATCGTTCCCGGCAGTGAACCGATGACTTTCGTGAAACAGTATTCTATCAGCGGAGTCGAAGAGGTTGCCTACCTGGAATCCGGTTACAAACAGAAAGTGGAAAGCAAAGACCCGCTCAACTTTTCAGTCACCGTTACAGGACGACTTCTCTCTGAATCCGAAAGCGGGGAACTGGCTCCGGATTACTCGACCGAAAAACCCAATTTGGAATGGGGCAAAGCGCTTTACACCCAGCTTGGTTGCCTTGCCTGCCACTCCACCGACGGCACCCGCGGACACGGCCCCTCATTTGCCGGCACCTTCGGTTCGAAGAGAAAAATCACCGGACTCGAAGAGCCAGTCCTCGCCGACGAAACCTACATCGTCGAATCAATCAAAGATCCCATGGCGAAAGTCGTCGACGGCTTCCCTCCCGGTTACATGCCCCCTTATCCCATTCCCGACGAACAGATCCAATCACTCGTCCTCTTCCTCCAGACCCTGAAAAACGAATGAAATCACCCATCCTTTTTCTATTTACCGCTCTCGCTGTCTGCACCGTCTTCGCAGGAAGCCTGACATTCGCAGACGAAGGCTACAAGCTTGAGTCGATTCCTTTTCCGGAAGGCGTCCCCCCGGAAGTGGGAGCAGTCGGATTCACTCCATCGGGGGAAATTGTCGTGGCGCTTCGCCGCAGCGACGTTCTCATCGCCAAGCCAACCGACGATCCAACAAAGTTTGAGTGGCGTCTCTTCGCGAGCGGGCTGCACAACGCATGCGGCATTCATGTAGTAAGCGACACCGAGATCATCATCAGCCAAATGCCCGAACTCACTCGCATCGTTGACACCGACGGCGACGGTTCCGCGGATCTCTACGAAACCATCAACGCCTCATGGGGTATGAGCGGAAACTACCACGAGACCAACCACCTCACTCCCGACGGCAAGGGCGGCTACTACCTCGCGATCGGGACCGCCTCCCACAACGGTCCTGTCTTCTACAACGTACGCGGCGAATACTCCAAGACGGGACGCCGGGGCCGGAACTTTTCCGCCGCCTCATGGAAGGGCTGGGTTCTGCACGTCGACGCCGAAGGGAATATGACACCTTTCTGCAAGGGCTTCCGGATGCACAACGGAATCCTGCAGGACCGCGACGGGAATCTCTGGGCCGGTGACAATCAGGGAGACTGGCGCGCGACGACACCATTCTATCATTTGCAGAAAGATCATTTCTACGGCCACCCGAGCAGCCTCGTCTGGGATCCGGAATGGGACCAAACCCGCGACCCACTCAAAATGCCGCTGGCTGAGATCAATGAAATGAGAACCCCGGCTGCAGTGTTGCTCCCGCATGAGATCATGAACCGCTCCGCCTCCGAGCCAATCCAGATTCCGGACACCGCCTTTGGCCCCTACGGTGGACAAATCCTCCTTCCCGACAACAACGGGAATCGCATCAGCCGGATCATGCTTGAGAAGGTCGACGGACAGTTTCAGGGAGCCTGCACCCATTTCTGGAATGAGAACGGTCTCAATCTCGGTAACAACCGGGGCGCGTTCAGTCCTGACAAAACCACTCTATACGTCGGACAGACCTCACGTGGCTGGGGTAATCTCGCCGAGGGCCTGCAGCGCATTATCAGAACAGACTCTGATGTGTTTGATGTCCTCACGATGACCCTGACCGAAAACGGATTCCGTCTCCATTTCACCCAGCCCGTCGCCGACAGTGCACTCGACCCATCAAAGTACGAAATGCAGCGCTACCGCTATGAAGACGGCCCCACATATGGCGGCGATCAACTCGATATCACGGCGATCCCGATGACAGAGGTATCACGGGTTGACGACAAAACAGTCGAACTGACGATCGAAGACATCAAAGATGGCGGCCATGTCTACGAACTCAACGTCGGGATCGAAGGTCTTCGGAGTCAGGTCTATTGCTACACGGTGAATCGTCTAAAATAGCCAATCTAACCGCCCCGATCGCGAGTTGTCGCGAACGGGTTCACGAGCTAGATTAAACAATGGCTCGTGAAGTTCGGATTTACTGTCCTGAATGCAAGTGGGAGCCCCGCCCTGCGGATCGCTGGTGGTGCCGGGATTCCTGCGGATGCGTCTGGAACACCTTCGACACCGGCGGTGTCTGCCCGGAGTGTGGAAAAGCATGGGCCGAAACCCAGTGCCTGAGCTGTCACCGCTATTCACCTCACCGGAGCTGGTATCATCAATTGGGTGAGGATCCGCTCAAAGAAGCCGTTACGCGAGAAACAACGAAGATGCTCTAATGCGCCCCCTCAATACTTTTGCGGGACAATCATCTCTTCGGGCACATCCTGACGAACGTAATCCTCGTGATGAACGCGGGGTGGAAGATCCACCGGATCGTGCTCGATCTCGCCGTACTCAACCTGACTGAGAAGATGGCTGATGCAATTGAGCCTCGCCTGCTTTTTGTTCTCGGCAGGAACAATCCACCAGGGGGCTTCCGGGATATGGGTGCGCTCGAGCATGACCTCTTTTGCCGCGGTGTAGTCCTCCCATCGCTTCCGCGACTCCAGGTCCATCGGGCTCAATTTCCAACGCTTCAGAGGATCGTGAATCCGCGCATGAAACCGGAATTGCTGATCCTCGTCCTGAATCGAAAACCAGTATTTAATCAACTGAATCCCGGATCCGATCAGCATCTTTTCAAACTCCGGGACAGTCCGGAAAAATTCCTCGCGTTCCTCGTCAGTGCAGAAGCCCATCACCGTCTCCACTCCGGCGCGATTGTACCAGCTGCGATCAAACAAAACGATTTCCCCGCCGGCCGGAAGATGGCTGACGTAGCGCTGAAAATACCATTGCGTTTTCTCCCGGTCATTCGGCGCAGGCAACGCGGCAACCCGGCAGACCCGCGGATTGAGACGCTGGGTGAGCCGCGTGATAACGCCGCCTTTTCCCGCTGAGTCGCGCCCTTCAAAAATTACGACAATCTTCTTCTTATGGGCCACGACCCAATCCTGGAGCTTCACCAGCTCGACCTGCAGCCGGTGAAGCTCGCGAAAGTACTGCCGGCGAAATGCGATCGGATCATCGCTAGCCACTTCATCGGAGGGATTCTCCTCCGAAAAATCGTGCAGCTCCATCTCAAGTTCCTCATCAAAGGTGTCGAGATACTCATCACGAATACGGGCAAAATCGTCTGATTTAAACATAGCCATTAACATGACAAAACTTCACAAAACGTCAGTCTTAAAACGTGGCAATTTCGGCACACTTGCCGACAGCAAAAGCAGCCGCGAACCGAAGAGGAGCGCAAAAAGACCCACCCGGAATCTCCCGGGAGGCATTGAAAATCGAACCCGATGATTCAACTCAGCGGGCAGCTCCATTCGGCGCTTCTCCGACATTTCCTTCAGGATTGGCCACGCCGTGAGCTTTCCCTGAGGTGTGACCACCGGCATTCAAAGCGACGGTTTCCTCATCGTTCATCGCCATCGGCGCGACCTACTTCGCGATGCAGTCGGGGCACCGCCCCCAGTAAATGACCTCGGCCTCGTCGATCACAAATCCCGAGTTGTCCGCAGCCGTAAGGCAGGGACGCTTCCCGACAGCACAATCAACGTCGGCAGTTTTACCGCAGCTGCGGCAAATGACGTGGTGGTGATTGTCGCCGACCCGATTTTCAAAGAGCGCCGGAGATCCTGCAGGCTGAATGCGTCGAACCAGTCCTTTCGAGGTCAACATGCCAAGCGCATCATAGACGGCCTGTTTGGATATCGCCCCGATTGTGTCGCGGACTCTTCCCGCGATGGCATCAGCGGTGCTGTGGGGCAGTTCAGAAACAGCATTAAGAACGGCGATACGCTGTGCGGTAACGGGAACTCCTTTTTCCCGGAGAAGGAAGGCAGGTTCGATCATTCAAAGAGATTACCCCCTAATCTGGACTGAATCAAGATCAATACCAATTCAGATAAAGGAAGGGGGATCAAATTGAGACTTTCCGGAAACCGCATCATTGCGATGCGTTCGCTCTGACCTAAACTATGAAACCAATTTCGTTTCCGTGGTCATCACCCTCCGAAGCGGTACAACCGGAACGGCGGCGTTCACGAGCCTTAGAGACAAAAAGCAGTGGATCAGAATCAGATTATCAGCTCCGGCATCAACGGAATCATTGTCATCACCATGGTCATCGTCGGCCTTGATGTCACCCTTCAGGAGTTCAAAAATCTCTTGAAGGAACCGAAGCCGGTCCTGACCGGATTGCTCACCCTGACCCTTTTCGTTCCGATCTCGATCGCCTTCGTTCAACTCACCAATCTACCGGGTTATCTCGACGCAGGAATTCTACTCCTTGCGATCTGCCCCACCGGCAGCATCGCCAATCTCTACACTTCTGTGGCGCGTGCAAATCTCGCCCTCGCGATTACGCTTGCCATCGCGACCGGTCTCCTCGCTTTCATCACGATGCCCCTGTGGATTCAATTCTACGGCATCATTCTTGAAGACAGTTTTGATTTTCAGATTCCCGCCTCGATGCTCCTCGTGCGCCTCTTTTTTGTCCTCGCACTTCCTATTGCCGTCGGCATGTGGGTCCGCTCACAATATCCCGGACTTGAGCGAAGATTCCATCGTCTCCTGAAACGGATCGCGCTGGTTTGCGTCGCCACCCTCGGCGGTTATATCATTTTCAGTGACCGTCAGGGTTTCGCCTCCGGATTAGGTCCAACGATAACAGCCGCCCTCGTTCTCACACTCGCCGGCATGGCCGCCGGGTATATCGTCTCGCGGTTCTTCGGACTCAACCGGCCCGATTCCATTACCCTGCTCCTTATCTCCCCCGTCAAAAATTTCGGTGTCGCCATTGCTATCGCCGTCAGCATTTTACAGGAAACAGAATTCGCACTCTTTGCCACGACCATGTTCATGGCACAGCTGCCGATCCTTCTCGGGGCCGGACTGATTCTCAGGCGCCTTGCACGCCCCGATTCAGGGCAGGACGGATCGCTTCGCGCGTGATCACGCGGGGCAGCTACCGCTTCGCTGCGGGACACGTTCACGACCGATATGGATCTTGTTTAGATTCATCATCTCTGCTTTTCTGGAACTCTGGAAAAGGGAACTCCGTTCAACCGTTGCCGTTTCCTCAACGCAATCCCCCATATTGTTGCTATGAAATCCCCATTCAAAACCCTGACAATCGCACTACTGTCGTGCCTGCTCACCTCCGTCACCTTCGCAGAACAACCGGCCCCTGTCCGAATGGGGTGCGGATTGATGACCTTTGACACGGTTCCCGGCTGGGGCCTCGACGAGGAAGGTAAATCCGTTCTTGGAGCCACTCACGGCGGTGTCGTCATTGACAAAACAGGTAACATTTACGTAAGCGCCAACAAAGGGTTAGTCGTCTTCGCTCCTGATGGAAAAGTGGTCCGCTCATTCGTCGGCCCTGAGCACTCCAACATGCACGACATTGAGATTCGTGACGAGAACGGCGTCGAATACATCTATGCCGCTCGCAACAAAGATCGCGAGGGAATCAAATTTCGCGCCAGCGACGGGGAGGTCGTCTTACGTCTCCCCTTTCCAAAAGCATCCGGAGCAAATCCTCTCAACTTCAACCCCACGGCCATCACGGTGGCCCCGAATGGAGACATCTATCTTTCCGACGGTTACGCCAGCAACATTGTCTTTCGCTTTGATAAAGACGGGAAGTATCTCAGTCACTTCGGGAAAAAAGGAAATGAACTCAAACAGTTCAACACCGCTCACGGCATGACCCTCGACTCACGCTACGAGCCGCCCCGCCTCCTCATTTGCGATCGCAACCACAAACCGAAAGGACGTCTCCTCCACTACGATCTCGAAGGAAACTTCATCGAAGAAGTCATCACAGGACTCGGGATGCCCACCTCAGTCGCGATTCAGGGAGACTATGTTTCCGTTCCCGATCTTCACGGCAGGGTGGTTATCCTCGATAAGAGCAACACGATCATGGCGGTTCTCGGGCACAATCCCGATCCGAAAACCCGCGGCGCTCACGGAGTAAAACAGGCCGACTGGATCGAAGGGATTTTCAGTGGCACCCATGGTTCCTACTGGGACAAAGACGGCAATCTTTACATCCAGGACTGGAACATCGACGGTCGAATCATGAAGCTGGTGAGAGTAAAATAATCATCGCAGACGCGAAGCTCACAGCGGTTTTTAAGTCGCATTCCCGTCTCATTATCCTCTTTTCGAATGCGGGATTTTTGGAACAGTAGGGGGATGCGCCCCCTCTCATTTTTCATCCTCCTCTTTGCTTTTCTTTTCACCAATTCAACCCTCTCAGGCGCCACTGATAGGGTTTATTTCGGCACCTATACCAAAGCGGATTCCAAAGGGATCTATGTCTCCGAATGGAATTCCGAAGACGGAACGCTCTCGAAACCGGAACTCGCCGCAGAGACCGAAAACCCCTCATTTCTGGAACTGAGCAGTGACGGAAAATTTCTCTACGCCGTCTCAGAGATGGGAGAGGGCTCCGTAAAATCCTTCCGCGTACTCGACAATGGAACTCTGGAATTGATCAATGAACAACCGGCGAACGGAGGAGCCACCTGCCATCTCTCCATATCGAAAAATGGAAAGATCCTCGCGGCCGCCAACTACATGGGAGGCAACGTTGCGAGTTACCAAATCAAGGAAGACGGATCACTCTCAGAGCCGGTTACGATCATTCAGCACGAAGGCAGCAGCATCGACCCCGCGCGGCAAAAAGCCCCTCACGCGCACTCAATCAACTTTTCACCCGATAACCGCTTTGCCTACGCGGCGGATCTCGGAACAGATCGCATCTATCGATACTCAGTCAATCCGGACAAAGGAACTCTCACCGCCTCCGGGGAAACCGTTATCAAGCCGGGCTCGGGGCCGCGCCACTTCACCTTCCACACCAGTGGGAATTTTGCCTACGTGATCAACGAGATGGCCCTGACCATTGAAGCCTTTTCAGTGAACCCGAAAACCGGCGATCTCATTTCTCTGGGAACCGTAAGCACTCTCCCCGCCGACGCCCCCAAACAGGGATCAACCGCTGAGGTCATCTCTCATCCCTCCGGAAAATTTCTATACGGTTCAAATCGGGGTCATGACACCATCGTCGTATTTCAAATCGATACCACGACAGGGACGCTGAGCTACGTCGAAAACGAACCCATCCGGGGTGAAGTGCCCAGAAACTTTGCGGTTAGCCCCGACGGGGAATGGCTCATTGCCGCAGGCCAAAGTTCACACACCGCATCCATTTTCGCGATCGATCCATCGAGCGGCGAACTGACCTATTCCGGAAATCAGGTGAAAATCGACAGCCCGGTCTGCGTTCGCTTCGTGAAAGGGAACGAGTAATACTCAAGGCCCGCCCCGGAGAGTTTTGTCGAGAATGCCTTCATAAATTCTGGCACGCTCGGGAAGACCGAGACCGCGGTTGCGATATTCATACATTTTGATGTTAATCGCTTCCCGTTGTTTGGTCGATAACCGCGACAATTTTGCAACCGTTTCCGGTGGTGGTTTGTCAGGATATCCGTCAGCGAGAAACCCCTCACGATAATTGTGCGCGCCCCGTTTCGCATCGTCCATCTGATCATCAGTCAAGACTCGTGGATCCGGTCCCCCGTGCGGCCCCGTTCCGCCGCCACTGCTGCTGCGCTTCTTACTGACCGGACCGCGTCTGAAGGCCCCCGAAGGCAACTTTTCATAACGGATCGAAACGACTTCGCTGCCCGCCACCTTGATACGGGCAGTGACCGATTCGAGGTCTGACTGGTCTCCTTTGATCCCGACCAACTGCCATCCCTCAGAGTTCGCCTTTTTACCAACGAGAAAAGACTCCTGCGTTTCCATATTGAACAGGGAGGCAAACACACCGTCGTCGATCTGAGCAATCCCTGTAACAACGATGGCTTCGGAAAGACCAATCGACCGGAGAAAAGGAGAACGTTCTTTGAGCATCGCCACGTTTTCATCCGTGACCGGCTCGGGAAGGAAAGAGCTCCCGCCAGTTGCCCCTCGCTGCGCCGGACATGCCGACACAAGCAACAACACCCCTGCCAAAATACCTGTGCCTTGAAAGAATCGGGGAGAAGCAGCAACCGGTTGGAAGCGATGTGGGTCTGAAACCATCACGGGCAAACAAGATCGAGATCAAAGAATCTTTCATTAAACCATCCGGATCAATACGTTGCAAAAATCGAATCGACGGAATTCCGTATACGCAGGCACGAGGGAAGAGGGACCTTCCTGTTCGCAGGAACTCAAATTCTGAGCTATGACTATCGAATGGAATTCAAGATCACCGTTGTATTTACGCTCCTCTTTCTCGCTGGTTTCGCCCGGAGCCAAACCGGCGTAATCACACCCGGCGAGGCCTCAAAAGAGACCCGCAAAACGAATTCCGCTTTTGCCAAAGTGATCGATGACCCGACCCTTCCGCGAGTTCTCATTATTGGTGATTCCATTTCAATCGGCTACACGGCAGGGACACGGGAACTACTGGCCGGAAAAGTGAACCTTCATCGAGTTCCCGGCAATGCCGGAGACACCGGAATAGGACTGGCCGGGCTCAGTAAATGGCTCGACCCCAAAAAGGGAAAATGGGACCTCATCCACTTCAACTGGGGACTCTGGGATCTCTGCTACCGACACCCTCAGTCCAAAAACCAGGGCAGGCGCGATAAGGAGAAAGGAACCCTGACATTCACACCTGAGGTCTATGCCGCCAACCTAGAGGAAATCATCACCGAACTGAAAAAGACGGGAGCCATTCTCGTATTCGCGACCACCACCCCTGTTCCTGAAGGCGAGGCAGGGCGCAAAGTAGGCGATGATGAAATCTACAATAACGCCGCGCTGGAGGTCACGAAACGACACAAGATCGCCATCACCGATCTTCACTCGATCATGAAAGGAAAAATGGATCGCTATGGAAGAGCAGCCGGGGACGTTCATTTCACGAAGGAGGGATCGGCACTGCTGGCCGCTGCCGTCGCGAAGTCGATCGAGTCCAATTTGGAAGCGAAAGAGCGCTAGTCTTCGAGCAATGGTAGAAAACACTGCAGACACGCCGCGATCCGGGATTAGACTAAGTCCATGAGCAAAAAGAAAAATCGCCGATCAAAAGAGCAGGGAGGCAACGAGCTCCCGACGCCCTTCAGCGCTCTGAATGAACTGAGCGGCCTGCCCGAAGGAAGCCTTGAGCCGCCGAGACCTACCTCAAGACGCGACCGGAAAAACACCACCCGGGGACGTCTCAACATCACTCGCGAATTCGCTCATCGTGGCGGAAAAATCGTGACCGTGGTGAGCAATTTTCAGGGAATCAGCCAGGAGGAGAAGCAGGCGCTCGCCAAGAAAATCCAGAAATCTCATGGTGTCGGCGGAACCGTGAAAGACGGGCGAATCGAAATCCGCGGCGATCTTCGCGAGGAAATAAAAGTGATCCTCGAGGAGGCCGGCTTCCAACCCAAATTCGCGGGCGGCTAACCGGGAATCGCTCATTTCACACCTGCGAAGCGATCAATCGCCGCTTCAAGCATCTCCGTGTTGCCAGCTTCGACAACCGTGACGCCGTCAACGCCGCCCAGACCACAAGCGTCTGTCGCAATCACCGGGATACCCGCAGCAACCGCCTCCAAAAGCCGTCGAGGCTGATTCTCAACCCAGGCGGGAAGCACCGCGACGGCAACGCCCTCAAGCGAGAAATCGCGTCGCTCCACTTCCACACCTGACCAGAAGTCCGGAGACTCAATTACCGGGCCGGTAAGAGTCAAGGGCAGGCCGATCGAACGAAGCTCCCACGCACCTTTCCGCCCCAGTGTTGAAGCGGGGAACAGCAGTCGCGCTCCGGCCTCTCCGCCCCCGGACGGCCGGGGAATCTCCCAATCCAACTTGATGGCGCGGTCACCGGCAATCTCTGCGATCCCGGAATGCGGAGTGATCCAGTGGTCCGCCTCCGCGAGGGCATCCGTTTCATCCTTCAGTAACTCGGGATCAGCGCGGAAATCCGATAGGGTCTCACTCTCCGGCCAGCGACGGGCGGCACGATCCAGGGTGTCCTCCAAATGCGTGAGAGGCAGGCGGGTCATGAGAACATCAAAGGTGCGCCCTCCCAGCGCTCCCGAGCGCCAGAGAAAGGGCAGTAGATTCTGACTGACAACAAGATGTAGCGCCGATGCCGGAATCCGCGTGGCGTAACCGTTGGCCAGCTTCCGGTCAAACTCGAGGAGAGCCCGCTGTCGCGCAGCCCCCTGCTGAGCGAGACGACGGGAGGCAATCGAGCGATTCATCGCAAGCCGCGGAAATTGGAGAACACGGGAAAAACCGTCTCGATTCCACCGGTAGTTTCGGCCAGAGATGGGAGTGAAAAGCCAATCTCCTTCCCGCGAGTTTCCGGTGAGATAGAGATCGTATTCAGGCCAGTAGGCATCGACCAACCAGGCAGTGAGAGAGGTCTCGGGAAGCCCGAGCGTTTCGGGGTGTCGGAAGCAACTTGTCACCCCGCACGTTTCACAACTCTCAACCGGATCGCCTGCAGGAACGTTGGATTCAGAAATGAGGTCCCGGGAATCGCCT
Organism: Verrucomicrobiales bacterium; assembly: GCA_029213065.1. Taxonomy (GTDB): domain Bacteria; phylum Verrucomicrobiota; class Verrucomicrobiia; order Verrucomicrobiales; family DEV007; genus Arctic95D-9. Next base: position 18,336 of record JARGPH010000042.1, on the reverse strand, counting down.
CCCGTTCTCTGCGAAGCTGGAGGGAACTCACCTTTATCGCCCCGGAAGCGAACCACCAACTCTCCCCGACCGAGTATGACCTCAATTTGAAACCGCAGCCTGAATCGGAACCGAAGATCGACGTAGTTCCAGAAAAGCGTCGCATCCCTCCCCTGCTCCGCCATCGAATCCGGGAGAACACGCGAATGCCCATGACGCTCGACAATCTCCAGGTCAGCCTTCAGAGCACAATCGTAGAGAGCGTTGGACAGCTGACAGAGCCCCCCGCCGACACTGGGAATAATACAGCCCTCCCGCAACTCGCGTCCTTTTGAAAAACCCCGCCACCGGCCGGGACGGGGAAGATGCTTCCAGAAACTGAAAACCTTATCCGCATCGACCTGGATCCCATTCAGATACCGCGCTGCGATCCGGAGGTTGTGAACTTTCCCCGACTGGAGCGCGAACTCCGCACGGGAACCACTCGAATAAAGTAGAGACCGGGACTCCGCGATCACCGGGCTGCGATCATCAACAGAGACACGAGGAAAACGTTCCAGACCGCCACCCAGATTCTGAAGACTACGCCGTGTTCGAAAACACGACGCCTTAAAACCAAAGGCAATCGCCTGGAACAGAGTCGGTTTTTCCTCTTTTGCGAGCTGGTGCACAACCCGATGATACGAAAGAGAACTGATCTGTCTTTCGTAAAAGGTCGGGAATTTCGCCCCGTCGTTGCCAGCGGAGCTGAAATTTCTTACCGCGCTCTGAACAAAAGCGCATCAAAGCGCCCCGTCACAATCACTTATCGAACAGCTCGTGATCAGGGTTTCCACCGGAAATGAGGTAGGCGAGGAGATCGAGAATATCATCCTCATTCATTGTCGCGATCAGTCCGGCAGGCATCATTGAAATGGGTGACGGCTCAACCGATTCCAGTTTATCCGCGTTCACTTGAGTGATCGTGCTCGGTGTCATCATGTCGGTGTTCACCCAGTAATTATCCCCCTTCATGTTCATGATGCGACCAACCACCTCGGTGCCGTCTTTCATTTTGAAAATACTGCCACCGTATTGATCACTGATCTCTTTACCGGGATCAACAATGGCCTCCAGTAGATCGTGAGGACTGAATTTACCGCCAACCGAAGTAAGATCAGGACCAACCGCACCGCCTTCGTCATTGAAGCGGTGACAGACATAGCAGGTTCCAGCACCGAACATTTGGCGACCGTTTTTGAAATCCCGATTCCCTTCGAGGCCGGCGCCGAGCAAAGGAGTGAGATCTTCCATCGTCCACATTTTCACAAAATTGCGGGGCTCAAGCGTGAACTGCGGGTCGTTGCTCTTTGGTGCTGTCTCAATGAGTTCAGTAAGGGCAGGAGTCATCTCGCCCTCAGGAATCGCTGCAATGGCGTGCTTCTTAATGTCCGCGAGGTAATTCGCAAGACGCGCCCCACCGCGGTAACTGCCCGCGAGAACGAACCATTTGAAATACTGCTCACGCAGTTCCGGAGTCCATCCCTGCTTGAGATGACGCAAGTTCAAGGCGTAGCCGATTTGCTCCTCCTGTCCCGAAGCCCCCATCAAAAGCGCCATGCCTTTCTCCACGGCGAAAGGTGCCTCAAGATAAGCCGCGATCGCAGAAAGGTCACGATTCTCTTCCGGCGTGCGCGCTGGATAGACAGGATCGAGCCAGGTGATAAGTTCACCCTTCAGCGCCTCCGAAGGCATCCCTCCCCGCGTCAAAGCCAGCGTGATACTGCGCAGCACATCGAGGCGTTCCTGACGATTTTTTAATGAAGCATAATCAAAGCTCATCGCCTTCTCTAAAATCTCACTGCCCGATTGTTTTCCGTCTACCCGGGCAAGGGCAATCATGGCAGCGGTGGCGATGACAGGATTTTCCTCCTTCGAAAGCCGATCACTCCAATTCGCAACCGGCTGTTTCTCAAGTGCGACGCGGGCGGCGTGTCGAATCCCGCGGTCGGAGGATCCCAGCGCCGTCCAGATCGTGTCGATCTCTCCGCTGGACGCTTCCGCCGCACCGGCCTGTAAAAAGGTCTCCAGCGCATGGCGTTTTTCCCGGGCCTCATTTTCGCTGCCGCTCGCTTCAACAGGCGCGGTCGATTCATCACCGGTGTAGGTAACACGGTAGAGACCGGACTGCACACGGCGCCCTCCCACCGTGATATACATCGCCCCGTCATGAGGATTCACGAGCAGATCAGTAAGCGGAAATGGCTGCGCTCCGGCGAACTCTTCAAAACTGCCGGAGTAGGTCGACCCGTTCTCATCGAGATGGACCGCAAAGAGCTTTCCGTAGGACCAGTCACAGACGAAGAGCGCGTTTTGGTATTTGGCAGGAAATTTTGCGCCATATCCAAAGGCTACTCCGGTGGGAGATCCCGGACCGATGTCGACGACCGCACCGAAGGTGTCACTGCAATATTCCATCATCTTTCCCGAACCGGTTCTCCAACCGAACTCTGCTCCGTCAATGATGTGATTAATCCGGGTCGGGCGATACCAGGGCGTGTTCAAATCCCACTCCATGTCCGCGTCGTAAGTGAACAGCTCCCCCTCGCGGTTAATTGCAAGATCGTACTGGTTTCTGAAACCGGTAGCGACGATCTCCCATTTTTTTCCTTCGGGATCAATTTGCGCGACATGACCGAGCGGTGCCTCCGCCCCGACCATGAAATGCTGAAGCGAAGGGAGAAGCTGATCTTCGCCCCAGACCTCCGGAACGCGGGAGTGAGTGTAATCATCCGGAAGCTGGGTCTGATTTCCCATGACCACATAGAGGTGTTTCCCGTCGGGGGCCGGAACGATAGCATGAGGCCCGTGTTCTCCACCCGTGGCCGTCAGCATCTTAATGGTGACGATCTCATCGAACTGATCATCACCATCGGTATCAAGGAGACGAAAAACCCCGGAGCCGGTCGCACTGGATTTTGAATTCACAACCACGTAAAGGCTGTCAAAGGCATAACAAAGTCCCTGCGCATGGCCGATGTTGGGAAGTTTCAGCAATTCAGGGTTAACCGGCTTGGCTTCAGGTTTCTTCTCGCCCTTACGCACCGAAGACTCATCCGCCGAATAAGTAATCGCCTCAATTGAGGCAGGGTCAACAGACTGACCCGGTGCAGGGATTGGAAAGCGATAGATCCCGCCATACTGATCGCTTACAATGAGACGCCCTTTGTCATCCTGACACATCGCCACCCAGGACCCCTGATCATCGCGGGGCACTGAATAGAGCAATTCAATTGCAAAGCCCTCAGGCAATCGAATCTTATCAGGAGGCGTCGCGGTGCGGTGAGCGTTCGCCACCGGCGAAAGAGCGACCAGTGCCGCAAGAAGGGAGAGAAATTTCTTCGCGTGAATCATATCGGCAAAAATACCACGTTTCCAAACTCCGGAAAGAAGAAGCTGGCCGAAATCCCCTACCGCCGAAAACAAAAAAGCCCGGCTCTTTCGAACCGGGCTTTCTCAAAGCTTTAAGTAGCAACCGGGGCTTACGCCTCAGCTTCCACCTCTTCGCCAACGCCGAAGCGATCGAAACGTGCCACTGCGATTTTGTCGCCGGCTGCTGCGCTGACTTCGTCGATGAGGCCCTGAACCGTCTTATCACCATCCTTGATGAAAGCCTGGTCGAGAAGGCAGTTCGTTGCATAGAATTTGCCCATTTTACCACCGATGATTTTCTCGATGATTTCAGCCGGCTTGTCCTTCATCTGCTCGCGGAAAATGTCTTTCTCTTTTTCAACGAGATCGGCAGGAACTTCGTCGGAGGAAACACAGATCGGCTGAGCCGCTGCGATGTGCATGCAGATGTCTTTAGCAAGTGCGCCGAACTCAGGAGTTGATGCAGTCGCTGCATTCTCACAGGTAAGCTCAACAAGCACGCCAACACGACCCGCCATGTGAATGTAGGTTCCTACACCACCGTTTTCGGAAACTTCGTATTTTGCGAAACGGGCAAGGCCCATGTTCTCGCCGAGTTCACCGACTTTAATTTTGATGAACTCCTCGAGTGTTGCGGCGTCACCTGCGTAGTCCTGAGCGAGAAGCGCCTCAACGCTGTCGACGGAAGGACTTGCTTCGATGTGATCAAGGATCGCCTCGACGAAGTCGCGGAAGTTGTCGTTCTTGGCAACGAAGTCAGTCTCGCAGTTCACAGCCGCGAGAATTCCAGCCTTGCCGTCAGCAAGAATACGGGAAGCAACAACGCCCTCAGATGCCGCGCGTCCGGCCTTCTTGTCGGCATCAACGATGCCTTTTTTGCGGAGAATAGTCTCTGCAGCTTCGAGGTCACCGTCAGCTTCGACAAGCGCTGCTTTGCAGTCCATCATGCCGCCGTTGGTTTTGTCACGAAGTGTCTTAATAAGGGAAACAGTAATTTCAGCCATAATAATTCAGTTGGTTAAAAAGTGTTAATTTAGAAATGAATGCCACCTCAAAGTGCAGGTGGCAAATAGGTTCGGGTTGTGTGTCGGAAATGCCCCATGGGCAAATCAAACAGGGTTAAGTCGATGACCCAACCCTGTCAGGTCTTCAGCGGGGATTCCCCGGAGAAGATTAAGCGATTCCTACAACAGGATCGATGAGCTTCTTGAGGATCACTCGAATGGAGCGAATCGCGTCATCGTTCGCAACGATTGGATACGTGATCAAATCGGGATCTGCATTGGAGTCAACGAGAGCGACGATTGGAATCTTGAGCTTACGAGCCTCGTTGATTGCGTTGTATTCACGAGCGGAATCAACGACAACGATAGCATCAGGCTGGCGCTCCATCTTACGAATACCGGAAAGACGAAGGTTGAGCTTAAGCTTCTCACGACCGAGGGAGGCGATCTCCTTCTTACTCATTTTCTTGAAGTCAGGTGACTTCTCAAGGTTCTCGAGCATTTCCATGCGGCCAACACTGCGACGAACTGTCTCAAGGTTGGTGAGCGTGCCACCCAACCAGCGGTGGTTGACGTAAAACTGATTGGTTGCCTCTGCGGCTTCGCGAACAGCATCCTGCGCCTGGCGCTTACAACCTACGAAAAGAACTTTCTTTCCTTTGGAAACGAGATCGGCGAGAAATTTTCCTGCTTCATCCAGCTGGAGAACGGTCTGCTCAAGATCGATAAGGTGAACGGCGTTCTTTGATCCGAGAAGATAAGGCTTCATCTTCGGATTCCACTTGCGTGACTGGTGACCGAAGTGAGCTCCGGCTTCGACGAGTTCAGTGATGAGTTCGTTTGACATATTTTAGAGGGGACCCTTTTTGCAGGTATTCCCGGGGGGTGAAAGGCGCCATCTTTACTTTGCCTCCCTGCTCTTTCGAGCATTCGCCTTTCATCAATTTCTGTGATGGATCGGGAGGGGCGGGAATAAAAGCTGAATTCAGCGGATTGCAAGGCTGGAATGGCGCTTCGCGCCGTGAAAGGTAAAAAGTTAAAGGTAAAAGGTGCCTCCTTCGCTAAAGCTACGGAAGACAGGCTGACCATCTCTAGGATCGAGATTCTCTCTCCTCTCTACTTTCGCCTCTCCCCTGAAACCAAAAACACCCCGACAGGAATGGTTACCTGACGGGGTGTTTGGAATTTTGAATTAAGCCTTAAGCTGTTTCTTCAACCGTATCTTCCTCCTCTGCTTCCGCAGCGGCGGCTTCTTTGGCTTCGGCCGCAGCGGCACGAGCCGCTTCAAGCTCAGCTGGATCCACGTTTTCAACCACACCCATGTTGCGGTTGGTGTGGAAACCGGTTCCGGCAGGAATAAGGTGCCCCATGATGACGTTTTCTTTGAATCCGCGGAGGTAATCAATCCGTCCGAGCGTAGACGCTTCGGTGAGAACACGTGTCGTGTCCTGGAAAGATGCCGCAGAGATAAAGGAATCGGTCTCAAGAGATGCCTTCGTAATACCGAGGAGAACGGGCTCGCCTTCAGACGGCTTACCACCTTGCTCTTCCATATCCGCGTTGATCGCTTCGAATGTCGTTTTCTCGACCTGATCACCCCAGAGGAACTGAGTATCACCCGGATCGGTAATGCGAACTTTACGAAGCATCTGACGAATGATGATCTCGATGTGCTTATCGTTAATTTCAACACCCTGGAGACGGTAAACGTCCTGAACCTCGCTAACGAGGTGCTCCATGAGCGCGTGTGGCCCGAGGATATCGAGGATGTCGTGAGGAACAACGGCACCTTCGGTGAGCTTCTGTCCTTTATGAACCGTATCACCGGGCTGAACGAGATAATGCTTACCAAGTGGGATAAGATGCTCTTCCTGCTCACCTGTATCGGCGTCAGTCACGATCAACTTACGCTTCGCACGAATCGTTCCACCGAGGGAAACTTCACCGTCGATCTTCGCGATCTCAGCGATTTCCTTCGGCTTACGAGCCTCGAAGAGCTCGGCAACACGGGGAAGACCACCGGTAATATCTTTTGTCTCGGAAACTTTACGCGGCGTTCTCGCGAGCTGATCACCACCCTGCACGTCCTGACCTTCAGTCACCGAGAGGTGAGCACCGGTAGGAATCGAGTAAGTAGCGAGCTCGTTGCCCTTCTTGTCCACGATGAGAATCTGCGGGTGCAAATCCTCTTTGTGTTCAATAACGACCAACCCTTTCGTGTTCGTTTCTTTATCGATCTCGGTATCCAGCGTAATGCCCTGAAGCATGTCGCGGAATTTGATCTTACCGGACTTCTCTGTGATCACGGGAACACTGTATGGATCCCACGTTGCAAGGGTCTGCCCTTTCTTGGCTTCACCATTATCAGGGATCTCGATGACCGAACCACTGACAACGTTATACATCTCAAGCTCGCGACCGTCTTTGTCGTGAATCGAAATCGTTCCGTTCTTGTTGAGAGCAACGAAGGTTCCGTTAGCCGTCTCAACTGTCTTAAGATCGTTGTAGTGAACAACACCTTTAGCCTTCACCTTGATGATAGGCTGCTTGAACGTTCCCGAAGCAACACCACCAACGTGGAAAGTACGCATCGTAAGCTGTGTTCCGGGCTCACCGATTGACTGCGCGGCAACAATACCAACAGCCTCACCGATTTTCGCCATCGCATTGGTAGCGAGGTTCATGCCGTAACAACGGGCACAACAACCGCGTCGGCTCTCACAGGTGAGAACGGAGCGAATCTTGAGCTGCTCGTGACCGATGTTGTAGAGGTTGAGAGCGATTTGCTCATCAATCATCTCACCCGGCTTGACGATCGTCTCCTCGCCGTTAACGACTTTCTCAGCGGCAACACGACCGTAAATACGAGTCTTCAGATCGACTGCCTCTTCGTCACCTTCGTAAATCGACTTAACGACAATACCGTTGGCGGTTCCACAATCCTCTTCAGTGATGATAACGTCCTGCGCGACATCAACGAGCTTACGGGTCATGTAACCTGAGTCAGCCGTTTTAAGCGCGGTATCAGCAAGTCCTTTACGGGCACCGTGAGTGGAGATGAAGTATTCCAGAACGGAAAGACCTGAACGGAAGTTCGAAATAATCGGACGCTCAATAATCTCACCGGAAGGTTTTGCCATCAAACCACGCATACCGGAAAGCTGCTTAATCTGCTGACGGTTACCACGGGCACCGGAATCGACCATCATGAAGAGCGGGCTCGGAAGGTCTCCACCTTCGTTGTGCTCAATCGTGCGGAAAAGTGCTTTCGTGATCTCGTCACCGGCGTGGGTCCAGATATCAACAATCTTGTTGTAACGCTCCTTGTTGGTGATAACACCGGAACGATACTGATCATTCGCTTTCTGCACCTCTTCGGTAGCGGAGTCGACTTCGATCTGTTTCTCAGGCGGGATGATCATGTCGAAAATTCCGACTGATGTTCCCGAGCGAGTCGCCTCTTTGAATCCGAGAGATTTCAGCAAATCGAGAGATTTCACGGTGCCATCCTGACCAACGGCCTGGTAACAGCGCCAAATAAGATCAGAAAGCTGCTTCTTGCCGACGTTCTCATTGAAGAAGCCAAGCTCATCAGGCCAGATTTCGTTGAAACGAACCCGTCCGGCAGTGGTGATGATAACCTTCTTCTCAGGATCACCGTAAGCACGGCCTTCTGAACCGAAATCGGGGTTACGCACACGAATCGGATCGTGCATGTCGATCGAACGGTTCGCGACAGCAAACTCAACCTCAGTCGTGTCAGCAAAGAGAGAGAGCTTAGGCTCCATCTCAGGATCACGAAGCGGAATGAGACGGCAGTATGTCAGGAAGTATGACCCGAGGGTAATATCCTGAGAAGGCGTCGTGATTGGCTTACCACTCGAAGGGGTGAAGATGTTGTTCGGAGCCAGCATGAGCATGCGGGCCTCCATCTGCGCCTCAACTGAAAGAGGCACGTGAACCGCCATCTGGTCACCATCGAAGTCAGCGTTATACGCAGTACAAACGAGGGGGTGAACGCGGATCGCAGATCCCTCAATGAGAACAGGCTCGAATGCCTGAATCGAAAGTCGGTGAAGCGTAGGTGCACGGTTCAGAAGAACGGGGTGCCCTTTCGTCACTTCTTCGAGAATATCCCAGACTTCTGAAGTCTTGCGCTCGATAAGTTTCTTCGCACTACGAACGGTGTGAACGTAGCCAAGCTCTTTGAGTCGGCGGATGATGAACGGCTCGAACAGCACGAGAGCCATCTTCTTGGGAAGACCGCACTGGTGGAGTTTAAGATCCGGTCCAATCACGATGACGGAACGTCCTGAGTAATCAACACGCTTACCGAGAAGGTTCTGACGGAAACGTCCACCTTTACCCTTGAGCATGTCGGAAAGTGATTTCAGAGCACGGTTTCCGGCTCCGGTAACAGCGCGTCCATGACGTCCGTTATCGAAAAGCGCATCAACCGCTTCCTGGAGCATACGCTTCTCGTTACGAATAATAACGTCAGGCGTTTTGAGCTGAAGAAGGTTCTTGAGTCGGTTGTTCCGGTTGATGACACGACGGTAGAGGTCATTCAAATCGGAAGTCGCGAAACGACCACCTTCAAGAGGAACGAGCGGACGAAGATCCGGTGGAATCACAGGAAGCACTTCGAGGATCATCCACTCGGGACGAGTCTTCGAATAATGGAATCCCTGAGCAAGCTTAAGACGCTTCGCAAGCTTCTTACGAACCTGCTTCGAGCGTGTTTTGCCCATGGCCTCTTCGAGCTCTTCGATTTCCTTGAGAAGATCGGTGCGGGAAAGGAGGTCACGAACCGCTTCGGCACCCATTCCAGCCTGAAAACCTTCGTTACCATACTCTTCCTCCGCATCGCGGAATTCGAGTTCGGTGAGAAGCTGTCCGGGCTCAAGCGGCGTGTTGCCGGGCTCGATGACGATGTAGTCTTCGTAGTAAATGACGCGCTCAAGCTGACGGGCACTCATGTCGAGCATGAGACCGATGCGTGAAGGCATACACTTGTAAAACCAGATGTGGGAAACCGGAACAGCGAGCTCGATGTGGCCCATGCGCTCACGACGGACGCGGCTCAGGGTCACCTCAACGCCGCAACGGTCACAAACGGTACCCTTGTGCTTGATACGCTTGTATTTTCCGCAGGCACATTCCCAGTCCTTGGTAGGACCGAAAATTCGCTCACAGAAGAGACCGCCTTTTTCAGGCTTGAAGGTTCGGTAGTTGATCGTCTCCGGATTTTTAACCTCACCCTGACTCCATGAACGGATTGTCTCGGGGTTGGCAACGGTAATACGAACGTGATCGAAACTGTCGGACTTGCGCTCAAGGCCGAAGATTTCGTCCAGATGGGTTTCAGAACTTAAAGATGGAACAGACACAGTAGTAGTTGGCTAAGGTTCGAATGCTGGATGGATCGTGGATTAACCTATTGCAAGGCTGTCGGCGAGGATTTCTTCAGGAGAGCGTTCCGAGGAACCGACGCGAACGTCGAGTCCCAGACTCTGCATCTCCTTGATAAGGACGTTGAATGATTCCGGCGTGCCGGCGTCGAGGGTGTTGTCACCCTTGACGATTGATTCGTAAATTCGGGTACGTCCCTGGACGTCATCCGATTTCACGGTGAGAAGCTCCTGAAGCATGTAAGCCGCTCCATAAGCCTCGAGCGCCCAGACCTCCATCTCTCCGAAACGCTGACCACCGTATTGGGCTTTACCACCCAGCGGCTGCTGCGTAACCAGCGAGTAAGGACCAACCGCACGTGCGTGGATTTTATCCTGCACGAGGTGACCGAGTTTGAGCATGTAAATGACACCGACGACAACAGTCTGGTAGAAAGGATCACCGGTTCTGCCGTCATAAAGCTGAGACTTACCGTTCGTTCCGATCCACTCGAATCCGGGTTTCGCCTTCGCCTCTTCGAGGTATTCGACGATTCGTGATTCAGGAATTCCGTCAAACACCGGAGTAGCCACTTTGAAGCCGAGCGCTCTTGCAGCGACACCGAGGTGCGTTTCCAAAACCTGTCCGACGTTCATTCGAGATGGAACACCGAGTGGGTTCAAACAGATATCAACCGGCGTTCCGTCTTCGAGATAAGGCATGTCCTCTTCAGGAACGATGGTCGCAACCACCCCTTTGTTTCCGTGACGTCCCGCCATTTTATCACCAACCGAGAGCTTACGCTTCTTGGCGACATAAACTTTAACCTGCTTGATAACACCCGGATCGACTTCATCACCGGACTCAATACGGTCCAACTGACGCTCCCGCTCCATATCCACGTCGGCGAACTTCTGCTCGTAGCTGGAAATGATGTCGAGAATCTTGTTCCGAATCGGGCTCGGATCAATTTCGATGTTCGAGTAGTTATCCGCAAGCTTGCGAAGAAGGGTCTTCGTGATCTTACGGTTCGCAGGGATGATGATTTCACCGGTGCGGCCGTTGACGACATCGAGAGGAATCTTCTCTCCGAGGAGAATGTCGGAAAGCTTCTCCGTGAGCTGCTCAGTGAGCTCTTCATGACGGCGGCGGTGCTCGTCGATGATTTGCTTCTGCTGCTTCTGCTGCTCCTTGGGATCGAGCTTCTCTTTGCTACTCGCATTACGACTCGATACACGAACATCCATGACGATACCGACACAACCGGAAGGGACGCGGAGCGAAGTATCTTTCACATCAGCGGCTTTCTCACCGAAAATCGCGCGAAGGAGTCGTTCTTCTGGAGCCAGCTCCGTTTCGCTCTTCGGAGTAATCTTACCGCAGAGAATATCACCGGGCTTAACCTCAGCACCGACACGGATAACACCGTCAGGACCGAGGTCCTTAAGCGCTTCCTCACCGACGTTGGGAATATCACGGGTGATCTCCTCAGGTCCGAGCTTCGTGTCACGGGCACCGATATCGAACTCGTCGATGTGGATCGAGGTATAAACATCCTCTTTAACGATTCGCTCGGAGATGACGATAGCATCCTCAAAGTTGTAACCGTTCCAAGGCATGAACGCGACGAGCACGTTACGTCCGAGAGCAAGCTCACCGTATTCCGTGTTCGGTCCGTCAGCGAGAATCTGGCCCGCTTTGATTTTCTCACCGCGAAGCACGATCGGCTTCTGGTTAATACAAGTTCCGGCATTGGAACGCATGAACTTACGGAGAGGGTAAACGTAGGTGCCGTTTTCCTTGTCACTCTTCAGCTTGAAAGGATTCGTGAGAAACTGAGCCTCGGAGCAGGGAAGCTCGCCATCCTTGGTGATGACGATGATCTCAGCCGTTGCCGCAGCAACCGTTCCGTTACCCTCAGCTATAACAACAGAGCGTGAGTCGCGGGCGACCTTGGCTTCCATTCCGGTTCCCACATAAGGAGAATCAGAAATCAGAAGCGGCACGCCCTGGCGCTGCATGTTTGACCCCATGAGTGCGCGGTTCGCATCATCATGCTCAAGGAAAGGAATCAAGGAAGCAGCAACCGAAACAAGCTGTTTCGGAGAAACGTCCATGTAGGTCGCCTCGTTCGGGTCAACTTCGATGAATTCACCGAGGTGACGCACTGTGATTTGCTTGGTTTGGAAAACACCTTTGTCATCGATCGGGTTATTGGCCTGAGCAATGAGGTATCCCTCTTCCTGGTCGGCAGTAAGATACTCGATCTTCTTGCTTACCTTGCCTTTGATGATCCGGCGGTAAGGCGTCTCGATGAATCCGAACTCGTTGATTCGAGCATAACAGCTCATCGAGTTAATCAGACCAATGTTTGGTCCCTCCGGAGTCTCAATCGGACAAATACGTCCGTAGTGGGATGGGTGAACATCTCGAACTTCGAATCCTGCACGATCACGGTTAAGACCGCCGGGCCCGAGGGCTGAAAGACGACGCTTGTGAGTCAGCTCGGAAAGAGGGTTAATCTGATCCATGAACTGCGAAAGCTGCGAACGACCGAAGAAGTCACGAACCACAGCAGCGAGTGCTTTCGGGTTCACGAGCTTCGATGGAGTCATGCCATCGAGATTGATATCAAACAAAGTCATGCGCTCTTTAACAAGGCGCTCTGTGCGGGCAAGACCGACGCGGCACTGGTTTGCGAGCAACTCGCCTACCGCACGAATACGACGGCTACCGAGGTGATCAATATCATCGAGAACACCTTCACCGCGACGAAGACCGAAAAGGTAGCCCATCGCTACGAGGAAATCGTCAGGAGTGATGACGCGCTCGTTGTCATCAATATCGAGACCGAGCTTCTGGTTGATCTTGTAACGACCCACGCGAGTGAGGTCATATTTCTTGGGATCAAAGAAGAGACGCTTAAGAAGCGCGCGTGCATTCGCAACCGTTGGTGGATCACCGGGGCGGAGGCGACGGTAAATGTCTTTAAGCGCTTCCTCTTCGTTTGTAGCAGGATCCTTCTTGAGAGACTTCACAAGAAGATCATCGTGAGAAGCGGTCACCACTGGAACAGATTTCACACCGAGAGCGTGAAGCTGAGTGATTGTAGCAAGCGTGAGTGGCTCGTAAGCTTTTGCAACGACCATCTCTCCGTCGAGTACGTCTTCAAAGATAACTTTGTTCTGAAGCTCGGCCTCGTCCATCTTCGGATCGATTTTGAGTTTCTCGATCTCGTAGAACTGCTCGATGATCTCTTCGTCAGTCGCGTAACCGATCGCACGAAGGAAAGTGGTCGCGAGGAATTTACGACGGCGGCGGCGACGATCGAGGTAAACATAAAGAAGATCGTTCGTATCGAACTGCACTTCCATCCATGAACCGCGGTCGGGAATGATGCGAAATCCGTAGAGCGTTTTACCGTTGAGGTGAAGATTCGTTTCGAAACAAACACCCGGTGAGCGGTGAAGCTGGCTGACGACAACACGCTCAGCACCGTTAACCACGAAGGTTCCGCGCTGAGTCATCATTGGAAGCTCGCCCATGTAGACGCGTTCCTCTTTCGTTCCGCTCTCATCAGTAAGAGCAAAGGTTACATAAAGCGGCGCACTGAAGGTCTCACCATCGCGGAGTGACTCGAGAGCGGTAAGCTTTGGCTCACCCACTTCATACTTTACAAAACTGAGCGTGAACTTTTCGTCATAGCTCTGAATGGGGAAAACCTCCTGAAACACGGACTGAAGTCCTGTCGCGAGACGGTCATCGGAAGCAGTTTCCTCCTGAAGAAACTCCTTGTATGAATCCAGTTGGACTTCGATTAAATTCGGGGTCTCGATTGCTTCTTCAATCTTCCCGAAGTAAATACGTTCAAGTTTCTTAGCTCGTGCTGACATATTCGCTCTGATATAATGGTCTGACAACGCCAACGCGATCTGTAGCTTTCTCAGTAAACAGCGCTACCCCACCCGACACAGGTGTACAGGGGTTAGCGCAATTTGCTCAAAAAGCCGGTCGTCAAATCGCGAGACGACGAAGCCTGAATGCATCTAAGCAACCAGGATTCGACGTCTAGTTTAGAGAAATGGGCGGGCGGATAGCAACTTGGTTATACAGAATACGTTTAAATCAAGGAAAATCTTAGTATATTTGGAAAAATATCCCGGCCAGCGAACGAAAGACGCTCATCTGACCGGAATATTCCAAAGTGTATCTACTACTTGAGTTCGACTTCAGCACCAGCTTCTTCAAGCTTGGCTTTGATGTCTTCGGCTTCAGCCTTAGCTGCGCCTTCCTTAAGGTTAGTAGGAGCGTCTTCAACCAATTTCTTGGCGTCAGCAAGTCCGAGACCTGAGATCGCTTCACGAACTGCTTTAATAACAGCAATCTTGTTACCACCGAAAGACTTGAGAACAACGTCGAAGGAATCTTTCTCTTCTGCTGCTTCTCCACCACCAGCTGCAGGAGCTGCGGCTACGGCTGCCGGCGCTGCTGCGCTAACACCCCACTTTTCTTCCAGTGCTTTCACGAGGTCTGCGACCTCAAGAACTGTCAATTCACTCAGTTGATCAACTAATGCGTTTGTATCTGCCATATTTTTGGATGGGTGTCTCCGCGTCGAAGAGCGTTTCGACATTTAAGATGCTTCGCTAAGCACCCGGAAAGGAACCCGGTTTTGTTTTTTGTTTTCCAAGCGCCGGGAACTTCCCCGACGCTCAAATTGTATAAATCGATTAACCCTGATCTACCTTGGCCTGCAAAAGGCGGGCAAGACTGCTTCCGGGCTCGTTGAGGGTGCGCACCAACTTGGAAGCCGGTGAAGTAAGCACTCCGAGGAACTGGGCCTGAAGAACTTCTTTTGGTGGAAGCTCAGCGAGAGCCTTCACTTGCTCAGCATCAAGAAACTCGCCATCGAGGATGGCGCACTTCATCTGTGGTCGCTTAGCTGCTTTAGCGAAGTCCTTGAGAACTTTCGCCGCCGCACAGACATCGCTTTCACCGGTAACAACGGCGGTCTGACCACTGAGTTCAGCAGCAAGCTGCTCAGGATACTCAGCGGAATTAGCTGCGCGCTTCACGAAAGTGTTCTTCGCAACGCGAAACTTGGCGCCGGCTGCCTTGAGCTGAGTGCGAACTTCAGCAAACTCGGGCACTGTCATGCCGCTGTAATCAGCAACAATCAGGAAAGGTGACTCGTTAATGCGGTCAACAATATCGTCAATAATGACCTGTTTAAATTCTTTCATCTTATTGGATGGGTCTGGTTTTGAATTCTTGTTTCTCTTACCGCCTTAATTATTTCCAGGCACTGATATCAACCGATACGCCGGGAGTCATCGTTCCAGCCACTGTGCCGGTCTGAATGAAATCGCCTTTAGCGCCTGCAGGGCGGGCCCCTGCGATGGAATCAACAACCGCTTTCCCATTCTCAATGAGATCCGAATCCGTGAACGATGCTTTCCCGATTGGAACCGAGATATTGCCGTTCTTATCAAGCCGGAAATCGACACGACCTGCTTTAACCGCCTTAACAGCAGCTGCAGTGTCGTCCGTAACCGTTCCTGTCTTCGGGTTTGGCATGAGACCGCGCGGCCCCAACTGACGTCCAAGCTTACGAACTTCAGACATCGCTGCCGGAGTCGCGATCACCGCGTCAAAATCCATCATTCCACCCTGAACCTCTTTGATAAGATTCTCAAAACCCACGTGCTCAGCACCTGCATTTTTAGCTTCCGTTGCAGCATCACCTTCAGCGAAGACGAGGACACGAACATCTTTACCACTTCCATTGGGAAGAGGACAGGATCCGCGAACCATCTGATCCGACTGACGGGGATCTACACCCATGTGAAATGTGATCGTCACCGACTGATCAAATTTAGGAGCCGGGAATTTCTTCACCAGCGCGACAGCATCCTCAAATGAGTAGAGGGTCGTTGAATCGACCATCTCAGCTGCCTGCAAGTATCGTTTACTTCTTTTTTTAGCCATGTTTTCAGTTGCAGTTCAATCGGGAGCAATCCCTCCTGCTTTCAGTTTTGAACAAGCAGGGAACAGCCCCTGCCAGGTTCGAAATTAATCAGTGATCTCAAGACCCATCTGACGCGCGGTTCCCGCAAGAATACGGCAAGCCGCTTCCTCATCGTCAGTATTCATGTCTTCAATCTTAACTTTCACGACTTCAAGAAGCTGAGCCTTGGAAATTGATCCAATCTTCTTCTTGTTCGGCTCACCTGAACCGGAAGCGATCTTTGCCGCCTTCTTAAGAAGCACAGCCGCTGGTGGCTTCTTGGTTACGAAAGTGAAACTCTTGTCAGCATAGACACTGATGACAACAGGGAGAATGTCCCCGGCGCTCTCCTGAGTGCGTGCGTTGAAGTCCTTACAGAACTCCATGATATTCAGACCTGCCTGACCAAGCGCAGGACCTACCGGAGGAGACGGATTCGCCTGACCCGCAGGGATCTGAAGCTTAAGTTGTTTTACTAGTTCTTTTGCCATCGTGCTTTGTTGTTTAATTCAATATTGCTTCTCAGCCATAACCGCCGCGCTGACATCGCGCACCGGCCACAAATTTTTTCTCTCACCCTTATCCAACCTCGACCTGCCAGTACTCCAGCGGCACCAGCGTTTCACGACCGAAGATATTCACAGAAACCATAACCTCGCCCTTCTCTTCGTTAACCTCAGCAACGACTCCGTTCTGCCCTTCGAAAGGACCATCAGAAACGACCACGGTATCACCTGCTTCAAACGCAACAGCAGGCTTGATCGACCCCTCGCGTTCTTTGATCTGATTAAGCATACCCTCCACCTCACTGCGAGGCATCGGCATCGGCCGGTCTTTCGATCCGGCAAAATTGATTACGCCGTCCGTTTCCTGAACAAAATACCAGGTCCGGTCAACGAGCGTGTTATCCTCATGCAGAAGGTGCATGTTGATAATGATGTAACCGGGATAGAATTTGCGATTTGCCTCGCGCTTCTTACCGGCCTTAACCTCGGAAACCCTTTCCTGAGGAACGAGAACCTCGAAGATGACATCACTCATCTCCTCGGCGGCAATGCGACGCTCAATACTGTCACGAACCTTCAGCTCCTGGCCGGAGAGAACGTGGATCACATACCATTGATCGTTCGGTGCGGGAATCGTTGCCATTGCTTAAAAAGTGTAAAAAAATAAAATTGGAAGTGAGGGGAATAATACCAGCTCAATCCAGTCGACTAAAACCCGGTGGTGAGAAACGTCATCACGTTGCGCATCGCAAAATCGATCGTCGCAACAAACGCTCCCAGAAGAACCATCGCAATCAGGACCACAACGGTCGAATCAATGAGTTGCTTGTATTTCTTCAACCCCTTCTCCTTGGGATCCCAAGGCCAGGTTGCTTTTTTGAGCTCCGTACGAACTTCTCCGAAATACTTTCCAATCTTCATCTTCTTTGCGATTACCTACCGGTATAAATTCTTCAGGCTAACCCCTGAAGTGGCAGGGTAACTGAGACTCGAACTCAGAACCAACGGTTTTGGAGACCGCTACTCTACCAATTGAGCTACTACCCTTTAACTAAAAATCAGACTTCACGTCTTAGTGGCGGAAAGAGGGAATCCGAATATTCGAATTCCCTCCGCCAAAAAATCTCAGGCTATCGGACTGCTCCCGAAGAAATCAATCCGAATAAAAACCTGAATTCGTTTACTACTCGATGATTTCACCGACACGACCAGCACCAACGGTACGGCCACCTTCGCGAATCGCGAAACGGATCGTCTTCTCCATAGCAACAGGAGTGATGAGCGTTACTTCCATAGCAACGTTGTCACCAGGCATAACCATCTCAACTCCATCAGGAAGCTGACAAGAACCAGTCACATCCGTGGTACGGAAGTAGAACTGAGGACGATAGTTATTGAAGAACGGCGTGTGACGGCCACCCTCATCTTTACTGAGAACATAAACTTCCGCCTTGAACTTCGTGTGAGGAGTAATGCTGCCCACCTTCGCGATAACCTGACCACGCTCGATGTCGTCTTTCTTAAGACCACGAACGAGGAGACCTACGTTATCACCGGCACGACCTTCGTCGAGCAACTTACGGAACATCTCGATGTCAGTAATCGTAGTCTTCTGCGTGTCGCGAATACCAACGATTTCAACTTCTTCCATCTTCTTGATGATGCCACGCTCGATACGACCGGTAGCAACAGTTCCACGACCTTCAATTGAGAACACGTCCTCAACAGGCATAAGGAAATCACCATCGATAGGACGCTCTGGAAGTGGGATATACTCATCAACAGCTTCCATGAGCTTGAGGATGTTTTCTTTGTGCGCTTCGTCACCTTCAAGTGCCTTGAGAGCAGAACCACGAACGATTGGAATATCGTCACCGGGGAACTCATACATGCTGAGAAGCTCACGAATCTCCATCTCAACGAGATCAAGAAGCTCCTCATCGTCAACCTGGTCAACTTTATTGAGGAAAACAACGATCGCTGGAACACCCACCTGACGTGCAAGAAGGATGTGCTCACGAGTTTGTGGCATTGGACC
>JARGPH010000063.1 GCA_029213065.1 Verrucomicrobiales bacterium | reverse complement strand
GAGGAATTGCCATGTTCAGAAATCGAAATCACAGTCCTAAGCCATCCATTCAAACGGGCTGTGGTGCAAGAACAGCCTCACTCTTTTTGCATTTCCTGTTTTGCCCGCTCCAAGTCGATCTCCGCTTGCAGCAGGGCGACTTTCGGCTCAATCGACGACCCCTTGCCCAGTTCTTCCTGAATCCGGGAGGACTCAAAAAGGAGCTTTTGAATCGCCAGGATATTCGCCATCTTCTTCCAGTCTTTCTGTTCCCGTGCCAGGTTGACCCGCGCCCGGGCCAATGCGATCCGCGCCCCGTGGACATCGGAAATTCGATCATCGGAATAAAGAGCCTGCTGCCGGTTCAGTTGCAGCCTTCGAATCTCGACGATCTCCTCCAGCTTCTTCGCAATCACCGGCGAAGCACTTCCGCTGTCGCCCGCTTTCTGCTCCTGCCCCGTCGTCTCCAGTGGCGAAAAAAGCAGTAGCCCCGGAGTAAAAAAAGAAGAACCAATCGACGGATCGCAGGAAGAGAATTCATGGCGGAAGAATAGCCCGCGAGGTGGGATCACGCAAAGTGGATCGCTTCGGCAAAGTGGGGCTGTGAAAAGTCACGACACCTGCATCCGTGAAAGCATGAGGGGAGTTTCAAAACTCGCTGCTGATCAAAACGAAACCGATTTCATTGCCGCCATTGGACTCGTCACTGAAGAACTTCGCCAGATTATCCGCGTGGTCTAGCGCTACGATCCCCCCCCTGATGGATGTTTCTTCACAAACACGCGGGAAAGCCTGTGTACGGGACTTCAGGTTCCAGACTGAAGCCCATCTGCAACAGCACGGAGGGGTTGAATACTTCAGCAGGATCGTCAATTCGGGCCCATACTACCGCATCCAGTCTGTCCCCGCTCTCTTTCCAATGGATTTACCGAGCTTGGCGCGGGGAAGTAGAACCGACGCAGGAAACCCAATCAAAGGTATCCGAAACAAACCTATGAAGCAAAAAATCAGCCACTGGATCCCTGCCGCCTTCTGCGCCTTCCTTTCTCTGACAGCCCTTTTCTCTTTCTCAAGTCCGGACGCAGGATCGTGGAAACCCGCTTTTTTCTCCTTTCTTCCTCTCTGCTTCTTTTTTGTCGGAGCGAACACCCTTACCTTGCAGCGCGAGATTCGGGATCTTCGGAAACAGCTTCGGGATTTGCAGGAAAAAGAAGCCGGCTAGAGGGGCTCCCGCCGGTCCGCTCTATCGGGTTCCACAAAGTATCCCCGGGTTCGACCCGGAGCTGTGGTAGGGTTCGGTCCGCAAGCCCCATTTGGCGGGGACCTCGCCCCACCTGCCGGCATCGCTATTCTGGCCGCGAGCAGCGATCACCTCGTGATCGATTCAGGGAATGATCGGGCACCGTTGATCGTTGGGTCTGAGGTTTCGTTTCAGCTCAACTACAGTGCTTTGCTCCGCGCAATGACTTTGCCCTTTATCTCGAAGGCGATGAATTCAAAAGCGCTTTCGGGACTTGCGCCCGGGGCCCCCATCGATTCATCCTTTCCGGTGGAAACCAGCCTATGAAAAATCATCAGAATTTTTTTCTTCTCTGCCTCATCTTCGGCACGCTCCTGTATGGATGCGGAAGGCCGTCGGGAAATCGCATCAGCGGAGGTGAACTCTCTCAATGGGTCGGCAGCACCGTCAATGTTCAATTTCGTCGAGACGCGCTGGGCGCGGCGGCATCCCTGCCAATTTCGCCAACGACGGGGAAAATCAACGGAGCGGAGACGACGGTGATTGGAACACTGATCGAAGTGGAATCCAGCGCCATCGTCGTTGAGGCGAACGGAAGGAAAATGTGGATCCCGAGGGAAGTGATTTTACTCGTTCAAGGCAAACCGTAGATCAGTTCTGCGGAGGCCGGACAAACTGCATTTCCCATCGAGAGAAAAACTTACGTCTTCCTCTACTTTGATTCACAGTGCCGCGCGATAGACCTGCTCGAGGGCGAGTGCATCGACCGGGACGGGATTGAACTGGGCGGTCCACTGCTTCGAAGCCTCCTCCGCAAGTAGAGGCAACTGCTCTTCGGTCACCCCCAGGTTCGAAAGAGGAATATCCATCCCGGAACAGCGAAGCAATTCCCGAACCCGTTCCGCGAGATCGCCGGCGAAGAGGGTTGTGTAGATGGCTGATACGGCGGCCTCCTTCCGATTGAACTCGATCACATGGGGCATCATTGTCCCGACTGCCTGGCCGTGAACGGTCCCATGGTGAGCTGTCAGCGGATTGGCGCAGGAGTGCGCAATTCCGAGCATTGAATTTTCGATCGCAGTCCCGGCAAAAGCCGACCCCAACTGCATGCGGGCACGCGCCTCGTGATCATTGGGATCTTTCATGACTCGTTCGAGTCCGGAATTCAACAACTGCCAAGCGGCTTTGGAATAGGCCGAGGAAATCTCCGTCTTCTTTTTGCAAACGGCGGTCTCGAGCGCGTGAGTGATGGCATCGATCCCGGTGTGAGCAGTCACGGCCCGCGGCATCGTCACGGTCAGTTCCGGGTCGAGAATGGCAACGGCCGCGGCGGCCTTTTTGTCTCCACAGGCCATCTTGGCATGACTTTTTGCATCGGCGATCAGGGCAAAGCTCTGGCACTCGCTCCCTGTGCCCGACGTCGTGGGCACGGCGATAAAGGGCAGCATCGGTTTCGTCGCCTTGCCGACGCCCCAGTAATCATGCATCGTCCCGCCGTTGGTCAGGATGAAGTTGCAGCCTTTCGCAGTATCCATACTGGAGCCGCCGCCAAGACCGATAATCAGATCGACCCCGGCTTCGCTCGCTGCGGACACGCACCGGTCCACATCCTCGGTAGTCGGATTTTCATGAACCTGATCAAAAACAGTCACCGAACCGATCTGGTGTAGAAGCGAGTCAACGGCGCGCTGAACCCATTCCGTTTTCGCCAGGCCCGGATCGGTCACAAGGAGGGCCTTGCGTGAGCCGAGTTCCGCGGCCTCTTTGCCGAGGGAATCGATTTTCCCCCAGCCGAACACGACTTTTCCTACTGGAATATC
Organism: Verrucomicrobiales bacterium; assembly: GCA_029213065.1. Lineage (GTDB taxonomy): Bacteria > Verrucomicrobiota > Verrucomicrobiia > Verrucomicrobiales > DEV007 > Arctic95D-9. Next base: position 3,342 of record JARGPH010000063.1, on the reverse strand, counting down.
CTCGAAACGCTGGACCCGGCCCGGGATATCCAGACCGGCGCAAAGCGCCTCAATCGAGAGATGTTCGGCTGGCATGGAGGAGACCGTAACCGATCAGGCAGACTCCGCAAACGCGAAGGAACGGCGCGTATACAGGAACTCGAAAAGATTGCCTTCGTGAGGCTGATTCCAGCTGATCCGGTTGGTCGGCACGTTCCCGACATTGAGTCGCTCAATCTCCGGACAATCAAAGAGCTGATTGATCCAGTCAACGTCTTTGGTCACAGCGGTCAGGACGAGAGAGTATCCTACTTTTTCGAGCACTTCCGACTGGGGACATTCCACGATGCTGGCGAAAGGAAAGAGAAACTCACGAAGGGCGAGCGGCTCGTCAAAGGAATCCACCCGGATGATCGTAGGCTGCAGATAGTTCATCCCGCCCCGCTCCTGGAAGCGCTCCCCCTCGCGGTATTCCGAGGTGATGTCACGGGAGCCACTCGACTGGAGTCCATCCTCGACCGCCTCATTGATCCACTCGGCAAACTGCGGATTCGCAAAGCCGGAAAGCTTTGCCTCAGGGTCATCCTGGGCAAGTGGCTTGATTTCAGCGAGGCGCTTCGAGATGGCGTGGGCAATTTCATCACCATATTTCGGCACGACAATGGTCGAGGTGCAAATACAACTGCGACCGGAGTTCGCGGAGACAGACTCCACCATCGAGTCGACATACTGCTCCCAGTTTTCGATCTCGTCCTCACCAATTACAAACTTCGAATATCCGGTGCCATGCACTTCGATGCGCGGATCATTCTCGTACTGCTTCACCGTCGAATCATCTCCGAAAAGCATGACGCGACCGGCCCGGCGGATAATCGCGCCCGATCCATCGTGCTGGGTCGGATAAAGGTTGAATGCTTCAGCAGGGCATCCTGCCTTGATAAAAGCCTGGATGATCCGCCACGGGGTCCACGGCTCCTCGCGACCGGGCTTGAGAAGAACCGGTACTTTCATGGCAATCGCCGGGATCCAAAGGGCATTCACTGCCGGGGAGTTGCTCGGAAGAATCACCGCGAGTTCGTTAGTGGTCGGTGAGAAACTCACCGGAGCGCCGCCCTGTTCACCGTATCCTTTGTCGAGCACACTCCAATCAAGGCCACGGGTGAGTCCCTGAAAAATGTCGTCAATCTGGCCGAAAATTCCGCCGAGACGCTGCATGTTCATCCGGATCAGCGAATGCGGAAGCCCGCTCGTGGCGGCAAGCGAGAGAACATAGTCCTCCGGAGACTGCAGGTCTCCCTCCACTCCGATGGGAAGATCATCATTGAGGAAAATTTCCCCGGCCCGTTTCGTGATGTCGACCAACTCCCCGCAACTGAACTTTTTGAGTGCTTCCCGTGCTTCCCCCATTTTGTGGAGGTCATATTTGATCATGTCGGCGCAGGCAAAACTGATCTCGGCAGCAGGGTCTTCGGTTCCGAGTTGGTTTACGGTCTGCACATCAAGACTGATGTAGGGCTTGCCCTGGCGGAGAATGGGAATGTGAGGAGCACTCATAAGTTGAGAGAAGTTACGAACTAGTAAACGCCTTCGATCACTTTCTTTGTCAGGGCACCGAACGGACGAACGTCGCCGACCCCGTCCCAGGCGTATTTCGCATGTGGCTCACGGCGAATTGCCTCGTCACGCTCGAGGAAACGGGGCATAAAGAATTCGTGAGTCAGGGTTGTCAATTCGACTCGCCCATACTCGCCGTAGTCTTTCGTGATCTCCGTTTTCTCGGGGTCAACGATCCGGAGAACGGCACGCGGCTGTGGCGCGTAGTAGGTCACGCTGTAATTGTTTTCCGGAAGCTCCTCCGGAATCGAAACCGCCAGTCCCATAAGAGTGTTTCCGTAGGTCGGAACAAACTGAGCCTTGTTTTCCAGCACCTCCTCCTGGAGGAAACGAACATACTCCGGAGTCATCGAAGTCCCTCCGCAGAAGCATCCCTTGATTCCGTGATCGGAGATCGAAATGCGCTCACCGATCGAAGCAAGCAAACGGGGGGTTGTGAAAATGCAGGAGATGTCGCGATGCTTGATGATCTCGACGGCCTGGGCCATCACATGAGCCTGGTAACGCTCGACCTGGCCAAGCTCCTTGCGGCCGATCAATTTTTTCACCCAGCGGGGATCGAGATCGACATGGTAGCAGCTTCCGCCGCGAAAGTTGGCGAGATGCTCCACGGCAAGACGGAGGCGCCGCGGCCCGGTCGGTCCGACCATGATCCAGTTTCCACCTTTGGGAAAAAACTCGTCACTAAGCTGGTGGGAGAACTGCTCGTAGTCGTGTTTGTAGTCTTCCCATCCGACCCGCTGCTTGGGTAGTCCGGTAGTTCCACCGGTCTCGAACACATTGAAGGGACGGCCTTTGTAGGCATTGGGAACAAAGCGCTCATTCTTTTCGTCGCGCAGCCACTCATCCTGGAAGTGAGGAAACTTCACGATGTCGTCATAGCTTTTCACTTCCTCCCGGGGATCCCAGCCAGCCTCCTTTTTCCAGTCGAGCCAGAAAGGGCAGCCGGTTTCTTCGGAGAAATGCCACGCCATCATTTCGCGGACGCGCTCGTCAAGTTGTGCTTTTGCTTCGTCAGAGGTCATTTTGAAAAAAGGTGAAGTAGGAAAAAATGGTGAGGATGTGAGGTATTATTTACGGGAAGAATTTACGAATGGTGTCTTCAGAGGGTTTCTTCGTGAAGAGAGAAACTGCAATCATAGCAACGAGGCCAATGACAAAGCAGATCGCGACGGGCATGATTCCGTCATCGGAGCGTTCCGCGCTGGAGAAGACGGTGTATTCCCCGCCCCACCCGGCTTTGGCAAAAAAGTAGAACCAACTCACCGCCACCGCAGTGACACAGGCGTAGGCACCTGCCTTGGTCGCGCCCTTCCAGTAAAGAGCGGTAAAGACGAGTGAAGTGAGAGCGGCAAAACCCGAGAAACTCCAGATCGCGAGGTCAAAGACGTTCTGTACGTTCTTCAAGTAGAGCGAAAGAACGTAGGTCAGAAGGACAATCCCCACGATGAATGACCGGGCGATCAGGACGATTTTCTTGTCGGTGTATTTCCCTTCGGGCTGATTATGCAGAACGATGTCGTTCGTAAACATCGTTCCGAGACAGAGGAATTGAGAGTCGAGTGACGACATGATCGCCGCGAGAATTCCCGCAGTGACCATTCCGGCCACAATCGGATTGTGTATGAGGAATTTCACGACCACACTGAGAACTTTACCGACACCGGCGTCATCAGCGCTTCCCATGATGGTCACAACCGGACCGGGCCATGCATCCGACGGCGGCGTGTTGAAAACACCCGTTGCCCA
>JARGPH010000041.1:11012-45386 GCA_029213065.1 Verrucomicrobiales bacterium | reverse complement strand
GAAGCCTGCAGCGTGTCGGTGCCTCCAAATGAACGGAGCCGGATCGCGGAGGCAAATCCCTCCTCCACGGTGAAGGTGTCATTGCCTGCACCAGTCCAGACCTGCTCGAAATCGAGGTAGTTGATCCCCGAGTGGCGAACATCTCCATCACTCGTGAGCGTGAACTGATCATTTCCCGCCACTGTTCCCGCGACTGGCTCGAAATTCGGACTCGCGAGGATATCGTTGTTCCCTCCACCACGAATTTCCTCGACGCTGTCGAGGAGAACGCTCCCGATTTCATACGCTCCGTATGCAGTGACACGATCAAAACCACTCCCGCCCATAAACTGCTCGGACGTGGCCGCCGACCGCACGATAAACTCATCGTCACCGCTGTTGGCATCGAGAATCTCGATTCCGGCGAACTCAAAAATGCCGTTGAGGGTCCCTTCATTATCCTCGTCGATGTCAAAAACATCATTCACTCCCGAGGCGGCAATCAATCGATCGATTCCTCCGGTGTCGTCGATGAAGGGACCGCCTGTCGCTCCCGTGGCAATCATAATGGTGTCACTGGATTGACCGGTTCTGAGATTGTCGAAACCGGAAAAAGTGAACCCGTCGTTCACGACCTCATTATTGTTCTGAATGAGGTAGGTCTGATCCGAATGCAGCCCCAGCAGCGAACTGTTGGAACCGACTCCGTTGATCTCTTCCAAACCGCTGAACTTAATCTTATTCAAATCGAACTCCCCGTCGACATTGATGATGTCATAGCCGACATCCCCCGTAAACCGGATGTCGGAACCGGCGAGCCCGCCCCCGTCGACATTAAACGTTCCTCCGACGTAACCGCTCGTAAAAGTCGTCGTTGTCGCAAAGATAGAACCCGTCAGATTGAATTCGTGGGCGCTGAAACCGGTTGTATCGTGAGTGGAATCAAAATTCCCGTCAGCGCTGAGATCACCCGTCACGTTGATGACCGTCGAAGCCACCGTGATATTTCCATTGGTGTGAGTTCCTCCTGTAAAAGTAATCGCATTGGGCGCCTCGAAATTGAGATTTCCGGTCGCATCGACGCTGGATACCGTGAAGCGATCCGAAGCGACCAGAGACAGACTACCGATCGTGGATTCCGTCGTCACGCTCCCGATATCAATCGATCCGGAATCGAGCATGTAATCCGCACCCGATGTAGACTCATCGCGGAGAACGAGTGATCCGGCATCGATCCCTCCGGTCGACTCGATCGTGACATCTCCGCCCCGGGAAACCAGCTCGATTGACGTTGCCGCGATATCCCCGATGTGGACCGCGCCGTGATCGTTCGACTTTCCGTCCAGCTGAAGACGACCGGTATCCGAAATCATAGTTGTCCCTGATATTGCCACCCCGACATCGTTGTCACCATCACCTGAGACAGTGAGGTCACTGTGGCTGTCGATCTGAGCCGAATCCATCGAAACCCCGTTGGATGCATCCGGCACTGCCACGAAAGTGGTAATTATCTCGGTTTCCGCAGTTGACTCAATCTTCGGCTCAGGGGCATACGCACGACCTGAGATCGTGATGGTTCCTCCGTCCCGTGTTCTCACCGTCGAGCTCTCAATCCTCACCCCGTCGGAATTGTCCCCCACGCCTCCGGTCCCTTCGATTTCAATATTACCGGTCACGGTTTCCATGGTATAGCCCGCGATGAATACGCCGGTATTACCGCTACTGCCGAAACCGCCAGTGCCCTTGATTTTAATGTCACCTCCGGTCGAAGACAAACTGGAGAGCCCCACTGTCACGCCCGAGTTCCCCGTATCGGAATAGTCCCCGGCACCTGTTCCCTCAATCGTGATGTCCCCGTTCTCCGTGGAAATGCCGGCCATGCCGATTTGAACGCCCACCGCGACATTGCTTGAATCAGACAATCCGCCCGTTCCCCTGATCGTGATGTTTCCGTCGCCTCCCGTGGAAATGCTTGTATCCATCCCCATGAAAACCCCGGAACTTCGTCCGATGCCATCCGCATTCCCGGTTCCGATCAAAGTAATGTTGCCGCCCGTGCTAACGATCGATGCGTCGTTCGTCAGCGCGATTCCATCGTAAGTGCCCGTGATCCCGTCGTTGTTGCTTCCTCTGACGTTCTCAAAATGTATATCGCCCATCCCGGAGCTGATCAGCGAATCATCTTCCATTGAGATGCTTCCATCCGCGAAGAGTTTGAGATCATTCGTCCCCGTCCACGAGATATCGGCTGAGTTCACGATGCGAATATCGCCGACCCCGCTTTCACCGCCGTCCGTTCGAATCTCGAGATTACCACTGTTTTGCAGGTAGGCGGCAATGTCACCGGCATAGAGGTCCGTTCGTGAATTCACCGTATCTCCAATGATCTCCGTTCCGGTGGATCCTGTTCCCGCATGAATCACCACATCAATAGGATCAAAAAGTAGACTGCCGTTCGCACCGTTCACGGCACGGGTATTAGCCGCATTCACAAAGCCGTTGAAGTTCACCCTCCGCTTGCCTGACAGCTCCACAAAACCACCATCCCCGCTGAGATCGCCACCGCGCACCGAAGCATGACCGTAAAAATCCAGGGTATCCGTCGCGAAAAGAATCACCTCGCCACCATCGCCGTTCGCTGTCGCACTCGCATTGATTTCAACCCCGTTTCCGACACTGACAAATTCAGCGTTGTTGAAATCAGGATTCTCACCACGTCGACCGCCTCCGATTTGAATACGACCACCGCCATTTTCGCCATCGGCGAGGATCACCGTGTCCGGCAAGACATCGATCCGCGTCCCGAGAATCACGACGTCACCGCCGACACCACCGGGTTCTGAACTTCCCGCATCGACCGTTCCACCCACTTCCGTGAGACTCTCCGCACCGCTGTTTCGAATTGAAATTTTCCCGTCGGATTGGGTTGTGGGATTCTTAGCGACAAGAGTGCCGGTGTTTCGAATCTTGCTCTTACCGCCACCCGCACTGAGAAAAATCTGTCCGCCCTGCTTGGTCACCCCCGTCGCGGCGACACGGCCTTCGTTTTTCACGGCCATGCCGTAAATATTGCCGTTGTAGCTTTTCAGTTCAGCGACATTCGCCTCAACCGTTCCCGTGTTGACGACACCGGTCTCTTTCTTTTCGCCGGAGGCGCCACGCACCCAGACACGCTCCTCACCCGACTCGCGGATGAGAACATCGTTGCCCGCCGCGAGCCCGACCGTTCCGTTGGGTGCAAAAATACTACCGTGATTCTCGACCGCAGCCGCTACCAGAAAGACATCTCCGTCGAAGGCACTGATTGTGCCGAGATTGATTACCGATGCCTCGGAAGCTCCCTTCAGCGGCAAATCCCCTCCCGCAAGAAAGTCGCCATCACTGAGATCGAGGGTTGAAGCAACAAAGGACGCAGTGTCAACCCGCCCGTTCGGCCCTATCACGATCCCGTTGGGATTGAGGAGAAGAATACGCCCGCTTGATCGCAGCAATCCGTCGATCTGTGAGGCAGACACGCCCGTGACCCGGTTGAGCGCCGCAGCGGCCGCACCCGGTTGGCTGAAATCGGTCGTCTCACCATTCGCTATCGAAAAAGAAGTCCAATCGATGATCGCCTTATTGGAATGCTGAATGACGTCGAGCCGGTTTCCGTTCCGGACAAAATCGACATCGCCAAAGCGGATCGTTTCCCCCGCAGGATTCGCCAGCGCCAATGCGGGGAGCAAACATACCAAAGCCACCAATCGCCGCAGAAGGGCGGATCGCAGTGGATTGAAGAGGGTTTGCTCCATGACTTAAGAGGGTTCAGTGCTCGACTTAAGAGGGTTCAGTAATCGACCTAACCCTCTTTGCACCACCCTTGTAGAAATTAGTTAGGGTCTTCCTCAGTCTCCTCCGGAATGATCTCGACGCGACCTTCCTTCACCTGGGCAAATCCTTTACCGTCCTCAATCGCAACCGAGTAGAAGGTCCCGCGAGCTGCAGCGATCCCGCTTGGGGTGCGGATTTTGAAGTCCATCTCACCGGCTGCGTTGGGTTTGAGCAGTGCTCCCATGCTGCCGGTCTTGAGATCAAGCATGACCCGCTTCGGCGTGGAAGTCTCTGTCACTTCCGTGATGATGACCTCGGAATTTTCCGCGACCCGAATCGCAGAGCGCGGGGTGATGACGACGACAGCGCGGGCTCCGGCTCCCGTTTTCACGGTTCCACCGACAGCGACTTTATCTCCCGCTTTGACCGCGACAGCGTTTCCATCCTTGTCGGTAAAAGTGACCTCACCAACCGCGACGGTGACGTTGCCGCTCTCCGGTGCGGCCCGGAGAGAGCCACTGAGCCCTCCCAGCGCTAATGCCAGTATCAGTATACAGTCGAATCGTAACTTCATTTTCCCCCTATTCGTGTTTGTGCAGGTAAATCCTATCGCCGGCGAACCTCTTATCAATGCGAAAATCGGTAAACCTGAGACTTTATCAGCCCCATTCCAGACGAATGAGGATATGTCGGTATTCAATTTTTCGTATATAACTTAACTTTTCCTTGTTTCGGACACCGTAACCGTATTGATAGAGTCAGCGCATTGCTGAATGAACACTTCTTCAAAATTGGAGAGCGCCCGGGGACGATTCTGGGTTCCTCTTCTGGCCCCGCCACTGATTTTCAGCCTCATGGTGCTGATTGCGCAGACCGAGGTGGCACAGCAACTTGAAAACCTCACTCAGGACTGGCGACTCCGCTCACGGGCGGGAACGGATCCTCCGGCGAGCGAGCGCATTGTCATCGTCGGGATCGGCGAATACTCGCTCAAAAAGGTGGGTCGGTGGGAGGATTGGAATCGGGGCATCCACGGCCAGTTTTGCAGTCTCGTCGCGCTGCGGCCCCCTGCCGTGCTGGCCTGGGACTTTTTCTTTTCGGAAAAAAGCGGTGATGAGAGTAACGATAATTTTCTCGCCGACGAACTTGCGCTCCACGTCGGTGCCATCACCGGAGCCGTCGCCGACGATTCCCGACCGGAGCTGGTCCCCTACGCCAAAGACAGTATCGGAAAAACCACGCCGATTCAAAAAGTGAGCGGTGATCGATCCCAACTCCTGAGCGCCAGCAACGGACAGGTCCCTATCGACGTGATTGCTGAGAGTGCCTGGACCGGATTCGTAAACGTTGCCCCGTCAAGCATCGACGGCATTAGACGGCGCGCGCCGCTCATTGTCAGCTTTGGCGGGAAGATTTATCCCTCGCTGATTCTCCAAATGGTGATGCAAGCCGACGGAGCGAACTCTGAGGACGTCGAGGTTGTCATCGGGAAAGCGATTACGATCACGGGCCGCGATGGCTCGCGGGTCATTCCGATCGGAGACGACGGGAAAATGCCGATCAATTACCGGGACACCTCAACCTTCATGGCGTGGGATTACGTGCAGCTCATGGAATACCTTGCCGCCTTTGAGCAAACCGGAACCTGGAGCGAAGACCTCCTTGAAATCGAGGACAAGGTTCTCATCGTCGGCCAGGTCGCCCCGGGGCTTTCCGATTTCGGTCCCACCCCGTACCGCGGCTCTGAACCTCTCGTCACGATTCAGGCGACGGCACTCAATAACATCCTCCAAAACGACTTTCTGAAAACGTTTCCCCTCTGGGCGACAATGCTGATCTGGCTCGCCTTTGCCTGGGCGACGATCGGGTGGCTCAACCGCTCCCCCGTTTCCCTCGCGATCTTCGTTCCGACCCTCATCATCCTCGCATACTTCGCTCTCGCCTTTTTACTCTTTTCGTCGAAAAGCATCGTCCTGCCCCTGTTTCTTCCTGTCTCCGGCTTTCTCGGGCTGCACGGTTTTGCGATCGCCGACCGTCTTCTCGCTGAGGCGAAAGAGAAACGGGAAATCCGCGCGGTTTTCGGAACCTACGCGGGAAAAGAGCTCGTCGAGAGCATCATCGCTTCCGGCTTGAAACCGGAACTCGGCGGAGAGAAAACCGAAATCACGGTTTTCTTCACCGATATCGCGGGATTTTCCTCGTTTTCCGAACAGCTCGCGCCGGAGGACCTTGTCGCCCTCATGATCAGCTACATGTCAGAGCTCACCGATGTGCTTCTCGAGAACGGCGGCGTCCTCGACAAGTATGTGGGTGATGCCATCGCGGCGATGTTCGGGGTTCTCGTTCCGTTTAAAGATCACGCCTATCGCGCCGTCGCCACGAGCATTCACATGCAGCGAAAGCAGCAGGAACTTTGTGCCAAATGGAAAGAGGAAGGTCGCTGGCCCGAGAAGGTCAATGACATGCACACGAGGATCGGTATCAACACCGGCGACGTCGTCACGGGGAATATGGGGTCCCGCCAGCGCATTAATTTCACGATGACCGGTGACGCAGTGAACCTAGCGGCCCGTTGCGAAAGCGGGGCAAAATCCTATGGCGCCTACACCATGATCACCGAGGCGACCTTGAATGCCGCGAAAGCGGAGAACGACAACATCGTATACCGCTATCTCGACAAAATCGTGGTGATGGGACGTGCTCAGCCCGTCGCGGTTTTCGAAGTGATCGACTTCAAAGACAGCGTTTCCGCCACGACCACGAAGTGTCTCAAAATCTATCAGGAAGGGATCGATCAGTATCTGAAACGCCATTGGGAGGCAGCGCGCAGCTGTTTTGAGAAATCGGCAGAGCTGGAGCCGTGGAAACCCGGAGTCCACCCCGGAGTGAAAACGAATCCGTCCCTCGTCATGGCGGAACGCTGCGTTGAACTGGCGCAGAATCCCCCGCCGGAAGACTGGGACGGCGTTTACGTAATGAAAGAGAAGTAGTCTGATCCAGACGAGTCAGACCACCTTGACGACAAAGAGGGTCGTATCGTCAGCGCCCGCTTCTCTCGTTGCCCAGTCAAGAATGCGCGTCGCGACTTCTTCCGCTGAACTGCCCTTCTCCTCTGCCTCCTCGAAAGCCTGCGCAATATTCTTGTTCCATAGCCCGTCGACGACGCCGTCAGAACAAATCAGGAACCAGTCCCCGTGCTCAAGCCGGCAGGAGGCTACCTGCGGGCTCACCTTGCGACAACCGCCTCCGATTGCCTGCTCGAGGACATTGCGATGAGGATGCATCCGCACTTCACGCTCGTTCAATTTCCCGGAGCGGAATTTTGACCCCAGATAGCTGTGATCGTGAGTGAGCTGCTTCAACTCACCTTTGCGAAAGAGATAAAAGCGACTGTCCCCGACATGGGCGAAATGCACCACGGTATGGAAAAAGAGTCCGCATACCACGGTTGCCCCCATCCCCTTGAACTTTTCATTGTTGTTTCCGACGCGGCTCACGTAGTCATGGAGCGATTTCACAGCGCCATTCAGCAACCCGGCAGGATCAGCGGTTCCGTGGAAATCGCCCAACATGGCGGGAAGAAACCGGTGCAACTCGCGCACCACCAGTGTGCTCGCGACATCACCGGCATTGGGGCCGCCCATGCCATCGCTCACCGCGAAAATGATGCCGTTCTCATCGATACTCGTGTCCCCCAGCAATTCCTCGTTTTTGGCGGAGCCGCTTTCGAGAGAAAAGACCGAGAGCGCATCCTGATTCCCCGGCTTCCGCGTCCCGTCGCGGGTCAGGCCGCACCAGCTCAAAATCCGGTGCGCCTCGTCGCTTTCAACGTTCTCGATCTCGGTTGCGCCCGGCATCGCTTTGATCTCGGCCAGCTCAAAGTCGATCACACAAAACTGACCCTGTCGCCCGTCATACGTGATATTGCGGGCAAAAGGATCATCGTGAACGATCCCGTATTCATCATCAAGACGCTGAAAGAGAGACTGCGCCTTTTCCTCGCTGATGGTGCTTTCCGCCGGTGCACCGCAGTTCGTGGTAATGATCGTCAGAGTTTCTTCATCCGACTCCAGCAACTGGGGAACGAAATCACAGCCCCGTGCCTCCAACGCTTTCAACACCTTCACTTCGTTCGCAAAGCGGATCTCTTTGTCTGTGCCACGAAAGGTCTTATGAACCCGACCGTCGTAGCCGACTTTAACAATGGATCGAATTCCGTCTTTTGCGATTTTCATGATACTTCTGAAATTGTGCCTCTGACAGGATACGCAAGACTACCGCGACCGACATCAAAAACTCTTGATACTCAATATTTTCTACTGTCCGTCAACAGTATCCTCTTCTTTTTCCTGCTCGCGCTTCGCCAGAAATTCCTCAAGAGATTCCTGATTGAAGCGTTCCGCGTGCGGCCTCAGTTGATCCGCCAACTCGCTCTTAAATCCGCCCCCGGGATTGAATCCCCAGGGCCCCGGTTTGCCTGAATAAGCAACCGTTCCATCGCGATCGACAACGAAGAGGCGAACCGGCCAGCCCGCCCAGCGCGTGGCAACCTTATCGTCCATCGTATCGAGGAGAATCTGAAAAGGGATCTTAACAGCAACCCGACAGGAGGCCGCCGCCAGGGACCGTTCAGCGAAAGTTTCGGGATCCACGACACGGGCTCGTTCGACATCGATTTTTTCCGTGCCGTCCAGTGAATGCGCCTCACGGACGTAAATCATCACAAAATGATAGCGATCGCGGTAGGTCTCGTAGGATTTCAGGACGGACCAGAAACCGTTGCGCATCACGTCACACCCCCAGCTCCCGAACATCAGCACGACGGGCTTTTCGGCCCGTAAACTCGCGAGAGTCACTTTCTCCCCTGTCTTTTGATCGATCAGCTCAAAGTCGGGCGCGGGATCCCCGTATCGGGGGGCATTGTAGAATCGTTCTTTGATGATTTCGTAGCCATCATTTTGAGTCGCGATCTTTTTCCCCGAAAACTCATCCCGGTCTTTAGCCTCAGGCTCCTCGACATCGGCTCGAAGCCACGGAACGAGGGCGACGAGGACTGCAAAGCAGATATAGCAGAATCGAAATTTTCCGGAACGCATCATGAATCAAAACAGAGACCTTACTCTATACCCTGTTGCCTCGCACTCTGCTACGTGCTAATCATGCCAAATCATATGATTGGCATCAAAGATATCCAGATAATTGGAGACGAAATCGCTATCAAGTGGACAGACGAGAGCGACGATTTCTTTAAAATGGATCGTCTCCGCTCGCTTTCACCCAGTGCGGAGACTCAGGGGGAGCGCGATCTCCTCGGAAATGCCATCTCCGGCGACGAGCAGGGTAAAGACTTCTCCGGCGTCACCGTAACGGGCTGGGCTCCGGTCGGAGGTTACGGTCTCCAATTCAAATTTTCTGACGGCCACAACACCGGCATCTACTCCTTCGACTATCTCAAAGACATCGCAGCAGCTGACTAGGCCGGCCATTTTAAAAGCCTTCCCTCCTTTCTACTTTCTACTTTTCCCCTCTACTTTCTACTCAAAATATGATTCCAAACGTCCTTGCAGAACGCTACGCCACCGCCGATATGAAAGCGGTCTGGTCACCCGAAGGTAAAGTCAAACTGGAGCGCGAACTCTGGGTTGCGGTGATGAAAGCCCAGCGCGATCTGGGTCTCGACATTCCCGCCGAAGCCATCGAGGCCTACGAGCGCGTCATCGACGACATCAATCTCGAATCGATCGATGCCCGTGAGCGCGTCACCCGTCACGATGTGAAGGCCCGCATTGAAGAGTTCTGCGACCTCGCCGGGCACGAACACATCCACAAAGGAATGACGAGCCGGGATCTCACTGAGAACGTCGAACAGCTCCAGGTCTACCGCTCTCTGGAAGTGACCCATTTCAAAACTGCGGCAGTGCTTCATCGTCTCTCCTTGAAAGCAGACGAGTATCGCGATCTCGTCATTACCGCGAGGACCCACAACGTCGCGGCGCAGATTACAACTTTCGGAAAACGTCTCGCAATGTTCGGTGAGGAGATGCTCATCGCCGGCCAGCAGCTCAGTGAACTGATTGCTGACTATCCCGTTCGCGGCCTCAAAGGCGCGGTGGGAACGCAGCTTGATCAGCTGAGTCTCTTTGACGGCGACGCCGAGAAAGTGATGCAGCTCGAGAACAAGGTCGCCGCTCACCTCGGGATTCACCGTATCTTCACCAATGTCGGTCAGGTTTACCCCCGCAGTCTCGATCTTCAGGTCGTAGCGGCCCTTAACGGCGTCGCTTCAGGCCCTTCCAGCTTTGCCAAGACGATCCGCATCATGGCCGGCCACGAGCTCGCCAGCGAAGGATTTGCTAAAGGCCAGGTCGGCTCCTCCGCGATGCCGCACAAGATGAACAGCCGCAGCTGCGAACGCATCAACGGGTTCAAAACCATTCTCGGCGGTTACCTCACGATGGCCAACGGTCTTGCCGGTGATCAGTGGAACGAGGGCGACGTTTCCTGCTCGGTTGTCCGACGCGTCATGTTGCCGGATTCCTTCTACGCGATCGACGGACTCCTCGAGACCATGGTCACCGTTCTCGACCAAATGGCGGCCTACCCCGCAGTGATCGAGCGCGAGAACCAGCACTATCTCCCCTTCCTACTCAGCACCACGATCATGATGACGGCAGTCAAAAACGGAATCGGACGCGAGACCGCCCACGAAGTGATCAAGGAGCACGCCGTTGCCGCCGCCCAGGCATACCGCACCGGAGCATCCGATAAGAACGATCTCGTTTCCCGTCTCGCCGAAGATGGCGGCCTCGGAATGAGCTATGACCAGCTCCAGGCCAGCCTCGAAGAAGGAAAAGCCAACGCCGGAGCTGTCCAGATGCAGATTGATCGCTTCATCAACGAAGCCGGCGCCTACGCCGACAACATCGACGGCGCCGCCAGCTACGAACCCGGTAGTATTCTTTAGGAACTCTTTTTCTAAATCTTGCTCTTGCTCTCCGCACTGACGCCCGAAAGGAAGTCTGCGAATCAGATTAAGATTAAGAGTAGGAAAAAGAAAAAGACCACCTTCTCACCTTCTCACCTTCTCACCTTCTCACCTTCTCACCTTCTCACCTTCTACTCCGCGCAGCGGAACTCACCATGACACCCGAACTTACTGAATTTTTCGAATTTCTTCGTTTCCCCAGCATCTCCACCGACAGCCGTCATAAAGGAGATGTGCGGAACTGTGCTGACTTTCTGATGCAGAAGTTCACGCGGATGGGATTGAAGCCCGAGCTTCACGAGACACCGGGACATCCGATCGTCGTGGCGCGAAACGAGAAGAGAGATGATCGTCCCACGGTTCTGATTTACGGCCACTACGATGTGCAGCCCGTCGATCCTGTCGAAGAGTGGGACACGCCTCCCTTCGAACCCACCCTCGTCGGTGACAAAATCTTCTGCCGTGGCGCAACCGACAACAAGGGGCAGCATTTTGCTCATATCCTCGGAGTCGAGGCGGCCCTCAAAGAGCACGGGGATCTCCCCGTGAACGTGATTTTCCTACTCGAAGGTGAAGAGGAAATCGGAAGCCCCAACCTCGCTCCTTTCCTCGAAGCGCATAAAGAAGAGCTGGCCTGCGACGTCTGCGCCGTTTCCGACACCGGGATGATTGCCCCCGGCGTTCCGACGATGACCTACGGTCTCCGCGGCATTGCCTGCCTCGAATTTACCGTCCACGGCCCCACCCTCGATCTCCACTCCGGCGTTTACGGAGGAGCGGTCCCGAACCCGGCCACAATCGTAGCACGGCTCGTTGCCTCACTTCACGATGAGAACGGTAAAATTCTCATTCCGGGATTCTACGATTCCGTTGTCGATCTCGAACCGTGGGAGCGCGAGATGTGGGCGAGCCTGCCCGACGGCGATGCCGCCACCCTTGCCGAGACCGGCTCTAAAGGGCTCTGGGGTGAAGGTGGCTACACCGCGCTTGAACAACGCTGGGGTCGCCCCACCGCCGAGGTGAACGGTATCGGCGGCGGCTATCAGGGAGAAGGATCCAAAACCGTCATTCCCCGCTCCGCGATGGCAAAACTGAGTTTCCGCCTCGTCGCAGACCAGGATCCTGCGGAAATTCTCCGACTCGCTTCGGAGCATCTTCAGGCACAATGCCCCGATTCCTGCCGACTCGAAGTCGAACTCGGACACGACGGCCCGGCCTACGTCATGGACCCGCATTCGGACTACGGGAAAGCGGCTCAGAGTGCCCTTAAGAAAGCCTTCCAGAGTGAACCACGTCTCATCCGCGAAGGTGGCAGCATTCCTATCATTCAGGCAATCAAGGACATTCTCGGAGTCGACACGCTCCTCCTCGGTCTCGCACTTCCCGACTGCCAGATCCACGCGCCCAACGAGAGCTTCACGGTGACCAACTTCGAAGCCGGCATCGCTCTCAACCGTGCCCTCCTTGAGGAACTGGGCAAGCAGTAGGCAGTTAGAGAGGAAACAGACAACACTTTTTCCTGTCACACGGAAGTGGATCCAAGGTATAAACAGCCTGGAATCCCCCCACTTCCTCATGCCCCGTTCCTTTTTTTCTCCCCGTACCCTCGCGGCTCTGCTCGCTCTCTTCGCCTCCGGATTTTGCGAGACAGCATCGGCGGCACCATCATCCAAATTTGATAAGAACGCCCAGCTCCTCGCGAAGAGTCTCGCCCCATCCCCTGCCGCAAAGAAAGCGAATCCCGAGGATCTGAAGAAACTCAAGTCCCGGATGATCTCCCTCATCGAGGTGATCGAGGAATCAGATCGCTCCGGCAGCACCAATGCCGAGAGCCTCATGAACAAGGCGATGTACTTTCGTGAAGATATGGGTGACTACGAAAAAATGGTGACTTCGAACGCCATTTTAAACGTCTGGGAGGACGCCAGCCACTACGGGCTTTTCAATGAAAGTGGCAAGTTCGAGGAACGCATCACCTCGGGCCGACACAGCGGAGACCCGGTCATTTTCGAGCTCATCGTTCCCGCTCACCGCTATCCCAAAGGATCCAACCAGCTCGCCAATCTTCGAATCGTCCCCCTCAAGGAAAAGCGAAAGGATGGAGAGGAAATGGATGCCCGCGATCTCGCCTTCGGTCACCAGCTCGTGAAACTGATCGATGAAAAGGAGAGCTTCGCGGCGATGCAAAAGCGCGAAGCCCCCGTCGCAACAAATTCTCTCGGCGAAACCAGAGAGCAATCAAAGGAGTCCTGGGAACGCGCCCTCGCGGAATCGGAAGGCGCTCTCGAAAGAGTGCCCCGCATTCGCATCGAAAGCAGCATCAATGGCAGTCCTTCGAAAATGAATCAATACCGCTGGAGACTCACCACCAACATCCGCAATGCCTCGGTTCACCCGACCGAGGTCAAGGTGACGGTCTATATGCTGGGACAGACAGAAAATACGAGCGCCTACTACTTCCTCGCGAAGAAGGAACACACCCTGCAATTGCGCCAGAATGAGATTCGGGAAATCGAGACCTTCACCAAATCAGAGGCGACTTACAAACACAAAGTGGGCATTCTCGACGGGCTGCCGAAGAAGTCGGCGAAGAACGGCGAAGTCGATTACCGGGGCAATGTTGTCATCGCGAAACACAAAGACAAGGTCGTCGCTATTCACGGTTCGGATTCCCGGCTTCTGAAGTATGCCGACGAGAACAATAAGGAATTCTCTCTCGCCGGCATTCCCTCTTTCTTCTAGCCGTCACGAGGAATTGTCCATCACGCCAATGCGGCGCGAGGCCTCTTGCTCCGATCCTGCCAAACCGCCTATTCTCGGCGCATGATCCGCTTCTCATGCTCTCTGGTGACCCTCTTGTTTCTGGCACTCCAATCACCGGCCCTCGCAGAATTCAAAGCCGGTTCCGCGATCACCGACGTAACCCCGAAGACGCTTCCCGTGCTCGTCAACGGCAGCATGGTGAGCCGGAGCGTGGACAAAGTAAAAACACCGGTGAGTGCCCGTTCCCTTGCCTTCACCGATGAGAAAGAGACTATCGTTCTCGTCGTCGTCGACAGCTGCATGGTTCCCCGCGATCTCTGTGACAAAGCGAAAGGACTCGCGGCCGCGAAGGCGGATATTAAGCCGGAGAACATCCTCATTTCAGCAACGCACACTCACACCGCCCCTTCCTGCATGGGAGCGCTCGGAACCGATGCCGATCCCGCCTATGTTCTCTTTCTCACCAAAAAGCTAGTCGATGCCATCCTCACTCCGCTCAAAGAGATGAAGCCCGCCCAAATCGGCTGGGGCGAAATCGATGCCGGGGAATACACCGCTCTGCGCCGCTGGGTCATCCATCCGGATCACGTTCAGGAAGACCCGTTTGGAAACCCCACAGTCCGGGCCAATATGCACGCCGGGCGCGATCGGGAAATTTCGGTGGGCAAGACCGGACCGGAAGACCCGATGCTATCGCTCATCTCCATTCAATCCACCGACGGCGAGCCCATCGGACTGCTTTCTAATTTCTCAATGCACTACTACGGCGACCGCGACATCAGTGCCGATTACTTCGGCCTCTTTTCCAACGGGCTCCAGGATCGAATTGCTCAGGGAAAAGAAGGCTTCGTCGCGATGATGTCTCACGGTTGCAGTGGTGACATCTGGCGACAGGACTACGAAAAATCGACGGAACGGGATCCTGACTCAACCATCGAAAACTTTTCCGAAGGGATGATCGACCTCGGGATGTCGGCCTACGAATCGATCCAGTATCACCGCCCCGAATCCATCGCGATGATGGAGACACGCATGACACTCGACTACCGGACCCCGGACAAGCAACTCCTCCAATGGTCTCAGAAAATCGTCGAAGAGCTCGGAGAGAACCTCCCCAAAACCAAAGAGGAAATCTACGCTCGCGAGCAGGTCATCCTCCACGAAAAGCAGAACACTGAGATCGTCGTCCAGGCGCTGAGGCTGGGAGAGAAAATCTCGATCACGACGACGCCGAACGAGACCTACGCGATCACCGGACTGAAAATTAAAGGCGCGAGCCCGACCGAGCACACCATGGTGATCGAACTCGCGAACGGAGGCGACGGCTACATTCCCCCACCCGAGCAACATCTCATCGGCGGCTACAACACCTGGGCAGCCCGATCGGCCGGACTCGAAGTGACCGCTGAACCGAAGATCGTCGAGACCTCGCTCGCGATGCTTGAGGATCTTACCGGCAAAGGTCGGATGAATACCGCTCAGGAACACGGCCCTGCCGCGGAATACACTCTAAGCTTGAATCCGACCGCCTACTGGCGCCTCGATGAGTTCACAGGTCCTCGCGCCCTCGACTCCTCCGGCAACGGGCTCGATGCCCTCTTCGAACCGCAAACGCTCTTTTACCTGCAAGGTCCACATCACTCCGCTTTTTCCAAGGGGGAAAAGAACCGCGCCGTTCACGTCGCCGACGCCCGCATCAGCGCCCGAATCCCGGACCTCACGGACCGGAATTACACCATTTCGATGTGGTTTTGGAGCGGTTCAGCCCCCGGAAAAATCGATAAGACCGAGTGGCTTTTCTCTCGCGGACGAAACTTCGCAGACCGTAATTCCGGGGACCATGTCGGCCTCATCGACAGTGCCGATGGAAAACGCTACTTAGTCTATGAAGGAAAAGGTTTTCTCCGCAACCCAATTGGAGATCCGGGCCGCCCCGAAAGCCTTTTTCCGGTTGAACGGTGGAAATGGCACCATCTCGCTGTCGCCCGCGAGGGTGACACCAGTCACATCTTTCTCGACGGCGTCCATCTCATAGCACAGACAAAAAATACAGCTGAAGAAGGACATCCGGACACTTTCTTTTTCGGAGGCCCCTGCACGAACAAAGATTTCTTCGAGGGCCGCCTCGACGAGATTGCCGTTTTTGACCGCGCCATCAGCAGTGATAAAATCAAGCAGATCTACAAAAAAGCAGCAGGTGCATCGCCTGAAGTGAAGTGACCAAGGCAGACCGATTTCCCGTTCACCCCCTTCGCACAAAAACTGGAATCCTCGTTTAGCAGCCCTCGTACCCTGAAATCTTTTTCTTTTTCATAATCCTAATCTTAATCTCAACTCGCAAGGGATGCTGTGCGAACCGCCAGGCAGAGAACACGGGATGCAATCCCGTGCCACGCCGGGGTAGAACCAAATCCTCCCTACCCTTCCGAGGTCTCGAAATCCGGGTAGGCATTCGCGGAGTGCTCCGAGAAATCGAGCCCGTCTTCCTGCTCCTCGTCCGAAACGCGAAGGCCAATGAAGGTGTCAATCACCTTGAAAAGAACGTAGGCAACCGCAAAGGCTCCCACACAAATTGAAAGGGTTCCGAAAACCTGAATGCCGAGTCGATCCATCGAGAATCCCTCCTCGTGAAAAAGCGCGACACATAAGGTTCCCCAAATCCCGCAGAAGAGGTGGACCGGGACCGCTCCGACGACGTCGTCGATCCGCATTTTCTCGAGAAGCATCGCCCCCCAGGTTGAGATGATCCCCGCGACCCCTCCGAGAATCAAGGCACCAACCGGCGTGACCACGTCGGCACACGCGGTCACGGCGACGAGCCCGCCGAGAATCCCGTTCAGCGAAACGAGAACATTGGGAACGCCGCGAATCACCCAGAAAAAGCACATCGCAATGACACACCCCGCCGCGCCGGCCACGGCGGTGTTCACACAGATTCGTCCGATCCCGGAACTACCCTCGACGAGCGAACCGGCGTTGAAGCCAAACCAGCCGACCCAGAGAATAATCGTTCCGAAGCAGACGAGAGGAAGATTGTGTCCCGGGAGATAGCGTGGATTTCCATCCTCGTCGAAACGCCCTTTGCGCGCTCCGACAATGAGGATCCCGGCGAGCGCACTCGCCCCTCCAATGCCATGCACCACGGTGGATCCGGCAAAGTCGTGGAAGCCCACCCCGAAGGTTTCGAGCCAACCGGGGCTGCCTCCGAATCCCGCCTCAAAGCCTCCGCCGAAACTGCCCCAGGCCCAGTGACCGAAGACCGGATAAATCAATCCTGACAAAATCACCGTGTAACACATGTAACCGATAAACTTGGTCCGCTCCGCCATCGCGCCGGAGGCAATCGTGCAGGCAGTCGCCACAAAAACGACCTGAAAGAAAAAGAAGGTCCAGATCGGACTCTCACCTCCGAATCTCCAGATCGCGAGGTCCTGTGTTCCGATCCACCCCGTCTCCGAAGTGCCGAACATAAAGACAAACCCGAAGAGCATGAAGGAAATCGTTGCGACGGAGAAATCGAGGACATTTTTCATCGCCACGTTGATCGCGTTCCTCGCCCGTGACATCCCGATCTCGAGCATACAGAAGCCCAGCTGCATCAGCATCACGAGAATCGCGGCGGTCACCGTCCAGACGTAGTCGATGTTCTTCTGAATCTGCGGCTTGTTATCGCCGAGAGGTGAATCGAGAGATTGAAACTTCTGATCGAACTCCTGCAGCTTCTTTTTCTGAAACTCAGGGTCATCGAGCCTGGCTTCCTGTTGCTTCTCGGACTCGATCTTCTGCTTCATCCGGTTGGCCTGCTCAATCAGCATATTGAGCCGCTCAATGTCGGCATCGCCCTTCCCCTGAGCGTGCACCGAATTCGAAACACCGGAGAGAAGAAATGAGAAAGCCATAACAATGGCTAAAAAGGTTTTCATAGTAAATGGGATCAAAGGCTTCGGTTACTTGGTAAAATTGTCTAAAATCGCGAGCAGCTCCGTGTCCAGCTGTTTCCGAATCGCTTTGTCCTTAACGCGCAGCGTCAGGGCCTGCCCGAATGGCCGGAACTGATTCTGAGTCAGGTAGGAATCACCGGTAATCCCCATCGATGACAGCTCGCGCTGCAAAAAGCGACTCGACTGACCGCGACCGAGAACCTTGGCGAGAAGGTTTTCGACGCTCTCACGAAAGGCATTCCATTCAGCGCCCGGATCTTTCACGACCGGGGGAACGCGATCTGCAACCTCCTCAGACCCGGTAACAGGGAGATCGTCCATCGGTGCAACGGCGAGTGAAGCTGCGGGGAGAGCCTCCGGAAGGACCGTCACCTCCACTGCGGATTCGTCAGACTCTTCCGGAACCGGGGGCTCTTTCACCCCCTCCTTCGCTGACTCAACATCCAAAGCACTCCGCGAAATGAGTTCCTTCTCCGTCAAGCCGAGTGAATCGGCCCACCGCCTGAGAAACTCCTCTCCCGCTGCCTCGACTTTCCCGGTCTCCTCGACCTTTCCATAAATAAGACAAATCACGAAGGGGTTCGCGTGGAAAATCATCACGTTCCCCCCATCAAAGCCAAGCATGGCCCGCCCGAGTGGGCGACCGGCATTACGGTATTGGGAAAGCAGCGCATTAATCTCCCTGACAAACGCCTTTTCCTGGCTCTCCAGCAGAAGAGTGTCAGCCTGCAGGAGGACTCCCTCGTGAATCAATAAAGTGCCTTCCAGCTTCTTGAGACGCTTCATCATCGAAAGCGCCTTCAGAACCGCGTCGTAAGTTTCAAGAGTATCCATGAGACGCCTTTACAATGAGGCCAAACGAAGACTTTCCACCGTGTAGTCACTCCCCCTGACAAAGACACCCTTGGCGTCGAAATTGTCGTCAGAGGAAGCGGCGAAGCGAAACGCAATGCCTCCGCCCTCATAGCTGATCGAGCAACAGGTCAAAGTTCTCATCCCTATCATCAAACCTACCTGATGGGCGCGGGACTGAAGTCCTTCCGCTTCCCGGGCAAAGGCAGTGCGGGTCGACTCCGAATCATCACCACTGAGACCGACCACTTTATCGTCGGCGATCATTATTTGAGAAAAACTGTCTGTTGTCATGATTCCTGCTTGGAGATTTGGCCTAACACTGCCATCCCCGGACTGGTTAGATGGTTTTTACGCCAACAAAGTAAAAACTCAAACTTAATTTTTGAAAACGCAAAATCGATCATCACTATGAAAAATCTCTCCAAGGTTGGGCTGCTCCTCCTGATGCTTCTTCTCGTTGCAGGAGCATTTATTCTGCCAAAGTTCGTTCAACGTGCAGAACCTCCGACTCCGAAAGAGGATCTGGCCGCCGCCCTTGCCGCTGTCGAGATACCTGAGGAAGCGACCGCCGCCGACGAGACGTTCGATGCAGGCCTTCGCGAGACGCCGGAGTATGAGGAATTTTTCCAGTTTCTCGACGAATCAGATTTTGAATCGGCCCGCAATGCACTCCTGACACTCTCCGAAACGGCTGACGAGGAAACCATCGAGATCCTCACGAATGAGATGGAAAAATCGGTCAATGCCCTCGCCCCCGTGGAGACACCCGAGCCGCCTATCATTGCGCTGATTGAGTCACCGACAGAAGCCGCGGCAGAAGCTGTGAAAACTCCGGAATCAGTCTCCGCCCCCGCCTCCGATGCCATCGCTCCCCCCTCCTATGATCCCGGGGAAACGGTCAGGATCATGACGCTGATTCAGAAAAGCGAGTTCGCTGAAGTGGAAAAGCGAATCGATGCAATAACAGGCACCGCCCCCGCTGAAACGATTCAGCTCCTCAACGGCTCGCTCGCAAGTGCGCAAAAGAACCAGCAGGCACTTGAAGCCTCACGTCTCGAACTGCAGAAGACGAAAGAGGAAGTCAGCACCCTCAAGAAGGAGGGGGTTGCCCAAATCAAGGAATCTGTTGCTGAGCTGAAAGAGGCTACCCTCTCCGCCAACCTCGCCGTCAAGGAAGTCAACGCGCTCAAGGATCAACTCATAGCCTCCGGCTCCAGCAGCACCGGCACAGCACCGCTGGAACAGCCGGCTCCTGTCGCAAAGAAAGCTCAAGCACCTCCTGAAATTCCGCCCACCAAAGGCATCACTTTCGGTCTCAACTCGACCCGCCTGAGCGACAGCAGTAAAAAGACCCTGAGCGATGCGGCGGGTAAGCTTAAAGCGGAGCCCCGTCTGACCCTTCAGTTGCGTGGCTACGCCGACCCTTCCGGCTCATCAGAGTATAATGCGATATTGGCAAAGGCTCGCAGCGAAGCGGCAAAAGACTACCTCATTGAGAAAGAAATCGCGGCATCGAGGGTCGACGTGACCTCTTTCGGGGATACCCGCTCAGAGGATTCCCCGGCGAAACCGGAAGAACTGCGCCGCGTCGATCTCGTTTACCGAACTGAGTGATCCACGAATCGGCCTCATTCCGGCCGCAAATACCAGGCTCAGGCCCGGGAAATCCCCCGGAAAAGGCCCTCAAAAAATTGTTCCTGAGGAAGTGATTCCGCAGCAATCCCCCTTGCACATTCACCTATTCTGGGACAACTCTTTCTACATGGGTAGAGCATTCGAATATCGTCGTAAATCAAAAGAGGCACGCTGGGACAAAATGTCCAAAGTGTTTCCGAAGCTTGGTAAGATCATCACGATGGCAGCCAAGGAGGGTGGAGCCGATCCTGATTCCAACCCTAAGCTCCGCGCCGCGATCCAGAATGCTAAAGCGGAAAACATGCCCAAGGACAATGTTGAAGCGGCTATCAAGCGTGCCTCAGGCAAAGACGCGGCTGACATCACCGAAATCAACTACGAGGGCAAAGGCCCACACGGCGTCATGATCTTCGTCGAATGCGCGACCGATAACACGAATCGCTCCGTCGCAAACCTGAAAACCATTTTCAACAAAAACGGCGGTGAAATGCTTCCCAGCGGAGCGCTTGCATTCCTCTTCGACCGCAAGTCCGTCGTGGAATTTGAAGTGACCGACGAGCTCAACATGGAGGAGATCGAACTCACGCTGATGGATGCCGGCCTCGAGGAACTCGAAATCAATGATGGAGTCGCCTACGCTTACGCCGATTTCACCGATTTCGGAAGCTTGACGAGTGCCGTCGAAGGACTCGGAATCGAGGCGAAAAAGACGTCTACTCAGCGCATTCCCAGCAGCCCGGTTGAGTTCAGCGACGAGCAGCTCAACGAAATCGAAGAGCTCATCGACAAGCTCGAAGACGACGAGGACGTTCAGGCCGTTTTCACGAACGCTGAGTAGAAAGGATCCGGATCCCCCTTTCTACCCGGAGCTGGGGACTGGAACTTGAGCCGGGCCGCTTCGACGCCTCAACCGGCCCTCGTCACAGCGACAAGGACGGCAGATAGCGCCTCTGCCTCATTCCCGCCGGATGAGGATGAAGCTCTTGTATAAGCTCCAGAGTATCCCGCCGGCGAAGTAGCCGACGCCGGCAAAGAGAATCCAGTTCCTCGCATCGTAGAAGATCAGAGCGCTGCTCGTGACCGCACCGACGAGGAAGGAAAAGGTGATACAAATCGGGATCAAAAGAGCCCAGGCTGCGATGCGATGCCCCCGCAGCTTCATCCCCAGGTGAATCCCGAAGTCAGTGAATATTCCGGTCAAGTGAGTCGTTCGCAGAACCACTCCGCGGTATCGGCTCGCAAGAGCATTCTGCGCACCGCAAACCCCACTCGTGATCGCAATCGCCATGAGCGGATACGCCGGCAGCACAAAATGAGCAATGACGAGAAATCCCCCGAGCACTGAGAGGACACGCCCGTAGGGCTTTGTAATCTCAATGGTAGGATGGTGGAGCAGAAAGCCGGAGACCGTCGCCCCGAAGATGAAACCGAGGGTGGCGATCGCGACATTAACAATGTGAACCCCGTCGCCTCTCGCGATCGTGGAAAGCCCCGATCCTATCCGCGCGATATCCCCCGTCAAATGACTCACCGATGTCCCTGCGGTAAGGATAAACCCCGTGTTCAGGAACGAGGCGCCAAACGCGAGAAGGCAGCCCCCTAACACAATCTGGGTCGGTGAAAATTGCCGCATAGGAAATCCAGTCTCACGATCCGAAGCAGTGCCCTCCCGATCCGGGGGCTGACCACTTCCCTGGAGAAGCTACGAAGGCGAAGAGGTGAAGTCAAATGACTCGCTGCGAGATCAAACCTTTTAACGCGCAACTAACACTGAAGCTACCTCTCCAACTCACGTGTTCGGAACTGCGGGCAGTATCAGAAAGCTCCGCCCTTCAGAGGCCGTCGGAAAGATCCATCCGTGTGAATCCGAGCAATCCATTCCAAATCTGTGGTAAAATTCACAGCCTCTGATTTTTGCACAGATGTGAAAGGATGAGGAATCGATTTCCACGGATCTGAACGGCAGAGTTGAATGCTCCGCAGTCTCCCCGTGTTGAAAGCCCCCCCCCCGACGCGTTCCAGCATCGTCGAAACCCGCCCGATCAAAGCGCCGGGCTTCTGAACCGGCCTCACGGCGACCGGCTACAGGACGGCGCGAAAACCGTATTCCCACGCCGCAGCGGGCACCTCTCATCGCCCTAGAGCGCAGGATAGTGAATCCCATAGCGGGCGCTGATCGCGACGATCTCTCCCATGTCCGGTTCACCTCCTCGCGAAAAGGCGTCTCCGCACTCCGCAAAGAACCGGTCGAAACCACCGGGGACGGTTTGAATCAACATCTCGAGGGGCTCCAGGTTTGGATTGCGGAAGGTATGGATGGTCCCACGGGGCATAAAAACAGCCCCTCTTTCCGGCACCTCAATCCATTCCCCGTCCTTCAAAAACTCAGCCGGCCCCGATAGCGGCCAGAACCACTCATCCTCGTGTTCATGATAATGCGGCGGAGGCCCGCCTCCGGGCGGCGTGACATTGGTCCACATCGAGAACCGACCTCCGGTGTCATCCGCGCCGAGGTGGAGGATCATTTCATCGCCGAACGCCCGTATCACACGCGCTTCGTTTAGCTGACGAATTAGAGAAGGAGGCTCAGTCATGATAGATCATTTTCTTTCGGGGTCATCGAGATAACCGCAGGTCGCGCGGGCTCCTCAGATTGCCGGGCCTTGAACCAGTCTCTCATTGTTCACTTGTTGCTTGATTCCCTTTTTCCACCCATTTCCGATTCATCAAACAGGAGAACGCGGGTCATTTCTGAAATCGTAACTGAATCAATTTTCGATCACAAGTGCAAGCGTGATCTCTCTTGAGCGCTCCTGCATATGAGCCGACCTCGGTTTATCTTTTCAGAATGAAAGGCACTTCTCCCCACAACCCGGGCACCTTGACTGGAGAAGGCCCCTAAAACCGTTAGAACACCACTCACCCGGGTGTCGAACCGACTGAATACAAGGCCTCTTTGCCTTGCCTCATTCTCTGCAGTTCCGCGACTCTGCGTGAGAATTCCTCATGGAAAAGCCCCGCGCTGGAAGAGCGACACGAAACGCGCCTGAGCTGCGCTTCCAGATTCGCCATTCCGCGTCCCCACCTACCGCCGCGCTGCCATGAGGCGCATGATGTAGTAGAGCAGCTGCCCGATCGAGGCTATAGCGGCAACGGTGTAGGTCATCGCGGCCCAGAAGAGAGCGTTCTTCGCCTTGTCGTGATCGACGTCCCCCATGACCCGGGTTTGATCGAGCCAGACAAGAGCGCGTTTACTCGCATCAAACTCAACCGGCAGTGTCACCACCGAAAACAGAGTGGTGAGGCCGAAAAGAACGACACCGACGAACAAGAGCTCAGGTCTACCCGAAGCCGCGAGAAAAAGACCTCCCATGAGTATCCAGTTCAGGTATTTACTGGAAAGACTGACAACCGGCACAAGCATCGAGCGCATCTTCAAAGCGCCGTAAGCCTTCGCGTGCTGCACGGCGTGACCACACTCGTGAGCGGATACCGCCGCCGCTGCCACGTTCGCCTGACTGTGAACCACCTCGCTCAGGTTGACGGTCTTCTTCATCGGGTTGTAGTGATCGGTGAGCTGGCCCGGAGTGGAAATTACCTGCACATCGGTGATCCCGTTGTCAGCGAGCATTTTTTCCGCGATCTGAGCCCCTGACAGCGAAATGGGACGCTGTGAATACTCGGCGAATCGCTTCTGAAGCATCGAACCAACCCAACGGCTGATCAGCATCGTTCCTACCGTGAGAATTAAGTAGAAGAGGTTTCCACCCTGGAGCAAGTGAGAGAGATTCATAAAGAAAAAGGTTTTGGAGGTTCGACAGATATTATCTCGACTCGTTCGGAACGAAATCAATTTTTTCGAAACCTTTCCCGGCATTCACTTCCGAAGATTCGGTCAGTGACCGCTCGATCCTGCCACCAAAAGAAACGGCCCCGCTGGTAAACCAGACGGGGCCGAACATCTTTCACCCTCTCCCCTCTCAAACCAATTCCTGAGAAGAAGGGAAGACAATCCCAGTTAAAAAAATCAGTGAATCACGACCGGCTTTTCACGCCATCCCCTTCTCGCAGCTTCGGTGTTGATCCAGTTGTTCGCATCCTGCACGGAAGCAAAGCCACCGTTGAGAACAACCGCATTCAATTTGCTGTTGGGGATAGGAACCACTGAAGTGGCAATGCCGGTATTCCCCAGTCCTCGAGCCATCTCGATGGCGTTCGCCTGATTGCGGAAAGCACCGAACTGGACCCGGTGAAGCGAACGCTGAGGCGTCGGTGCCGCCACTGGAGCGACCTGCCTTGGAGGCGCGGGAGCTGTAATTTCAGGGGATGGGATCGAAGACGGTGCGCTCAGTGGATACGTGCCCGGATAGGCATACCCGCTTTGCCCGGCCGGGGCATAAGTGGCTACCTGTGCGTTTTTCGGTGAGCGGTTTCCGAAAAGGCCGTTCTTGAAGAGCCCCCCGCTTTTCTGTTCCACCTGAGCCTGAGTATTGACAACGCCCTGATTGACCACCTGCTGCCCCTGAGCCACCGGATCGACGGTCGGCTTGTTCACCACCGCATCGTAGAGCGGATCTTTTTTATTAAAAATTGAGAAGGGCCTGAATCCACGAGCTTGCGGAGCATTGGCCGCGACCGCACCACCTGCCACCGCCCCGGTTGCGGCTCCAATCGGACCCCCCGCAGATGGAGCGCTCATTGTCCGGGTATTATTGGGAACGGCAGCCTGCTGAGCCGGCACCCTAATCCCGCTAATGACGAGAAGAGACCCCGGAGCAGCGCCGTTCGCAGAGACCCCGATTCGTTGCGCAGCAGCCTTCGAGAGCGTCACGATACGGTCGTCAGCCCCCTTACGATCGTTGATCTTAACATCGACCATAAGGCCGGTATCGAAATTCGCGACGCGGGCGAAACTCCCCAGAGGAAGCGTCGCATGAGCTGCCGAAAGTTGACCCATATCGTAACGATCCCCGCTCGCAGTCGCTCTGCCGTGGAGATAGTCAGGATACACCCCGAGAAGTCCCGATTCGGAACCCTGTGCAAATGCCGACTGAGTCGAACCAGCGAGCATTAAGATGAACAGAAGTGTGATAGCACGCATAATAAAAACCTTTCGGAAATAATATTAATATATTTTAATAATTTAACAATCATTAATTTTAATTTTTAATAAAATTTAATAAAAGACTCTCAGGTTTGATAATTTTATTTAGAGAGACGGTGGATCCCCTCTATCGAAGGCTACGTAAGCCCCCGAAGACAGCCTGACTTGGGCACGCCGATCTTGGCCCAAGGAGTGGCTGCGTCCTGCTGCCAACAGAGACTCCGTTCAGAAGTCACGCATGTCCGAATCCAACGGCAGGATCTCCGGCGGGATGCTTATCTGGCGGCTGGAAGCACGCCACTCCGTGCCTGCATGGCAACGGGGCGCAGATCAACACAGAAGCCTGCGCCGGAGAATTAGCATTTCCCCCTATCAGGTGATAGACCCGAGTGTTTTACCGCACCGACTCAACTCCGGACGCTTTGAGTCGCAGAGCAAAGGTCTTAAGATCCTCACTCGACTCGACCAGTCTCTTGAGTATCCCGTTCATTCAGAAATGAGCGCGAATTAGCTGTCGCCTCTCCAGCTGCTTTCCTCCTCGCGGAGCTTTGCGATCATCTTGTCGATCTGCTCAACGTGCTTGAGCGGAGCCCTGCGGCGGAGATGCTTGTTCCAGAGAACCTCGCGGAACAGCTCCATCGCTTCGAGCGAGAGAATCTCGTGCTCATTCCACTCGGGATCTGTCTTCAGGGTTGAGAAAAATTCCCACCGACTGGCGTGAATCGTCGCGCGATAGTAGATCACTACGCCTTCTTCATCGCGGTCGTGCCATTCGTGAGTTGTCATGCCAGAATTTCTTTTAAGGTTGCGATGCAGCGTTCGTTTTGCGGCATCGTCCCGACGGAGATACGAACCCATTCGGGGAGCTTGTAGCTGCGCATCGCGCGGATAATGACGCCACGCTTCAGCATCGCACTGAACACGGCATCGCCGTCACCGACTTTCACGAGGACAAAGTTGGCGAAGCTGGGAACATATTCAAGGCCCATCTCCTCAAAGGCGGCATGATAAAAGGCAAGTCCCTCGTCATTGAGGTCGCGAGTCCGCGCCTGGTGATCGGCGTCAGCGAGCCCTGCAATCGCGCCGGCCTGGGCAATCGAGTTGGTGTTGAAGGGCTGACGGCATTTGTGAAGCACTTCAGCGATCTCCGGAGTCGTAATTCCGTAACCGATCCGGAGCCCCGCGAGGCCCTGAATCTTGGAAAAGGTCCGCATGATGACCACGTTGCGCCCTTCGCGGACATACTTGAGCGTGTCCGGTGCGTCGTGGAGAAACTCGTGGTAGGCCTCGTCAAAGATCACCATGACGTGGTCCGGCACTTTATCCATGAAACGGTCGATGGCCTCCTGATCCACGAGTGTGCCCGTGGGGTTGTTAGGATTGGCAATGAAGATCTTCCGTGTTTTCGGGGTGATCGCTGCCGCCATCGCATCGAGATCGTGAACAAATCCGGGGTCGGGAACTTCAATCGTCTCAGCGCCGAAGAGCGTCGCCATGAGCTTGTAGACCACGAAGGCGTGCTCCGCTGCGATGACATTGTCACCGGGGTTGAGAAAGCCATGACCGACGAGCTCGATGATTTCATTGGAGCCATTGCTGATCACGATGTTCTCGCGACCGAGGCCGAAGGTTTCAGCGATCGCGGTGCGGAGCTTGTAACCGCCACCGTCGGGATAAATATTCACCCCTTCGGCCGCCTCTTTCATCGCCTCGATCGCTTTCGGAGAAGGCCCGAGAGGGTTCTCATTCGACGCGATCTTGATGATATCGGCAGGGTCGAGGCCGAGCTCACGCGCGGTTTCATCGATTGGTTTTCCGGGATCGTAGGCAACGAGGTTTTCGAGCCAGGGATGAGCTTCGTTTACGATAGAAGACATGATAGAAGAACAGGATTTAATTAAAGACTTACGTTGATCGCTTCGCTGGCGGCGCGTGCTTTGTCACGGGCGTTCTCGATCGATTCACCCCGTGCCACAGCAACACCCATGCGGCGCTTTCCTGATACGGCAGGTTTTCCAAAAAGTCGAATCTGTGTGTCAGGCTCGGTCAGTGCCGCCTCGAGATTGCCATAGCTGACGTTCTGCGAAGTGCCTTCGACGAGAAGCACAGCCGATGCGGACGGGCCGTGTTGGGCAATGTTAGGAATCGGAAGCCCGAGAATGGCACGGGCGTGGAGCGCAAACTGCGAGAGATCCTGAGAAATCATCGTCACCATTCCGGTATCGTGCGGACGGGGTGAAACCTCTGAGAAGATCACCTCGTCGCCTTTGATGAATAGCTCGACACCGAAAATACCACGACCGCCGAGACTATCCGTGACCGCTTTCGCATAGCGCTGCGCTTCCGCTTTCGCGACCTCACTCATGGCCTGTGGCTGCCAGCTCTCGCGGTAATCACCATCGACCTGGATATGCCCAATCGGCTCACAAAAGGAGGTTCCGCCGACGTGGCGCACCGTCAGCATCGTGATCTCGTAATCAAATTCGACGAACCCTTCGATGATCACCTTCCCTTTTCCGGCGCGGCCACCTTCCTGAGCGTAGGCCCAGGCGGCATCGACTTCATCGGCGGAACGCACCGTCGACTGGCCTTTACCGGATGAACTCATCACCGGTTTGATCACAAACGGCACTCCAATCGCCTCAACCGCAGCTCTATATTCCTCTTCGGTTTCAGCAAAGCGATAGGGCGAAGTCGTCAGGCCCAGCTCCTCTGCGGCAAGGCAGCGAATCCCCTCTCGGTTCATCGTCAGCTGAGTGGCACGCGGCGTCGGGATGATCGTCGTGATCCCCGCCTCCTGAAGTTCAGCAAGGGTGTCCGTCGCGATTGCCTCCACTTCGGGAACGACCAAATGCGGCTTTTCCAATTCGATCACGGCCCGCAACGCGGCACCATCGAGCATCGAAACGACATGAGACCGATCCGCGACCTGCATCGCCGGAGCATTCGCGTATGCATCCACCGCGATCACCTCAACGCCGTAACGCTGCAGTTCAATCACGACTTCTTTCCCAAGCTCACCTGACCCGCAGAGCATGACGCGGGTCGCTTCGGACGTAAATGGAGTTCCCAGACTTGCCATGTCGGCAACCTTAAGGATAAAATCCAATTTCCAAAGGGAAATTTCCCATTCTCCGTATTCGTTTTCCATCCATGTCGACCTTCTCCCAGTGGCTCATTCTCCTGCGCGTGCACATTCGAATGATGAGGGTGAAGGCGCTCATTGCAGCGAAGCGTTCCCGCCTCATGACGGGAACGATCGTCACCTTCCTGATCAGTTATATGATCGCCGCTTACTGGCTCTTCAGTGAAGGCCTTGAGTATGTCAGCAATCTCCCCGCAGCGGGCTCACTTCTCAGCGACCGGCTCATCTTCGTGATGTTCTTCTGCTTCATGATGATGCTGATCTTCTCGGTCGGGGTGACTTCCTACATCTCTCTTTACCGGAACCGGGATACGCGCTGGCTCCTCACTCTGCCGGTTTCTCATCAGGCGATCTTTCTCTGGAAAGTCTTCGAATCGGCTATGGTGTCGAGCTGGGGACTCATCTTCATTCTCACCCCGCTCCTCGCCGCCTTCGCGAAAATTCGTGAGGTCAGTCCCGACTTTTTTATCAAGACTGCCTTTGTCCTCGTTCTCTTTCTCATCCTCGTCAGCTCTATCGGAGCCGCCCTCCTCATCATTGCAACCCGCTGGTTTTCAGCCCGCAAGCTCCTCCTCGGTCTGGCGCTTGTTGCGCTTATCAGTTTCGGAAGCGCACTGAAGCAGGGCATCGAAGACGAGAAGGCGGCGAAAGATTCAGGCTTGAGCGCCGCCTTGACCTTTCAGCGGGTTCTGCACCATACCAACGCATCGGTGAACCGGGGGATGCCCAGTGCCTGGCTCTCCAGCTCCGTGATCGACTGGACACGTCCCTACCGCCACTTCGGGTCGGCAATGTATCCGACCCTGCTTCTCAGTAACGCACTCATGGGAATTCTTCTCCTTACCTGGGCAGGAAACCGGTGGTTCTACCAGTCGTGGAACCGCTCTCTCCAGAGTGCCGCATTCAGTGCCCAGCGGAAATACCTCCGGAACCGAAGTTCCACCGCGCAGATATTAAGAGACTTTCCCCGAACACCCTTTCTCGCGCGATTCATCGGACGCCCCATCGCTGCCATCTCGGGCAAAGACCTCAAAACCTTCTTCCGCGACCCCGCTCAATGGGTTCAATTCACCGTAGTCTTCGGACTCCTCGCGATCTATTCGAGCGGGCTCAGGAAGATGAACGGTGACATGGAGCAGGTCAGGGACCTCTACCTCGTCGCCTTTCTCAATCTCGCAGTCTGCGCCCTCGCCCTCTCGACCCTGACCACGCGGTTTGTCTTCCCCCAGTTCAGCCTCGAAGGAAGGCGTCTCTGGATTCTCGCGATGTCCCCTCTCAAAATGCAGTCTATCATTCTGCAAAAATTCATCAGCTCGACCCTCGCGAGCGGAGCCCTCGTCATGGTCATCCTCGTGATCAGTGGCTACAATCTCCAACTGGGAGTTCGTGATTCCCTTTTCTTCATCGCTGCCGTCGCCCTCCTCGCAATCGGCCTCAACGGCCTAGCGGTCGGTCTCGGGGTGCTCTTCCCCAATCTCGAAGAATCCAATGCCGCGAAAATTGTGAGCGGTTTCGGAGGCACCCTCTGTCTCGTCGGGAGTTTCATCTACATCCTTGCCTTCATTCTCGTCCTCGCTTTCCTGCGATGGGATGTATTTAAAGACGGCGTCGTCGATCCTTTTTGGTATGAATCCCCTAAAAGTCAGGCAGGAATCGCAATTATTTTAGGTTTAACGATTTTAGTGACTGTATTGCCTCTCTTTTTTTCACGAAAAAAGCTAAAAAGACTGGAAATTCTAAGCATTATATAATATTAATAGAGCTTAACTAAAACTTAAGTTCTTCAATATGTCTGCTGCTGCTGAAATCCAACCGATGTTTTTCGATGAAGACGGGGGTAACGACCTCGAAATTCAGTTCGATCCCAAACAGTTTGAGGCGGTAACGCCTTACACCGAAGATCTCAACGATGAGTATCAACAGGCTCAGGATCAGCTTCGCCAGCTCCGACAGCAGGAAGAACAAATCAAGCGTCAGGCCGCTGAACTTGAAGAACTCACTCAAAAAGAAGAGCAGTTCAAAACCGGTCGCACCGAAGTCTGTGAAGACCTCACCAGCTACCTCGCCATTCTCGAGCGTGAGTCCAACGACGCTCAGCGCATTGTAGAAGACTGCGCCGCTGCTCAGGAACGTCTCGACCTTCACCTTTCCAACATCAACGCTCTCCGTCCTGAAACATGGAGTCGCGCCGATCGCAAAGCCGAGCTCGCTCGCGCCCTCAGCTATGTTGAGGCAGCCGAAGACGAGATCGACTCAGTGAGCCCTCTCATTGATGGCTTTGGCAAAAGAGGAGGGCTCTTCAAAATGAAGGCATCCACTCCCAAGTTGAGCCAATCCGCAGGAGCGCATTCGGAGCACTCTTTCAGTTACTGGGTGAAAAGCGGACTCGCCTTTTCACTCCCCTTCGTTGGATTCGGAATTATCGCTTTTCTCATCAGCGTCTTTTCCTAACCCCGTTATTAACCCTTTTCCCGGTTCGGTCGCCACTCTCGAATCTGAACCACCGTGTCTTCTCAACACGAAAACCTGATTGATCTACAATGTTTCCCTCGAAAAACAAAAACCGCAAACGTCGTCGCAATCATCGTTCCCCGAACAAATTCTGGGATGAGTCATCAAAAACCGATAAGCCCGGGTCAGGAAAGAAGGCATCACGAAATGCCGGCGATCAAGCACACAAACTCAACGCACAAATCGGTGCCCTCGAATCCTTTCTACAAAATCATCACGAAGCGGAAGTGTGCCGCCTCAAGATGAAATCGGAGAACATTCTCCCCCCGCCCGAGCACTACGCAGCCCGGGCAGCACGCCCCAGCGCCCTCTCATTGGCAGAAAAGCGTCGCTACCACAGCGAGCGCAGCAAGAACGGAGTCCAGTTCCTCGGCCTCCTCTGCGCTGCCTGCGCAATCGGCTGGTGGATCCTCTACGCGCCCATCTAAGGCCCCCCTTTTGCCCCCGAAACTTAGACGCAATTGCTTTACTTTAAGCCAATTGCGTTTTGTTTTTACGTAATACCTCATATCAGAGGCAGTGGGTAGATGCTTTTTGCGAAAAGGCATTCACGAGGTGCTGAAACCCCGCCCCGTTTCGAATTCGCACCCTACCTTTGGTGCACGGAATCCCAACCTGATTTCGCAGCGCCGACCGTATCTCTCGGGGCTGAAAGCCCAACCCGAAAAAGCCCCGGGTTTCAACCCGGGGTTTAAGACCAACCACCCTGCGCGTCCTGAAGGGACGCCGGAAAAGGTCGGAAAGGAAGACCGCCTCGCCCCTTAGCCCTCACGGACAAAATCAGATCGACACCGATCGGATAAACCTCACACCAACGATCCCAAAGCCCCTCTCGCGCGGGAAATCCCACGAACCACCCCAAGGGCAATCAATCCAACCGCGCCAAACTGATACCCCGTCAGGCCGAAGAACAAGGTCGGTGTCTCGCGATGAAACTCGTGCCAGAATCGAAAGATCCCGTATGTGACCAGGTAAAGATGAAAAAGCTGCCCCGCGAGAGGCGAGCGTTCTAAAACCTTTCGCCTCATCACGAGAGGCAAAATCATCGCGACGAACAGGAGGTTAAAACCGAGTTCGAGCGGAACCGCCGGCCATCGCTCGACGCCCGCGCGATCCGTGATCGTGAGCCAGTCAGGCTCCGCACACACTTTTCCGGGACAACAGCCATAGCGCAGACACCCCAGCCTCCCCGCCGCAATGCTCAGCGGAACACCGACCGCGAACCAGTCCCCCGTCGGCTTGCTGTATCCGATCAGCTTCTTCGCAATTTCAACGCCTCCGTAGCCTCCTAACAAAGCGCCCACAATCGTTTTCCCCGCCGCCAGTTGATAGAGCCAGAGGTCAGTTCCGTAGTGCATCCACCCCTCCGCGGCGAGGTAGAGCAACTTCGCCCCGAGGTAGGCTCCCGCAATCGCTCCGATAAACACCGCAAAGGAACATGACTCGCTCCTGAATCGTCTCGACCAGAGCCAGCCGCCCAGCGTCAGGCCCACAATCGTAATCAGCGTGTAAACGCTCCCGGCCGAGGCGCGTTCCGCCCAATCCACCTTCAGCGCCGCCATCAAGCACTTTGGTAGGCTTTGCCACCACCGTTCAAGTAGTAGCGGCAGAATGAATCCAGCTTTCCGTCCGGACGAATCACATGAGTGCAGCAGCGATCAATCCGGTCTTCGTCCCAATCCTCCCCATCCATGAACGGTTTGATAAAAAGGCGAAAAGTATTCTTCTCATCCATCTCGAACTCGTGGAGAAGCTCGCCAAGAGGCTCCGACTCACACCCGCACTTGATGAGATCTTCGAGGCGGTAGCGGACCCGGTCACTGAGAAATCCCTGCAGGGTTCCGAAATCAACGAAGTCACTGATCGAACGCACCTCGTCCTCCATCTTGAGCAAATACCCTATTGTCGCACAATTCGGATCGCCACAGGGAAGCGGGGTGAAATCATCGGCTCTCACTCCGCCGTTCGACTGCTCTATCAATCCAACAATGATATCCGCAACATTGAGCCGTGAAGCGGCTTGTCCCGCTTTATGCGTGCGCCCCGTCCCGAACATGGGCTGAAAGGCAACCCCGCGGACATGATCAAACGAAAGCCCCAGCGCCACCGTTTCCCAGAGATGACCAAGGTTCTCGGGAATCACCGTCATCGCCAAAGTCATAGGAATCCCCAACTCCCCCGCCCGCTCAATGGCACGGCGCTTCATCTTCCCGAGATCGGCACCGCGAAGGACCTTTTCGGCGGCACTGTCAGGACCGTCATACTGGAGATAGAACTGGAAATGCCCGTATTCAACGAGTGCAGCGAGTTCCTCGCCAAAGGCTTTGTCTCCCGCGAGCCGCACCCCATTCGAGTTCACGAGAACGTAGTCGATCTCCTTGTTTTCCTGACACCAGCGAATCAGTTCAAAAAACTGCGGGTGCAAGGTCGGCTCGCCGCCTGACATCTGCAGAATCTCGATCTTTCCCTTTCGGTCAATCACCCCCTGAATGCGCGCTTTCAGCTCCTCCAGCGGAACCGCATCGACCTGATCCCCCGTCCCCGGAGGAGAATCCGCGAAGCAG
This sequence comes from Verrucomicrobiales bacterium, assembly GCA_029213065.1. Lineage (GTDB taxonomy): Bacteria > Verrucomicrobiota > Verrucomicrobiia > Verrucomicrobiales > DEV007 > Arctic95D-9. The sequence continues at coordinate 12,094 of JARGPH010000041.1, read as the reverse complement.
GTCGGACAAGTCAGATTACAGGAGTCCACGATCTCAATGAGCGCGAGGCAGGTCGACATGACATCGACGGGACGCACTTGTGATTCCAGCGTCGGAATTTCCCGCAAAGCGTTCCCGCCGAGAAAACCAATTTGTTCGCCCGAAGCCGGACTCGCACAGCCACATCCCGCTCCGCAGGCAGAGGCCTCCGGATCACGTTGTCCCTCCGAGAGCCAGTAAAAACGGGCGTCGGAGCTGAGCTTCGTTTCACTTTCCCCGCAGGCAGGACATTGCTTTCGCAGCCAGACTTCCTCTCCGCCCGAGGTGGTGCGCGACTCGACCTCACCCGGAACCGACTCACGGCAACGGGCGCAGTAGCTGGTCGTTTTCTTAAGAAGTGAACTGGTAGGAGGCATGGAAAGTCAGTTCTATTGAGTCGCCATAACCAAACCACAACAGCCGCCCATCGTCATCGCGAAATAAGCAGCTGCGACACCGATGAAAGCGAGAACGGCCGCGGTCCATTTCCACCAGGCTGGGTCAAGGGAGCTCAACACGATTTTTCGAGCGACACAGCCTCCGGAAATGAGCGCTCCCAGCCCGAACAGATACATCGCCACTACGATGAGCCCGTCAGAGGCGCGATCACCGAGGGCTACGGCGAGAACTAAAACAAACCCGAGAATCGCAGGTGAAAGACAAATGAGGAACGGACGCATAGCTGAGTGACAGGTAATCAGAATGGTCACCCACTTGCAATGGAGAATCACGAAATGACTACCGACAATCTGCGCGAGCCTGTAGCCGAGTCCCGCGGGCCCGGAACGAACCTCCAGTGATTCCCGAACGGCCAGAGAGCGAGGTCGCGAGCCTCACCTACAAAATTTTCTGAGGTGGATAGGCTCTGCCGCATCTCCCGGAGCGAGATGACTACTGTGGGCGAAGCCCTGTCACAGTGATAACGACTTAAGCCTCGACTTCGTCTTCGCGAACGCCGTTTTTCACCTCGAACTCGCGGCACCAGCCTTTGATTTCGAGATCGTTGAAAATCTTACCCATGACCCGACGGAGCAGGCCTTTCAGATTCGCGTTGTCGAGCTCGG
>JARGPH010000041.1:0-11002 GCA_029213065.1 Verrucomicrobiales bacterium | reverse complement strand
TCTCACAGCCGCTTCTTTGTAAGTCTCCAGCAAAAGGAGACACTTCTCATCAGCTTCGACCTCATGAGCGAGCTTGCGGACCTTCTCGATCGAAAAGTCTTTGAGTTCTTCATGTGACCAGAGCGACTCAAGAACCGCTTTGTCATCCCCCTTGGCACGCTCACGAGCCACTGCCAGCAAGACACTCGGACGCATTTGCTCGAGCTCGTTGTCACCGGCGTCTTCGCCGAGATCGTCCATGTCGTCACGGATCTGATAGGCAATCCCGAGATTCTCGGAATACTCGCGGAGAACACTGTCGACTTCATCGAGACGCCCCGCACAAGATGCACCGAGAGCCAACGCCACTTCAAAGGCCGGTGCGGTCTTCTGACGGAAAATTTCAAGAACCTGCTTCGACTTGAGCGGCTTGGGATCGTTCGCCCAAACAAGCTCGGCACCCTGGCCCTGACAAAGCTCCCGCTGACCTTTCGCCGCGATCTGAAGCATCTCAACTTTCTGGGCATCGGACAATCCGATCTCACCAATGAGGCGGTAGCCCTCACCGATCAACAAATCCCCTGCATTCAAAGCCACCGGAACACCGTGCTGGGTGTGCAATGTCGGCTGGTCGTAGCGGCCGTGATCTTCGTCCTCGATATCATCGTGAATCAGAGAAGCTTTATGGAAAAGTTCCGTCGCGAGAGCGATCTTTTTAATATCGTCGGTAATCGGCTCGCCTCTGTCTTCGCGCAGCGCCTCGAAAGCCGCCACAGTGAGGAAAGGACGCCAGCGTTTCCCGTCACGCCCGAGCCATTCACGGGCGATTTCCTCCTGTTTGCCCTGCGCGGGGCCCATGAGCGCTTCGATCGACTCGGCACTGAACCACTCTTTTACCTCTTCGTGGAGGGCATTGAGATCGAGACGTCTCGTCTGATCGTCACTTGTGAGGTGAATGTATTCCCAGACCCAGTCGATATCGACGGTGGTGTTGATGCAGTCATCCTGCAGAAGCGGAACTGCAATCGACGGGATCGCCGCCGCTTCCACATACGGGAAAGTTCGCTCCAGAACAGGAAGACAGGAAATCCCCACGATCGCTTCGATCTGGCCGGTTTGAATCAGCGACATCACGATCGCCGATCCCTCTGCGACAAGGACTGCGTAACCAAGGCGCTCCGCCTCGTTTTGGAAATCCTGAATCGAACAAAGGCCACACTGCTTACAAAGAAGACCGAACTCATCGAACGGCGCAGGACATTTGTCCTCGACCCGCAGGCACTTCGGCATCAGCAAAAGACGTCGCTCGTAGGGAATCTCCGCGAGGGTTTCCCGCCACATCTCATTATTCAGACAAACCGCGGTGTAGTGAAGGTAGGTTTCGTCACCTTCATAGCCTAACTCAGCGAGAATTTTCTTCGCATGCACGTCCAATTCCTCGACAGGCATGGGAGGCACCGGATTCTCCTTTTCCACGTAGTTGCGGATCGTCTGAAGGAAAAGGTCCCGCTCCGGCTTGGTTTGAGGCAAATTCTTTTTCGGCGGACGAAAGCGAGTCGTCGTAACCGGGACCGGCTGAGGAATCTTGATCGTTTGGATGGTATCGACGGGAGATGACATGGATCAGTTTTCCAGAGTAAACAGGGTTAGGTCGGGGATTCAACAGGGTTAGGTCCCCTGTTAGATACGGTATTCTACAATCAACAACGGTTCCTTAAAGAAGTTTCGGTTCAAGAAAAACCGGATTGCGCGATCAAGGTGAACTTGTACGCAAGCCGCCGTCAATAGAAACGTCGCCTCCGGTGACTAAATCCGGATTGCGATTTGACCCCATTCTCTCAAAACGTCATGATTCCGGACATGAGATTTGGTTTTTCCCTTCTACTCTCACTGCTGTCTGCCGCCACTATGGCTCAGGATCCCTGGCCGCGCCACACGATTGACCCGGTCGACGCAGAGACCGCAAGGGCTGGCGCTGATGGCGTTCGTATCGGCTATCTCAACGGAGACCTCCTTCCCGATATCGTGACCGGCTGGGAGGAGGGAAACGCCATCCGCGTTTGTATCAATCCCGGACCGGAGAAATCGAAAGCCCCCTGGCCCGCTGTAACGGTAGGAAGAGTGAAGAACGCTGAGGATGCTGTCTTCGCTGATTTGGACGGCGATGGCTGGCTCGATGTCATCAGTTCCTGCGAAGGCAAAACGCGATCCCATTTTGTTCATTGGGCTCCTGCATCAGCAAAGGGGCTCCTCACCGAATCGAACTGGAAGACCGAAGTCATTCCCGCAACAGAGAAGCGCGAAGCCTGGATGTTCACCCTCCCTTGCGATGTCGACGGAGACGGTGATGTCGATTTAATCACAGGATCAAAGAATCAAGGCGCCTCGGTGAGCTGGCTTTCGAATCCGGGCAGGGAGTCCGCCCGTGATCTGACTTCGTGGAAACTCCATCGCATCGCCGACGCAGGATGGATCATGAGCCTCCGCATCCTCGAGCAGGAAGGAGAACGCTTTCTCGTCTACTCGGATCGAAAAGGCGCGCATTCCGGAATTTTCATCTCTCCGATCGCGGGCAAAGCCCCCTTTTTCGGTGAGCCTGTCCTCATTGGCGGCGGTGGTGAGGAAGTGATGTTTCTCGACCTCGCCCTCCTCGACGATGACGGGAAGCTGGACGTCGTCGCTTCGATTCGTCCTGACAAGACACACGTGATCTATCAACCCGATGACCCACTGACGCTCTGGGAGGACTCGGCCGATCTCGAGCCGCTCGACCTCGAAACCTACGGCACTGCCAAAGCGGTCAAAGTCGGCCTGATCGACGACGATCAGATCCCGGATTTCGTGATCACCTGTGAGAACGCGAAGGGAAAATTAAAAGGCGTTCTCTTCGGGACTGTTTTCTCTGAATTCGAAGCGGTCAGCGACGCAGAAGGCGTGAAGTATGATCGCATCGAACTGCTCGACCTCGACGACGACGGCGATCTCGACATCATCACCTGCGAGGAAAAGGCCGGCCTCGGTGTCGTCTGGTTTGAAAATCCACAGTAATTGAAATGAAGCAAAACCCCGCAATAGCATTGAAGGAAACCATCCCGTTTTCAAAGTATCGCGTGCCCGCCTGTGTCATCCCCGGACTGCTCGCGCTGATCAGTCTTTTTCTCTGGAGCGCGCGACCTGCCTTCTACTACATGGAGTTTGCACTGCTCATTTTCCTCGTGCCAGTCGCAATTGGCGGGGGCATCGTATCGGCATGGTTGGTTCGACAGCGGGAGAAGCGCCCCCTCTTTACCGGTCTTAAACCTCTTCTGCTTATGACCGCGGTATTGCTTCCGGCATTGTTGGCGTCTCTTCCCTTTCAGGCACCGATGAAACTGGCGTTTCTCTCGGCTAAACCGGCGCTCGAGGAAGCGGTTGCCCAATGGGAACTTACAGGAGAAGCCACCGCTGGAGAGGAAATCACGGCGGGTTTTTACTCCTTCGAGGGCGTCACTTCGAATTCGGAAAGGAGTCCCGAGGGTGCATTGATCTTTCGATTCAAAAAGGATCGCGAACAGGCCTTCATCCACAGCCCTCAAGGCATCGAAAATCTCAGCTACAATTCCGGAACCAAAGGCCATCTCGTCGGCGACTGGTACTGGATGTGCGAAGACTGACCCTCAATCGTCCACGCCATAGATCCGCAGGACAGGTTTGCAACCTGTGCCCGGAGCCTCCTCCCCGATAGCCTGGGACACGGTTAAAAAAAACATGCTACTTCAGGACCGATACGGACGATTCGGAAGAATCACCGCTACTCACTTTACCTTCGACTTCACCTGCGAAGCAAGAGCCGGAGGCTCCTAAAAAAATTTGCGTGGTGTGGAGCGCAACGGAACGCCGAGACACAGCCCTGCATCAGTCACGGCCCTGAAGGGGCCGCAGAAACGTCGAGTACACGCTCCCCTCAACCGTAGAGGAACTGCGTGAGCATTTCTCCGCGCAGCCCATCCGCCCTCACAGGTCCGACGCCGAAGAAATCTCTACACACTCCCCCCAACCGTAGAGGAACTGCGTGAGCATTTCTCCCCGAAGCCTATCCGCCCTCACAGATCCGACGCCGGAGAAATCCTCACGGATTCCTCTACACGCTCCCCCAACCCGTAGAGGAACTGCGTGAGCATTTCTCTACGAAGCCCATCCGCCCTCGCAGGTCCGACGCCGAGGAAATCCTCACGGATTCCTCTACACGCTCCCCCAACCCGTAGAGGAACTGCGTAAGCATTTCTCTACGAAGCCCATCCGCCCTCACAGGTCCAACGCCGAAGAAATCCTCACGGATTCCTCTACACGCTCTACCCTCCCGCCACGAGAGCCGGAGGCTCCTCAAGAAATTAGCGCGGTGTGGAGCGCAGCGGAACGCCGGGACACAGCCCTGCATCAATCACGGCCCTGAAGGGGCCGCAGATCACCCCGCCTTTTTCAAAACCATCAAATTTCCCCGCAACCTTTTCGCCGGTCGAATGTTTTATCAGACATGATCCCCGCTTCGACCCGCGCTTTGCTTTTCCTGCCCGGCCTTACCTTTCTGCTCATGGCCCAACCGGGGTCAGCGCAGGAAATGAGCATGAGCTCCGCCACCCCGGAATACTCCGACGAGCAGATCAACTTCTTCGAATCGAAGATCCGCCCGGCGCTCGTCGAACACTGCTACAAATGCCACTCCGAGGACGGTGACAAAATCAAAGGCGGCCTCCTCCTCGATACCCGCGAAATGAGCCTCGTCGGAGGCGACACCGGACCGGCCGTCGTTCCCGGCGATCTCGACGAAAGCCTTCTCTACACCGCAGTCCTCTACACGGACACCGATCTGGAAATGCCGCCCAAATACAAGCTCGATCCCGACGTCATCGCCGACTTCAAACTCTGGATCGAAATGGGCGCACCCGATCCCCGTGAACGGAAATCCAAATCCGGCGCCCCTGCCGAATACACCAACACCATCGACGTCGAAGCCGGACGCGAACACTGGGCCTACCAACTCCCCTCCCTTTCTGAAAAGCCAAATCCCGCCACCAGCGACTGGGCCATCAATGCGGTTGATACCTTCATCGAAAAAGGACGCGACGCCGCCGGTCTCACCCCGGCCCCCGACGCCGAAGCGCTCACCCTCGTTCGGAGGCTCTACTTTGATCTCACCGGGCTTCCTCCCCGCCGCGAACAGGTTGAAGCCTTCGTCACCGGCTACGAGGCCGATCCCGAAACAACCCTCGCCAAAACCGTCGACGAGCTCCTCGCCTCGGATCAATTCGGCGAACGCTGGGGCCGTCACTGGCTCGATGTCGCCCGCTACGGCGAGTCGTCAGGAAAAGAGGTCAACGCGACCTTCCCCCACGCCTGGCGCTATCGCGACTACGTGATCGACGCTTTCAACGCCGACAAGCCCTTCGATGAGTTCCTCCAGGAGCAAATCGCCGGTGACCTTCTCGACGCGGAGACGCCTGAAGAGAAAGCGGAACACCTCGTCGCGACGAGCTTTCTCGCGATCGGAACGAAAGGACTCAACGAAGTAAACTCCCGCCAGTTCCGCTTCGACCTCGCCGACGAACAACTCGACACGACGACCCAGGCCTTCCTCGCCACCACCGTTGCCTGCGCCCGCTGTCACGATCACAAATTCGATCCCATCCCGATGGCGGACTATTACTCCATGGCGGGAATTTTCCTGAGCTCAGAAACCCTCTACGGCACCGCCGAGGCTCTCCAGAGCCGCCGCACCACCGAACTGGTTTCGCTTCCCGCTGCCTCAACGACCACGACCGGCACGGAAACGAAAACGCTGGGCGAGATGATCGAAATGTCTTTTCAAATGACGCTTTTAGAAGAGCGGCTCGAAGAAATCACTGAAGAAGTTCGCGAGCTCCGTCGCAGCGGCGATGCCGATGGAGCACGGGCGAAACTCAATCAAATCCTCAGAGCACGAAATCAGGTCGGAATCCAACGCCGCATCCTCGACTCCTACGACGATGACGGAAATCCGATCGCTTTCAGCATGGGCGTTCGCGATCGCGAAGAACCGTTCGACTCCCAGATTCTGATTCGCGGCGAGGAAGACAACCCCGCAACCGAGCGCGCTCCCCGGGGCTTTCTCCAGGTCATCCAGACGAACAACCAGTCCGCGATCGGCACTCACGAAAGTGGACGACGTCAGCTCGCCGAATGGATGACCTCACCTGAGAATCCGCTCACCGCGCGGGTCTATGCCAATCGCGTCTGGGGCTGGCTCATCGGAGAAGGACTCGTCACCAGCGTCGACAATTTCGGAACCACCGGCGAAAAGCCCAGTCATCCCGAGCTCCTCGACTACCTCGCCCTCACCCTGATCGATTCGGGATGGTCGACCAAAAATCTCATTCGCGAAATCGTGACGAGCCGCACCTACCGCATGAGCTCCGACTACAACGAAGCCCAGTTTCAGAAAGACCCCGAAAACCGCCTTCTCTGGCGCGCCCACCGCAAACGACTCGATGCCGAATCACTCCGTGACGCCACCCTCGCAGTGAGCCAACAACTCGACCTGAAACGCCCCGAAGGCTCCATGGTCTCTCAGGTCGGCGACGGCTTTGTGGGACGCAACATTCAGGAGGCTCAACTCAACACGCCTTCGAGTCACCGCTCCGTTTACCTCCCCATCGTTCGGGGCCTTGTCCCCGAAAGCCTCAGCCTCTTCGACTTTTCCGATCCCAGCCTCCTTTCCGGCAAGCGCGAAGTGACCACGGTTCCCTCCCAGGCGCTCTACCTTATGAACTCCGACTTCGCGATCAGGAGCGCTGCCGCGATGGCCGACTACCTCGCGGGTGAGCAGGAGCTGCGCGGCCCCGAACTCGCCACCGCCGCCTTCTACCTCTGTTACTCACGCCCCCCGACACCGGAGGAAAGCGCACACACCAAGGACTACATCGAACGCTTCCTCGAAGTTGCCCGGGCCGAGAACCTCTCCGTGGAAAAATCGAGACGAATGGCGCTGACCACTTTCTGCCAGTCACTGATCTCCTCCGCTGAATTCCGCTACCTCAACTAACACGCTTAAAAAAACCCTGCCCACTCACTGATTATGAATGCACTGAACCTCCACCCCTTCTCCCGGAGAGCGGCCCTGAAGACCACTTCCTGCGGGTTTGGCTATCTCGCCTTTTCCGCACTCGCGGCGGCGGCCAAAGAAGCGGAAACGAATCCCCTCGCGCCGAGATCCCCCCACTTTGCGCCGAAGGCGAAACGGATCATCTTTCTCTCCATGCAGGGCGGTCCCTCTCATGTCGACACTTTCGATTACAAACCGCTCCTCAATCGCGACAGCGGCAAAGAATCCAAAGGCTACGCCAAATTGCTCGGCTCCCCTTTCAAATTCAATCAGCACGGTGAAAGCGGCCTCCCCATTTCCGAGCTCTTCCCCAGGCTCGCGAACCACGCCGACGATCTCTGCCTCATCAACAGCATGCACACCGACCTGCCGAATCATCCACAGGCACAGACGATGATGCACACCGGCAACTTCCAGTTTGTGCGCCCTTCGCTCGGCGCGTGGACCCTTTACGGACTCGGCACCGAGAACGACAGCCTCCCCGGCTTCGTCACTCTCGCTCCCCCTAACGGAGCCCAAAACTACGGCAGCGCTTTCCTTCCCGCGATCTATCAGGGAACCCCGATCGGAAAGCAGGCCCGCAACCGTTTCGTCTCAGCCGACCAGCAGGCCGCGATCAGCAACATCAAGAACCCTCAAATGAGTTCCGAGATGCAGCGAGTCCAGCTCGATTTCATCAAATCACTCAACGAAGCGAAACTGAAGCGCGACGAGTATCACCCCGAAGTCGAAGGGATCATCGAATCCTACGAACTCGCCTTCCGGATGCAGGACGAAGTCCCCGAAGTCCTCGATATTTCCGGGGAAACCGAAGCGACCAGAGAACTCTACGGCTTGAACAACAACACCACCGCCGGATTCGGACGCCAGTGCCTCAGCGCACGACGCATGGCCGAGGCCGGGGTTCGCTTCATTCAGGTCAATCACGGGAACTGGGATCATCACAACAACCTCCGCGATGCCCTCACCCGGAACTGCACCGAGATCGACCACCCCATCGCCGGTCTTCTCCAGGACCTCAAGGACAGGGACATGCTCAAGGATACCCTCGTAATGTGGGCCGGTGAGTTCGGGAGAACCCCGCATGCGCAGGGCACCAACGGACGCGACCACAACAATCAGGGCTACTCAATGTGGATGGCCGGAGGCGGTGTCAAAGGCGGGCTCCGCTACGGAGCCACCGACGATCACGGTCACAAAGCCGTCCTCGACAAAGTCCACATCCACGACTGGCACGCCACAATCCTACATTTGCTTGGACTCAATCACGAAAAGCTCACCTACCGCTACGCCGGAAGGGACTTCCGCCTCACTGACGTGCATGGTGAAATCGTGAAAGGGATTCTCGCGTAGTGGGAGGATGAAGAGAGTAGAGAGTAGAGAGTAGCGGGAACTTCGGGAGTCGCTAACAGCTGCAGAAACTTCTCACCTCCCCCAATTTTCCAGGCAAACGGGGACACAGGACCTCGGGCCTGTTCCCCGAGCACGGGCACGGTCGGTCCGCAACGAATGCCAAAGGTATTCCGTATCCCAGCCCGGGGTTCTCGAAACCCCGGGGATTTGAATAGCGGTATCCAAGGAACCCTGAAGGGGTTCTGTATCGCCACCGCAATGGATTGCCGGTCCTTCACGGTTCCTTGTCTCTCACAATCCCCGGGGAGTCGCGTGCTTCCAGCCGCCGGATAAGCCTCCCCCCGCATCCGGCACCTCACCTTCCAAATCGGGCTTTCGCTCCTGACTTCTGCGGGCAGCAGAAGGCAGCCCCTCCCTGAACCCTCTGCGTCGCGGAATGGCAAGTCCTGCTAATTCGGTTCGCCTCCCTCGCTGTCCAGATTGTCGAACGGCGGATAAACCATCCATGCGGAATCTCTCAACTGAAAGGACCGTCCAGATATATCTGAATTGCCGAAATGATCCAGAAACCATTTAAGTCGATCAATCAGCGCCTCTCGAGTCGGCCTCTTGAGAGCAATGACGAGAATACCGTAATGCCCCGGATGAAGACGACCAAGCGTATGAAAAAAATCACGATCCGTGCTGAGAATCACAGCATGCTTGTCGAGAGCCATGCGCATCACCTCCAAATCGGGCTAGCCTTCAGAACCAAGCAGCCGAAAATCAAAAACGTCGTGTCCCAACCCTTCGAGCACGAGTCTCGCCGCTTTCGGGAAATTCTCGTCGAAAAGAAACCTCATGCAACGGCTTCATAAGCAGAGACCTGCAAATCAGCCATATCCGAAGCAAATTGAAGAGCCGATGATATCTGCTCGAGAGTTAGATTGTAATCTTCAGCGACCCTCTCTCTCGAATCGCCACCTGCGAGAGCACCTAGAATTGTCGCGATGAGAACACGAGTTCCCTCGATTACAGGCTTTCCGTGACACACGGCGGGATCAATGGAAATTCCTTTCGTCATAGAGAGATCATACTCCCCGCTGAACTTCTGCGCAAGCGTCGTTCGAACGAAGCCCTGAGGGGTGTTCCCGGAAGCCTGCGGGAATTCCCAAAAGCTGAATGCCAAAGGTATTCCGTATCCCAGCCCGGGGTTCTCGCAACCCCGGGGATTTGATTACCGGGATCCGAGGAACCCTGAAGGGGTTCTGTATCGCCACCGCAATGCATCTTGGTCCTTCACGGTTCCCCGTCCCTCACCATCCCCGGGGCGTCGCGTGCTTCCAGCCGCCGGATAAGCATCCCCCCGCATCCGGCACCTCGCCTTCCAAGCCGGGCATTCGCTCATGACTTCTGCGGGCAGCAGAAGGCAGCCCCTCCTTGAACGCTCTGCTCGAGGGGTGGCGGGATAGATAGCGGATCCCCGGAAATTCCCGTCGGGGCAGCGATTCCCGAGCCTGTCTCCGGCGCAGTCTACTGCCAATCAGAACCAGAGTAAGGATCCGTAATGGGATTGATGACAGCCTCGAAGTCAAATCCCTTAAAATTTTTCACATTTGCCGTCGCAAAATAGGTGACTCCATGATGCCTCAGGGTCAGCGCAATTCGGGCATCGATGACCCGACGAAATCCGCGTGATTTCCTGTGTTCAAAATCCATTAGTTTTTCGAAAATCACATCGGAATAGTCGATGTAGGCCCACGCGGGATTGCTCTTCAATTTTCGGCAGAAATCAACCGATTGGGTGTTCGAATATGGCTTTTTGAAAATCGCAGGATTTCGCAGCTGCATATAAATTTCGGTCAGAACGAGACCGCAAACATAAACATCACCCGCAGGCATTGATTTGATTGAGCTGAAAAATTGCCGGGCTTCTGAATGATACGGTGAATCAGGATCGGCGGCATAGATAAAGAGATTGGTATCGATCGACAATTTCATCGATTCAAAATCGCATCAGTCTCCGAATTAACTTCCGCAGGGTCAGCAACGTAGCCACCGCTGGGGTCGAGCGTTGGGAAATCCCACTCGTCTTGGGGGTCATCTTCAATATCTACGCAGGTTTTTTCATATTCTTCAAGCCCGCGCCGAACCACTTCCGCAAGCGACCAGTCGCGCATTTTCGCAATCCGCTTTATTCTCTTGTAAAGTGGTTCGGGAAGTTGAATCTGCGTCCTGATCATGATTAAAATGTGACATCACCCAATTGTGATGTCAATTTGTAATCACTCATGATTTCAAAGGCCTCCCCCACTCTTTTTTGAGTATCATCAGCCACCCAAAAAAGGCCGAAGTGGCTGGCGGGGAGTTTTCAGTAAAAACACAAGATTCCCGGGGCCTGTACCCGGGGATTTACGATCCTCCCGGAAACTACAAAAGAAGACGGCCCCTCACCGGCGATTGGCTCAATCGAAATTCTGTCGACGAAGGAATGTTCGAATCCAACGGATTCCTTCAAGGGTTTTGTCTCAAAGGGTTTTATTGAGGTGACTTCAACAAATACTCCGGCATCCA
>JARGPH010000040.1:46313-47524 GCA_029213065.1 Verrucomicrobiales bacterium | reverse complement strand
ATTTCGATGAAGCTGAGCTTTTCAGCAAGGTCACCATCAAAGCTGCTCACGAAAGCCACAATGTCGGCGTTGGATTGAAGCTGCTTGATCGTCGCGACGCTGCTTCCGGTGTCGATCGAACCACTCCCGCCGATAAATCCCGAAGCCGCGCCGAGCTGGAAATTGGTAAAGTGAAGGACTTTTTCCTCAGTCCGGTAATTGACGAGTGCGGAGAGCGAATCAACCGCCACTTCGTTCCAGGTAAATCCACTGCTCTGAAGTGTGGCCTGCGCGGTAACGTCCTGCGGAGTCTCTTCGGTATTTGAAACGGCAACAGTCACCAGCAAAGGCACACCACCCTGAGGCGAAGCGAGTGCAAAGGCCGGTTCCGCTTTCTTGAGCACAGCAAGATCAAACGGAAGGGTGAACTTTTTCGCCCCGGCGTCAACCGAACCGCCGTCACTCTCATCGCTCTCTGAATTTGAAGGCAGGAAGATACGACCACCGGCTTCGACTCGAACCCCTCCGATCGTTGCCGTGAATCGCTCGATCGCAAGCGTTTCCTCTGCGATGAAAAGCTCTCCATCAATCCCTTCCACGGAGAAACTCTCTCCCCCGGCTTCAAACAGCGAAATCGATGACTCGTCAAACGACACTTCGAAGGCGTCGGGCGCGCCCCTGTTTTTGGCAATGCTGAGAACGTCGACATTGATTCCGATATCGGAAGCATTGACGACAGCGGTTTCTCTGGCAGCGGTCTCAAACAGAGTCACATTTTCGAGAACAAGCCCCCGCGGGAACTGAAAATTCCAATCATCATACCCGAGATAAATCCCCTGCTCCTCCAGTTTCTGAACGGCAGTGGAGGCAATCTCCTCCTGAATATTCTGATACTTTTTCCAGTAGACAGCACCACCGACCGCAAGCGCTGCAAATACCAGCATCGCCCCGAGGAAAAACAAAGTCGTGAAGACCGTCCAGCAGCCTGCCTTTTTCCGCCCCGCTTCAGTGGCACCCGCTGCAGGAACCGAAGCCGCTGCAATCAACTCCTCGGCCTCGCGCTTCACTTCATCGTCGTCACTCTCTTCAGACGTGTCTGATTTACCAGCTTCGTCCGGCTCTTCGGTTTCATCCGCTTCGTCAGCTTCGTCAGCTTCGTCAGCTTCGCCGGCTTCGCCGGCTTTGTCGGCTTTGTCGGCTTTGTCGGCTTTGTCGGCTTTGTCGGCTTTGTC
>JARGPH010000040.1:0-46059 GCA_029213065.1 Verrucomicrobiales bacterium | reverse complement strand
CAGCTTTGTCAGCTTTGTCAGCTTTGTCAGCTTTGTCAGCTTTGTCAGCTTTGTCAGCTTTGTCGGCTTTGTCCGCTTCGTCCGCTTCGTCCGCTTCGTCCGCTTCGTCCGCTTCGTCTACTTTGTTCGTTTCGTCAGCTTTGTCCGAGTCCTGCGTCTCTTCGGGTTCCAGCGCTTTGTCGGATTTCAACAAATCTTCAGATTCCGGCACCTCCTCCTGATCCAGCGGCAAAGGAGACGGTTCATCGTCATCACCCGACTCGCCAAGGCGTTCAAGCGGAGGAACAGAAAGAGGTAGAATTTCGGAATCAGTTTCCTCTTCGACTTCCTCTTTCCCCGAATCCTCAGCCGATTCATTCAGTGGAAGCGCCGGCGGTCCCTTCTTAACTTTCTTCCCGCTGCGAACGACTTTTACCACTTTCTCTTCGGTAATTTCTTCGGCACTTTCAGTCCCGGAATCCTCCGCGATTTCCGCCTTTGGACTCGCCTCGAAGTCATCCAGAGGCGGCAGAGGAGGAGGAGAATCTTCACCGACCGCTTCCGTCGCATCCTCCGCGGGGGCGGCCTTCCTGCTCTTGATCAAGCTGATACTGTCGTTCTCGTCCGGAACAAGGCGGGGTTCATCTCCTTCAGAATCGAGGACGACGTCCTGAGCAACGACATCGCGGACATCCGGCATCGCGTCGTTTGCATCCGGCTTTTCGTCCCACCACTTCTCGATGGGATCAATGAACTCGACGTCATCGGGCTTTATTGATATCTCGGCGCCTTCAGACAGTCCCGGTTGGGTTGCCTGTTCTTCCTCTGATGGTGAGTCCGCGGATCCCTCCTTACCGCTTGCCTTGTCCTTCATTGATCTGTTAAAAGTTAGGTAAACAATACAATCACTCTTTCATCACAATGCGCAAACTGATCCTCAAACCACATTATAGAGATACCGTTTCTTTCATATTTTCCATTTCCATCATCCTCGCTGTTTCGCTATCTGCGCAGGACTCTCTCAATTTTCCTACCATTGGAGAAATCATACGGAAAGATAAAAGGATCGACAGCCTCATCGCTCCCGACGCGAAAATCGAGGTGCTCTCGTCCGGTTTCGTCTGGTCGGAAGGGCCGGTCTGGGTTCCCGAAAAATCGCACCCTCACGGTGGTTTCATTCTCTTTTCCGACATTCCGAACAATCGCGTCGTTCGCTGGGACGAAGGAAAAGGAGCTGAGACCTGGCTGCAGCCGTCCGGCTACACGGGGCAGGCTCCCTACGGAGGCGAACCGGGTTGCAACGGGCTCATTCTCGATGCGAAAGGCCGGCTCATCTCGTGCGAACATGGCGATCGCCGGCTCTCGGTCCTCACCGAAGGGGGCGGGAAACGCACCCTCGTGGACAACTACGAAGGGAAACGCCTCAACAGCCCGAACGACGTCTGCCTCGGCGCGGATGGAAAGACCCTTTACTTTACCGATCCTCCTTACGGACTTCCCAATCGCTGGGACGATCCTCTTCGCGAACTCGATTTCTGCGGGGTCTACCGACTCGACGAAAAAGGCGAAATCACCCTTCTCACTAAAGAAATGACCCGCCCCAACGGGATCGCTTTCTCCCCCGATTTTAAAACCCTCTACGTCGCCCAGTCCGATCCCGAAGCCGCGATCATCAAAGCGTTTCCAGTCAATGATGACGGCACCCTCGGCGAAGGAAGTCTTTTCTACGATGCGACCAACCTCGTCAAAGAAGGGCTCCCCGGTCTTCCGGATGGATTAAAAGTCGATGAGGCGGGCAATCTCTGGGCGACCGCTCCGGGCGGTGTGCACGTCCTCTCACCCGAAGGAAAATTGCTCGGCCGGATCGCGACCGGCGAAAAGACCGCGAACTGCGCCTGGGGCAACGACGGATCGGTTCTCTATATCACCGCGGATACCTATCTCTGCCGGATTCAAACACTCACCAAAGGCGCCGGCTGGTAACCACCGACACCGAAAAAGAGCCCGATAAACTTCGGGCAATCACTTCTTTTTCTTTATCATTTTCATTTTCCTAATCTCATCAGAAGCCCGCCCCGAAGGGCGAACGCCGACGATTTCCGGTCAGCAGAAAAAGTTAAAGATACAGAAAAGGATAAAGATAAGAATAAGGATAAAGGCTCCGGGAAGCTCTCGAAAGGAAAGAGATCAATCTGTGCAAATCCGATTAATCCGTTCTAAATCTGTGTAGAAATTCATAGCCACCGATTTTTGCACCAATTTAAAAGGATCGAAGATGGATTCACACAGATCCCGGTAGATACGCAGCCTCTCAAGCAATCAGGCCTTCGTGCGTGAAAAGCCCCCCCATCAAGCCCCGCCTCTTTTTCTTTATCATTTTCTTTTTCCTAATCTCATCAGAAGCCCCGCCCCGAAGGGCGAACGCCGACGATTTCCGGTCGGCAGAAAAAGTTGAAGATAAAGAAAAGGATAAGGATAAAGGCTCCGGGAAGCTCTCTAAAGGAAAGAGATCAATCTGTGTTAATCCGATTAATCCGTTCCAAATCTGTGTGAAAATTCATAGCCACCGATTTTTGCACCGATTTAAAAGGATCGAAGATGGATTCACACAGATCCCGGCAAATACGCAGCCTCTCAAGCAATCAGGCCTTCGTGCGTGAAAAGCCCCCCCATCAAGCCCCGCCTCTTTTTCTTTATCATTTTCTTTTTCCTAATCTCATCAGAAGCCCCGCCCCGAAGGGCGAACGCCGACGATTTCCGGTCGGCAGAAAAAGTTGAAGATAAGGATAAGGATAAGGATAAGGATAGAGACTCCGGGAAGCTCTCGAAAGGAAAGAGATCAATCTGTGTAAATCCGATTAATCCGTTCCAAATCTGTGTTAAAATTCATAGCCACCGATTTTGGCACAGATTTAAAAGGATCGAAGATGGATTCACACAGATCCGGTGGGCATCACTGCATTATCTGACAGCCTCTCAAGCAATCAGGCCTTCGTGCGCGCGGGGGGGGGGTGGGGGGGGGGGGGGTATCAGTGAATTTAGTTCCAGCAACTATCTAAATCCGGCATTGTTGGGCCCCCCCCCACTATCAAGCCCCGCTTCTTTTTCTTTATCATTTTCTTTTTCCTAATCTCATCAGAAGCCCCGCCCCCGGGGCAAACCGACAATTTTATCAGTCCGCAATGCCGCCTTGCAGGAGCGCCTTAGCTTTGGCATCTTTCCCCATGCATCAATCTGTGCGTCTCCTTCTCCTCTCTCTGTTAACCCCGGCGCTTTTCGCGGCGGATAACTACGAGATCGCGGAAGGTCTCGAAATGGTTCCGGCAACGACGCCGGGGCTGGTTCGCCATCCTGTGATGGCGAACTACGATGACAATGGCCGCCTTTTTGTCGCCGAAAATGCGGGGCTCAATCTGAACAAGGAGGAGCTCCTCGCGCAGAAGCCCAACTTTGTGAGTCTTCTCGTCGATACGGACAAGGACGGCGTCTTCGACAAAAAAACGATTTTTGCCGACGGCCTCACCTTCCCGCAGGGGGCGCTCTGGGTCTACGATTCACTCTACGTGATGTCCCCGCCGAGCCTCTGGCGCTTTGCAGATGAGGACGGTGACGGTGTAGCCGAAGTGAGGGAGGAACTCGTGACCGGCTTTGATTTCACAGGCAATGCCGCTGACGTGCACGGCCCTTTCCTCCACCCCAACGGGAGGCTCTACTGGTGCCACGGGCGGAAAGGCTTCGCGATCCCTGACAATGACACAGGCCAGATCATGGAGACGGGGAAAGGCGCTCGTGTCTGGTCCTCTCAGCTCAGTGGCGGTGAAGTCGAGGCCTTCGCCGGAGGTGGCATGGACAATCCCGTTGAGGTCGATTTCACGGAGGAAGGGGAAATCCTCGGAACCGTCAATTTATTCTACGGTCGCCCCCGCGGGGACACCCTGACGCACTGGGTTCACGGCGGAGCCTACCCGCGCTACGATCAGCAGCTCGTCATTGATGAGTTCAAAAAGACCGGAGACCTTCTTCCTCCGGTGCACAATTTCGGGCACATCGCGATTTCAGGGATGAGCCGTTACCGTGGCACCGCTCTCAATCCCGAGTGGAAAGACAACTGGCTCATCTCTCATTTCAACACATCGAAAATCACACGCACCGTCACCGAGCAAAAAGGGGCCAGCTTCATCGCGACAAAAACGGAGACGATCTTCCAGCTCAACGAGCCGGATTCGCACTTTACCGATGTCTTTGAAGATCGCGAAGGTGGCCTCATCGTCGTCGACACGGGTGGATGGTTTCGCATCGGCTGCCCGAATTCCCAAATCGCAAAGCCCGAGATTTCCGGCGGCCTTTACCGGATTCGCCCCAAGGACACCACCGCAAAGAAACCCGGGGCAATGCCGGACTGGCCACGCTACACGAGCGAGGATGTCTCCGGTTTTCTCGATGCTCCCGAGTTCTGGATTCGTGACCGCGCGATTACTGAGCTGGCGGTGAGAGGCGACCCTGCCTTTCCTGAACTGAAACGCATCCTCGAAGACACCAACACCTCCGAGATGGCCCGCCGCAACGCTCTCTGGACGCTCACACGAATGAAATTCTCCGAAGCGACCGATCTGATCTACGCGGCGCTGACCGACCCGAGCCCCAGCGTGAGGCAGACCGCCTGCAACGGCATTCTCGTGACCCGCAGCTGGCAATCGATCGCCGCAAATGAACCCGCCGAACGCCAGATCGAACTCGACCGGAACAAAACCATCAGCGGCGCCCTCGCCTCCATGGTTCGCAATGACACGCCCTCAGTGGCACGCACAGCAGCGGCCGCCCTCGGCGTCATGGGAGAATTCCGCGCCATCGGTGCGATCCTCGGAAGAATGGGCCGCGTCGCCGATGACAGATTTCTCGAGCACGCTCTCATTTACGCGCTCATTGAAATCGATGACTACGAAACAACAAAGAATGCGCTAAGTTCCGAAAATCCCCGCGTCATCAAAGGAGCGCTCATCGCACTGAATGAAATGTCAGAGAGCAAACTGGAGGCACTCGACGTGCTGCCTTTCCTCGCCCATCCCAATGACGCCCTGCGGAAAACCGTGCATCAAATCTGCGTGGAGAACCACAAATGGGACGCAGCCCTCGCCAATCGCTTCATTCGCTGGAATTCCGATTTCAACGAGAATCGTCTCGAAACCCTTTTCGAGATTGTCCCGCCCTTTCTCGATTCGCCGCCGATGCAGGGATTTGTCACCTCACTGCTGAGATCCGAAGAACCGCTTCGTCAGGACCTCGGTCTTCAGTTGATTGCCGCGGCAAACAGGATTCCCTTTCAGCCGGAGTGGACCGAAGTCTTTGAAGCCAATCTCTCCGATACAGCGACGGAAGCCACCCTCGCAAGCACCCTCTCAGCCTTGCTAGCCGCTCCTTCCGATCAATTCACCGATCTTCTCAAGGGCATCGTGAGTAATGACCGGGTTTCGCGGCTTTCCCGGGTCAAAGCAGCCCGCTGTCTTTCGAAAAACAGCACCGCCATCGCCGACGAGACCTTCGCCCTTCTCATCGATCTCCTCGAGAACGAAACGGACACCGAAGCCCGGGCCGAGTCCATAGCGATGCTCTCGAAAAGCGCCCTCACAGCAGCACATCGGGAGGAGTTGGCAAAGCTCCTCGGACAGTTCAGCATCGTCGAGCTCGGCTCTTTTCTTGATTTATTCAAAAAGATCGACACCCCCGAACTGGCAGCTCAACTCGGTGAAATCATCTTCAAATCTCCCGCCTTTCCGAACCTGCCCATCAATCAACTAAGGCAGCGCTTCAAGCCGTTTCCAGAAATCACCGAGCAGCTCGAAGCACGCCAGGAAGAGGTCGAGGCCGAGAAAGCAAAACGCGACGAAAAGATCGAATCACTCGTCGAGGGCCTCGACGGAGCCGATCCGGTAAGAGGGGCTGAGATTTTCAAATCGGGCAAAGGAACCTGCCTCGTCTGCCACAAAATTGACTCCGATGGTGGTAAAATAGGCCCTGAGCTGAGCACAATTGGACGGATCAGGACGGCCCGCGACCTTTTCGAGTCCATTCTCTATCCAAGCGAATCGATCGCCAGGGATTTCGAAACTTTTCAGGTCAACCTGAAGGGAGAGGCTCCGCCGCAGCTCGGGCTCATCGAAAAACGCACTCAAAGCGATATTGAGCTGATCGACATCGCAGGGCAAAAGCACGAAATTCCCCGCTCAGCGATCGAGTCCATCGAAAGAATCCCGGCATCGCTCATGCCGATGGGACTCGACGGGACGCTCGCGCCCGATGAATTAAGCGACCTTGTCGCCTATTTGCTCAGCCTGAAGTAAGCTCCCAAAATCCGGCGTTGCGACGGCAATACTGTGAGCGTAGTGGTCTAGCCCCCTGAACGCCAATTTGACCTGATATCCTCTCGTGACAGCTCCCACCAAAACCGTTTCACCTGACGTCGCCCGCGAAATCGACCGCCGTCGAACCTTTGCGATCATTTCCCACCCCGATGCCGGGAAAACGACGCTCACCGAAAAGCTCCTTCTCTATGGGGGCGCGATTCACCTCGCCGGCAGCGTCACCGCCCGTAAAAATCAGAACTCCACTGCGAGTGACTGGATGGACATGGAGAAGGAACGTGGAATTTCCGTGTCATCGACCGTGCTTCAGTTCGATTACGACGGCTCCTGCGTGAATCTCCTCGACACCCCGGGTCACCACGACTTTTCCGAAGACACCTACCGGGTTCTCTCCGCGGTCGACTCCGCCGTCATGGTGATCGATGCCGGTAAAGGGATCGAGGCCCAAACCCTGAAGCTCTTCGAAGTCTGCCGGAAACGCGGCGTTCCCATTTTTGTATTCGTGAACAAACTGGACCGCCCCTCCCGTCCGCCGCTCGAACTCATCGACGAGCTCGAGCGCGTCCTCGGCCTGCCCCCGGTCCCTCTCAACTGGCCTCTCGGTGACGGCCCCCGCTTTCGCGGAATCTTCAACCGTGAAACCAACGAGGTGAACCTCTTTGAAAGGACCCCGCACGGTTCCTACAAAGCGCCTCTTTCCGTCGGCGGAATCGATGACGAGAAAGTGGCTGAGACACTCGACTCGGAAATTCACGAACAAGCAAAACAGGAAATCGACCTCCTCGACGGCGTTACCGAAGAACTCGACATGGAACGGGTTCTCGCGGGGAAGCAGATGCCGATCTTCTTCGGCAGTGCGATGAACAACTTCGGCGTCGAACTGATGCTGAAACGCTTCCTCGAACTCGCACCGAAACCGGCCCCGAGAAAATCGGAAGAAGGTCCGATCAACCCTCACCACGACGCTTTTTCGGGATTCGTTTTCAAAATCCAGGCGAACATGAATCCCCGCCACCGCGACCGCGCTGTCTTCGTGCGGATCGTTTCCGGCACCTTCGAGCGGGACATGCAGGTGACCGACATTCGATCGGGAAAGAAAGTTCGTCTCAGCAACGCTCAGAAATTGTTCGGTCAGGACAGGGAAACCCTCGACGAAGCCTACGCCGGGGACATTCTCGCACTGGTTGGCAACTACGACTTTCTAATCGGCGACACCCTGACAAGTGACTCAAAGATCGTTTACAATGAGATGCCGCGCTTTAAGCCGGAGTGCTTTGCCTACATCTTCAACAGCGATACCGCGAACATCAAACGCTACCGCTCCGGAATCGAGCAGCTTCTCAAAGAAGGCGTCGCCCAGGCCTACGACGTGCATCAAAGCGCCCAGCGGGTTCCCCTCCTCGGTGCGGTTGGACCACTGCAGTTCGAGGTCATGAAAGCGCGCCTCGAGAACGAGTACAATGTTGAGTGCCGTCTCGAGCAATCCCCCTGGAGCGTCGCTCAATGGCTGCGCCCCAAAGTGGTCGATCCCGAAGCAAGCAAGCGCGACGCGCCTAACATTCAGCTACCGTCAGGAAGCTCCCTCGCCCTCGATCAGGACGACAACTGGATGGCACTGCTTCCCGCTGCTTACCTCGTGAGTATCCTCCACGACCGGAACGAGGCGTTTGAATTTTCCGACAGCCCTTTCCGGGATTAATCAGACCATGTTAGACCCGATCACCATCACCGTCGTTATTCTCCTCGGAGTCTCCTTCGGCATGATCGGAGCAACGCTTTCGAAAAACAGGAAAACCGCCCTCCTTCTCAATGAGAAATTGAGTGAGGCCCAGCGGGAAATCCTTCTCAAACAATTCCCCCGATACGGTGTCATACCATCTGACCTTCGAGATGACTTCGAAGGCATCGTCAACGTGCTCATGCACCGGAAACGATTCGTTCCCTGCGGCGGGTTGGAGGAAATCACAGAACATCAGAAAGTCCTCATCTGTGCGCAGGCGGCGCTGCCCATCGTCGCCCTTCCCCATCACAAATTTTATCCAAGGCTCAAATCCATCCTCGTTTACCCGGGCGCCTTCCGGGACCGCGGACGAAGACGCTGGGGCATTTCCGAGGAGGAATCGACGCACTCCAACCTCGGCGAATCCTGGCAAACCGGTTCCGTGATCCTCTCATGGGACAGCGTCGTTGCCGGTGCCGCGAACGATGACGACGGCATGAACGTTGTCATTCATGAGTTCGCGCATCAGCTCGATCAGGTCGATGGCGCCGCCGATGGAATTCCGATCCTCAAGAACCGGGCCGCCTACAAGCGCTGGGTCGAGGTATTTTACCGCAACTACGAAAAACTCGTCGAAGAGGTCGAAGCCGGTAAAGGGGGGCGATCCTTTCTCGATCCTTACGGGGCGACCAATCCGGCTGAGTTTTTCGCCGTTGCCGCGGAAACGTTTTTCGAAGAAGCCCGCGATCTCAAGATCAAACACCCCGATCTCTACGCCGAACTGAGCTCGTATTTTCATCTCGATCCAGCCTCGTGGGATGAAACCTATTCCAGTAAACTGACCGACTCAGAATGGAATCCAAAGTCATCCTCGTAACCGGCGCCTCCAGTGGAATAGGAAAAGCAACCGCCCTCGCTCTGGCGGAACAGGGCCATCGCGTCTCCGCCGGAGCGAGACGCACCGACCTGATGAACGGCCTCACTGAATCAGGCGTTTCAATTCACTTTCTCGATCTCACTGACGAAAGTTCGATCGAAGAATGGGTCGCTGATATTTTAAAACGCGAAGGCCGCATCGACGCCCTCGTCAACAACGCCGGCTACGGAGTCTACGGCTCAGTCGAAGACATCAGTATTCGCGAAGCGAAGGAACAATTTGAAGTGAACCTCTTCGGTCTCGCACGCCTCACCCAGCTCGTTCTCCCGACAATGAGAGAGCAGGGCAGCGGCACGATCATCAACCTCTCCTCGATGGGAGGAAAGGTCTACACCCCCCTCGGTGCCTGGTATCACGCCAGCAAACACGCCCTCGAAGGCTGGTCCGACTGCCTACGCATCGAAGTGGCACCTTTTGGGATTCACGTCGCCATCATCGAACCCGGTGCGATCGAAACCGGCTTTGATAAGGTCTTAGTCGATCCCCTCATCGAGCGCTCGCAGGGCGGCCCCTACGAAAACCTTGCCGACAAAATGGCAAAGGCGACCCGTGCCACCTTCGGAAGCGGCAGAGCCTCCAGTGCGTCCGTGATTGCAAAGGTCATCGTGAAAGCCGTCGAATCGAAACGACCCAAAACGAGATACGTCGCCGGCTATCTCGCGAGACCGACGATGATCGCTAGAGCGCTGCTTCCGGATCGCGTCTTCGATTGGGTGATTCGGACCTTTCTGTGAGGGGCGTTTAACCCGCTGATATCCGAGCATCGCTACCTATGCCTTTTGGCAAAAGGCATCTACCACCCGAACAATCCAAATCTCAGACGAGATGGATATGCCTCACCCTCTCACGCGCCGGGCCTCCGGCTTCTCACTCTTTCAACTTCGCCTGACTCTCGGCCGACAGGCTCGCTACAGGAACCTTGTAAACTTTCCCGTTCGCCATTCGCAGCAGGGCAACATCGCCATCCACTTTCAACAAGGTCGCGACGATGGTTTTCCCCGCCTGATTGGTCCAGTTCTCCGGCTTGGGAGACTCGGCCATCGTCTCCTCTTTCTTCTCCGGTTCAGTGGACGCCGGCATATCGCCTTTCTCCCCGCGCTCGCCCAGAATCGGTGCGCCTTCGGTAATCCAGTCTTGAACCAGCTTCACTTCCTTCTCCGTGAGTCGCTCCCCTTTCCCTTCCGGCGGCATCGCATCCTCGTGACCTTCCGGCCGGTAGAGCGTAATAAAAAGATAGCTCGCATCCCAGTCCCCCGGAACGACGAGATTGTTTTTGCTGAGGCGACCGAGAAGGTGTTTCGGATCATCCACCTTAAAGCCACCCTTGGCTTTGCCGGATTCATTGCTGTGGCAATCGGCGCACTTTTTCACGAGGACAGGCATGATGTCGTCTTCGTAATCGAGCGCAAAAGCATTCAAGGCAACAACCTGGAGCACAACCGCTTGAAGGAGATAGCTGGATTTCAATTTCACCGGGTACGATTACGCATTTTTTTCAGATTTGTCACCAGGAGAATCGCGACGGAAATGCACCAGCGATACGAGGACAAAGCTCAGCATCATGAGCAAATACCAGGCCCAGAATTTCTGAATCGAAACCGGTTTCCACTCCGTCTCCTGCCCCGGATAACTCCACGCATTCACATAGGTCCCGATATTTTCCGCGCCCCAGATCGCAAGGGCGACCATTCCCAGACCGACTAACAAAGGCATCTGCCGGTAGGTTGCTCCGGTGCGAAAGGTCAGTTCGCATTTCGAGAACATCACCACGGAAAGCGCGATCAGGACCCAGCGAAAATCCGGCACGAAGTGATGCGTGAAAAAATTCACATAAGCGAGCACCGCGAGAGCAATCGTAGTCCATAGCGGCGGGTAACCGGTGAATTGGAAATCAAAGAGCCTCCAGGCTCGTGCGATGTAACTACCCACCGCACTGTAAAGGAATCCCGCAAACATCGGCACCTGGTAGATACGAAAAATGACGTCAGTGTCAGGATACTGCCACGATCCGATCGCAGGGGAGGTTTTAAACCATTCCATCAGGGTCGCGAGGACGTGGAACGCGAAAATGACAATGAGCTCGTCGCGGTGTTCCAATCGAAAGGCCAGCAAAGCCCCCTGAAGACTGAGCGCGTAGAGAAAGAGAAAATCAGACCTCGAGAGGACGCCGTCCGGATCCCAATGCTTCGTGACAACAAGCCCGCCGAGGAGGAGAATTCCGAAAATACAGGCAAAGGCCTGCTGCCGCCCGAACCAGAGCAGCTCGTTTAATCCGATGCTTCCTCTCGCGATGGTAATTTCTGACTGAATCATGAATAGAAGATTCACCGCCCCTGTGAAACGATGATGAATGCGGCGTGAAAAGGTGATGAAGACTGCATGAAAAACGTGAGAGGGCTTGACCCCGCCGCCTTAATTCGTGACTCTGGGTAGAAGTTCGAATCCTCCTCTATTCGGTCCTAATGCTCCTCTTCTTTCAGATTTTCCTATCAGCAGGACTCCTTGCCTCCTTTACCCAGCCCGCCGCCTGGAAGGCACTGGAATTCGACGGCGTCCCTGCGAACCGGCTCTCCTACGCCGAGGGAGCCATGACCATCGGAGTGGCCGGAAGCGGTTCCCCTCTCGTTTCAGAGTTTCCCGGGATCATCAAAGTGAAGGAGGTCACCGTCACCGGAACGGTTAAAGGCACCCTGAACCTCGATTCCGCAGATCTCTGGACGAAAGGTCACGACGACGCCCTCCTGCGACTTGGCCTCATCGAACCGGGCACGAAGAAGCTGTCATCGATCCAGCGCCTCGCGGCTCCCACCTGGATCAAAACGCTCGAAAAAATGTTCAGCGGGAAAATGAAGGGACTCGGCAGGATTCAGTGCTTTCATCTCATGCCGGACGCCTCACTGATCGGGAAAAACCGGGTCAATCCCATGGGTGACATGTTCTTTGAGCAAATTCAAGCAGCCCCGGAAGCGGACGGTTCCTTTGTATTAAAAGTCAGCTTCCCCGATGAACCGCTGCCCGTAGCCGGCTTGTGGCTTCTCGCTGACGGCGACGACACCAATTCAACTTTCAGCGTCACGATCTCCGATATCCGTATTTCAGAGTAGTCGATCCGCCGACAGTTGCCTGAAGACCCATTCGAACTAGTCATTTAGAGCATCCCGATACGCGCTATTAGGCGAAAAACCCGTTCGACACAGTCTTTTGTTCACGATTAGTATTTCAAACTACCGGCAGTGCCGCTAAAACCTGCAATCACCTTTTCAAATCATGGCAGAAATCACCACAACCGATCAAGAACTCGAAAGTTCCGACAAGGAAATCATCCGTGAATTACAGGACGCCTACGCGTCGATGAAGGAGCAGCTCGATCTCGTCGTGGTTGGTCAGGAGGAAGTCATCGAGCAGTTGCTGATTTCGATCTTCTGCCGCTCACACGCCCTTCTCGTCGGTGTCCCCGGCCTCGCGAAAACCCTTCTCATTTCCACGCTCTCAGAAGTTCTCGACCTCAGCTTCAAACGCATCCAGTTCACGCCCGACCTGATGCCGGCCGACATCACCGGCACCGAAGTGCTCGAAGAAGACATGAGCACCGGCAAACGAATCTTCAAATTCGTAAAAGGGCCGATCTTTGCCAACATGATTCTCGCTGACGAGATCAACCGGACCCCGCCGAAAACACAGGCGGCGCTCCTCGAAGCAATGCAGGAACACCACGTCACGATCGGCGACGAAACCTACCCCCTTCCCGATCCCTTCTTCGTTCTCGCGACCCAGAACCCGATCGAGCAGGAAGGGACCTACCCGCTTCCCGAAGCACAGCTCGACCGCTTCATGTTCAACATTCGCGTGAACTACCCCACCGCCCCGGAAGAGGAGGCGATCATCAAACGCGTCACCGGCACCTACCGCGCTAACATTACCAAACAGCTTGACGGAGACGCCGTGGCAAGACTGCAGAAAGTGGTTCGCCGTGTCCCTGTCGCCGACCATGTTGTCGCCTACGCCTCGCAAATCACACGCGCTTCCCGTCCCCGCGAAGATGAAGCGCCCGACTTCGTCCGCGAAATGGTTTCCTGGGGAGCTGGCCCACGTGCCGGCATTTACCTGATCCTCGCCGCGAAAGCACGGGCGATTCTACAGGGAAGATTTCACGCCACGACCGCCGACGTCCGCGCCGTCGCCCTGCCGGTTCTTCGCCACCGCGTCCTCACGACCTTCAACGCCGAGGCCGCAGGTGTCACCAGCGACGACATCGTCGAGCGTCTCGTCGAGCAGTTCCAGCCAAAAGCTGACCTCGAAGTTTAAGCCACCTTCCTTCCCACGCGTCCCATGGCCGAAACGGGTCCCACCCAATTTTCCGATCTCCTGCCCAAAGAGATCACCAACATGATCGGCAGGCTTGAATTCCTGGCGCGCAGCGCCAAGGAAGGGACCATCAACGGTCGTCACACCAGTCCCCACAAGGGATTCTCGGTCGAGTTTGCGGAGCACCGCCAATACGTCTCCGGCGATGACCTTCGCAATCTCGACTGGCGCGTCTACGGAAAAAGTGACCGCTATTACATCAAGCAGTACATCGAGGAAACCAACATGCGGGCGACGATCCTCGTCGACGCCTCCGGCTCGATGGGATACAAAGGGGACAAATCGACCTCGCTCGGAGGAAAAGAGAACATCTCCAAATACGATTACGGTCGCTATCTCGCGGCAGCGCTCACCTATCTCCTGATCCGCCAGCAGGACGCAGTCGGGCTGGTCACCTTTGCCGACGGGATTCGCCAGTATCTGCGCCCCGCCGCGAAGCCCAGCCAGGTTCGAAAGGTGCTCGAGGAACTCGCAGCAACCGAACCGGCCGAGGACACCCGCTGCGCCGACACCTTCCACGAGATCGCGGACCGTATCCCCTCCCGTGGACTCGTCATCATCATCAGCGATCTCTTCGACGATGCCGAAGCGATCAAAAAGGCACTGCACCACTTTCGCTACCGAAACCACGAGCTGGTCGTCTTTCACCTCATGGCGGAAGAGGAGTTCACCTTTCCTTTTGAGAAATTCGACGACTTCAAGTGCCTCGAAATCGAAGGACGTCGACTCAACATTGATCCCTCGACGATTCGCGCCTCCTCCCTCGACCGGGTCCAGGCACATCTCAAGTCGATCGAACTCGCCTGCGGCCAAATGCAAGCTGACTACGTCCCTATCAACACCTCCACCCCCGTCCCCGAAGCATTGTTCAGCTACTTTTCCCAACGATAGCCTCCAGACCTCTTTTTCTTTTTCCTAATTTTACTCCTAATCTCCACAAAGCTTCGATCCCCGGCCTGCGAATTAGAAAAAGAAAAAGAGAAAGATTAAGAAAAAGATCTCCTCTCGTCCACCAGAAGCCACTTTCCCACTTTCCCACTTTCCCACTTTCCCACTTTCCCACTTTCCCACTTTCCCACTTTCTCACAGCGCGAAGCGCCCCCGAAACCAAGCCACCTTTTACTTTTTACCTTTAACTTTTCACCGCGCGCAGCGCGAAAAATGCTCTTCCTCAATACAGCTTTGCTCATCGGTGCACTCGGGATTCTCATTCCGATCGTCATTCATTTGCTCAACCGGCGTTCGAGCCGCGTTGTTGACTGGGGTGCGATGAACTTCCTTCTCGAATCGCTCGCGATACGGAACCGCCGCATCCAGCTCGAGGAAGCCCTCCTCATGGCGACGCGGTGCCTCCTCGTCGGGCTTCTCGCTCTCGCCCTCGCGCGCCCCTTTATTCCGCCCGGCTCCACGATTCCCTGGCTGCTGGTGCTTCCTCTATTGCTCCTCGCCGTGATCGGACTCGGCGTTGCTGTGGTCCTCCACAACGAACCGAAGTGGCGGCGCTGGATCGCGGGAATCTCCATCTTTCTGCTTCTCTCCTGCATCGCACTGGTTCTTTTTGAAAAGTATCTCAATCTTTCCCGTTTCACTCCCGGAGCCCGCCAGGACATCGCCCTCGTCATCGACGGCTCTACCTCAATGACGGTTGCGGTCGACGGAACAACCAACTTCGAGCGAGCTGTCGAAGAAGCCCGCGACCTCGTCAAGCGCGCTCCCCGCGGGCACGCCTTCAGCCTCATCCTCGGAGGACCGAGCCCCGCCGCTCTCATTCTTGATCCGACGACAGACCGTCAGGAACTCGACGCAGCCCTCGAAGAGCTCGCGCCCCTCGACGGCGCGATGACCACCTATCAGGCCCTCACACTGGCCTCCCTCAGCCTCGCCAGAGGTGACAATCCCGCCAAACAGATCGTCCTCTTTTCCGACGAACAAAACGTGGGATGGGAGATCGGAAAAAGCGGACGCTGGAACTTTCTGCAGGACGCCTTCAAAAATCTGCCGACCGAACCGCAGATCATGCTGCGCAAGATGCCACTTCCAGACTACGTGCGAAACCTCGCCGTCAGGGACATCGAGATCTCCCGCGACATCGTCGGGGTTGACCGTCCCGTCGACATTACGGTCACGGTGGAGAACACCGGCAACGAATCGGTCACACCGGGAGCGCTGATTCTTTCGATCGATGACGAACGTGAATACCGCGACGAATCACTGGGGCAGCTTCCTCCCGGGGAGCGGCAAACCGTGACCTTCTCCCATCAGTTCAGTGCGGCAGGCGCGCAGGCCCTGACATTCACACTGGAGGTGGAGGATGACATCGAAACCGACAACACCGGATTCACCGCCGTGAACATCGCCCACAGCCTGCGCACTCTCATCGTCGACGGTCACCCCTCTTCACGGGCTTTTGACCGGGCTTCTTCCTTTGCCGCGGTGGCGCTGGCACCATCATCACTGACATTGGATCCCACGCTCGATGCAAACATTCAGGGAGTCAGCGACGAAGCCTCGGATGATTACCACGCCAACTACGACCCCACCCTCGATCGAATCAGCTTCCTCGTCGAACCGCAGGTGATCGACCTCCCCGACGCTTCAACAATCACTGACTTCTCCGAATTTGATGCGGTGATCCTAGCCGACGTTCCCAAACTCCCTTCGGCAACCGCTGACGCACTTTCCGGATACGTCGAGCAGGGTGGCGGACTTCTCATCGCCTCCGGCCGGAAATCGGACGCCGCGTTTTACAACGGATGGAGAACCAAAAACGACGACCCTTTCCTTCCTGTCACCGTCGGAGACACCGTCACGATGACCTCGCCCGATGAGTCATTCACGCCCTCCGCGCAAACCCTGACACATCCCTCTTTGGAGAAAATCGCCGACACCGCCAAGAGCGACTTTTCCAACACCGTGATCACGAACTACCGCAAGCAAACCATCCCCGACGATCTCGCCGCGGAGACCTCGGTGGGAGCCCGCCTCAACAACGGCGACATTCTCATTGCCTCGCGTCGCGTTGGTCGCGGACAGGTCGTGCAGTCCGCGATTCCACTCGATCTCTCGTCCGGCAACCTCGTGACGCGTCAATCGTTTCTCCCCTTCATTCACGAGCTCGTCTACGATCTCGCCAATCCCGCCGCCTACCGCCTTAACCTCGATCCGGGTTGGGAAGTGAATCTGGGCCTCAGCGGAAAGCGTTCACGCGCGATTGGAGAAGGCCTCATCGGCAGTTATTTCGCGAGCCATTCGGCGCAGACTCCAACCCATGTTCGACAGGACGAAACGCTTTCCTTCAACTGGCTCAACGGTAGCCCCGCCCCCGGCATTCCCGCCGATAATTTCCGCGTTGAATGGGTCGGCAAGATTCAGTTCCCCGCTCCGGATCGCTACACCTTCTCCGCCGAAGTCGACGACTACCTTGAAGTCTGGATCGATGGCAAACGCATCGGTGATTACAAATACCCAGGAGGTCGCCGAAAGGTTTCTCAGAAGTTCGAAGCAGGACGCTGGTATGACATCAAAGCAATCTACCGGGAAGATTCCGGTGAGTCGAAAGTGGCGCTTTTCTGGGAGTCATCAAAGCTGAAACGCGAGCTGATCCCCTCGATTCAACTGCGAAGTTTTCAATCAATCGAGGAAGGAACCGGGCGCCAGTCCGCTCTCACCAGCTACGATGTAATCGGCCCGGGAGGACGCCCCCGCACCGCCCAACTCAGTTCGAAGGAGGAAGGATCAGTCCTCAAGCTTCAAGGGGAAATCTCCTCGGGGCTCTATCGCGTCACGATCCCTGACGACCAGCGCGCCTACTTCGCCGATTTTCTAAAAGAGGACCACAACGAGATCCCTTTCACCGTGAAGCGCGACCCAGCCGAGAGCCAGTTGAAACGCCTCAACGAAAGTGACTATACCTTCCTCGCGAACTTCGTCACCCTGACACAACCCAAGACACTCGAGGAGCTCGTGGGATTTCTCAACGGCAATCAGTTTGGTCAGGAACTGTGGAAGTACCTCGCTGTCGGAGCCTTCTTCTTTCTCCTCGTCGAAATCGCCCTTTCCCGCTGGATCGCAAAGAGCCGCCGCATGGGCGAAGAGATCAATATCCAGTTCGAGGCGAAAGACGCTCCCTCCAATGCCTTTCGTGAACAGCTCGCGAAATTCAGCAAAACCTGACCCACCCCACCTTCCTTTTGAATCCCGAAGACTACAGTCGAGACGACCTCATTGAATCCCTCAATGCCTGGACCGCAGGCACCGGAGCGGCTGTATTCGCGATTCTCTGGCTCGTCAGCGTCCTCCTCCGAAAGCGTTTCCCGATCATCGCGATTCCGGGAGCCATTGCCGGAGCAATCATCGCCACCCTCGCGATCTGGTTTTCCTTTCAGTTTCTCGCTCAGTTCTTCTCTCTCGCCACCTCCTGGTCAGTCGTCACCATTGCGGTCATGGGAGGCCTCGCCGCCGAAGCGATCCTCTGGATTTACCAGTTCGAAAAGTCTCTCGTGAAAAAAGCGAAAGGCCGCTGGCTTCTCGCTCTTCGCCTCGGGGCTCTCGCAATCCTCCTTCTCATCCTCGCTCAACCGGTTCGCTCCTTTCTTGAGGAACGGGAAATCGAGCGCGAAATCGCAATTCTTATCGATGACTCCGATTCGATGCGCATTTCCGACCAGCGACTCACCGCTTCTCAAAAACTGGATCGAGCGGAATTGTTCGAGGTGAAATTCCCCCGCGTGCGACCACCTCTGCGTGAGATTGAAAGCCGCGCAGGCAAACTCACTGAGAAAATTGAGAACGAGGTTACCGCACTCAGTTCCGCACCGACACCTGCCGCCGGACTGGAAAACCGCGCTGCCCAGCTGCCTGACTTTTTCACACAGATCAAAGCGGATGCAGAAGACCTTTCGAAAGTCCTTACCGAGACACAATCCCTCGCTATCCCCGGTGAAGCCGGCGGAAAAATCTCCGACTACCTGAAACGATCCCGCGACGGGCTCGGTCGCATTCTCCCGCTCGCGGAGAAAGCAGCAAGCGAAGGCAAGCCTGAGGAACTCATCAAACAACTCGAAATCGCAAAGAAAGAGCTCGAAGGCATTCTCGAATCCGCCAAAGTGACGACCGCGAAAGCGGATGAATTCTTCATTTCCAAGCTCAGCGAAGAGGAGCGAAACGCACTCGAAGAAGCCGCCGGTAAAGACCGCCTCGAAGTATCGAAGAAAGTCCTCGCCGCCAAAGTGACGCGTCCCGTTGATTCGGCTGAAACCGGAGAAACCCGGAAGGAAGATTCCCGGGAGAGCGAAACCCAACAGGGTCAAGCCGATGACCTAACCCTCTTGAGTGCCCTTGGCGAGGACTACAATTTGCGACTCTATCGTTACGACAGAGACATTGAACAAATCACCGACCCCGACAGCGAGGAATCGGAGGCTGTCAAAACCGGCCACTCTCAGACGGACCTCACTCACGCGCTTGAACACGTTCTCGACAACACCTCACCCGAGTCGCTCGCCGGAATACTCCTCCTCAGTGATGGGCGACACAATGGCGCGGCCCTCCCCGAAGACAGTCTGCGTCAGCTTGCAGTGCGAAACACCCCGCTCTCCGCGGTTCCAATTGGGGGAGAGTTAGGGCCGGTCGACATTTCGATTCTCGATCTTCGTGCGCCGGAATCCATTTATCTCGACGACCGGGTCGTCATCACTGCGATGGCAAAACTGGACGGCTTTCTCGGTGAAACCGTCGAGGCGAATCTTCTCAGCGGCGGGGAGATTGTCGATACCGTTTCGATCAAGGTCACGGATGTGAGCTTCCGCTCGGAAATCCGTTTCGTTCATCAGCCCGAGGAAAAAGGAATCATCGACTACGAGGTTCGACTGCAGCCCGACGAACGAGAGATTTTCAGAACCAACAACGCGTGGGAATTCAAAGTCGCAGTGACAGATGACCGCACCAACGTGCTCCTCGTTGACGGTTTTCCCAGATGGGAATTCCGCTATCTCCGGAACCTCTTCTACGGACGCGACAAATCGGTGCACCTTCAGTATGTCCTTCTCGACCCCGACGAAATTTACCGCTCCCGCGGACACAGCGATATTGCCGCGAGCGCGACGCGTCCTTTTGGCGAAGCGGAGGCCACCCTGCTGCCACAGAACAAAGATGAATGGCAGCTCTTCGACGTCATCATTCTGGGAGACATCGATCCCGCCTCTCTGAGCACCAGAGACTGGGATTCGATCGAAGAGGCGGTCACAAAGCGCGGGGCGATGCTCGTCTGTATCGCGGGACAGCGCTACATGCCTCATGCCCACTCCAGCGAAGTACTTCAGAATTTGCTCCCCGTCACTTACACTCCCGGGAACGCTGCGAACTTCGAATCGCCTGAAGCGGCCTATCGAATCAGCCTCACCGCTTCAGGACGTGACCATGCGGTGACCTCCCAGTCGACGAGCCGCGCCCTCAACAACGAACGCTGGCAGTCCTTCCCGCCACTGCGCTGGAGATACAATGGCGGAGAAGTGAAGGAGACCGCCGAAGTGCTCGCCTACGCGCAGCCGGTTGGAAGCCCGCCTTTGAAATCCATCGTTAATCCTGACGGATCACCCGGCTCGGTAGAAGCGGCGATTGAGCAACTCGCGAATCAGGAAACGCTCGAAAAAGAGCATGCTCTCATCACGACGACTTCGGCCGGACTCGGGAAAGTGCTCATGCTCAATTTCGATCGCACCTGGCGCTTTCGCTACGGCGTCGGTGACACCTATCATCACCGCTTCTGGGGACAGGTGACCCGCTGGGGTGCCGGACCGAATCTTCGATCGGGAACCGACCAGATCCGCATGGGAACGGACCGCCTCAGCTACACACCGAATGATTCCATCGAAGTGACCACCAAGCTGCTCGACAAGGAGCGCCGCCCTGTCACCGACGCGACACTCGATGTCGAAGTCTGGAAAGATGGAGAACGACTTCGCAAGCAGCGGCTCAGTTACCTGACCGATTCCTCAGGACTCTACGAAACGAGCCTGAGCGGTTTGCGCGAGGAGGGAGAATACGAACTCCGGCTTTCCGGTGACGAAGTGGAGGACAATGAGGTCTCCACCGAATTGCTCGTCGTGACGACACGAAACCCTATCGAGCTTGCCGAGCTCACCGCTGATCGCGACTTCCTCAACCGGGCCGCGGAAATCACCGGCGGCACCGTTGCGGAAATCAACGAGCTGCCGAATCTTCTTTCCTCTTTCGGAACCCCCAAAGAAATCCTGACAGAACGCCGAAATGTCACCTTGTGGGACAAATGGCCCATCCTTCTCGGATTTCTCGGACTGATCACAGCCGAGTGGATCATTCGCCGACGCAGTGGACTCGTCTAACACGACCTTATCATTTATGAGCACGTTCGAATCTGCCATCGACCAACTTCCCAAACCGATTCTCGACAAACTTCAGTCGATGATCAGGCGCGTAAGGCGGCTTCTATTCATTCGCGGCTTTTTTGCAACCCTCGCCGTCGCGGTGGTCTGCCTTCTCACGATCATGGCGATCGACGCGGCGATTACCATTTTCTCACCAACCACGAGGTGGGCACTCAGTCTCGCAGGGCTCGGGGTCACCCTCGTCGCGGCGTGGTGGTATCTGGTGCGCCCGCTCTCTCGCAAATTTACGCTCACGCACATGGCGCGCATTCTTGAGATCCGCCACCCCGAGCTTCAGGAACGCATCTCCACGGCGGTCGAATTGATGGGCAGCGACGATCCTGAATCGATCAAAGGATCAGAGGAATTGATCGCCGCAGTGGTCGACTCCGCCGTCGTCGATATCGAAGCGGTCGATCCCAAGGCGGAATTCAAACCGGCCCGCTCACGGAAGTTCCTCGCGGTCGGAGTCGGTGCTCTCGCGATCCTCCTTCTGATTCTCGCGATCTGGCCGAAGCAATCGTGGACCCTCTTGACGAGAGCGGTGGCCCCGTTTCTCGATATTGGAAACGCCTACGCCAGTTCACTCATCGTCGACCCCGGTGATGTCAGAGTGGCAACCGGTTCCCCTGTCACGATTGAGGTTTCGGTGAAGCACAAAAAACTGAAGCGGGCCGAGATCCGTCGCCTCCTCGCCGACGGCTCTGAGACGGTCGAGCGCATGACGCTGGTGGGAGAGGACGAGGACGGAACGAAACGTTTTTCGATGACCTTCCCCTCCGTGACGGAGAACTTTGACTACCGCGTCCGTGCCGGATCAGCGGTCTCTGAATTCTACGATGTCGATGCCGTGGATCCCCCCATCGTCGAGGAACTGCGCATCTCCTACGACTACCCGGAATACACCGGCCTTGAAGACGTCAGCGCCGTGAGTGAAACCGGCGAGATCCGTGCCATTGCGCATACCAAAGTGAAAGTCGAAGCGACCTTGAACCGCCCAATCTGGTCATCGAAGCTTTTCATCAACGAGGATCGCGAGGTGGAGCTCACCGAGTCGGCTGAAAATCAGATCAGCTGGGAGATGGAATTGAAATCCGGGACGAACGGCTCATGGAGAATCGAGTTGGCGGATGAGGAAGGCTTCACCAACGAGCCCGCCTCCTTTCCGATCGAAGCGCTCCCTGACAAAGCGCCCACTATCCAGATTACGGCCCCGGTTCAGCGAGAGTTCAAACTCAAGCCCACCGAGACACTTCCCATCGACGCCGCGATCACTGAAGATTTCGGCATCGCTGATTTCACGATGCTGGTGACACCCGACGGAGCGCCCGCCCCGACCTCGATCGCCCTTTCGGCTCCGGCAAAAGTGGACGCTTCCGGGATCTACTTCGGCCGGGCCTCGCTCAACATTGCTTCGCTCAATCTTGAGCCCCATCAAAAGCGGATCGCCGTTCAGTTGCGGGCCGGGGACAATCGACCTGTCGATTACGACGGCCCCGGCGTGGGACTGAGCGAAACGATCTACATCACGCTCGATCAGAAAGCCAAATCACTCGCCGATCAGGCGATCGAAGCACAGAAGAAAGAAGTCACTGAGAAGATACAGGAAGCGAAACGCGAACTCGAACGTGCTCGCGACGACATGCGACGAGCAGAGCAGGAATTACAGCGCTCCGACGACGTGAAGCCTGAGACCCGCCAGCGCCTCGACGAATTCAGCGAGCACACTGAGAAGGCCCGGGACAATCTCGATGAAATCGCCGCTGAGTTGGAGCAATCAATCTTTCAGGAGCAGGCAGACCGGGCCTCGAAAATTTCAGATGAGAATCTCGCCACCGCGATGGAGAAGGCGGACATGATTCCGGTGACCGATGCGAAAGAGGAGCGGATCTCCGAAGCCCGCGAATCGCGCGAAGAGATTGAGAAGTCGATCAAAGAACTCGACTCACTCGCCAAGGCGATGCGCGAAGCGGACGATGAATACCGCGCCATCTCTGAACTGAATCAACTCGCCAACAAACAACAGGAACTGGCACAGAACGCGAAAGAATGGGCGGAGGAAGCGCAGAAGCGTGCCGAGCAGATGGCGGCTAACGCTCAGGAAGCGTCCAAAGAACAGCAACAGTTTGATCAGGCTCAGCAAAAGGAATTGAATCAGTTCAAGCAGAAGCAAAATCAGGTTGAGAAAGAACTCGGCGAAATGCTCAAAGACAACGCGGCAGCCCTTTCTGAAGTACTCGAAGAGCAGAAGGAGAAGGCCGAGTCCATGAGCGCGAAAGCGGAAGCCCTTGCTAAGAATCAGGAAAGTCTCAAGGAGGCGAATAAAAAAGCGACACAATCAAAAGAGGATCAGCAGGAGGCCTTGAAAGAGCGGCTCATTGAGCAACTTCAGGCGATGCAAACCCAGCTTGCTGAAGACACCTCAGAGGCACAGAAAGCCGCGCAGGCGTCACAGGAGAATGCCTCCCCCGGGAAATCGTCCCCGGAGGAAACCTCCAAGTCCGATTCCGGCGACAAACCTCAGGAATCAAACCCCGAAGAGAGCGCGGCGGCTTCCGAATCACTTGCTGAAGCCGCCTCGAAAGCCGCCGAAGCAGCCGGCGAACTCGCCGAACGCAAACTGGAGGAAGCCACCGAGTCAGCCCTCAGTGCCAGCGCCTCGCTGTCCGACGCGGCAGACAAATCCTCCGAAAGTGAAACGACTGAAGCCAATACCGAGTCAGCTCAAACCGCAGAAGGAGCACCGGATTCCCCGACAGAGGCGGATGCCGCTTCCGCCGCAGAAATGGCCGCGAATGATCCTGCCGCGGAAGGTTCAGCTTCGGAAACGCCTGCGTCAGAATCCGCTGCGGACACCGCTGCGGAATCCGGCGAGGGTAACCCACCGGGCGAGACGCCATCAGAAGACGGCGCACCGCTTCCGGCTCAGCTTGCTCAGCGTCAGGAGGCCATCGCTGAACAGATTGCAGCGGTAAGAGACGGCAATTTACAGGAAGCTCTCAGCCTTATGGAGCAGGCTCTCGCGGCAGAGGCTGATGCCCTTCAAAGTGAAGCGGAGCAGTTTGAGCAAACCATGCAGAACCTGAGCCAGAACAATGCGAAGTCATCGGCTGATCGCGCTGAGAATGCTCTCAGACAGGGTGTCCGCGAAGCAAAGGAAGCCGCGAACCAACTCGATCAGGCTCAGAAGCAACAGGCCCAGGCCGAAGCTAAAGGACAGGTCTCTGAAGGCGAACTTGCTCAGGGCGCTCAGCAGGCGATGCAACGTGGCGAAGGCGATCAGGCCCAGTCAGCCAACCAACTCGCCCAGGCGGCACAGCACCTTGCCAATACCGCTACCAATATCGGCAAGACGATGGAAGGCCTCGATCCGGCCGAGTCGGACGAACGCATCGCGAGCAGCGATGATCTTGCCGAGGGATTCGAAGAAGTTTCCGAGGCGTCCGAATCATCGAGCGCAGAGGAAGCGGCGCAACAGTCGCAGGAAGCAGCCAACTCCTTGCAAAAACTCGCTCAACAGGCCATGCAGAAACTCGGTCAGGGGCAACAGGGCAATCAGCCACCTCAGGACGGAGAGGGGCAGCCGCAGCCGAATCAGGAGCTTGCCGGCGACCCGCAATCCGACAACCTCAATGAAACCGGAAAGAAAACAGCCGATTCAGACGGCTCCGGAGTTCCCCCCGAATTACTTGATATGGGAATCAACGCAGAGGACTGGGCCCGGTTTAAAGGGGCCCTCACCGGCGGCAACGCGACCGCGATCGAGACCGAGCTCCCCGCCGAATACCGCGAACTGGTAGGGCGTTATTTTCAGGTAATCGCTAAAGAAGCAGGTAAGAAATGACCGCACTCATCACCCGCCACTCGCCCCGTAGAGGAATTCGTGAGAATTTCTCCGCTGCCACCCGCAAACGACGCTCGTCGAAATGCTCACGCATTCCGCTACATTTTCCCGGCAAAAAAGGGCCACAGTTCTGGCTCGTCACCTTATTCCTTTGCCTGGCTTTGCCGGTTACGACACGTTCAGAAACACTCTCGAACACCGTTTTCCAGCGCCACCAGACCGAAGTTGAGAACGCCGTGGAAAAGGCCCTCGGCTATCTCGCCTCAAACCAGTCAGAAGACGGCACTTATAACGACTCCTACGGGCGCTCTGTCGGGGTCGTTTCGCTCGTGGGGATGGCCTTTCTCTCCGCCGGTCACACTCCCGGATACGGCGAGTATTCGTCAAACATTGACCGGTGCATTCGCTACGTGCTCGAAAGCCAGCGTCCCAACGGCCTCCTCGACAAAGGGGACTCCGGCCACGGACTCATGTATGCACACACCATCGCGACCTTATTTCTCTCCGAGTGCAGCGGCATGGTCGACACGCAGACCCAGGAAATACTCAGCCCGGTTCTCGCGAAGGCGACCAAACTGATTCTCGAGGCGCAGGCAGTGCCGAAGAGCGACAAACACGAAGGCGGCTGGCGCTACAAGCCCGATTCCCGCGATTCCGACCTTTCCTGCAGCGGATGGGCGCTCATGGCACTTCGATCCGCGAAGCTGAACGGCGCTCCCATTCCCGACAAAGCCATCGAGAAGGCAGTCGCCTATGTTTTGAAGAATCACGAGAAAAATGAAGGCCGTTTCGGCTATACGGATCCCTGGGGCCACTCGGAGACCCTCACCGGTTGCGGCCTCCTCTGCCTCGAGCTGAGTGGTTTTCACGGGACCGAATCAACCTACAAGTCGGGCGATTTCATCCTCAAGCATCGCCAGCACATCGTGAAGAATGCTCACGAATATTACGCGAACTACTACAACGCACAGGCCATGTTCCAGCTCGGCGGCCGCTACTGGGCGCAATACGCGGACTGGATGTATCAGGAATACCTCCCGAAGCAGCAGTCGAACGGCTCCTGGTCCAACGGACGGAACGGAGGCACCTACGGCACCTCAATGATGGTCCTGTCATTCACCGTCCCCTACCGCCAGCTTCCTATTTATCAACGCGACGAAACCGTTGACGAGGCCCCCTGATCGGCGAAGTTCCCCCCTACTTCTTATGGAATTTCGATGGCTCGGGCGAGTCAATTACTCCGACGGGCTCGATCTGCAGAACGAACTCGTCGAACAGCGGCAAAAAGGCGAAATCGGGGACACGGTCTTACTCCTTGAGCATGAACCGGTCTATACGATTGGGCGGACGCGTGATCAATCCAGTTTGAATCTGAAAAAAACCCTTCCCCACCCTGTTTTCGAGGTCAATCGGGGCGGGCAGGCGACCTACCACGGGCCGGGGCAGCTCGTCGGCTACCTCATTCTCGACCTCGTTCCCTACGGCAAAGATCTTCACACTTATCTCCGCGAAATCGAGAGCATACTGATTGATTTTACGGCGGAATTTGGTATCAATTCAAACCGCCGTGAAGGTCTGACTGGCGTGTGGGCGGAAACTCGCAAGCTTGCTTCAATTGGAGTGGGCGTTCGAAAATGGGTATCGATGCACGGATTTGGACTCAACATCTCAAGCGACCTGTCAGGCTACGATTCTATAACCCCCTGTGGGATTTCAGACGTATCGATGACGTCCATCTCCAACGAAATTGGGAAAACGGTCACGGTGGAAGAAGCCGCAAAATCGATCGAACCACTGATACTCAGTCACCTCGAAGCCTTGAAAAACCAGCTCTAGAGCAATGTTTCTGGTCGTAGTTAACCTGGAAAACCCGCGTGAAATGGTCGCCACGCAAGCTTCTCCGGGAGAGGCGTTCCGCATTGGGAGAAAACCCCGCATCGAGGAAGGCGAGGACGTGAAACCGATCCGCATCACCTGGCAGGATCGCCTCGTGAGCCGGAATCACTGCGAAGCGCGGAGCGACGGACAGGCTCTTGTTCTCACCCGCCTCCCCGCAATCAAAGGACGAAATAAACCGAACGCCCTCTACACCTGCGCCCCTCCCCGCGAGCGAAAGGCTCTCGAAGAACCCATTTCCCTGCAATTGGGAGATTCGGTCGCAGTTGGCGCGAAGGGCGTCACCGCGATTTACTGGTTGAAGTCTCTCACAGACCTTGAGGGTAACATCGCCGGATACTTCAACGCCCTCGAGCAGGAAAAAGGTGAGTATGTTGAGAGTCGGACCGCAAGTCAGGACTACGACGATGTCGAAAAACTGGACGAATACAGCCTGCGGTTTCAGCTCAAGATGCTGCAAAAAGAACTGCCTGAGCAGGTGCTTTCCGGCTGGACTGACGATGCCGACCTACTCACCCGGGCGGCCATATTCGTCGAGGGTGCTCTGCCGGGCCAGAAAGGAGTCACCGCTGTTTTTATCGCACTCGAACGCGACAGTGAGGGCAACATCAAAAGCGAGATTCTGAATCCCGACCCTCTCGCCCGGGCCGATTTCCGCCCGAGCCGGACCCTGCTCCACCGACTCGATTTCGAAAACGCCAAGGGAGCCGACATCCACCTCTGGACCTCGAAACAGAATCACCGCACGTTTGCGGCGGAGAGTCTCCATGGAGCGATCGACTGGGTCGCAGCGGTCCCCGTCGCCCGGATGGAGGATTCGGCCAAGATTTACAAGGACGACATCGGCAGACCGGTCTTCCTCTACGTTCAAACAACGCAGGGCTCAGAGGCAGCCGGTGCCGCATACATTCCCTTCCTTCGGCTGATCAGTTCGCTCGTCGCAAGCCTTCTTTCAGCCCGGGCTGACCAGAAGTTGCAGGATCAAATGGCGGCCTATTTCTCACCCGGTCTGAGAAAAATTATGCGCGAAAGCGACCCGGAGGTGCTCAAGCCGGCAATGGTTGATTGCACCGTCATGTTCGCGGATCGACGCGGTCATTCCCGCATGCTTGAAACGGCTAAGAGTGACGACGAGATCCTCGACCGCCTCGACGATAACCAGCGCGTCGTGGGTCTAATCACCGAGGAGGTCTTCCGAAGCCACGGAGTCATCACCGATTTTGCAGGCGATGGAGCGCTCGGGCTCTGGGGATGGCCGAGCCTCGTTGACTCAGATCAGGTCCACGCTCTCGAAGCGGTCGAAGCGGCTGAAGCCATCGTCGAACGTCTTGCCCATCACGTGGTGTTCGAGGAGGAAATCGGACGATCAATGGCCGCAGTCCGAATCGGGATCAGCACGGGACGAATTGCGGTAGGCAAAACAGGACCGAAGCAGCAATGGCACATCAGTGTTTTCGGCAGCGTCGCAAACCTCGGAGCCCGACTCGAACGAATCGCCAAAGAATTCAAAATTCCGGTATTGGTTTCCGACGATACCTACTGTCGAATTGAAGGATTCGGGAACCGCAGATTCCGTCGCCTCTGCCTGATCCGGCCCGCCGGTTTCGATGAGAGCTACCCGATTTACGAACTGGTATTACCGACCTCCGTGGGAGGTTCGGGAATCTCCGATCAGGATATTCTCACCTACGAAAAGGCGCTAGCGTTCTTCCACAACCGGGAATGGGAAGATGCCATAGACCTTCTGGATATTCTGTCTGAAGGAGACCCGCCTTCCCTCTGGCTGAAAGAGAAGGCTCAGATTTTCCGAAAAGATCCCCCTCCACCGGGCTGGGCGGGGGAAATCGCAAGTCTCAGCAAATAACCTTACTATTTTGGAAGACGACGAACAGATCCGGATTAAAGACTATCAAACCCACCTCCCTCCTCTCGGGGAAGGCGCGTTCGGTCGTGTCTATCGCGCCACCTACCGGGGAATTTCGGATCGTGCTCTCAAGATTTTCCGCCCCGGTGCGGTCGATTTGTCGACCATGGCAAGAGAGCTTGAAAAGCTATCCAAGGTTGCGGAACACCAGGGCATCGTGACTCTTCACGATTTTGATCTGCTCCACGACCCGCCCTACTACGCAATGGGATTGCACGCCGATCAGGGCTCTGACGGCACATGGGAGACGCGAACCCTCGAAAGGCTCACCGGCAAAGTGGATCACCGTGAAGGCTGGAGACTGATTCGCGATATCGCTGACGCCATAGCCTACCTCCACCGGAATCAGATCATCCACTGCGACCTCAAGCCGTCTAACATCCTTCTAACGGATGAGACCCCTTATCACATCAAAATTTGTGATTTCGGACAGAGCCGTGGTTTTGCGACCGAAGAATTCGACCCCGTGGGAACGCCGCTCTACGCCAGTCCCGAGCAGCTGCGAAACCCGAGAGACTCGGCCGACGGCAAAGGATTTCGCTGGGACGTCTACAGCTACGGAGTGGTCGCCTACAAATTGCTCACCGGGGAACTCCCCCGTCTCCAGGGCCTCGCGGATGCGGAAGACCTCAGCTTTGATCCGGATTCCACTCTCGCGGAACTGAGCCTCGAATCGACTCTCGCGGAAACAGGAAACGAAATCGACAGTGATCAGCTCGCGACACTCACCGAAGCGGTCGAGGAGATTTCCTGGCCGCCCGATTTGTACGTCCCCAGTGCGAAAAAGGAGCTCATCGAACAATGCCTCAGCCTCGTCCCGAATGATCGCCCTGCCGATATGCGGGAAGTCTGGGGACACATTCAGAGAATCGACCAGCAGGATATTGTCAAAAGAGCGAGACGCCTCAATACCATTTTTGCCACTTTGTTAGTCGTCGCCATTTGGGCATCCGGCTTTGCCTTTGTCCAGGCTCAGAAAGCACGCCGCGCCACTGCTGAACAGCGGATCGCCAACGAAGAATCCAAACAGAATGCGAGCGCTGCCTTTGAGATCATGGAGCTTTTCGTTACCGAACTGAACAACGGAGACTTCTCCGGCGATGGCAGTGTCCGGCTTCATTCGATTGTTGCGGAAAACGCGTCAACCTTCCTTGCGAACCGTTTTAAAAACCGGGTGGCCTCCACGCCCATTCTCAAACTCTCAGCAGCGACCGCTATTGCGAGCGGGCGCCAGGCCCTTGAGGCAGGTGAACTGGATGAAGCGTTGAAGCATTTTACAAACGCCTACGAAATCCGTTCCGAGCTCTATGAGGACCCCAACTCTCCTGCTGACTCAGCAGAACTTGCCCGGCTCACTTCGAGAGATCTCGCCCGCATTGGAAAAATCTACGAGTTAAAGGGCGAGTATCCCGATGCGGTCGATGCCTATTCCCGATCGCTCGAATGGCGACTGAAACCATCAAACGGCGAGCCCCAGTTCAATCTTTCGAGAACGAAAGACCTCGCCTCCACCTACCGAACGCTCAGTCTCCTGCACTTCGCGAACGCTGAATCAGCCGTGGCCATAAAGACGATCGATGAGCTTCTCCAGGTCCTTGATGATGCGCAGGCCGGCGCAACATCAACCGATCTCGACAGCTTTCTGATTGAAAAAGTGAGAGCGCTCGAATTGAAAGGCTCCATCGAATATTCCTCGGGAAGTCCTGCGGCAGCATCGGAAACATTTCAGACAGTACTCGCTCTCGCTGGAACCTTGAACAGCTCGCGTCCCGAGATAGTAACTGAAGCCAAAGCGGCATCGGTCGACGCGATCCATGCATTGGGTGTTATTGAGTTGGACCTCGAACAGCTCGAAAGCGCACTCGCTCTGTTCCGGCAGGAAATCGATCTGAGAATCGTTTCATCGAAGAGCCGCCCCTACGATGCCGAGGAAAAGATCACCCTCGCGAGAGCCTATTCTTACGCGGCCAAATGCCTCGACTACGAAAATCCGACGGCGCGTGACAACGCCATTTTCTATCTGGAAGAGGCGATTCGCATTCTTGGCGGACTCCCACCTGAGTTCCGAAACCGGGATGACATTCAGACGAATATCATCACTTACAATGACTCTCTTTCCGCTCTCCTGGAAATGGACGAGTGAGGGAATCCAGCCATAGATTATCCTCTTCCGCGTGGCCATATTTCCTCAAGCCCTCAAGTATTCGGTCTTTGTCAGGCTCAGCAATCCCCTCTTCAACGAGTTGTTTTTCGTCTCCCGGAAAGTTGGGGAATATCTCAACCGCGTGCAACCAGCATGCCCACGCCCGGGAGGATCGCAACTCACGACGGGGCTCGACCATCCGAGTCGCAAGATGCTGAAAATGCCGCCGCGGATTCCCGATAAATTGATCCCGGGGGCACTCCGCCATTATCCATCTCATCGCGCGATAAGGCAGTTCCCACTCGTCGAGAACCGCTTCGCTGCCGTTGAGGTCAGCAGAAAACGCTC
Organism: Verrucomicrobiales bacterium; assembly: GCA_029213065.1. Taxonomy (GTDB): domain Bacteria; phylum Verrucomicrobiota; class Verrucomicrobiia; order Verrucomicrobiales; family DEV007; genus Arctic95D-9. Next base: position 15,141 of record JARGPH010000040.1, on the reverse strand, counting down.
TGTTCAGCTGCAGGAGCGCCTGTGCGGGAAGCCCTTGCATCCAGAGTGATTGTGCACACTCAAGCGCCCCCCGATAGAAATCCACACCGCGGGCTTTACCGAATTTCTTCATTCCCGCCGCGCGAAGGGGCCCGTCGACAACGGGAAGAAAAGGACACTCCATTTGATTCACAATCCAGTCATTCATTCTTACACGTTTACTTCATCCTCCGGAGCAGAACAGCACTCCCCTGCACAGAACTCGCCGGGAGGGGGAAGCTTTCCATAGCAATTTCCCGGGCGATAAGTATGCATTACGAGACATTACTATAATACCCATACCCAATTCCGAGTTTCATTGACTTAATTGTGCCGCATGTGTAATCATCGGGAAAATTTAGAGTAGATATAAGGTGAAACAGGTTGTGTCATTTGGGGAGGAAATGACCGACAAAAGCCTAGTTAAACGAGCCAACTTGTAAAGGGTAACTCAAAACGGTATAACTTACAGAGTGAGATATCCCTCCCAGCTTCACTCTTCAGGAACAGTGAAAGGTAAAAGGAGATGGGAAACACGGCACCGATTTTCGCCGCCTCTATGGAGTGCGTTGAAGGAAGGGTGCCGCAAATTACCGTAATCTGTGCCGTAAAAGCTGAAGAGGACTGCCACTCATTTCAAGAGCAGCTCGATTTTGGAGATTCTCTGCCTGAACACTTTCGCGTCATCCACATGCCGGATTTCGAGATGGTGGTGGAGGCACTCAACAGCGAGACCTCCTATGATGTCATTCTGTTAGATCTCCTGCTCGATGCTCCCGAAGGCGTCGACACGCTGGAGAACCTGCGAAAGCTTGCGCCGTATCTTCCCATTATCGTGTTCAGTGAGGTCAACGATATGGATCTCGCGATTGACGCTTTGGGACGGGGAGCAGACGACTTTCTTCCCCGCGAATACATTGACTACCCTCAACTGGTGGCCCGCTCTGTTTTCACAGTGATCGAAAGGCGCAAGCAGGACCTCGATAAGCGAGTCCTTCAGGACCAGTTGATCCAGGCTGAGAAACTGGATTCACTGGGCCGTATCGCTGCCGGGGTTGCCCACGAAGTTAAGAACCCGCTCGCCACCGTGCAAATGGCGATGGCCTACATTTCGACGCTGGTGCCGGATGTGGAGGACCCGCAATTTGGTGAAGCCTGCGAGCTTGCCACAACAGCGATCAACCGCGCCTCTGAAATCATTTCTGGAATGGTGGATTTCTCCCGGAATGATTGCGTCGCGATTAAAAACGGCAGTCTCAATGATGTCGTCGTGAAATCAGTGGATCTCCTTCGCTACGAGATCAACAAGAACAAGACCACGGTTCACCTCAATCTCGATCCCTCTCTGCCTGCCTCCGAATTTGATATAGGGAAAATGGAGCAAATCCTGATCAATCTGATCCGGAACTCTATTCAAGCTATGCAGAGCTGCGACAAGGTGATTCACCTCTCAACCTTTGTCGTTTCACCTGAAAAACGAGAGAATTCGCCCTGGCTTCAAGAGCTCGCAGTGAAGACAGGCAGCGCGACCTTAATCGCTCTGGAAATTCGTGACGAAGGTCCGGGGATTGGAGATCAAAAGCCGGCCGCTCTTTTCGAACCCTTCTTTACAACGAAGCGCATAGGCGAAGGAACCGGGCTCGGACTTTCCGTCGTCATGCAAATCGTGAGCCGTCACAACGGACTGATCCGCCTGAAGAACATGAAGAATCCGAGCGGACTGCGGACTCGCATCTACTTCGGAGTCCCCCCTGTCACCACTACCCTTTCTCCTCCGGAAACCCAAACACTGATGAAAACATGAAAAAGAAATCGATACTGATCATCGACGATGAAGCGAGCTTTGCCCGCATGACTAAAATCTTCCTGGAGGGGAAGGGCGACTACGATGTTTCCTACGAAACCGAAAGCATGAAAGCCGTCGAAACAACCAGGTCAACCAATCCGGACCTCATTCTTCTGGATCTCGTAATGCCTGAACTGGATGGGGGCGATGTCCTCGCCCGCTTTAACGATGACCCCGTCCTGAAATCGATTCCGGTGTTATTTGTCACCTCGATGGTCTCGCAGGATGATACCTCCGACGACTCCCTCGTTCAGAGTGGCGATAACATCATGATACCTAAAACCTCCCCGCCTGAATTCGTGCACCAATGCATTCAGGATAAACTGGCTGGAGTGATTTAAAGCAGACGAATGCCTGAAGAGCCCCTCTTGGATTCTTCTGACAGCGTGAACTGTCATCGTATCTCACGAAACCGACTTTTTTACGTCGCGTTCTCCGCATTCCCATACGTTTTCGGCGGATTGGCCACAATGAAATCGACGATTTCATCCGCATCGTCACTGAGCGCAAGCATCTCACGGTAGGCCCTGCCTTCAGCGAGTCGAGACAGGGTATCGAACAATCCGGTCTCCTTCCCATAACGGGCTACGCCCAAAAACGCCATCGGACTCACGAACTCAAACGTCCCATAGTGATTCTGAGCAGCGTCCATAAAAATTTCCTGAGTCGTCCCTGCACTCCCCGGAGCATAGATGACTCCATAGCGGGCAATCGCGAGCAGCCCGTCTTCCCTGAGCCCGTTACTGAAATACTTGGCGACGTGCGTTGAAAACTGATTACTGGGTTCATGCCCGTAAAACCAGGTTGGAATAGCCAACGAGGAATCCCCTTCCGAATGCATTTCAATGACCCGCACCGCGGCTTCGTTGAATCCTTCATCAGAATACCCGGGAGCAACGGAAAGCAGTTCCAACGCCGATTCGAGAAGTTCATCCGGACCGTTCGCGAGCCAGGCCCCGAGGTTCGACGCCTCCATAATGCCGGGGCCGCCGCCGCTGGCAACGAAGTATCCGTTTCGCGTCAGACTGCGGGCAATGCGAACCACCTTTTCATAATAAGGGTCAGTTCGCAGCGTCCCATGACCGCCCATGATCGCGACGACCTTTTTCTCCCCACCGGCCTCGACCCGGCCTTCAAGAAGATCAGCTAAGCCGTCATCGATCGCATGATCGTGAAGTCGCTGGGCAAGAGCTTCGAGGATATGGGGGCGATGCCGCCCGTTGGCAACGAAGTGATCGTAAATGCGCTTGTCGACGGAAAGGTCCTCCTCCTCGGACCACCCGTCCATGAGTTCATCCCGCGTGTAAAGTCCGGGGCGGTAGGGGTTGAATGGCAACCTCGGAAGTCGTGGAAAAATCAAAACGCCGGCCTCGCGAAGTCGTTCCTGAAAAATAAGCGATGGAAAACGGCAGCCGAGAAAGACAGCGCCAGCCAGCTGAACGCTCTCCCAGTTCACATTGACCTCGCCTAAATCCAATCCCTGAACCACACAATCTTTGAGGTCATGCTCCCTTTCGAGGAAAGCAGCCAGTTGATCAATCTCGTGAACTTCTCTCATTCCCTAAACCAGTTTAAATTTTCCAAAAGATGAGGGCACATGAAAATCCGGAACCTCAGTTTCCGGATCGACCCAGCAGATCCATTCGTTGATGACACTGTCCCCGTCCCCGTGAGAAAACTCGGCCCGGTAGACACCGGTGGTCATCTCCCCGTCGCGCAGGCAGCCGAGCTGCTCAAGTTCTGAGAGAGCAAACGTGCCCTCAACGGTGTATCCCCCCTCAATGATCGTCCCGGAATATGACAAAGAATCAAACGACCACGCGGGATTAATCTGCCGGTGATAGAGCCCTTCGTAATCATAGACGTTGCCCCGCGGATCCATTTCGGCCCCGTAGTAAGGCGTCGTCAGATCAGGGGAACTCGCGAAGAACAATTCAACCCGGTCCGATCCCAAAGCCGCCTCCCCGGAATCCGCATCTTCCGCGAGAACGAGGTCATGATCCTCGACTTCAAAGTAGAATTTCAGAAATTCATTATTCCATACCGCCCGAAACTGCGTCTTCGGAATTGCCTCACTTTTCCAGGGACACGAAAAATCCTCAAGAAGCCCCCCCTTGTTTACCTCCAGGTCCTCAGAGAATCTTACTTCGTAAATTTTCATCATTTCAAAAGATCGCCAATCTGCTTCAGATCGGTCACGACAGCGTCGGCGATTGCCCCGACTTCATCACCTGAGAAACCACCTGAACGCAAACTTCGATCATCGCCTGCAAAGAGACAGGTTCGGAAACCGACTTCCGCAGCAGGAAGAACATCTTTAGTCATGTCATTGCCAACGTAAAGAACCGTATCAGGAGCCACTCCCCGTTTCTCAAGCCGCTCTCTCATTTTATGATACAATGCTAGAGATGGCTTCCCCTCTCCTTCTTCGTAGGAAAAAACCATCAAGTCAGGATCAAATCCAAGTGCTTCAAAGCTGCCTCCCATGACTCCGGCGAAAACCGAATGGGTGTAATCCTGAGCATTCGAAATGATGCCCATGGTAATACCGCTTTCGGCCAACCATCGAATCAGGTTCACCGCGCCCGGCATCTCCCAAACAGGGTTCATGCGGCACTCATACTCCAATGCGGCCTTATCAATTAATCGCTCCGAAGTCCCCGGCGCATACTCTTTGAAGAGTTCGGTCCAGATGGTCCTGATATCGACCTCCGGAAATGCCACTCCTTCGGCACGTTTTCCCGAAAGAGCCTCCTCGAGAAGGTTCACAATCGCATGAGCGACGGCCTCTTCAGAACCGGTAAAAGCGCCCTCCAGAAGCTCATTTACTTTCGCCATCGCGAGCCGCCCCGATTCATCTCTCCCCGGACCCCCGACATCACCTGCCGCGGAGATTAGAAGCGTCCCATAGACATCAAACACGACCGTGGAAATTCCGGGAAGGGGCGGAAGTTGCGGCTCCAGCCCGGTGGGAAGAGGAACCAGCGGCCGCATCAGACTCTTTACGTATTCCGCTCCCTCCATTACTAATGGCGAAGCAAATTCAATCGGGCCGGATCGAGAAACTGATCGAGAACGCGCTTGGGACTGAGATTGCTCACTTTCCCGGCGTGCCCCGTGAGCGTCTTGAGATAAGTCTTTTCAAGTCGTTCGCCATACTGTGAGGGACTGTAAACTTCCCGAATGATACGGGCACGCGATTCGATCGCGGCACCGGAATCGGGTTCAAGAGCCGGAAAGCCGACCTCTTTCAGCAAATCCGGATTCTCCTTCAGTTTTCTCAAAGCGATCGTTTGAAAGGTTTCATTCAAAACCCCGAAATCAATTTTCCCTTTTCGCACCCAGGCTTTCCATGTCTGCTTCAATGCTGATTTCGGCATCTTCACATCGTAGGCGAGATAAGTCCTTCGAAGCACTGATTCGATCTCGGCCTTAAGCGCGGCAACGTCGAACCAGTCCACCGGGATGTCGATTCGTTCGTAAAGATTCCCCAGATCAACCCCCTCCTTTTCAAAGTCTTTGGTGATTCCGGGGAGGTCGCGTCCAATGACAGCTTTACCCGAAACCCAGGGTTCTAAAAAAGCGAGCCCGAAGCCCTCGGCAACACTGGTCGTAACAAAAAAGTCCGCCCACCCCACGAGATCAAGGAAATCGTGGCGATTGTTCTCCGAGATACCGAGATCGACCGGCAACTCGAGCTCTTCGATCAAAGCGCTCCAATGTTCATGAGCCGGCATCCACTCCGGATTCTCAGGATTCAGCGTTGTCGCAAAATCCACTTTGTCGCCGTAGATGAGGGCCAGAAGAAGAAGTTCCCCAATATTCTTCCTGCGAATTCCCCTCGTGGGATAGAGCGCAAAAAGCCGATCTTTCGAAAAAGGGCGATCAGCAGGAGTGGTCGAGTAGGGAAACTCTGTGATCGCGTTCGGCAGCACGTGCAAGTTCTGCTTTGAAACCCCTGCGGCACGTAAAAACTCGAAATCACGATGATTGATCGTTGCGTAGTGAATCTGCTTCGCGGTGGGATAAAGAGTGCCCTCAAACCCGGATTCGGAATCGAAAAAGGAGCGCTGCTTACTGTAATTTCCCGGCCGGCCATCTTCCGAAAAGTCATGCAGCTGAAGGACAATACGAGCACCCTCCTCCGCGAGGATCCGAATCACGGTCGGAAACATAACGTTCTTCGCGAGGGTGGGATTGTGAAAATGCCAGACATCCGGCTCGCCGCCAAAATACGCCCGAGCTTCAGCCTTGAGAGCTTCAGTAAGGCTGTCCGCGATAACGGAACTGCCGGTATTTCGATAGTCAAGAGCGTCGAGGACTCTTACCTCACCGGACATTCCATCAAAAGTGGGTGCCTCCCCCGATATCACGAGAACATCATGTCCCCGATCGATGAGAGCACGTTGTGCCGCATCGATGACACGACTAACCCCTCCGCGGCGGAGGTGATAGTGCACGATGACCACTTTCATTTTTGTCTTATCGGTCATGTTTGATTAAATATTCAGGCAAAGAGATCATAGGGGGACGCTCCTCCTCAACAATCTCTTTCCGGGTCAACTCGTAGCGATGACCTTCGGCTAGAAACTGTCGGAATTGTCCGTGCAAATCAGGCAGGTCTGACACCATTCCATTCGCTTGAATACGATTCAAGAAAGTCTGCAATATGCCAAACGACATTTTCCCCAAATCCACGGTCGACTGATTGCGGTGAACCCTTTTATCCAAATCGACCTGGGCAAACGCGTCGAGACCTTTGGCCTGATAGAGGTCAATCACATGGGATGTCTCGACCCCGTAGCCGATCGGAAACGGCAATGTCTCGAGAACAGAACGCCGCACCGCGTATTCCCCGGAGAGCGGCTGCATCAGCGCGGTTAATTCAGGGAAGAACATCGAGAAGAGCGGACGAACCAGAATCTCCGTAACCCGTCCGCCCCCTGAGGGCCTGAGCTCATCGGAAAACGCGAGAGGCCGATCATAAAACGCCTTCACGTAATCTACCTCGGGACGGTAGATGAGCGGGGCAACCAGCGCACTGGCAAATCTCGGGTGAATGTTTTTGATATCAGCATCGACGTAACAAATGATGTCTCCTTTCAACTGATAGATCGCTTTCCACAAATTTTCCCCCTTCCCCGGCTTGTCTCCATACTCCGGTAGAATTTCGGAAGAAAGATAAGTGTCAGCTCCGAAGCTTGCTGCAATATCAAGGGTGCGGTCCGTGGACCCCGAATCGATCACGGCCAACTCGTCAATAAGAGGATAGCGATCCATCAACTCGCTCTTAAAAACGATCACCTCTTTTCCGATCGTGGCTTCCTCATTCAAGGTCGGGATACAAAGGCTGATGGTAAGACCGGCCTCCTCCTTGGCCTTGACCAGCTCCCGGAGGTCCCAGAAGTCAGAGTGATGATAGGTGTTGGTCTTCAACCACTGATCCAGCCTTGCGTCGATATCACTCATTGGTCGAAAGAAAGATCGTTGGAATCCATAAACTCAATCATGGCAACAAGCTGCGCAAGGCCATCAAAAACAGGCTCGAGTTCGATCGATTCATTGGCGAGGTGCCTGTGCTCCCCGCGGGTCACTCCCAAAGTCAGAGCCGGAATCCGGTGATTCAATAAAGGAGCCAGCTCCGAAATACTGGGTGTTTCCCGCGGGTCAATCCCCAGTGCGCCTAAAACCTCGCGAGCTTCGGTCACAACCGGATGTCCCGAATCCAGTTTTCCCGGCCGCCGGTGAGCGAACATTTCAAGATCGGCTCTCAACGTAACCGAGGTCTGAAACCCCGCGACGAGGTCGAAAATCTGTTTCTCGATCTCCGACACTTTCGCCGCTTCTGAACTTCTGATCTCAAATCGAATGAACCCCGAAACCGGGGGCACATTGTAGCCGGAAACCGCCTCAATCGAACCGATCAGAAGTTCGGAATCATCATCCGCTTCCCCTGCCATCTCCACCAATCGGGATCCGACTTGAGTCAGCACATCGACGACGCCACACATTCCGGAGACGCACCCATCGGGAATCTCAATGGTTATTTTTCCACGTGCCATTCCGAGGCTCGCAAAACTGAGCCGCCCCAATTGCATTCCCTCGACGCAGAGCGCAGAATCAATCTCCCGCTCCGTGTTGTTCAGAAAGAATCGTATTCCCTCCAGATTCCCGCGCCCGAAGCTCCGTGTCGTCCCTAACAAAATCAGATTTGACTTCAAGGTAATCCCGAGGAGTTCAAGTGCCAGAGGCAGGGTCGCGAGCGCTGCGACCCCGAGACTGTTATCGGCAATTCCGCGCCCGCTCATCTCTCCCGCCCCGACCGAAACGGTGTGATCTTCGGAATCCTTCCACACTTTATCCGTGTGCGCTGCCACGAGAATATTTCGCTCCATGGATTCGCCTGACAAAACACCGGCCGCATTCCCCGCTTCATCGAGAGAAATGTTATCGAGTCCATACTCCGTAAAGCGATGACACAAAAAATCGGTCAACCTCTCTTCCCGTCCGGTCGGGGCGGGAACTTCTGCCGCCATCACGATATTCGCGAAGAGCACCTCCCGAAGTGACTTCAATTTTTGACGATAGGTAACCACACGATCCTCACTCATTCCTCTTCACCCGCCTCGTCTTCCGCGAGTTCATCCGCCGCCTCTTTGTCCTCTTTGCCCTCTTTGCCCTCGACGGGCTCCGGCTCCGGATCCGGGGTCACGAATTCGCCAAGGTAAGCGGTCGCAGAGAGAAAGGAAACAGGCTCACCGGAAAAAGGAGTCGCGGTGATCACGGGATGCCCCGCGAGCGGGAAAAGCAACTCATCCGCGCTGAACTTCAGGCGGATCATTGCCTCGACCGGACGTTCGGTTTCATGAAGCCAAACCCGTCCTGCAATGATCCAGTCCGCTTCATCCTCCAACACGGAAAGCTCAAAGTGATACGCCTCACCCGGCACCAGCTCGAACGCCACTTCCTCCAGAACCTCTCCCCGCCGAACCAACTGAAGCCGGTCGGTGACCTGAACCGCCCGCAACTGAAATCCATTCTTTCCATACAGCCCCGCCCCGAACCTCGACTGGAGCCGGCCGTCTCCCGGACCACGCACGACAGCGGCAATCGTCGCCCCTTTTTCTCTGATCTCCTGCCCGAACTCCATCCACCCCTCAACGAGAGGAACCGGAGAAACGTTCAACTTCTTTGAAGCCGCATCAACCTTCCACGTTCCCACCTTCGGAGTCGAACCACCGGGATAAGAACCGTCGGCACTGTTCTTAATATCGAGATTCCCCGCAACCTTCGGAGCAATCACAGCCTCCTCCGGCTCAATGGCTTCTTTCTTTTCATCCGCCTCGGCAACCAGCCAACAGGGCAATCCGAGCAATGAGGTAAGAATCAGAAAAAACCGGATCATCACTCCTCGCGAATGGCCTCCATTAAGTTTCCGCGTAGAACAATCCGGGCGGCGACCCCGCAAAACACTAAACCGCCAACCAGAACCGCTCCGTTAATCCCTGCCAGCAACAGCCAGGGCAACGAGCCGGGGCCTTTGGCCAGAATCGGCCACACAGCCACCAACGCGGCAACAAATCCGACAACAACACCTGACACATGCAGAAACCAATGTTCCGACAAAACCATCCCGGCGAGGTCTTTTCGAGTGAAACCCATCGCCTGCATGACACCGAGCTGCCCTTTCCGCTCGAGAACATTACGGCTCACAATCACCGCGAGCCCCAGGGTTCCCAGGAAAATCCCCAACCCTCCGAGAGTCGAGAAAATACTGAGGTAGGTATTCTGCACCGCATTGAATTCGTTGAGCTTTTGCGAGGTCGGACGCATCTCCAACCCGCGATCTCCGAACATACGAGTGAGGTGAGCGGCGAGCGGTTCGAGAACTTCAGGCGATTCGCCATCGATGAGAAACATCTCATACCCGCCCGCATCGGGAAAGAAGCGTATAAAATTGGCCTCCGAAATCGTCAACGATCCCTGGAGAACTGAGGTATCAAGGAAGCCCACGATCTCCACTTCGAAGGTAGAGCCGGAAACCGTTTCGTAAGAGACCCGGTCCCCCAGTCCGACCTGCAGTGCATACGTCGCCGTATTCTGATCAATCACGCCGGGAATGACGGGGACCTCTCCAGCCTCCACTTCCATCGACCGGTCCAAAAGCTGCCAGGGGCGTTTCGAAGCGTCGGGGTCGGCTAGCTTGGTGAAGGTGAAGGGATTGATCTCCGCAATCAATTTCGTTTCCACGCCGAGAAGTCGCGGACGCTGAGCACGATTCAAATTCAGACAGCTCGCGTCATCGCCATCACTGACCCGAAAAGAAAGTGCCGAGAAACCGACCTCGACATCATTGATCCCGTATTTCTCCCAGGCCTCCGTCGAATTCAGATCCTCGTAAACGGGAAGGGTGGACTCACCGAAATAAGCGAAGCCCCCCGTTCCGGCACCGCGGCGCTCCGCCCCGCTCTCGCCGTTGAGACGAAACGAATTGATTGCCGTGACCATAAAGACTCCTGACGCCATCAATCCGATCACAGCAAGGCTGCGACCGCGCCGCCTCACGGTATGCTGTCGCCCGAGCGCTCCCAGTGAAGTCATCACTGCCGACGGCTTCATGAAACGACGAATCAAAAGCGAACAAAAGGCCACCCCCGCAACTGTAAAGAGAAACCCGGCCCCGAAGAAGAGCCCCTGTTCCGCCATCGTCCCCTCGATCTTCGGTGCAAAGAGACATCCCAATCCGCCGGCGAATCCGACAATCAACGAGAACCAGTCCCAGCGCCACTTGCTCTTCCTTCCCGCTGAAACATCATCGCTTCCAGCAATGAGAAACCCGGGCTGAATCGCACTGACACGCCGACTCGCCAGATACACCACAACGATGGAGATGATTACGGTGGAGAAAAATGCGATCAGCAAAGTTTCCGGTTTCAGGTAGTAGACGAACTTAATCCCCGCCGCCGCATCCTTCCAAACCCCGGACATGCCATAGAGTGCCAGCCTGGTGTAAATATACCCCAGCAAGAGGCCCAGAAGAGCCCCTGAAACGGAGAGGAAGAGCGCCTCAATCAGAAAAATACCGCGAACCTTTTTCTTCGTTAATCCCAAGGCAAGAAGAAGCCCGATCTGGGAGGCACGCTGTTCGATTCCGAAAACGAAGACGAGTCCGGCGAGGACCAACGCAGCAATGATGAGAAAGAAACTCATGCTGGCAAACAGCGATCCAAAATCAAACGAATGCGCAACCGCCGCCGCAGATTCGGCGGGAAGGTCCCGGACGATCATGCCGAGGTCGCTCAGCTGTAGATGCGCCCTCAGGGAATCCTCAAAAGGCGTTCCCTGATCCGTTTGCACAAACCGCACCGCAGTGACTTCACCAAATCGGTTCCCCCACATCTCCTGAGCGGAAACGAGCGAAACGAAGGCCTTGGGAGTGGCCCGGTATTTGTCCCAGAATTCATCGTCCTTGTCCCGAATCCTATCCCGGTCGATCGGGATACCCGGCTCCCATTCGTCAAGGTTCTCAACATCAAAAATCCCGGGGAATGCCGGAGTCCACGATTGATCCCAACCCTGCTCACTGAGCGGCCTTACCCCGGAAACACGAAAACTGCGCTCTTTTTCTTCGAGGACCCTCCCCGCGCCGACAACATTGTAGGTCAGAGCAACTTCGTCCCCCTCGACAAGACCGAGGTCCTCTGCGAGCCAATCGGAGACGACTATCTCATCCTCGCCGAGATCCTGATCGACGATGGCATTCAACGCAGTCCCCACTCCGGCGACCATTGAATAGGGAGTCGCCTTCTCCCCCTTTGAAATCGAAGTGGTCAGATAAGTTAACACCGGCGACTCAATCTCTGAAACCTCACCCACCGCAGTGACAATCACGTCGTCGAAAAAGACGCGGGAACTGGCGAGCTGTTTCTCGTTTGCCGCGCCAACCTCCTCCACCGTGAGTTGCAGGTCTTCGAGATTCCACAGGGAATTAGTCGCGACCTCCAATTTCTCAGCGTCTGTCTCGACACCGGCAAGAATCACATTGGCCCGCCCCGGCTGTTCAAGAAACTGCTGCAACCTTGCGAGCTTCACGAAAATCGTTGAAGGGGGAACCTGCTCAGCCCTCAGGGAATAAAGCCCGAAATGGTCAGGGCCGAGCACATCGCTCACTTCAATCGTAAACGGGGTCGTCTGCTCCGATTCCCCTGACAAAGGCGCATCTTTTGAAAGCGCTCCCGGCAGCTCCACCCGAACAATGAGCGTCTCAGCCACTTTCGTCTGCACCCGGTTCTCCAGTGACTCATTGATTCCAATCCAGTTCTCATCGGCGAATCCCTCAGGCGCTTCCCCGCGGGGAGACAACTTCCAGAAGTTTTCATCAACGCCCAGAATTTGCACCTTGTTAGCGCGTTGACCGCTCTCGCGGTTGAGGACAGTTCCCTCAACCTGGATCACACCCGCTACGACACCCTCGATCCCGGAAGAAGAGGCAATTCGCGAGGCAAGCGAGTCGGTAAAGTAGCGCTCGCCTCCGAGAAACACCGGCCCGATCCCCGCGGTTCGCGCAGCAGCATTCCGGCGAAGACTTTCCTTCACTGAATCACCGACCACGAGGGCGCCGCTCAGAATAGCAGATGTCAACGCAACTCCGGCAAGGACCGATAGATTTATCCACCGGTAATGAATCAAAGATCGGATCGCGAGCTTGAAAGAGTTCATGAGGCAGAAGCGATTTTTCCGTTCTTTAAAGTTCGCACCTTCCCGACCCGACCGGCCACATCCATATCGTGGGTAACAACAATCAGCGAAAGCCCCTCGGTTTCATTCAGATCAACTAACAGATCAACAAGACGATACGCATTGTCTTCATCCAGCGCCCCGGTCGGTTCATCTGCAAGCAGCAATTTGGGGCGGTTGATCAAAGAGCGAACCACCGCTACCCGTTGACGCTCGCCACCGGAAAGCTGCGAAGGAGTGCTGTCGCATTTATCACCAAGACCAACCCGCTTGAGCAATTCAAAGCCCCTTTCGGACGCTTCGACAGGGTTCGCCTCTTTTCCCAGAGCGAGGGTGGGAACGAGCACATTTTCCAGCGCGGTGCACTGCGGCAAAAGGTGATGCATTTGAAAAATGAATCCAATGGTACGCGCACGGATAGCCGAGAGAGTCTTTTCGTCCATTCCACCGGTCCCCTTCCCGTTGAGAACGACCTCCCCCTGCGAAGGGGCATCGAGTGTTCCCAGAATATTCAGCAAAGTGCTTTTCCCACAGCCTGACGGACCAACAATTGAAAACCGGTCACCCGTGTTTACTTTTAAATCGAGACCTTCGAGAATTTTCCTCTCCGGATTGGAATGATACCACTTGGAAATGTTCTTCAGTTCGAGAATAGAGTCACTCATAGCAATCTACTGTTTCAGCCAGCGCTTGGATTTAAATTCGTATCGAGGGAGCGATCCGGGTTCGACAAGCCGGACAGGGATCCTGAGGGTAAAGGCATCGGCCAATTCACGGGCAACCCGCTCAGCCAGATCGCCGCTCTTGTTCGCCGCTGATTTTGCTTCGAGAGTCACTTCGAGTTCAGCCATGGATTGTCGCATTGTCTGCACCACCTGGAATTCGACCACCTCGGGAAACCCGCGAATGATCTTCTCCACCGCGGTGGGGTAAATGTTCACCCCTCGAATCACAACCATCTCATCGACGCGCCCGAGAATGCCACCTTCGAGACAAAAGACAGGTTCACCTCCGCCTGAATCAGGGAGAAATGCTTTTTCGACGAGATCGCCCGTCCGGTATCGCAGGAGCGGGCAGGCCTTGCGGGTCAGAGTGGTGATAACCAGCTCGCCCTTCTCTCCGGGAGCGACTTCCCGATGTGTCTCGCGGTCTATCACTTCCACATGATAGGCATCCTCAATCACGCAAAGGCTGAGCGGTTTGTCAGGATTCTCAAAGGTAACCGGACCGACTTCTGTCATGCCGTGATGATCGAAAACCACCGCTCCTTTCCACAACTCTGAGAGACGCGTCCGCACCTCGGGAATACTTCCCCCCGGCTCGCCGGCTACGATAATTTTCTTGAGGCGATAAGCGGAAATTTCATCGTTCTCGTGCTCGGCAAAGAGTTCCCCGAGCCGCATCGCGTAGGTAGGGGTACAGCAAAGGACATCCGCCTTGTGCGCGACCATCGCCTGCAATCGCGCTTTACTGCTGAGGCCACCTCCGGGAATCGAAAGATTACCCCGTCGTGTCGCCGACTCGAATGCGGTCCAGAACCCGAGGAACGGCCCGAACGAAAAGGCAAAAAAGACCACTTCACTCTTCTCCACCTGAGCCGCCTCAAAGACGCGATCCCAGCAGTCCAGCATCGCCGACCAGCTTTCCGCCGTATCAAGTGAGGGTAAGGGCCCGCGCGTCGTCCCGCTGCTTTGGCAAAAGCGCGAATAATCGCTCTGTGGATAGGTCAAATTCGACCCGTAGGGAGCAAATTCCTCACGATCCCAAACCAGATCCATCTTCGAGGTAAAGGGCATGAGGCGGGAAAATTCCGCCAACGATGCAATGCCTGCATCGACCCCGGCAGCCTGAAGCCGCGGGCGATAAAAATCATTTCCCTTCAAGAGCTCGCCAATGAGCCCTTGAAGCTTTTTAAGCTGCTTCGCCTCAGTTCGGGAACGTTCTACCATGTTCCCTACGTTAAGCCGGTGTATCGCTCCGATTCAAGCGACGAGAATAGAAAGTCGCGCCACTCAACTTTTAGACTCAGTGGACGTCGCCTCAACTTTTGCGTGTCCCGCAGGCGCAGGGTCCGGCTTGAATTTGACGACGAGATAACCACCGAAAGCTGCCATGCAAATTCCGAGAACGAACGGCCAGCGAATTCCGGCGAGACCACCTGCCGGCGGATGCATCACCATCGAGACGATCGCATTCACGATCGGAGCTCCGGCGAAGATGATCGACATCACAATCGCAGGCGCACTTTTGTTTCCTTGAGCAAACAGTGCTCCGAGAGACATGAGGACGAAAAAGGCTCCAATCGCCCCGAGAATTCCAGCAAGCAGTGAGAGCCACATGCCCTTCCCGGGGAAATTCCAATCGGAACCGCGAGCGATCAAAATTGCAAGAGGAGCGAGGACAGCGGTCAGGAAATAGGCAACGCCGACAAAGAGAAACGCCTTGTAACGACCGTTCACCGGGTCCTGCATTCCGATTTGGCCTGAGTGGAGAAAAATGCCGTAAAGTCCCCAGGTGACTACGGTTCCCATTGCAAAAAT
>JARGPH010000062.1 GCA_029213065.1 Verrucomicrobiales bacterium | reverse complement strand
AGGTCGTGGGCGGCTACATGAAGAACTGGACGAAGGAGGAAGGTTTGCCCGGTGACTGCCCGTGGGAACAGGATATTCGTGATGCCCGTGAGGTCTGTGATTACCTCGGGATCGAGTTCCGTATTCTCAGTCTCATGGACGAGTATCGTGACCGGGTCGTGGAGTATCTCCTTTCCGGCTATCGGGACGGGATCACTCCGAATCCGGATGTGATGTGCAACCGCGAGATGAAATTCGGGATTTTCCGGGAGTTCGCGCTGGCTCAGGGATTCGATCATGTCGCAACGGGGCACTACGCGCAGATCCGGAAGAATGACGATGAGTCTTTCGACATTTACCGTGGCGCCAAGGGCAAAGATCAGACTTATTTTCTGGCGCTCCTGCAACAGGAGCAGTTCCGCGAGGCCCTTTTTCCGATTGGTCATTTGCCCAAACCCGACGTGCGCAAAGAGGCGGTCCGCTTCGGTGTCCCCGTGGCGGACAAGAAAGACAGCCAGGGGATCTGCTTCATCGGTGATATCAAAATGTCAGACTTTCTCGGGCACTTCATTGAGAACAAACCCGGTGACATCATCACTCTCGACGGAAAGAAAGTGGGTGGTCACGAAGGGCTGCACCTTCACACCCTCGGTCAGAGGAAGGGTCTCGGGGTGCCCTCCAACACCTTTGGGAAAGCCTATGTGGTCGTGGAGAAACGCCCCGAAACCAACGAACTCGTTGTCGCGTTCGATGAGCCCGAAACGCCGGGTCTCTATGCGACGCGGTGTCGTGTTGGAAGCATTTCAGTGACGAATCGTGCTCTCGCTGAAATAAGCGATGTGTTAGTGCAGCCCCGCTATCGGTGTGAGGCCTCTCCCGTCTCACTCGAATTTATCGACGACAAGACGGCTGAAGTCACTTTCGAAGTTCCCCAGCGTGCCCTCACACCCGGACAGATCTGTGGATTCTACGAGGGCGAAAAGCTTCTCGGCGGAGGCGTTTTCGAAAAAATCCACCACCCGGTGGATGCTTGATAGTTTGTCTAGGAGCTTAAAACGAGCCGCTGATGAGCTGCAGGTAGCGTGAGCCGCTCGGGGTGAGGCGGGCGCTGCTTCCGGTTCCTGTGATTCTTCCCACAGTGAGGTTCGAATGGTCGGTGCTCGACGGCTTCACGTAGGTGACAACGGGGCCGGCGATGCTCTGAGCACTCGGCGTCACCGCGAGGGGGACTCCGGTGGCGGCGAATGAAAACTCCCAGCTCCTGGGATTCCGGACCGAGTTGAGATCCCGTCCCAGCCATGGGTAACGTCGCAGAAAAGTGAGTGTTTCGGCAGGGACCTGAACTTTGTAATACACCTCCGTAAAATTGACGAGATACTGAGGGAGTGTGATGTTCGGGTTCTCGCGATGCGCTTTGAACAGCCCCGCGATATCGATTCCGGTTAGGTTGAATCCGTTGAAGATCCCGTGATTGTTTTTGCTCGTAAAATGGCGGTCATACCAGTTCTGGAACCGGTCGTGGAGAAGCATATTCAGTTCGACGTGGACGTGGGCACGTTCGCGATTGATTCCGGCACCGGTGTAGCCCATGCGGGCGATGGTTTGACCGGCGCGGACAGGTTGCCCCGCTTTGGCGGTCGCGGTGCTGAGGTGCGCGTAGAGCGAGAAGAAGGGCCCGTCTCCCCAGTCGTGATGGACGACGATGTAGCGACCGTAGTTGCTTGCTGTGGCGGACTCATTGACGTAGACCACGGTGCCGTTTGCAATCGAGCGCACCTCGTCGAGAGGTTCGCCGTTGCTGTCCCGTTTCGTGGGCCTGATATCGACTCCTTCGTGCAGGCGGGTGAAAACCAAACCGGCGCTGGTTCGTTTCTGATTTCGGGAAAATCCATACATTCCCCCTGTCCACGGTTTCGAAACGACACCTTCGAAATTTCGATCCGTATACATGTAGAACTGCGACGGATCACTGGAGAAAATAGCCGTGTTGTCCGTCGGGAGCACAAGCCCGAGCGGATTGGCGGAAAGGGTCGTGGTGAGGCAGCAGAGTAGTCCGAGTGCGAAAATCAGTGGGCGCATGAATCAATGAAAAGAGGTCAGCTCGGCTCTACCTTTAACACACCTTGATTATTTTTCCACATCACCTTCCGGGAAGCGCGAACTGCGGTCCGGAGTCGGTGCTGAGGTCATCCACGTGCGGGAATCGAGCACGAAATTCAGCGAGGTGACGCTGCTGCAGCCCTTCCCACATCACGATGACACCATCACTGACGGGGCGGTCGATCAAGACGGCGCTAAGCTGCGCGTCCGATGCTCTGATCCCGATGATTTTACCCTGATTGGTCAGGGTGAGCGCTTTCAGATTCGTCGCGGCGTGGTCCTTCAGCTTGAAGGCGGCACCGAATGAAGCGCCGTCCCGCGAGGTGAAGGGATAAAACCATTCGATGTCTTTATCCGTGAATATGGGAATTTTGTTGAAGTAATACTGCCGGTGCTCTTTGCCCAGTTTAACGGGCGTCATGAACTTGGGATTGCCTGTTTCCTCACCTTCGAGGTGAAAGGTGATCAGGGCCATTTTGGTCTTCTTTCCCGCCCCGGGGCACCACACAGCTGTGGCGAGGATGGCTAAAAAGAGGACGAGTTTACGGGTCATAGAGGTAGTAAAACGGGGAAAACGTGAATTGGCAAGCATTCTGAGGAATGCTGCGGTTGAAGATTATTGTGAAAAAGTGCTTTTTTCGTTGTTTGAAATGGCAACATTCGCTAGATCAAGCGTCCGCTTTTATGATAGTCTGATCCTCCGCGAGGCGTTGGAAAATGAATTTTGAACGAATATTGGCGAAAGAACACTTTTATAGGATACCAAGATTGATATGGCAGAAGTAACCGAAGGCACAGAAGCAACCGAACCTCAGTTTAAGGATGACATCAAGCAGCATGAGCTGGATCCTAAATTGAATAAGCTTTATCTCAAGGCGGAGAGCGCGATGGAGCTTCGTAACTGGAGCTACGCGATCAGTTTGATTCAGGCGATTTTAACGAAAGAACCCGGGTTTCTCGACGGACGGAAGAGCCTCCGTCTAGCTGCGGCGAAGGAGAGCGCAGGGAAGCGGATGAAGCTCGGTGGTGAGGCACTGAAAGTTCTCAAAATGCAGAGCCAGGTGAAAAAGGACCCGCTCGGGGTCATGGCTGCTTTGGAGAAGGACGTTCTCGGTGCAGACCCTTACAACTCACAGGCCAACGAGCTGCTTTATGAAGCGGCGGTGGCAACCGGGCTCCCCATGACCGGGGGCTTTGCCCTCCAGACGGTGATCGAAGGCGACCCTGACAATATTAAATTCTATCACAAACTCGGCGATTTTTATCTCGAGCGTGAGGCGTTTGAAAAAGCAGCTGAGATTTTCGGTAAGATCGTGGAAAAGAATCGAAGCGATCTCGAAGCGACCAAAAAATACAAGGATGCCACCGCACGTGGGTCGATTGCCTCACAGAAGTGGGACAGCGACGGTGACTGGCGTGATCTTTTGAAAGATAAAGACGCTTCGAAAGATCTGGAGAGCTCAGGTCGTGCTGCGATGACTCCGGAAATGCTTCAGGAGCTCGCTGACAAGCTGCTTGTCGAGTATAGTGAGGACAAAGAAAACCTCGATATCGTGAAACGCCTCGCGTCGACTTACGAAGAATTGGAGCAGTGGGACTCATCGCTCTCATTTTACGAGTGGGCATTCCACCTCAGTAAGAACGATCCCGCTTTAGAGAAGAAAGTCGCGAAGGTTCGTGAGACAGTGAATTCGCACCGGCTCGATGAACTTCGCGCTTTTGTGGCGGAGAATCCCGAGCATCCTGACATTGAGCAATATAAGAAGCAGCTTGAGGAATCCGAGTTGTCACAACTGGATGAATTGATTGCAGAGTCTCAGGAGCGGGTTGATCGCAACCCTACCGACAACGAGTTGCGCTTTGAGCTGGGTGAGCGCCTTTATCGGGCGAAGAAATATCGTGAGGCGATTAAACACCTTCAGCAGGCGAAGCGTTCCCCGAGTTTGAAGATTCAGGTGATGAATATGCTCGGTCAGTGTTATGACCAGATGAATATGACTGACCTCGCGGCAGTGCAGTTCAAAGAGGCGGTTGCTGAGCTTCCGGTCATGGATGCGATGAAAAAGGAACTTCTCTACAACATGGCTCTTCTGTATGAGAAGCTTGGAAAAGAAGAGGAGTATCTTGAGGCGCTCAAAGAAATCTATGCCGTTGATTACGATTACAAAGATGTCGCCGAGCGGGTTGAGAAATCCTACGGAGGTTAGTCCGTAGCCGCCGTCGCAAGACGGTGGATCGTTTGGACAGGTGGCCACGTTTTTGCAAACGCGGCTACGTCACGAATGTGGCTATGTAAGGCTCCCGGTGAGTTCGTAGCCGCCGTCGCAAGACGGTGGATCGTTTGGACAGGTGGCCACGTTTTTGCAAACGCGGCTACGCTGCCCTTGATCTCCTGCCCTTTACTTCCTGAAGGCGAAGTTACCTCCGTCGACGGTGACATGGATGGTGTCCCCTTCGGAGAATTTTCCTTCGAGAAGGTCGAGGCTCAGCGGATCGAGGACCCGCCGTTGAATGACACGCTTGAGAGGTCGCGCCCCGTAGGCGGGGTCGTAGCCCTCGGTCGCGAGCTGGTCGGTCGCTTCCTCGCTCAGTTCAATCGTAAGTCCCTGTGCTTCGAGTCGTTTCATGACCCGGGCCAGCTGAAGCTTGATGATCGCTTTGATGTCGCTCTCATCGAGGCGGTCGAAGATAATGGTCTCGTCAACCCGGTTGAGGAACTCGGGGCGGAAATGACCGCGAAGGGCCTCCATAACGAGGGCTTCTCTTTGTTCGGGATTTTCCTCGGTCAGGATGTAGTCCGATCCGATATTACTCGTCATGATGATAACCGTGTTCCGGAAGTCGACGGTGCGGCCCTGACCATCGGTGATACGGCCATCGTCAAGCACCTGGAGGAGGACGTTGAAAACATCGGGGTGGGCTTTCTCCACTTCGTCTAACAAAACAACCGAGTATGGCTTGCGACGAACCGTCTCGGAAAGCTGGCCGCCTTCTTCGTATCCGACGTAGCCGGGAGGCGCTCCAATCAGTCGTGAGACAGCGTGCTTCTCCATGTATTCGCTCATGTCGATGCGGACCATCGCATTTTCATCGTCGAAGAGGAACTGGGCGAGTGATCGTGACAGTTCGGTTTTTCCGACACCGGTGGGGCCGAGGAAAAGAAACGAACCGATCGGTCGACCTTCATCCTGGAGTCCGGCACGGGCGCGTCGAACCGCGTTGGAAACGGCTGTGATCGCCTTGCGTTGACCAATGACACGTTCGCCGAGGCGGTCCTCCATCTGCACGAGTTTGGAGCGCTCGCCTTCCTGCAGTCGGGAAACGGGGATGTGAGTCCAGGAACTAACCACTTCGGCGATGTCCTCTTCGGTGACTTCCTCTTTGAGAAGCCGCGAGGTGCCCTGCATGGTGTGCAAGTCGGCTTGTGCTTTCTCTAGTTCCTCCTCTTTCTTTGGAAGGGTGCCATACTGAATCTCACTGGCGAGTCCGAGGTTGCCCTCGCGCTGAGCCTGCTCGAGTTCGGTCTTGAGCTTTTCGATCTCCTCCTGACGTGCATTCGCCGCGTCGATGTAGGATTTCTCATTCTGCCACTGAGCTTTGAGGCCTCCGGACTTCTCCTGAAGGTCGGCGATTTCCTTTTCGACTTTTCCGAGACGATCTTTACTCGCGTCGTCCTTTTCTTTTTCCAGCGCCTGACGCTCCATCTCGAGCTGCATTGCCTGGCGTTCGAGCTGATCAATCTCGGTGGGGAGACTGTCGAGTTCGATCTTGAGACGTGAGGCCGCTTCGTCGATGAGGTCGACGGCTTTGTCAGGGAGAAAACGGTCCGCGATGTAGCGGTCGCTCAGCGTTGCCGCAGCGACGAGAGCCGAGTCCTTGATGCGGACACCATGGTGCACTTCGTAGCGCTCCTTGATGCCCCGAAGGATCGCAATGGTGTCCTCGGGGGAGGGTTCCTCGACCATGACCGGTTGGAAACGGCGCTCGAGCGCGGCGTCTTTCTCGATATACTTTTTGTATTCGTCGAGGGTCGTCGCACCGATCGTGCGCAGTTCACCTCGAGCCAGCTGAGGCTTGAGCAAATTCGAGGCATCGACCGAGCCTTCGCTGGCCCCGGCACCGACGATGGTGTGCAATTCGTCGATGAAGAGAATGATCTCCCCGTTGCTTGAGGTGACTTCTTTGAGGAACGCTTTGAGCCTGTCTTCGAACTCACCGCGATACTTCGCCCCCGCAATCATTGCGCCCACATCCATAACGATGAGACGTTTATTTTTCAGCGAGTCAGGGACGTCGCCGCTGACGATTCGACGGGCGAGACCCTCGGCGATGGCCGTTTTGCCGACACCGGGTTCGCCGATCAGAACCGGGTTGTTCTTGGTGCGGCGTGACAGGATCTGCATGACGCGGCGGATTTCCTCGTCGCGACCGATGATGGGGTCAATTTTACCGGAGCGGGCGATCTCGGTGAGGTCGGTTCCGTATTTCTCCAGTGACTGGTATTTGCCCTCGGGATCCTGATCGGTGACGCGCTGATTGCCGCGAACGCTCTTGATCGCTTCGGTGATCGATTTTTCGGTGACGCCGCTGCGAGTGAGTAGATCTTTCACGTCACTGCTGCCTTCGCCGGGGAGGGCCATGAGAACGTGTTCGACGCTGGTGTAGTCGTCGGACATTTGTTTGCGCAGTTTTTCCGCCGTGGCAATGACCGAGCGGAGGTCGCTGCTCATGTAGACCTGCTGGCCTGCGTTTCCCTGGACCGAGGGGAGTTTGGATAAAATTGCATCGACCTCATTGGAAAGTTGCGCCGGATTGGCCCCTAAT
>JARGPH010000039.1:1716-48863 GCA_029213065.1 Verrucomicrobiales bacterium | reverse complement strand
TGCTTCGGAGGTGTGGCGGCGAGTGCCAAACGAGTGGCCGGTAGGCAGTGAACTCCACTCGCCGGGCGCTCGCCGCCACACGGGGTGTCTCCGTTTTAGGAAAAGATCGCAGTCCTGTTCGCTTTGTGGCTTGGTGCCTTTGTGCGAGAACCCATCAGAGCAACCGCACCTCCCACCGTTAGGGGCTTATTCGTTTCGCGAGCCATTCGCCGTCGTCGCCTTTCCCATACCGAAAGCGATCGTGCTTCCTTCCGGGTTGGCCCTGCCAGAATTCGATTGAGTTTGGAATAACGCGGTAGCCGCCCCAGTGCTCAGGGAGGGGGACGCAGTCCGGTTCGCCGTTGTCGGGGAATTTGGCTTCAAACTCGCTGACCCGATCCGAGAGCCATTCGCGTTTGGGGATTTCTTCGCTCTGGAGGGAAGCCCAGGCTCCGATGCGGGCGTCGTAGGGGCGTGAGAAAAAGTAGGCTTGAGACTCTTCGCGGGTGGTTTGCTCGACCTCACCTCGCACGTGAACCTGACGCTCGAGTTCCTTCCAGAAAAAGAGGAGTGCGGCGACGGGGGACGCGGCGAGTTCTTTCCCTTTGTTGCTGTGGCGATTTGTGAAAAAAGTGACGCCGCCGGTGGTGAACTCTTTCATGAGGACGGTTCGGGCGTTGGGGATTCCATCGAGTCCGATCGTGGAAAGGGTCATCGCGTTGGCGTCGGGAATGCTGGCGGTAACGGCCTCGGTGAACCATTTCTCAAACTGCTTGAAGGGGCACGCCTCCAGGTTCGCACGCAGGAGGCTGCCTTTGCGGTATTCCTGTCTCAGTTCACTGATTTTCTGGTGGATAGAATCGCTCATGGGAAAAGGGCGGGGGATATTTGTCACTCATAATTACGACGCGTTGCAGGGTTCGTGCAAAAAATATTCAGTTGCCCGACAGTGGCGTTCGATGTCTCATTGGGCATGGGGCAAAATGAACCAATTCTCGGAGAGCGACTCGAAAGGGTGCTTTTCGACCAGGGCACGATTCGCGAGTGTATCGCCGGTATGGGCGGGCGGATCGCACAGGATTTTCACGGGGAGCCGCTCACGATCGTGGCGGTGCTCCAGGGCGGTGCCCTTTTCATGGCGGATTTGATTCGGGAGATTCATTTGCCGCTCCGAATCGATGCGGTTTCGGTCTCGAGTTACCTCGGCGGGACCGAGAGTTCCGGAAAGGTGACTTTTTTGCAGGAGAAACTGCCGAATATTGAAGGGCGGAACGTTCTCGTGGTGGACGATATTCTCGATACGGGCCGCACCTTGTCAGCGATTTGCAGCCGTTTTCGCGAGGAGTGCAATCCGAAGTCGATTCGGACGGCGGTGCTGCTTTCCAAGAAAATTGAACGATCGGTCGAGTTTGAGGCTGACTATGTCGGTTTCGAAATCGGGAATGAATTCGTGGTTGGTTATGGCCTCGACTATCAGGATGAGTATCGGAATCTGCCGATGATAGGGGTTTTGAAAGACGAGTGGATCGGGAGAATTTAGATCTGACCGGTGTATGAAAGTTAAGGTGTTACTGTTTTCCCTGTTCCGCGATCTCTGCGGGAGCGACGAGTTTGAAATGTCATTCGATGCCACTGAGATCGAGGTTTCGGCCTTTCTCGAAGAGGTTTATGGCCGTTTTCCCCCGATGAAGGAGTGGGACGCTAAAATGCTTATTGCCGTGAATTGCGAGTATTCGGATCGTGATTTTATGATTAAGGACGGTGACGAGGTCGCTTTGATGCCGCCGGTTCAGGGAGGTTGAGATGATGCTCTTCTGAAATCGGGCATTTCGTGATTTTACGTTTACAGAGATTCAATTTTTTCGCACGGTGTCCCCACTGAATGGCTAGCTGGTTTTACACAGACAAAGATGCGATCCAACTCGGGCCGGTTGATGACTCCGCCCTGTTGGGGTTGAACCGCAGTGGTGCGATCAACTCAAGGTCTCTTGTCTGGCAGGAGGGCATGGCCGAATGGGCCAGCTTTCGTTCCGTCGCGGAGGGGCTCTACCGGGATTCGGAGTCCAATGTGCCGCTGGAAATCGGCGTCTGTGCTCATTCGGGACAGATTTACCCCGTGTCGGAAATGATTCCCTACGGGGAGGCTTTGATAGGGCCTGAGCACAAGGAGGCTTTTGTTCAGACCCTGATGGAGTCGGGGACGATTGCGGTTGAGGATGCCACCGCGAAGAAGTTTGATTACGTGGGGTTCTGGTGGCGGGTTCTCTCTTCGGTTCTCGATTACATGATCAAAATGGTCCCTTCGTGGATCTGCATGATCCCCTATTACGTGGCGGCTTTTTCCGGCGGGATGTCGATGTCCGGAGACAGTCCTGATGATGTTTTTGCGGGGTGGAGTGTCGTCATGATGGTTTGTTATGGCTTTGGTTTGCTTGCGATACTCGGGGTGAGCATTTTTTACGAAACCTGGATGGTCGGGAAGTATCAGGGCACTCTCGGAAAGCTGATCATCGGTGCCAGAGTCGTCAATCCTGATGGATCGAGGCTTACCTACAAGCGGGCCTTTCTCCGTTGGCTTGCGAAGAAACCGCTGAACTATCTGGTTCTTTTTCTCCCATCGACGCTGGGCTTTGCGGCGGTGGTCGGGGGGCTCGCGGCCCTCGATCTGGGAGGCGATGATGAATCGTCGGCCTTTGTTCTCGCGATGGTCACGGGAATGTTCGTCTACGTGGCGCTCCTCTGTCTTTGTGCGGGGATCTACTGGATGGCGGCGTTTGATTCGGAACGTCGTGCCTTTCATGATCGATTGATCGGAACCCGCGTTGTGCGTAAGTAGGGATTTTTGACGATGGCTGATTCGACTTCCATTCCGGACTCAACCGCTGACGCATATTCAGCCACGCTGCAGTGTCCGCGTTGCCGTGGCATGTTCATGCTGCAGGACGGAAACACGAAGGTGGATGAGAAATGTCCGGTCTGTCAGGCCGAGGTCTCGCTGGCGATCTACCCGCGTCTTTTCCGCGAGGTCTCGCTTGAGAATATCTCGCAACCTTCTGAAGGGGACGATGCGATTTGCACCTTCTATCCTGATTTAAAGGCGGAGAACATCTGCGATGCCTGCGGTAGTTTCATGTCGGAGCGCGCCACGATTCACTGGAGTGAAAAGAAATACTGCCTGCCCTGTTTGCATCGCCTCCGCGAAGTGGAGCCGACCTCCGACTTCAAGGCGAGTTCGAAACTTTACGATAAGCGGGCTCTGGCTCTGGTGACCTTGCTTGCCCCGCTGACTCTTTTTACGGCTCCATTGGCCTTGTTTCTACTTGTGAAACACCGGAAAGATCGCTCCGGGTTTGTGCCGCGAACCGGCGTGACATGGTGGTTTGCCTTGATTCTATCCATCCTCTGGATCGCGGGGTGGGGAACTCTTCTCGTGATCTGGATTTCTTTGATCGCGGAGGGGCTGTCCTGACATGAAGACAATGCGCATCCACGGAATCGGAATCGACATCGTCGACACCGCTCGAATTGAGGAATCGATAGACCGGTTTGGTGATCGTTTTATCGATCGGATTTTTACGGCTGCCGAGAAAGCCTACTGCGCACCGATGAGTGCTGCGGGGCGTCATTATGCGGCGCGTTTCGCCGCCAAGGAGGCTATTGCGAAGGCGTTGGGGACGGGTATTGGAGCCGACCTCGCGTGGACGGACATGGAGATTCTCCGCAACGCGAACGGGAAGCCGGGGGCGAACTTAACCGGAGCCGGAAAAGCATTCATGGATCGGAATGGCATCGTCGAGATTCAGATCAGTCTCAGTCATGCCGACAATCATGCCGCGGCGAATGCAATCGCGATTGCCTACGATTAGGGCATGGCCTCATGCCGGTGAGTTCCCTGTGACGCGGTGTTGACGCTTCTTACCGTTAGCGACAGGATCATGGCAATGATTCGAATCCTTCTCAGCGTTGTTTTTCTCGTGCTCCTGCCCGTCATGAGCGTGAGGGCGGAAACCGACACGGGGACGGCGCACAATCTGATTTTCAAATACGGCCTCAAGGACGGCTGGTATCTTTCGTCGCGGAATCTCCTCACTTCCCGGGATGGCATTGAGGATCTGTTTTTCGGCTACCTCGATCTGAACGTGGGGCATTCCCTCGGAGAGAAATGGGCGGCTGAACTCGGATATCGCCATGCCTGGCTTGAGATTGGAAATGACTGGCGTGATGAATACCGGCCCTCTGCGATTCTCAGCTATAAGACGGATCTTAACGACTGGTCATTTACAAATCGTCATCGCCTCGAATACCGCGTCTTCGAAAGCGGGAGCGGAGCACCTGAGCGGTTTCGCTATCGCAATGAGACGCGACTGATCGCCCCGTGGGAGTTCGGGCCGAAGCAGGCGAGATGGTTTATCGAAGAGGAGTTCTTCTACGAGTTCACCGACGACGGTTTTAATTTCAACTGGGTCACGACAGGTCTGCGGTGGAAGGTGCGCGATGGCGTGGTCGCTAAAATGGGGTATCGCTGGCAGACTGCCAAATACGGTGACGAATGGAGTCATCGTCATCAATTGGTCACCGGGCTTTTGTTTTTCTTCTAGGCTATGAAATTACACACTGGCATTGCGCTAATCCTATTCGCAGGTTCCGCTTATTCTCAGGATGTTGACTGGCCTGAGTATCTCGGGGGCAAAGAGCGAAACCTCTATTCCGAGCTTGAGCAGATCAACCGCGAGAACGTGATGAAGCTCGAAGTGGCGTGGACTTACGATACGGGGCACAAGGCCGAGTATCAGGCGAATAACCTCATTGTCGGTGGCGTCCTTTTCACCCCGACGCAGACGCGGGAAGTGGTTGCCCTTGAAGCGGCGACGGGAAAAGAGCTGTGGAAGTGGGATCCCGCGAACGAACACACCGGCAAAGGGCGTGGGCGGCAGCGCGGGCTGAGCTACTGGGAAAATGAAAAGGGCGGTGGGAAGCGGCTCTTCACCGGAGTGGGCGGGTTCCTTTTTGCGCTGGATCCGGAGACGGGTGAGGTGATCCGAAGCTTCGGCGAAAACGGATCGATTGATCTCGGCTCGGGGCTCAACACTCCCGGGGTGATCTATGAAAACCTTCTCATTCTCGGCGGCGTCGGGGGGCAGGGCGCGGTGCGGGCTTTTGATGTGATCACGGGAGAGCGGCGCTGGATTTTTCACCTCATACCACGACCCGGAGAGGTCGGTGTCGACACCTGGCCGGAGGGCGCTCACGAAACCGCGAGCGGACTGATGCCGTGGTGCGGGCAGTCACTCGATGAAGAACGGGGGATCGTCTACATCGCGACGAAAACGGCCGAGCCGGATTTTTACGGGGGGAGTCGACATGGGGAGAACCTCTTTGCGAATTGCATTCTCGCGCTCAATGCCGCGACGGGGGAACGGCTCTGGCATTTTCAAATCGTGCACCATGATCTCCTCGATAAGGACCTGCCCTGCCCGCCGGTTCTTCTTACGGTGAATCATGAAGGGAAACAGGTCGACGCAGTCGCTCAGGGGAGTAAGCACGGGTTGCTTTTTGTCTTTGATAGAGTGACAGGTGAACCGCTCTGGCCAATTGAGGAGCGTCCCGTGCCTCAGTCTGATCTGGTCGGGGAGGAGGCCTGGCCGACGCAGCCCTTTCCGACGAAGCCGGCGCCCTTGATGCGTCAGAAATATACCGAAGAGGACGTTTCGAACCTTTCCCCCGAGGTGCATCAACTCACCCTGGATCGAATCCGGGCTTCACCAAATTTTGGTCCTTTTCCGGCGCCGAGCCTGAATGAGACGGTGATGTTTCCGGGCTTTGATGGTGGAATGGAGTGGGGCGGTGGTGCTGCTGATCCCGACGGCGTTTATTATGTGAATGTTAACGAGATGCCCTGGCTATTGCAGATGGTCGAGACACGGCGTGCTGACGGAACGCCACTCGTGCCGGGGGAGAAAGATTACATGGTTTTCTGCGGGGCCTGTCACGGTCTCGACCGGAAGGGGAATGCCGCGGCGGAGTTTCCTTCACTGGTAGATATCGGTTTGCGGAAGTCCCGTGCCGAGATCGAGCAGATCACGAGGCAGGGTGGGGGGCGGATGCCAGCCTACTCGACGATGCCGGAGGCAAAGCGTTCCGCGATCCTGGATTACATTCTCAACGAGAAGTCAGAACTTTCGGCGTCGCGAAAAGAGGAGGGGATTCCCGAATCTGCTGCGGCGACGGAGAAACCGGTCGATTATGCGTTCGGCGGTTTCCGGCGCTGGCTCGACCCTGAAGGCTACCCGGCGATCAAGCCGCCCTGGGGAACTTTGAACGCGGTTGATCTCAACACCGGGGAGATTAAATGGAAGGTCACCCTGGGCGAGTATCCCGAGCTTACCGCCCGCGGGATTCCCCCGACCGGCACTGAGAATTACGGCGGCCCGCTCGTCACTGCCGGCGGGCTGATTTTTATCGGTGCGACAGCCGATGAAACCTTCCGTGTTTTTGACAAGGACACCGGCGAGGTTCTCTGGAGTGCCGGGTTGCCCTTTGGCGGAAATGCGACGCCGAGCACCTACATGGTCGACGGGCGGCAGTATGTCGTCATCTCGGCTGGAGGCGGGAAATCGGGGCGACCTAAAGGTGGCAGTCTTGTTGCTTTTGCTCTGCCAAAGTGAGGCAGGTAGCGGCCCGTTGCGATAGATGGCAGGCGCGGAACAGATTTTCGTGCTTCCGTTAGTTGCTAATTTCTGAACGTGGTTCTAGCTTTCCCTTTGAAGACGCAACAACAGATCCGATTTCAATTTTATTTGAGCCTCTTCTCAGGGGTGGCCGCTGTTTGCATGGTTTCGTGTGAAGGGGAGAAGAACGAGTCGAAAGCCGCTTCCGCGGTGCCTCTTGTCAATGTTCAGACGACGAAGGCGGCTCGCCGGCTTTACTCGGATCGGGTCGAAGCGCTCGGAACGGTGAGGGCTCTCGAGGCGATTGATTTAACTTCCAGTGTCACAGACCGGGTTGCGGAGATGTTTTTTGAAGACGGGGACAGCGCCAAAGAGGGGGATTTGCTGGTAAGACTTGAGGATGCCGCGGAAAGGGCTGCCTTTGAAGCGGCGAAATCCACCCTCACCGAGCAGGAGCGGGAGATCGAGCGACTGAGAGGGTTGGTTGCAAATGGCGCTGTATCGCAGGTTCGACTTCAGGAATACGAGACGCAGCAGGAGATCGCGGCGCGCCGGGTTGAAGAGGCGCAGGCGCAAATCGACGATCGCAATATCAGAGCCCCTTTCGACGGGGTTCTCGGTTTCAGACGAGTGAGTCAGGGCGCTCTGGTTGAGCCGGGGGATTTGATTGCGACTTTCGATGTGCTGGACCCGATCAAACTGGACTTCACTGTCCCGGAGACATTTCTGAGCAGCCTGAAGAAAGGGCTTCAAATCGAAGCGCACACCGAGGCGTATCCGGGTGATGATTTCTCAGGTAAGGTGGTTCAGCTCGATACCCGTGTGAATCCGGTGACGCGCTCAATCACCGCCCGGGCCGAGATTCCGAATCCCGACAAGCGCTTGCGTCCCGGTATGCTGATGACAACCGTCCTGGAGAACAACCCGAGGAATTCGGTGAGTGTTCCCGAGCGGGCGCTGGTCTCCGTTCAATCGACGCATTTTGTTTTTGTGTTAGATGAAAAAACCTCTCCTCCATCGGTGGTTCGAGCTTCGGTTGAACTGGGCCGCAGACAGCCGGGATACGTTGAAATTCTCAATGGAGTCGAAGAGGGCGCAGTTGTCGTAACTGACGGTCTCATCGGCCTCGTCGATGGTGCGGAAGTGAAGGTGACCGGTGAATTTAAAGGGCCTGCCGAGCCGTATCAACCCTCTGACCAATAGAGAGCAAACGGTTAAGGTATGATTCTCTCGGATATCTCGATTCGCCGCCCCGTTTTTGCGACGGTGATGAACCTGTTGCTCGTCACCTTCGGGCTCGTCGCCCTGTTGCGGCTGCAGGTGCGTGAGTTCCCGGATATTGATCCGCCTATCGTAACGATCGAAACGAATTACATCGGCGCCTCCGCGGCGGTGGTGGAGCGACGCATTACGCAGCTGATTGAAGATCGAATCAGTATTGTCGAGGCGATCAAGTCAGTTGAGTCCTCCAGTGAAGATGGTCGCTCTCAGGTCACAGTGGAGTTCAATATTAACCGGGATATTGATGCCGCGGCGAATGATTTACGGGAGGCCATTTCCGGGCTTCTCGATGAAT
This sequence comes from Verrucomicrobiales bacterium, assembly GCA_029213065.1. Classification (GTDB taxonomy): domain Bacteria; phylum Verrucomicrobiota; class Verrucomicrobiia; order Verrucomicrobiales; family DEV007; genus Arctic95D-9. The sequence continues at coordinate 40,640 of JARGPH010000039.1, read as the reverse complement.
TGCCCGTGGAAGCGGATCCGCCCGAAATTACGAAGGAGGATTCGGCGACGGAGGTGATGCTGTGGATGAGCCTGACAAGCAAGCAACTTACTCCGGTCGAGCTCGCTGACTATGCGGAGCGGTATCTCGTCGACGGATTCTCGGTCCTTCCGGGAGTGGCGCGGGTGCGTATTTCGGGGGCGTCCAGTTATGCGATGCGTGTCTGGGTGGATCGCCGGGCACTCGCGGCCCGTGATTTGACGGTCAGTGATGTCGAAGACGCCTTGCGGCGCCAGAATGTGGAGCTCCCCGCAGGAACGATTCAGTCGAGTGACCGGCAGTTCACGGTGCGAATCAAACGGGAGTTTTTGTCAGAGGAGGATTTTGAAAACCTCGTCGTTTTCCGCGGGGAGGACGGGTTCCTCGTTCGCCTCGGTGAGGTGGCGCGGGTCGAAGTGGGGGCAGAGGAGTCGCGGCGGTTTTTCCACGGCAACGGCGTCCCTCGGGTGGGTCTCGGGATCATCAAGCAAAGCCAGGCCAACACGATTGATGTATCGAAAGCGGCAGCGGTTGAGATGGATCGAATCCGGCCGCATTTGCCCGAGGGGATGGATCTCCAGTCCAGTTACGATACCTCGGTTTTTATCTCGGAATCGCTCAAGCAGGTCGCCGCGACCTTGTTTATCTCAGTCGGGCTTGTCATTGCGGTGATTTATTTGTTTCTAGGTTCGGCCCGGGCGACCCTAATCCCGGCAGTGACGGTTCCGGTTTCTTTGATCAGTGCCTTTATCGTTCTGAATGCGTTCGGGTTTTCGATCAATCTACTGACCTTGCTCGCCCTGATTCTTGCGATCGGACTGGTGGTGGATGACGCCATTGTCGTCCTTGAAAATGTGTACCACCGGATTGAAAGCGGTGAGAATCCTCTCGCCGCGGCATTTCTGGGAACACGTCAGGTCGCCTTTGCGGTGATTGCGACAACCCTGGTATTGGTCGCGGTCTTTGTTCCGATTTCCTTTCTCGAGGGGGATCTTGGAAAACTGTTTACCGAATTTGCGATCACGCTCGCAGTGGCGGTGTGCTTTTCCAGTTTTGTGGCTCTGACACTGTCACCGATGATCGCTTCGAAAGTGCTCAAGGCGGAAACTTCACGGGGAAACTGGCTGACCCGCTTCGTGAACACTGTGTTTCAGAAGTTTGAAAATATTTATCGTCGTCTTCTCTCGGGCCTGTTGAAGGTTCCCGTTCTGGTGCTTCTCCTCATTGGCGGATTTGTGGCCGGAGGCTGGTTTCTTTACAACGAACTGCCCCGCGAATTCACTCCTAAAGAGGACCGGGGAGTCTTTTTTGTGATCACGAAAGCGCCCGAGGGAACGAGCTACGGTTCCATCGTCGAAACCGTCGAAGAGGTTGAGAAGCGGCTCATGTATCTGAACGAAAGCGGCGAGGCGATGTGGGTTCTCGTGAGGGCTCCCCGGGGATTCGGAAATATTGCGAGCTTCAATCAGGGCATCACAATTGTGGTTCTCAATGATTGGGCTAACCGCCGCAGCGGGTGGGAGATTATGGACGAGGTCCGGGAGCGGGTTGCTGATATTCCCGGAGTGAAGAATGCTTTGGTGATGCGTCAGGGCTTGACCCGTGGTTTGCAGAAGCCGGTTCAATTTGTTCTCGGCGGTCCCGAGTATGAAGAGCTCGCGGTCTGGCGTGATGCGATGTTGGCGGAGATTCGGAAGAATCCCAAGCTCATTGGCGTCGATTACGACTACAAGGAAACGAAGCCTCAGTTGCGGGTCAATATCAATCAGAACCGGGCAGGGGATCTCGGGGTCTCAATTCAGAATATCGGCCGTGCTTTGGAAAGTTTGTTAGGGTCCAGAACGGTGACGACCTTCGTGGAGCGCGGTGAGGAATACGATGTGATTGTCGAGAGTGACTATGATCGGAAGCGGACTCCGGCCGACCTCACGAATATTTATGTGCGTTCGGAAGTGACGGACGAACTGGTCCCGCTTTCCAATTTGGTGACGCTGGAAGAGGTCGCTGATTCAGGGGTCCTGAATCGTTACAACCGGATTCGTGCGATCACAATCGAGGCGAGTCTCGCGGAGGGTTACAGCCTGAGTGAAGCCCTTGCCTATGTGGATGAGGCGGCGGAGCGGGTCGTTCCCGGTGAGGCGGTGATCAGTTACAAAGGGGAATCTCTCGATTTCAAAGAATCCGGCAGTTCCGCGATCTTCGTGTTTTTGCTCGCCTTGCTCGTGGTTTATTTCGTTCTCGCGGCGCAGTTCGAAAGTTTCATACAGCCTGTCACGATTATGCTCGCGGTTCCTGTGGCGGTAGTAGGTGGCTTGTTAGGACTCTGGTTCACCGGGTTGGCGCAGAACATTTACACTCAGATCGGGACGATCATGCTGATCGGTCTTGCCGCGAAGAACGGGATTCTCATTGTGGAGTTTATCAATCAACTTCGTGACGAGGGGCGTGGATTCAGCGAAGCGGTTCTCGACGGTTCGGTCCGCCGCCTCCGTCCGATCGTCATGACCGGTCTTACCACCGTGATGGGTTCGGTGCCGCTCGTGGTCACTTCGGGAGCCGGTGCGGAAACCCGGGTTGTCATCGGTGTGGTGATCCTCTTCGGTGTGGCGCTCTCAGCGTTGTTTACTCTGATCATTGTGCCTATGGGATATCAGTTGCTGGCGCGTGGAACGAAGAGTCCGGGCGAGCACATCCAGCGGTTGGAAAACGCGGTCGCTGATGCAGAATAGGCCGGAGGCTTTTTTGCCTCTGTTTTTTCCGGATCGGCTTATTCGGTGGTGCCCTCGATCCGTTCGACTTCAGCTCCGCTGTTTTCGCCGATGGTGACAGCGCCCTGATCGGGCCCTTCGACGATGATTTTCCGGTTCTCACCGATGAGCATGTTTCCGGAGATAGTGATGTTCCCGGTTTCGTTGCGGGTGTCGACGCGAATCGCGGCGACCTGACTGTGATCGGTTTCGATGATGTTGTCGGCGATGAGGTAGTGGGCTGTCGGCGTGTTGAGCTTGTCACCGCGAGCTTGATTGATGGTGATGTTAGCGTTCCAGATTGTGTTCAGGGTGTCGCCATTCTCTTTTCGCCCGTTCAGGGAAAAGATGTTTCCGCTAACGACGCATCGAAGCGAATCCGGAATCCAGAGCCCTTCTCGTCCGCTTCCCTCGATCGTGTTTCCGGTCAGGGTGCAAAATTGGCTTCCACGCTCAATCGTGACGCCGCGTGAGCCGTTGTCGCGAATTACATTGCCGGTGGCGAGTATTTGTTGGCAGCTCTCCAGGAAATAGCCTCCCATCTTAGCACGGTAGATTTTGCAGTCGGTGATTTGGCCGCGTTCGCAGAAAAAGAAGTGGGTTCCGTCTGACCGGGAGTCTTCGAATCGGCAGCCCCGAATCGTGAAGTCGTGCACATGATAGAGTGCGATGACGCCCTGGTCTTTCCTGTCGGAACCTTTCTCAGGGCCGCGACGTTCACCTTCGGGGGCGCGGTAGTCGCCGTACTGGTTCGAGCAATTGTCGATGATGGTGTCGGTGATCCAAACGTCGGTAGCGGGATGCTCTGCATCCTCCGCGAAGACTCCGATCCCGTTGCTCGAAAGGTCGCGAATTTCCATTCCGCTGATCCGGATGCCTTTGCATTCTCCGGTGAGATAGATGCCGCGAATGTTGACTCCGTCGGGCCATGTGTCGTTCCTCCCCACGATTTTTCCCCCGTTGAAAGAGAGATCCGTGATTGCTTCCCCTTTGAAGATTTGGCCATCTTCACTGATTTGTTCGCGGGCGAGGAAGGTGGTGCCTCGCATTTCCAGAGAGAGATGCGAGCGAAGTTGAAGACCTGCGGGGCTGTTGAGAAGAAAGGTGACCGCAGGGAAGGTGAGAGTGCCTCCAGCCGGCGGGACCGCGTCAATGGCAGCCTGCAGTTCCTTTTCGTAGCTGACCGAACCGTCGGTGACAAAATCGGCCGGTAGAAAGTCGACTACCTTGAGGTGGGTTTTCTCCAGCCCGGCGGATTGAAGACAGGTTAGTGGCAGGATGAGAGCTGAGAGGGCGGGAATGCAGAAATGCTTCATGAGAAGCGAGTCTGTCACGATATTCGCGATGAAGTCACGACCTAAGAGGGTAAGGTCGATGGCGTAACCCTGTCAGGTTTGTGCAGTCGCTGAGATGGCTGGGCACAAAAAAAGCGACTGCAAAATGCGAGGCGCTTTTTGATGCGTTTCCTTTCGGGGAAACTGAGGAAAGTGATCGAATCAGGTTCTTATCAGGCTTTTGCCTTACCCACTTTGCATTGGCCTTCGAGTGAGGCGCCTTCTTCCATCTGCAGGCTGACCGTGCTCACGGAACCGGTGATGACTGAAGTGGGGGAAAGTCGGCATGAGTTGAAATCACCGTTGCCGGCAACTTTTCCTTCGATGACAGCCTTGTCGGCTTTGAGGTCTCCGGATACGGAGGCGTTTTGACCAATTGTCAGGCTTCCCTTGGAGTTGATGTTTCCTTTAATGGAACCATCAAAAATAAGGTCGGTCGAACAGTTAAGGTCGCCTTCAATCTGGATGTCGCTGGATAAATGACTGCTCACGGTATGAAATCGGTTAATCGTTTTGTTTGGTAAATCCGACGAAGCCTTTTTGCCTGTCTTCCTCACTCACGGGGCAAATGTAACGTCAAATGAGCTCACTGTTGAGACTTTTTTTCGATTTCTCGTGAATTTTCAGTTCCTGCAGAAGGCGCCAGGATTGCGCTTGGTTGAAATTCAGGGATTCGCCCGCTATAGTGGGCGACGCGTTTTAGTTGTTCCGGGAAACTCCGCGGAGCGAGTGACGTTTTAAAGTGTATGGCGGATAACCTGTTATCAGATCGATCGGATTATGGTCGAACCTTCAATTCGGTGATGTGGGTGGTTGGAACGCTTGCCGCGACGCTTTTTTTTGCGGCTGCGCTCGAGATGTTACGACGTCCTGCGGGGATATCTGTGTCTGATAGTGTCCGCGTCGCTTCGGCGGATGACGCCCCTTCAGCCGGAGCTGAATTCGGTCAGGGCGGGGCTGAGAGTGGAAGTTCTTTTCCGGATCCCGCCGGGGTTTTTGCGGAAGGTGCAATCGGGGCGGGAGGCGGTTCGACCGGAGTGAGTCCGGCTGAGGCTCCCGATTTGGCTAGTGGGATGAAGCCGCTTTTGCCGGGGAACATCGGAGGGAACATCGGAGGAAATGCCGGGGGAAATGCCGGGGGAAATGCCGGGGGGGAGTTTTCCGATCGGGGCGCGGCGAGCCGTTCGCTAGCTTCGTCTTCAATTTTGCCGGAGCCTTCCTTTTCGGGGCCGCAAAGTGAGGATCAGTCTCTCAGTGAATCGCTGAACGCCGCTCAGCTTTCGGTCGAGAAAATTGATGACCCTGTTCTCGAACGCCTTATCGCTGCGGGTGAGGAGTTGCGTGCGGGAGGGAATCTGATGGGAGCGCTCGATGCGTTCAAGCAGGTCGAGACGGCACTGCCTGATCATCCACGGGTTCTCGGGGAACTCGCGGCGACGTACAATCAGCTCGGACGCGAAGCGGATGCATTGGTTCACTGGGCTCGCATCGTCGATCTGGGGCCTGTTCGATCCGGTGAGTATTTCAAGATTGCGAACGGCGTTCTCGAAGGGGATCAGGTGCCGCTTGCGGGTTCCACGGTTCAGCAGATGAAGATCGGGGAAGTGATCGTGAACGAGAAGAGTCCGGATGATCAGGGGCAGAAAGTTTCGCTGCGTGTCATTGTCGATGCCAACCCTGCGAGCTCCCCGTCAGGTTCCGATCTGGCTCTGGCGGTTTATTTTTATGACATTGTAGACGGGCAGACGATCGAGGCTTCGACCGCCGATACCTCGAAGCTTTATCCTACCGAACCATACGACTGGGCCGTGGATGGAACGGAGGAGATCGTGGTGAATTACCATCAACCGGTGTTTTCTGAAGAACAGGCTAGAGAACTTGGAGAGCGGCGCTATTATGGCTACGCCATTGAGCTTTATTACAGGGATCAATTGCAGGACAAAGTTACGATGCCTGAGGAAATCGCAGCTCTGAGGATTCAGGAGACACCTGAAGAGGAAGAGTCCGCTCCGATTTTTCTCGGGCCCGATAACGCCTTGTTTCCGGATCCGCTTACCCCTTGAATCGCCCTATGTCGACAGAGACAACCGTTCTTATTATTGATGCTTCTCCCGAGGATCGCGCTGCGGTGCGGTCAGTTCTCGATGAACGAGTTGATCATTTTATAGAAGCCGGCAACGCGGCGGAAGCCTGGGAGCTCACGCGCAATGTCGGAAAGGTTTCGCTGATGATTGCCGGGCTTACTGCGGATGAGGGCGCTGATGTTCTCGATTTCCGGGACCACTTGCAGGGAGAGATCGGGCTATTTCCCTGCGTTTTCAGCAGTCATGAGGACATGACTGAATTTTATGAGCGTGTTTTTGACAATGAGCGTCTCTTCTTTAAACCGGTCAACCGCGGTGCTCTGATCGAGTGGTTTGAGTACAGTGTCAATGAGGCGGCGCCTGAAGGCGAGGCCCGTGAAGCTGGCACTGCGGAGACGAGAGAACCGGTGGGGTCGCCGCCGCCGGAGATTGATACTGCGCCAAGTGGCGAACCTCCGCTCGAACCGATTCCCCAGGTGGAGTCTGTAGCGGTTTCGCTTCCCGATGATGCATTGCCAGTCGGGATGCGCCTCGGTGATTACAAGTTGCTTCGCGAAATTCAGGAGGACGATAATTTTGCTCTTTATGAGGCTGAGCAGACCTCGATCGGCAGACGGGTTGCGTTAAAAACACTTTATCGAAAGCACCGGAAAGATATCAACTGGGTGCAGGGCTTTGTGAATGAGGCAAGCGCGCGGGCATCGGTGAATCATCCCGCTATTTCGCTCGTATATGAGTGCGACCAGGAGCTGGGCGTGAATTTTTACACGCTGGAACTGGTTGATGCTCCGAGCTTGAGCGATCTCGCACGCCGTCGCAGCGATCTTGAAGAGGCCGTGATTTGGAAAGTCCTCGAGTCGTGTGCGGATGCCCTCAACTATCTTCGTGAAAACGCGATGTCTCATCGTCTTTTTACCGCTCAGAGTATTCTCGTGGTGAAGGGGACCGAGCCTCGAATCGCCAATCCGGTTAAGGGCGTGGGGGTTGTGATTACTCCGCAGGAGGAGCGTCAGCAGATGGAGCTGCTTGGAGAAGCGCTTGCCCCGTTTGTGCAGAAACCCGGCCTCGATCGGGATCTTTTTTCGCTGGTGGATCGCCTTGGAACGGATCGAATTGACGGAATCAATTCGATCAAGGCGCTGCAGTCGGCGATTGCAGCTTCCGGTGAGCAGGAGCTTACCGAGCGGGACATCGCGGTGATGTCTGAGAAAAAGTCGAATCAAAAGGCCCTTGTCATTGGCACTTTGGTGGGGATTCTCATTCTCGGCGGGTTGGCCGCGTTTTTGCTTCTCGGTTCCGAGCCCACTATTCGAAAGTTGGACGGGCTTACGAAGATTCCGTCCGGCGTGTTTCCTTTTCAGGACGGCGAGGAAATTGATGTGCCGGAATTCTGGATTGGTCAGTATGAAGTGACGATTGCTGACTACGCCAAATTTCTTGATGACATCAACGCGCATCCTAACAAAGTCGTATCGTTGAGGCATCCGGATCAACCGGAATCGAAATTGACCCACGAGCCTGATCGCTGGGCTGAGGTGCTCAAGGCTGCGACGAAAGAGGGTAAATTTTACGGCGGCGAGATTGACATGAACTGCCCTGTCGTCGGTGTTGACTGGTGGGATGCTCATGCCTATGCGAAATGGCGTGGCGGTCGCCTTCCCACCGAGCAGGAGTGGGAGAAAGCGGCCCGTGGAAGAGCGGGTAGTAAATTTCCCTGGGGAGATGAAAAGGTGAACTCCAATTTCAACAGCGGAATCGATCACGAGTCCAAAGACGGTTCCGAAGCCGGATCGATTGACGGATACAAATACTGGTGCCCGGTCGATGCGATTGCCGCCGATGAGAGTCGTTACGGAGTCTTTGGTTTGGCTGGAAATGTCAGTGAGTGGACCGGAACCTGGGGCGCTCACCCTGATCAACCGGACAAGCAGGTTCCGCTGAAGCGCGGTGCTTCTTTTGCAACGACCTCGGGCTTTGAATTGACGGCGCGAAGAGCGGCTGATTCTGCGAGTGAGCGGAATTTCTGGACGGGTTTTCGCATTGTCTCCGATACGGAGAATCCGACTCAGGGTGGCAAAGCAGCCAAGGGGAAAGGGAACGCTGAGAAAAAAGCCGCTCAAAAGGCGAAGGAGGAAACTGATATGGGGGCGGAGGCGACTCCCGCAACACCTCCTCCGGTGACTGAGGAAGCGGCCGCACCCGAGGATACGCCGGATGCCTCTCCCGTTCCCGGCAATTAGCGTTCCGTAACCCGATCCTGATCTCTTGCGCTCGGTTCAACATTCACAGGAAGAAGAGAAGGCGAACCCCGCGCGTCGCCGATTTTCGATTCCGCGAAGCAGGGCTCTCGTTTGTGATCTCCTTCAGCTGGAAAAGTCGCTTCCCACCGTTTCCCATTTTCGTGAGTTCGACCTCAGTTCTCTCATTGAGTGTCGAGAAGGCGCCGCTGAGAAGGTCGCCTGGCCGATTCTGTTTATCAAAGCCTACGCGACAGTGGCAGCGAAGCATCCCGCGCTTCGCCAGGCGTGGATGCGCTTCCCGTGGCCGTTTCTTTATAAGCACCCTAACAGTGTCGCGATGCTGGGCGTGAAACGGTCTTATAAAAATGAGGAATGGCTCTTCTTTGCCTCATTTGATAAGCCCGAGGAAAAGTCGCTGGATGTGTTGCAGCATCGTCTTGAAAACTATCGGAATGAACCGGTAGAGGAAGTCTTCCGGCGTCACTACAAAGCGGCCCATCTGCCGACGTGGATCAGACGTTCCCTGATGTGGATCTGGTTGAACTGGATGGGCAATCGGCGGGCCCGGAAAATGGGAACCTTTGGTCTTACCACGGTGGGAAGCCGCGGCGCTGTGATTCAGGAACCTCCGGGAATGCTCACTTCGACGATGACCTACGGGCCGTTTGATGAGAACGGGAAGTGCCGTGTCACGATCGCCTATGATCACCGGCTCATGGACGGCTGGTATATTGCTGAAATCCTTGAAGAGCTGGAAGTTACGATGAACGGGGTGATCGCGGAGGAGCTGGGTGGGCTTTGAGTTTTCAGCCGACGTTTTGGTCGCAGTCCGGTCTCGGTGTCGATGAGTTCGCGATGAGACAATTACTCAATCGGCTCCGACTTCTCGACTGCCAATCCTGAAGCTTTCCACTCTGGCAGCCCAAAGCGAAGGCGCTTCGCGGGAAGGCCTCGATTTCTGAGGAGTTCGGTACCTTCCAGTGCCCCGAGGCAATAGGGGCCCCGACAATAAGTGAAAATGTCCCGGTCTGGTGGAATTTGCTCAATCGAATTTTCGAGGTTTCCGAGGGGGAAGTTCAGCGCCGAGGGAATGTGCCCCGTTTCATATTCAAGGGCGGTGCGAAGATCAATCAGATAGGAACGATCCGAATTAAGCTCCTCTTTTGCGGCAACAACTGAGAGATCACTGGAGCTTTCGGGGGCCTCGAAATAATCCCGGACAATCTCGCGAACTTCCGGGAGTAATTCCTCACCGAGATTTCGCATCGCGAGCCAGAGCAATCCGACATTGTCATTGGCGAGCCGACACCAGACATGACGGCCGCTTTTTTCCCCGATGACGAGTCCGGAGCCGCGGAGCACTTTGAGGTGGGCGCTCGCGGCTGCTTTGGACTGCTGTGTCATCGCCGCAAGCTGATCCACTGATTTCGGGCCCTGGCTGAGCAGGCTGATCAGCTTGATGCGCTGAGGACTCGAGAAGGCGTCGCCAAATTTGGAGAGCAGGGTATAGATTGCCTTCTGCTTCGATGCGATGTCGTCTTTCATGGATTCGTCGGGAACGTAACGGGTGCCGTCCAGACGGCTCCGCTGATATCTTCCAATTCGAGCGTATAATCCTGTTTCGGCAAAGTTTGAAGTGATTTGTTTTTCAACTGAATCTCTGCTTTCGCGCCCAGAGGTAAAATGAGGCTGTTTACCCCGGGTTTAATTTTTGCGACATAGCTGTTTTGAATCGATTCCGCAGAGAGTTTCACCAAATCGGTTGCCGTCCAATTCACGACTGCATTTTCAGTGGCAGGATCGACGAGGCGGACGGAAATCAGAAACGCCCCATAGACATCCGCGCCTTCGACGCGAAACGCGGTAAATCTTAAGTTTTCACCGGAAATACGAGCGTCAGAGACCTCCACGATTGGCTTCACCGATTTGTTGTGGAGCTTGCCCCAGACCCCGTTGTGAAAAACCTGATTGGTCAAGAGAGTCAGGCCAAGCATGGCCAATCCCGGGATGATCACCCATGATTTTGGCAGGGCCATTCCCGAGCCGAAGAGTCGATTAATCCAGGGGCGCCGTTTTTCACCGCCGCAGTTGTATTTGGATATCAACCGATGATCGAGTGAAAGACGTCCGCCTCCGGCGAAGGCGAATACGAGTCCCCCGGAAACACCGAGAACGCCGATTTGCCATTCATCGAGGCAAGTGGTCCCCAGCCAACCCGCTCCGAGCAGTATACCGAACGCCAACATGGATGTTGCAAGGCCCATCCAGCGGGTCATGAGACCGAGCATTAACAATAAGCCGACGATGCCTTCGACAATGGTAAAGACCCACAGTTTCCAGAGCAGTAGTTCCGGATTTGAAACGAAAAATTCAATCACAGGCCGAATTAGAAACGCGTTTGGCAGGAAATGATTGAATTTCTCACCGATGTAGCCGGCGCCTTCGGGATCGAGTTTGTTTTCAAGAATCAGCCTCCTCCAGAACGCGGAAAAATAGGTCCAGCCAAGCACAAGGCGAAGGGGGAACAGGTAGTCTCCGGGAAGCCACTGTGTAATCGATGATGAGACCGGGAGGGGGGTAGAGGAGGATTTTGAATGATTCATGGCTGCAAAAATACAACCGTAAATCAAATGGTCAAATAATCGTTTGATTATTAATTTGAAAAGGGTTTTCCTGTATGGCTGATGTCCCTGTTGCCCGGAGTTTTATCTTACAAACGGGACTGCGCTCAATCGTGAATCCCGCGCGCACTCGCGAAGACTTCCTCCCCGTCGGAATCAAAGCTCACGATCATGGGGCGGCAGCAGATTTCGCAGTCGTAATCGACTTCAGCGGGCACTTCAGTGATCCCGGGGAGGGGCACGCTGAAGCTCTCGAAACAGGTCGGGCAGATCACTTCGTCGATTTCCATGAGGTTTTTGAGGCTTTTTGTGCGCGAAACACCGTAGCTGGCGTGGGCGGATTTGCCATCTCCTTTGAGGAACGATAACGATCGCGGGCGGAAAAATCCTTTGTCATATCGGGAATTTCACCTAGATTTGCCGCCCTTCGTCTGCCGCAGGTGCTCCACGGGCATGCGAAGTTAACATTGGAGCAAAGCAGGAAGTCCTAATTAACCAGGTAACTAACTCAACCCAAACTAACATGTCAGTAGATACAGCAACCTCTTCCAATCCTGAGCTCATGGCTCTGATTGAGAGGAATTTTCCAACCCATCGCGAGAATTCAATCGTGCATGGAACCATTATCGAGGTGCGCCCACAGGTGGTCGTCGTCGATATCAGCGCGAAATCCGAGGGAATTATCCCGATTTCAGAATTTGAAGACGAAGAATTCGCCGTAGGCGATGAAATCGAAGTGCTTCTTGAGAAACTCGAAAACGACGAGGGCATGGTTGTCCTTTCGAAAGAGAAAGCAGCTCACAAGCAGAACTGGGACAAAATCGTCCAGGTTTACGAAGATGGCGGCCTTGTTAAAGGTAAGGTCAAATCCGTTGTTAAAGGTGGCCTCATGGTCAACGTGGGTGTTGAAGCGTTCCTTCCCGGATCACAGATCGACATCATTCCACCAAAAGACCTCAACGAATACGTTGGCAAGGTTTACGAATTTAAAATCGTTAAAGTTAACGACATCCGCAAGAACATCGTTCTGAGCCGTCGTGAAGTGATCGAAGCTGAGCGTGCCGAGCAGCGTGCTGAGTTCCTTGAGTCCGTTAAGATCGGCGACAAGGTCGACGGAGTCGTCAAGAACATCACCGATTTCGGTGCTTTTGTTGACCTTCAGGGCATGGACGGACTTCTCCACATCACGGATATGAGCTGGGGACGCATCAATCACCCAAGCGAGATGCTTGCGATTGGTCAGACCGTTCACGTTATCATTCTCGACGTCGACAAAGACAAAGAGCGTGTTTCACTCGGTCTCAAGCAACTTCAGGACAACCCATGGGAGGCGATCGAAGCCAAATACGCGATCGGCACCGAGGTTGGTGGAAAAATCACGAAGCTCGTTCCTTACGGAGCGTTCGTCGAGATCGAGAAGGGCGTCGAAGGCCTTATCCACGTTTCCGAGCTTTCCTGGACGAAGCGAATCACCCGCCCGAGCGATGTGCTTGAGCTGGATCAGGAAGTGAAAGCGGTTGTTCTTGGAATTAACAAGGAAGAGCAGAAGATTTCTCTCGGTGTTCGTCAGCTCGAGCCCAATCCATGGGACGAAGTCGAATCACGCTACCCAATCGGTACTACGATCAAAGGCGAGATCCGCAACCTCACCCCTTACGGTGCGTTTGTTGAGCTTGAAGATGGCATCGACGGTATGATTCACGTTTCCGACCTCAGTTGGACACGTAAGATCAACCATCCGAGCGAAGTCGTTAAGAAGGGCGAAGAGTGCGAGGCAATCGTTCTCGAGATCGACAAGACGAATCAGCGGATCAGTCTTGGCGTCAAGCAGCTTGAAGGTGACCCTTGGAGCGAAATCGATACCCGCTTCACGGTTGGTGACCTCGTTAAAGGCACCGTTGCCAAGATCGCGAGCTTCGGTGCTTTCATCCAGCTTGAAGACGACATCGACGGTCTCGTTCACATCTCGCAGCTTAGCGAAGATCACGTTGCCAAGGTGAAAGACGTCATCAAAGTCGGCGACGACGTTGAGGCTCGTGTCATCAAGGTCGACAAAGTCGAGCGTCGTATCGGTCTTTCGATCAAGGCAGCTGAATACTCAGAAGAGCAGCTCAAGAAGGAAACTGCGGCATTCGATGCCCTTCGTCCAAGTTCCGACCTCGTTGGACTGGAGCAGGCTTTCAACCTTGCAACCGAGGACTGGAGTCCGGGTGGAAACACCGAAGACGATTCAGAAGATTAATCGTCTACTCCACACAGGCAGCGGCATGATGTGCCGCTGATCCCATTTTAAGAAGGGGGCAGAGTTCATTCTCTGCCCCTTTTTTTGTGATAAAACGTCACAAAAACTGCTTTGGCGATAATACAGGGTGGGGGAATGATGCAAAATCGTGTATATGAATAGCGACTGCGATCAAGTCGTCCGTCTTTGAACCAGTGATGGAGCGCCATACAACCAAAATCGACTTGCCGCCGAGGCAACGCGTCAAACCGGGATCGAAGGTCCCCCGGTGGGGCTGGGTCGTTCTTGTGCTCTTCTCTCTTGCGGTGGGTGTTGGCAGTGGTCTTTATTTTGGGAAGCGGAATGCGAATCCTGTCGTGGAAAGGGTTGAAGAGCCGTCGGGAGCCAGCCCCGCCAAGGTGACCGCGTTGATTACAGAAGCCCGTGAAGCCGTCGCCAAGGGGGAGTGGCTTGAGGCCCGCCGCTTTTTTCAGGATGTGATCGAAATCGATCCGGAGAACCCTGTTGCAATAGCATCGCTTCCCCTGATTGATCGACGCCTCGATGAAGCCAAGGGCGTTATCGCCGTAAGCACGGTGCCGACTGGAGCTGTCATTTTGCTGAAGGGGATTGATGAGCAAACCTCCCCGGCCCGTTTTGCGGGAATCCCGCTGGGAACCCACACGATTCGGATCAAGAAAGAGGGTTACGAAACGGTGGAACGATCGGTCACGGTTGAGAACGAGAAGGTGATTGAACTCGCGGGGATTCAGTTGAAGAAAAGCTCAGGCGGAATTGACGTGGTTAGCGAACCTGTCGGAGCTGATTTTAAATTGATTAAAAAGGTGGGGGACGAGCCGAAGGAGCTCATCGAAATTGGCAAAACTCCGGCGCGGATTGAGAAACTCGATCCGGGAGAGTATCAAATTCTCATGGCGGTCGAAGGATGGCCGGAGTATTCCAAGATGGTCCGCATTGAAAACAACCGGAACACGTCGGTTTCTGCGGTTTTCGCGAAAGGGGGGCTCAATATTACGAGCGATCCCAACGGCGCTGAGCTCTGGATTCAAAGTGGTAACGGGAATGCCCGCAAGGCGGGAACGACTCCGATGAGTCTCGCCGATCTTCCGGTTGGCAAGCACACCCTCGAGCTGCGACATGGCGATTGGGATCCGATTCGCCGGACCGTGGAGGTTCGTGACGGAGTGACCCAGGACCTCGAATTTGCCTGGGAGCGGGCCCTCGTGAAGTTTGTAAGCGATCCGCCCGGGGCGGTTGTCTATCAAGACGACAGGCGATTGGGGAACGGGAGTGAAGTGACGCCTTTCTCGCTCGAGATGCCGGAAGGGGAGTATCAATTTTCCTCGCGGTTCGATCGCTTGAACGAAGTGAATTCCACGGCCTACGTCGACTCCGGTGCCGGATCGAATGTGGTGAACTTTGAATTCGATTACGGAAAAGTATTTATTGAGAGTAATCCCTCCGGGGCCGCTGTGATTTCGGGCGGTGTTCCGATCGGGCGCACTCCACTGGCCCTTTCGGTGGTTCCTCCGGGAAGTTACACCTATGAGCTGACGAAACCGCAGCACCGCAGCACGAGAGTTTCCGGTGTCGTCGAGCCCGGAGGCTCTCTCGATTTTTCCGCGACTTTGAAGTTCGATGCGGCTCCGGTGATGACGCGGAATTTTACGAACAGTCTCGGACAGGAGATGGTTTGGTTCGGTCGTCTCGATGGCTGGGTTGGGGCGCACGAGGTGACTCAGGAGCTGTTCGAGAGAACGACGGGTGCGAATCCCAGCTATTTCAAATCGCCGAATCATCCCGTCGACAGTGTAACCTGGTATGATGCGATGAAATTCTGTGAAGCGTTGACCGGCGAAGAGAGTGCCCGTGGAACCCTTCCCGAGGGTTATCGTTATCGACTCCCTACCGATCAGGAGTGGAGTCATTTCGTGGGCGTTCAAAAACTGGATGGCGCGGTCTCAAGTCTCTTCGAGCGTCAGAAATCAACCTCGCCGGTCGGATCGCTTGCTCCCAACGAATTCGGCCTCTACGACGTTCGCGGAAATGTCTGGGAGTGGGTCGGAGACTGGTATTCCCAGACGATAGTGAACCGGATGCGTAACGAAGGCGCCACTCCCAACGAGAGTTGGGTTGGCACAGACCGCAAGGTAATGCGTGGCGGAGCCTGGAACCGGTCTTCCCAGTTCGATCTTAAAGTCGGTAACCGTATGGGAGCCGGCCCGTCCGCGAAAGACCGCTACGACGTAGGGTTCCGGGTCGTTCTCATGCGGGCACGGTAGTGGCAGCGGTGCCCCAAGCTTCCGGAGCTTTCCGGAAGGCGAATCGTGCAAGAGGTTTCCCGGGAGAAGCGGACTCGCCGTCTCCGACCTACTGAACGTCGAACCCGTGAGTGACGGATGCTTCCGGTGCTCCGGCGGGACGGTAGTGAAACACGCGGTTCGCCTGACTCTCTGCATCTGCGGCCGCGTAGATCGCCACTTCCACCTTCGGTGTGCCGCCGCTCGACTCAGGGAGAGGCTTTGATTCAATTCGAATGAGGTTCTGGCCTTTGTTGACGCCTCCGTTGACGAGCTCTGTGATTTTCAGATTTGAAAAGGTGCCGGTGAGACGATTGTTGACGTAGACTTTCACCTCGTAGCCGGTCGCGTCGATCCAGGCTTCAGCAATCATGTCCGGAGTGGTCACGGGTTGCTCGATCGGGGGGAGTTGTTCGGCGGGCTGAAACTCGGCTCCGTTGAGGAATGAGAAATCGGTATTTCTGATTTGCAGAAGAATCTCCCCGTCATCGCCGATACGGACGAGGCGCAGGTTGTCAAATTTCCAAATGCCATCCTCTTTCAAAAAATGCAGCACAAGGAGGTTGTCCGGGATTTCGGTTCCGGTGGCGTTGCCAAAATTGGCACGTCCGAAATAGGTCGATGTGGCTGCGAATCCGTTGCTGAGAACCCCCAGTGAAACGAGGCCGCCGAGTTGCGGTGAGTCCATCGGATCTTCAAAGAGGGTCTGCGGAAAGGGGAGGCGCTGTGAAATGATACGATTCTCTATCTCCCGTTGACGCGAAAACGCGGTCGTCGCTTCCCACTTTTTGATGTCGCCGGTTGTCATCGCCGTCTTCCAATTTTCATACGCGCTTTCGAGCGTAACGCGCAGGGTGGGATCGGGTTGAGCGGTTTGTCCCTGAGCGTTATTCAGGATCGGGACAATTAGCAGAGTGAGAAGGAGTAGGGAAATTCGCATGCGAGAGTTTATCATGAGTATGAGGCGTCAACCAAACCAGTTTTCGGGTGCTCTTTCCAGTTGAAGCTTGATAAAAGTTTTCAAAATCATACTGTCTCTATTTGGCTCAAATAGCTATGGGAAAGCCTCTCCATCTTCTGCAAGACCGTGAAAAGATTCTCCTGGAGAACGCGAGGCCCCTTATTTATTCGCGCCTGGATTCCGGCGAGGTTCTCCGGATTCATTCGTATATCCCGAAGGATATCAAAGAGGGGGAGAAGCGGCCTGTATTCCTTTTTTTTAACGGCGGTGCCTGGGATCGTGGGAGCGTGAGTCAGTTTGCTCCTCATGCGCTCAATCTGGTGGAGCGGGGAGCTGTCTGCGGGCTCGTTCAGTACCGCGATAAGCGTGAGTTTCCGGATTCGACGCCACTGGATGCCTTTGCTGATTGCCGTCTCGCGATTCAGTTTGTCCGGCATCATGCGGAGCGGATGCGTATCGACCCTGACAAGGTGATTGCTGTAGGGGCGGCAGCCGGTGCCAATATGGCAGCTTCGGCGGCGCTCAGTAAATCGAGGAAGAAAGTGAAACCGGGGGATGATGAGATTACCGCGCTCAGTTGCAAGCCGAATGGATTGATACTCTTCAGCCCTATCATCGACGTGTATAAAGATCGCTACGGGTATGATCAATTTGGTCCTGATATTTCCACGAAACTGGCCTGTCTCTCGAAGCGTATCGAGAGAAAGCTTCCTCCGACTCTTATTCTCCATGGGACCGAGGACCGGCTCATTCCCTTCGAAGATGTGTTCGAATTTGTTCAGAAGTTGGAGAAGATAAAAGCTCCCTGCAAGCTCGTCGAGTTTGAGGGCCGTGATCACAGTTTCTTCAATATGAACTTCGATCCGATTTCCTACGAAGCCTGTCTCATTGAAATCGACGCCTTTCTCGAAGAATACAAGTTCCTCGAAATGCCCCGGGACGATCCTCAGGACCCTCGATTGATCTCCTGGCGCGAGTATGACTATTAGGATTCTCCTTTTCGTTAAAGTTTAATAGTTGAGCCATGGCATACCGGATTCTTGTTTGTTCTGCGCTGCTCTTCGCCGGGCTTTTCTTGCTCAATGCGGAGGAGCCCGTGTCGCAGGAGGGCACACCTGAGTCGCGGGGATGGTCTTTGACTTTTGTCGATGAGTTTGATGGCGAGCGTCTCGACTATAACAAGTGGATTCCTAAAGATCCCTGGGGAGTAGAGCGCAATAACGAGCTGCAGGGATATTGGATCAAAGCATTTCACCCTGAGGACGGAATCCTGAAGATCTGCTGTGAGAAAGAGGACGCCTTTTACGACGGGAAGAAGCGGGAGTATCGCTCCGGGATGATGGCGACGAACCGGACCTTCAACCAACAGTTCGGTCGCTTCGAGATTCGCTGCCGGGTTCCGAAAGGGCAGGGACTCTGGCCGGCATTCTGGCTTCTTCCTGAATCAATGGGATGGCCTCCGGAAATCGATGTGCTCGAGATTATCTGTGAGGAGCCTGATAAACTTCACATGACGAATCACTGGCCGAAGCCTTCGAATCCAACCGGGGAATCAGATTCGAATACGGCTCATTTTGAAGGTCCTGATTTTTCCGAAGCCTTCCACGTTTTTGCGGTGGAGTGGGAAACGGACGAGATCAGGTGGTATGTCGACGGGGTTCAGCGGCATTCCAGTAAGGAGGGTATTCCGCAGGAGCCGATGTATATGCTCGTCAATCTCGCGGTGGGCGGCTGGGCGAAAGCTCCGAATGAGGACACCGTTTTCCCCGCCGATTTCGAGGTGGACTACGTGAAGGTCTGGAAGCGGCCCTCTCATGGAAAATAGCGTTTCCACAAAGTCTTTACTTCGGATTCCCATCGTTCCCAAAAGAGTAAGGGGCGCTGAGTCGTAAGTGCCATTTCGCTTTCGTCAAAATAGATGGCAGTGGACGTGAGTCTTTCGAATTCGCGAAGCAATTCCAGCGGCGTCGTATTTTCAAAAGTCATCGGGAAATCATCCGGGTTGAGGTCTCTGTTCAGGGGGTAGATTTGGTTTCGCGACTGTATTGCGCCTGAGATTAAATCATCAAAATTGGAAGGCGATTCAATGACCGCTTTCCGAATCGGGGTCGAGAAGAGGTTGTCCGATTCGGGAAGACGCGGCAGTTTAGGGATTCGGAAAACCACACGAGCCATTTTGGGAAGCTGCGTCAATTGGATGTTGGGGGCGCCTTCTTTCCAATCTGCGAGATCAACCTCAGTCGGTAAATAGCCTCCTTCTGCGGCCCTGAGATAGCTGGGTGATTTCATCACCGGCGTTTGGTAAGACGTGGTATAGACGAACTGTTTAGGCCGGATAAAGAGGCCAAATTCTTTGGGCTTTTTCGGCTGTTTCCGTCGCCCTCCCGGGGAGCGATTTCGATAGTCGGCATGAAATTGTGTTTCACCTAAAACCCGATACGTGCTGCCGCTGCCGCTACCGCTGAATCTTAGATGAGCTGGGATATCAGTGACCACCTTGATAAATGCGCCTGTTCCAAATTCGACCTGTTCATTTATTTTTAAGGTCAGTTCACGAGTTTCCGGTTCCCCGTAGGCTACGAGAATCGAGACGATCAGCTGGGTAGAATGCCAAGAGTCCAACCGGCATTGGAGCAAACCGCCTTGCCCGATCGTAGCATACCAGCTTTGCCCACTGGCTCTTGTCATGGTCTGTCCGTCGTGAAGAACGGGCGGGAGCCATCGAACGGGTGGGCCACCTTCACTTTTGACACTCAAATGAAGCGTCGGTGATCCACAGTTGTTTCCAGAGTCAGGTAACCAGGGATCTTTTTGCCTGGGCTCAAGCGTGAGCGGATCGAGCCATTGCCCACTCGTATCAACTTCCGGATACCTGACATTGTTGGTTCCGGGTGAATCTTCGGGCAACGTGAGTGCCATCCCGGTTAGTTTCAGCCGCACGCCTGTGGGAAGAACGACTTCGTTGTTGATGTCCGCTACAAACACATCAGCCAATGCATCGTTACCGGGATGACTCTCGACGTAGGAATACTCTACACTGAGCCCTCCATCTGCATTCGTTTTCGTTGTGAATTCAGGCGCGGTTCCTACTTCAGCGATATTGGGAAATGAAGGGAGGCTAGCAGTTCTCTGAATCGTGACTTTCTCAAAAGCCTCCCGGTCTCGCTCTCTTTTAACTGCAGGAGAAGAGAAGTAGGGAACTCTGAGTTTTTCCTTTAAGCCAAGGAACATCAAGGCGCTGATTAGAATTCCAAAAGCGGTAATTAGGAGAGAGATAGGAATTTGCTTCTTCAAGATAGATTAGAGGTGGGGGTTCCTGCGGGATTTGGGCGCAAAGACCAGATGGGCATGCGGTCATTGAGAGATTTGTTCATGAATGGGCGGAAAGGTCAAGGTTGAGGCAGGTTGATCTTAATGAGGTTTTAACAAAAATATTTCCAGTAATTCTAATTTTTCTTTACTATTTATAAAATTTAGGATAAAGTTTTAAAAACTTGCTGATTCTGAGGCCGCTCAGTTTCCCAGTTTCTAAAATACCGCCAAAAAATTATGAAAAAAACAGTGCTTACATTAGCTATTGCGTCCTTCCTCGTAGCAGGAATGGCAGAGGCTGGAGATTGGAGCCGTCCGGCTAAAGGTCTCGCACCTCTTGCCGCTCCGATTACCGGGTCATGTCTCTCCTATGACTACGTTGATCTCGAATACTCATTCGATGATTACGGAAGCCGCTTCTTTGACAACGGTAACTCTTATGGACTTGGTTTCTCGAAGTCTCTCGGGTCGCTGCTTTTCATCAACGGTTCGATCCACACCGGTGGTTATGATCACAGCTGGGGCGACAACATCGTGGATGTAGATACGCGTCGCTATCGTATGGGTGTTGGTGTTCGTCATGAAATCGCCGAGTGCGTTGACCTCACTTTCGAGGGTGGATTTGATCACATGGATTCAGAATACGGCCGCGATTACAGCCACCGTGACTACGACTCATGGGCTTACTACTTCGGTCCCGGCATCCGCGCTCGCGCCGGACGTTTCGAGTTCTTTGCAAAGGCTCTCTACACGGATCGCGAAGGTGACAAGCGCCAGAGCTACCTTGCTGAGGAAAGCGTCTATCTTGAGCAAGCCTACGATGGTGGCTGGGTTTTCACTCCCGGTGTGATTCTTCACCTCAACGAGCGCCTTGGATTCAAAGTTGCCGGTGAGTTTGACGGCATCGATTCAGCGCTGACGCTCGGAGCACGTTTCCACTTCTAGGAAACACCACTTCAGAAACACTTTAAAAGGCCGGATGGGAAACCGTTCGGCCTTTTGCTGTACCGGGCTGACCGTTTTTCGTAAATGCGCCTCCATGCTTTACGTGACTTGCCTTTTTATGAAAATGAGATCAGACTTTGCGCCATGATGAGACACTTCTTGATCGCTTTAATCGCCGTTTCCGGGCTTAGTCAAATGGCCGTAGCAAGAACCTGGACTCAGGCCGGCTCGGGAAAAAAGATCGAAGCGGAGCTTATCAAAGTCGAAAGCGGGGTCGCTCATTTGAAACTTCCGAACGGAGGAGTTGGACAGGTCGATGTCATTTCATTGAGTTTGGATGATCAGGAGTATCTCTCTTCTCTCGAAGCCAAGTCTGCTGCTTCCGGAGGCGCTTCCTGGCCTGCCTTCCGCGGACCGAAAGGTGATGACATTTCCCCTGACACCGGTTTGCTGAAAGAATGGCCGGAGGGTGGCCCGGACAAGCTCTGGGTGTTCGAGGATGCCGGTATGGGATACTCGGGATTCAGTGTTGTCGGTGGCGTTCTCTACACCATGGGAACTCAGGGGGAGGACGTCACGGTAACGGCAGTGGATACCGCGACGGGTAAAAAAGTGTGGTCAACGAAGATCGGAGAGGACGATCAACAAGGTTACAACACGGGCTGGGGGAACGGTCCGAGAAGCACACCTACCTTTTCAGATGGGCATATATATGCGTTGGGGCCGAAAGGAACCATAGCCTGTTTGAGCGCTGATACCGGAAGTGAAGTCTGGTCGAAGCATCTCGTTGACGACTTTGACGGTAAGGCAGGAGGATGGGGATTTTCCGCTTCTCCGCTGGTCGATGGAGATCATCTTATTCTCGCCCCCGGTGGTAATGAAGCCGGTATGGTCGCTCTCGACAAGGAAACAGGAAAGACGATCTGGAAAGCTGAGGACTTGAAGCCCGGCAAGGCTGAGTATGCCACCATCATCTCAACGGAGATTCACGGGAAAAAGCAGTACGTGAGACTTTTCGAAAAGGAACTGGTTGGCGTTTCAGCCGAGGATGGCGAGCTTCTCTGGAGCTCACCCTGGGGAGGTAAGACGGCGGTGATTCCAACCCCGATTGTCGATGGCGATGAGATTTACATAACCTCCGGTTATGGTGTCGGTTGCAAGCTGGTGAAAGTGAACTCGGACTGGTCAACGGAAGATGTCTGGGAGAACAAAGAGATGAAGAATCACCACGGGGGAGTCGTAAAGGTCGGCGATTATCTTTACGGTTTTTCAGATGGTGCCGGGTTGATTTGTCAGGAGTGGGATTCCGGTGAGATGGTTTGGAATGAAAAAGGCCAGTTCACTTCGAAAGGCTCCGTTCACGTAGCTGACGGTCATTTATACACTTTGAACGAGGATGATGGAACGGTTCTCCTCGTTGAGGTTTCCCCGAAAGGCTTCAACCAGAAGGGGCAGTTCAAACTGGACCCTCAGAGTCCGAACCGAAACACGAAAGGCAAGGTCTGGACGCATCCTCTCGTGATCGGCGGAACGCTCTACCTGCGGGACCAGGAGTATATCGTCGCTTACGACGTGAGCGGTAACTAGATCCGCTTGGATTCCCGATTTCAGCACATTCAACAGGGTTAGGTCACTGATTCAACCCTGTTGGGTCTGTCAAAGTTAATGGATGCTTCCGGCGAGCCTGAGGACGGCCCTTTAGCGACTCCGCCGAAGGTGCCGCGGAAAGCTGCCTGGTGGTCGTGGCCGCTGATTCTGTTTTCGATTGTTCCTCTCGGATTACTTTTGGAGAAGCTTCCGGGAGGTGGGGACGCAGCGCCTGCTGAAACGGTGGTTGCGGTGGATCCTGCTGAGCTTGCGATTCTGAAAATGCAGGCCCAGGTGGTCATCGCCTCTCAGAAATTTGAGCCGGGAAAAATAGAGCCGATGCTCGAAGATCTTTCCGAACTGGCGGAAAGTCCCGGAGCTGTCGCCGGACTTGCATTGATTGAGAAGTTCGTTTTGCCGGATAGCGACCGTGCCGCCGAGACGGTGAAGACGCTGCCGGCTGAGAGGATGCCGATCGCGGCGAAGCTGGTTGAGAAAGCCATCGAATCGGGGCTGAATGACGGGGAGAGAGCTCAACTTGAGGAGGTGATCGGTGAATGGTTTGCCAGTCTCGCCCCGGGTGAAGGTGGTGAGGAGTCACCCTCGGCAGGATCGATTCGAACCCGCTCGATTGTCATATTCATGGTCGGCTCAGTTTGTTTTCTCTGCGCTTTAGCAGGACTGCTGGCGGGGGGCGTTCTCGTCATCATTCACGCGAATCGAATGAATCGCGGCATGAGTGTCAATGCACTGAAGATCGAGCGCGCACAGGACGGTGTTTATTTGGAGTGCTTCGCTCTCTATCTGGGGGTAATGTCTTTCGGTTCGCTCGGGGCGGCGCTTTTTCATCCCGCGCTCGCAATGGTCGCTTTCGTGGGTGCTGTGATCGTGCCGCTCGCATGGCCTATTTTTCGAAAGATCAGCTGGAAAGTGTTTCGACAAAATATCGGGTGGCATCGGGGAGAAGGATTTTTGCGTGAGGTCGGGGCGGGGATTGTCGGTTATTTCGGTGTGCTCTCGATCGCTTCAATCGGAATAACAATCACGGCCGTCCTGATGTTTCTTTCCAAACTGTATGGAGATGATCCCCAGGGAGCCGTTGCGCCGGGGCCGGAGCCTCATCCCATTGTCGGCTGGATCTTTGAGGGCAGTATTCTTGTGAAATTGGGCTGTCTTTTTCTGGCCGCTGTTTTCGCTCCTTTTTTCGAAGAGACCTTCTTTCGGGGGATGTTTCATCGCTACTTGAGGGGGCGGTTCGCGTTTTTACTCTCCGCTTTGATCGGCGGGTTGATTTTCGCGGTCCTCCATCCACAGGGTTTTTATGCGGTTCCGGCGCTGGCCGCGATGGGGGTGGGCTTTGCTCTGATTCGCGAGTGGAGGGATTCTCTGATCGCTCCGATGGTGGCCCACGCGATCAACAATGGGGTGCTCGTTTTTGCCCTTTGGGCGACTCTCTGAACGAAACGTTCCCTTTTCAGAAGGTGAAAAGGGGCCGGCGTGTACCGCTGGTAAATTCTACTGAATAGTCACGAGTGGAATTTTAATTAATTTATCTTAATAGTAAAAACATCTTGATAAATTGATTTTACCACTTTAATCTCAATTTACTAAAATATTCATACTTTTAGGGTCATTCTATTAAAATCGCTCTTTTGAGTATGAGTTCAGTGGTAGCTCCCTCATTCCTTTAACTGGCTTTATGTCATTCTCATTTCGAAATATCTTCAACCCGGAAGACGGGGAGTCAGAAGGGTCGCCCTTTCAGGCAGGTGGTGATTCGAGGCATCAGTCGCCGTTTTCTGCGCCGGAAGGAGCTGGAAGAAAGTCGATCCCGCACCAGACGTTTCAGGTGAGCGAGTTGTTGCCGTTCATTCCGCCGGCTATCGCGGCTCAGACGGGCATTCCGATGACTAAGGAGGTTGATATCCCTCTATCGGCAGATGGTTCAAACGACGTCCTTCTTTCGACTATTTATGAGGTGTGCCCTGAGCTCTTCGCTGCGGAAATCACCCCGCTGAACGAATCCACGGTGACGCTTCCTGCGAAATTGAGCAGCCCTCCCGAACCGACTCCCGGATCCAATTCACCGTTTACACCCGGAGCTGCCTTTTCGAAGCCGCCGGGAATGGCCGCATCTTCTCCCAAACCGGCGCAGAACGCGTCTTCCGCTTCGACCGGTTCGGAGAAGTCGAATCCTTTCTGGTCTCCTGAAGAGGACGAAAAGGCACCTGAGAACAAACAGCAGCCCTTGAATGATATGAGCGAACCCCACTCCCAGCCTCGAGCTGCCTCCAACAGTGCCGAGGGAAAAACACCACAAGGTTTGGGAGGTTTTGAGAAGCCTCAGATGAAAAACCCCTCGCCCTCGCCATTCAATTCAGGTGATGCGGAAGTCAAGAAATCGGGAACGCAGCCGTCCGCGCAGGATGCCGTTCCCAACGGATTCTCCGCGCCGGCAGCCTCAAATCCTTTTGAGCAAAAGGCTCCCTCTGACAAAGAGAAACCACCTCACGAGGAGAAACCGGCGCCCTCGTCTCAGTTTTCCGGGAACCCTTTTGAAAGCGACGAGGGATATTCGACACTTTTCTCGACCCAGGCTGAAGAGGATGCGGAAATTCCATTTCCTTCTCCGTCAGCTAAGCCGGTCGATTCAGCGAAGGCGAAGCCAACGCCCGGGGACAGCCCGGATGGCACCTGGGGCACGATGTTTGATGCCAAAGCCGATCCCGATGGTGACTCCGGCTCCGATGCGATCAGCAAGGGTTTTGAAAGTATCGGGAATTTAATTCCGGGAAGTTCTAAAGCACCTGAAGCTCCCGATTCTCCGAACTCAGGATCTCCATCATCGTCCGGTGGCAATGCTTTCGGGAGTCCTGATGATGACGATGATGATTACGGGCTCTTTCTTCCTCCGGTTAATGAGGAGCATGAGCTTCCATCGGTTTTCCAGTCGGCTGACCCAGCTGCTTCCGCTCCTGAAGTGGAAACGTCGGAAGAAACCGTCGAAGTTTCCAAAGAGGAGGAACCGAATAGACCTTCTTTTGGATTCGAGGCCGCTACGCAGTCGATTCCAAAAGGATTTTCCGAGACGAAAAGTGAGCCGCCTGTGGAGGCACCGGCGTCCACACCCGCTCCTGCTGATGAGTCTGCGGCGAGGGCGCAGGGATCAGCCTTTTCGGGGAGCTCCTTCCCCTCGGCGCTGCCGCAGTCGCAGCCTCAGCCGGCAGTGTCCGTCGAGCCGGAGGAACAGTCGGTTCCTGAGCCGGTTGCGACGCCTCAACCGGTTGCGAAGGTTGAGCCGGAGCCAGAGCCGGAAATGGAAACAATCGCAGCGCCCGCGCCCGCTCCGGTTGCCACGAATGTCGGTCTTCCCGGCCTTTCTCATTCCAATGAGATTCGGGATCTCGAACTGAGAGCTATTTTCTCAACTAACGATCCTTTTACATTGCGATCTGTGGCGAGACGAGTGGTTGCTTTGCCGGGTATTTCCAGTTGTGCCCTCGCGACACCGGGACGCCTCGTTCAGGCGTCGCGGAATGAAGAAAGCCGCATTGGGGATGAAGCGAAGGAAATGGTGCAGACGATTAGAAATCTCGCCAAACTGACCGGGCTTCCCGATGCTCAATCCTTCACTCTGCATACCGACAAGGGGATCGTCAGTATTTTTCTGGACGGTGAATGTTGCCTCACTGTTCATCATGAAGTTGCAGAATTTGAACCCGGGACCCGTGAGAAATTGATCCTCATTTCCCGGAATTTGGAGAAACTCGAAAAATAGGAAACCATGGCACTCGTCCGACATGACACTCAGGAAGTTCAGTTTAAACTGGTCTATTGTGGACCTCCTGAAGGTGGCAAGACGACGAATCTCCATTACATCCACCGTCGCCTCGATTCCTATTTGCGCGGCGATTTGATCTCAGTGGCGACGGATCAGAATCGAACGATCAGTTTTGATTTCCTGCCCATTCACACCACGGAAATTGAGGGGTACCAAACCCGGTTTCAGCTCTACACCGTTCCCGGACAGGATGTCCTTTCGGAGACCCGCAAGAACGTTCTCGCGGGGGCTGACGGTGTCGTTTTCGTGGCCGATTCGACGCCTTCGAGACTGGGAGCCAACTTGAGCGCCTTCAACAATTGCCGCGAGGCACTCCGTGAAAACCGTATCGATCCTGACCGTCTTCCGATTTCGTTTCAATACAACAAACGAGATCGTGCTGATGCGACCTGTCCCGATCTTTTCGATGAGATGTTCGGGGTGAGACGCGCATCATTTCTTGCCTGTGCCACTTCCGGATACCAGGTGTTTGCGACTCTCGATGACCTCACTAAACAAGTGATTAAAGGATTTCATTCCCAAGCCGTTAGAAAAGAGGGTAGTATAGGTGGCAGCAGGGCGAAATCGGGCGTGCCGGTTTCTTCTGAGAATTAGAAACGGAATGTGTGATCGGGCGGCTGTGGTGGATACGAATTCCACCAATGGGAAATTTGAGAGTTAATGAGCGAAACGAATGATAAATCAACCGGGGACACCGGGGAGTTCAGTCCTCCGCAACCACTGGAGATCAGCAGCGCGATAGCCGCGAAAGCTGATGACCTGTTGCGGCGTTTTGCGGAAGAGGCAGGTCTTGAGACCGCTCTGGTAGTGGATCGCAGCGGTGCGCTTGTCGCCGGGATTTCCTCGGAAGCTGAGGTGACGATTGATGTGATATCCGCGCTGGTTGCCGGTGCGAGCGGTGCGATGCGGGCTCTCGTGAAAGAGCTGGGGGAGACCGGGAACATCGAAAGCCTTCATCAGGGGGGCGACCGCCTCCTCTATCTACGCGAGATGATCAACCGCTTTATCCTCGTGGGGGTCTCTGACTGCTCGACACCTGCCGGGATCGTCCGGGAGGAGGCTTCGAAAGTGAGCGACGCACTGCAGGAACTGCTGGCAGATATTCAACAGTCTGAACCGCAGAAAGAATACAAGGAGCTCGCGCCAATGAAATCGCTCCGTTCGATGTCGCTGCAGCGGACCGCGAATCGACTTTTGGCTCCGGCGATCTTTTTGGAGGAAGAGGAAATACCGGAGACGCCGGTTGAAATCGTGGGGAAAGTGGAAGAGCCCCCCGTTCCTGACGCTCCGGCGCCTCTCGCAGAGCCGGAGGTGGTTGAAGAGCCGGAGATTCCTTCCGCGACTGAATTGGAGCCCGCTCCCGAGCCTGCTCCCGAGGTAGCTTTCGAAGTGGAGGAGGAAATCGTCATCGAGGAAACGCTCGAGGAGGAGGAAGAACCCGTTGAGCTTGAAGAGCCTGCTCCCGTTCGACCTGATGAGGGCATTCCCGCAACCGTTTTTGAGGAGATCGAAGCGGTGGAGGAATTTGAGGAGAGCGTAGAAATCGACGAGGAAGTGCCTGAAGTTGAGTTGGAGCCGGTTGCGGAGATTCCCGAGCCTGAGCCTGAGCCTGAGCCTGAGCCGAAAGAAATTCTTGAACCTCTCGATTTTGGGGAGCCTGAAATCGTCATTGAGCAACCGAGCCTGAGAAAGAGTCCTTTCGAGGAAGTGGAATTAGATGATATCCCCGCGGCGCCTGCACCTGCACCGGCTGCGGAGATCCGTATCGGCGGGAAGAGCATTTCGTCTATCTTTGAAATGGAGGCTGATGAAGAGCCCGAAACCATGTTCGAGATGGAACCCGATGAGGGCGATCTTGCAGAAGACGTTTCTGATGAGGAAGTTAAATCGGAGGGGGGATCGATTTTTGAAGTTGATGAACCGGGATCCGGAAGCAGCGAAGACGATCGTGAAGCGCCCTCAAGCGCTTTCGAGATTGATGAGGTGGACGAGGATGAGGAGCTGTCGGATCATGATGATGACGACGAGGCGGAGGATGACGAAAATGACGAGGAATCCGAAGGCCGTGCTGCGGGGCCATTCTACTTTTAGTCTACCGTTCTGATGAATGGGAATGTCTTTGCCCGTTGACTGGATTGTGCTTATGATTGAGCTTCGGGGAAGATAGCTCCGTCTTGTTTTTTTATGGATCTTATTACAAAAGGCGGGCCCCTCATGTGGCTCCTTTTAGGCTGTTCGGTGATCGCAATCGCCATTTTTCTGGAAAGACTTTTCTATTTTCATCGAGCTCGAATTGATGTCGGTGATTTGCTGTTTGGATTGCGAAATCTCATTAAAAACAAGGCCTACTCAGAGGCTCTCTCGGAATGTGTCTCGACGCCCGGACCTGCGGCCCGGGTGATTCAGTCCGCGATTCGCCGCTACTCGATGCCGCGAAGCGAGCTGAAGGAGATCGTGCAGGAGAGTGGCCAACTTGAAGTGCCGAAGCTTGAAAAACACCTTTCGGTTCTTCTCACGGTGGCTTACATCGCGCCGTTGATCGGTTTGCTGGGATCCGTTCTCGGTCTTGTCGATACCTTCGTGCAGATCAGTGCCGTCGGTGGGTTTGTGCGGGTGGCCGAGATCTCCCAGGGCGTCTACGAGGCGTTGATTACGTCAGCAGCGGGCCTGATGGTGGCGATTCCATCCTTCGTTTTCTATTCTCACCTCAAGGCATACGCCAAGAATTTAATGCACGATATGGAGAGTGCCGGAATTGAGATCGTAAATACGATTTGTGATCTCCGGACACACACTGACGACATCATCTCGATGCGTCCTGATTCGCCTCCCGGCACAGCTGCCGATGACGGACCCTCGAAAGAGGCTCTTGATCAATAACTTCGATTGAATCCGAGATTTGAAACTGGAATCCACATTGAGTGATCGCGGGGGGGCTCTTTATACAGCCCCGCTGATTGATGTGATCCTGATGCTGATCATCTTTTTTCTGTTTGGCTCCAACCTTGTCTTAAAATCCGGATTTGAGATCAATCTTCCCACCTCGACCGCGTCACTGCCGTCCGCGGAGGACGCGCACATTATTACGGTGATTCCCGGTGAGTCCTCGAAGTTCTATTTCAATGATGAGTGGATCACTCTTGAGGAATTGCCGGCTGCCCTCGATGAGTCGAAAAAGCGTTCGCATGAGGTGATCCTTCTGGGAGACGAGGAAGTTGATTATGGTTCGGTGATGAAAATCGCAAGTCTGGTAATCAAGCAGGGGTTCGAGCTATCCTTCGCGACACAGCAGGAGATTCCTTAACCCCGCACTCTGAAATGGCGATCGATTCAGGGGAAGAGGAAGACGAACGGGGACGGACCTTTTACTGGGCCCGGGAACGGGGGCTCTGGTTTTACGTCACCGCTTTTTTCGTCGTTTCAATCCTTATCCATGGATCGGGGTTTTATCTCTTTCAAGTGGTCTACCCGAGCCCGGTGCGGAAGGAGTCCGATCCCGAGAAAATCGGGATTCTCGACACCTCAAATCCCTCGGTGAGAACGATTCTTCAGCGAGTCAGCGACCGGACGATCTATCTTAAGCCTGCGTCAATGAGCGCTGATGTCCGGGTCCGATTGAAGGATAATCCTGTTCGTTTTACTCCGGCCTTTCAGGAAGCTGAGATTTCTCTGGAGCCTTTGCGCTACCATTGGTCGGTTCCCGGAATGATAGCGCCGCTGAGCCATTCAGAAGGCGATGGGCCTGCAAGCGGCAGGCTGGTTTCCGGAAGGCTCACGGTGCGGTTGAGTGAAACGCTGAGGGAGCGGGGTATTGCTCCGTGGTCGATCATGAAAGACTACTTTGAGATGGCTGAGGCGCTTCCCAGCCTTCAATTCAAGGTGGAGGTCTCTCCGGAAGGGAATGTGAAGATCGCAAGTATCGAATCCGAGTTGGAAGTCGAGGAAGAAGAGGCGCTCAGGGCGCTCGTTGAGTCCACTTTGCGGTTTAATCCCGGGAGTGAGCCTGAAACCGGTTCGATGGAGATTTTTGTCGATGGTTGATTTTTCCTGAGCTCCGTTGGAGAGTGGTTTAAACCAAGGGGCCCGGGCAGCAGGGGCTGAAGCTTTTATATTCCGATGTTTCACGTAACCTTAGATGGCATGATTGCCGTGTATTTAGTGGTGATTCTCTGCGCCCTTTTCTTTGCCTGGCTCGCGGCTGAGATCTTTCGGAAAGGCCGTGAGAACAGGCGCCGGAAGCATTTTGTGATCTGTGGAATCTGCGATCATGTCTTCGAGGATCTTTCTGAGCGGGATTTGGCGGAATGCCCCCGTTGCGGAGCGATGAACGAAAGGGAGCGGATCATTGAGATATAGGCGAAATCGTCTTGCATTGAATCTCATGCCAGTAGAGTTTAGGCACTCAAAATGGTATCAGAAATGGAACGTCGTGTCGTCATTACAGGAATGGGTGTTGTCTCTCCGGTTGGAAACAATGTGGAGGACTTCTGGGCAAATCTTGTCGCTGGAAAGAGTGGTATCACCAATATCAACAAACCTGAGTTAGCGCAGTATGACTGCCAGATAGCGGGGATGGTGAAGGATTTTGATGCCAAACCTTTCTTCAAAGAGTATAAGGACGCCCGTCGCGCTGACCGTTTCGCCCAACTTGGGATGGCCGCATCGGTGATGGCGATTCAGGATTCAGGGATCGATTTCGACAAAGTGGATAAAGATCGCTTTGGATGCATGGTCGGGAGCGGTATCGGCGGTCTCGGAACCCTTGAGGAACAGCACGTGAACCTCTTGGAGAAATCCCCCTCACGTGTCTCTCCGTTCACGATTCCGATGATGATCGCGAATATCGCCAGCGGCATGGTCTCGATCGAGTTCGACCTTCGCGGCCCGAACATGTGTATCGTAACGGCCTGTGCGACTGCCACTCACAGCATTGGTGAAGCGTGGAGAATGATCAAATTCGGTGATGCTGATGCCTTTGTCGCAGGCGGTTCCGAATCGACGATTTGCCCGATGGGTCTTGCCGGATTCGGCAACATGAAGGCGCTTAGTATGCGAAACGACGATCCCGAGCGTGCTTCACGTCCGTTTGATACCGACCGTGATGGTTTTGTCATGGGAGAGGGCGCCGGCGTCTGTGTGATTGAGGAGCTTGAGCACGCAAAGGCGCGTGGAGCCCAAATTTACGCAGAGCTCACCGGATACGGGATCTCTTCTGACGCTTATCACCTTACCTCTCCTCATAAGGACGGTGACGGCGCGCGCCGCTGTATGGAGATGGCTCTGAGGCACGCGAAGTTGAATCCTGAGCAGGTGGATTACGTCAATGCTCACGGAACTTCTACCGGTTTGGGCGATGTCGGCGAAACGAAAGCGATCAAATCTGTCTTCGGCGACTACGCCAAAAATGGACTCACCGTAAGCTCGACGAAATCGATGACAGGGCACCTTCTCGGTGCTGCCGGCGGGGTTGAGCTTGCGGCTTGTGTGAAGTCGATCAACGAGGGCATCGTGGCTCCTACGATCAATCTCGACAATCCTGATCCTGAGTGCGATCTCGATTACGTTCCCAATGCGGCGCGTGAAATGAAAGTGGATCGTGCCCTGACAAATTCCTTCGGGTTCGGTGGGCACAACGCTTCACTGCTCGTAGAGCGCTACAACGGGTAGCGCTTCGGCGGATTATCAGCCCGGCGCGCCGCCGGCTGAGAGTTCGAAAGAGGTGCAGACTCAGCGTCGAGTCCTCTTGCTCTTCGGTCCGGTGGCGTATTGGGCGGAAAAGGTCGTCTTCCCGTCGATTAAGACCCGGGATTAGTCGGGTTTCCGGAACGAGTGGGCAATCGGTGTTTAAATTCTCATGCACTGAGTTTTACGCACAGAGTGAAAAGGATTGGAGATGGATTGACCCGGATCTGTTAGGCTCCGGTCTCATCGGACCCGGTAAAAGGAGAGCCAAAATCCAAGATCCTAAACACGAAAAAAGCCGCATCGAAATGACGCGGCTTTCTCGAATAAGCTGGTTTGCTGCCGGATCTAGATCGCGAGAGCGGCCTCTTCCTCGTCACGGAAAAAATCGTCGTCGCTGGTGTCGCCCGGCTTGCGAAGGGGGCGTGGACCGGGGTCCTCTTTCTTCTGGAGGGCGCGGCGGAGCTTTTTCAGTGCAATGTTCTGCAACTGACGAATACGTTCGCGGGTGACGCCGAATTCCTGGCCGACTTCCTCGAGGGTCTTCGGTTTCTGCCCAGCGAGGCCGAAACGGGCATCGATAATTTTACGCTCACGCTCGTCGAGGACCTCAAGGAGATCGTCGAGCTGCATGTGCATATTTTTGTGGCTCAGAAGCTCCAGCGGCGTCTGTGCTTTCTCATCACCGATGATCTCACCGAATTCGGTGTTGTCGTCGTCGCTAATGGGCGCATCAAGCGAAGCGGGGCGAAGTGCCGCCGATTTCAGATGCGAAAGTTTGGCGCGGTCGATACCGATTTCCTCGGCCAATTCTTCATCGGTGGGCTCACGACCGAGTTCTTCGGAGAGAACCATGGCAACGCGGCGCATTTTAGAAATCTTGTCGACCATGTGGACGGGAAGACGAATTGTCTTACTCTGGTTCGCGAGAGCGCGTTTGATGGACTGCTTGATCCACCAGGCAGCGTAGGTCGAAAGCTTACCCCCTTTGTTCGGGTCGAAACGTTCAACCGCTTTCATCAAGCCAATGTTCCCTTCGGAAATGAGATCGAGGAGTGGCAGCCCGTAGTTTGCGTAGTCCTGCGCGATCTTCACAACGAGACGAAGGTTCGCCTTGATCATGTGAGCACGAGCTTCCTTATCGCCGTTTTTAATGCGATCAGCCAGCTGCACCTCTTCTTCGCGAGTAAGCAGAGCGGTCTTCCCGATCTCCCGAAGGTAGATCTTAATGCCGCCGTCCATTTCCAAATTAGCCATTGGTATTCTTCTAAAGTTGAGTGGTAGTCGTTACTTGCGCCTCCAACTGGTCTAAGCAAAAGACGTTCCATGTCTTTTGCTTTCCTCGTTTGAATTTGCTGTTGAGTGGTGTCGAAAAAAAATGAGGATGGCTTATGCAAAGGTCCTTCTCCGAGAGTAATCGGACCTTTTATCTTTTAGTAACGTAATTGCCAATTGAATAATGCCTCAATTTTGCTTCCAACACGTCTAGTGTTTGTCAGTCGCTCCTTAGATCTGTTCAATAAAAATACAACAAATATAAATGAGCGACTCTACTTGGTTCATCTTTATGGAATTTCAAGTTTTTAAGCAAGAAAATAGTTTGCAATTTTTCGGAGGTGAGCGCGTTATGCTCGATTCAGCCAAAAATCGGCGCAAATTGTGCTGATTTGGCAAAGGAGCTTGAGAGAATCCCCCGAATCTTTTTCGATGACGCTTCTTTCGCGAGGCGGGCACGCCCTGTCCCCGGGGATCAGTTTAGGGAAAGTTTTTTGACCAGTTCAACAAATTCGGCGCGATAGCCGTGGGGATCGCGACGGGCTGATCGTTCTGCGAGGGCCAGGACATCGTTCAAGGTGGCGTCTTTCAGGTCGTCGTTGTTCCGCAAAATCATTCCGAAGAGCGCGACAGCTGCGGCGAACTGTTGATCACGGGAGGTGAGAGAATCGATCATATTGGGAGGAAGGATCGTTTCGGTCATGAGAATGGATCTGTCCTCATCAGGTTTCTTGTAGCGAAGTTTGATAAGAGCGAGCTCTTCGCTCGGGATCAGTTTTATCTCTCTGGCGGGTTCGCCCTTGTTCTGATAGCGGAGTTCGGGGGCTTCGGGCTCCGCTTTGCCGGGAATAATCTCGTAAAGCGCGGTCACCGTATGGCCCGATCCTATTTCCCCTGCGTCGATTTCATCGTTCGCGAAGTCCTCCGGTGCGAGCTTCCGGTTCGCGTAGCCGATGAGCCGGTATTGAGCGACCCGGGCCGGATTGAATTCCACCTGGATCTTAACGTCTTTGGCGATCGTCACGAGCGTTCCCATGAGATCGCTCAGGAACACTTTCCGGGCTTCTCTGATGCCGTCGATGTGAAAGTAGTTCCCGTTTCCGCGATTCGTCACTTCCTCGAGCATCGCGTCGTTCAGGTTGCCCTGTCCGAATCCGAGGACGCTGAGGTAAGTTCCGCTTTCCGCTTCCTTTTCAGCGAGGCTGACGAGTTCTTTGGTCCCGGTGAGGCCTACATTGAAATCTCCATCCGTGCAGAGTATGACTCGATTGATTCCGTTTGAGACAAACTGCTCCTTCGCGAGGCGGTAGGCGAGTTTGATGCCCGCGCCCCCGTTGGTGGATCCGCCGGACTCAAGGTTCGCGAGGGCATTGAGAATCGTTTTCTGATCGCCGCCCGAAGTGGGTGTAAGAGCAACGCCTTCTGATCCTGCGTAGACCACGATGGTGACCTGATCTTCGGCGTTGAGTTCTTCGACGAGTATCGCGATGGCCTCTTTTAGAAGCGGGAGCTTGTTCGGTTCATTCATTGAGCCGGAAACATCGAGGAGAAAGACCAGGTTTGCGGCGGGACGATCGGTGCGGGGAATTTCCCTGCCTTGCAGGCCGATCCGCAAGAGCTGGTGTTCTTCGTTCCAGGGGCAGGGCGCGGCCTCCAGCTGAATCGAAAAGGGCTCTCCACCTTTCGGTTGCGGGTAGTTCCAGTCAAAGTAGTTGATCATCTCCTCGATCCGAACGGCATCATTCGGAATCGATTCGAGGGTGGCGCCGTCGCGAATCATGGCACGCAGATTCGTCCATGAGGCAGTGTCAACGTCGGTGGAGAAGGTCGAGAGTGGCTCCGCGAGGGGCGACGCCCAGGGATTGTCGATCAGGGCGTTGTTTTGCGATTGCGTGACGGTTTCATGCAATTGGATAGAGATGTGTGATCGATCTCCGGGTTGCTGCGGGATCGGGCGCCGGGTGACTTTGTCGATAGTGTGGCTGTAGTCTTCGCTGAGACTTTGTCCGAAGCCGACCATGGAGAGTGAAGGATTTGAGCTCATGCCTTGAACGTCAGTCACGGATGAGTCGCTCAAAGAATGGGCGCTGAAATTTGAAAAGGCCGACGATTTAATGGTGTCAATGGTGCTACCTGCCCCGTTAATTGTAGTGGGAGTCGTTGATAGCTGATTCTGGTGGGTATTCTTGAGGACTGCCTCAATATTGTCCGTTGAGGGAGGTGACGCCACAATTTGGGCAGAGATTGGCTGGTTAATTGTATTGGTTTGAATTCCGGCGAACCAGACCCCGGCTCCCAGGATCAATGTTGCCGCAACACCTGATGACCATAAAATTCTCCGATAAATTTTTTCGGCTGGCGAAGGCATCGGAACCACATCAGCCTCATTAATTGCTGCCTCCATTGCCTCTAGAAAAGCAAGGTCATCGCCATTCTCATTTTCGGCGACTTCGCTGAGCAATGCATCAACGATCACATCACTTTCGTTCCTATCTGATTCGAGTGGGGGAAAATTAAACATGGGAGCTTTCGGGGTGGAGTTCCGTTTGAGTTGAGATTTGAGAGGAAATGCAGTCGTGGAGTAGCGCGCGGGCCCGTTGGAGGCGTTTTCGTAGATTGGCGGGTGAGATCTTAAGTGATTCGGAAGCTTCGTTGCCTTCGCGGTCTTCAAAGTAAAATGCCTGAACTGCGGTTTGGTAATTAGAGGGGAGTTTGCCAACGCAGGCGGTCACGATTTCAAAAATGGAATTTCCCGATTCCTTCGCGGTCTGCCAGGCTCCGATTTCGCGGTCGAGTAGTTCGATGTCGAAAATGGGATCCCGCTGCTGGCGCCGGAACCAGTCTTTCGTTTTGTTGCGCACGATTCCCCGCATCCAGGCACCGAAGTCCCGTGACTCGTCGAACCGTTCGAAGCTCTTCCACGCGGAGACGAAGGACTCCTGAACGATGTCTTTGGCCGACTCCCGCGAACCTGATGCGGCCGCTGCGAAGACGAGTAGTTCGCGATGGTGTTCTCGCATCCGCACAGAAAATCTCTGCCTTAGTTCACCGGGATTCGGGGTGGGGGACTCACTCATTCAACCATCTATTCGCCAATCGACCTACTGTTTGTGACACAATCGGTGAAAAAATGGGAGAAAGGGTTCAATAGGGGGGGCGCACCGCCTCGGAGGAAGTGCGCTGCGACGCGGCATGGCCTGGCGGGCATTCTTTTTCTTTTTTTTTTTCTTAATCCTGCTCTTAATCGCTGCTGCTCGGATTCGAAAGCGATCGGTGCTTTTGCGAAGAGCGCTTGGGCTCCGGACCACGTTTTTGGAAACGCGGCTACTGAAGCTGAACAAACGGGAAAGCGGATTCTATAGGCGGCGCACCACGTCGGAGATGAACAGGCGCGGCGCAGCCCGTCTTAGCGGGCATTCTTTTTCTTTTTCTAAATCCTACTCTTAATCTCTGCGGCTTGGATCCGAAGGCGATCGGGGCTTTTGCGAAGAACGGTTGGGCTCCGTGCCACGCTTTTTTGGAAACGCGGCTACCAGAGCTGACAGAATGGGAGAACGGATTCGATAGGCGGCGCACCGCGTCGGGGGTGATTAGGCGTGCCGCCGCCCAGCTTCGCAGGCACTCTTTTTCTTTTTCTTAATCCTGATCTTAATCTCTGCGGCTCGGATTCGAAAGCGATCGGGGCTTTTGCGAAGAGCGCTTGGGCTCCGTGCCACGTTTTTGGAAACGCGGCTACCAGAGTGTCTCATCATGCTACCGCCCGCGATTCGCCCACTCCCGGGAAGCGGCGGCGAGGATATCGCGGTTGGTCTTGATCGCGGGATCGGCAGCTTTCTCGTGGGCTTTGAGGTGGAGCTTCCAATCGGCGATCGTTTTCGCGACTACGAGAATGATGAGCAAAAAGACGGGCTGCCCCAGCGCTTGAATCGCGAATCCACCAAACACAATCGCTACGTGGAGCGCGAGCATGCGGGGGTAGGGCGCTGCCATTTCCAGGGCCACTGAGGTCCGGGCGTTCTCGCTGCGGCCGATGTAGTTTCGAAAGAATGAGTATCCGTGGCTGATGATGAGTCCTAAAACCGCCCACTTCAGATCGCCCGAGAGTCGTGATGCCGCTTCTTTGAAGGCGCCTCCAATGATGGAATCTCCCAGAAAGCTGATAACGAAAACGCCGTGGACGAGGCAGAAGATCCCGTAGTGGATCGTGAAAAAGCCCGCTGTGGCGATCTTTCCGCCGGGGTTTCCCTGTTTCACGTTGAGGATGCGCAGGATCGAAAAGCCTCCGACGACTAAATTCTCAGCCCAGTAGATGAGAATGATATCGAGCACGTCCCAGGCGAAAAAGATCGCGCCAATGAGGGGAACGAGATTGGCGACGATGAGAAATGTCGCTGACGACCTCGCCGAGTGAGATTCCTGAGCTGTTGGGTTGCTGTCCACGATGCCAATCGTCCTGTTTGAAGGGGCAATTTCAAGCAGTTTTGAGGTCCTGCAATTCTGCTCCCGGTTGGGTTATTCTCTCAGTCAGCGGCAGCCTGCGCTCTCTTCTTATGCTCTTTGAGGTGCAGCTTCCAGTCGAAGTAGGTCTTTCCGAGGACGAGGATGAGAAGCAAATACAACGGTTGCCCTGCCGCCTGCACCCCGAATCCACCAATGATGACGGCGACATGAAGCACCATCAGGCGTGGGTAGGGCGCAAACATCTCGTCTCCGAGTCGGGTGCGGGTGTTCTCCCCCGAGCCGAGGTAATTGTGATAAAAGGAATACCCATGGCTGATGAACAGCGCCGGCAGGGTCCACTTCATCCCGCCGGTGAGCAGCAGCATGGCCTCCTGAGTGCCGACGACCTCCGGAGCGAAAAAGCTGAGGACAAAGACTCCGTGGCCCGCGCAGAAACCGCCGTAGTGAATGAAGAAAAAGCAGGCGAAGAAAATGTTGGCTGCGAAACCACTCGTTTCGACTGCGCCCTTTTTAACGGTGAGAATTCGCAGAATGGTGAAGAAGCCTACAACGAAATTCTCACCCCAATAGACCAGAACGATGTCGAGCACGTCCCAGTTGAAAAAGAAGGCTCCAATCAGGGGAATCAGGTTCGCTGCGATCAAAAAGGCACCGGATGAACTGAGTGATTTGATTTTGGAATCAGACGCGTAAGGATTCATTCGGGGGGAGCGTCTGAGAGGAGTGACTTAATTCAAGCAATATTGAGTTCGCCGTGATTCTCAAAGGTGGTAAAATTCCGCTTGATTGCAGGGATCATCGCGACTAATTTCGGCCCCTTTTACTTTTTCCAGATACGATCATGAAAGCGGATATCCATCCAGAATACAACGAAGCAACGATTCAGTGCACTTGTGGCAACGTCATCCAGACTCGCTCGACGGTGCAGGATTTGCACGTCGGTATTTGCTCTGCCTGCCACCCGTTCTTCACTGGTGAGCAACGCTTTGTCGATACGGCAGGTCGTGTTGATAAGTTCCAGAAGCGTTTCGGCGAAAAAGGTGGCGCACGCCGCAAGAAGCCGAAGCTTTCTGATCTGAGCGCTTAGCTCCTTCATCCCCGTCCTATAGAAAGACGGGGGTAATCGCGAACGGTGATGGTTCCTGTTAAAGGGGGCGTCACCGTTTTTTGTGCCCATTTCTCTCTTTCAGCTCTTTTTCTTTTTCCTAATCTTGCTCTTAATCTCAAGCCGAACCCCGGCGATTTCCCCACATCATGGACTACGAACCACTCAT
>JARGPH010000039.1:0-1706 GCA_029213065.1 Verrucomicrobiales bacterium | reverse complement strand
CCCCACCACCCCCACAACCACCAACAACAACAAAAAACGCGACTCCGACTTCCCGAGATCGAGGGGTTCATGGCTCAAGATGGGTTTTTCGATGACCCGAAGGTGGCGGGAGAGATGACGAAGGAGTATAACCGCACGAAGAAACTTCTCGAAGACTGGGAGGAACTCCACAAAACGAGGGCGGATCTTGAGGAGAATATTGAGCTCGCGAAGTCGGACGATCCCGAGATGGCCGAAATGGCTGCCGAGGAGGTTCCCGCGAATGAGAAACGCATCGAAGAGCTTGAAGCGGCGGTTCAGTATGCGCTTCTCCCACACGATCCCACCGAGGACCGCGATGCGATTGTCGAAATTCGCGGAGGAACCGGCGGTGATGAGGCGTCGCTTTTCGCCGGAGATTTGTATCGCATGTATCAGCGCTATGCTGAAACGATGGGCTGGAAGACCGAGTCGGTCGAGGCGAGCCCTTCCGAAGTCGGCGGTTTCAAGGAGGTGGTTTTTAAAGTGAGCGGAGACGAAGTGTTTCGTTTCCTCAAATACGAGAGTGGCGTTCACCGTGTTCAGCGTGTCCCTGATACGGAAACCCAGGGGCGGATTCACACTTCGACTGCGACGGTGGCGGTTCTTCCCGAAGCGGAGGAAGTCGACGTCGAGCTCAAGCCGGATGAGCTTCATATTCAGGCGACCCGTGCCGGTGGCCCCGGTGGTCAGCACGTCAACACGACGGACTCCGCGGTGCAGATCACGCACCTTCCGACCGGAATCATGGTGAAATGTCAGGACGGTCGGAGCCAGGGGAAAAACAAGGAGAAGGCGCTCCAGATCCTCAGGGCCAAGCTTCTCGAGGCAAAGATCCGCGAAGAGCATGAGAAGTATTCCGCTCACCGGAAGAACCTGATCGGCTCAGGCGGTCGCGAGGAGAAAATCCGCACCTACAATTTCCCGCAGAATCGACTTACCGATCACCGTGTCAACCTGACCCTGTATAATCTCGATCAAATCATGACCGGTGATATTTCTGAAATCGTCGACACCCTTCAGGCCTCCGAGATGGAAGACCGGTTGGCCGAATTGGAGGCGACTTCGTAAGGGTTTGCCATAGCGGCCGTCTCGTTCCGGGAAATGGCTGCTATGGACTTCACTTCTTCTCCGCCTCTTGCAAAAATCGTCTCACGCCATGACAATGGGGGCATGACCTATCGATTCACCTACCGCCGTCGTGTCGAGTTTGCTGACACCGATGTGGCGGGAATCATGCATTTTTCGAATTTCTTCCGGTTTATGGAGGTGACGGAGCACGCCTTCTACCGCTCGATGGGGTTTTCGGTTCACCCGTTTCGTCACGGCGAAAATGACACGGATGGCCCGAATGTCGGCTGGCCGCGGGTTCATGCTTCCGCTGATTATCGGCTTCCGCTCCATTTTGAGGAGGAAGTGGAGGTCGAGCTCCTCGTCGAAGAGATGCGGAACAAGACGGTGGGTTATTATTTTAACTTTTGGAAGAATCCTGATTCGAAAGAGGATCGAGTCATCGCCGCGACGGGGCGCTTCACTGTTGTTTGCGTTTCTTTTGATGCGGAATCGCGGAAAATGAAAGCGGTTGCGATTCCCGACGAATGGCGCGAGACAATGATTGCAGCGCCGGCGGAACTCATTCCTGAGCCGGTGAAGCGCTGACTCCCGTTTTTTTAATACCAGAATATTAT
>JARGPH010000004.1:163256-257418 GCA_029213065.1 Verrucomicrobiales bacterium | reverse complement strand
ATCCAACGGCATGCAATTTTACCCCGAAGCGAGCACTCCGGAACTGGCAATCAACCCAGGTCTTTACAAAAGACAAGAGGGTATCCTCGATGGCTCAACCCTGTCTGATCACGGTTTCGGCTACCGCGTTGACGAAATCACCCGCGAACTTCCCGCCCCCGTTTTCGGATCATGAGCAATTCCTTCATCGTCGTCATGGGCGTCTCCGGCTGCGGGAAAACCACCGTAGCCAGTGAACTTGCGTCCCGTCTCGAAAAAGGCGCTTACCTCGAAGGCGACTCCTTTCACCCTCCGGAAAACAAAGCCAAAATGGGTGCCGGAATTCCTCTCGAAGATTCAGATCGCTGGCCCTGGTTCGATGCCCTCATCGCCGAGGCAAAAACAAAACTAGCAGAGGGAGAAACCCCGGTGCTGGCGTGCTCCGCTTTGAAACAGGCTCACCGCGACTATCTGTTTGAGGATTTCCCCACGTATCGACTCATTCATCTCGAGGGATCGTTCGAGCTCATCAAAGCGCGAATGGACGCCCGTGATCACGAATACATGACATCTGACCTTCTTCGCAGCCAGTTTGCCGCTCTCGAGGTCCCGGAGGCAGATGAGAACCTGCTTACCCTTTCGATCGAGCAATCGCCTGACGAGCTCGTGACGGCTGCGATAGCGTGGTTGGAATCGAATAGCTAAGCGCCGGAGAGTGGCTGCATCCTGCTGCCAATGGAGATTCCGGCCAAAAGCCATGAGGCATCCCTTTCACCGGCGGTAGTCTTATCAGGCGGCAGGATGCACGCCTCTCCTTGAGAGCATTGATCTCGTGCTGATGTGCCATTGTCGGAGCCAAAAGTTCGCCCCTTCCCGAGTTATTCACATCCTAGTAGTAGAAGCTAAATTTTAGAGGAAATGAATATTCTTATTATAGGTGTTAATAACTCCTCGTTATCGTCGCAACTCTCTTAACCCAAGTGAATTGTCCTGTATTTAGAGATGTGGATAAGCGTGGTGAAAGCCCCGTAACAAGTGAGGAGTTATTAGCAGGCTCTCAACTTACTCCACCTTTGCTCACCGTTATTCGCAAGTTATTCACATCTTTTTTAAGGGGGATTCTGCTCATTCCTCTTCCTCGACGAGCCCGTAAATAAACGAAGGGGCGATCGTTGCCTTCTTCCAAT
The DNA here is from genome assembly GCA_029213065.1 of Verrucomicrobiales bacterium. GTDB lineage: Bacteria > Verrucomicrobiota > Verrucomicrobiia > Verrucomicrobiales > DEV007 > Arctic95D-9. The sequence goes on along the minus strand of JARGPH010000004.1, from coordinate 256,252 downwards.
TGCTGAGTTCCCGTTGATGGGCCGGGTGGTCTTTGACTGCGCCGTGCAAACTGGCAGTTCGATCGGTCTTCTGGAGGAGAACCGTCGCGGTGTATCCTGAGAATACGTCGGTGACTCCCGTCATTTCCCGCGGAAGCTGGTCGCTTCTCAACTGACGGCCCCAATGCAACAGCCGGTTGTCATCGAGGAGGGCGTAATTCTCTCCTCCGGCCCAGAGCTTAACAATGGTAGCGGATCCGATTTCGACGTTTGGCGGAGTCGCTTCGCCTGAATCATTTCGTCCCCATGCGGCGAGCTTGCCTCCTTCAAGGATGACCGTCGTTTGGTCTCCGCAAATTTCAGGGAGACGAATCACAGGCGCTAAACCGCCAGGGACGTTGCACTGACCAAAGAGGTTGGATCCCCAGGCGACAACGCTGCCATCACTTTTCAGAGCAACTGAGTGACGGGGACCTGCCGAAATTTGAATGACATCGGTGAGACCCGTCGGAACTGAGGATTGCCCTTCACTGTCGTCTCCCCAGGCCACGACGGTTCCATCTTTTTGAAGCGCCAGACTGTGCCGCCAGCCAACTGCAATTTGGGTAACTTCCGCGAGCTCGGGAACGTCAGCCTGCTGAAACTCGTTTGCTCCCCAGGCCAGAACCGAACCGTTTTTGCGAAGCGCGAGAACATGACCGCTGTCGGTAAAACCGGATTTAATTTCAACGATATCATGAGGAAGATCGTCCGGAAAAGCAGCGTGCACAGAACTGAAACGGGGAATCGCGATGACGTTGCCGGAGCGTTGAACGTTAAGTTGAGCCGATTGGGATTGGACGTTTCGTTCGGAAATGGGCAATTCCACGGTGGGGTTTTGCCCGGGAGCTGGAACGGGGGCGCCGAAATGATTCATCATCGCAATGCCACCGCCGGCAAGCGCGATCGCAATAGCAGCGGCGACCACCTTGTGCCGTATTTTCTTTTTCTCGGTAGCCCGCTGCCGAAAGTGACTGAGACCTTCTGCGGCACCTTCGTGACCCGGTTCCAATCGAAGACATTGCTCAAAAAGGTCCACTGCCCGCTGTCGATTTTCCTCTTTTTTGTATTTCTCCCAGTGAAGTAAATGCGCCTGACCGCAGCTGTATAACACATCGATGCGATAGGGAGCGAGAACCGCCGCCTGATCCAATTCGGTGACGGCATCCTCGCAGTTTCCAAATTCGAGAAAGTTCCTACCTTTGTCGAGATGAGCCTGAAGCCGCTCCTGAAGACGATCCCAATCTTGTTCTGTTAGCCCGCTTTTTATTGCGATTGCTTTCAGATCCGATTCTGTGAGCTGACGACCGGGATCCTCCAACTCCACCTTGAGTGCTTCGCGGAGAAAACCTTCCAAATCCTGCGTGCGTTTCTCGTCGGCATCCATGGCCGTGGAGCATAGTGAGGTCGAACAATCGCGGCAAGCCTACTCTCACGAATTGAATAGATGCATTTTTGAGTGAACTCGACATTGTCCTGCCGGTTGAATAGGCTGGATTCATTGAAAACGGTAAATCCATTTCCCTTTCTTTTTGCGGTCGGCTTTCTGAGCGGTCTTCCATTGTCAGGAGAGGAAGGCAAAGCAAAACTGACAACAAAGACATTCACCCTACCCGAACCATTCGCTGAACTCGGCTTGGATGAAGGGCTTACCGCTCAAGCGCTCCTGGAGAAACACGGCGTTGTTTTCCCGGATGGCTCATCTGCGCAATTTCTCGAAGCGGGCAATCGGCTGAAAGTCACAAACAATGAAGAAGAGCTCATGATTTTGGAGGCGGTTGTTACTCTCTGGGATCGAATCGGTTATACGAAACGCGACGAAGAACGGGAAAAACAGCGGGAGCAGATAGAACAGAAACTGATCGAGACCATCATTCCTCGTCTGAAGTTTGAAGAAACTCCGCTATCCGAAATAATCGTCTGGCTGGAAGAAGCGTCGGTCGAGTTTGATCTGATGACGGAGGATAGCCTGGAAAAGGGGATCAAAATTTCAGCGGAGCATCTTCGCGATGTTCAATACAACCCGGTTCCAGATGAAGGCGGGTTCGGATTTGAATTGAACAAATCGCTGAGTGAAACAAAAATCCTCGATACACCTATTACGATCCACTTTGGGAATATTCCTCTTCTCGAAGCACTGAGGGAAATCGCATCACTAGCTCGCCTTGGGTTTTCGGTGACGGAGAATGGAGTCAGCTTTCAACCTTATCATCAGTTCGAGATTTCCCTCGAAACAAAAGTATATCCCGTTCCACCAGAGTTTAGACAACACCTGAAATCGCTCGTCGACGCTCAAGAATCATCCGAATGCTTCCCGGAAGATCCATTCCGGGCGAAGAAAGACAAAAAGGTAAGTCAAAACCTGACCACTCACGAATTGCTGGAATGGATGGGAATCAGCTTTCCTGTGGGATCCTTCATTCACCTTCTGGAGGCGAAAAATCGTTTCGTTGTCAAAAACAGTTCTGACCAAATTGAACTGATCGAAGCACTCCTCGGAATGGTGGATGCCAAAGCCTCCCCTGAATGGCAATCTCAGCAAAAGGCGATGATTGAGTCGAAACTTGCCTCGATTCAATTCTCAGATCTCTCTTTTACCAAAGCCTCCTTTTACAAGGTAAGAGAAAAACTTGAACGGGAGATCCTCCGTCTCGATACCGAATCGAAAATTTGGAACCGGGGAATCACGATTGAGCTTAAAGAAGCCGACTCGAAACTATGGTCTGATCAATGGGATCGGGAGATTTCGATCAACCTGGAGAACAACACCGCAATCGAAGCACTTGAAAAACTCGCTGCCGAACTCGATTGGAAAGTCATGATCCAACCGCGAGGCGTCACTTTCCTAACTGATTAGCCTCGCGAAACGACACATTTCCAATACATGGGCAAAGTTCTTTTTATTCGAGGCGGTGCGGTGGGGGACTTTGTTCTCACGATGCCGGCGATGCAACTCATCCGCACGACCCTGCCGGAAAACGAAATCGAAGTCCTCGGTTATCCGGGAATGACTGATCTCGCGATCGTGACCGGTCTTGCCGACAAACAGCGTTCCATCGTCGATCCGAAACTCGCTTCCTTTTACGCTCCCGGAGCCGAGCTCGATAAGAATTGGTCTGAATACTTCGCCGGATTCGATCTCGTCGTAAGCTGTCTTTTCGATCCCGACGGTTTTTTTGCCGCCAATCTCAAAAAAGCCGGCGTGAAAACACTCGTGAACCTTCCTTTTCGACCCGACGAATCAGAGACCTCACTGCACGCTTCACTCCAGCTCGCCGAACCACTCGGGCAAGTCGCGCTCTTTCTCGACGATCCGACACTCGCGCTTAACTACCCGGACGCACGCACCATCAAACGACGCACTGACGGCCCTCTCGTTGCTGTTCACCCCGGGAGTGGTCATGCGAGTCGAAACTGGGGATTTGAATCCTGGGCGGCTCTTCTGGGACTTCTCGCAGAATCTCATCCCGAAATCGAATATGTCATCACTTCCGGCGTTGCTGAACTCGAAATCATTAACGAATTCCTCAGCATCCTCGACGAACTCGATCTGAGCTACACGCACCTCGATTCCATTCCTCTCATTGAGCTGGCCTCTGTTTATCAGCAAGCTGATTACTACCTGGGACATCACAGCGGAATCGCTCATCTCGCTGCAAGCACCGGCACTCCCGGGCTCTTGCTCTTTGGAGATGCGAATTCTCAAGTCTGGAGTCCTGCCTCAGAAGCGATGAAAGTCCTTCAATCGAAGAGCAACACGCTGAGTGGGATCGATATCCCCGATGTCCTCGAAAGAGTTCAAATCCCGAGTTATTCACATCCTAGTAGTAGAAGCTAAATTTTAGAGGAAATGAATATTCTTATTATAGGTGTTAATAACTCCTCGTTATCGTCGCAACTCTCTTAACCCAAGTGAATTGTCCTGTATTAAAGATGTGGATAAGCGTGGTGAAAGCCCCGTAACAAGTGAGGAGTTATTAGGAGGCGCTTAACTTACTCCACCTTTGCTCACAGTTATTCGCAAGTTATTCACAGTCTTTTCAGGCGGATTATTCAGTAATCCAGCGCCGCAATTCGAGAGCATTGCCGGCCGCGTTGATCTCGGCTTCCTTTTTGCTTTTTCCAATCCCTTCACCGAGAAGCTTTCCTTCCCAGGATACCTGCGAAACGAAAGACTTTTCATGGTCGGGGCCTTCCTGTGAAACAATGGAATAGGAAGGGCTCGACTGAGTGATCGACTGGAGGTGTTCCTGAAGCATTCCCTTGGGATTGCTGTCGTCGGGCTGGTTCGCCACTTCGTCGATGAACGAGGCGAAATTGTTCATGATGAAGTTTTTCGATTCCTCGTAGCCGCCATCGAGATAAACGGCTCCGGCGAGTGCTTCGACAGCGTCGGCGAGATTGGAAGGCCGTTCTTTTCCGCCGCTGGCAGCTTCGCCTTTTCCGAGAAGAAGGTATTCACCCAGACCGATGAGGTGCGCGTATTCACAGAGGGCGTCGCGGGAGACGAGTCGGCTGCGCAGTTTCGTAAGCCGGCCTTCTGCAAATTTGGGAAATCGAAGATAGAGCTCGTGAGTAAGAATGAGCTGGATGACGGCATCACCGAGGTATTCGAGGCGTTGATTGTCGAAATGCGGCCGTTTCGATTCGTATGCCAAACTCGGGTGAGTGAGTGCTTCGGCGAGTAACAGCGAGTTGCTGAACTTGTATCCGATCCTTGCTTCGAGAAATTCCATTGATAGGAGGGTGGCTGACGGGACTTGAACCCGCGACCACCGGAATCACAATCCGGGGCTCTACCACTGAGCTACAGCCACCATCAAGGCCGGTTGGCTGAAGGCCAATCCGAGTGGAGACGGAAATTATAGCATCGAAACCGTTTTTCCAGCGGAAAAGAGTGCTTTATTGGAAAAACCTGAAATAGAACGATTTTAAAACCTTCACGCCATGGAAATATCTGACCCGAATTGGAAACCTGTCGCCTTCAAAGAATGGCAGCTCATCTCTGACGCCCTCATCTCAGGGGAGCAGTCACTTATTTTGCGCAAAGGGGGGATTTCTGAGGGAAAATCAGGGTTTCAGTGGATTCACGACCGCTTTTTTCTCTACCCGAGCCTCTTCCATGAGCAGGCCAAACAGGTCAAACCGGCTCCCGACGGAGGTGGTGAAAGGCAGTTGTCTGAGCCGCTTGCCCCCGGGGGCAGTGTTGCCTTTTCTGTCTACATTGAGACCCTGAAAACCGGCCGATTGACCGATTGGGACGAGGTTTTGAAGCTCGATCCCTATCATATTTGGGACGAAAAGATCATTCGGGAGCGATTTGAGTGGGGAGACGAGCACGGTATTTCCTTCGCGATTGTGAAAGCGTTTCAGCTCGAGGACCCCTGGATTCTCGAAGACCGGAAGACGTTCGGAGGGTGTCGTTCCTGGTTCGGGCTTCCTGCCGATGAAGCCGGAGGTTGGAAAAAACACCTCGAATCAGCGGTCGAGACAGAAGCGGCCTGCGGGTATCCGGAATGGCTCCTCACCGGGAGCTGAGTTGTTTATTCCACAACGCTCGCGACGAGCCGTAGCACAGGATTGTATCCTGTGTTCACTGCCGATCCGCTCCTCGTACTATTGTCAGGGGCTCGGCAAAGAGGATACAGTCCTGTTCGACATTCTTTTCCTTCAGAGTCTGTCCTCAATCAATCTCCCTCCGGGGCTGATTTAGATTGGCAAAAGGGTCAGCGTGCGTTTTGCTACAGCCGGAATACACATTCACCTGTTCAAACCAGACAATCATGTTACCCGAAGTCGAAAAACTCCTCCGCGTTCAGCATCACGATCAACGAATTGCGGCAATCGATAAAGAGCTCGCGGGGATTCCGATTCTCGAAGAGGACGTCCGCGACAAGTTTCTCGAAGACGAGAAAAAGCAGAACGATGCCAGAAGCGACCTTCAACAGACCGAGATCGCGATCAAAAATCTCGAACTGGATATTGATACGAGAAAAGATTCGATCACAAAGCTCAAGGTTCAGCAATACGAGACGAAGAAGAACGACGAGTTCACTCGCATGGGCGAGGAGATCACGCGTTATGGTGAGGAAATCACCGCGCTTGAGGACAAGGAAATCGAATTGATGGAGCAGGCTGAAGCGCAAAAGGCTGCTTACGCGAAAGCAAAAGCGGAACACGAGGTGAGCAAAGAGGACGTTGTCAGTGAACTTGAAGATCTCGCCGATCTTGCGGAAAATCTGAAGAAAGAACGTGAGGAGGAAGTTGTTAAGCGTCAATCACATGCCGATCCGATTGATGACGACGTTCTCTACAATTACGAACGACTTTTCAAAGGCAAAGCCGGTCATGCCATCGTCGGTCTCGTCGATGACGTCTGCCAGGGGTGCCACATGAAAGTCGTCAAGTCGACCTACATGGAAGTGAAAGGTGAAAAGCAGCTCACGACCTGTGAAAATTGCGGCCGCATTCTCTACTACTGGACCGATGACTCTGTCGGTCGTGATAAGGGTGGGTACTGAGCGGGCGAGCCCGCAGATGCAGAGGAGTAACGGAGCTGAGAAGTAAAGATTGATATGCGCCGTCGGAGGGAGAAGCAAATTCCCCAGAGCCTGGCCGATTCTTTCATTCTCTACTTCTATACTACTTTCATTCTTCGTCCGTCACTCTTTGACACGCTCTCGCAATTCGCGCTATCATCTCCAACATGAACACCACTCTCCGGCTTTTTTCCTGTGCGTTACTCGCTGTCATTACACTGAGTCTTACGGGGTGCGGCGGTGACTGGTTTGTTGGGAAATGGGACTTTGATAAGGAAACGACAATGGCTCAGGTCCAGGCGAAATCGCCGGTTCAGGGGCAGGAGGAAGGCGGCTTGCTAAAAGACGTTCTTTCCGGTCTTCAGAAAGGGATTTCCCAGGTCGTTCTCAGTCAGTTTGAGGGATTCACTCTCGAATTTACCTCCACCGAAATGCGTCGCATCAAAGAGGGAAGCGGCGTCGCTCAGGCTTACAAGGTGATTGAAAAACCCTCTCCTGACACCCGCGTCATTCAATACGAGGACGGCGAGATCAACACGCTGATTCGCACGGAAACCGGCATGAAGACTCAGGTTCCCGGAAGCGAAGAACTTTGGCTGCATTTCAAGCCGGCCGCACCTTAGATTTTTGTTCGAGGTAACCGGAGAATTACGACGTGAGGCGAGGCAACTTACACGCGTTGAGTTCGACTTGTCTCAAAATGGGTTGAAGGCCCAATCGAATAGAGCCCCGGGTTTCAACCCGGGGTAAAAGAGTAGCCCATTTGTGCGACCTGTAGGGGCGCCCGAAGACGCTCTGGAACAGAGATGATTTGCGCCCGACCCTTCACTCGATTTCACATGAAACACCTCGGATGCACCTTTGAGTCGATCGTTCCTGAAGCAGGTTAAGGTCCGTGGTAAGTGGTCCAGGGTGTCAGTCTGATTACGAAATCGATGGCGAGGACTAAAATGAAGAGGTCACTGACGATCCTTCGCTTTTCAGTTGGTGATCTTATCAGGAAAATCGTGGACAGAAGTGCTCCCGGCCAGAGAAACAGCCAAATTTGATTCCAAACATCCGGAATTTCGAACCACTCAGCCCAGAACGGAAGTGTGAAAACAGCCCACATCGAGAAGTACCACGAACATAAACCGAGCGCCAAAGCCGTCATGAATGCACGGCGGATGTGAAATACACCGCGTGGCAAATCCTGTAGTTTGAGAATAAAGATAGTAATCGGGGATACCACTGCGACCACCAATAGAATTATCGATATTAGTGGATTCATCATAGTCGGACTGGCCAATCGTCACGAATCAACCAGCCCCATTTCCTTTAACTTCCGTTGCATCGTCCGGCGGGAAATTCCCAAGAGTTGTGCGGCCTCGGTTCGATTGTCACCGGTTCGTTTGAGCGCGAGTTGAATCATTCGTTCTTCCATCTTCGCGATGTTGAGGTCGTCCTCTTCGGTGATCACGTTTGCCCCGCTGGAGGCACCGCCCCCACTCGTGGTTGAATTTCGGAACCCGTGATGGGAATTGTCCCGCAGGAAGGGAGGTAAATGTCTCACCCCGATTTTGGCTGTGTTAGACATGACGACGCCGTGTTCGATCGCAGTTCGGAGTTCCCGCACGTTACCCGGCCATTCGTAGTCGAGGAGAAGCTGAAGCGCTTCCGCGGTCAGTTCCATTGCGGGCTTTTTGTTTTCCTCCGCGAATTCTTTGAGAAAGGAATCGACTAGCAAAACTATATCCTCTTTCCGGTCGCGTAGCGGCGGCATGTCGATCGAAACGACATTGAGCCTGAAAAAGAGATCATCGCGGAAGGTGCCTTCGCGCACCATTTCGCTGAGATTTTTGTTCGTTGCCGCAACGACGCGAACGTCCACCTTAATTGGTTTGTTAGAGCCGAGTCGTTCAAAGGTTCGCTCACCGATCGCACGGAGAAGTTTCACCTGAGTGTTGAGATCGATCTCGCCGATTTCATCGAGGAACAAGGTGCCTCCATCGGCTTCCTCAAAGCGCCCCGCCCGTCGTTCCACTGCTCCGGTGAAGGCTCCGCGTTCGTGACCGAAAAGTTCGCTTTCGAGCAACTGCTCACTGAGAGCGGCACAGTGCACCGTGACGAGTTTCGACTTGGGCCGTCCACTGAGATGATGAATCGCGCGGCCGACGAGTTCTTTACCGGTTCCGCTTTCACCCTCGATGAGGACAGTCGCCCGCGTTGGGGCGACCTGCTGGATTGTGTCGAAAACCGGCTGCATCACGATGGAATGGCCGATGATGTTTTCGAGCCCGAAACGGTCTGTGACCTGAGCTTTGAGCGATTGAACTTCCTCCTCGACGGAACGGCTCCGGATCGCCCGTTTGATCACGATTTCGAGTTCGTCGATGTTGAGCGGCTTACTTACATAGTCGTAGGCGCCTTTTTTCATTGCCTCGACCGCGACGTCGACGGAACCGTAGGCGGTCATGAGAATACAAACCGGCGCCTTGGGGCGGGCGAGCGTTTTCGTGATCAGCTCCATCCCGTCCTCGCCCCCGAGTCGGAGGTCGGTCAGCATCACGTCGACGCTTTCGGATTTGAGGATCTCCTCCGCCTCGGCGATGTTCGCTGCAATGTAGACATCGAAGTCATCTTCGAGCGAAAGTCTCAATCCTTCGCGCGTGTTTTTCTCGTCGTCGACGATGAGAATGGTGCTGTCGAAAAAATCCATATTCGGTCAGTGTTAGTCTTCCACGTCGATATCGATCACGGAGGGTTCTGATTTTTGAGGAAGGACCCGCATGAGCCTTTCCGCTCGCGGCAGGTAGACGGTTACGTCAGTGCCTTTGCCTTCGCGGCTTTTGAATTCCACCTCACCTCCGTGGGATGAAACAATGCGGTGTACGATCATGAGCCCGAGACCCGAACCGGTTTTTTTGGTTGTGTAATACGGTTCAAAAACCCGGCGAACCTGTTCTCCGGGGATGCCGGGGCCGTTGTCAGCGAACGTGACGAAGACATTTTCATCGGTGAAGCCGGTCAGGATTTTGATCTCGCCGTCAGACCCCATTGCCTGGGAACTGTTCCGGATCAGGTTGTAGATAACTTGTTTCATCTGATCGCGATCGACATGGATGAGAGGAAGCTCATCGGCCAGTTCGAAGGTCACCGAAATCCGGCGGTCAGCCACTTCCGGCCCGATGAAATTGAGTGCTTCATTGAGGAGCTCGTTGAGGTCGGTCGTCTCCGGCATGAGATGAGAGGGACGCACCGCACTGAGAAATTTTTCGACGATAAAGTCGAGGCGTTTGATTTCGCTTCGGGCTATTTCGAGCGATTCGAGCAACTCACCGGCTAGTTTCGGGTCGGCCCTTTTTTTGATTTTCCGCTCAGCGACCTGGAGATGAATATTGAGGGAGTTGAGCGGGTTGCCGATTTCGTGGGCGACTCCCGCGGCGAGACTTTTGACCGCTTCGATCTTTTCCGTCTCGATTTCCTTGATCTGCCGTTCGCGGCTTTGGGTGTCGTCCCGCAGAATGATCACAAATCCAAAGAGATCTTCGGCGTTTCCTTCAACATCCTCTTCCGGTTCGAGCGGGGAGATGTAAAAATTCAAATAACGAAGCTCGGGATAGCGCACCACGATATCGCGGCTCACGACGCCACCGGATTCGACGACCTCATCCCACTGAATCCCGGGAAACAGGTTCGCGATCGTTTCGCCGGTGGGATCCTTCTCATTGAGACCGAAAAATTCCCCCGCTGCGTGATTGAGGTAGTGGATCGTCCCGTTCGGCCCCGCGACAATGATTCCCTCGCGGATGACCTCGAAGACACTTTCCATGAGCCCCTTTTCCTGAACCGCCTTCAACACAATTCGTTGAATTTCCTCGGGCTCCAGCTTGTCGAGCCGGTCAATGAGCTTATCTATTATGCCTGATTTCATGCCGATAAATCTTTGAGAACAAGATGATTGAGAGACAAAACGACGCTATCGATCGAGCCGTGCTCGTCATCAGCACTTTTGCTGACGACGACACTGCGAGACAATTTGGCACAACTGTGGTCGAGTCGCAACTCGCCGCCTGTGTCAATGTGATCCCCGGAGCGACCTCGATCTACCGGTGGAAAGGTAAGGTGGAGGAGGAGTCGGAGGTGGTCGCGATCATGAAAACGACCGTGGCCAGACTCGTCGAACTGGAGGCGTTTCTGCAGGAAAACCATCCCTACGATGAACCGGAATGCATCGTCCTGCCGATCGAAGCGGGGTCAAAAGGCTATCTGGACTGGGTTCGTGGCAGTGTCACGGGGTAAACGAAGGTGGACAAACCGGTAACCTGAGGCATAAGTCTCAACTACTAACGAGCAGCAGACAGTGAGTCTTATAGTACAGAAATACGGCGGAACCTCGGTCGGAACTCCCGAGCGAATCATAAATGTGGCGAAACGCATTCTTGAAACCAAGGAAGCGGGTCATCAGGTGGTTGCTGTCGTATCAGCGATGTCCGGGGTGACGAACCGCCTTATCGAGCTGGCCGATCAGGTCACCGGCGAAGGCAAACCGACCGAGCGCGAAATGGACGTGCTCCTCGCAACAGGGGAGCAGACCACGATCGCACTGACCGCAATGGCGCTCAATTCAATGGGGGCTGAGGCCGTATCCCTAACGGGAGCGCAGGCCGGTATCGAAACCGACGGAGTCCACACCAAGGCCCGCATCTCCAACATTTCCCCGGAGGGTGTTCACGAAATGCTCGACGAAGGTAAGATCGTGATTCTCGCCGGATTCCAGGGCAAAACGGCTGACGGCAAAATCACGACCCTCGGCCGCGGTGGCTCCGATTTGACCGCGATTGCGATGGCGGCGGCGATTGATGCCGACCTCTGCCAGATTTTCACCGACGTCGACGGCGTCTACACCTGTGATCCCCGCGTCGTGCCTGACGCAAAGAAGATTGATGAAATCAGCTACGATGAGATGCTTGAAATGGCGAGTTCAGGGACGAAAGTAATGCAGTCCCGTTCCGTGGAGTTTGCCAAAAAATTTGGAGTTCGCTTTGAAGTGCGAAGCAGTTTGAACAACAACCCCGGAACCTTAGTCCGCGAAGAAAGTATGAGCATGGAATCCGTTGTCATCCGAGGAGTCAGTTTGGAGAGAGAGCAGGCGAAAGTCACGATCTCCGGCGTAAACGATCTTCCCGGAACCGCCGGTAAAATCTTCGGAGCCGTTGCCGAGGCGAACATTCTCGTCGATATGATCGTCCAGAACGTTTCCGTCAAACAAACCGGAAAAACGGATATTTCCTTCACCGTTCATCGCGATGACGTCGAGAAGGCTGAGGCTGCGCTCACACCCGTGCTTGCCGAGCTGGGCAATGGTGTCACGATTCGCGCCCGCGACGGGATTGCCAAACTCAGCGTTGTCGGAATCGGAATGCGTTCCCACTCCGGTGTCGCTGCAGAGATGTTTGAAGCCCTTTCCAATGCGGGAATCAACATAGAGATGATCTCCACTTCCGAGATCAAAATCACCGTAACCGTTTCCGAAGAGCAAATCGACGAAGCCGCGAAAGTGATGCACGCCGCATTTGGTCTCGCCGAGGCGTAGATCGGGGCGCAAAGGCATCTCAAAATGCCACGATTGAACAGGGTATCGTCATCGATTCAACCCTGTTGGATCCGGGGGAGAGCTGTTCATTCTTTGAGCGATCGCAACCCGCCAATAGCGAATAGCGCGAACATATTGAGGGAGTGATTGCGGATCGCCCACTTTTCCGCCACGCTGGAGGCGAGCTGCTACGAAATGAACCAATCCCAATCCCGTCCCAACCGCCATCGAGAGAAGGGCGACAAACCAGACTGGCCTGTCGCACCGACGAAAGCGGAGACGGCGCTCCTGCCTGCTTTTGCGGGACTTTCCCATGACCGGATCCATGTGCCGGCGACCCCGGCCGAATGCGAGCGGGCCGCCAACGAAATTTTTTCAGCCGGGGTCGGCGGTTTTGACACCGAAGCGAGGCCGACTTTCCGCGCCGGAGAAACAAGCGACGGACCTCATGTCGTGCAGTTCGCGCTAACGGATAAAGCCTTCATCTTCCAGCTCCATCGAAGCGAGTGCGAGGAGGTCGTTTCCGATCTCATTGCTTCCGAGGAAGTTCTCAAGGTGGGCTTCGGGTTGAAGAACGATCACGGGCAGATTCGGAACCGGTTGGGAATCACTCTCAAGCACGTCCTCGATCTCGATCAGGTTTTTCGGAAGCAGGGCTATCGCGGACAGATCGGCGTCCGCGGTGCGATGGGGGCTCTTCTCAAACAGGGGTTCAAAAAATCCAAATCGATCACGACGAGTAACTGGGCCAAGCCGGAGCTCCGTCCTGCGCAATTGCTCTACGCCGCGAACGATGCCTACGCTGCACTGAAGATCATGGAAGCGCTCGAGGAAAAGGGGCATCTCCAGCGGTGATTCCTTGACCCGGTTTCAGGAACGCGAATGCGTCGTAACCTGGAGGATCAGTTTCGGCGACACTGTTGCTTCCCCGAAATAAATTGTCTCTTCTGATGCGTTACCTCTTTCTAAAGCCGGTCAAATCGCCCGCCACCTTTTTGTCAGTGCTCTCAGTTTTGATCCTGACATTGCTGCCGATTCAGAAAGCCGGGGCCTGGGGCTCGGGGCACGACGACGTGATGCGGGAGGTCATCGAACGTCTTCCCGCTGAGCTTCGTGATTCCTTCACTCCTGAAATGATCAAGGAGGCGGTTCATCATCAGAGCCACTATCCGGACAATTTTGATCCCTTCCTGCCCGGGGATGTCGGCGAAGCCGCTGTGGCCCGCCTCGCTGCTGCCGGGGTGAAGAGGCGCTACGATCTCCACTCGGAACGCGGCATGGCGATGGCCTTTATCATGCTGGTTGAGGCCTTGAAGGAAGGAGATCCTACTCACACCGCGCTTTGGATTTCCGCCTACTCGCATGTAATTGCTGACATGGCAGCTTGCAATCACGATCCGCTCGTTCACACCGCGACCTACGGTTGGGCTGACTGGAAATTGAAGCTCCCCGGCGGAGTGAACGATTACTCGAAACTGCGATCCTTACTCGACCTTTCCGGGGCGGCTCACGATCCTGAGGGCGGTGAGGCTGCTTTTGAGGAGGCGATTGAACGGCTTTACCTCGCGGATGCGGGGGAGGAGCCCGGCGAGCTCTTGCTTGAGATCATGCTCTATGGTCAGGCCGGCGCTGATTTTTGTGCTCCGCGCGGGGTTCGTGTTCTCGAAGGCGCTGCGGGCTGGGTTGACCGGGAGGATGCGGCAGCCCGGAAGATGCTTTGGAAAAATCTCGGCGAACTCGGTGCCTGGGCGGTGGTGCGAACCTTGCGCGATGTCGAGATTGCACGTCGCTGCGCCAAATCGGATCAGCAAATCGAGTTGACCCCTGAGATTGAGGTAGCTCATCGCGAGAACGTGGCGAGCTTCCTCGCCGGACGAAAGATCGAGGATGATGCTCTCTTTGCTCCATTGCTTCGGGAGTTGGATCCCGAGAGTGGACCCGTTACCGGAATCGTTTTTGAGCCCTGCTGGGCGATGAACGGGGCTGTCCTCGGTTTCGCGAGTCGGGTCCAGTCTGCCGCAATTGCACGGAGTTGGAAACAGGCCGGAAAACCCTACGCGACCTTTGATCTTCGTGATGCGATCGAAGATGGCTTTCCTGCTCCTGAGAAAATGCCGCAACTCGTTATCGTCGCGACCTCCTTTCACAGCTATCACTCACTGAAAGCGGATGCTCTCGACCGCCATCTACAGACTTACCTCGATGCAGGCGGGCGCGTCCTTTGGGTTTCCGGAACGACGCTGCCGGCGGCGGGTGCGTTCGGTTCTTTCCGCTCTGCGATGGGTCGTGATGATGACAAGAGTAAACTCCCTCTGTCCAACAGTGACTTCATCGGTGCGCGAGTCGGCCTCGTCGGAGCCGACCTTCCCGCTGCAGTGATCGCTCATCCTGCAGCGACCAAAGCAGGGTGGCAGCAACCCTACTGCCCGTGGACATTCAGCCTCGAAAATCAGAACGATCTCCAGCCACTCGTTACTCTGGAGGCCGGTGGAAATTCTCAGATCGTGGGTGCTATCGACAACGGCAAAAAACGCGCCCTTCTTCCGGTTTATGCGATCACCCCGTATCTCTTCGCCGGTGAAGAAGGCCCCGATTCGCCCCATGAACCCGCTCTCGGTTCAGTCAGCGAAGCTATCCTTGAGGGAGCATTGAAGGCTCTGGGGTCGGCCCTGTGATCCAGTCTTATTTGACGAGTGGGGGCGGAGCCGATCGCTTTACCGCTCGATCAATCAGTGCCTGAGGAATCGCGAAGGTGATGCCATGCAGTCCCGGCTCAGCGAAGACTGGTAGAATATTTGATCTCAGGCCATCCTCGTGAGCAGCTTCTCCCGCAACCCACAGGTCGGCGGCGTATGCTTCGGTTTCACCGACGAGCCACTCGGGAAGTTTCCGGCGTTTCCCAAACCGGTAATCCTCATCCTCGATTGTGCTCGCGAGTGCCGCTTCTTCGGGTGTCCTGACATCACCAAAATGGATGCGGCCGAGGAGAGCGGCGGCGTGGGCCATGATTTCATCTGATCCCGGTCCTGAGGCAATGACCACGAGAGCGGGGGAACTTTCCCCTTCGTAAAGCAACGCAGTGTTGGCCATGACGATATGAGAAAATACAATGGGAGCCGAGCGAACTGATTTCCGATAGCGGGCCATCAACTCAGGTGACGATTTCCCCCGCTTCCTTCCGTAGCCTCTTGCATCTTTTTGGAAGACACCAACAACGGCGGCGATCATTCTGAAAAATAATCCCGCGTGGATTTCCCAGAAGTAGTCCATGAACTCCCTCTTCTCGATCCAATTGAGGCAGAGTCGTCTGAGGTGCCCTGTATCCACATTCAGTATATTGGGATTTCCGTCGTATCGGTTTTCAGCATCGCTCATTCAAGTGGGTTCCTATCAGAGAACGTTTCCGGTGCCAATATTGAAGTTAATGATTTGACGGGAAATTAGAGGGTTGATAGAACGATACCTATGATACTGCTATACCTATTACTCGCTGCGATAGGGCTGATATGTTTTGGTATTGCAGGTGGGGGAGCGCTGGTTGCAGGGCTTCTGGGCTATCGGCTCAATCGATATCGATACCAGTATATGGGACTCGAGGACCGGAGGTTCTTTATTCCCCGTTTCTGGAGGTTGTGGAAGTTTTCTCTTTATCAGCCGGTTGTCTGTATCGGTTTGGCACTTTTCCTGGTTTCACTTCTCTCTCTTTTCCTGAAACCACTCGTCACCTCCGGAATCTTCGGTGGAGGAAAGGGGGAATCCGACGCTGCGCTCCGGGTCGGGAGTATAGAAAACAGGATCTACGCAATGACCGAGTGGCTGCAAAACGGAACGCTCATTCACGCCTTTTTGATCATGACTTTGACTCTGCTGTTGATCAACCTGATCTGGCCTAACATTAAGCTCTTTAACGAGGTGCCGAAGATGCGGGTGCGAATTCGCAACGCGATGATTTTCCTGACAACGATCAGTGCCTTCACCTTTGTCTCAGCAAAGAACATCAATTCCAATCGAGCGACAGTAACCGCCGATTTGAGGAAAGAGGTGATGCGTAGCGAAGAGGAATTAAATCGTTTCAATTCCGAGTCTGCCGCCTGCAAGATTGTGAAAGATTCCATTGAGGAAATGACTCCGGAGGAGATTCGGAAACTGGCAATTATGGCGCGAACCGTGGCTGCTCTGGGAGCTGCTACTCAAGTCTCTGAACACATGGGAAAAGAGGCTGGCGATAAATTTAAGAGCCGCTTCAGCGCTCCGGATTCAAGAAGTCGCACCTCATTCGAGAGGGCTTCTATGCTCGATGAGATCGACGATTGGCCGACCCTCTCGGAGAGGCGGCTGAATGCCTCCAATGAGGCGAAGCGGGCCGCTTTGATCAGGAAAGCGTCGAGGGAGGCGATGTTGGCGAGCCTCGACAATATCAGCGTGGATATAGCTAAGCACCTCGGAGGATCGGTAGACCGTGCCTCCAAAGCGGTGATCGGATCCTTTTTCTCTGCGATGACGGAATCGGTCACCGAGCTTTGTTCGACGGTTCGGCCGTCGAAGAAAATCGCGTCCGACGCCGAGATACTGGAGCAATTTTCCCGACGCACCCCGGGCGCAGGAACGGACCGGATTTCATCTGCCTGGATCGATGATTTCGGTGACGTTACTGATCCGGAGAAACTGGCTGCTTCGCTGGCGAAACGGGTTGAGGCAATTGATGCGGATTTTAAATTGAAATCAGCTGCGAAAGCGGCACGAACGGCTGAAAAAGCGGCCGAAGCAGCCAAGGCTGCGAAAGCGGCTAAAAAGCTCATTAAGTTTGTTCTCTGAGGGACCTTTAGCCCGGGTGTGTTCCAGTCTGGGGGCGGTCAGGCCCTAAACCTATGAAAAAGATCATTGTCCTGTATCTGCTCCTCGGAGGCATCTCTCAGTTTTTCATTCTGCTGGTGTTCAACGGCGTTTGTCAGTTACAGATCGATTTTTGGGAATGGCGGAACCCGGACACTCCGCTGGAGGCTTCGGTTTTGAATTCTGTCGTTTTCCTCAAATGCGGAATGATCATCCCCGTTTTTCTCGTCGTGACAGGGGTTGCCTATCTGGCCAACCGGATTTCAGGTCCGGGGTTTGCGTTACACACTTTAGGGATCAGTATGTTTCTCGTTGCGTCTCTTGCCGTTGTTTCGGTTGGTTTGGTGCTCCAGCCAATGGTGATGCCGATAATAACTTCGATGCCGTTCGAACAGTCTCCCGGTGAGTAATTCGGACACAATAATTCCTCCGTTTTTACGTTCCTGTTTCCGCAGCGGATCTGGTCGAATGGTATCCATGCAAAATTCTCCCCGTGATTTCTCCCGAAGAAAGGCTCTCGCCACGCTCGGCCTTGCCCCTTTGGGTGCGGCCCTCGCGACGGCGGCTGATGGAACTCCGAAGCGTGTTCTTCTGCGTTCGTCGTGGCAGACTGTAAACATCGGCGATATCGCTCACACACCCGGAGTGCTGCATATTCTCGAAACGCATCTCCCCGAGGTAGAAGTGACTTTGTGGCCTTCGAGCGTCGACAACGGAGTCGACGAACTTCTCCTCGAGCGTTTCCCGAAGTTGAAAATCGCGAAGAAGGGTTCCCCTGAATTGAAGAAAGCGTTCAAGGAATGTGATTTTCTCCTCCATGGATCCGGTGCTTCCCTCGTCGCTGAAAACGATGTGAAGAAGTGGCGCGACGAAACCGGAAAACCTTTCGGCATCTACGGGATTACTTTTCCCCTGAAGAAATCCTCGAAGACGACCGCGACTTCCGAGGAGGGACTGAAAAACGCCATCGATATTCTCAACGACGCGCAGTTTGTTTACTTCCGCGATTCCCGCTCGCTCGCGCTCGCCAAAGAGAAGGGCTGCAAGGCTCCTGTGATGGAGTTCGGACCGGACGGCGCTTTTGCCTGCGATCTCCGCGACGACGAAAAAGCGGCCGCTTATCTGAAAGCCAACGGCCTCGAGCCGGGAAAATTCATGTGCGTGATTCCCCGCCTTCGTTACACGCCCTACTGGACGATTAAGGAGAACAGGCCGTTTGATGAGGTCAAGCATGCCCGGAATGAAGAGATGAAGGAGAATGACCACGCTCAGCTGCGCGAGGCGATCATCAAGGTGGTCGAAGAGACGGATCTCAAGGTGCTGGTTTGTCCTGAAGACCGCACCCAAATGGCGGTTGGAAAAGAGATGCTTTACGATCCGCTGCCCGAAGCGATTAAAGAACGTGTCGTCTGGCGTCCCGACTACTGGCTCACCGGTGAAGCGATCAGCGTGCATGATCAGAGCGCGGGGTTGTTCGGAAACGAAATGCATTCGCCCATCATGTGCATCGGTCATGGCGTTCCTGCGATCGTGTGTCGCTGGGAGGAACAGACGAGCAAAGGATTCATGTGGGAGGACATCGGTCTGGGAGACTGGCTTTTTACGACCGACAATGAGGACGAATTGGCGGGAATCGTTCCTGCCGTTCTCGAGATCGCAAAGAATCCTGAAGCGGCTCGAAAGAAGGCGGCGAAAGCGAGAGCCTTTGTCGAGAAGCGTCAGAAAGAGACGACGGATCAGCTGCGAATAGAGTTGGGGCTTTAGTTGGTCTGCTGAGGAAGGCATCCCGGCGTTCCGCTGCGCTTCACACCGCGCTAATTTCTTTTGAGCCTCCGGCTCCCGGGAATAAATGGCGGACCTGAAAAGCCTGTTTTGCAGGGAATGTGAATCATTTGCCCTGATCAGGCTATGGAGGGAGAGGGTCGATTGTGATAAGGATCCTCTTCACAAATATGAGGGGATTTCGTTACTTTTTGCCGCTGCTTTTGACCTTGGGTCTTTTTGTTGGTTTTGCGACGGCGCAGAATAAAAAAGGTAAGAAGGAGAAGGCACCTCCGAAGAAGGAATTCTACTCAGGTCAGCCGATTAAGGCGCTCATTATCACCGGCGGGTGTTGTCACAATTACCTCTATCAGACCTTTGCTCTCGGGTCCGGGGTCCAGAAGGTCGCCAATGTCGATTTTGAAGTGATGAATGTCGGCGGAAAGGGAACCGAAGCGCAAATCGATCTCTACGACGACCCTGAATGGGCAAAGGGCTATGACGTCGTGATTCACAACGAGTGTTTCGCGAACACGGCCGATCCCGAATACATTCGCAAAATCACGGATGCCCACAAAGGGGGAACTCCGGCTCTCGTGATTCACTGTGCGATGCACACCTACCGCGCCACGGAGATCGATGACTGGAGACAGTTTCTCGGGGTCACGAGCCGGAAGCACGATCATCAGAGCAATTACGAGGTGAAAGTTGAGAAGGCTGACCACCCCGTCATGGCCGGTTTTCCGAAGGACTGGGTTACTCCGATGGATGAGCTTTACATCATCGAGAAAGTCGAGCCGACGAACACGGTTTTGGCGACTTCAGTGAGCGAAAAGGATGGCAAAGCACATCCGGTGATCTGGGCGAACGAGTTCGAAGGGACTCGCGTCATGGGAACGACTTACGGTCACTCGGATGAGACCTTCGGGGACGAAACCTTTATCCGCATGCTCGCCAGGGGGATCATCTGGGCAGCAGGAAAAGACGGCGAGGCGCATCCGCCTCAGTAAAATTTGGTTCAGAGTCAGTGAAGGGGCGGGGTGTGTTTTGTCCCCGCTCCTTTGCTGATATTTTCCACGGGTCGATCACTGCAGGTGAGGGCCGTGACATCACCCTCTAACTCGAACTCTACCCGAGCTCGGCGAGCGTTTTCTCGATGAGCTTTTTCGTGCCGATGATGCCCGCGATGGGATCTGATTTTCCTTCGAATTCGATTCCGATGTAGCCCTTGAAGCCGCCGTCCTTTACGGTCTTCAGCATCCGCGAAAAGTCGGTGTTTTTCGCCGAGCCATCTTCCTCGATGTGGTGCACTTTCGCGCAAATGGCGCGGGCCCACGGGAGCATGTCTTTGACGCCCTGATACTTGTCGTAGTCCTTGAAGTTTCCGAAGTCCGGCAGGGTCCCGCAGTTTTCACGATCGAGAGCGGTCATGAGATCAGCGACCCACTGACCGTTGCTGGAGTGATTCCCGTGGTTTTCCACGATGATATCGATCCCGTAGGGTTTTGCGATGTCACAGAGTTGATTGAGCCCATCGATGGCCTGCTTTTTCACCTCGGCAGGATCACCTGCGGAACGCACGTCGACGCGGACGGAATGACATCCGAGCGTCTTACAACCCTCCAGCCAGGGACGGTAGTCTTCTGCAGCCTGTTTGCGAGTCATCGCATCGGCATCGTCGAGGGCGCGATCATTTTTGAGTAACATGAGCTGATTCTCCACCCCGAGATCATCACAGCGCTTTTTGAGTTCGGCGAACCAGGCGGTGTCGTTCGCCTTGTCCATGATGAAACCGTTGAAGTATTCCAGCGCGGAAATACCGCATTTTTCCACCGCCAGTTTCGGGTAATCGAGCGCGTCGAGCTCGCCTTTTCGCAACTGGTGGTTGAAGGAGTATTGCTGCAGTGAGATTTTCAGCCAGGGCGAAGTTTCTTCGCTGTGACCAGTGGCAGCGAGTGCGGCGAGACCGGTGAAGGGAACGTGTTTGAGGAGGTGTCGTCTTGAGAAATTCATGAGGGAAAAGGTTTCAGGTTTCCCGGTGGTCGGCAATGACAAAGATCTCACGGGAGAACGTATCGCATTTCACGAGGGTGCCGGAGAAGGCGTGAGACGTTCCGATAGCTGCGCGGAGTTCACTCAGGTTTTCCTCCTCGGGGTAGGCGATCACGAGTGAGATTGGCTTGCCGTCCTCGAGGACGCAGATCTCCCCCCGAAGGAGAAATCCGGGGCCGCGTCCGAAGGTGCGATCGAGGAAGTATTTTTCAACCCGCTGCGGAATGATTGACGAGCTGATTTCTTCATTGAGGAAGACTTTCGTGAAAGCGGTTGAGATCGCATAGTGCGACGAGTGCATCGTAAAGAGGTCGAGCATGTCGCAGGCAAAGTCTGAGACCTCATGTTCGAACCTTGCGGGAGTAACAATCGCAGGGACGACGGCTTCTTCTTCGATTTGGAGGGGGATTTCCTCCAACGCGGTATGCTCCGCCACTTCGAAGGGAGAAGGCACCGGTGGCGATTCCTCCGGGACCTCAGGCTTATCCCGGATCACTTCCACCGCAACGGGTTCTTCAGCCGGTGAGAGATTGCGATTGGGTAGCGGGGGAGGGATTGGTGGGCTGCTTGCCTGGGTGTCCATCATCACTCTTGCAGTTCCGAAGAGCAGTTTGGCGGCCCGGACCAGATCCTGTGTGTTGGTGATCAGGCTGTGATCTTCGACTTTGATTCCGGAATCAGTGATGCGATAGCCATCGAAGCGCCCGAAGAGGCGTTTCAAGTGGTCCCGTCGGTCCGGGGTTAGAAATTCACGGATCTCTTCCGGTTCTTTTCCAGAAATGATGGCCTTTTCGTCGAAAGCAAGGTCACCGACTTCGATGTCCTGAGCATTGAGGAGAGATTTTGATATCCCCGAAAGGAAGTGCTGCTTATTCAGCTCGAAGGCTACGGGAAGAGCTTTGTTGAAGCGAAGATTGAATTCGGTCCATCGCGCTTTGTTTTGATACGTGGTGCCGATGACGATGGAAAACTCGGCGCGACTTCCCCGCATTTCCCGTCCTCCGGACCCTCTTTTTTCAAACTTGAGATGAAGCTCGTTGGCAGCCTGAGCCCAGGCTTCATTGACACGTGCGTTGTGCTTCGCCCCGAAAACGAAAATCAGGATAACGATGAAGACGAAAATAAAGAAGAACTCCATGTGCCTTCATAGTCCAAGACTGAGCTGCGAAACACCACTACAAAATGCCGGGAGAATTCCACTGATACGTGGAAGCATGAGTGGGTAGGGAAACTTAACAGGGTTGAATGCCGGACCTGACCCTGTTCAATTTATGGCATTGGGACACCTTCTTCGAAAGAACGCAGCACGATGATGCATTCCATGATTACGAAGATGATGAATCCGACGGGGAGACCGTAGAGAAGGAACCCGTAGGCGAGTTTGAGTCTGGAATACTTTTTCTGAAGGACAATTCCCATTTCGTAGATATCACCCATCATGGCCCTGTAGAGACGGGTCGGGGTGGTTACCAATTCGCTGAAGCCTTCGATGAACTCCTCTTTGTGAAGGGCGGTAAAACTGCCGAAAAAGAGAAGGTTGGATTTTCCCTCTTTGATGCTGACATCACCCGGATTCATCTGTTTGAAGCGCGGACGTGCTACGAGAACCGCGAAAATCATCGAACCGATACAGGTGGCGATGACGATACCGACGGGGATGAGGAGCCCTTTGTGAGTGATGTATTTTTGCCCGTGCGACACGATCAGAATCAAAATGATGCTGTTTACTGAGATGAGAAAATTTGCTTTGGCATCCGCGAGCGCGCTCACTTCGACATGCACCCGGTAGCAGTTTCGGAAGAGCGTTTCCACTCCCCGTTTCGTGCCGAGCTTGTTTATCTCTTTCTCGGTTTTTGTGAGTGGGTTTTCGTTTTCCAAGTTACTTGAGCGGTTTAATTCCAAGGCGGAGTGATTGGTATTCCCCTCCATCGTCAAATCGGGTGATGCGAACCACAAATCCACCGGGATGACGAACATCACGCAGGATTCCCGGAATCACCGTATCATGATAATCCTGTAAGACTCCATCTTTTACGATGACATCGATATAGGGTTCTTCGGTCGATGCTTCGCGGGCGTCTGCGGGAATGAATCCCATTCGCACGAGATCGTTTTCAATTTCGACGAGAGGGATTCGATAGAGTCGAGCCGCTGCGAGTCGGTCCTCCCGTGTCGTCAGTGGAATAGAGATCGTCGGTGCCGGCCCTGCCTTCTCATCCGGTGTTGCGAGCCCGAAGGTTTTCGCGATGAGATCACGGCGGCGGATCAGCTTCCAGGCCAAGACCTGCTTGTAGAAATCAGGTTGCAGTGAGTGCTCCACGACAGCGCGAATATCGTTTCCGGTGATGCGCATGATGTGTTCGGCGCCGGCGCGATGATCGGCGAAGGTGACGTGATCCCAGGCCGAGGGACGATAAATTTGGAACTCGTTGGAAAAGACGAGACGGCCCTCGGGACTTGTCCAAATGAAGGTTCCGGTTCCGCGGTCGACACTGAATTTGTTGAGTTCGCCGGAGCGGGAGGCGCCTCCGAGGGCGGAGCCCGAGTCGTGAAAGTATTCAAGATACTGCGGCCCTGACACACCATTAAAATTTTGTATTGTCACGGACTTGAAGTTGTCTTCTTTGACGTCGACTTCGCCCATCCAGAATGCCATCAGCATCATTTGGCGAAGGGCGCGGTCACGGGAGGCGAAATCGGTGTAGTTCGAAACGGGGCCACCTGTGGTGAAGGCGTCGTGCTTCGCTTCGACCATGGACTCACGGAATCGAATCCAGGTTTGTCCGACGAATTTTTCGGGACGGTATTTTTTCGGCGTTTCCGCGGGCAGACCTCTCAGAATCGATTCGGCGTTCGATTCGGTGATGATTCCATGAGAGAGAATGAAGGGCTTGATATTGAAGTCGTAATTGGACTCCTTCATCGTCCTGACAAATTCCTCTTTGGTGAGAGGCATCGTTTTGTGAGGGCTCATTTTTCGCTGCAGATCAGAAGGCAGAATGAGGAGGTGGGAGTTGCCGTCGACATCGGCATAGACGAGATCGGTGTATTTGGCTCCCAGGATCAGTTTGAGGCGGTTGGCGACAGGCTCCGTAGCGGATTCTTCGCCCCACTTGAGTTTCCATTTTTGGCCGAAAACATCTTCGGTTTCGATCTTCGGGGAAGTGGCGGTGGTTTTCAGATCATCCCATAAGAGAACTCGGCGTGCTTTTGATAGACTGTAGTGAAAGTCGGGATGCTTCTTGCGGAACTTCTTTTTGTCGAGGAGTTCGGCGCTAACCTGATGCGACAGCCAGGACTCCAGTTCGCTCCAGGTGTCAGGGCGGCAGTCCTGCATGAAGCGGCGGGAGTACCATTGAGGGTTGGTTGGTGCGACATCGAGCGCGGCGACCTCTCCATGAGTCATCTTTGCCATTTCATCGACGGTGACGAAGCGGTTCGCATCCTCTGGATGGGCTAAATTGGCGGCTTCTTTTTCTGCGCCGAAACGATAGAGTTTCCGTTTTCGTTGAGAGGCCTGATTCAGAAGCGGCGTTGCGTTCATTGTCGCGCGGAACATGAATTGCTTTGCGACGTTCATTTTCAGGCGCATGTCCTGAGGGAGTGCGATGCCATCACGTTCGGACATCATCTGGTCGGAAAACAACGAGTATAGAATCCGAGCTGCTTCGTCGCAGGCTTCGTAACGCAATTTTGCATCGTCCGGAGAGCGGCGAGCGCGTTCGAGCTTCGCTAAGAGAGGCTCCTCGAATGCGATGTACTTGCGGAGATCGTTTCGTTCCGAGCGAATCGGGAGAGCAATTTTCCTGAGACGAAGATAGTTGGCAAGGTCGGCCTGAGGATTTCGAACCTCCTTCTTCTTATCGTCACCCTTCTTTTTCTTCTTCTTATCCTTTTCTTTTTTTTCGTCCTTGTCCTTGTCTTTGTCTTTGTCTTTTTTATCCTTCTCTTCGTCTTCGTCCTCCCCGTCGTCGGTGAGATGATCCTCCAATTCCTCGAACTGATCTTTCAAGGCATCATACCGATCATCGAGTGCGGCCTCGCGGGATCTTGCGTATCCCAGATCGGTCCTGACAATCGTATAAAAGATCTCCAGATCTGAAGTATTCCAGTCTCCGCTGATTCCCTGAGCGGTTAGAAAATCTTCATAGAAAGAGAGCATCTCACCGGCTTCACGCACATTCTTCTCTCCCTCCGGGGCATTGAAACTCTGCATGTCGAGCCCCGTCGCGAGTGGTTCATTGATGCCAATGACCGAAGAGGTAGCGCTGAGTTTCCCGGTTTCTTCACCGACAGCAATGAAAGTGAAAGTGCCGACCCACGCAGCGGTCAAAAGGTGAGTCAGGAAAAAAGATTTCATTGTGATTCCTGTTGGATGGGCGGCCAAACATTCAGGTCCTGTCTGGAATTCACGGTTGATCCCGGGATCGCCGGCACCCCGAGGAGATCAAGACACAGGTTGCCTGCTCCGGCATTGCGAATCGGAGGGATACCTTCGTGGAGTTCCGGATTCAGACTCCCGGGATCTTTCCTCGTTTCCGGGTTGAGCGCGTAGAGATCAGCTCCCGCTGGAATGCCGGGGCCCCATACGTAAAAAGGGATCGTGTAGTTTTCCGGGTTCTGAATCGTTTTGTGCTGCTTTTCCCCGGTGGCACCTCCGTGGTCAGCGGTTACGACGAGGTAGGTTCTTCCCCTCCAGGTTGCATTGGATTCGATCTGCTCAAAGACGTCACCGAGCAATTCGTCCACTTTCCGAACCGACGCCATGTAGGGAGACGGGATCTCTGTGTTCCATTTGAAAACGTGTCCCGCAGTATCCGGGTTTCGAATATGGAGCATCACAAAATCATAGACGTCCCTTTTCATGGCCCGCTCAAGCTGATCGACGACGTTCTCGGATCTGTTTTTGAATTGGAAGACATCGATTTTGTCTTTCCCGTTGTCGGCCCCGATCACATCGGGGGCACCGTTCGATTCGTTGTAGCTCACATCGAAAAGGGAGAACTTTGATTTGCTCGCATACAAGGCGGTTCGAAATCCATAATCGTGGGCTCCGGCGAAGACGCTGTCGAGGTAGCTCCCTTTCTGTTTGTGGAGTGTGATATCGGGAGGGAACTCGGTGTCACGATTGATCGTCCAGTTGTGACCTTCCGGGCCGGTAACGAGGCGTCCCGTGATCATTCCGGTGTGATTCGGCAAGGTGATCGTGTAGTCTCGCGCTGAGCGGGCGTTGTCCGTGAAGGCTCCCTCGCGACGGAGGCGGAAAAAATGGGGGAGAGTGTTCGCCCCGAGTTTGGTCACCGCGTCGGGGCGAAGGCCATCAATGCTGATGAGGACGACTGACACTGGAGAAGTCGCAGGATTTCCCACCACCGGATTTGGATCAGGTTTGCTTTGCGCACCGACGTACCACATTGTGATCGCCAAAACGACGCAGGGAGCTGTGAAAGCTATCGATCGCATCTTGATTGATCATAGACTCACAAGCGAAACACGCAATCTTTTGGATAATCGCATTTTTATACCCGCGAAGACACAAAAAAGCCCGGAGAACGAATCAACCGGGCATTTGAAAAAGGATCTGCCATTTCGGCAAATCCCGTTATGACTTCGAAATCAGCCCGTTAGGACTGAGCTCCGTGTGCTTTAGCCACCTTAACAGGATGCTTGAGAAGTGTGAGGATCTCACGGGAAGTGAGCTTCTCAACTGCGCTCTCATCCATCCCAAGTGCAACGAGACGTCTGCGCTGCTCAAGGCGGCGGCGATTTTTAGGTGCTCCGCTCTTACGTGGGCGAGTCAAAGGGGTCTTCTGGGTAGTTCTCCGTTTGCGCATGGTCGTGGCTTTTGTAGAAATTAAAAATTCCCGAAAATTCGGGTGGGACAGATAGGCGCAATCGGGCGTTTGGTCAAACAGATTTACTGAAACCGCGTGCTTTCAGCGCTCCGGGGAGGGTTCCTCATCGGAAAAACGAACTCTATTCACCCTCGTTCAAGGAGAGATGACGACGCAATTCTGAGCGAAACCAGCTGCGGTCGGCAGTGGATTCGGGATTCACGATTGTGGAGTGGGGTGTCAGCAACTTCAATGGCTCCTGAGTATCCGAGGCGGTGACCCAGCTTTCTCGTGAATTCGGGTAACGGCTTCCGGGGCGCTTCAGAACCACTGCTTCGAACCGGTCCGCGAGTTGGAAATCGTCGAGAAAATCGTGAAGGGCATCGTATTTTGCGATCGGTGCGAGGGGATCGTGAACATAGTGAAAGCCAACGATTCGTTTCTTGGGATCCCGGTGCATTGCGGCTGCGAGCTGCTTCATCGTCTCCCCGGGGATCCCGAGGGCCCGTTGCTGTTGCCCGGGTTGAGGCAGGCGAAAGAGGATTTCCGGATAGTTTTTCACCGGCAGGGCCGGCTGCGCGAGGATCGCGAGTTCAACGCCCGGTTCTGCGAGAACGGCGAGGGGGAAGTTCCCGGTGAGACAATTCCCGATTACGGTGAGCGGTTTTCCCCCCTCTTTATCTTTCACCCAGCGGGTCCAGGCGAGTGTTTCCGCGAGGATGGGGCCGGCGTCGCCTCGTTCGTGAAGATTCCACCGCTCGTCTTTTTTCAGGAAAG
Organism: Verrucomicrobiales bacterium; assembly: GCA_029213065.1. Classification (GTDB taxonomy): domain Bacteria; phylum Verrucomicrobiota; class Verrucomicrobiia; order Verrucomicrobiales; family DEV007; genus Arctic95D-9. The sequence continues at coordinate 228,863 of JARGPH010000004.1, read as the reverse complement.
CGAGTGCCTCAAGCGCCATGTCATACCCGAAAGGAGACTCTCCTCCAATGGAATCGCCGTAAAGACTCGGGAGATAAACCCGGTAGCCCCATGTTTCCATTTCGAGCGCAAACTCAAGCAGGGCGGGGCTGATCCCGTTGATGGCATGAAGCAGCACAACTGGTTTTCCGGGGGAACGGGTTCTCCAGACAGCGTCTGTTTCGGTTTTTCCGGGCAAGGTTACCGTGAAGCGTTCGAATTTCCCCTGCGCCGGTGTTGCGATCGAATCTTTAGGGCAGTGAGTAACGCAGCTGGTCAAAAATGTGATTGAAACGAGCACTGCAATCGTCAAGAAAAGAAACTGAATTGCCTTTTTCCTGATTCGTATGCCGTATTGGTTTCGTTCACTGATGCGGCCACCATCCCAAATAAACAGCCATGCTCAAATCACTTTATTCAATTTCTCTTTCGCTTCTCGCTGGATTTCCTCTGGCGATATCCGCTCAGGAAAGCAGTGAACCGCTTCAAATTGCGATCACGCAGGAGCCTTCGACTTCGAAATCGCCGGCGATGAGTAAAGGGTTCACGATCAAGCAATTAAGTTTCGATTCGTCGGGATCCGTTGCAGAGGAAAAAGAAAAGAGCGGCGTTTTGTTTTCCTCCTATAAACCCGGAGCCGTTTGGTCGGGTGAGTTGCCGCCGTTCTTCGAAAAGAGCATCGTCATCGGGGGCGAAGATGAATTTCCAATCACCGATGTCACCAGTTCGGGCAGGTATTTATTCGGGTATTACGGGAGTGATCATTACGAAACCCGCGTTGTCTCTGTGGTTGATCAAAACCGTCATAATCCGTTTGAATTCACTGCGTATGGAAGCGGGGATATCTCATTCTGCGTGATCAGAGATGGTGTCCTGTATTATTCCGTGGTTGAGGGCAATATCGGTGAAAAGCAAAATGCGCGACTTTATGCATTCTCGATCGAGGAGGAAAAGCAGCTCTGGAAGAGTGACTCCGGCGTCGCTCATGGGAATTTCATTGTCCGCGAGAATCACATTTTGACCCACTACGGGTTTACCGCTGAGGATGATTTTCTCTGTGTGATCGATCGTGGAAACGGCAAAACCTTGAAAAAGGAGAAGCTCAAAACCGCCGTGAATCGCCTCATTGAAGAGGAGGACGGGGCGATCACGGTTCCGGCTTATACCGGAGTCTATCGTTACTCGTTTACCGAAAATGAGTAACCGGACGCAGTTGCTTCAGCACTCGCTACACACGCCTGTTAGAGGCTTTCGATATAGGCTCTCGTAAAGAATTCTTGAGACTATATGGCATTGGAAGGGTTTCAGGAGGAGTCCAGGCCAATCCTATTCTATGAAATCGATCTTTTTATCTCTTGCCGTGCTCTTCGTTTGTAATCTCGGAATCACCGAAGAATCCGAACCCGGAGATCGCCTTGCCGCAGCGCTGAAACGTTTTCCGGAGAGCGACACGAACCAAGACGGAACCTTAACAAGGGAGGAAGCGGTTGCGTTCTTCCGGGCACGTCGGGAAGGCGCTGAGAAATCAAAAGGGAGACAGAGGGAGGGCATTGAGCCAACTCACGCCGATGTATCCTACGGGGAGCACGAGAAACAGGCTTTCGACCTCTGGCTCGTTCCTGATGCCACAGAGCCAACCCCGTTCGTTGTTTTCATCCATGGCGGCGGCTTTCGCTCGGGTGATAAAACCGCTCTCCCACCGACCGTGGTAAAAAAGTACCTCGAGGCGGGGATTTCCTTTGTAGCGATGAACTACCGGCTTTCCGATGTCGGTCCGTACCCCATTATGATGGAAGACGCCGCCCGCGGCTTGCAGACAGTCCGCAGCCGCGCCGCTGAGTGGAACCTGGATCCGGAGAAAGTGGCCTGCTATGGCGGGTCAGCCGGGGCCGGGATCTCTCTCTGGCTCGGTTTTCACGAAGATCTCGCCGATCCTGAGAGTGATGACCCGGTTTCCCGCCAGTCGACCCGCATCGTCGCGGCCGGGACGATGAATGGTCAATCCACTTATGACCTGAACGATTTCCGCGAATGGTTTGGCCTTCCAGAATTGGTTTCCGGTCCCGCTTTACCAATCTTTTACGATGTCGGGGATGAGGCTGATTGGGAAAGCGATCGGGTGAAAAAGCTTATGATCGATGCCTCACCGATTAATCATCTCACGAAAGATGATGTGCCTGCTTACATGTTCTACAGCCGTCCCAATAGCGAGGTGACTCTTGAAACGAGTTCGAGCGTCTGGGTTCACCACGTGAAGCTCGGGCTCAAACTGCAGGAGAAAATGACCGAGCTGGGACTCGAATGCCTCGTCACCGCTCCCGATGTGATCCCTGAAAATGACCCCTACGGCTCCCTCGAAGATTTCCTGATCGCGAAATTGAAGGAGTGATCCCTTAGCTGAGGTGGGTTTCCGGTCGCTTTTTCCGGATCGCTCAGTATCCCGCTGCTGCGACCATGGTCGCGGCTTCCTCGTGGCGGGATTCCTCAGCGGGAGTCTGGTCCTGAGTCGCGATGAGAGTGTGGTGCGCCTGTTTACTTCCGTTGCTTTGAGGGGACCGGGTCCGTTTCAGTCTCCCGTTCGGTGTTTTACTGAGCGCAACGGCCCGGCGAAGGAGACCGTAAGCTTCGAGTGCGTCTTCGGGTCTGTCTGCCGGATCGCGCTCAATCAGCATCATCACGAAATCACAGATCGACCGAGGCAGGTCGGGTCTGAATGTCTGCAGCGGCTTAACGCGATGTGAGAGATGGTTGTTCATCGTCTCGGCACAATTTCTGCCCTTGAAGGGCGAATTTTGCGTCAGTGCATAGTAGAAGACACAGCCGAGCGAGTAGAGGTCGGTGCGTTGATCTAGGAGTCCGTGTTCAAACTGTTCGGGTGCCGCGTAGCTGACTGATCCGAGAAATGATCCGGAAAGGTCGACGGTTTGGACCCTCGGTTTGCAGGTGATCTTGGCGAGGCCAAAATCGAGGATTTTCACCTGAATTCTGCCGGAGCGAAGCTGTGAGAGCATGATGTTCTCCGGTTTGATATCGCGGTGCAGTAAATTCAACTCCATCGCCGAGATGAGCGGATCGATGATTTGCCCGGCGATTTCAACGAAGTCAGAGTAACTGAGTGCTCCGTCATCGATCACCTTTCTCAGTGATTCTCCCTCGATAAGCTCAAGCACTGCAAACGGACCATTCTCGTCTTCGTCAAATTCGTAGACGGTGACTACATTGGGATGTTGAAGTCTCGCCAGCACGAGCACTTCGCGACTGAGAATTCCTTCATCGGGTTCCTCGAGCAGGGTTTTTTCCAGTGGCAGCAGTCGTTTCACAGCTACCTCCCGCTGCAAGTGGTTGTCGAAAGCGCGGAAGACGGCGCATATCCCACCTCTTCCTATTCGCTCTCCTATTTCATACCGGGTCATAGATTCACTGAAATACCAAAAAAGTCACAAACAGGAAGGTTGAGTAAATATAGTTAATATATATTAAATAATCAAGAAGGCTTTTCGTAAGGGGGATCCGGGGGGCGGTCGTGCGATAAGCAGGGGGAAATGCGAATTTTTCCCTACATCGCCCTTGCTCCGATTCGGGCATTCTTTATGATGGGGACCCCTCTTTCCGACTCCGTTTTTCTGCCATGGCGACCGATCCCTTTATCCACCTGCATCTCCATACTGAATACTCGACTTTGGATGGAGCGGTGAGGATCAAAGATCTCATCAAAAAAGCCCAGCGCAGCAAAATGCCTGCCGTCGCGATGACGGATCACGGCAATATTTTCGGGGCGATTGACTTTTTTCAGGCCTGTAAACGGACACAAAGCAACGATGAGGAGTTTTCTGTGAAACCCATCATCGGGATGGAGGCTTACTTAACCCCTCCCGGTGTCGCTTTGACCGATAAAAAAGCGGATCCGATTGCGGTTGGGGGGACCAAGAAGAAGCGCAATTCCCATCTCACGATTCACGCGGCGACGAACGAGGGCTACGCGAATCTGATGAGGCTCACGAGTATCAGTCACCTCGAGGGGATGTATTACAAGCCGCGGATCGACAAGGAGACGCTCGCCAAATATTCAGAAGGCATCGTCTGCATGAGCGGGTGCATCAACGGGGAAATCAATCAGTTCATTCAGAACGGTGACCTCGACAATGCCCGTAAAAGCATCGGCGAGTTTGTCGATATTTTCGGGAAGGATCGTTTTTACCTGGAAATCCATGACCACGGCTTCAGTGAGCAGGCGCTTTGTACCAAGCAGATGCTGAAATTCAGCAAAGAATTTGATCTCAAGGTTATCGGTGCGAACGACGTGCACTTTCTCAACCGGGCCGATCACGATGCCCATGACGCGATGATCTGCATCGGCACCGGTTCACTCATCATGGATGAGAACCGGATGAAGTACTCTCCTGAAGTCTACTTCAAGACGACAAACGAGATGCGGAAGCTCTTCAAGGAGATTCCGGAAGCCTGTAAGAACACGCTCGAGTACATGGAGATGTGCAATGTCGAAATCCATCTCGATTCGACCAGTTCGGAGAAATACCCTCAGTTCGAATCGCCCGATGGCAGTCCGCGTGAGGCCTACTTTCGTAAAGTCTGTTTTGAAGGTCTTGAATGGCGTTACGGCGAACGTGCTGCGACCGACCCGGAGCTCCGGACCCGTCTCGATTATGAAATCGGGATCATGGAGAAAATGGGATTCGTCTCCTATTTCCTCATTACCTGGGATTTCGTGAAATGGGCGAAGGACAACGGGGTTCCGGTCGGACCGGGTCGTGGATCGGCTGCGGGATCAATTGTGGCGTATGTGTTGGGGATTACCGATCTCTGCCCGATTCGGTTCGGGCTCATTTTCGAGCGATTCCTCAATCCGGAGCGTGTTTCCCCTCCGGATATTGATATCGATTTCTGTCAGACCCGCCGGCCCGAGGTGATCGAGTATGTGCGCCGGAAGTATGGCGAGCGCGCCGTTTCTCACATTGTCACCTTCCAGACTCTCGGGGCGAAGAGTGTGGTTCGGGATGTCGGGCGTGTCATGGGCTTGAGCTTCACTGAGGGGGACCGTGTTTCGAAAATGATTCCCGGTGAACTCGGAATCACCCTTGCTGACGCGAAGAAGAAGAATCCTGAACTCCGCGAAGAGATCGAGAACAACCCGACCATCGCCGAGCTTTGGCGGTACTCGACTTTCCTTGAGGGCCTCACGCGGGGCACCGGTATTCACGCGGCGGGTGTCGTGATCGGTGATCGCGAGTTGATGGAGCACGTCGCTCTTATTCGCGGTAAAGAGGGGGAGGTTGTGACCCAGTTCGCGATGAGTCCGCTTACGGATCTCGGGATGTTGAAGATGGACTTTCTGGGTTTGAAAACCCTGACCGTGATCCAGGACGCGGTTGACCTCGTCCACGATCACACCCCGGATTTTGAAATCGACAACGAAGGTTTCGACGACAAGCCGACCTTTGACCTGCTCAACCGGGGGGAAACGACCGCAGTGTTCCAGTTGGAATCCGGCGGAATGATGGCGCTCTGTCGTCAGTTCCAGGTTAACCGGATTCAGGATATTATTGCGTTGATCGCGCTTTATCGTCCCGGTCCGATGGACCTCATCCCCGATTTCATCGACCGTAAAACCGGGAAAAAGAAGGTCACTTATCTTCATCCGCTCCTGCAGGAGGCGAGTGAGGAAACCTACGGGATTTTGATCTACCAGGAGCAGGTGCAGCGGGCTGCCAACCTTCTCGCCGGTTACTCACTCGGTGAGGCGGATTTGCTCCGTCGTGCCATGGGTAAAAAGAAGCTCTCCGAAATGGTGAAGCAGCGGAAAATGTTCGTCGAGGGGTGCGACCGGGTGAACAACATCCCCGAAAAGCAGGCCAACGAGATCTTTGACTTGCTGGAGAAATTTGCGGGATACGGTTTCAACAAATCCCACTCGGCGGCATACGGGTTGATCAGTTATCACACGGCTTACCTCAAAGCGAATTACCCCGTTGAATTCATGGCGGCGGTTCTCAGTAATGAGATCAATAACACCGAGAAAATCTCCGTGTTCGTTGCCGAGTGCCAGCGTATGGGGCATGAGATTCTCGCTCCGGATGTGAACAGGAGTAAGCTCAAGTTCGCCCCTGAGACGACACCTGACGGCGGCAAAGCGATCCGATTTGGACTCGCAGCGATCAAGAATGTCGGTGGAGCTGCGATGGAAGTGGCCATCAAAGAGCGCGAGGCAAACGGGCTCTTCAAATCGATTGAGGACTTCGCGAGTCGGCTTGATTCCAAGTCGGTGAACCGGAAGATTCTCGAGAACTTGATCAAAGCGGGCGCCTTCGACTTCACGATGGAGCGCCGCGATGATATGTTTTCCAAAGTCGGTCAGATCATCGCCGGTTCGAGCGCCGCGCAGAAAGATCGCATCACCGGACAGGGAGCTCTTTTCGACATGAATGAACTCATGTCCGCCGCACCAGCCCCGGACATTATCGAGGAGGATCGCGTCGAATGGAATCAGCGCGAGTATTTGTCTCACGAGAAAAACCTCCTCGGATTCTACGTCACTGGCCACCCGCTCGACGAATATAAGAGCGTGATCGAAAAGGGGAACTATAACAAGATTTCCGAGCTTGGCGCGATGAAGCCCGGGAAGAAGAATCAGCGATACGCCGGTCTCATTTCCGAGGCGACCGTCAAATACACGAAGCGGGAGGGGAAGCCGTTCGCGATCCTGCTGATTGAGGATTTCACCGGCTCCACCGAGGTAATGTGCTGGAATGAAGTCTACCAGAAGTGTAACCCTATTCTCGTCAAAGGAAACGTGATCGAGCTGAAAGCGAAGATCGAACAGGACTCCAGAACTGAGACAAACCGGCTCACTGCTGACGACATCACGGAGATCAAGCCCGATCCCAATGCGGTTCCCATGTCTGTCGATCCCTCTTCAATGCGCGGTGGAAATCAGGTAGAGCATCATTCCGCGATGGAGGGGGCACCCGCCTCTGCTGCTCGCGCTGCCTCGGGGGCGAATGGAAACGGTGCCCCTTTTGCGACGCCTGTCGTTTTGCAACTCGACGCCGTCCGAGACACCCTGTCTGCCATCGAAATGATTAAGGACACGGCGAATCAATTTCCCGGCGACCGACCGCTTCACATAGAGGTGACCCGGGCCAACGGGCACCAGGTCGTTCTTGAAGCGGGAAGTGCGTTTTGTGTTTCCGATGAATTCGTTTCCGCAAGAATGCTGAGTGGGTGGATTGCGAAAGGAACTGCGGTGAGTGCCTGAGCGCGTCATCTCTCGAGGTAACGCGCTATGACTCGACCCGTGACTGTTCGTCTCCCGCGAAGGTAAGAGCGATTTCCTGACGGAGGTCCTCTCTGTCTTTCCCCAGTTTTTGAGCAAGACAGGCGAGCGCTTCGTCAGCACAGTCGGTCTCTGAGAGAGTTAAATCCTCTTCCGACAGGTGTGAATACTTCCTCTTCAATTCAGAACGTATGTAGTCCCAGTTCTCTCTAAGCTGTTCTTTTTTCATCCCTGTTAGAATTGCAGCATCTGTGCCAGCCGGAGAATCCCGCCGGCATCGCATGGGAGCACTTTCAGAGAGTGCGAACTGCATTCCCTCTCATGAAATTTGCAATGGCGGGAAGCCCTCCGTTTCATGGAAGTCCCGAAAACACGGGGGAAAAGCGTCTGGCTTGATTTCTGCAAATAGATAGTAACCGACAATTTCCTGAACGATTCGGGGGATTGCGAAACAACACTAACAAGATACGAAAATGAATACTGATCAACTTGAAGGGAACTGGCACATTTTGAAAGGTAAGCTGAAACAGCAGTATGCCGATCTTACCGATGACGACCTCGAATATGCCGAGGGAAATGAGGAGGAGCTATACGGCCGGCTTCAGCGCCGTCTTGGCAAAACCAAGGAGGAAGTAAAGGACATCATCGACGGACTTTAAAGTCCGTCGGCCGGCAATGTTTAAATCGCTGACGATCCCGCCAGCGAGGCCGAATACATTCCGAGTCGAGACGAAATCGGAATGTCCAGACTAGTTGTCGAGAGACCATCGCAAGACGGTTTCGGAATCGGTCCAGATGTTGTCAAAATTGCTTCCTAACACAACCGCCAGAACCGTTTTCTCTCCGCGAACCGCTGCGGCGATGAGGCAGCGGCCGGCCGCTTTGGTGTAGCCGGTTTTCATACCGACACACTCTGAGTAGGTGTGTAGCAATTCGTTGCTGTTTTTAACGGGAACAGATTTTCCGCCGTCATACTTGAATGAGTAATCTTTGATCTGAACGATGCGGCGGATATCGGGATTCGAATATGCCGCTGCGGCGAGGATCATCATGTCGCGTGCCGTGGAATACTGGCCCTCCTCGGTGAGACCGTGGGCGTTGACGAAGTGAGAGTTTTCCATGCCCAGTTCCGCGGCTCTGGCATTCATCAATTTCGCGAATTCCCCCTGACTGCCGGCGCGGTCACGGGCGAGACATTTCGTGGCGTCGTTGTAGCTCCGCATCAACATGACCTGAAGGAGGACGCCGCGCTTGTAGGAGCTGCCCTGAGTGATCCAAATGTTCCTCGGCTCGACTCTGCCATCGGTGCTCTTGACCGGAACCATGCCTTCGAGATTTCCTCCCTCGGCAATGATGAGAGCGGTCATGAGCTTCTGAGTGCTCGCGACCGGCCGTTTCTCGTGGATATTTTTTTCCCAAATGACTCTGCCGTTGCTGAGATCGACCGAGTAGACGCTCCCCGCAGTGACTTCGGGTGGCGTCAGTGCAACCGGTTGGGCGATAAGTTGAGCTGCCGCGTCGAACGCGGACGTAAACGAAAAAAGAAGGACAGCCGAAACGAGACGAATCATGAGTAATTCGGATCGAAGCCTTTCAGTTCGGCCATTTTGGCGATTTTATCCTGAGAGCGCATCAGAGCCTCCCCGACGAGAATGGCGTCGGCTCCCCATGATTGAATTCGCTGCGTGTCCTCGCCGGTGTAGATGCCACTCTCGCTGACGAGAATGTGCTCGGGGCCGACTTCTTCACTCAGCAATTCGGTGGCGTGGAGATCGACGTCGAAGGTTTTCAAATTGCGGTTGTTGATCCCGATGATTTGCGCGTCGGTGTCGAGAGCGCGCTCCATTTCCTCGAGATTGTGAACTTCGACGAGGACGTCGAGTTGGTAGTTGGTTGCAATGTCGTGGAGCTGAATGAGTTCCTCCTGCTCCAGTGCACCCACGATCAGCAAAATCGCATCAGCTCCGGCGACGACTGATTCATAGATCTGGACTTCGTGAATGATGAAATCTTTTCGAAGGAGAGGAAGATCGACCTCCTCCCGGATTTGGTGGAGGTAGGAGAGGTGTCCCTGGAAGTATTTCTCGTCGGTGAGGATGGAGAGTGCGTTGGCTCCGGCCTCGGCGTAGTCTCTCGCGATCGCGACAGGATCGAAATCCGTGACGATCGTTCCCGCGGAGGGGGAGCCTTTTTTGACCTCGGCAATGACGGAGAGTTCATTCTTTCCGTATCCTTCATCGTCCTCGAGATGTCGAATCGCGCCGCCCAGAGCGGTTGAGAAGGAACGGAAATCCTCTCTCGCCTGGGCGGAGAACTGCAATTTGTCCTGCAGAGGCAAAAGCTTTTCAACCTCTGCCTGTTTATCTTTGAGGATCTCGTCGAGTTTGTTTCCGAATTTCTTCATGGGGATACGCACAGATGCTTAGCCTCTCCTCATTTTGGTTGCTACCCGAAATTGATGAAAAAATTCCCTTGAAAAGATTCCCGAACTCGCCACATTACCGTCCGCGCTACCCGAAGGGGATAGCGAATGCGGGTGTAGCTCAGGGGTAGAGCGCAACCTTGCCAAGGTTGATGTCGGGCGTTCGAATCGCCTCACCCGCTCCATTTTTTAATGGAGCCGCATTAAGTAGGTTTAAGACCGTCCAGGGTTTTCCCCGGTCGGTCTTTTTTATTTTTCAGATCTCTCTTCTCCCGAATTGCCGTTATGGAAACTCTTTTTCGTTGGTCCAAATATGTTACCGACGAACAACTCGATGATTGGGAAACGAAGCTGGTCATGGCGGAAGTCGCCTACACGGCGGAAAAACTGGTCAACCGAAAGCGCTGGCAGCTAAACAGTTATACAACGACCCGTGAGGCGGCGTTGGAACTTCAGGGAAGGTTTGGCGGCGGTATCAGCGAGTTGAAGCCGGATCATTGGCAACCTTCAGGGGAGCCGGATGCCGGTGTCCTTCTCAGGATTCGTGACCAGATTATCGTGACGGAGTCAAAAGACGAAACGATTCTCGCTGAACTGCGGGCTGAAAATCCCGGCAGAACGATTCTCAGTTTCCCACCCCAGCTCGCTTTCGGGACCGGGGCGCACCCCACTACGGCAGGGTGTCTCCGGTTTTTAGCCGATTTTGCGGGGAAACAGGGGGACAGGCCCTGGCGGGTCCTCGATCTCGGTTGTGGCAGCGCGATTCTCGCGGTTGCGGCCGCCAAGCTGGGAGCAACGGAGATTGTTGCGGTCGAAAATGATGACATGGCGCTCGACTACGCGCGCATCAATGCGGTGGCTCATGATTGTTCGGATCGGATTGAGTTTATCGAAGCTGATGTTCTTGAGTTGATTCACGATGAGGCATTGGGCCAATTCGATTTAATTGCCGCCAATCTCTTCAGTGATCTTCTCGTTCAGCTTTTTCCCTCTTTTCCAGCCCGTCTCAGCGATGCCGGCGAAGTGATCGTCTCGGGATGTCTCACTTCTCAGGTGAAAGCGGTTACCGACTCCGCTGCGGCTTCTGACATCATCCTCAAGGACTTCCTGCGCAGGGGGAAATGGGTTGCGGCCCGCAGTGTGCGGTAGTGCGGAGAGGTGTGTAAACGACTGATCGCAAAATGTGCTATTTTGGGTATAATGGCCCCGAGATAACTACACTTTGATGAATTCCGGTGCCTTACTCAATGTCGTGCGCATGTTTTTCCTGCTTCTGTCAGGATTTGTTGGCGCTACCGTCGCCACCGGGGTTGCGAGCCACATCTGGTGGTTTGGGGCCATGCTGGGGATTGGTTTCGCTTCGATTATTATCGTGTTGGACATTATCCTGCGCCCGCTCAGTATCCGGTCGTTTTCCCATGGAACCTTCGGCCTTCTCATTGGCCTCCTCTGCGGCTGGTTGGTGACCCGGATCGGCTTTTTTGAAGCGAGCCTCGATCGCTTTGAGCTGGCGGGAAATATATTCAATCTTGCGATCTTCCTCGCTTTCGGGTTCATCGGCGTCATGCTCGCGCTTCGCAGCAAGCGTGAAGAATTTTCCCTGCTGATTCCCTACGTCCGTTTTCGTCAGGATGCGTTGCAGGATCTTCCGACGATGGTCGATACCAATATCATCATCGATGGTCGGCTTTCCGGAATTTGTGCGGCAGGATTTCTGGGGGGAACCCTCGTTGTCCCTAAATTCGTTCTCGAAGAGCTCCAGAAAATGGCGGATGCCAATGATGAAATCAAACGCAGTCGCGGCAAGCGGGGGCTCGATTCGCTCAGTTTGATGAAGTCGACCGAGGGCTTTGATGTCACGATTCACGATGAGCCCTTCCGCGATGGACTCTCCGTTGATGATAAAATGATTCAGCTCGCCGACATTCTCGGTGCCCGTATCATCACGAATGATTCCAATCTGGGGAAAGTGGCCCGTCTCAAAGGGATCGGAGTGCTTAATTTGAATGAACTGGCGATGGCGTTGAAGCCTGTCGTCGCTCCCGGCGATGAACTCGATCTCGAACTCGTTAAGGAGGGGAAAGACGAGCATCAGGCGGTTGGGTATCTGCCCGATGGCACCATGATTGTTGTGAATCACGGCAAACCTCACATCGGGGAGCGGAAGGCAGTGGTTGTTGCCGGTGCGGTTCAGACCAGCGCAGGACGTCTCATTTTTGCCGAGCTGGCGTAAGGGTCCGGCCGATCCAGTGCTGCCTCTGAAAATTTGATTCGATGGCGCAATTCCGTCGAAACCCCGGTCTGTTTAAAACGTTTAAGAGTAAGGACCTTTCCGATTTTTCCCAATGAGAAGCTTACTTTCCGTTCTTTTTGCCGCAGCACTGGTGGCAACCTCGTCTGCCGAAGGGGCAGAGACGCCTCCGTCGGCAAAAATCGATCAACTGATCAATCAGAAGTTGAAAGCGGAGGGGCTTGCGCCCAATAAAATCGCCGATGATTCGGTTTTTGTAAGACGCGTTTACCTCGATCTCGTTGGTAGAATTCCGACGCGGGTCGAAGTGACCGATTTTGTTGAATCTGAGAATCCGGAAAAGCGCGCCGAAATCGTCGGGAAACTGATCGGATCCGAGGGGTACGTTTCCCATCAGTTCAACTACTGGGCGGATCTCCTTCGCGCCCGGACCACCATTTCAGGTAGTGGCCAGAGTAATCCTTCGGGGATGGCTTATGAGCAGTGGCTCAAGGAGTCGATACGATCGAACAAGCGATACGACGATCTCGTATACGAGCTTGTCACTGCGAGCGGTAACTCGTGGGAGAATCCGGCGATTGGATACTACCTCAGGGATTACGGGATGCCTCTCGACAACCTCGCGATGACTTCTCAACTCTTCCTCGGAACGCAGATCGTTTGCGCTCAGTGCCACGATCACCCCTTTGATGCGTGGACTCAGATGGATTACTACCACCTTTCCGCATTCACCTATGGGATGCTGACTACGAACAATCACCCGGTTGCCCGACAAGCGTTGAAAAAGTATCAGGAAAAGAAGGGGCTCAGTAAGGAGCGAACCAGTGATTTAAGAAAAGCAGCCAGCGAAATTTTGATACCGATTCGGTTCAGTAGCGTTTACGAAACCGACCGCAGCCTAAGGCTCCCTCACGACTATCAATACGATGACGCGAAGCCGAAAGCGGTCGTGAAACCCGCCACCCTGATGGGCAACGAGGCGGTCATCAGCGGCAGCACCTCCACGATTGAGGCGTTCGGGGAATGGCTCACCTCACCTGAGAATCCAGCCTTTACCAAGGTGATGGCGAACCGGCTGTGGAAGCGTGCTTTCGGGGTCGGAGTCTTTGAGCCGGTTGATGATTTGAAAGATCACACACAATCGTCGAATCCGGAGTTGATGGACTATCTTACGAAGCTCTTCATCGACCTCGATTACGATATTCAGGCTTTTCAGAAAGTGATATACAGCACTAAGGCCTACCAGCGGGAGTCGACTCTTGAGGAACCTGTTCCCGGTGCTCCCTACTATTTTGCGGGACCGATCCTGCGACGTCTCAGTGCTGAGCAAATCTGGGATTCGCTGGTGGCGTTGACGGTTGAGAATCCCGATGAGAGAAATCGGGGTCGTGAGCTGTTCGCGAAGCGTCGCATCGCCGGGGTGCAGCTCGTTGCGGAATCGATCGAGACTCAGAATTCCAATCAGTTCATGCGGAACATTCTCGAGATCTCAAAAGTGCAGAAAGAGCTTTCCACTGAGATTGAGGCGGCTCTCGTCAAAGTGACGGAGGCACGCCTCGAAGGGGATCCCGATAAAATTCGTGAAGCCTCCGCCGCAGCCCGCGAGATTCGGCAACGACTTCGGTATTTGATCGAGGAAAAAGTTTTCCGTGAAGGCCTCGAAGAAAGACTCGCGGGTTTGAAACCAAAATTTGATGTCGCCGCCTCGGGAGAACAAAGTGAGTCATTTCTCAATGACCTCGCAGTTGCCGTTCTCAAGGATCATGCCACCGCAGCTGAAGGAATGGACGCCATCATCGGTCAAGACAGCGGAACGGGGATTGTCGATCAACTCGTCGCGGCCATGTTTGAGGACGAGCAGAAGGCGCTCAATGAGCAGCGGAAAGAGATAGAGGCCCGTGAGGAGATTGACTGGAAAGTGAAGACAAAAGATGACAAGCGCGCTTTTAAAACGTTCTCGAAAACGATATTGCGCCGCATGCAGCGGGCTTCGGATTTGAGTTCTCCAACCGCTCCGGGGCACTTCCTGCGCGAGTTCGGGCAGAGTGATCGCGAGCTGATCGAAAACAGCAGCGATCAGGCTTCTGTGACTCAGGCGCTAGCTCTTTTGAACGGCCCGGTCATCGCCGGGATCACCAACAAGTACTCGGTTTTATCCCGCGACATCGGCAGCTCGAAGTCATTTCCGGAGCGCCTTGACACCATTTACCTTTCGATGCTGAGCCGCTTACCCACCCCGCATGAACGTGGCATTTTCCGTGAAGCCTGGGAATCCGATCCCGAATCGGGCAGCGTCAAAGGAATCATCTGGACGCTCCTGAACACACGCCAATTCCTTTTCGTGCAGTAAATCAAAAAGTCTTCTCTCCGTATCGGTAAAGTCAGGTCCTCCCTCCTGAATTCTTTACTGCTCTACTTCTTTCCTACTCTACTTCTTCAACCGATGAACTCCGAACTTTCCCGACGTCGTTTTGTTTCCCGTGCCGCGAAGTCATTTCTCGGAGTGAGCGCCATGGCCGGCCTTCCTGATTTCGGTCGTGCTGCCGGTGTGGGAGCTTCCCCGCTGAAGCAGATTCCCACTGCTAAACGTGTCATTTATCTCTACATGACCGGAGGAATGTCCCACCTCGATACGCTGGACCCGAAGGGGAAAAACGAAGTGATGGGAGCGACCGGGCAAATCAACACGCCGGTCGATGAGATGAAGCTTTCGGACAATCTCCCTTTGCTCGCCCGTCAGGCGGAACATCTTGCGGTGATCAATTCGATGACCTCAACGCAGGGGGCGCATCAGCAGGGTAACTATTACATGCACACGAGCTACGAAATGCGCAGCTCGATTCGTCACCCCGCGATGGGCGCGTGGGCGTTGAAGTTTAACGGTCGGAACAATCCTGCGCTCCCCGGGAACGTGCTCATTGGGAACGACTCGAAGCACCCGGGATCGGGTTTTTTTGAAAGCAGTCTCTCTCCTCTTGCTGTGCGCGATCCCGAAGGCGGACTGCAGAACAGCAAAATGATGCCGGGGATGAATGAAGAACGGTTCAATTTTCACCGGAACCTTGCCGAGCAGCTCGATGCTCCCTTTGTTGAGAAATACGATCAGAAAAACGTGCGTGCCTATACCGACATGTATGACGATGCGATCAAGCTGATGCGGAGCAAAGATCTTGCCGCGTTTGATCTCGCTGGCGAACCCGATGGCCTCAAAGAGCGCTATGGTAGGAATGCTTTCGGTCAGGGCTGTCTCCTCGCTCGTCGCCTTGCCGAGAACGGGGTGAATCACGTCGAAGTTTCCTTCGGGAGCTGGGACACTCACAACTCGAATTTCGTGAACGTCCCGGACATGGCGGGGAAACTCGATGCCGCGCTTTCCACCTTGCTGATCGATTTGCAGCGACGCGGAATGTTGCACGACACTCTCGTCGTTCTCGCGACCGAATTTGGACGAACCCCTGAGATCAATGCCAACGAGGGACGCGATCACCACCCGCAGGCCTTCAGTTGCCTTCTCGCCGGCGGCGGCATCAAAGGCGGACAGGTTTTTGGAAAAACCGACGAGCGTGGATCCAAGGTCGTTGAGAACGCAGTGAAGGTTCCCGACCTCAACGCGACGATCGGTTACGCCCTCGGGCTTCCGCTCGATCAGGTGCTCTACTCACCGAGCATGCGTCCATTCACTCTCGCGGATAAGGGCAGGCCTCTGGTAGGGCTCTTTGCGTGAACGCGGGGCGAGGTCCTCAGTTCCTGATTGCGGAGGAGTCCCGATTCTTTGCCGCAATGGCAATCGGAATGGCCCAGGCGAGGCAGATCAGAAAGCGGCCGGGTGTGGAGAATTGGTCGGTCAGGGCGCAGGCGTTGAGAAACGACTGAACCAGCGCCGAGGCGGTGAGAAGAAATACATTCCAATGGTCATCCTGCAGATTCGCGCGGCGCAGCAATTTAACGGTAAGGACCAGCAACCAGATCGTAACCCCGAGGTAGAGTAGGACCCCCGGAAAGCCGGTGGCGACTGCGTAGTCGAGATACTCATTGTGCGGGTGGGTTTGGAAGGAAAGTGCCGGGTATCCCAGTTCTGCGAGTTTTTCAGGAAGGAGAATGTCGTTTGCGTTGAATCCGATGCCGAAGGGATGGTTGCCGAGCATTTTTACGTTCGCGTCCCAGAGGTGGAGTCGTATCGAACTGGATTCCACGGACGGATCGAATGAGGAGCGAAATCGCTCGAAGAGAGTGTCATTGCAGGCCAGGGTAAGTCCTCCGATAAGCGCTGCCACACCCAAACCAATCATGTTGACGCGCTTGAAAGGATGAGGAGTCACAACCAGAGAAAATAAAGCAGTGAGAGCAATGGCAAGCCATGCACCCCGGGCCAGGCTGCTCAGAACGCAGAGGAAAAAGATCAGGGAAAGCCCTGATAGAATCGCCGCCAGTTTTTGCTTTCCGATTGAAAAAGAAATCATAGCTCCGGCGATTCCTATCTGGAAAAGCGAGCCTGCAACATGTGCGAACGGGATCGGGTTTTTCAACAGGCCCGAACCCCGATTGGGTGCGAAGGGTTCTGCGCCGAACAGAAGGAGACGACCGATGCTTTTACCGGTTATCACCTGATAGACTGAGTCGATCGCCGAAAAAACCGAGAGAAGGACCAAAAATACGATGGCGACTTTCTCAATCGCCTTCAATTCGGACTTCTTCAAGATTGTGCTCGATGCCAATGCAAAGACGAGAGGGAAGATCAGCCACTTTAATTCTCCCATCTGAGAGATCGAAACAATATCGCTCGCGAGAAGTGTCGCCGTAAAAATGCCCGCAAAAAGAAGCAACATCACCCAGGTGGGACCAGTGGGTTTGATGAGCGCAGGGATCGATTCTTTCAGGCCGCTCCACTTGAAGCACCAGATCACTAACACAGACACGATGACGAACTGCACATACATCGCCGCGGAACCCAGCAACAATGATGCGAGGAAAAAAATCAGACTCGCGCGGAGCAGAGAGAGTGATTTTTCAGAAGCCATCGGGAGATGATTTTTATCACTCGGAAATGGAAACGGCGAGTGCGGAACTGCCAATGATGCCGGCCGTATTACCGAAACGGGCGTGTTTGATCGCGAGGTGTTTAAAACACTCACTTGTGAGAGAGTTTTCCAGATAATCCTGAAGCGGTTTGAAGAGAACGTCGCCCGCGTGGCTTACGCCACCACCGATGACGATGGCATCAGGATTGAGCAGATAAACCGTGCTCATGAGGCAGGAGCCGAGGCAGCTTGCGACATTTTTCCAAAGTTGATCAGCGATCGGATCGCCGCTTTGAGCGAGCTTTGCCATGCTTTCCGGCGAGGTATCTTCCGGTTTTGCCACTCCCGCTTCATCATAGAGACGGGCGGCCCACTCGGTGATCTGGCGATTGCCGATGTAGCGTTCGAGAGCGCCTGTGTTGTTGTAAGGGCCGGGAACCCCCTGATAATCGATGCTCATTTGCCCGATCTCACCGGCGGCATACTGGCTGCCACGGTAGAGGTCTCCGTTCAAAATCAATCCGCCGCCGACGCCGGTTCCGAGGGTGACACAGATGACGTTGTTAAATCCCTCCGCTGCGCCGTATCGCCATTCCGCGAAACACATGCAATTGGCGTCATTTTCCACGACGACCGGAAGACCGGTCTTCTCCTTCATGATATCGCGCAGCGAAACCTCGGCCCAGCCCTGCACGTTCGTGAGGTTGTAGGTCACGCCTGCTGCAAAATCGACGGTCCCGGGGACTCCGAAACCGATCGCATTGACAGCGGGAAAAGCGGACCTCAAGACGTCGATCTCGGCAACGATGCGATCAATCAGCGAATCGGCATCCTTGAAATCCTGAGTCGGAATACGGTGTTGGTCGGAAATCAGTTCAGCACCCTCGACGACGGCGAGTTTTACGGAAGTCCCTCCGAAATCCACCCCTATAGCCTGCGTTGTTTTGCTCATAAAAAATTGATCTGTGCGATTCGAAGGAGCCCTTCCATCGTCAGGTAGGGAGACACTTTTTCGATCTCGGGGAAATCCTCTGCCATCAAACTCGCATATCCGCCCGTCGCAATCACTTTCGAGGGGAATTGTGTTTCCTTTTCGATCTGAAGGAGGATTTCGCGCACGAGACCGCGATACCCGTGGAAGCCGCCCGATTGCATCGCGTGAGTGGTCGATTTTCCGATTGCCGAGGCAGGACGGGAGATTTCGATCTCGGGGAGGAGGGCGGTGCGCTGGTGAAGGTAATGTCGCATCGCATCGAGGCCCGGGGCGATCACGCCGCCGATGTAGGCCGGTCTTGAGTCCACGATGTCAAAAGTGACCGCCGTTCCAAAATCCACGACAATGACGGATTCGCCCGGGTATTGACCGGCCACCGCTGCGGCATTGCCAAGGCGGTCCGCGCCGATCCCCGATGGATCGGGGAAATCGATTTCAACTCCGAGAGGAATCCGGTGAGACACTTCCACGAATCTTTCTCCGGAGTGCGCTTTTTTGAGAGCCGATACGCTGGCAGGCACCACCGAAGCGAGAATGACGTCGTCGTATTCCCAGTTGTCGAGGAGAGACGCGACGCTCTCACGGCTCACGTCAGCTGTCGCAATCGACTTGTGGGCGACGAGCCCATCATCAGACGCCAGCGCGAACTTGGTTCGCGTGTTATTGTTGTTGATGAGTAAAAAACGGGATCGCTCCTGGGTCATAGGCGAGGAAAAAAATCAGGGAAGCACAGCTTCGACACGTTGCCCCTGAAACTCCAGCCAAATTGCATCGGTCGGTTTTTCGAGCCACCAGCGGGTTGTAATCAGTGATGCCTCGTCGGGATAAAAAGTGAGCGTTTCACGGAACGGTTCAAAGAATGGGCTCACGGGCTCACCGGCAGCGGTCATTGCCTTGAGCGTGTCGTCATTGACGGGCGTTTCCTCTCCGTTGTGTGCACGGCCTGACAAAGTCACCTCGACAACCTTGCCGCCGCCATCGGGGCGCACCTTGATCTCTTTAACGGCGAAAGCAGGCTCTTCTTCCGGTTCAACGGTCTCCGGTCCTTTATTCCCGGGTAGTTCCACTTCCAGTTTCTTCTCTAAAAGCACCAGGATTTCCGTCCGTTCAGTGACTTCCGTTTCCACCTCTTCCGGTGAAAAAGCGACGAAGAAAAGTCCGACAACTACAGCAAGCAGCAGCCAGATTTCAAAACGCTTAAACAGAAACAAAAAGGACATAAAGATGGCTAGGGCCGTGTTGGCCGGTTTCGCTCAAGAATACCATTTTCTTTGGGATAAAAAAGCACTCCGTTCTTGTTCAATTTGGTCACAAACTCTTCAAGATCCGCTTTGAGTTTCCTGTCATTGATTAAAGCCGCTGCGAGGCCATCCCCCTGATCAATTTCCTTCACGAGCGCATTCACCGTGGCAATCATCCCGCGCAGGTCGCCGAGCGATTCATCAAATTCCGTCACCGCCGGGTTGATCGTTCCCAGCGTCTTGTTGAACTCCTGCATCGTGCCGTCAATTTTCGCGAAGGTCTTGTTGGCGGTTCCGGCAGCATCATTCACGGAGTTGATCGCTCTCGAGGTGTCTTTGAGAAGTGGCCCTGCATCCTCAGTTGCCGTTTTGAGCTGATCCGAGAGCGTGCGCATCTCGACGAGGAGCTCACTGAGATTTTTAATGTTAGTCTCGTTGAGGACTCCTTTTTCAATCCGCGTGAAAATTTCATTGAGATGCTGAACCGAATCCCGGATCGCCGTCATCGTCGATTCGACCTCCTCGATGGCGGTGCCGGCGTTGGTGGTGAGATCGTTGATTGTTTTTGTTTCGGCGGCTCTGATCCGCGCGCCCTCTTCGATAAATTCACCCGATGAACCCGCCGGGGGCAGAATGCGGACAAAACTGTCACCCATGAGCCCGCTCGTCGCGATCTGGACGGCAGAACCCGCAGGAATCTTGATGTCCGGATAAATGGTCAGGGGGACTTCGATCACGGTCGATTCGCTGTTCAGCTGAGGCCGTGCGGAAACGGTGCCGATATCAATCCCGCCAAGCCGCACCGGAACACCGTCCCGAATTCCGGAGGCGTCGCGAACCTCAACCGTGATGGGGTAGCCGCCGCGACGATCGCTCCCCGATTTTGCAAACTGCAGGAGAAGCCATCCGAGGAGGAAAAATCCTACAAGGACGAACAAACCAACGGAAATCTCCGGGCGATGTGATTTAGCTGGCATGACTACCGGCCTTCACTATGCGCCCTTTCGAGATTTCCTGCAATGGCGGGAGCGAGGGGTTAATTCGCGACGATATTCACCAATCTGCCGGGAACAACGATCACTTTCCGCATCGTGAGCCCTTCGATGAACGACTGCACCTTCTCGCTTTCGAGGGCGAGTTTTTCGACTTCCTCTTTCGATGCCTCGTTTGGAATGAAGATCTTATCGCGGACTTTCCCATTCACCTGGATCACGATTTCGATCTCGTCCTCGATGAGGCAGGCCTCGTCAAAGGCCGGCCAATCCTGCCCGGAAAGGTCGTCGCTGCTGACCGAGTCAAAGGCCGCTGCGAGGGTCGCATTGAGCTCTTCGGTGAGGTGAGGCGCAAAAGGATTCAACACTTTCAAAAGCGTTACCACAGATGAAACAGGAATTTGATCGAGCTTCGTGAGCTCGTTCGTGAGAACCATCATCTGGGAAATTGCGGTGTTGAAGCTCAGAGACTCGATGTCGTCACCGACCTTTTTGATCGTCGCGTGAACCACTTTGTTGGTTCCTTTGTCAGGATCGATTTTCGCGAGCTTATCGCTGAGGGCCCAGTTGCCTTCCTGATCGCTGTCCATGACGAGACGCCAGACGCGGGCGAGGAAACGGAAGACGCCCTCGACACCTTTCATTGACCATGGCTTGACCTGCTCGAGAGGTCCCATGAACATTTCATAGAGACGAAGTGAATCCGCTCCGTAGAGCTCGACGACTTCATCCGGGTTCACGACATTGCCGCGTGACTTGGACATTTTCTGTCCGTCTTCACCCATGATGAGCCCCTGATTCACGAGCTTCTGGAATGGCTCGGGAGTCGAGACATGACCAAGATCAAAGAGGACCTTGTGCCAGAAACGCGCGTAGAGAAGGTGCAACACGGCGTGCTCGGTGCCGCCGATGTAGAGATCGACGCCGCCCGGATTGCCGTTTTTGCCCAACCAGTATTCTTCGGCCTCCTTGCTGATAGGGGCACTGTCATTCTGCGCATCGCAGTAGCGAAGGTAATACCAGCACGATCCGCCCCACTGAGGCATCGTGTTCGTTTCGCGCTTCACCCCGTCGCCGAGATTGACCCAGTCAGTCGCTTTGGAAAGAAGCGGTTCAGGGGTTCCGGTCGGCTTGTAATCTTCCAACTCAGGAGCGAGCAAAGGCAACTCGTCCTCGGAGATCGCCTCGTGCTTACCATCGCGCCAGACGATGGGAAACGGCTCGCCCCAGTAACGCTGGCGGGAAAAGAGCCAGTCGCGGAGCTTGAAATTGATCGTCTTTTTACCGAGGCCTTTTTCCTCGAGCCAGGCGGAGATTTTCTCTTTGGCTTCCGGAGTGGAAAGCCCGTCGAGGAAGCCGGAGTTGATTGCCGTGCCGTTTCCGGTGAAGCATTTCTCTTCGTTGCCTTCAGGGGCCTGAACCACCTCAATGATAGGAATCTCAAATTTCTCCGCGAATTCGTTGTCCCTCGCGTCGTGTGCCGGCACTGCCATGATTGCTCCGGTGCCGTAGCTCATCATGACGTAGTCGGCGATCCAGACGGGGATCTTCTCGTCGTTCACCGGATTGATCGCAAAACCACCCGTGAAAACGCCGGACTTGTCTTTCGCGAGCTCGGTTCGTTCGAGGTCGGACTTGGAAGCACAGGCCACTTTGTAAGCCGCGATCGCTTCTTTCTGCTCATCCGTCGCGATTTGATCAACGAGTGGATGCTCGGGAGCAAGAACCATATAAGTCGCGCCGAAAAGTGTGTCGGGACGGGTTGTGAAAACGGTGACCTTTTCGCCATTGATCGTGAAATCGACCTCAGCGCCCTCGCTGCGACCGATCCAGTTGGTCTGGAGCAATTTAATTCCCGTAGGCCAGTCGAGGCCTTCGAGTTCATCGATCAAACGCTGAGCATACGCGGTGATCCGCAACATCCACTGACGCAGCGGGCGACGCTCCACGGTGTGGCCTTTTGCGCGCCACTCTTCGACTTCCTCATTCGCGAGAACGGTGCCGAGATCCGGCGACCAGTTCACCGGTGTTTCCGCGACGTAGGCAAGGCGGAGGTCGTCGATTTCATCACGACTGAGCCCTTTCGCTTCCAACTCGGAAACCGGCTTCGCTTTCTGATCCTCCTCACAGTAGTAGGAATTGTAGAGCTGGAGAAAGATCCACTGCGTCCACTTCACGTAGTTGGGATCGGTCGTGTTGATCTCGCGTTCCCAGTCGTAGGCAAAGCCGAGGCTTTTGAGCTGACGACGAAAATTGTTCGTGTTGTTCTCCGTGTTGATGCGCGGGTGCTCGCCCGTTTTGATGGCATGCTGTTCTGCCGGAAGTCCAAAGGCATCCCACCCCATCGGGTGGAGGACATTGACCCCGTTCATGCGCTTGTAGCGCGTGATGATATCGGTCGCGGTGTAGCCCTCGGGGTGACCGACGTGAAGTCCCGCCCCGCTGGGGTAGGGGAACATATCGAGCACGTAATACTTCGGCTTCGAAGCATCAAATCCCGGTTCCCCCGGATTTGGTACTGAGAAAGTCTTCTGCTCTTCCCAACGGCTCTGCCATTTGGGTTCGAACTCGTCGAAAGGAAACTGTTTCCGTCGCTGTGCCATGATTAAAAGTCGCTTATTTGGGTGGCGTGGAGTGTAAAGCCTCTCAGCCGTCCCGCAAGTCATGACAATCGACGATTCAACCCTGTTGGATGGGGGAGCTTAACAGGGTTGAATGCCCGACCTGATAGGGTTAGGTCAGTGAGCGAACAGGGTTGAATGTGCCGGGTTGAGGCCCGGGTATGCATGAGGCTGCGTTTGAAACTCCCGGGTATGCGAGAACCCCGGGCTGGAATGCGGAATGCCGTTGGCATTCACTTCACCCGCGCTTCTTTCGCGGCTTCGATGAAGGCTTTTAACAACTTCGCCTGGCGTTGGTCTTCGGGCATTAGCTTTTCGGGGTGCCATTGCACGCCGATGAGGAAGCGGTTGGGATCGGTCGACTCGGTCGCTTCGATGACGCCGTCGGATGAGCGGGCGACGATGCGGAGCCCGCTGCCGATGTCTTTGACGGCCTGATGGTGAAACGAGTTCACTTCGAAGGTGCTTTCTCCAAAAATCTGACTGAGCCTCGAATCGGGCTCGAGGATGACTTCGTGATCGACGTCGCGATGGTTTCCTCCCAAGGCGGAGGGGATGTCCTGGACGAGGGATCCGCCGCTCGCCACGTTGACCCATTGGCTTCCGAGGCAGATCCCGAGGAGCGGTTTGTCAGTTTGCTCGATCCAGGCTTTGCTGATCGCTTTTTCGAAAAGGAAGCGATCATCGTCGAGGAGTTTGACGGTTTCGTGGGGTTCCTCTCCGTATTCGGAGGGGGGAATGTCAGCGCCGCCCGGCATGAGCAATCCGTCGAGGAGGTCAAGATAGGCGGCGACCTTTTCGGTCGAACCGTCAGTGTTCGGGAGCACGATGGGTATGCCGCCGGAGTCGCGCACCGCTCTCACGTAATTTTCACTTGTGAGGCTCGCGATCCCGATGAGCGGGGCATCGCCGGTATTGCGGGAAACTGAGTCGGGGTACTCCTGCCCCAGCTGAAATCCGAAAAATCCCGCCACGCCAACAAGCGCGGAGGCGATGAGAGTGCGACGGGTTGGTTCGTTCATGCCTTTTGCTATCTGAAATGCATAGGCATGTCGAGAACGGGATGCCGGGAGCGCCGATGTCTTCGTCGGCAGAGCACAGGTAGAGAAGCCGACGAGGACGTCGGCGTTCCCGGGCTCATCTAGCTATTTTCTCATCGGGCCACTGATCGGAGACAACGAAGAGTCGCTCGAGTTCCCTGACTGATTTGCCCTCTACATGGATCACACTGACGAGGAGGGGGTGCTTCCGCTCTGCGAAGTGCGATTCGATTTCATCGACAAGCGCCGGTATGGCAATGCCTTGGCGCGGTGCTCCAAGCCAGAACGGTTTCTGGAGAATCGCCCCGGCAGCTTCGATTCCGAATTGGGAAAACCAATCGAGTTCGGATTCGCGAATCCAGATGCCTTTGCGGTGATTCGGATTCATCGGTTCGGGAAGCGAGGGCGGGGCTTCCCCGTTGGGATGATAGAAGATCTGTCCTTTGGTGATCGCGACGCTTTGATCAATTTCGGGAAAATGCCTTCCGCCGAAGGGGAGCTGTTTGTTCGCGAGTTTTGCCCATTTCTTCTCAAAGTTATCCGTCGCGTTGGGCCCCATGAAATGACTCCCTGAAGCGTGTTCCGGCTCAAAGTAGAGGTAATACTTCAAGGCGACTTCGAGGTGAGTGGTGCCGCTGTCGGGGTGGTCGAAGATGAAGTCGAGTTCCCCGAGGGTTTGTTTTCCCTCGAATACCTGAATACTGTGTCGGAGGTTCTCGATCTGTCTGCTTCCACGCAGGAGTGATTCGATGAAGGACTCGAAGTAGTAGCCGACGCGGTGCCAGGCATTCGAGTCGAGAAATTCCCGCACCGGGTTCAGATCAGCCGATGCCCCGGCGTCAGTGATGTCGGAAAGCGCGGCGACGCGTTCGTCGAGGCAGAGGGACGGGCAGGTTAAAATCCAGTCGAGATCGGCAAGGAGCTGATCGTTGTTCACATCCTCCGCGTTCATTCGCGGCGCTGATCGAAAGTGGCTCGAACTCACTCTGCGGGAGGCGTTGGTGCCGCTTTTTCGGGAGCCGGCGTCTTGTCCGCTTTCTCCTCTTTGTCAGGCTGGGCCTTTGTTTCCGTCGATTTAATCACGAATGGCTTGAACGGTTCACCCCGCTCGTACTCGGCGAGACGGGTTTTGAATTCCTCTTTCTCGGGGCTCAGTTCAACGGCCTTTTTCAAAAACTTGATTGCCTCTTCTTTTTTACCGAGCGCGTACTGCACCTGAGCCATGTGCTCGAAAATGACGCCATCCAGATTGTCCTCTCCAGTCTGCCTGATAGCCCGCTCCATCTCGGTCTCGGCCTCTTCGTAATTGCCTTTCACGAAGTGGAACCAACCGAGGCTGTCGGCAATGGCACCGCTTTCAGGATCGAGATCGGCAGCGGTTTTGATGAGTTCCCCCGCTTCGTCGATGTTGAGACCGTTTTCGAGCCACATGTAGCCGAGGTAGTTGTAGGTCGTCGCCGTGAAGGAACGATAGCGGAGGTCGTCCGGCTGTTTGGAGCGCTCGTTCGCAGTGATGAGCGCCATCGTTTTTTTGAACAGTTTTTCCGCCGTTTCAAGATCTCCGGACCTCTCCTCAGCAGCCGCATACTGGAAATAAAAGCCCTCGTTCATCAAATCGGGGCGCTCGGTCGAAGCCTTCTTTTCCGCTGCTTTGTATTCAATGATCGCTTTGTCCCAATCCTGAAGGCCGGCGAGTGCCCGGGCTTTTTGCAGGGGGAACTCAGGGGCGTCGGGAAATTGATAAATCGCCTGCTCAACGAATTCGATCGTCGATTCGAGTTCCCCGTTCTCCAGCATCATTTCACCGAGAGCGCGGTATTCTTCGAGCGTTCCTTTGGAAATTTCGAAGGCTTTGACGAGGTGGGGAATCGCTTCCTTGAACTGTTGGAGGCGCATGTAGACGCCGGCGAGCCGCTTGCGGTATTCGGCGTTGTCAGGATCGATTTCGACGATCTCAATATAGGTGGAAATGACTTTCTCCTGATCGCCTTTTCCGCCGTAGACCGCGGCGAGTTTTTCCCGAAGAGGGAGATTGTCAGGCGTTGCCCCGAGGACCTCGGTGTAGGCGTGGATCGCGCGATCGAATTGTGCGGTGGCATGATAAAAATCACCGACACGCTCAATCACAGCCCAGTTCGTTCCGGCGTGCTCGAGCGCTTTTGCGTAGATGCCGTTGAGAAGGCTCGCATCCGTCATCGGCGCACCGCGTTGTGCGTTCCAGACCTGACCGGCGATTTTTCCGAGTCGGATCCAGTAGATCGGATCGGTATTTTCCCGTGCGGCCGCCTTGGAAATGATTTCACGGGCTTCGGTGCGGCGTCCTGAAGCGACGAAAAGCTTTACGAGGTGCTCGTAAACTGCCGGCTCGTCGGGGAACTTCTCGACCGCTTCCTTTACGATATCAAAAGCGCGTTCCTTGCGTTCCGCGTCATCCTGATAGGTGGCGAGGAATTCGGAGAGCGAGATGTATGCGTAGGGTTGATCCGGATTTTGCACGAGACTTTCCTCGAGCAATTCCTGCGCCTCCTCGGTTTGGCCGGAGCGTGCGAGGATGTAGGCGGTTTTCCGTGCCAGGAAAAACTGATCGGGCTGATTTTTGAGGACGGCGCGGTAAGCTTTTACCGCTTCCATGGGCCGCCCTTTTTGTTCGAGGGAACGTCCCTGTGAGTATCGGGCAAGTGCTTCGCTTTTGTTTTTCCCTTCCTGAGAAAGGGTCAGCGATTTATCCGGCTCGAAATACTGGTTTACGTAGACCTGTGCGTAGTCGTCTGCGGTGATGTCTGCTTTTGCAGAGCCACAGAAATACAAACTCGCGCTCAATCCCAGTCTCAGTCCGAAAACGGTGGGGCCGGAGAAAGCAGCGAAGGCCGAAAGTCGCAGGGAATCGCTTAAAAAGCTTAAAAATCCCTGTCCGTATGCAACAATGCAGCGGTGATCCATCATTTGAGGCCCACCTTGCTGCATTGTTTTCATGTTGCCAAGTTCAACGATTAGCTCTTATAGCGCAAACGCTTCTTATGGCGGTTTGCCCTACTGCGCTTACTGCGCTTGTGCTTGTTGATCTTGGTCTTTCTTTTCTTTTTGAGAGATCCCATGATGAAAAACAGTTAATTCAATGCCTCTCCAAATCGAATCGCCGATGAGGGGAGGGCCGCGAGTATCGTTCAGCCAATGACTTTATTCAAGGGGTATTCGATGATTCCTTCAGCGCCCTGCTCTAAAAGCTCAGGAACCATGTCGCGAACCTGGCGTTCCGTGAGCACGGTTTCGACCGCTACCCACCCGTCCTGAGTGAGTTTTGCGACGGTTGGTTTGCGAAGTGAAGGCAGTGTTTCAAGCACTTTCTCAAGACAGTCTTCCGGGAGATTCATCTTGAGACCGACCATGTCGCGGGCGGTCAGCGCACCTTTGAGAAGCACCGCGATGCGCTCGATTTTGGCCCGCTTCCAGGGATCTTCCCAGGACTCTTTTTTCGCAACGAACTGCGGGTAACTCTGCATCAGCTCGTCGACGATGCGGAGATTGTTGGCGCGGAGCGAAGAACCGGTTTCGGTGATATCGACAATCGCATCAACGAGCTCAGGGACTTTCACCTCGGTGGCACCCCAGCTGAATTCGACTTCGGCGTTGACCCCGTTTTTCTCAAGATAGCGCTCGACGATGCCGACTGCTTCCGCCGCGATTCGTTTACCCTCAAGGTCTTTGACGCTTTGAATCGGAGAATCGTTTGGCACCACGAGGACCCAGCGGGTCGGATTGGAGGTGGCGCGGCTGTAGGGAAGATCACAGACGACATGCACATCGGCACCGTTTTCTGCGATCCAGTCCATGCCCGTGATACCGCAGTCGAGGAAGCCATGGTCGACATAGCGACCGATTTCCTGAGCACGAATGATTCGTATTTGAAGTTCCTTATCGTCGATGGAAGGGCGATAGGAGCGTGATGCTCCGTGGATGTTGTATCCCGCCTTTTCAAAGAGATCCATTGTGGGCTCAAAAAGGCTCCCTTTCGGCAAACCCACCTTAAGAATGTTGTCTGTTTCTTCAGCCATGTTTGAACCTACATTGCCGCGAAAAGTCGATCTGTCACCCGTGTTTTTCAAGAGTCTCCTATGAATGAAATGGCCACCAGGTCATGAAAAATGTGAAAACACCGTTTCTAATGACCACTTGATTCGGGCTCTAAATTCGCCAATGATGCCGCGCGACGAGTCAATTAGTGACTCTATTTTAAAGGAACCGAGAATTTTATGAGTGATCTGAATAAAGAAGCCCTGTCCCGCGCCGCGACTGAAGCCCGCGGCCTCGCCATTGATGCCATCCACGCCTGCAGCTCCGGCCACCTCGGTCTGCCACTCGGCGCCGCCGACATTGGATCGGTTCTTTTCGGAGACGCGATGCGCTTCAACCCTGCTGAACCCAAGTGGCTCAACCGCGACCGCTTCATCCTCTCAGCAGGACATGGAAGCATGTTCATTTACGGATGGCTTCACCTCGCGGGATACAATCTTTCTCTCGAAGAGATCAAGAATTTCCGCCAGCTTCACAGTCTCACCCCGGGTCACCCCGAGTATGATGAGACCGAAGGCGTCGAAGCCACAACCGGCCCACTCGGCCAGGGCGTAGGCAACGCGGTCGGATACGCGATGTCCGCTAAAATGGCGGCAGCGAAATACAACACTGCTGATCACACCCTTTTCGACCAGACCATCTTCGCCCTCGCCGGTGACGGGTGTCTTCAGGAGGGGGTTGCCGCTGAAGCGATCGCTTTCGCCGGTCACTTCGGGCTCGATAACCTCGTTCTGATTTATGATTCAAATGACGTCACTCTCGACGCCATGGCCGACGTGACACAGAGTTACAACGCCTGCGATCGTTTCAAATCATTCGGATGGGACGCCGTGCAAGTCGACGGTCACGATCTCGACGCGGTTTCCGCTGCGATCAACGAAGCGAAATCCAATCGCAACGGCAAGCCGACTTTGATCGAAGCCAAAACCATCATCGGAAAAGGCATTCCAGAGGTCGCCGGAACCGCCGCCGGACACGGTGAAGGTGGAGCCAAATTCGCCGAGGCCGCTCGCAAAGGGCTCGGGCTTCCCGATGAAACCTTTTTCGTTTCCGACGAAACGCGCGCTTTCTTCGCGGATCGCAAAGAAAAGCAGGCTGCTGAATTTGCTCAGTGGCAGGATACCTACGATTCCTGGAAAGCGAGCAACCCGCAGCTTGCGAGCCAGCTCGAAGACGGCGTCGACGGCAATCTCCCCGAGAACCTTCTCGACCTCATCCCTGAGTTCCCCGCTGACTACAAGAACGCAACTCGTGCCGCCGGCGGTGAAGTGATTCAGGCCGTCGCAGAAGCGGTTCCCAACTTCATCAGTGGAAGTGCCGACCTCTACGGCTCGACGAAGAACTACATCAAATCGAGTGGTGACTTTACGAAAGAAGACGCCTCGGGCCGCAACGTCTGGTATGGCATTCGAGAGCACGGCATGGGTGCGATCTGCAACGGCGTTGCCTACGACGGCATTTTCCGCGTCAGCGGGGCAACCTTCGCGGTTTTCGCTGACTACCTTCGTCCTTCGATCCGTCTCGCCGGTCTCGCCGGTTTGCCTGTCGGTTACATTCTCACACACGATTCCGTCGGTGTCGGGGAAGATGGTCCTACTCACCAGCCTGTTGAGACCGTGAGCGGACTTCGTGTTATTCCGAATCTCGACGTGATTCGCCCCGGCGATCCTGAGGAAACAGCAGGTGCCTTCGCCGCGATGATCGAGAGAAAAGACGGACCTACCGCGCTTTTTCTCACTCGCCAGAGCGTTGCGACCTTGAATGAGATTCCGGTGAAAGTTCGTCGTGAAGGTGTTCTTCAAGGCGGATACATCGCGAAGAAAGAGACCGGTGAACTCACCACGATTCTCCTCGCGACCGGAAGTGAGCTTCAGCACGCCATGGAAGCGGCCACTGAGCTCGGAGACGGCGTCCGCGTTGTCTCGATGCCTTGTTTCGAGCGCTTTGAGCGTCAGTCCGATGAGTATAAGAAGTCGGTTCTTCCCTGCTCCTGCACGAAGCGAGTCGCGATCGAAGCCGGAGTCAGCGATCTCTGGTGGAAGTATGTCGGTTGCGCCGGCGAAGTCGTCGGCATCGACCGCTTCGGTATCAGTGCACCGGGCGACACCGTCATGGAGCAACTCGGCATGACCGCTGCGAATCTCGTCAGCGTTGTCAAGAGCCTCGGCTGAACCGGTGGCTAACCAAACTTTGAAAGCGGAGTCGAGAGACTCCGCTTTTTTTGTGGCGCGGGAGAAGGGTTTAGGCCGCAAGAAAGCGCGACGGTCGCAAAATGAGGAACTTTTTCTCCGCTTCGTTAAGGCGGCACGTGTAGCGGAACGAAACTCGTTCCGTCGGGCGGCGCTCCGCCGGGTGGCGATTCGAATGTCGTCGGCAGGAGATCGCTTATTCGGAATCAGTTTGATTCCGCTACTTTGATTGCTGCCTGAATTCCTTTACGGCAGCCAATCCAGATGCCACTCGTCGATCCGACCGGCTCTCCAGTCATTCATGGTTTTGTGGATCTTCTGAACTCGCTCATAATTAATGCTGCCGAGGCGGGTGATCATTTGTATGGTCACCACGCTATAAATGAAACTTTCACCCTCATTTACTTCGGTGCCGCAATCTTCGTAAATCTGCTTGGCATGTTTGATTCCGAACATTCGAATGGATTTATCGGTTGGATCAAAATTGGGCGGAGTGAAACCCGGATCACGTTTCGCGATGCGCATCATCCACAGCCAGTGATCCCATTCTAGAATATATGTATTTGTCCCAAGATCATCGATGTGGAATTCCTTCTCACGCACCTCAAAATCGTAGCCGCCTTGAGCGAAACTATGAGCCAGGGCATCGTAAGCGGTGGCATTGCGGAGCTTGAGATCGATACGGTGGCCTGCACTCTCAAGGGGTTCTGTTGACGGGTGAATCTTCAGATCGATGGGGCGGGTCGGCGCTATGGGGTCGAATTCGACAGCCTTTTGTTGAATGGTTCTCAGCGCTTCGGAGAGCGGTGTGTTCTCGAAATTGATCGAAGGCAGAGTGATGGTATTCCATTCCGCCAGGGTTTTGGCTATCTCCGGGCTGAGGTTCTCATCAATTCGCGGCCCCCATATTTGACCTCCAACCACCACCGCTCCGTTGCTCACTCTCCATTTTTTGTCAACGGACCGGGCAACGAGGGAAATGGCTTCGCCCAGAGACAGGTTTTCGCCTTGGGCGGATACTTCAGGAGCAGCGGCTCTGCCTTTATGGGAGCTCCACTCAGGTCGCAGGACCATGCTAATGCCTCTTTTTGTGGGATCCGGTTCCCGAGTGTCCAGTTCCACGCTACGATTCACAAGCAATTCGAGAGCTTCATCCAAAGGAACCGACTCGAGAGACAATTTGGGAATCGTAATGGATTTCAGTTTTTGTCGAATCCAGCTCTCGCGCCCTCCGTCATTGACTTCTGCTTCGGGCTTGATTGGCCCTGCACTGAAGCCGAACCCTCCATTAATCGGCTCCCGAACAGCCTCCTGCGCGGTGGCTGGCCCGGAGCAAAAGAGAAGGGAGAATGAAAGAAGTTTGGAGATCTTCATCAGGGTGTTGAGGGAAAAATAGCACAGTAGCGTTTCGCGAAGCAATGGCTTTCAGTAGCATGGCGCGTGTAGCGGAACGAAACTCGTTCCGGAGGTCGTCGACATCAGGACGCACTTTCGGAATCATCTTGATTCCGCTACTCCCGGGCTTCCTTTCGGGTCAGCGTCTTTTTTTCTCTCTTTGCAATCCCGTTTGCAACCCTCGCGGCAACGGGTAGAATTCACGCCTTAAGACTGAACGCATTTTTTCTATGAGCGACTCCATCAATAAAATCGTAGTGGCCTACTCGGGTGGCCTTGATACCTCTGTTCTCGTGACCTGGTTGCGTGACACTTATCAGGCGGAAATCATCGCCTATTGCGCCGACGTCGGTCAGCAGGAGGAGCTCGACGGGCTTGAGGAAAAGGCACTCGCGACCGGTGCTTCCGCCTGCATCATCGACGATCTCAAAGAGACTTTTGCCAAGGATTTCATCTATCCCATGGTTCAGGCCGAGGCGATTTACGAAGGCCAGTATCTTCTCGGCACCTCGATCGCCCGTCCCTGCATTTCCGAGGGCATGGTCCGCGTTGCCCGTGAATACGGCGCGGATGCGATCGCTCACGGCGCGACCGGAAAAGGAAACGACCAGGTGCGTTTTGAGCTTTCAGTTGCTTCGCTCGCTCCCGATATCGAGATGATCGCCCCCTGGCGCCAGCAGCGTTTCCGCGACCAGTTTCCCGGCCGTGCCGAGATGATTCAATACGCGGCGGACAACAACATTCCGATTCAGGCTTCCGCGAAAAAGTCCTACAGCATGGACCGTAACCTTCTTCACATCAGCTTCGAAAGCGGTGTTCTCGAAGATCCATGGTATGACGCGACCGGCGACGACGACCGCGACATGTATGTGCTCAGTGTTTCTCCTGAAGAAGCGCCTGACACACCGGAATACGTTCAGTTTCTCTTCGATAAAGGCAACTGTATCGGACTCAAACTCGATGCGATGGACGACGTCCTCGCGAAGCTCGGTGACGTGTCCAAACAGGGTGAAGAGGGTGAGTATACCCTCTTGAATCCTTACGGCGTAATGCGCGTTCTCAACTTCCTAGGTGGCAAGCACGGCATCGGCCGGATCGACATGGTCGAAAACCGTTTTGTCGGGATGAAGAGCCGTGGCATCTACGAAACTCCAGGCGGCACGATCCTCATGGATGCACACCGTCAGATGGAAAGTCTCACCATGGACCGCGAGGTCATGCACATTCGTGACGGACTCATTCCCAAGTATGCACAGCTCGTCTACAACGGCTTCTGGTTTGCTCCAGAGCGTGAAGCGCTTCAGACGCTCGTGACTGAGACACAGAAATCCGT
Organism: Verrucomicrobiales bacterium; assembly: GCA_029213065.1. Lineage (GTDB taxonomy): Bacteria > Verrucomicrobiota > Verrucomicrobiia > Verrucomicrobiales > DEV007 > Arctic95D-9. The sequence goes on along the minus strand of JARGPH010000004.1, from coordinate 195,987 downwards.
TTCCGGTGAAGTGAGAGTGAAGCTCTACAAAGGCAACATGATCACTGCAGGACGTCGTTCCGCGCTGAGCCTCTACAACGAGGACGTCGCAACAATGGAAGGCGGAGCCGAGCACGCCTACAACCAGGACGATGCGTCCGGGTTCATTCACCTCAATGCGCTGCGCCTCAAGAGCGAAGCGACTCGTCGCTTGGCGAGGAACTGAGGTTTCTGGCCTGAGGATTTGAGCGCAGTCAGAAGTGACTGCTTCATTTCATTTTGGCCTGAGTAGCGGCGAGTGCCAACGAGTGGAGGACGGAGCCCATCAGTCGATGGGTAAAGTTCCCGGCTGGCCTGCTGCGCATTCCACTCGCATGGCGCTTGCCGCCACATGGCTCTGCTACTCGTCGGAAATGAGGGGGGGCGACCTGAACCTGCAGCTCCTGTTCCAACTTTGCGCCGGATTTGTAGTGGCGAAGTCGCTGCTCGTTCGTCTACTCTGAGTCCATCATGCGATCCACCCTCATGCTACTGATTGGAGGCGGGGCTTTTCTCAGCCTTATCCTGATCTTTATATACAACAGTCTTGTTTCGAAGCGGAACATGGTGCGCAGCGCCTTCTCGAGTATTGATGTGAATCTTCGGAAGCGACATGACCTCATTCCGAATCTCGTCGAGACGGTGAAGGGCTATGCGACGCATGAGAAGGAAACCTTCACGCGGCTGATCGAGGCGAGGCGCCAGATCGATTCAGGCAGTCTTTCGGAGTCTGACCGGCTTCGGGTCGAAGAGCGAATCGGACCGGCGATGCACCGGCTCATGGCGGTGGCGGAGGACTACCCTGATCTCCGGTCGAGCGGTCATTTCATGAACCTGCAGCGAACTCTCACCGAGGTGGAGGAACAGATCTCGGCGGCGCGCCGGGCCTACAACGCAGCGGTTTTTGAGATCAATAACGCGGTGGAGAGTTTCCCCTCCAATCTTGTCGCGAATGCCTTCGGGTTTCAGCGACACGACTTTTTTGAAGCGGGTGCGGACGCGCGCTCTTCAGTTAATGTCAGGATGGATCAATGAAGGATATCTCCGAAATTACCTCCAGCTTGATCCCGACGCTTGAAGGGCTCGAAAAGGGCAGGCTCCTCTACCGAAGACGTCAGAAGACGTATTTGCTGATTCTATTCATTCCGCTCATTGCCTTGTTCGCGGGATCGTTTCTGATCGAGGCGAGAATCGCAGGGTTTATCGCTACGGGAATCTGGTTTGTTGTCGGGGTTATTCTTTATCAGGTGCGTGCCGCATCGCTGGGGAAAACTTATGTGACTGACTACAAAAAGGCCGTGATACCCGGGTTGTTGCAGTCGATCGATAAGGATTTGAAATACGAACCCGGTGCCGGCATCTCTACAGGTGCTTTTGAGGGGACGGAGTTGTTCACGACGAGTCCGGATCGCTACCGAACTGAGGATCTGATTCATGGAACCTACGGGAAAACGTTCCTTCAGTTGGCGGAGATCAACGCCGAGGAAAGGCGCACTCGCAGGGACAGTAACGGCAAGACCGAAACTTATTACGTGACGATTTTTAAGGGGCTCATGCTCATCGCGGATTTTCACAAGGATTTCCATGGCCGGACGTTCGTTCTCCCTGACAAAGCCGAAAAAGCACTTGGAAATGTGGGCCGCTTTTTTCAGAAAATGGGTGGTCGGCGTGAGACGAACCTGATCCGTCTCGAAGATCCCGAGTTCGAGCGGGCTTTCGCGGTGTATTCCACCGACGAGGTCGAGGCGCGTTACATTCTCAGCACGGCGATGCTCCGCCGCATTCTCGATCTTCGTGAGCGATTTGGAAAAGAGGTCCGACTTGGATTTAAGGACTCCTGCCTCACTCTCGCAGTTCCCCACAGCGAATCCTATCTCGAGCCTAAAACGGCGTTGCCGGCTACAGACACCAGTCAGATTGGAGGGATGTTGTTCGAGCTGAAATACTTCCTCGAGACGATTGAGGAGCTTGATCTCAACACCCGGATCTGGTCGAAAGAGTGATCGGTCTCAATTTATTCAGTGGGAGGCTCAAGGCCTTTCTCGTAGTGGTCGGGGAGTTTCTCAATCGTCTTGTGAGTCCGTCGCTCAATCGACTCGAGAAGTCGGCTGTTGCTGAGAAAAGATGGCAGGGTGTAGGTTTTTGTTTTCCCGTCCCGCGTTTTGATTTCGAGGTGATGAGTCGTGAGAACCATCGGCAGTGAGCCGCCGCCGGCTTTCTTCGGGCGGAATGTCTTGCTGTATCGGGCGAGAGCCATGATCTCGTCGTAGCGGATTGTTTTCACCCCGAAAAAATTCCGGATCCGGAGTTCCCGTTTTGTCAGTTCGTAGCGGGGCTGGAAGGAGAATCGGTAAAAGAGAACGGCGAAGGCAATAAATGCAGAACCGAGAACGAGGAGAAAGAGGGCATCCCCGTCGAGATTGGAGAGCGAATCAAAAAAACCGATTAGCATCGCGATGCCGAGAAGGCCCGGAAAGGCGCAGACGAAATAGACGGCTGCTTTCGATTTCTCTTCGTGAAATGATTCCGTGTCAGGATGTTCCATGCTCGATTATTTTAATGTCCAGACGTCGAAGCTCTCGGGCACCACGGCGACGCCGCTGACATGAAAGCTCACTGCGAGGTCTTTTAAATTGCGTGGGTGTGGCAGATCGGAAAGCGCGACACGATTGCAATAGACTGCGACGGATTTTTCATCGCATACAAGGTCGAGGGTGATGAGGTCGGAAAGATTTTGAGGGTCTTCGGGAATGTCCTCTCTTGCGCTGCCGAAGTCTTCCTTTTCGCTTTTCAGTCTCGGAATGGAGATTTCGGGTAACCGAAAGCGGCGACGTGAGGTTGATCCGGTGGGGAAGAACGAGAGGTAGCTGTCCCCGCTCTCGGGAGCTTCGACCATTGTTTCTGAGATTCGAATCGTCTCGTCGTCTCCGGTTTTGGAATAAAGGCGAAGTCTCGCAGCTGACAGATTTCGGGAATGATTCCCGAAGCTCGCGATTCTGAATTTCATACGGAGATGAAGTTTCGTGATTCCGTCGGGATGGGCGAGATGGGAGAGCCGGTAGTGTCCCGGTGAGGCTCCGAGAGGCTTGTTCTTAATCAGGAAATCGGGGGAAACGATGCCTTTGGTCCCTTCTTTGTCACCAAGGGTCAGTTCGGGGGTGATCCGTTTGTGATGGCGTTTCCCAATTGTTGCGAGGACTACGGGTGAGGCAGGGCTGTCCTCATCGCTGATCTGTTCCCACTTCTCGATGTCGGCTTCCTTGAGGGTCGAGGAATCGGGGTCGAGTTCATGGAGCGCACGGAGGATGTCCAGTTCGTGGAAGGCGATCGCCATGTCTTCCAATCCGACGTAATAGACAAACGGGATCACTTCGAACTCTTTGAGGATTGCGTCGAAGGCTTTTTGCACCGGTGCGATTCGACCAAGCCGCCATTTCGTATAGGCGTCGAAGAAGGCGGAAAGTTCGTCTTTTTGATAGCCGGCAGTGACGGCCTTCTCCCATTCCTCGATCGCTTCTTCGGGGGCCTCTCGCATGAGTTCCAGTGCCTTGACGACCGCGTCGTCCCACTTGGGATCGGAAGTTCCGATTTCGCCTCTGAGATAGCCCAGCCACGGACGGTGCGCTTCGCGGAAGCGCAGGCCAATAACACCGCCTTTGACGACCGCTTCCTCTTCTCTGCCGCCTTTCCGGACAAAGAAGAATCGATCTTCCCCGCCGGAGCGCCGGAGCCCGAATTCCCTCACGAGCTGATGGCCCACCTGCATGAAGTAGTCGCCTGACTTGAGTCTCAGTCTGGCCGCCTGGGAACCGGGCGTAACCTGAATGATTTCGAGCGCGTAGGAGGGTTCGTCGGTTTCCGTGGCGATCTGTCGCCAGTCGATGTCTTCTCCTGAGGCTCCGGGAGAGATCGTGAGGAAAAGCAGAACGAGGTGAAGCCTTTTCATGAAGTGGCCGAAGATAGAACAGGATCGCCTCCTGCGACGAGCGAAAATGGGAAAAAGGTTTCGGAGCCAAAAGGAAGAAACGAAACGTTTTTCAATCAACAAATGGCGGAGGCATTTGAGACTCTAAGAGTGTCAACGAGTGGAGCACAGGGCGCTTCGGCGAGTGGGTATGGCCGTCAGGCTGCGCACCACTCGCTTGGCGCTCGTCGCCACATTGCTCAGCGCTTTCGTGATGCCGCAGGCACGCCTCACTTACCCCACGCGCCGCGCTTTGCTTTTTGGGCTTTGCGCTCAAGCATGCCCAGATAATCGCGGTGTTCGTGGAAAGAATCGCCGCGTGGCGTTGGGATCGGGTTCTCTTTCGAACCGGGGCCTTTCGTGTGAATCCGCGCAAGGCCCTGCTCGACGAGGTGATTCCCGAGATAGCTGCCGTCGGGGAGTTCGACGAACCCATAGTAGCGCTCGCCGTCGTAGACTTCCTCCCACTGGGTGTAGATCGTGAAGGTCTTTCCCTTGAGTTGTGACTCGGTGTAGGCCTTTGCCTCCAGGCCCACTTCCACGGCCTGCTCGGGGGAAATGCCGCCCATCTCGCTCGCTTGCTCGGCAACACGGCGGCGTTGATTCTCATAGCGATCACTGAGGTATTTCTCAGGCGCATCAACGAAGTAGAGTCGGAATTCAAATTCACGACCGCCCGCTTTCACGAAGAAGCTGTCCCCGTCGTTGCCGTCCCGCTCGATGAGGCGGGTGTCGGTGAATTTGTCGTAACCACGCACTTTTTCCGCTTTGTTTTTTGCTCCGGAAAAATCGACCTTTTTGAGGATCGCAGTGGGCTTGTCGGATGTCGATTCCTCTTTCGAGAAATCGATCTCCTTGAGGACCGCGGTCGGCCCGTCTCCTTTTGCTGTGTCAGGCGCGTCCCCCTGAATCTGTCCGCGCTTCCAGTAGCCGTAGCCGAGGATGGCGGCGATGAGAACGATGCGGATGATTCGGGATTTGCCTTTCATAGTTTGGATCAGTCTTTTTTCTCCTGATCGGTCGACTTCACCTAGAGCTCACGAAGCTGTTTGAAATCGACTTCAGCAGGGCTCGCGGACATGAGGTCGGAGCCTTTGTTGTTCTTCGGAAAGGCAATCACTTCGCGGATGCTGTCTTCGCCGCAGGCGAGCATGACGAGACGGTCGAGGCCGAGGGCGATCCCGCCGTGTGGAGGAGCACCATACTGGAAGGCACCGAGGATGTGACCAAAGTTTTCGGCCTGCTCTTCGTCGTCGACTCCAAGAACGTTGAACATTTTCGCCTGAAGATCGGCTTCGTGAATTCGGAGGCTTCCGCCACCGAGTTCGTTTCCGTTTAGAATGACGTCGTAAGCAGCGCCGCGAATTTCGCCCCAGCGGGACTCGTCGTCGAGAAGAGCAACGTCGTCAGGGTGAGGGCGGGTGAAGGGGTGGTGAACCGCGTTCCACTTGCCTTCCTCCTCATCAAAATCGAGGAGAGGGAAATCGGTGACCCAGAAGAAATCGAGCTCGTCGTCTTTTCCTTCGAGCCAGTTGTTCATCTCGCAGCACTCGAGGCGAAGGCGTCCCAGTACGTCGCAGACGGTCGCCCACTTATCGCAGCCGAAAAGGATGAGGTCGCCTTCTTCGATATTGAGATCTTTTTCGATCGCGGCGAGTTCCTCTTCGCTGAAGAATTTCACGATGGGAGAGCGCCAGGTGTCATGCGCAGCGCCACGAACCTGAATGTAGGCAAGCCCGCCCGCGCCGGCTTCTTTGGCGATTTCCTCAAGGCGTTTGATCTGACCGGTGGAAACTCCCGCGAATCCTTTTGCATTGATGGCACGGACAACACCGCCGCCTTCGATGGCGCGTTTGAAGACACCGAATCCGGAGTCTTTGAAGTGTTCGGAGACGTCCACGATTTCACAACCGAAACGTCGCTCGGGTTTGTCACTGCCGTATTTGTCCATCGCTTCCTGATAGGTGATGCGCGGGAACGGTGCGGAAACGTCGGCGTCGCGTGACGCTTTGAAGGAACGCGCGAGGAGTGACTCCATCATTGAATAGATGTCTTCCTGAGTCACGAAGCTCGCCTCGACATCGACCTGAGTGAATTCGGGCTGGCGGTCGGCACGAAGATCCTCATCGCGGAAACAGCGGGCGATCTGGAAGTAACGCTCCACACCGGCAACCATGAGCAACTGCTTGTATTGCTGTGGTGCCTGGGGAAGGGCGTAAAATTTACCGGGGCTGAGACGGCTTGGAACGAGAAAGTCACGAGCGCCTTCCGGAGTCGACTTGGAAAGGATAGGGGTTTCGATTTCGAGGAAACCCTGATCGTCGAGGTCATCACGGATCGCTTTGGTGATCGTGTGGCGCATCTTCAGGTTCTTCGCCATGCGGGGACGACGAAGATCGAGGTAACGATACTTCATGCGAAGATCTTCGTTACTGAGCTCCTTATCGAGCTGGAACGGGAGCACCTCCGCCTTGTTGAGGACCTTGAGACCGGTCGCTACGATTTCAATTTCACCGGTTTGGATAGCTTCATTGAAAGTGGATTCGCCGTCGAGTTCGGGGCGAACTTCCACTTTTCCCGTGATCTGAACGACATCTTCGCCGCGCAGCTTGTGGCTGAGCTCGGTGGCCTCAGCGCTTTCCTCGGAACGGAAAACGCACTGGGTGACGCCCTCGCGGTCGCGAATGTCGATGAAAATAACCCCGCCCTGGTCACGCTTGGTATTTACCCAACCCACGAGAGTCGCCGTCTCGCCGGCATCGGATTTTCGGAGTTCGTTACAATGATGGGTTCGGTACATGACAGAATTATGAATGATGAGATCCGCTCTATGCGGAAGGCGGGGAAAATAGGGCCAAACGGCCCCGAATCAAGGCCGTTTGGAGAAGGGGTGAGAGAAGTAGAGGAGTAGAGGAGTGAAGAAGTAGAGAATCAGACGGGTAGGCTGCGCTGTCGGAATCAGTTTTATTCCGATTCAGCGCTCAGCAAAGGCGGTTCAAAACATTAAGATATCCGAGATATTCGTTGATCTAAATTGCTAAAGGGTTCATATTTAGTCGTATTTTCACTCTTTATTGCCGCTTTTCTATAATTACTGGAATCGCGGTTCTTTTTTCACGACCACGAACCGCTACATGGCAGCCAAGACCTCCAGCCCCGCAAAACGAAAGACTGCCAGTCGTAAGAAAGCGAGTTCAAGGCCCAAGGCGGCTCCGAGAGCGAAGCGGGTTCCAGTGGACGGGCCGTATGCGTTTCACGAGGTTGTGGCCATTGTCCTGGGGGGGCTCTGTCTCATGTTTCTTCTCGCCTTGATTTCGTATTCACCGGCGGATTTACCGTCGTGGGTGCCTTTCAGCAGTCAGGCGGCCAACAACGGGATGGTGAACAATTTTATCGGGCCGGTCGGGGCGGTCACGGCGGGTTACGCTTATTTTTTCTTCGGTGCGGCGAGTTATCTCATTCCAGCAGTGCTGGGCTGGTGGGCGTTTCAGATTCTGACAGGGACACGTCCGTTCCATCCCCGGAATGTGATTTCCTTTGTTCTTCTGATTTTTTCCGCGGCCTGTCTCGCTGAATTCCAACCCTGGTTCTTTCAGGATTGGTCTTCCCGTCTCAATCTTCCCCGCAGTGTTGGTGGTTTCTTCGGGTTTGTTCTCGGTCATAAAGTCTTGGAGCAATTCCTCGGATCGGTTGGCTCGGTCATCGTCATGTCGATTGCCTACGCGATTTCACTGATCGTCATTACAGGAATTCACCCGTTCCATTTCGCGGCGATGGTGCGGGAAAAGTGTGGCGAGCTCATCAGTGACCTTCGCGAGAACGGCATTCCGATCTCCGCGTTCATTGACAAGCTCAGACCTCCTGCTTCAGCGAGATCGAGACACCGCGTTTCAGAGCGTGCCAGGGCGGAGAAACCGGAAAAAACGGAGAAGCCTGCTAAAATAGAGCGTGTCGCCGCTAAAGAGGCAGTCGACGATGATCCTGATCAGCCCGACCTGTTTACCGAGCCGAAGGCGAAAGCGCCGGAACCGAAGATCATTGATTCCGCGCAACGCGCCAATCGGAAACTTTCCCCGGAGGAAGCGGCCGGTTCGCTCTTCGACAAGAAAAAGGATGAGAGCACCGTGCTCGGCTGCGGCAGCGAGTTCGAGGACTACGAGCTGCCACCACTTTCGATTCTCAATTACTGTGAGGACGAGACCGAGCCGACCGATGAGAACCAGCTTTTCGATCAACAGAATACCATCGTCGATACACTGAGCACCTTCGGCGTCGACGTGGAGCCGGGAGACATCACGCGGGGACCGACGATCACCCGCTTCGAGCTCGTTCCCGCTCCCGGCCTTCGCGTCAATCGTATCACTTCGCTGGAAGCCGACCTCGCGCGGGCTACCCGGGCCGAGCGCATCAATATCCTCGCGCCGGTTCCCGGGAAAAACACCGTGGGTATCGAGATCGCGAACTCGGACCGGATCCCCGTGGCGCTGCGTGAACTTTTCGAAGACGACGCCTTCCGCAACAGTAAAGCGAAGTTACCGCTCGCTCTCGGTAAGGACGTTTACGGTAATACCATCGTCGGTGATTTAGCGGGAATGCCTCACCTTCTCGTCGCCGGTGCAACCGGTAGCGGTAAGAGTGTTTGTATCAACAGCATCATTGCGAGTCTCCTCTATCGTTTCACTCCGGATGAGCTGCGATTCATCATGATTGACCCGAAGGTCGTCGAGATGCAGCTCTACAATGACTTGCCTCACATGGTCGTTCCCGTGGTGACCGATCCGAAGAAAGTGCTTCTTGCGCTGCGTTGGGTCATCAATGAGATGGAGCGTCGTTACGCGCTTTTTGCTAAAGTGGGCACCCGGAATTTCGAGGGCTTCAATGCAATGCGGGCGAGAGATCTCGCCGCTGATTCAGATGCCGCCGAGGCAGCCGCAGAAGCCGCCGCGGCTGCAGATGCTGATATTGATCTGCGGGAAATCGATTCGGGCGCACCCTTCGCGATGGAGCCTGAGCTGGAAATGGCTCACCACGTCAGAATCAGTGACGAGCTCGAAAGTGAAGGTGGTTTCGCGAAGGAAGTCCTCTCGGTTGAGATGCCCGCCGCGCGTGAGACCTCACCGCCGCCTTCCGGCGATGACGATTTGCCGGACAGTCTTCCCTACATCGTTGTGATCATCGATGAGCTTGCCGATCTCATGCAGACCGCTCCTGCGGACGTTGAGAGCGGGATTGCCCGTATCGCTCAGAAAGCCCGTGCTGCGGGAATTCACCTCATCGTTGCGACACAGACCCCGCGTGCCGAAGTCGTTACCGGTGTCATCAAAGCGAACATTCCTTCCCGGGTCGCCTTCCAGGTTTCGTCGAAGACGGACAGTCGGATTATCCTCGATTCGAACGGAGCGGAGAATCTCTGCGGTAAGGGTGACATGCTCTACCTGCCACCGGGAAGCGCTCAGCTCATTCGTGCTCAGGGAGCGCTCATTACCGACGAAGAAGCGCAGGATCTCGTCGATGCGTGCGCTTCACAGGGGACCCCGAATTTTGAAAGTGATGCGCATGCCGCGATCGAATCAGGCAGCATGGACGATGGTGATGAAGAGATTTCCGACGCCGACGAAGAGGTCCTCGAAAAGTGCCTTGAGGTGATTTATTCGGAGAAAAAAGCCTCTACCTCACTCCTCCAGCGACGTCTTCGCCTTGGATACACCCGTGCCGCGAGAATGATCGATATCCTCGAAAGCCGCGGCATTATCGGTCCCGGCGATGGCGCCAAGCCGCGTGAAATACTCGTCGACCTTTCGAATGACTTTGACTAATCTTCATCTGAAGGTTGTGGAAGTATCGATTTCGTGAACTATATGCGAAATCTCAACTAAATGGTTCTATCAATGAATCGCGGGATAATTCCCTGCCACTTATGGCAACTATCGGACAGGAACTTGGCAATACGCGTCGTGAAAAAGGCTTATCGATTGAAGATGTAGCTCACGAAACGCATATACATACCAGTACGATTCGCAGCATCGAAGCCGATGACTTTTCGATGTTCCCGAGTGTTGCCTATGCCAAGAGCTTCATTCGTAATTACAGCGAATACCTCGAGGTGGATGTCGCTGATTTCCTTGAGGATCTGAGCACTTCGGAAACGAACCGTTTCTCCGACAATGAGCTCATGGGGGAGATGAAGGACACGATCAAAAAGGACAGCCTTTTTCGCGGGGGGAGCAAATCGCTCTTTCCCCGTCGTCGGTCCGGGAAACCCGGTGGTGCCCCCGTTTTCCTGAATTTCATCCTCGCTGTCCTCATCGCAGCCCTCGTGATCTTTTACTTTCTCGGATACAACGCGTCTTCGATTGACGAAGCCAAATCAGGAATCACCGAAGGCTTGAAAAAAGCGAACCCGTTCGGACATGAAGATTCTGCGGGAGGAGAAGCAACAGGTGAAGACCTTACCGCCGAAGAGATGGCGAAGGGGCGTCTGAGTTTCGAAGATGAACTGCCTCCGCTGGCAAAAGGAGGAGGTTCGAAAAAAGGAGTTATCCCGGCTCCTCATATACCATCGGGAGGAACTGCTCCGGTGACTTTTGGCGATGCCGATCAGAAGGCTCAGGAGAAAGTGGATCTTCCCGCAATGAAACGGCCACAAGTCGAGCCGAAGCCAGAGCTGAGACCGGAAGGGACTGAGCCTGTTGCGATTCCCAAGCCTGTCGCGGGCGCGGGGACACAGCCTTCAGGGGCTGGGGAATAGGTTTTGTCAGGGCCGCTGCGTTCGGAAACGGCTAGTAGCGTGGCGTGTAGGCTGAACTGGGCATTTGCCGGGCGCACAAATTACTTCTTTCAGTTCTCATCTGATTGCGTCATTCTGCTTTTATGTCTATCACAGACAAAAACCAGCAGGAGATGTCCGGTTTCAACCTTGGAATGGACGTCGGGAATACAGTCTGTTCGGATTTAATATGAATCGCAGCAATACTGTTAGGGCATCGCTCGTGACGTTGGCGATTTGGATAGCTGGAGTGGCCCTTGGCCTTATTCCCGGGGATTTTGACGAAAACTCAGGTAGGTGGCAGTATTTTGGAATATTGATATCCGCGGCCGGGCTGCGCTTGTTTATTTTATTCTGGCAAACGCTTGTCGACGCAATTCAGTGTGAGAGTGTGGGTTGGGTAGTGGGGCACTTCCTATTTGGGCCTTTCGCTTCCATACTATACTATCTATTGACTAAAGAGCAGCCCTACGGGGCTCGTGTGGCACCTCATCTATGGTCCGCAAGCCCTCCTCCGAAAATGACAAGGTCGAATAACTCGGAGGATTCAATCTGAATCAATGGAGGAGTTGACTACTTATTTTGGCAATTAAAATGGCTTTTTTGACGCAGCCGTTTCATGCACAATTGCCCGGATCTCTCAGTCAGGGACGGGAGAGCTAAACCTTTTTACTGACTATGTGGACGTGCGCAATTTGTAAGGCAACTACCGGGGACGACGACTGGGAGGTTTGTTGGAAATGTGGGAATCCGAAGGCGGTTAACGTCGAACTCTCTGACGAGGCGCAGAGAAAATACGATGAGCGGATGAAGCAAATGCGCTCGTGTCTGCGATGCCATCACATGATGGAATATGCCGGGGTCCGGCGTTTTCACGAAGGATCGCGCGTCGGGATCATGGGAGACCTCGCCGAACTGTTTTTGAATCGGGAGAATCTGATCCTCTATGCCTGCCGAAACTGCGGGAAAGTGGAGTTCTATATGGATGACATTGGAGCAGACTACCGCATGGATCCCTTCATGGATCCGCCGGAGTCCCGGTAGCCGGTGCTTTTGCCCATTCTATTCAAGACAGAGATCTCAATTCGAATGCTTGAGCTGCACGGGCGCAAAGCGGAACAATCACCATCAGACAAGACCTGACCGGAATCAGTGGAAATGAAAATTTGGAAATTGATTCGTCGATGCGTTTGGGGACGAGGGCTCCTCGATCTTGATCGAATCAGTGAGGATTTTCCGGCTGCTCTAATTCGGCGCTATCGTGCCGCCGATCTTGAGTCGTGCCGCCAAATCTATTTGAGCAATGATAACGGGCAGTTCCCCAAAGACTGCGTTCAAAATTTTGAAGATAACCTTCAAAGCGACGGGACTCTCACTCTTGTTTTGGAGCTGGATGGTAAGGTTATTGGAAGTGGAGGGATCGCTCTTTATGAATATTCAGATGACATCGAAATTGCCGTGATTTCATTTGGATTTGTTCATCCAAAGTATCACAAGCAAGGGTATGGAATGCTGATGTTGGCCTATAGGCTTTCACTATTGTCAGTGGCAAGAGGTGTAAGGATTGTCTCGATGACGAGTGCCGGGAACGGAACTGAGAAATTTTTTAAGAATCTCGGTTTTCAATTTATCGAAAGAAGCGAAGTGGAATCGGGCCTTGAGCTTGATCACTACTATTTGCGGTTACCGCCTTCAGATATCGACCGTCTCAGGAGTCGGATTTCTGATTCTCCCGTTCAAATTGACCCTGATGCGCATTGTGCCATTCCGACTAACGATAAGCGGGAGGAATACGAGAAGATGTTAGCGGAGCAGGAGGAATCTGAGGAGCCCTGACGTCGGTGGACTCTTCCGGATTTGTCCTCACGGTAATGCCTCGGAGATGTATGGGCAGGTGGCGGTCACCGGTTACAGGCAAGCCACGCCCGGATGTGGAATTGTAGCCGGTCGCCGGGAGGCCGGTTCAGATGCTCCTTTCTACTCCGCCTTTCCCAGGCCGAGCGGGCGTTTATCGGGGGATTGCTTGAGGTAGTCTGCAAAGCCTTTCTGGATTGCAACGATGCGGTCTTTTTCTGTCAAGGGCCGGGTCTCCTGCGTCGCGGTGGGATCGAGAGGGACGATCCATTCAGGAATTCCCCAAAGAGGGTAAGCCGACTCGGTGAGATCGACAGTTGGATCGATCATGACGCGGTAGGGGCGGTCGTTCAGCGATACAACTGAGTGAACGTAAATTTTTGTGTCCGGATAACCGTTGGCGGCAAGGCTCTCATCCAAATACCGGACATATTGAAGTAGCATCCATGGGTGTTCTGACATTCTCTCAATATGCTCTGAAGCGATGTTGGGACGTTTGTCCGGGTTCGCATTGAGCCAATTCTCGGCCTCGGGCGGGTCGAATACAAAGCGGATGTAAGCGTCTTTGTTGCGCAGCATCATGCGCCACGAGAATTTCTGCCCCACTTCGGTCCAATCGGGCCGCTGACCCCAGAGGAAGTGGCGAAATGGGACGGCGATCTGGATGGAGAAATAGACGACGAATATAGCAGCGATCCACTGCGGTGGAATTCTCGAGGAGTGAGATAGTGTATCGAGTTCGGGCATGCGGATCCGTCGGACGCCGGCCACGAAGCGCTGAAGCCATCCCCAGGCGGTACGTGCGGTTGACGGTGCGAAGAACGGAACTAGAAGCCCGATCGCGATCCAGGGGAAGAGCCCGATTTTGAAAAGCTGGCTGTTCATGAGGTGGAAGGAGATGAATACCGTCATCGCGATCCAGCGGGTTCGTTTCCAGAGAAGAAAAAACGGACAGACGAGATCAATGAAGATTCCTCCCCACGAGGCCATCATCGCGAACCAATCCTGTGAGGCGACCAGATTGAGCGGCCACTTGATCTGGTCACCCATGCTGAACCAGTAGCGCAGCGGTTCGCCGCGGATCCAATCGCCGTTCAGTTTTGCGATTCCTCCGAAGACGTAGAGAATGAGGATTTGTCCGCGTATCAACCAGTATTCCCACGATGGCACCGTGTCGGCGGGTGCGCAGCCATCACTGTCGCGCGCGCGGTAGGAACGGATGCTGAAGGCGCGGTCGGCGTGCGTCATCGCCATCAGAAAACAGACCAACACCGTGAGGTAGAAGTGATTGTTGTAGTAGACCTCGTCGATGAGGAATAGATGGAGGAACGTCAGCCCGTAAATTACCGATGCAGTCCGGAACCACACACCACAGAGAATGGCGAGACCGGCAATCGTGAGAAGTGCGCATTCGAGGTAAAGGAATGCGTGGCTGCCGGGCAACGGAACCCATTGCGCTATCAGGTAGCGGAAATGAGCAAATTCCGGAGAGTAAATTCCCGTGACATGGCGGAAGCGGGACAGCGCCTCCGCCGTCAGTAGTACCCCCCAAATAAGACGGAAGAAACCCAGCGTGGCCACATCGACAGGGCGAAACAGGAATCGAGGCATGAGCCGGAGGATAGCACCGAACGCGGTGGCGGTGAAAGCTCCGTTTATTCCGCGATATCACCCGGGTTCGGGAAATTGATCACCGTATTGTTGATCTCGATTGACCCGGTCGCGTCGGCAGTGTCGCTGTCGTTCAGCATGAGTCCGGTACCGGCGCCGACGCTCGTGTTGCCAGTTCCCGAGAACGGCATTGGATCGCCAAGATGAACTGTCAACTCGATTGAATCGCCTCCATTGTTAATGAAGGCGTTCCCGGCAATGATCCCGCTATGATTCGGAGCACTGGGATCGATGTGTAAGTCAAATCCATCGTCGTTGCTCATCTCGATGCGGTTGTTCGACAAGTTAAGTGAAACGGTTGAGCCACCATCCCAATCGGCATCGATTTGCACGCCAGTTGATCCGGCGTTCAGAAAAGTGTTGCCTGTGATGAGGAGGCTCTTATTAGCGCCACTGCCTACGTCGGAATCAATTTCGAGAGCATTGTTGCCCGAGTTGCTGATCATATTCGAAGAGACCTCGACCGTATTAGTGCTTCCATTATTGAAGGCTGAATCGATATCGATTCCAGCCCCGGAAGCGCGAAGAATAGTGTTCCCGGAAATGAGGGTCGATGAGGTCGTCCCAACGCCATCGGTGTCGATGTCGATGAAGACGCCATCGCCACTTGCATCGAGAAATTCATTCCCGGTGACTGTCACATTTAAGTTGCCGGATGTTGCACCGACGATCATTTCGAGAGCCTCATCTGAACTGAGGCTGACGACGTTGTCTGTCACATTGACGAGCGTTGCTACGTCGGATTCGATCGCTATTCCCTGACCGCCCGTTGAACTGATCATGTTTCGGTCGGCCGTGAACTCCGAGACATCGTTCGCGCTAATTCCGGTTCCTAAGTTTGCAATTCCTGCAGGGTCGAATCCCAATCCGGTGGTGATCGAGTACCCTTGAACAGTAGCAGACTGAACCGTGTCGAATGCGAATCCGCCATCCATATTTACTCGAGGTGTGTCCCCGCCGAACGATTTTCCACCACAGGCTGCAACAGCCACGAAACTGGAGGTGAACACGATTTGCGTGGCCGGTCCAGCAAGGACGCGCGGGGTTGATATCGTGCCGGATGCAAGGTTGGTCCCGGTCGAGTCGACTACGACATCTTCTGCGTAGGCAGTGCCGGTTGCCTGAGTGTAGACCGTAGCAATGCCGCCGAAACCTGTCTGGACGATGTTGGCTCCCGCTTGAATTGTATCGACGGGGCGTTCCGCCGTGCCTGTGCCGGCGGCGCTTCCCGCGAGAATGCCATTGCCGACTGCCGCTCCGTTGTTCACGAATACAATGTCCGATGCAATTACTTTGGTTTCAGTGGTGGATTGTGAGCGGTTGAATGAATTGACGAGGAGGGGGCCGGATTGCTCGATAGTCATGCGGCTCTCTCTAACTGGTCCGGTCAGCATTTTCGCCTGCATATATTCGCGACCTGTTGCCTGACGTGACTTCGGACGTTGCGAGAACGCCTTTGCCAATCCGCGACCCCATTCGCGTGGATCGAGAAAGTTCTCTCCTTCCACTGGGATCGTAACTCCCCCGCTGAAGAACCAATTGTCGCCATGCAATTCTTCGTGTCCGTAGTAATCTGCGCCTACGACGACTCCGCGAAAGGGGAAAAATTGAATGCCGGCAAGTAGCCCCGTAAGGTCTGCTCCGCCAAAATTCCCTTCATAGTGATACCCCCCAAAGCTCATTCGTGTCGCGATGAAATCGCTAACAATGGGGACGTCTACGACGGCTCGTAAGTCGCCGCCACGTCGTCCTACTTCGCGGAACTCATACTCGTCGAGAACATCTACAATGTTGGTCGTCTTGATCTGCTGAATCTCGTTTCCTGTTGCGAAAGGGTCCGAGAAATCGATGTCTTGGCTCCGGGTTCTGTTGGTCAACCGGTCAGTGATTTTGGAATCATTTTCAGCGAGGTAAAGGTTTCCGTGAAAATCGATTCCTTTGTTGGTAAACAAATCAAAGCCCAGGCCGAGCTGTCCGAATTGATTCCCAGAGGCGGTGTCGGTGAAATCACCATGAATACGAAATCCAACGATCATGCTTTCGTCCGCCGTAAGCCAACGGTAATTGGCTCCTACGCTGGAGGAATCATTGGCACCGGACCGGTTTAAAACCAGGGTCGTCGATAAGAGGCGGTCGCCTGATGGGCTGAAAAAGAGTGGCACGGTTGTCTCAGCCTGCATCTCGGTCGTTTCATTGCCGGCTCTTGTGGAAAGAGTGATTGGAACTGCTGTAGTATAAGGAAAAAAGTCTTCGAACCAAATTCCCCCAACAGAACTGCTGTCGTCGAGCACTGGTGCAGCGAGAAACGCTGGACCTGTGTTCTGGGCGTAAGTAACACTAGCGATGGATAGCATCACGAGAAGCGCGCCGATATTTAGCTTTCTCAGCAATTGCTTGGAATTCATGATCGAAAAGTTATTTAAGGAATCTCGTGGGAACCGCATTATAGAGACGTTCGCCTACGATCGGAGATGCCGCCCTTAGAATTACTATTTGATTCATAATGGGTAAAAGTCAAGGAAGCGAGGGGCAATTGGTCCGAATTCCCGCCGCAGAGACCAAAAGGAAGTAAAAGCACCTCCTTTTTTGTCTGCATGATCTGCCGTATTGAAGTTGATTCTTAGGAATCGAAATCGCTCCTTCCTTCATTAGTTGTTCTCAATTTCTGAGGGCTTAACTCAGCTGTATTCCTATTCTAATGAAGGCACAATTCGGTGAAATAACCGTTCATTGATCATGAAATTTACACTGCTTGTTACCTGCGTCTTTGCGGCATTCAGCCTCCAGTCGGCTTCCGCTGAAGATCTCATTATTTCACCGCCCTCGGATGAATGGAAGGATATCTACGAGCCGGATGCCTCACAACCTGTTGAGATTCTAGCCCGGAGCCTGGTCGCCCGGTTTGGTCGCCCATTCGCTATCGAGCGAACTTGAACCATATCCGGTTTCCGTGCATGCTGGTGGCATTTCAAAATGGGAGACCTGCTCGTAAAACTCTACGATTTACCCGACACACAGCCGACGATGGCCTCAGTTGCCGCAGCTGGCTTTGTGATCAAACGCCCGATGTCACCGGAACGTCGTTTCGTCGTCGATTGGGTCGCTGAGCATTTCAGTCAACGCTGGGCCTCGGAAGTGGAGATGGCTTTTTCAGGACATCCCATCACCTGTTTCGTGGCGTTGGATGCAGAGTCGCGTCTCGCCGGGTTCGCCTGTTACGACACGAGCTTCCGCGGCTTTTTCGGTCCCACCGGAGTCATCGAATCGAGTCGTGGGCAGGGAGTCGGAACCGCGCTCCTGCTGAGAGCGTTGAAGGCAATGGAGGATGCCGGTTACGCCTACGCCGTCATCGGCTACTCCGGCGCGAACGAATACTATCAGAAAACCGTCGGAGCAATCCCCATCGAAGGCTCCGAGCCGGGGCCGTATCGCGGGTGGATTCAGGGGTAGGGATTTAGGGATTCAAGGGTAGGGATTTAGGGATTCAAGGGTAGGGATTTAGGGATTTAGGGGCGGCGCATGTTGTCGACAACCGACGACCTTCTTACCTTTCCACTATTTCACCTTCCCACGGCGCGTAGCGCCTACCAAACCAACACCGGAACCATCCAGCTCACCGCGACATCACACGACGCTGGTCGCCAAACATCCGCTCCCGGTCCGAGGGGATCGTCTTCGCCCCAGTAGAGATCGATTTGGCTTTTGTAGAGTCCTCCACCGGTATCGCCGACTTGAAAACGCACCGCGCCGAACTGGTTGTAGAGTTCAGGGTCGAGTATCCAGGCTCGCGTTGTTTTTCCAAAGAGCGGGTTCCCGCGATGCACTGCAATCGATTCGCGGTCGAGGAGGGTGTTGTTGCGGTTCCCGAGAATACGGGTGTGAAACTTTCCGTCGTAAGACAAATAGGGCCGCCCGTTCACCGGATCAGCGAGACGCCCGAAGCCTTCGACGTAAGTCGCTTTCACAAAGTCATGGGGAAATTTCTTCGAGCGGAGCGCTCTCAGCGAGTCGGGGGTGGTGTTGAATCCCCGCTCTTCGGTGAATCCTGCTTCGCGCGGGGTGTAGTAAACCGTGCAGAAAAAGTAGTGGGTCGTGGGTGGCTTCTCGAAGGTTTCATAGATCGCTTTGAGCACTTCGGTGAAGGGGCGGATCCCTTCGGCGGCGACAGCGCGCGGAGGGATCACCGCAGCAAATTCCTCCGGCGTTTTCATGAAGTCCTCGCGCGGAATGGGTGTCGCGAGAATTTCGCGCCACGTCACTTCAGGGCCCGCTGCCTTCAGCGCGGGGGCGAGGCCGGCGAGACAAATCATGATGGTGGTAAGGTTAAACGGTTTCATCGAAAATAGCAGACTCAGGTCGACCGCAGAGAATCTCAATCGGGAGCTTTTTGAATTCATATTCGTAGGGTGGCTCTTTCCACGCAAAGTCGGAGCGATATTCCTCTTTGAGAATTTTGAGTATTGTTAGTGCGGTCGCGACGGGTTGAAAAGCACGGCGGTCGGTGATGTGGAACTGCGCGCCGCGGCAGATTTTACCGGCGTACTTTTGAAAGCCGGGCTCGAATGAAGCGGCCCGAAACTTGACGCCGGGGAGTGAGAGGGAATTCAGTTCACCGGTTAGCCTTTCGCCGTCGATCCACGGAGCGCCGAAGAGCTCAAATGGTCTCGTCGTTCCACGTCCTTCCGAAACATTGGTTCCTTCGAACAAGCACATTCCCGGGTAGACGATCGCGGTGTCGATCGTTGGCATGTTAGGGGACGGCATCACCCAGGGAAGGCCGGTCTCGTCGTAGAACTGTTCACGATTCCAGTTTTCCATCGGGAGCACTTCGAGGTCCACGCCGGGGAAGCACTTCGCTTGGAAGTGCCGCGCCAGTTCGCCAATCGTTTTCCCGTGACGGATCGGTAGCGGGTAAAGTCCTACGAAAGAGAGATGATCAGGCTCCTGCGGTCGCCCTTCAATGTCGATGCCGTTGATCGGGTTGGGACGGTCTGCGACGACGACGCTGATGCCGCGTTGCTCCGCCGCTTTCATGCAGAGAAACATCGTCCAGATAAAGGTGTAGTAACGCGCTCCGATATCCATGAGATCGATGAAGAGAATGTCAACGCCGTCGAGCATTTCGTCGCTTGGTTCGCGGTGTTCCCCGTAGAGGCTGTGGATCGGAATATCGAGTCGTGGATGCCGGTAACTGGCCCACTCGATCATGTTGTCCTGAGTCGTCGTTTCGAATCCGTGTTGAGGTCCGAAGAGGGCGGTCAGTTTGATCTTACCGGAGGAGGAAAGCGATTCGAGCACTGCAAGGGTCGGGTCGAGGCGACTCGTCATTGAGGCGGCGTGAAGCACGGCCCCGACCCGCCGGTTTCTGAGTCGGTCAGGCCAGAGGTGGTCGAGCCGGTCGACCGGGAGAATGACGGGTGGGGTGCTCACTCCGGTTTTGCTTCAGCGTTCTTTTTGATGAAGGAAATCACCTCGTTTGTGATCTCGGTCGCTCCGGGCGCGTGGACCACCTGCGGGAGCCCGTTCGAGGAGGAGGAGGATTGATCGAGAACGACAGCGAATCGTGCGTCCTTGTTGAATTCGGCGACTGATTTCTGGATGTCCTTCATGATCTCGAGCTTGGCTTTGCGAAAGGATTCTTCGAGATCACGCAATCCGGTTGATCGCAATGTTGCGATCGCTTTTTCGGCTTCGTTTGCTTTAATCAGCTCTTGTTCGGCTTCCTTCTTTTTCCCGGCACGAATCAGTTCCTGATGCTTTTGGAGGATTTGTTTGAGGGAGTTCGATTTCTTTTTGAAGTCAGCGCGGGAGGTTTCCCGGGCGGCGGAAAGTTCTTTCGTGGCCTTCTCCGTTGACGGGTGATTCGCGAAGATTTTTTGCATATCGAGCACGGCGATCCTGATAGGCTCTTCGGCGCGCGAGAGACAGGGAAAGGCGACTAGGAAAAAGAGAAGAAGGAGCCCGTTTTTCAGCATGCTCTTTTTTGGCATGGAATGGATCAATATCGAAGTAAAAAAGGGTTCCAATGAAAGCGGGGAGTGGCGGAGCCGGAGGCCGGGGAACGGTAAAAGTGCTTTTCAATGACCGCATTTACCGGAAGTTTCATCATGTTTCGACTTCTCCTCTTTGGTCTTGCTGTCTCCCTCCTGCTCCTCCTCCCGTCCTGCGAATCTCTAGGGACTTCGGGTGGGCAGCTGAGTGTGCCGGAGCGGATCGAAGAGGCGCTTCCTCATACCAGTCCGGGGCTGCGCAAAACCGGCCAGGTTCATGAGGGAAAAATGTCCTGGTACAGTGTCCGCACGAACGGGGGAACGAGAACCGCGAGTGGAGAGCGGCTGAGGGATTCGGGAAACACTGCCGCCCATCGAACCCTGCCGATGGGAACTCTCGTGAAAGTGACTAACCTCAATAATGACCGCTCCGCGATTGTGAGGATCAATGACCGCGGGCCATACAGTCACGGTCGTATCGTCGACGTTTCCATAGGCGTCGCCGGCAAGCTCGACTTTGTTAAGAATGGCGTGGCTCCCTGCCGGGTCGAGGTGATGGAAATATTCTGATTACGGCAGGACCGCCTGCAGGCTTTGCTTTGCGCGGGCGCGTTCGTCACGTCCGAGGATACCGTCGTTGTTCGCGTCGAAGCGGGCGATGGCCTCGTTGCGCAGTTTTCCAAAAACGGTCAATTTGTCCGGTCCGACGACGTGGCTTCCCGCCTTCCAGACGAGGTGATCGCGTTTCGCGTTGTTGAGCGTTTTCAAAGCGACTGCTGATTGCTTCCTGTTGCCTTCCGGAATCACGAAGAGATCGATGCTGCCCATTTCATCGTAGGATTCGAGACCCCAGCGCACCCGGACCGGGGGAACGACAGGATTGTCACTCGATTCGGCGGAGTTATCCCAGACGACAGTCGCCTCGAGGCGGGTCCCTGCCGGAAGGGCAACTTCTTCGGTGAATCGATATTCTTCCTGCCAGTTCATGTCCCAATCCGGAATGTCGAGGAGGGCGAGCGATTGGCCGTCGGGAAGATGAGCGGTCATGGAGAGAGATTTTCCCCGGTAGTGCGAATGCGGATGAGCGCCGAAGGCACGCACTGCGACGGGCAGTTCGAATGAATCGGTTACGACCGTTTCGCTCTCGCCGGGAGCGAGGTCGATTCCGGAGAAGGCACCGAATGCGGGCGGCAGCTGGATCGTGGTGAAATGCCGTTCCGGTGGTTTACTGTCGAAGTAGAGAGCGACTTCGGATTGTTCCCTTTCAGGTTTTCCGGTGAGGTGAAAATGCGACTGGAGAACAATGTCGCTTCCCGCCGGAATGTGATGAGCGAGACCGTCGGGCAGGGGGCGCGGGCTGGCTCCGGGAACCCAGCCTCCGATGCCGCGACCGGATCCTTCTCCAATCGGCATTTCGGCAAAGCCGGGTTCGGGGTCCTCCTGATCGGCTTTGCGGGCGCGGCCTTTGGTGTCGACGGAGAAGAGCGAGTGGTGAACAACGGCGGGAGTCGAGGGGCGGAACTCGATTGCTTTGAGGTATCTGTCCTTCTTCAGGCCGGTGGGAATCACAAAACTTCGGTAAATGTCAGGGCCATCGGCGGGAAGCTCATAGGCATCGGCCATTTTCAGAACGAGGTCGGGTTCGCCGAGTTTCCACCCGTCCGGATACTCACGCGGCGCGGGCAGGTCGGCGGGATCTCCCTCGGGGCGGCCCGCTTCGACCCATTTTTTGAAAAGTTCGATTTGCCCGTCGGTGAGGCGCCGGTCATCCACGAGCGGAATGTCACCATCGGTGGCGTGCCAGGGTGGCATGTAGCGCTTCTCAACAACACGCTGTATCGTTCTCGCCTTTCGTTTAGTGGATTCGTAGTCGGTCAGGTTGAAGGGCGCTCCACCTCCTTCACGGTGGCAACCGGCGCAGCTTTCCTGGACGACAGGTGCGATGTCGCGCGAGTAATTGACTTCCTCAGCGAGCGCCGGGGAAAGGGCTGTGGTCAGGGTGAAAATGAGAGCTCTTTTCATGTCGAGGCAGGGCGTGGTTTCGTCGGGTCGGTGCGGTTGAATTTTTCGATGAGCCAGGGCAGGACAATGAGGTCGGCGAGGAGCGCTGTGATCGCGACGATGCCGAGGGTGACTCCGGTCCATCGCAAGGTCGTAAAACTCGAGCTGAGGAAGCAGGCGGCGGAAATGAGGAGGACGACCGAGGTGAGGACGATCGCGAAGCCGGTCGAGACAATCGCTTCATCCATGAGGGTGCGATGGCTGTCATTCGGTTTCTCCTTTTGAAGCTGCTTGAAACGAACCATGAGGTGGATCGTATCATCAACGGCCAATCCGAGGCCAATCGAAAAGACGATGAGAATTCCGAGGTGAAGCGATGCGCCCATCCAGCCGCTGATGCCGGCGACGACAAGAAGAGGGATTGCATTGGGAACGAGGCAGAGGAGTGCCAGTTTCACGGAGCGGAGGACAACGATGAGAATGATCGTGATCATCGCGAGGGAGCAGGCGAGGCTCATCACCATCGTCTTCGACATCAGGGTGGTGCTGTCGTAAAACATCGGGAGGGAGCCGTTGAGTTTCATCGTTCCGCCTCCGGGGAGTTCGTCTGCGTAATCGGCGACGCGATCACGAAAGGCTTCGTAGCCGTCGGTGCCGAAGCCACGGGTCCGGTAAAAAACGATGCAGGCCCGGTCGAGGTCGCGGTTGAGCAGGGTTTCCGGAAAAGCCCCTCCTGAACCCAGCGCCTGAACCCCGAGCATGGGGCCGTCTTCGGTTTCGACGACGTCGGGGGCGAGGGTCATCTGAATGGCATCGACGTAGGACCGGGAGCCCGAAATGCCCGGAAAGGTTCGCAAATCGTTCTGCATTCGTTCCACGAGAGTGAATACTTTCGGGTCGCGAAGATCGGCGTGGAGATCGACTTCGATGCGGTCCAGTCCCCGGAAGTTTTCGGCGAACCAGTTCCCGTTCTGAACCACCTCGAGCGACTCCGGAAGCTCGCGATCGAGCGAGGAATCCATCTTTGTGCGGAAGACGCCGGCAGCGAGAATGACGAGCAGCACCGTTACGGGAGCGGCAAAGCGGCGCAGGACCCGTGTGTTGATGAGCGATCGCATCGGAGCGGGAGCTCCTTTTCCGGGAAAGAAAATCAGGGCGACGGGGAGAAAAATGATCACGGTAACGTAGGCGGTCGCGACGCCGATGGCGCACCAGATCCCGAAGTCGTAAATCTCTTCGTGTTGAGCAACTAACAGACTCAGAAAGCCGCAGACGGTTGTCAGCGAGGTGAGCGCGCAGGCTTTCCCGACACTGCGAAACATGGCGCGGAGAGACTCGGTGATCCCAAGACCCTCGGCGCGGGCGTCATCGAATTTTTGCTGAAGGTGAATCGCGTCGGCGAGGCCGATGATGAGAATCAGCCCCGGTCCCGCGAGGTGCATGGGACCGAATTTCTGTCCTGCGAGAATGAAGATCGATAAGTAAAATGACAGTGCCGCCCATGAAATGAGGACAGGGAGGTAGGCGCGGCGCAGTGACCGCATGAAAAACGGGATAATGAGGAGTAGCGCGATGACCTCCAGAAGGAGCACGGCCCGGAAATTGGAACGGAGCAATCCGCCCATTTGCTGGAGGAGGTAGTCGGTGCCGACGATGCGTAGTTTTGCGTCCGGCCACGGGGGATTCATGGTTCTTTCCACGGCATCGTGAAGGGCACGCCGGCTCATTCCCTTTTCCTTTACCAGATAGAGAGCCACGGATTTCAGGTCCCGCGAGATGAGATTGCCTTTGAAGGTTTCCATTCCCGGACCGTCTCCGAGCACGAGCGGCTCGCTCCCGGTTCCGCCGAGGCGCGCCCATTCGTCGAGGGTGAATCCGTCGAGTTTGAGGTTGAGGAGGAGATTGGGGGAAATGACCGTCTTCACTTCCGGAAGGGCGCGGAGCTGATCCGCCCACGCTTCGGTGGCGCGCAAATCGTTCACTGTCAGGGTTCGATCCGCTGACGCGCTGAGCATGACGTGGCCGTCGGAGGGAGGAAAGGTCGAGTAAAACTCTTTCACATCGACAACGCGGGCCTCGTCGCCACGGAGCATCCGGCCGAGGTTGAAGCTGAAGTTCAGCTCCGGCATGATCCACAACGAAGCGGTCATCGCCGCGATTAAAATCGTCGCAAAACCCCAGCGTCCCCGAATGAGAAGATTGATCCACTTGTTCAACATCGCCGGAAGGTATTGCTTCGGATCTTGCGGGTCAATCACTGACGCGGGTGTATGCGCGGAAAAGGGAGCTCGGGTAGGGCGAATCGTGTGGCGGCGAGCGCCAAGCGAGTGGAATGCGCTGCCTCTCCGCTGCGACGGACCTGTCGGCTTCGTCGGCCACTCGTTGGCTCTCGCCGCCACATCCGGGGATATCGCCCTATCAAGCCCCTCAAATAGACGCCTCGATTAATCGAATCAGCTCTCTCCCAATCTCGCTTTTGAGGGCGCGGGGGAGAGGCGTTTTCCGGCCGTCGCGATGGAAGGCGATCACTTCGTTTTCCTGATGATCAAATCCGATGTCGCTGCGGCTCACGTCATTGGCGACGAGGAGGTCGCAGCCCTTTTTCTCAAGCTTACCGATGGCGTGTTTTTCGACGTCGGTGGTTTCAGCGGCGAACCCGACGAGAAAGCCGTTGAAGCCGAACGCACCCCGGGCGCTGCCGAGAATGTCAGGATTCTTGACGAGATCGAGAGTGAGGGTGTCGGAGGATTTCTTAATTTTCTCATCGGCCTGCTCCGCGACGCGATAGTCAGCGACGGCGGCACAAAAGATCGCGACTTCTGCTTTTGCGATCTGTGAGGCGACCGCATCGAACATTTCCTGCGCCGTTTCGACTGAAAGGAAGGTGGCCTTTTCCGGCGGAGTGAGAGACACGGGGCCTGAGATTAAGGTGACCTCGTGTCCGGCGGCGAGAGCGGCTTCGGCGAGGGCGTATCCCATTTTTCCCGACGAGTGGTTGCTGATATAGCGAACCGGATCAATCGGTTCGCGGGTTGGCCCGGCGGTGATGAGAAAATGCATCGGTGCTTAGCTCTTCTCTGCGAGGAGGCGTTCGATTTCGGCTTCGATGCCTTCGACAGGCCAGAGGCGGCCGATCCCTTCGTAGCCGCAGGCGAGGAGCCCTTCTTCGGGGCCGATAAAGGAAACGCCGCGTGATTTGAGGGTTTCGACGTTGGCCTGAGTCGCAGGGTGTTGCCACATTTTGCCGTTCATGGCAGGGGCGATGAGAACCGGTGCAAGGGTTGCGAGGTGGATCGCGCCGAGGGTGTCACCGGCGAGGCCGTTCGCGAACTGGGCGACGAGGTTGGCAGTGGCGGGGGCAACGACGAGAAGATCGGCGTTGTCGGCGAGCTCGATGTGGCCGGGATGCCAGTTTTGCTTTTCGTCGTAGAGATCGGTGGTGACCGGTTGACGGGAGAGGACCTGAAGCGTGAGCGGAGTGATGAATTCCTGCGCGTCCTTAGTCATCACGACGTGGACTTCGTGCCCGCTTTTGGTGAGGCGACTGACGAGATCAGCGGCCTTGTAGGCGGCGATGGATCCGGTCACGCCGAGAACGATGTTTTTTCCTGAAGACGAATTGCTCACGGGGGAAGGTCGTTTCCAGCGGAGCTTTGCGCAAGTGGTGACTTTTCTTTGGGTTCTTGGTTCTTGGGCGGTGAGGCGCAAATCTTTCCCGCTACTATGCGATCATTCTTCGAGCGAGGGCGGCTCGCGCGGGTTCAAAATGGTCGCGAAGTGACCCTTTATTTTAGGCAGGGATTTCAATCCCTGTTTCGATCATGATTCCGGTAGAGCGTCCGGATCGGACGGTTTATTCCTCCGTTGCCTCATCGGCGGGGCCTTCTTTGAGGCGGGATGAGCGGCGGCGTTCGCCGTTGATGATCGCGCCGAAGGTGGCGAAGTCAGTCTCCTTGTCTTCGCTGATGATGGTGTAGCGATAGTCGCGCCAGTGTCGTATCTCTTCGTGGGCGTTTCGGAGGCGCAGATTGACCTGTTCCTCGGATTCGGTTCCGCGAACGCCGAGACGTTTCAGCAATTCTTCATCTCCGGGAAGGAGGATGAAAACGTCGACGAAGGCTTCCTGAATCCGGGTGTCGGACTGTTTTCGAATCAGCGCAGCGCCCTGAACATCGAGATCCATAAGAACGTCCCGTCCCTCGCTGATGTGGCGGATCACTTCGCTCTTGAGAGTGCCGTAGAGATTGCCGTGAACCTCGGCGTATTCGAGAAATTCGCCCCGGCTCGCCTTCGTTTCGAACTCCTCACGAGTCATGAAAAAGTAGTCGATGCCATTTTCCTCGCCGGCACGGGGATCGCGTGTCGTCGCTGAGATCGCGTAAGTCGCGCCTTTGTCTTCGTCTGAGAAGCGCCGGCAAAGCGTTGTCTTCCCTGAACCCGAAGGTCCGGATACCACGCAGAGCAAGCCGCGACGCTGGAGATCAAGAATGTTCATTCAACAGGGTTGGGTCCATGACCTAACCCTGTTAGGTCGCGGTGATCAAACGCTTTACTGCACGTTTTGGATCTGCTCGCGGAATTTTTCGAGCTCGGTTTTGGCGTTTACGATTTCCTGGGCGATGCGGGGGTGGTTCGCTTTGCTCCCGATCGTATTCAACTCGCGATTGAGTTCCTGGCAGAGAAAATCGAGGGGGCGGCCGGTCGGTTCTTCACTTTCGAAGTACTTCCGGAACTGGGCGACGTGGTGGTCGATGCGGGTGAGTTCCTCGGTGATGTCGCAGCGCTCGGCGAAGAGGGCGATCTCGCGGAGAATGCGGTCGTCACTGAAGTCGCAGTCGATTCCGGACTCGTTGAGGCGCTTAAGAAGGTTCTCGCGGTAGGAGGCGGGTACGGTGGGGGCGAATTCTTTCACGACCGCGACACCGCTTTCGATTTGGGTGATGCGGCTGCAAAGATCGTCGTGGAGATGGGCGCCTTCCTCCTCCTGCATTTTAATGAGCTGGACGATGGATTCGGCGAGGGCGGAGAAAATGCCGTCTTTCACCTGGTCGGCTGAGACGCGGGCATCGTCGAGTTTGAATACGCCGGGAGCGCGAAAGAGGTCGGCGGCACCGATCTGAGTGTCGATCCCCGCTTTTTCAGCAAATGCTTTCACGGATTCGACGTATTGACCGGCGAGGCCCTCGTCGAAGCTGAGCTGGCTGACGCTTCCGCCTTCGCGGTTGAGATTGATGCGGGCGTTGACCCGTCCCCGCGAAATGGCTTCGCCGATGAGACGTCGCACTTCCGCTTCGAGTTCAATGAGTGAACCGGGAAGGTTGACGTTGATGTCAGATTGTTTGCGGTTCACCGCCGAGAGCTCGATCTCGATCTTCCATCCATTTGCCGCAGCTTCGCCGCGGCCGAATCCGGTCATGCTTCTCATAAGTGTATGGGTATTCCTCAAGGGCCGGGGGAATGCCCGGTCGCAGCAGTCGTCGGTTTCGGGGAAAAAGAAAGACTAATCCTCGAGATCCGAGGCGTCGCGGATGTCCTGGAGAGCGGTGATGAAATCGTCGAGAAATTCAGCTGGAACCATGATTGTATCGCGGCGTCCACGTACATCCTCGGTGATTTTCACGAACTGGCCGCGGTCGTTCTCTTTCAGGTCCAGAAAGAAAATTTTGCGATCTGCGAGAATTTTCTCTGTGTGAATCGGCCCGTCCTGGGGGCCCCGCTTGTCCTCGTCGTAACCGAACATGGTCTTTAATCTACTGTATTTATTATGTTTGGAGAGTATCCAACATAAAAGACATATCACCCCCGTTTTTCAATGCAAGCTGCAAGCGTAGCGTCTTTATGAAAAAATAAGCAAGTATTCTGCGATACGTAATTGCAGTCCGTTGCTTGCGCCTCTTTGCCGTTTCTTAAATTGCGGCTAGAGTCCCCTCCGCTACAGTCCAAATCGATCATCATGCTTAAGACCGCTTTCGATAAATTGTTTCAAATTAGAGAATCAGCTTCCCGTGCCCGGCCCGGTGCTGATGAAGGTTTTGATGCTCATGAGAAGCCGTTTCTGGATCATCTCGAAGATCTGAGAACGATGCTGATGAAGGTCGGCGCAGTCCTTGCCGTTTCGACGGTTATCTGCTTCACCTTCAATGAGAAAATTTTCGAGTTGATTCAAATTCCGGCGACGCTTCCGATGGCGGAAATCGCCGAGGGAGTGCCGCTTTCGACGAAGTTTGATCTGATCACGCTGAGCCCGCCGGAGTTCATTGTTCTGATGCTGAAGCTGTCCTTTTTCTGCGGGATCATCATTTCATTTCCCTTCACGGTTTACTTTATTTTTCAGTTCATCATTCCGGGGCTTCGCCAGGTGGAAAAGCGAACCATCATTCCCGGTTCGCTGGTTGGGTTTGTTCTCTTTCTGGCGGGGGTGGCGTTTGCTTTTTATCTCGCGGCACCGGTGGCGCTCAAGTTTTTCTATGTGTTCGAGAACGAACGAATAGGGAGCACCGATCCGGCGGCTCAGGCAATGGCGCTGCCCATCGGGGAAGTCTCTTTGCTTGGACCTGACGGTCAGTTGATTCCGCCCGTAAAAGAAGGGGCGGAACCTGAGGCCGAAGCGCCTAAAGCAGCCTTGAGTCCTGAAATGAAGGCTGAGATTCGAACCTACATTCAGGGAAGCTTTGCAACGATGGAAGGCTCGAACTTCGCGCTGCGCTACGATGAGTCGCGCGACAAGCTGGTCATAATACCGGTAAAAGGTGGCAAAAGTGTCTATCAAATCGGGCAATACATCAATTTCATCGCGAGGCTGGTGCTTGTCTTTGGAATCAGTTTCCAGCTGCCGGTCGTGGTTACGATTCTGGTGAAGCTGGATCTGCTCACGGCGCGGGTAATGCGGGCGACGCGGACCTATGCGTGGATTATCATTCTCGTGGCGGCGGCGATCCTGACGCCTCCGGATATCATGACACTGGGACTGTTGGGTGGGCCGATGATTTTCCTCTACGAGGTTTGTATTATCATCGCCTCAATCATCGAGCGTGGAAAAGACAAGAAGGCGCGTGCCGAGGAAGAGGCCCGTAAGACGCGCTTGCAGCGCCTTTACGAGAAGCCGGCCGATGACCTTTCTGAAGAGGAGAAAGCGGAGATTCACAAGGCTGAGATCGAGCAATACGAAAGGGAGCACGCGCATCTCTATGATCATGAGAGTGACCATTCTGAGAGCGACGACTCCGGTTCAGGCGTTTCGGGAAGTGCTGAAACGGTGGCGCGTGACAGCTTCCACGGGGATCCCTATCACTCCGGCGATGATCATCACACCCAGCACGACGAGAGCTGGCACGATGACGACCATTACTGGCACGACGGGCACGAGGACGATCCTCACCACGGTGAGGAGACGCATGAGCCGGTTCAGGATTGGCCTGACAAGGATGGTGAATCCGCAGACGATGCGGGGGATAAGGATAAGGATAAAGAAAAAGAGACCTCAGCGGGGATGGAAAGTGATCACGCTGAGCCGGAGGATTTGGAGCCGGGTGAGGGGGATGACGAGAGCGAAGACGACGCGAACGCGGATGACCTTGTCGAAGAATCAACTTTCGACGATGACCTTCATGACTCCGAAGGCTGCGAGCCGGAAGGTCCTGTCGTGGATATGAACCACGCTTCAAAGGAAGAGCTCATGTCGCTTCCCGGCATCGGGGAAAAGCTTGCTGAGTCCATCATCGACCATCGTCCTTTTGAGACCTTTACCGATCTGGAAATTGTTCCCGGTCTGACCGAGAACAAGGTCAATGCGATGATTCACCGCCTCATGCTGGGGTGATCGGAGGCGGTGCCTGCCGGCTTTTCTTGCTCGGGATTCCTTTGCGGAATGCGTGCGGCGGAAAGGCAGTGTTGGCGGCTGGAAGCACGCCACTCCTTGGAGGGGGAAGGAATACCGATGGAGGTATCCCTTCCGGAGGTGCGGTTTAGCGGTTGTGCTTCTTGATGAAGGACTTCAGCTGGTTCGCATTCTTGAATCCGGTCGTTGTGCCGACCACTTCACCGTCTTTCACGGCGATTACGGTGGGAAGGATTGAGACGTTGAAGCGCTCGGTCGTTTTCGGATCCTTATCGACGTCGACGGTTTGAAAGGTCACGTCTTTGAAGTCACCGGAAACTTTCTTGAAGATCGGCTTCATTTGCTGGCAGGGGCCACACCAGTCAGCTTCGAATTTGTAGATCTTGAGAGCTCCGGAGTCTGCACGGCTTTCCTGAACGGAAACCGTGGCGACAGCAGCAAGTGCCAGCGCCGAAAGGGAGAGAAGGGAGGTTTTGAAAAAGGTTCGTTTGTTCATAGCGATGTTTCTTGAGTTACCTGTTAGACGTTCTTTGACCGGTTTTGGTTCAAAAATCTTACAATTTGCTCCGCGTTTGCGGTAATCCGGTGAGTTGGAAATTCAGACGATCTGGCCGTGACGATCGAGCCAGGCTTGCACGAAATCTTCGGTTTCGGGGCTGGCGTCAGTATTGTAGCGCCCTTCGAGCTCCCCGATTCTCCAACTGGAGAAGGGTGAGCTGCGAACAATGGAGAGTGTGGAGCGCTCCGGGAAGAGGACCCGGTAGATGAAGATATTTCCGTCCCGCACTTTCGAGGCGTAGCTCGCGACGCAGTTTCCCTGGGCCTCGCCTTCGTCGACGAGCTGGGCAGCGCTCGTGACCGGTTCAATTTTTCCGGCGATCCCGGGAATGGGTGGATTCCGGAAATGATCGCTCTCATGCTGCGAGGCTTCCGTCAACTTATGGGCACGACGGCGGTAGTTCTCTGAAACTTCGTCGTGAACGCTTCGAAGACGCTCCACCGAGGGAAAACGGTCGCATTTTTTGCTGACCCGCATCTCGTCCTGCATCCGGAGGGTGCTCGTGATGAGGTGAACGATGCGGCCGCGGTAGTTTTCGGACCGGTCCTTCGCGACCTCTATGAGAAGCGAGGGTAGCGCGGCATCGGCGGCACCCTGATCGAGGAGGATTTCGACGACACCGGAATTGATCGAGGGGAGGTGATTGAGGCGCGGCTTGGGGGAGCCGAGTTCGGTTTTCAGCAATTCGATGATGGATTGCCAGTTGTCCCCGTTGAGTGAGGACGGTGCAATTTTACGGAACAGCTTCACCGCATTGGGTGAAGACGGCAGCCCGAGCACGTCGAGAAGTTCACGCTGGCGCATCTGACTGCAGCCGAGCGATTGGATCAGGTCGCGATTGCACCGGAGGCGCTGTGCGAGGAAAAAGGCGAGGGCTGGATTGTTCGAGGCGAGGTCGAGTGCCCCTTCGTCATGCGCAAGGAAGCTCAGAAGCGGCCACTGGTGCGTCCGGAATGGCTCAACGACATGGGCGACGGGTTTCGGGAGTGAAAACCGGAACTGATCGAGGGCTTTCTTTTTCCGTTGCGCCGGTGTCGTCGGTTCGATCTTTCCCGGGGCGTAGGTTTCGTCAAAGAAATCAAAGCTGAGTTGATCCTTCTCAAACCGCTTTCGCGCGATTTGTTTCTTTGCCGGTCGATAGGGATGTACGAGGCGAAATTCGGGAACAAAGGGGTCCCACTTCGTCTGAGGTCTGCTGAAAGGGGTTCCACGGCGCATCACCGATTGCGGAACGGGCCAACCGGTGATGCGCACCTCAAGGGAATCCCTTACAATACAGAGTGATCCGTTTGTGAAGGAGTACCCCGTTGCTCTACTTTGTGCGGAAGAGGGCATCGGGATGCTCATGAAACGACAAGCCGAACCGGATTGCAATGCTATGCTGCCTGACCCCCGCTTTTTCGATTGCCGGATTACGTTACATCGATTTTTCTGATTCGTTTTTTGTTTGCCCTAACACGCTCTCCTATGCCTGAAACCTGGTTTACCTCTGATCTCCATCTCGGACATGGAAATATCATTAAGTATTGTCAGCGCCCCTATCTCTCTGATGATGAAAGGTATAGATGTTCGGAGGGGGAAAGCGCGGGGTGGAAGGTGTCGCGGGAGACGATTGCCCGTCACGACGCGGCGTTGATCGGCGCTATTAATGAGCGGGTTGCTCCCGGCGACGTTCTCTGGATTCTCGGGGATTTTTGCCTCGGAACGGTGGAGGAGGCCGCTGCCTATCGGGATCGCATCGCCTGCCGGGAAGTGAACTTCGTGCGGGGAAATCACGATGCGCCCGGTTTCGACGCGCTGTTTTCGAGGGCGATCGATCAGGGGATGATTAAAGTGCAGGGAAAGAAGATCTGGCTGAATCACTACCCGATGCGGAGTTGGGACAAGTCCTTTCACGGAGCGTGGCATCTCTACGGTCACGTTCACGGTCGTCTGCAGGAGGAGGATGCGAAAAATCAGCGTCATCTCGTTCGCGATGTCGGCGTCGATGCCTGCGACTATGTGCCGCTGAGCTTCGCCGATCTGGAAAAGTATATGGCCCCGCGCGAAGAGATGTTTTGGGAGTGGCGGA
>JARGPH010000004.1:146516-163156 GCA_029213065.1 Verrucomicrobiales bacterium | reverse complement strand
GGAAAGTAGGAAAGTAGGAAAGTAGGAAAGTAGGAAAGTAGGAAAGTAGGAAAGTAGGAAAGTGTGCGGATCTCATCCCTTTGTGGCCTGGTGCCTTTGTGCGAAAACCCTTCATTGGCCCTGCTCTGCGCCTCCGCTCGAGACTTTCCCAAAGTAAATCGCATTTTTGGGGATTGAAGAATTGATCGGTTCTCATAAGGTGGGGCGACGGAGCCATGGCGGAGAAAACGACAGACAGCGGGGCGGTGAAACTCACGCCGATGATGCAGCAGTATCAGGCGATGCGGCGTGAATTGCCGGATGATGTCCTTCTCCTCTATCGTCTCGGGGACTTCTACGAGATGTTCCTCGACGATGCCAAAGTGGCGTCGCCCATCCTCAATGTCGCGCTCACGAAGCGTAACGGGATTGCGATGTGCGGGGTTCCTCATCATGCTGCGGAAGGCTACATGGCCAAGCTCATCAAGGCGGGAAAGCGGGTTGCCCTCGCGGAGCAGACCACAGAGCCAAAGCCGGGTAAAATCGTCGAGCGGGCCATCAGTCAGATCATCAGCGCGGGAACGATTGATGATCTCAATCTCCTCGATTCCGCCAAATCCAACTACCTCGCGGCAGTATTTCAGGTGAAGGGTAAGATCGGTCTCGCCTACATCGAGCACACCACAGGTGAGTTCAGGCTTACGGAATTTTCCGACCGCGAAGCGCTCGAAGATGAACTCGCGCGACTCCGCCCCAGCGAGGTGCTTTTTTCCGAAGAGCAGGCGGCGGCTTTTGATCTCCTCCCCAATGCGCAGGATTACGACGGCTACACCTTTCTGATTGATCAGGCGGAATACACTCTGAAGCAGCATTTTAAAGTGCAGTCCCTCGATGGCTTCGGCTGCACAGGACTTTCGGCTGCGATCGGAGCAGCCGGCGCGATTTTGCACTACGTGGAAACGCAGCTTCGTCGCAGCGTCGGGCATCTGCGAACCCTTCAGGCGTATCAGACGAATTCCTATGTGCTCATCGACTCATCAAGCCAGGCAAATTTGGACCTCGTCACAAGCCGTTCCGGCGGGGTGAAATCTTCACTGCTCGGGGCGATTGACCGCACCTCGACCCCGATGGGCGCGCGCAAGCTTCGCAACTGGGTCCTCCATCCGATCCGTGATCTCAACGTGCTCGTCTCGCGTCAGGACATGGTCGAGGCTTTCATCCGCGAGTCATTCCTTCTCAATCAGATCCGGGAATCGTTTTCCGGAGTTCGGGACGTCGAGCGCACCATCAGCAGGCTCAGCCAGGGATCGGGAAATGCGCGTGATTTGAAATCGCTTGAGCAATCGCTCCGGCAGGTTCCCGAGATTCGAGAGCACGTTCAGGCGCTGAGCGGTGGGGCGCTCGGAGAGGTTCTGGGGCGGCAATTGGGTGATTTCACCGAACTCGTCGATTTGCTTGGAACTGCGATCACCGACGAGCCACCCGCTTCGCTGAAAGATGGAGGCATTTTCGCTCTCGGATACAGTGCCGCGATCGACGAAATCCGGAGCGCCGCGACCGAAGGGAAGCAGTGGGTCGCCCGCCTCCAGGCCACCGAACAGGAAAGGACTGGAATTCCTTCGCTGAAAATCAAATACAACAACGTTTTCGGTTACTTTATCGAGATCACGAAAAGTCATCTCGATAAAGTGCCTGAGGAATACACGCGCAAGCAGACCATGGCGAACGCGGAGCGCTATATCACGCCGGAGCTCAAGGAGGTTGAAAACAAAATCCTCGGAGCCGACGAGCGTCTCAGATCGCTCGAGTATGCCGAATTTCTCAACCTGCGTGAGACGGTTCTCGAATCGCTCGAAGCGATCCAGCAAACGGCCTCGGCCCTCGCTGAAATTGATGTGCTGACCTCCTTTGCTGAAGTCGCGAGGTTGTTTGGCTACTGCCGCCCCTTTCTCAACGAGACGCAGAATCTCGTCATCAAAAACGGACGTCACCCCGTCCTCGATCAAAACATCGGTGAGGAGAAATTTGTTCCCAACGACACTGAAATGAATCCGGTAAATAACCGGTTCATGCTCATCACCGGTCCGAACATGGCCGGTAAGTCCACCTACATTCGTCAGGTCGCATTGATTACTTTGCTGGCTCAGATCGGTAGTTACGTGCCTGCTGAAAGCGCAGAGATCGGGCTCGTCGATCGCATCTTCACCCGCGTCGGTGCGAGCGATGATATATCGAAAGGACAATCCACCTTTATGGTCGAAATGACCGAGACGGCTCTCATCGCCAACAACGCGAGCGAAAACAGTCTCGTCATTCTTGATGAAATCGGACGCGGCACCGCGACCTACGACGGTCTCTCCATCGCCTGGAGCGTCGTCGAGCACCTCCACGACCGTGTGAAGTGTCGCTCTCTCTTTGCGACCCACTATCACGAGCTCACTCAGCTCTCCGAGTCACGCGAGGGAGTGAACAATTACAACGTCGCCGTCCGCGAATGGAACGACCAGATTATCTTTCTCCGTCAGATTATCGCCGGTGCTGCGGATCGCAGTTACGGTATTCAGGTTGCACGACTCGCCGGACTTCCCGACACCATCATCAACCGTGCTAAAGAAATTCTCGCGGGTCTGGAAGGCGATGTCGCTGCGCAGGCGGTGCCGGTGGAAGAGGTGCCAGAGAATTCTGACGCCGAAAGCAAAGCTCCGCCGAAGAAAAAATCTGCGAAGAAGAAGACCAGAGCGAAGACGGAGTCGGCTAACGGCGACAGCGGCGGCGATGACGATCCGCAAATGATGTTGTTTGGGTAGCGTTGGACTATCGCAATCCGAATAACCCTGTCGTTGTCGTGATTGCAGATGCTTTCTGCCGATAGGCATGAATGGTTTGTGTTGAACGGTGTGAAATCAGGGAGTGACTCCACTGGTTTTCAGAATAAATGAAGTGACGGGTTTTGTTTTGCTGCTGATTTTGTCCGCCGCATCAGCACGAACCGGGTTGAGAAGCGGGAGGATTTGTATCAATGTTCTCCCAGATGTTGTTTCGATCCTGTTGCCGATTCTCCGTGAAGGTTGCTCTCCTCCTGGCGAGCTGGGGAATGGCTGTGGCTGCAGAGTCGGCATTTTCTGAGGATGAGGTGGGAGCTCATTCCGGCGATTTTCTGCCGCGTCCAATCGATGCGGAGAGTTTTACTGATTTGAAAGGGGTTTCGCCTTTTCGTCGTTCGATCGATTTTTCCGATTCGATCGTTCTCACCGGGATGGCCCGGATCGAGGGGAATGTCTACGCGACGCTCTTTGATTCCGAATCGACCCTGTCTTATGTCGTTTCGGAGAATACGAATACGGAAGGATGGCAGCTCGTCGGCGTGAGGGGCGACGAAACGGATCTCGAATCGCTCACCGCGAAGATTCAAGTCAATGGAGGCGAGGTCGTGTCGATACGGTATGCCAAAGTCGAAAGGCAGAGCGCCAGCGGTTCCGGCGGAGGCAGTTCCCGCGGAGGCGGTGGCTCGTTGAGTCAGGAGCAAATTGATGACGCGCGACGAGCGGGGAGAAACCCCGCCGAAGGCTTTCGCGGAGACGGCTACCGCGGAAGTCCGCCGCCGGAGGTCATGGAAAAGCTGAATAAGATTTCCGCGCAGCAGCGGGAGGAGCTGGCGAGGCGGGTCATGGAGATGCGAAACAACGGGGTGAATTCTGATGAGCGCCGCCGGATCTACAGCGAAGCGCTCGATAGGGCGGCGCGTGGAAGGTGATTTCTCAAGCGACTCGAAGAGAAGAGGTGCCGCGATCAACAGGGTAAGGTTCATGACCGGACAGGGTTAAGTCGTCGCCCCGGGGCATACGAGCTATGGAGGGTATTGGGATACTTATTTCTCAGTGCGTATGCGTATCTGAAAAGCAGCAGATTTTGAACGATAGATTACTTTGGGAGACCAAAAACGACTTACTATTATGAACCGGGAAAAAACACTGAATAATCTTCAAACGGCGCTGGCGATGGAATTAACCGCCGCGCACCAATACCAGCTGCACGCGAGTGTTCTGACTGATTGGGGTATCGACCGTCTTGCTGCTCAGATGCGTGAGGAAATGCAGGAGGAGCTGGGGCATTCCGATGACTACATTGAAAGGATTATGTTCCTCAAAGGAGAGCCAAAGCTTGAGTTTGCGAAATCTCCGGAGGTTGCTCAAACTCTCGCCGGAATGTTCGAAGCTGATTTGGCTGACGAGAAAGAGGCGATCACTTTCTACACGGCTGCCGCCCGCGAAGCGGATGCGGCCGGGGATATTGGAACAAGGGCCCTTTTCGAGCGTATCGTCATGGATGAAGAAGGGCACATGGGATGGCTCGAGCTTCAACTCGATCTTCTCAAGCGAATGGGCGAACCTGCTTATATCTCGAAGCACATGTCCGCTCCGGGAGAAGACGAGTCGGCCTAGTTTTTGCCAGTGAGCTCGCAGTCGTTCGGCCGAAGTCGAGCGGCTGCCGGTTCCGGGCGGGGGCTCGTGTGAGACCCGGATCCGCTCAGGGAATCGGAATACGCCAGATCGGTTGTTTCACGTTCTCGCTCGAAAGCAGGATCGATTTTCCGTCGGCGGAAAAGCAGATCCCTTCGCCCTGGGGCTGCAGCGGAAGAACGATGGGAGCAGGCAGTTCGCCTCCCAAAACGTCGGCCCAGGATTGATCCGGCCCCTTGTGGTATACCCAGGCGCGAGGGTAGTTGCGAAGCACGGCGCGCCGGCCATCGTCTGAGATATCCATACCGGTCAGGTTTTTCGTTTGTATTTCGCCGATCCGCTTGGCGATAAGCTCCTCTTTCGCGCCCGTCAGGTCCCCGGGGAGCGGAAGTTCATAAATACCGGGGATGCCATCCGCTTCGGGGTAGATTTTTTCCACGAGGATGATTTTGCGGTTCTTCACATCGACGGCAACGCTTTCACAGTTTCTCGGGCCGTCTTCGTAGGTGAACTCGATATTGAGCCAGTCTTCTGACTTCAGGGAATCTTTTGAGTCTTTGAAAAGCGGTTCAGGAATTATACAAAGCTGACAATGGTTGCGACGCTTGAGATTGTCCCCCACATCGCAAACCATGAGATAGGCAATGTCCCCGTCCTCAAAGGTGACGATGTCCTCCCAGTCCTGGTTGTCACTCTTTTTGAACTCGACTTCGCCGACGGTATTACCTGTCTTAAGATCTACCTGATAGATTCGATCTTTTCCTCCGGAATCGTTGTGCGTCCATCCCGTCGAGGTGTGGCGGTTGGAGAGGTCAATGCCACTGCTTTCGTCGATGCTCTTGTCTCTCAGGAAAACGAGGACTTCTTGAGCCGGAGCGGCGCTGAGGGTGATCGCGGCGATGCCGACAAGACAAATAGAACGAATCATAGCAAACGGCAATCTATAGGGAGAACAGTAATTGAAAAGAGCATGGATTGACTCATTGCACTCGTCAATTCCGGCTATTGGCCAGACGGGTGGGATTTGGCTCTCGCAGAGGAAGGCCCAAGGACTATAGGTTCGCGTTGCCTATGTTACCTTTTAGTAAGGTTCCTTACTGTTTGAAAAGTAGCTATTAGGATGGATTACTGCTTGACGGAACCTGCGTAGGGGTGTGTTCTTATCGCATAACGTTCCTATGAAAGCAAAATTAGCACTTTTTGTCATTATTCTCACTTCGGGAGTGGTAAGCCTCGTTCAGGCTTCTCCTTATCCTCCTTATCCTTCATACCCGATGATGAGTTCACCCTCGAGCCCCGAGCCGAGCCCTGAGCCGAGTTACTCGAGCGAACCAACTGAGCTCAGCGAAGGATTCACCACTACGTTCGAATTCTACGGTTTAGCCGAGGATGTTCAGGATGCCGCGATCCAGTCAGCCACTTCATCGGTCGATCCTGATCCACAGGGAACTTCACAGCGTTCCACGCAGACCTTGCGTAACGGAGCTATCAGTCGTCTCGGTGGAATTCACGCCGGTGTTGAAGCTCCGATGCTCGCTGACGAAGGTGGTGACTCACTTCACTTCGAATACAATTACGTCGATACTTCACTCGATACCGCCGGTGTAGGGATTGCAGGCAATACCAATGTGTATGCGATCGGATATGAGCGTTATCTTGGTGCCGGGATCTATTTGGACCTCTCCTATGAGTATGGTGATGAGCAGCTTCGGGCCGGTGCCGCAGGCATTGATAACGACACTCACACGGTTGCTGCGTCACTTTCTGCAGACATCGTGAACAACATCTACGGTTTCCTCATCGTTGGCGGATCCTGGTCAGATGGTGCAACGAATCTGGCAGGAGCCCAGATCGTCGGAACCGATGGCAGCACATTCTTCATCAACCCCGGCCTCGGAACGAGCAAGGCTTTCGGCGATATCGTTGTTGATGGCGCGATTTCCTACCTCTATCAGAATTCATCCACCACTTCAATCGTGGCGGGTATTCCTCTGACGGGCGGTGCCGATGTTGGACAGCTTGTGGTTGATCTCGGTGCGACCTACAACTTTACCGATTCTCTCTACGCTCGCGTGGGTCTTCAGTATAACAACATTCTCGACGACAATTTCGGCGCGATCGCTTACGACAAAAACTGGCTTCAGGTGAATTCCGAAATCGGTGCCCGTATCGGTGCTAACTCCAACGTTTACGTGGGTCACGCCTACGACGCAGGTCATAACATCTATGACACGCACACTTACCGTGCTGGATTCTCATACGGATTCTAGTGGCGAAGGAAGTTTATTTTCAAAAGGTGCGCACTCGAGAGGGTGCGCACCTTTTTTTGTGCCCGGGCGGTGGCCCGACATCCTGTGACAGATTCGCTACTTTCTTGAGGGCGGATATGCTGGCTCCTTAGCATTTTCGATGACGACTGATCTGGTTATCAAAGCGCTACTCCTCGGGGCGGTGAATGCGGCTCCCATCGGGCCGGTGGGATTGCTGTGCCTCAAGCGAAATGTCGAGTCGGATCGTTGGCGGGGCGTATCAGCCTCGCTGGGGATGGCGTTGGCCTACGGAGTCATTTCATTCGCGGCGCTTTTCGGTTTGAAGTGGATCGGGGCGTTTCTTGAGACCTACCGGGTTCCCCTGCAATTGGTTGGAGGGGGCATGTTGGTGCTGATGGGGTGGCGAGGTTGGAGAAGTAAAACGGTTCCCCCGGCGAAGGCCAAATGTGCCCGCCGGTATCTTGGCGATTTTACGTCGACGCTCGTAATGACTTTGTTCAATCCGGTTCCTTTTGCGACTTTCACGATTTTATTGGCAACATTCAAGGTGGTGTCGGGGCAGTTGGATCTGTCTTCGGATTTCTATTTCGCCTTGTGTGTTCTCGGCGGGACCCTTTGCTTCTGGTTGCCGGTGAATCAGCTTCTCCACATGGTGAAAAAGCGCTCTCCGGGGGAATGGTCACAGTGGATCAATTCGGGGGCGGCGTTGATCATGATTCTTTTCGGGGCTGCTATTTTTGCTAAGGGGCTTTTTGAATCGCTTTGAAGTGCGGTTTCTCTGGTGCGAATTTTGATTCCGTGCGTAACCTTTCGCCACAGAGACGATGGCGAAGAAAAAGACAGCATCCGACACCGGGACGGTGATTGAACTCAAGGGAGTTCGTCAAAACAACCTCAAGGGGATCGACCTCGATATTCCTATCGGGAAGTTGACGGTCGTGACGGGGCCCAGTGGATCGGGGAAGTCGAGCCTGGCCTTTCAAACGCTCTACGCTGAGGGGCAGCGGCGCTATGTGGAGACCTTTTCGCCCTACACGAGGCAGTTTTTCGACCGGATGGATAAGCCTCAGGTCGATTCGATCAAGGGGATTCCCCCGGCGATTGCGATCGAGCAGCAAAACGCGGTGAAAACGACCCGCTCAACGGTGGGGACAATCACGGAGATCAATGATTATCTGAAGCTGTTGTTCCCAAGGCTCGCCCGCGGCTTTGATCCGGTCTCGGGTGAGGAGATCTCGCCGGACACGCCGGAATCGATCTGGAGGAAGTCGAAGGAGCGGTTCGGTAAGGATGACGCTCTTCTGATTCTCTTTTCGGTGGAGGCACCTGCGAAAACGAAGGTCGCTGATTTTTTCGAATTCCTCCAGCAGCAGGGCTACCTCCGTGTCTGGCTCTTTGGAAAGCCCTACCGGGTCGATGCGCCGGAGGATTACGATCGCAAAACTCTGCCCGGCCGGGTCGATGTGATTCAGGACCGGGTTGCTCCGGCCCGTCGGTCGCGTTTTCTTGAAGCGTTGGAGCGGGCTCTCGATCTCGGGAAAGGGACGGTTACGGTGGTTGATCCTGAGAGTGGCGAGCGGGCCGGTTTTTCGAGGGGATGGACCAATCCTGAAACGGGAAGTGAGTTAAAAGCACCGACCCCGGGATTGTTCAGTTTTAATCATCCGCTCGGGGCATGCCCGATTTGCAAAGGGTTCGGCAAAGTCATCGGGATCGATATCGACAAGGCACTCCCGGACAAGTCGCTCTCGATCGCGGAAGGGCTTGTTCGTGCCTTTCAGGGGGATGCTCACTACGAATGTGAAGAAGACCTTGAACGGTGTGCCCGCACGAGGGGATTGAGTCTCGTTACACCCTTCGATGAGATGGATCCGGAGGATCAAAAATGGCTTATCGAGGGGGATGGTTCAGATCCGGAGGAAGCCTGGCAGCACGGCACCTGGTATGGTGTCACGGGATTCTTCGACTGGCTTGAATCCCGCGCCTACAAGATGCACGTTCGGGTTTTCCTGAGCCGCTACCGCAGCTACACGACGTGCAAAACCTGTAAGGGAACTCGTCTCAAACCGGAGGCCTTGAATTTTAAGATCGCGGGTAAAACGCTGCCGGATCTCTGGCAATTGTCGATTGATGATGTTGCGGCGTTTTTCAAAACGATCACGGTTCCGGGTAAAGACAAGACCGCGACGATGCTTTACGAAGAAGTGAGCAACCGCCTCGGGTATTTACAGGAGGTGGGTCTTGGCTATCTCAATCTGGACCGGCCGACGCGAACCCTCTCGGGCGGGGAAACAGAGCGGGTCAATCTCACGACCTGTCTCGGAGCGAGTTTGACCAATACTTTGTTTGTCCTCGATGAGCCGACCGTCGGGTTGCACCCGCGCGATGTGGGAAAATTGATCGGCGTGATGCAGCGGCTTCGCGATCTCGGGAACACCCTCGTCGTTGTCGAGCATGAGGAGGCGGTGATTCGTGCCGCAGATCATCTCGTCGATATCGGACCGGGACGGGGAGA
This sequence comes from Verrucomicrobiales bacterium, assembly GCA_029213065.1. Classification (GTDB taxonomy): domain Bacteria; phylum Verrucomicrobiota; class Verrucomicrobiia; order Verrucomicrobiales; family DEV007; genus Arctic95D-9. The sequence continues at coordinate 153,932 of JARGPH010000004.1, read as the reverse complement.
GAACGGCGGGGAACTTGTTTTCGAAGGGGCCGGTCTCGCCACGATCGCAGCCGCGAAAAAGCAAATCGCGGCTCATCCCCGTGCTTTGACTCTCGAGTATCTTTCGGGGAAGAAGGCGATCCCGGTTCCGACGAAGCGTCGAAAGCCGGTCAACTGGCTTTCGATCAAGCGGGCGACGCAGAACAATCTCAAGAAGCTGGACGCGGAGATTCCGCTCGGCGTTTTTTGCTGCGTCACGGGCGTCTCGGGTTCGGGTAAGTCCACCCTGATTCACTCGGTTCTCTATGGGAATCTGCAGGACGCGCTCGGTCTCGCCGGTTCCGATACGGAAGTGGGGCAGTGTAAGAGCATCAGCGGTGCCTCGAAGGTACGCGAAGTTGTCATGGTCGATCAGGCCCCGCTCGCGAGAACGCCACGTTCGACTCCGGCGGTTTACACGGGGATCTTTGAGCCGATTCGTAAACTTTTCGCGGAGTCGCCGGATGGCAAGTCGCGCGGGATCACTCCGGGGTATCTTTCCTTCAACAGCGGGGCGGGACGGTGTGGCCGCTGCATGGGGAATGGTTACGAGAAAGTGGAAATGCAATTTCTCAGTGATCTCTACGTAACCTGCCCCGAGTGCGAGGGAAAACGTTATACACCGGAAGCGCTGGAGATTCAGTTCGAAGGGAAGTCGGTTCATGAAGTCCTTTCGATGACGGTGAGTGAGGCGATTGAGTTTTACTTTTCGGTGGAAGACAGAAAAGCGGCCAAGGTGGTCGAAGGGCTCCAATTGCTCGCCGAGGTGGGGCTGGGGTATCTTCGTCTCGGGCAGCCGCTCAACACCCTTTCCGGTGGTGAGAGTCAGCGGCTCAAGCTCGTGGGGCATTTGCTCTCCAAGCCGAAACGCGCGCCAAAAGACGACAAGACGACTCTGCTGATTTTCGATGAGCCGACAACGGGGCTTCATTTTGACGACACGGGAATGTTGTTGAAGATGTTCGAGCGCCTTGTCGATGCGGGCGAATCTGTTGTAGTCATTGAGCACAATCTCGATGTCATCAAGTGCGCCGATCACGTCATCGATCTCGGACCCGAAGCGGGAGTCAATGGCGGCGAGATTGTCTTTGCGGGAACGCCTGAGGATTTACTGAAGGTGAAGGGTTCGCATACGGGAAGTTACCTGAAACAACTGCTCACCCCGAAACTCTCGGTAGTGAAGAATCAACTGAAAGTCGCTCAAACCGCGGATCCGGTTCTCTACGCGGTGGAGCGGGCTGACAACGCGATTGAGCTCTTCGGTGCGCGGGAAAACAATCTCAAGAACATCAATGTCACGATTCCGCGTGAGAAGTTTGTTGTCGTGACAGGGTTGAGCGGTTCCGGAAAATCGACTCTTGCCTTTGATATTCTTTTTGCGGAAGGTCAGCGTCGTTTCCTCGACAGCATGTCCACCTACGCACGGCAGTTCGTCGAGCAGATGGAGCGCCCCGATCTCGATGTGATCACAGGGCTCCCACCGACGGTGGCGATTGAGCAGCGGATTTCAAGAGGAGGCGGAAAGTCGACCGTCGCCACGGTGACGGAGGTTTGGCACTTTCTTCGGCTTCTCTACGCCAAGGTGGGGAAACAGTATTCACCTGACACAGGGAATCCGGTGGAAGCTCAGAGCGTTTCGGCGATCGTGAGTAAGATCCGTGAAGAGGCGGCGAAGGACAAACGGCTCGTTCGTGTCATGGCGCCGCTCGTGAAAGCGCGAAAAGGGTTTCACACTGAGATCGCGGACTGGGCTGCCCGACAGGGTTTTGAAGCTTTGTTAGTCGACGGGCAGATTGTTCAGGTGGCTGATTTTGAGCGGTTGGAGCGATTCAAGGAGCACACCATTGATGTCATCATTGGTGAGATCAAAAAGGACACACCTCCCGAGGCCACTGCAGACATCGTGGAGCGGGCCTTGAAAATCGGGAAGCGAACCTTGAGATTCTTTGATTCGAAAAATCAGATTCGGGTGATGAATACGGAGCGCTGTGATCCGGAGACGGGGCGTTCGTTTGAAGAACTTGATCCGCGTCTTTTCTCTTACAATTCCCCGCACGGATGGTGCGCCTGCTGTCGGGGTTACGGAACGGTTGAGAAGCGTCCTCCGACCTCAGATGAGCGCGATGCGGAGTCACAGCTCGATGCCGAGCTGCGCGAGGAATTCCGGCGCTCCCGTTCGAGAAATCCGGCCGAGCTTGAGCCCTGTCCCGAATGCGATGGGGCGAGGCTCAATGAAGTGGCGCGGTTTGTCAGAATCGGTGAACACGCCATCAATGAAATCGCGGCGCTCTCGGTATCGGAAGCGAAGGAGGTGATTGCGACTTTTGATTTCGATAAGCAAAGTGCTTTGATCGCCCGTGACATTCTCCCTGAGATTTCACAACGGCTCCACTTCATGGAAGAGGTCGGTCTGGGCTATCTGCAGCTCGATCGCTCCGCGACGACACTCAGTGGTGGCGAGAGCCAGCGGATTCGGCTCTCAGCTCAGTTGGGGTCGAACCTGCGGGGCGTGCTTTACGTCCTCGATGAACCGACGATCGGATTGCACCCGCGTGACAATGACAACTTGCTCGACACCCTCGTGGAACTGAAGACAAAGGGCAATTCGCTCGTCGTCGTTGAGCACGATGAGGAAACGATTCGACGCGCGGATCATCTCATTGATCTGGGTCCCGGTGCCGGTCAGTATGGCGGAGAGGTTGTCTGGGAGGGCGATCCGAAAACCCTTTTTGATCCGAAATCAGAAGCGGGGAATTCGCCGACCCGCGAGGCTTTTGCCCATCCGATGAGTCATCCCATGAGTGGAACGCGCCGGAAGCTTCCCGCGAAGAACCGCAAGGAGGGTTGGCTTCGTATCAAAGGGGCGTCAGCTAACAATTTGAAGAATGTTGATATCCGAATCCCGATTGGACGTCTCACTGTCATCACCGGGATCTCGGGTTCCGGGAAGTCGAGCTTCATGCGGGGCGTGCTGAAACCGGCGGTCGATTCGATTTTGAAAAAGCCAACTAAAGGCGCTAAGAAATCGGTGATCACAAAGACGTGGAAAAGCATCGATGGCTGTGAGCAGCTCGAAGCCATTTACGAAGTGGATCAGTCTCCGATTGGAAAGACTTCGCGATCGACGCCGGCGACTTACGTGAAAGTCTTCGATGAGATACGGAAGTCATTCGCGCAGCTTCCGGATGCCCGCGCGAGGGGCTATACTGCCTCCCGTTTTTCTTTCAATACCGAAGGTGGCCGCTGCGAGGCATGCAAAGGGAACGGTCTCATCAAGCTGGAGATGAACTTTCTCCCGACCTCCTATGTGGAGTGCGAGGAATGCAACGGAAGGCGTTACAATTCCCCGACTCTGGAGGTGGAATACAACGGCAAGTCGATCGGCGATGTCATGGATCTTTCGATTGAGGAGGCTTCGGAGTTTTTCTCAGGGCACCCGAAAATTTCGCGGACTCTCGGTCTTATGAATGAAACCGGCCTTGGGTATTTGAGGCTTGGTCAGGCAAGCCCGAGCCTTTCCGGTGGCGAGGCTCAGCGTATTAAGCTGGTGACGGAGCTGACACGTGGAATCGGTCGGGCCAGCAACGCGAAGCTGCGTCAGAATCGCCAGCCGAAGTCAAACCTCTATCTCATCGAGGAACCCAGCATAGGTCTCCATCATGCCGATGTGAAACGTCTTCTTGAGGTGATGCACCGCCTCGTCGACGACGGGCATACTGTGGTCGTGATTGAACACAGCCTTGAGATCATGGCCGAGGCTGACTATCTCATCGATATCGGACCCGAGGCTGGTTCCGAGGGAGGAGAAGTGGTCGCGGCGGGAACTCCGGAAGAGGTCATCAAAGTTGCGGAAAGCCGCACCGCCCCTTTCCTTGCAAGAGAGTTGCAGCCTTCCGGGGCATGACTCCGGGTTATGACTTGGATTTTTTGATCGTGTCGTCGATGAGGCGGGTGAATATTTCTCCGCCCGCAGGGGCTGTTGGGATGACCGGCAGGATCAGTTCGATCATATTGTGGCCTTCTTTGGAGGTAGTCGCCTGAACGGTGCCGCCGTGTTGAAAAGCGGCGAGATAGCAGGCCACGAGGTCGGTTCCGAGATCTCCGGGGCGGTCCGCGCGCACGAGGAATGGATCGAATAACCGGCACCTCTCCTTTTCCGGAACGGGTTCGCCATCGTCGATGCACTGGATTCGAATCGCATTGGCACTGGATGATTTCAGGGTGGTGTTGGATGCCCGCAAAATCACCTTCCCTGATGGACCGGCGTTGGCTGCCGCTTCCCTGACAATGCTGTGTATCATTTGGGAAACCTTTTCTATATCCGCGGTGATGGTGTGGAGATCGGGGGATTCTGCGAAGGAGAACTCAATGCCGGGATTCGTGCGGAGTGTCTCTTTACCCGCGTTCTGCACTATCCAGTGCAGGTCGATGCCCTCTCTTATCTTCAGGACGGGAGCGAGGGCGTCTTCCGCTCCGGCGCCATCTGCGAGATTCGAAAGAATGGATATCATTCGACCAATCTGTTCTTCGACTTTTTTGTAGTATTCGTTCCAGAAGAAATCGTCCCGTGCCTTGCCGTTGTCCTCCTCCTGCAGTTGCATCGGGATCATGTCGAAGTAGGCCTGCACCACGGTGAGTGCGTTTCGTATATGATGATTCAGGCCTGAGGAGAGAATTCCAATGCTTGCTGCTTTTTCGGCCATGAGCATTTCCTGAAAAGCGACGGCCCGTTCTCTCAGCAACTTGTCTCTTTCTCTCGTGATCCAGAATCGATCGAGAGATTTTTTCAGCCGCGTCTGGAGATCGGCGGGATCCCAGGGTTTCGTCAGATAGGAGTAAAGGAGGCCATCATTCAAATACTCCACCGCCAAATCCAAATCGGAATAGGCGGTCACGAGAATGCGAAGCGGCTGTTCGTCGATCTTTCTGATTTTTTCCAGAAACTCAATTCCGGAGAGTCCCGGCATCTTCTGATCGCTGAGAACTATTCCAATCTCCCCCTGATGCCTGCGGAACATTTCCAACCCTTCGGCGGCGGATTTTGCGGTAAAGATGGGCGCGATATCCTCGAAGCTCTCGGTGAAGTATTTCAACGCTTTCTCCTCGTCGTCTACATATAAAATTCCGATCGTGTCGATGGCATGGGACGGAGAATGCATAAATTAAAATGGTCGTTTAAGTTGGAGTGGGATTTTGCATCTGCGTTTCAGGTTACGCTGTGCATTTGCGAAGAGATACGGTAAATGTGGTCCCTGCGGAGAGAGTGCTGGTGACATCAATCGTTCCGCCATGGGCCTCGATGATGCGATAACAAATGCTGAGTCCGAGCCCCGTTCCTTCACCCGGGTTTTTGGTGGTATAAAACGGATCGAAGAGATGCTTTAAGTTGGCTTCGCTGATTCCCGGACCGTTGTCTGCCACCTGGATCGAAACGAGATCTTCCGCGGATTCGAGCAGTGCGATCGTCAGTGTCCCCGGTCGGTCAATTGATTCGATGGCCTGCACGGCATTGAGAACCAGATTGGCGAAAACCTGGACGATCTGGTTTTTCACTCCGAACACTTTGGCAGTGGAATCCAAATCTGTTCTCAACTCTATCCTCGATTCTGTGATCGGTTGTTTCAACATGCGAAGAGCGCCCAGGATTGCCTCGGAGAGTGAAAAAGAGGCGCCCCTGATGTCACCGATGTGAGAGAATTCACGAAGGTCGCTTACGATTCCCCGCATCCGGTCGAGACCTTCCTGCATGTCCGTGATGACTTCGTCGGTATCATTTTTGACTCCGAATTTACTGAGCCGCTTCCTGAGAGCAAAGAGAGCCTGGTTCGTGAAGTTGAGGGGATTGCCAATCTCGTGAATAACCCCGGCGCTCAACTCCCCGAGGAAAGACATTTTATCGGATTGGTAGAGTTGTTTCTCAGTTTCGCTGAGAGTCGCGAGTGTTTCTTGAATCTTGGTATTTTTTTCCCGTAGTTCGATCTGATTTCTTCTCAGTCGCATTCGGGTTTGAAACTCAATGTTTCGCAATCGCATGTGGGAGTAGCTGCCGAGAATGACGATGAGACCCACCGCGCCAATGAAAACACAGTTATTGATAAAATAGGCCATTGATCTCGGGTGGGGACCGGAAAGGACCGCCGGCAGTGTTACGGTTAGGAACATTCCGAAGACGAGACAGGTCGAAATGATGGCTTCCTTAAAAGTCCAGTGGAGCAACGCGCCGATAGCAACGAGACAGAGAATCAGACCTGCGTAATAGGGGGTTCCCGGGTCTCCGACCCGGTAGATCATCAGGGAAATGAAAATCGCGCACGCGAGGGGGATCAAGGTGGCAATGATGCGGTACCATCGCCGGGCGAAGCGTTGTCTGCTCGCGAACCAGATCACAAGTATAACGACCACACATTCGATGCGGAGAATGAGGAAAGAGTAAAAATAGCCGGGATAGACGATATAGTCGACGATCGAAAAAAGCGGAACGAGGACGGCCGCGAGTTTCGCAACGAGAGCAACGTTCCGGAGGGTCGCTTCACTGTCTTCTGCGAAGAACCTTTTCCGCTCGAATACGGAAAGGGCACCAACGAGGAAAGTTTCGTCGCGCGACGAAGCCCCGGGCATGGTTTTCAGTGGTGGCATTTCGTGCAAGAGAATACCACATAAACTGATCAACTCACATTATCAATATGCTAATTATAGTCAGTTGGAAAATTGGGTTTTCCTAGCGTTGCGCGATGGCATAAAGCTCGGTGCCGGTCGCATCTGTTTCGATGTGATACGAATCCTTTGCCCCCGTCTTTTTCATGATCGTGTGAAAATCGTCGACGCTGCGATGGATCAATTCCCAGTCGAGAATGTACTCCATGAAATTTTTCAACGGATTCGGTGGCGCGTAGTTGCTCACGAGCACTTTTCCTCCCGGTTTTGTGAGAGAGTAGAGATAGTCTGTCACGCTTCTGCAAAGACGATCGGAAAGGTAATCATAGAGCCCCGCGCAGTAGACGAGATCATATTTCTGCTCCAGACCTCCCGACTCCGTTGAAGAAGTTGCGCCTCCCCGCGTCCCGTTGATAAGCTCAACAACAGAGCTTTGTTTCAGCTTTACGCTGACCCGATCGAGCGCCGAAATCTTCTGTGCATTGGTGAATCGCCTTTCCGCTTCCTGTAGCGTTCTGGTGCTGAAATCGACAAGTTCAAAGTCGATTTCATCATTTCCTTTTCTCTCGGTGACATAGCGCTGCACTTCAAAGGCCACGCCGCTGCCCATACTGAGAATATTGGTTTTCTCACCCCGGCTGTTTGAGGCGAAAACGGCATCGTCAATCGATTTGCTGAGCAGGTCGATGCGATGGCGGTAGGCTTTTGCGGGGTGTGAGGTGAGAACCCATGCATTCAGCATTC
>JARGPH010000004.1:0-146506 GCA_029213065.1 Verrucomicrobiales bacterium | reverse complement strand
TCTTCCAAAGAGGGTGTGGCCCTCGTAAGGGTGGCCCAAAATCTGGCCGAGAACTCCGTAGTCACCCGGAACTCCGATCGGTTGCTCAATGACCCGGCAGAGGAACGGGGAGCAGAGCATGAGGGGGAAGAGGCGCTTCTGGGCGAATTTGCGGAATTCAGTTTTAATTCCGTCTTTTGCCGCCGCTTCGGCCGCTCTTTCGAAATTATTCATCGCTGCGGTGAGCGCGGGAAAAAATCGCCCTTCCGCATACTCGACCATTCGACCTTCCATGCGCGAGCGGTCTTCCGGGTCGACCTGAATCAGAAATTTCTCGAATGGCTCGAGATCGTCATAGAGTTCCTGAAGGATGTGTTCGACATCCGAAACGGTGGCTCTGTAGGATTCCGGAATTGTCTCTCGATCCAGTATTCCCTGTGAAAAGCGTGAATAGACCGGTAAATCCTCCTTCTCCCGTGATCTCACGATTCGGGTGATTTCCTCCGGTGGGGTAGTTTCGTCAAACCCTTCGATTTGCCAGATTCCGGGCAGCCCGATCTCGATCAGGTTTCGCTCGGACAGTTCAGTCACTTTCTGAACCACGGGCCCCACCATTTCAATGGAGCGATTGCCGAGAGTGACAAGAGTGTCTTTCAGGCGGGATCCGACCGCAAGAGTCGAGTCAGCTGAGGTCTCGACGACGACGGCTCGTGAGTTGTAGCGGATCACCCGTGATCTGAAATCGTTTCCGAAAGCATCAGTAGCGGTGAGGAAATTCTCAGTCTCATTGGCAGGTGCAATTGACGAACCTCCTAAAAATGACGGAATTTCATGCTTCTCCACATCGAGAAGGAATGAAGGAACCCACTTGGAGATGACCTGCCGCAAGTCTTCGGCATTGAAAGGTTTCGGGAAGTACTCGTTCGCTCCTGCGGAAATTGCTTTGCGGGCCACTTCCAGATCGCCAAAGCCCGTCATGAACAGGATGGGGAGGTCAGCATACTTTTCGCGAATTCGCTCCAGAACAGTAAGGCCGTCCTGGCCCGGCATTTTGTAGTCCAAAACCACCGCGTCGACTCCGTCGAATTCGAGGCGGTCGACATAGTCGGTGACGCCGTCCAATTCCTGCAAAACCCTCGCACCCGGTGCCAGGATCTGCTGGATCAATCGTTGAAGTCCCGCATCATCATCGATCACGAGGATGGTGCAACGGGAAGTCTGTGAGTGTGGAGGGTCGCCCGGAAATGTGTTGTTTTCGGACGAGAGGTCTAACGCACCAGCTGTTACGTCAGGGAGGTATTCTGTAACGATTCTCATGATTGCGGATCAAATCCGCGAAGGGGATGCAAATAAGATACTAACGTTAGTGATGTTTTGCTATTTTTTTTTGCTCTAATTTTGTAATCCTAACAAGTCCTCAAATTTCAATAATGCCGTGGAAAATGGAGATAAGTTGCAAGTTTCTTATAATAAATGGGTTAGAAATAACGTTATTTTGTTTGTGTGAGGATTTGACGAGAGGTTTTGCGGTTCGTTGCTCCCGCATCGGAATTTTGAGTTGAAAAAATGGATTCTCAAAATTGAGATGGGCACAAAAAAACCTCACGCCTTTCGACGTGAGGTTCATTGAAATGTTAGTCAGCAATACTGATTACTCAGCAGTCGCTTTCTCGACTTTTTTAGCGCCTTCGTTGAGCGCTTTTTTGGTGCCTTCAACAGCTTTGTCAGCCTTATCAGCTACTGCGTCACCGGCTTTCTTAGCGCCATCAGCAGTCTTCTGGGCAGCTTTCTTGGTTCCCTCAGCGACAGCATCGCCAGCGCCTTTAGCGGCTTCTTTTGTAGACTCAACAGCAGTGGCGGTCTTTTCAGCGACAGCGTCACCTGCGTCTTTCGCCGCGTCCTTAGTTGCTTCGACAGCTTCGGCAGTCTTTTCAGCGACCGCTTCTCCCGCGTCTTTAGCAGCGTCAGCAGCTTTTTCGACAGCTTCCTCAGTCGCCTCGGCGGCTTCAGCAGCGTCTTTCTTCATGCCGTCAACAGTGTCTCCGCAGCCAACAAGTGCTGCAACAGTGCCGACGAGAACGAGTGCCATCAGTTTTTCGAGTGATTTTGTAATTTTCATAGTGGTTCAGATATAGTTTGCCTTGTAAGGAGGCATCGATTCCTTACACCGCGATCGCGGAAATTTCAACGCATCATAGTGAGACTGAAGTTTCCGTTACCGCTCCCTCTAAGCTTGTGCTAGTTTCGGCGAAAACGTCTAACAACGCGAATATGAGTCAAAATCTCTTCGAAAAGGTCTGGAACGCACACGCCGTCAAACAGTTGTCCAATGGGCAAACGCAGTTGCTTATTGGAACTCACCTCATCCACGAGGTGACAAGCCCGCAGGCATTCGGCATGCTCCGCGATCTCGGCCTTAAGGTAAAATTCCCAAACAGAACTTTCGCAACGGTGGATCACATCGTTCCGACAAAGAATCAGATCGAACCTTTCGAGGACGGCCTTGCTCAGGATATGATCCAGGCGCTGCGGGACAATTGTAAAGAGTTCGGCGTTAAGTTTTTCGACATCGGCAGTGGTGGTCAGGGGATCGTTCACGTGGTAGGACCGGAGCAGGGGATCACCCAGCCGGGAACGACGATTGCCTGCGGTGACTCACACACAGCTACGCATGGGGCCTTCGGTGCGATTGCTTTCGGAATCGGGACGACTCAGATTCGTGATGTTCTCGCGACTCAGACGATGGCGTTGAGCAAATTCAAGGTTCGCCGCATCAACGTCGACGGCGAGCTTCCTCCCGGCGTATACGCGAAAGATGTCGTTCTCCACATTATCAAGCTGCTCGGAGCCAAGGGCGGTATCGGCTATGCCTACGAATATGGAGGCAGCCTCTTCGATAACTTCTCGATGGAAGAGCGCATGACGGTCTGCAACATGTCCATCGAGGGCGGGGCGCGTTGCGGTTATGTGAATCCCGACGAAAAGACTTTCGCGTATCTCAAAGATCGCCCCTACTCGCCGACGGGTGAAGCCTGGGATAAGGCAGTCGCAGACTGGTCTGCGCTTGCTTCCGATCCCGATTGCAAATATGACGACGTAGTGAACATCAATGCGGCGGATGTTGCTCCTTCAGTAACCTGGGGGATCTCTCCGGATCATGGCGTCTTTGTGAATGAAAACATTCCAAGTCCTGAGGAAGCGAAAGATGATGTCGAGCGCAAGAGTATCGAGGAAGCCCTCGAATACATGAAGCTCGAGGGCGGCGCTCCAATCGCGGGAACACCGGTCGATGTGTGCTTTATCGGAAGTTGCACGAACGGGCGTCTTTCTGATTTTCGTGAAACTGCGAAATTCCTCAAAGGTCGCAAGGTTGCCTCCGGAGTCACAGCAATCGCGGTTCCCGGATCGGAGATCGTTGACGTTCTCTGCAAGCAGGAGGGGATCGATAAAATTTTCACGGAAGCCGGTTTCGAGTGGCGAAACGCAGGTTGCTCCATGTGCCTCGCGATGAACCCTGACAAGCTGGTCGGTGACCAGCTCTGTGCGAGCTCGAGTAACCGTAACTTCAAAGGCCGCCAGGGAAGCCCGGTGGGACGAACCATTTTGATGTCACCGGTGATGGTGGCGGCTGCGGCGATTACCGGAGTGGTAAGCGATGCGCGCGAAGTATTTGATGTCACTGGATCGGCTGCGGCCTGATCCGGTTCACGGCAATAACCGCTGAACAGGCGGCATAAAAGAAGTGTCAGAGAACTGCGGCAATAATGGACAAGCTACCGTTGCTGCCTTCCGGCCCTGGCGGAGTTTACCTGCCACCATTCCGCAGCCTCTGACGCAGCGAATATACACAGCACTGAAAAAAAGCGAGCTATGAAAGCAAACTCGTTATTTCGAGCGTAACTTTCTTCAGAAAATCACGAACATGACCACGGCTAAGACTTCCACGGCTCTTCCGGATAAAAATGGACACTTCGGTTCCTTCGGGGGCAGCTTTGTCCCGGAAACGCTCGTCACCGCTCTCGGGGAGCTCACCGCTGAATACGAAGCGGCCAAGTCTGACCCGGAATTTCAGGCCGAGCTCGATCGACTTCTCCGCGAATTCTGCGGACGCGAGACGCCTCTTTATCCGGCCGAGCGCTGGACTGAAAAGCTCGGTGGCGCGAAAATTTACCTCAAGCGTGAAGACTTACTTCATACCGGGGCCCACAAGATCAACAATGCGCTGGGTCAGGTATTGCTCGCGAAGCGTCTGGGCAAAAAGCGCATCATCGCAGAGACCGGTGCGGGGCAGCACGGAGTTGCGACCGCGACAGTGGCGGCCAGATTCGGTCTCGAATGCGTCGTCTATATGGGCGCGATCGATATGGAGCGTCAGCACCTCAATGTCGTGCGGATGCGCCTCCTCGGAGCCGAAGTTCGCGGCGTAGAGGCAGGACAAAAAACATTGAAGGAAGCCGTCAATGAAGCACTCCGCGACTGGGTAACCAATGTGCGCACGACCCATTATATTCTCGGAAGCGCCCTCGGGCCGCATCCGTATCCGATGATGGTGCGTGATTTTCATCGCGTCATCGGCGTGGAAGCGCGGAAACAGATTCTGGTTCACGAGGAGCGCCTTCCCGATCTGCTCGTCGCCTGTGTGGGCGGTGGCAGCAACGCGATAGGCTTGTTTCATCCATTCCTTGAAGACGCAGACGTTAAAATGGTCGGTGTTGAAGCCGGCGGTCACGGGATCCGTCATGGCGAACACGCGGCGCGATTCCAGGGTGGAAAACTCGGCGTCCTTCAGGGCACCAAGACCTGGTTGCTCGCTGACGAGGATGGTCAAATCGAGCTGACCCATTCGATCTCCGCGGGTCTTGATTACGCGGCGGTGGGACCTGAGCATGCCTTCCTTCAGGATTCCGGTCGGGTTGAATACGACTTCGCAACCGATGAAGAGGCGCTCGATGCTTTTAAAGAGCTTGCTCACACCGAGGGGATTATTCCCGCTCTGGAGAGCTCTCATGCTCTTGCTTACGTCAAAAAAATCGCCCCGAAGATGTCCCAAGATCAGATCATTATTGTGAATCTGTCAGGGCGCGGTGATAAGGACGTCGAGCAGGCTTCCAAGTATCTCCTCGCGGAAGAGGCATAAAGGAACAGGCTTCTCAGCCTCTCCTCTTTTTCTTTTTCATAATCTTTCTCTTAATCTCCCGCGGAGCCCGTCCGGAGGGAGGGCTCTGTGGTGAAAAGTGAAAGTAAAGGGCTTGTCTGACTTACTCAGGGACCTCGCCCGAAATAACACCACCGGTCGCAGTTGGCTCGCGCACGGCCGGAGTGGTCGAGCCGGCGGTTTCCTCCTTCTTGTCCTGGCCGCTTGACTTGATGAGGCGCTGGCTGCCGTAGGCTTTGTCGACGAGCGCTTCGACGATGCCGTGAAGTTCGCGCACTTCCTGTTCACCGAGAATCTCCTGCTTCGGGATAGTGACCCGTTTCTGGATCCCTTCGAGCTGTGCGCTGATTTCCGTGACGAGTTCGTTACCCTGAATGCGCGGTTCGAGAGTCTCCAGATTCAAAATGAAGTATTCGATGATTTCAGGTCTCGCGAGCGTCGCCGCCTTTTCAGGATCGTAAGGATCAAGTGACGCGGCGCAACCGATCTCGAACGCGCGAAGCCAACCGGCAAGGCTGATCAAATTCGCGGCGTCGACATCGCGGATCATCACCATTTCTTTTTCGACATCTTTCTGGGTGTGGGCGAGCTCGTTCTTGAGTTCCTCCCAGTCGCTGAGAGCTCCTTTTTCCAGCATGCTTTTAAGATGGCTTGAGACGCGGGTTCCTGAGCCGAGAACTTTCGCGTGATCAAGAAGGGAGCGACCGACCGGCTCGAGATCGTAAAATTGCTCCGCCTCGACGGCAAAGAATCCGTCAGCGAGAAGCAGGCCGAGAGTCAGGGCGACCTTGGTGCGGTCAGTCGGCGTTTTGCCGGGCGTCTGTCGTTTCAGCTCTTCGTAGGGAAGAGGGCGCAGCCGATTCAGGTCATCAAAAATCTTCTTAATCGAAGGGGTCGTGAATTTATTGATCCCGAATTCTTCCCGCACATGTTCGTCTTCAAGCAGTTCATCAGGAATTTCCTGAGCAGAAACGGCGAGAGGGGCAATCCAGAGCGAAAGGGCAATGAAGGACTGCAGGGTGTGTTTAAAATGAGGCATGGTTGCTCGGGTGGCTCGTAGTTGAGACGGATGAAAACGTAATTCCTCCAAAAAAGATTGCTAGAAATTTGTATTTAATTAAAAAGGGTTGATATTAAAGCTGAGAGCAATCTCAATTCCGCCACTCAACATTCGGAATTTCACAGTTTCATCGGGAATCGTAACGGGGTCTTCTAATAGAAAATCCAGTCCATCGTTATATACCCAACTCCCATGATGCTTAAAAATGTTACTCAATTGAGTGGAATCGCGTTTCTAGCCGGTATTTCACTTTTCACTACCAGCTGCGCTGTGCAGACAAGCGCAAAGCGAGATGACCTGAACGTGATGGAGATTTCCGTGCCTCAGCAGAAGATGGCGCTGTATCACAAAGGGGAATTGGTAAAGACTTATCCTGTTTCCACCTCGAAGTTTGGCCTCGGGAATGAAAAAGGCAGTTATCGGACACCGGTCGGTAAGATGGAAGTGGCGGAAAAAATTGGCGAAGGCAAGCCTGCCGGAGCCGTTTTTAAAAGTCGCAAATGGACCGGTGAGGTCGTAAAGCCTGACTCCCCCGGCCGCGACCCGATCGTCTCCCGTATCCTCTGGTTGAACGGACTCGAACCGAAGAACAAGAACACCTATTCCCGCTGCATCTATATCCACGGAACAGCGGCTGAGAAAGACATCGGCACGCCTGCCAGTTATGGTTGCGTTCGTATGAAGTCCAGGGACGTCATCGACTTACATAAGAAAGTCGGAGAGGGATCGAAAGTATTTGTTGTCCAGAAAGGGCTCTGGCGTGATTCCAAAAAAGCCGAGGAAGCCGCCGCCGCGATTCGTGCGGTTCCACTTCCTTCACAGCCCGAAGCGCCGCTTGCAATGAACGGTGTCGGACCAACCGCTACGATGCCGGTTTGGAATCAGGTGAGCGAGTTTACGACCGGATATGACGTTCTCGCGGAGGCCGGATATGACGAAAGTTACCTCAAGCTGGCAGAACCATCAGAGTTAGGCCTTGACTGATTTAAGGAATCGATTATGTTCCGCGCCCTCGTATAGAGCGAAACACCTTTTAGCATGGCCAATACAAGATCAGCATTGAAACGCGTCCGTCAAACCAAGACGGCAACTCAGCGTAACCGTCTGCTTAAAAACCGCGTCAAGGAAGCCCGTAAGAGCATCTTTGCAGCAGTTGAAGCGGGTGATAACGCCGCAGCGCAGGAGGCATACGTCGCGCTTGCTTCGGCAGCAGACAAAGCCGCTAAGAAAGGTGCTTTTCACAAGAAGAGAGCCGATCGTTACAAAGCACGTGCTGCTGCAAGCATCGCCAAGGCTTCCGCCTGATTCGGCCCGGTGCTTTACTGTTAAATTTTCGACCTGACCCTGTCAGGTCAATGACTGAACCCTGTTGAATAACAGGGTTTTTTCGTGCCCACTTCTCAAAACGTGGTGCGCTACCTCAGTGTCTTGGTTTTTTCTTTTTCTTTTTCCTAATCTTAATCTCCCGCAGAGCCAGAGCAGCTACTGCGCATTGCGCCGCAGGGCTCTCAGTTGGAAAAGGATAAGGATAAGGATAAGGATAAAGAAAAAGAGGGGGAGAGCGGGGGTTTATTCCGTCTCGTCCCCGAATAGGGGAACGACGAGGGCTTTGGAGTCGCCCGCTTCGTATTCTTCCCAGGTGAGAAAGGTATCCCCGTTCGCATCGAGGGCTGCGAAAGCGGCGATGAAATCTTCGTTGGCGGTAATGAGTGCCACTGCCTCCTCTTCGGTCACCTCTCCATCGTTATTCTGATCGAGGGCTTTGAAGTGCGGTGCGTCGGCGGGGGCCGAGGGTTTTGCGACGCGCCATTCCTTGACCGAGATTTGTTTGTCATCGTTGAGATCGAACTCGGCGAGGGCTTCGCGATGCTGGTAGGCGGCCATTTCTGAAGCGGAAGATTTCCCGTCCGAGTCGGAATCAATCGCCGCGAAGACAGCCTGGCTGAGGCCTTCCTCAGCGCTGGAGTCGTCGTTCAAGGTGCGGCATCCGCTGGTGCTCAGGGTCGAGAGCGCGAGAATTGCGGCGAGACGGAGTGATAAACGGGGATTCATTTCAAAGGAAATATCGCCCAATAAGTATGTAAATTCTAGTAAATTCAATATTGCTATCATCTTGGAGATCCAGTTGAGTAGTGGACTTATGACTCGACGCTTCACTTTCTTCAGCTTGGTTTTTCTCTCTCTGGTTGGTTTGTCGCGGGGGCAGGAGGTCGAAAAGAAAGCAATCGATCGCAGCAAGGTGTTGCCTGATTTGACGGAGGGCGTTCGTCCTGAGGGCTCGATCATTTTTAATTATGTCGATGAGAAGAAGCGTCGTCGTCTCAGTTTGGATCTCTATCGCCCTGAAAAGCAGGATGGGCTTTCCCCTGCTATCGTGATGTATTTTGGTGGCGGCTGGCAAAATGGAAGGCCGGCCCTGTTCGCGCCGCTGGCACAGGCGATGGCGCAGCGCGGGTATGTTTGTATTGTTCCTGAGTATCGCCTTTCCGGTGAAGCGCCTTATCCGGCAGCGGTTCACGATGCTAAATCTGCGATCCGCTGGGCTCGGAAACATGCGAAGCGGTATCAGATCGATCCAAATCGTATTGCCTGTATGGGTGGATCGGCGGGTGGACATCTCGCGGGATTTGTCGCCGCGACGAGTGGAAGCGGCATGTTCGAAGGGGAGGGTGAACATCAGGATGCCTCTTCTGAAGTTCAGGCGGCGATTGTGATGTGCGGGCCGTTGGATTTTCTGGATCCTCAGATGGTGAAAACGCTCAATGCCGCGGCGGGAAAGGCGGAGGGCAATGCGATCATCGATTTCATGCAGGGCGAAACGCCTGAGTCGAATGGGAGGCTCTACAAGGAGGCCTCACCGTTGACTTACGTGGGCGCGGCAACGCCGCCGATGCTCTTCATCGATGGCGAGTTGGACCGTCCTGAAGTTCGCTACACGAAATTCCGCAAGGTGATGGATCATCACGGGATTCCGAACGAGTTCGTGCTCATGCCGGGGGCTCCGCATCCGTTTTGGGTGATGCGGGAGTGGTTCGATCATACCGTCGAGGCGGTCGATGATTTTTTGCAGCGACACCTCAAACCGTGAGCGTGCGGTATTGGTTTAAGCAAAGACAGCGAAGATCGCGATGTATTCTTCGCGAAGGTCGGCCCAGCGCTCCTTGTAGGGCGAATGCATCCCGAGGTCATATCGAGTCACTCCGCTGGCGGCGGCGCGTTTGATGTTCTCGGTCTGGAGGGCGTTGCCGATCCCGCGATCTTTCGCTGAATCGACATAGCTCATCTGAAATCCCCGGTAAACCTGACCGGTGATGCCTCCGAAGATGTAGGCGAGGTCCTCCCCGTTCTCCGTCGCGAAGAGCACACTCAGCTCCCCGGTCGCATGCAGTTGGCGGATGATGGAATCGTAGAAATTGGCGTATTCCTTCATTTGGAAAATGTCAGTCCCCTCGGCCCATTTATAGGTTTGGCGCTGCAGGTGGATGATGCGCTCTATGAGGGCGTCCGGTTCGAGCCGGCTCGCATCGTCGATCTCCAGTCCGGTGAGGCCTTTGCTTTGCCGGAGGCTTTTGCGAAAATTCTTTGATCGTCGTTGCAGCCAGGATTCGAATCCGTCGCCGAGATCGAGGATCATGCAGTCGGTCGTGGGAAAGATTTCAAACTGCATCGTTTCGTGCCGGATTGCCTCGAGCTCGCGATGAAGCTGCCCCTCTTTCCTTACGCCGCCGATGCAAAAGCCAATCGGGCCCGCAGTGATTTTCCCCGGAACTTCCCTGAGGAGGGCGACGGCGCGGGCGGGATCGCCGATGAGCGGGCAGCCGAACATCCACGCCGATTCGAGAGGGAAGAAAACCCGGGGCTGATCCCGTTCCACGAAAGTGAGCCATTGGCCGTCTTCCTCTACGATGAAGTGATTCGCCGCATCACCGATCTTGTGCAGAAAGTCGTGCGCTGCCTGCTGCCAGATAGGGCCCGAACAGAATTCTGCGATTTCGGGCGTTTTCGTGACGCTGGTCTGAAAGGAATCCCGCTCCCTACAGAACTCGTTGTAGGTCAGCGATCTCATCGTGGTCGGCGACGTATTCTATCGCGCCGCGAATCCCTAGTTCAGGATTGCTTTGAAGACTTTTCCGTCGCGGCTCAGAACCATGACGGTTGCCTTGTCCCGGGGGAGAGATCCGAGGAGGTCGTAAAGGGTTTGCACGTCCGTTGTCGGATCCTGGTTGATGCGGTGGATGAGGTCTCCCGGTCTCAGGCGGCTCGCGGCTTGTGAGTCCGATTTCACCTCGGTGATGACAACGGCGGGATCTGCATTCGTAAGACCCAGTGCGGTGCGTTGCTGGGGGGTGAGATTGTTTACTGTGATCCCCAGTGCCGCGGCGATGGATTGGCCCGTCGCCGAGATGTCGGAGCGAAGCTTCAGGGTGTTGGTGTCGGATTTTGAGATCGCCTTGACCGAAGTTTCGAGAGCTTCGCCTTTGCGGATGATGGTGATCGTGCCGACCTCGCCTGCTTTCATCGAGCGAATGCGTGAAAGGGTTTCCTCGGCGGTTTTGACGGGTTTCTGATTGAATTTCAGAATCGCATCACCCGGTTTGAGGCCTGCTTCTTCGGCGGGGGATCCTTTGACCACATTGGTGACGAGCGCTCCCTGAGTGCTGCTGAGGCCGAGTGCGATCGCGTAGTTTCGGGAAATGTTGTCGACCTCAATTCCCAGGTAGCCTCTGATGAGCGGTTTTCCGAGTGCAATCGCCTCGAAGACCTCGCGGACTTCGTTTGAGGGGATCGCGAGCCCGATGCCCTGCCAGACGTGGACATCCTGCTGGCCGGTGAAAATGGCGACGTTGATGCCGATGATCTCGCCTTTCACATTCACGAGCGGTCCTCCTGAATTGCCGGGGTTGATGACGGCGTCGACTTGAAAATACTCGTTTGTCCCGTCACTGAGCTGACGCTGCTTCGCACTGATGATGCCCCGTGTCACTGACTCACTGAGACCGAAGGGATTGCCGACCGCGAGCACCATTTCGCCGACGCGCACCGTGTCGGAGTCCGCGAATCCGAGAGGGCGGAACTTTGGAAGAGCGCCGCCTTCGGGGGCTTTTAACTGGAGCACGGCGACGTCGACATTGGGATCGCTTCCGACCCATTCCGCGGTGTAGATGCTTCCGTCGTGTGTCGTGACCTTGATCGCATCCACTCCTGCGACGACATGGTGATTGGTGATGATGTGGCCTTCTTCAGTGACTATCACGCCGGAGCCGAGCCCGGGGGCATCGTACTGTTGGTTCTGGCGATAGCCGAAAATACCGAAGCGATCAGCGGGAACGACCCGGGAAACGTTGACGCTCGTGGTTGTGTCGATGCTGACGACCGATTGGACGACCGCATCAGTGAGATCGGAAAGCGCGGTGTTCACTTCTTCGAGGACCTGAGTGCCGTTGAGATCAAGAGGGACGGCGCGAAGCAGTGGCTTTTCGGCCGCGTTCTGAGCGAGGACCGGGGTGCCTCCACCGATCGCCGCGGTGAGGGTGCGTCCGCGGAGGAGATCAAAAATATCGTAGCGGCTCTCCTGATCAATCATCGCGAGATAGGAGAGGCCGGCGGCACAGAGGATGCCGACGAGGGTGGTGAGCTGGAAGATGAAACGCATCATTTTCTAAAGAAGACGAGGTAAAAGAGTAAACTATTCTTCGGTGGGAAGAACGATCTTAGCCACTGGAGGAAAAGACTCCACTAACTTTTGATCAGGGGGAGCGAGATCGTTGATCTTGAATGCCCATTTCGTGCCTGAAACATCTTTCAACTGCACGTAGGTTTTGTCCTGCTGCACAAACCGGGCAAAAATCTCTTTGCCGAGGTAGTTTGACCAATCCCGGTAGCCCTCCCTTTTTCGCTCGGCTTTCTGCACTTCGATGGATTCGAGGACAGGGCCGGTGATGGCCTTGAGTTCATTGAAGTAATCGACGGGACGTCCTGATCGGTAGCCCCGGATGCCCCGCTCGACTTCCCCGTTGGGGTTGAAAATGATGATGTTAGGGTAGCCTCTCACATTGAACTTCTCTTTGATAGCGCGGAGGGCGATGTGGGTGTCGGTGTAGTTTTTCTCATAGCTCAGATAGCAGATGATGAGATTTTCCTTCACGTATTCATTGAAGCTCCTCGTTGAGAAAACCTCCTGAGAGAGGCTCATTGCCTGGGCGTTCCACATGCCGGTGAAAAGCAGCATGAGCGGTTTCTGTTCCCGCTGCGCGCGATTGAAGGCGTAGTGGGGGTTGATCTCCCACCATGCGCTTTCCGGATCGTCGGGGTAAACTTTGACACGTTCGGGGCGAACCGCCTCCATGACGTGTGAGCGGGCGATCTGCGGGGAAATGGTCGTTCCGGAGGGGACATTCCCCGGAATGGCAGAGGTCATTCCCTCCGGAATAGCGGTGGGCATCGGCGGAGTGTAGGGAGCGTCCCCCGGAAGCCCTCCTTCGGTGGCAAAGCCTGCCGCTTCGGGGACGGGGCCCATCTGAGAAGTGGGAGTAAAACCCGAAGCCGGTGTTGATGGTGCCGGTGAATCAGGCGTCGGAACCGCCCTGATGGGCTGAGCGGGCGGGTTTTGAGGCAATTGAGGTGATTGCGGCACCGGCGTGGCGGGTGCCGGTGGAATTTTCGGCGGGTCGACACGGCTGTCCTGCGCCATGATCTGGCTGCTCCAAATCGTTGCAAAACAGGCCCCTGCAAAAAGCGAGGCAATCTTTTTGTCCCCCGTCATTTTTTGTAACAAATCAACAAGGTAACAAAGCACGGATTTTTGATTAGGGAAATTGACAATGGGCAAGAATGTTGCTCCCGTGCTGTTCTGTCATTCGCTCCTCCGAAATGGAAAAAGGAACCACAAAAATAGCTCTCTATCGTGCGATCGTTTTCGGATTGCTCATGGTGACGTGGGTTATTTTCTCGGGTTTGCTCGACGGGTTCCATCTCACCCTCGGTGTCATCTCCTGCGGTCTCGTCACCTGGATGTCTTCGGATTTACTTTTCGATGATCGTGAGATCGGGTTGCGGGCTCGAATGCGTCAGGCGGTGCGCGCGACGATTTATCTCTTCTGGCTGCTTTGGCAGATTGTTCTGGCGAATTTACATCTGCTCAAGATCGCCTTCGGCAGCGCCGGGCTTCGCCAGCCTCAGATTGTTCGTTATAAGACAGAGTTGAAGTCTGATTTTGAGAAATTTCTTCTCGCCAATTCGATCACTCTCACTCCCGGGACGGTAACGATCAAAATCCTCGGGGATACCTTTTACATCCATGCGATCAGCGATTTTGCGGTCGAGGGGCTTAATGGGGAAATGGACCGGCGCATCGCCCATATCTTCGCCGATTCACCATCAACCGGGGAGACCGATACATCCGAATCTTAATGGACTCTGAGACGTTTTTTATCGGAGTGGGGCTTGCCATTCTTTTTCTGATGGTTCCCGCGATTTGGCGGATGACGGTGGGGCCGACTGCGCTGGACCGTATCGTAGCGGTGAATGTGGTAGGAACGAAAACCGCAGTGCTCCTCGTTGTTATTGGTCAAATTTTCGGTCAGGTCGGAATGTTCGTCGATTTCGCTCTTGCTTACGCACTGTTGAATTTCACGGGATCGCTCGCAGCGGCGCGATACCTGCACAAAACCAAGGCGGGGGGCGGCCATGTGATCAATTTCGAGGAATCCGGGTCGGAGAATAAGTAATGATTGTTACCGTCATCAGCGTCATTTTGATTTTAGCGGGATTGATATTCTTTCTCGGTGCTGCCGTCGGCGTGATCCGCTTCCCCGACTTTTACACGCGGATGCATGCGGCGGGAAAAGGGGACACGCTTTCCAGCCTTCTGGTTTTGCTGGGGTTTGCGGTTTATCAGCTGCGCGACTTTGAAAGCTTCAGCGAAAGCTGGCTGATTCTGCTGGTGATCCTCAAGTTGATCGCGATCAGCGCCTTTATTCTCATTACGAGCCCGACGAGCACTCACGCGCTGATGGATGCGGGGTGGGAGGACAAGGTCAAACCCGAAATTGCCAAAGACCGTAGCAATCACCTTGGCGAGGACTGCCCGAAACGTAAGTAACCCCGGATTTTCTGAAGTTGTGATTTTTGCCTTAGACATTGTCATCCTCATATTCCTCATCGTTGCGGCGTTGATTGCATTGAATGTGAAGGATTTGCTCAGCGCCTCGATGATCTTCGGGATCTACGGGTTTCTGATCTGCCTGCTCTGGGCGGAGATGGGTGCGGTCGATGTGGCCTTTACCGAAGCTGCGGTCGGCGCCGGGATCAGTGCGGTCCTCTTCATAGCCACGGTTTACAACACTCGCAGGAGGTCCTCGGATTAAATGATTACCAAAGTTTTAGCCACACTTGCCGTCGTCATTACCGGAGCGATTCTGCTCTATGGAACGGCTGATTTCCCTGCTTTCGGTGATCCGAACTCACCCGCGAGTGCCGGCGTTGAGGGCGGGGCGCCTTCGATTTCGCAATACTACATTACGAAATCCTACGATGATACCAAGGTGCCCAACCTCGTGACTTCAGTTCTCGCCGATTACCGTGGCTACGATACGATGTTTGAAACTGTGGTCGTCTTCGCCGCGGGGATGGCGATTTTTGCGATTCTCCGGGTTTTCCGGGAGGACGATGACGGAGTGCCTAACGCAACGCATTCTAATGGCAATTCGTTCACTGACGGGGATCACAGCCGGATTATCGTCGGCACCACGGTCCGCATCGTTGTTCCGGTGATTCAGCTCTTTTCGTTGTATGTCGTCGCTCACGGACACCACAGTCCCGGTGGTGGATTCCAGGGCGGGGTCATTCTGGGAGCGAGTTTTATTATTCTCGCGCTGGCGACAGATTTGGAAACGGCTCTGAGTCGTTTCAGTGAGAAGAGTTATTTTGCCCTCGCCGCGATCGGAATCCTTATCTACGCCGGATTCGGAGTGCTTTGTCAGGTTCTCGGAAGTGACTTTCTCGACTATGGAGTCCTGCAGAAAATCTTCCTGACCGACGGCCCGGAAATGGCGAGGTCACACAGCATGCTCGGTGTCGAGGTCGGTGTCGCCTTCACCGTGACGGGAATTATGTTCGCCATTTACGCCAACCTCTCCAGTCGTGGCACGCTCAAATCGGGTCTCTAATTCGCGTAAGTTATGGCAGAATTTTTTCAAACAACGGTCCATGACCATTTCAATTACTGGGTCTACGTGATCCTTATGATGATTGGGCTCTGGGCGGTCATCGCGAAAAACAATTTCATCAAAAAGTTGATGGGGCTCTCAATTTTTCAGACGGCGATCATTCTGTTTTATGTCTCTATCGGTGTCAAAGTAGGGGCCTCGATTCCGATCCTTCACCATCACGAGCCTGCCGAATACTCAGCGGCGCACGAGATGTCTCACCATGAAGATGCGGAAGCCATCCCGGAGAAGGCGGAGCACCAATCCGATGAAACTCATGAGGCGCATGAGGCACACGACGAGGAACATGCCCATGACGAGCATCATGCAGGACACCATGAAGTGAATGCCGATCTCATCGCGAACCCGCTGCCGCACGTGTTGATGCTCACGGCGATCGTGGTCGGCGTAGCGACCCTGGGGGTGGCTCTGGCGCTGTCGCAGAGGATTTTTAAGGAATTCGGGACACTTGAGGAAAGTGAACTCCTCGAAAAACTCAAAGGAGGTAATGTCGATGGGTGATCAGTTGCCAGCCATCATTGTCCTCGCGCCCATGTTCGGCGCGATGTTTGTGGGACTTTTCGGGAACCGTGATCACCGGGTCTGTTTCCCGATTGTGTTTGCGTCCCTTCTCATTTCGCTTTGTGCCTCAATTGCTGCGGCTCAGCAGGTGTTCACCTCCGGTGAAGTGATCGACTACTTCATGGCGGGATGGGAAGAGCCCATCGGAATCGGGATTCATCTCCGTATCGATTCTCTCAACGCCCTGATTCTGGTTCTCATTTCCGTGGTTGTCGTTCTCGTTTCGTTTTTCTCGATCCGGCGGGCGGGAGACCAGCATACCGAGAAAACACCGCAGTTTTACATTCTCTACCTCCTTCTCTGCGTCGGTCTTCTCGGCATCTCCATCACCGGTGATGCCTTTAATTTATTTGTTCTCGTCGAGGTCTCTTCATTGACCAGTTACGGACTCGTCGCAATGGGGAGTTCAAGACGCGGCACGCACGCGGCGCTCAACTACCTCCTCATGGGGACGGTGGGAGCTTCCTTTTACCTCCTCGGAGTCGGCTACCTGTATTTGAAAACCGGCACTCTGAACATGCAGGATATCCATGCGATCCTCCAGGCGAACGGGGAGATTGCGGAGTCCAATGCTGTGAGTATTGCCTTCCTCCTCATCCTCGTGGGGATCTGGATCAAGATGGCTTTCTTCCCGCTCCACGGATGGCTTCCGAATGCCTACAGTTATTGTCCTTCGACGAGCGCCTGCCTTCTCGCACCACTGATGACGAAAGTTTCCGTCTACGTGATGGTTCGCGTTATGATCGGTGTTTTCGGCGTCGAATGGGTCTTCGTGAACCTCGGTTGGAGTCACCTTGTAGTCTGGCTCGCCGTCATCGCGATTCTTGCTGGCTCAATGCTGGCGCTGGCGCAGCGGGAGATTAAGAAAATGCTCTGCTACCTCATCGTTGCCGAGGTCGGATACATGGTTGGCGGTGCCTGGCTTTCCGATCCGGACCATTGGGGGCTTACGGGATCGCTTTATCATATCCTCGCCGATGCGATGATGACCCTGTGTCTCTTCCTCGCCGCCGGCGTGTTTGCGAAGCGACTCGGAGCGATTGAGATCAAAGATCTTGAAGGGCTTTTCAAAAAGATGCCGCTCACTTCGGTGGCCTTTGTCATCGCTGCTCTCGGGATGATCGGGGTTCCGCCCACCGCCGGCTTCTACAGCAAATTTTATCTCATCCGCGGGGCGATCGAAGGAGGGCATTGGGAATACGTCGCCGCACTCCTGATTTCCAGTCTCGTCAATGCGGTGCTCTTTTTCCGCATCTTCGAAATCGCCTTTTTCGGGAACAAGCCGGCGGAAGGTCACGGGCATGATGACCATCACGAGGAGGAAACTCCGAATTTGGAAGCCCCCTGGTCGGCGCTCTTTCCGCTGCTCGCTTCCGCGGCCATTATCATTCTGCTGGGACTTTTTAACGGGCCGATTGTGGATCTCCTCCGTGAGTCTCTTGAACATCTACCTTCCATCGTCACCACTCAAGCTGACTGAACTGTATGGAAAATTCTGTGACCAGCTTTCTGCCTGTATTGGCCTGTCTCGCTTCATTGCTTGCGGTGCCTTTGATTTTGATTTTCCGGAAGGAGCCGTTTCTTCGCGAGGCGTCCACTTTTCTCGCCGGCTTCGCCAAATTCGGATTCGTCCTCGCGATGCTTCCCGTCATTCTCAGCGGCAAGGTGATCGAATACACCTTTGTCGAAGGGATTGCGGGAATCAGTGTCCCCATTAAATTCCGTGTCGACGGACTCGGGATGACCTTTGCTCTCGTCGCTTCCTCGCTCTGGATCGTGACCTCACTGTATGCGATCGGTTACATGCGCGGGCTCAAGGAGCATTCTCAGACGCGGTTTTTCAGCTTCTTCGCGCTCTCGCTTTCGGCGACGCTCGGGGTCGCTTTTTCGGGGAATCTCCTCACGCTTTATTTGTTCTACGAGCTGCTTTCTCTCTCGACCTGGCCGCTCGTGACGCACCACCAGGATAAGGAAGCCCGCGGGGGAGGTCGCACTTATCTCAGTCACCTTCTCGGTACCTCGGTCGCCTTCGGAATCCCGGCGATTATCTACACTTACGTGAAGTCAGGCGGCGATCTTTCCTTCGCCGGCGATGCGATGCTCGCGGGCAGCGATATGAGTTATCTTCAGGGCGTTGTCCTCCTGCTCGCCTTTGCCTTCGGATTTTCCAAAGCGGGCCTGATGCCGTTTCACTCGTGGCTTCCCGGGGCGATGGTGGCACCGACTCCGGTTTCGGCTCTGCTTCACGCCGTGGCGGTCGTGAAAGTGGGGGTCTTTTGCGTGATCCGTGTCATCACCGGGGTTTTCGGCACGGGCTTGCTCGAGAAACTGGGTGCGAATCTCGTGCTTTGCTGGATTGCCGCTTTCACGGTGGTGACTTCTTCGCTCATCGCGATGAGCCAGGACAATCTGAAGCGACGTCTCGCCTTTTCCACGATCGGACAGCTTTCCTACATCGTGCTCGGTGTCGCCCTGCTCGCGCCGTATGCGGTCCAGGGCAGTATGATGCATATCGCGATGCACGCGTTTGGGAAGATCACTTTGTTCTTCTGTGCCGGGGCGATTTTCGTGGCGACAGGGAAAAAATACATCAGTCAGCTCGATGGGCTCGGCAAGGTGATGCCATGGACGATGGGCGCGTTCGCGATCGGTGCTCTCAGCGTGACCGGCCTGCCTCCGACGGGTGGTTTGCTCAGTAAGATCTACATGATCCGCGGTGCTGCCGATGCGCAGCAGTTTGCGCTGCTCGCGGTGTATCTCGTCAGTTCGGTGCTCAACGGCGTTTACTTTTTCCCGATCATCTATCGTGCCTTTTTCAAGTCGCAACCCACTGGCGAACTCAGCGTCGGAGTGAAGGAGGCACCGTTTGCCTGCGTTCTTCCGCTGACCTTGACCGCGATCGGCTCGGTGCTGCTTTTCTTCTTCCCCGGACTGCTTTTTGATCTGACCTCATTGATGCTTCCCGGGAAATAAATTTTAACGATTGGAACGATGGCCACTCCTCACAACAGCGACGAACCGCTCAAGGAACTGAAGCACGAAGCCGTGCCCGGTTATCCGAAGGCTTTCGCGATCGCTCTCGCGGTGATGGGGCTCTACCTCGCGATCCTTCTGATTGCCTCCCCCGGAGCAACCAAGAGCCATCACGGTCATGGCGACGATAAGAAATCTCACGCCACTGAAGGTAAACACTGATGAAGCCAGAAACTTCCCATCCTGACGAAACCCCCGGCTGGTTCGACCGGAAGGAGAACGTGAGAAAACTTCTCATGGGTCTCTTCATCGGTTGTGGTCTCCTCGTGCTGATCGATCTGATTTTTCTCGTGACCGGTTTTGACAAGCACCCGTATTTGAAATGGGAGCAGTGGCCCGGTTTTTATGCGGTGTATGGCTTCGTCGCCAGTGTCCTCCTCGTTTTCGTATCGAAGTATCTGCTCCGTCCACTCGTGAAGCGGGATGAGAATTTCTACGCGGAAAAATCGAATACCAATCCAGTGAAAGGAGGGTCGGAAGATGTTTGAAGCGATTCCTCCTGCCGTTATTTATCTGCTTGGCGCACTTCTCGTTCCTTTTCTGAAAGGGCGCTTCCGTCAGGCCTTTGCGCTCGCGATTCCGCTGCTCGGGTTGCTGAATTACACCGCGATCACCGAGGGCGTTCACTGGACCGTCACCCTCCTCGATTTTGAGTTGGTCCTCGGAAATGTTGATCGCTGGAGCTTGATCTTCCTCAACATTTTCACGGTGCTTTCCTTTGTCGGGATTCTCTTCATCATCAATGACAACAAGGCGCTCGATCTCTCCGCAGGCCTCCTCTACGCCGGCTCAGCGATGGGCGTCGTCATGGCGGGGGATTTGCTGACGCTGTTTCTCTTCTGGGAAATGCTGACCCTTGCCGCAGTGCTTTGCATTCTGGCACGGAAAACGGTCGAGGCGGGAAAGGCGGCCTACCGCTATTTGCTCGTTCATGTCTTTGGCGGTGTCGTCCTCCTCGCCGGAATTCTGATTCATTTCGCCACGGGCGGATCGCTTGCCTTTGAAGAGATCGAACTGTCAGGTCCGGGGGCGTGGCTCATCTTTATCGGGTTTGGAATCAATTGCGGCTGGCCCATTCTCGGCGCCTGGCTCACCGATACCTATCCGGAAGCATCGGTCGGTGGACTCGTTTTCATGGCGACCTACACGACTAAAACGGCCGTTTTTGTTCTCGCCCGCTGTTTCCCCGGTGAATCAATTCTCATCTGGATTGGTGTCGCGATGGTCCTTATCCCGATCTTCTATGCCGTGATCGAAAACGATCTTCGTCGCATTCTCGCCTACTGTCTGATCAATCAGGTCGGCTTCATGGTCGTGGGAATCGGACTCGGCACTGCGTATTCTCTGAACGGCACCGCGGCACACGCGTATTGTCACATTTTGTATAAAGCGCTCCTTTTCATGGCAATCGGTTCCGTGATTTACCGGACCGGAAAATCCAAGGCGACCGAGCTTGGCGGGCTCTACCGCAGCATGCCGTGGGTCTGTGTTTTCTGTTGCCTCGGTGCGGTGAGTTCCTCCTTTCCCTTTTTCAGTGGCTTCGTGAGCAAGTCGATGATCATGAGTTCGGCGGTGAAGCTGGACACGCCGTTTACGACCTTCGTCTGGGCTGTGTTGCTTTTCGGTGCCGCGGGGATGTTTCTTCAGGCCGGTATCCGGGTTCCTTTCGCGACGTTCTTCTCCCGTGATTCAGGGGTGCGCTGCAAGGAGGCGCCTCTCAATCAGTTGCTCGCCATGGGGATCGTGGCTTTTCTCTGTTTCTGCGTCGGCACGTTCCCGGGAATGATGCTCTATCCGATGTTACCGAATCCGGAAGCATCCTACGATCCCTACACCGTGGCGCACGTCGCTGACCAGTTTGCGTTTCTCTTCTTCGGCGGGCTTGCCTTCACCCTGCTGATCCGGTCCGGCCTCTTCCCTGCGGAGATTCGGGCAACGAACGTCGATGCGGATGTTCTCTATCGACGCGGTGGACCGTTCCTTTACCGAATCTTCGACCGTGGACTGAACGGAGCGAATCGGATCGCTTCGGCGCTCTTCATTGGCGTCATCGCAAAGCACGTTTGCAACTTCTTCGAGTCCGGCGCTTCACGCATGGCCTGTTGGATCATGACTCCGGTCTGGATGATGCAGGGGGCGGACAGCGAGCAAATCGAAGACAACCGTCAGGCATTTTTCAGGATCGCCCGTAAAGGAGCGCTCCCCATCGGAATTACCGCTTCTTGTGCGGTGGTGATGTTAGGGCTTCTTTCCCTGATTTTTCTCCTCGAGAAGTAGCGACCCGGGTGGCGCCGGCTCAGTGGAAAACCACATCTCTGATATGGCTCATGTCGGAGATACGGTCGGAGGCTTCCCTGGTTCCGGTGCGAAGGGGGTGCCCCGGCAGGCAGATCAGCCCGTCCTTCCACGTGGGGATTCCGTTTACATGGACGTTGTTGAAGGGCATTCGCATCGCTTCGCGGGCGGCCCAGTCTTCATCTTTGGAAAACAATGTCAGGATATGGTGGCGTTGTGACAGGATCACTCCGGTGGCCTCGCGGGCTTTGTTGATCCTTGTAAGGCCGATGATCGGGCCGGGGATTTCCTTTCTCGAAAATCGCGTTTCGTGAAGACTGCACTCTCCCAGAAGGATGGGTTGGAAGAGACGGTTTCCGAGACGTGAGCCGGTCACGATCGCCGCTCCATGCTCCAGCTCGTATTTGACGCGGTCTTCGAGTCGGTTCGCGTTTCTCAGCTCTGTGACAGGCCCCAGTGAAGTGCGTCGGTCAAACGGGTCACCCGGTTGAAGTTGTCTCATTCGATCGGCAAGAAGATCGCGAAGATCGTCGTACTGCTTTTCAAAGCAGGCGATCCAGGTGGGTGCAAATGCTGACTGCCCGGAGGACTCGAACGCGGTGTTCAGGATTTGATCGGCGACCAGTTCAATGTTTGCGGTTTTGCCGACAATGCAGGTTGAGACACATCCCCATTGGAACTGGCTTGTCACAAAACTCATCCTCGATCGAACGTCTTTGATTGTCGGCAGGCTCCCCGAGCAGATAATGTGATCGACAAGGGGATGGCGGCAAAGAGCCCGTCCGATTTTCTTTCCGGTCCCTGTGAAGCAGGCAATTGCCCGCGGGGGAAGTCCTGATTCGAGTAACATCTCGACGAGAATCAAAACAACGAGTGAGGAGTGGCGGGACGGCTTCAGGGCTACGGCATTTCCTGCGGCTATCGCGAAGAGCGCGTGGGTCAGGGGAAGAATGAGAGGCTGGGGGTTGGGCGTCACGATTGCGACGACTCCATGAGGGTGGCGAACCGTGTACCCGGTTGCCCCGTTGTTTGATGCCTCTTTTGCGAGGGGAAGAATGCGGGGCCCGATCAGAGAGGTATTGTAGGCAAGTGCCTCTACTGAGTTGAGGCTCATCAGCACTTCGAGTTCGGCCTCCCGCAGGGGTTTGCCCTGTTCCCGGGAAATGGCCTGAGCGATTTCCTCTTTTCGACGGAATAGAATTTCGTGAAAGCTTTTGAATATTCCGGCCCTTTCTTCCCGTGTCGTTTTCAAGAGTTCGCGCCCGCCCTCTTTGAGGTTGATCAGTGCTTCGTCGAGAATGGATTCTTCGAGCTCCGGGATTGTCGCAAAGATTTCTTCGGTGAAAGGATTGGTAACTTCAATCCTTCGATCACCCGCTTTCCATTCCCCTGAGTAGTAGGCTTTCATCACGCTGCTAAAGAGGGAGGGTTTCTTTCGCCTGCACCGAAGTGCCATCAATTCCGCTGCGGGACCGGGCGATGACGGATAAATCCTGTGGCAGGTTCATTGTCATGCAATGGAGGCTTCCTCCTTTTTTTGATATCTCTTCACAATCGAGCCCGACGACATGCCAATCGGGGAGGAGGGCGGCGAAGCGGGCGAGCACTTCCTGATCAAGCCTGGGGTTGATGTTAGGATAGGTGGGAACGATTAAGAGCCCGTTTGCGAACAGCACGTTGCAATAGCTTCTGAAATGAGTGTCTCCTGAGAAAGGCATGGGGATCCGCTCTACCTGAATCTTTCCCGCAGCGGTTTCCAGTCCATGAATGGAGCCGGCCATGCTGTTCAGGATCCCGGCGTTTCCGGGGTGATCTGCCGGATCGCTTTCGCCGACGATAAGGAGACGCGGTGAGAGAAACGTGGCCATGAGATCGATATGACCTGTCCTTTCTCCCTGCAGTGGACTGACTGCGGCCCATTGCGCGCCGCCCGCTTCACGATCAAGGATTTCCGCGATCCGGTTGTGATCCCCTCGCAGTTGGTTCTGCATCGGAATCGTCTTTGAGCTGAGTAGCAGGCCTGCTCCGTTTGAGAGCAAATTTCCTCCCTCGAGATTCAGCTCAACTTTCCGGAAGTCTCCGTGAAACTGCGACTCAAACAACTCGGTGGCGCCGATATCATCGCGATTTCGCATGTGTTCCTGATTGAAGCTCAGGAAGATTCGTTCGCCGTTCCGGTTCAATGCCCCGATCGGGGAAAAGTCCCGGACCCACATGGAGGAGGTTTGCCGGGGGATGAAGGAAACGGCGTCGGCGGGAAGTCCCGAGGTTGCCAACAGAATGCGGGCCAATCGTTCCAGCCCCGGGGAGATAATGCCGTAAAGTCGGACTCTCTCATGGGAGAGTGTCACAAAGTCGACAAATGTCTGCGGGTAGTGTCGAACCAACTGGCCGCAGCCGAAAACAATTGCTTCCTGCTGTTCGAACTCACCCGGAATTCGGAGGTCGGAATTCCGGGAGAAAAAGAGTGTGGCCGAATTCTGCATGATGCGAAGTGTCCCCGGACACGATCCTTACAGAATGAAGGTCGTCGAAAGGGATGGCAATGACTATGAAGTGTCCTCGCGAGGCGTGATAATTCGGTTGCAATTGCAATAACAGAAGGAAAATTTCCTGAACGGAGAACCCTGCCATGCGCATCCCTGCCCGCGCGAAGCTTCCGGACTTTTCTAATTAAATGATGACCCCGGGTTCTCTTATTTTGACCATTGCGGCCGCGTTTGTCATTTTGCCGTCTACCCATGGGCAGGATGCTGCCGGAACCGGCAATCGATTGGGAACCGCCTTGCATCCCGAGGAAAAGAGTCATGCGGTCGGTCCGTGGGGGCATCTTGAGTTTTACCAATTGGTTCTTGAACCGTCCGATTTCTTTCTCGCTGTTTCCTCAGACCTCCGGACCTGGAGAGAAGGCACGGTATGGAGATTCAGTGCCCTGAATGCCGATGGTGTAGAGGGGATTCTTGAGAATGCGGGAATCAAGCGCGAGTTGCGCGAGATTCTTCTTTCCGACCGGTATATGACCTTCAATTCGGAGGCCGGGATTTTTGAGATTCGTCCTCCGGAAGACGTTATCATTGCGCTCGATCCTGAGAGCAGGGGGCTTCTCTATCCTCAGATTCTTCCCTTTCACGCCAGGAATCCGTTTCACACCACCTATGCTTTGCCGGTTGGAGGGTTGGACAAGGTGACTTATGTTTCGACCGGTGTTCCGCAGGAGCAGCTCGATCTGATTAAGAAGCTCAGTTACAAGAGGGGTAATACCACTCAGTTTGCCGATATCAGGCTCGTGTTTTCAAGAGCGCAGAGCGAAGATGAGCGGCATAGAATCATCAAGACCATTGCCCGCGAGCGCAGCCTCTCTGTGAAGCTGAGAATCACGGAGGAGAATAATCTCTCCCAGTTGGCAAATTACTGGAGTGCGGGAGGCAAGAACAAAGAGATACTGCCGATGCTGGAGTCCATCATGATGACTTCCGGAATTGAGACGCTCGATCTCGTTCACCTTCTTCCGCCGACGCCGAGAAAGCTGCTTAACAGCTATCCGTCAGAGGATGGAAGCGGCCTCGGCAACGAAATGCCGGACTGCTACTGGACGGCCGCCAGTTTCTTCTCGGAGGATCCTCCTGATCGTTTCCTGGATTCGATTGCTCAGGTGATTGACAACCGCTACGAGAAGGCTTCAAGACCACTGCAGCTCGGAGATTTCATTTTGTTGACCGATAAGCAAACCGGTAGAGCCATACATGCCTGTAACTATATCGCGGGGAATTTGATCTATACCAAGAATGGGAAAAGCCTCGGCCGCCCGTGGATTATTTCCTCTCTTGAGGATGTCGTTGAAGAATATTTATCCGTTGAGGAAATGTCCCTCACTTTCCTTCGCCTGAAACCTCAGTATCGGAAATGATCACAGTGAGACGACTGGCAACATTGCTGCTACTGGCTGCGACTTCGGTATCGGCGCAGCTGTTTGAGGATGAGCCGTTGGCTATTAAACTCTCTCTGCCCTCGATGATGGTCCACCAGTGCAAGCCCGGTCCCTGGGGGGATCTGGAATATCACTATCTCTATTTGGAGGCGCCGATGTCAACGGTCGAGCTGATCAACGTCCCGAGCAGGAATGCCGTTTGGAGTTTTCCGGGGAAAAGCGCGGAGGAGGTGCACGAGTTTTTGATCAGTTCCGGAGCGCCTTCTGAAGAAGTGAAATCGTGTTTTGATTACTCGGTCGCTTATCAGACGGGAGGCATTTTTAAATTCTTCCCTTCAGCGGAACTTATCAGTGATCTTGAACCCGGACCGAGGCAGACGATTTATGCTGAGTTGAGAAGGTGGCCGGAGAACAAAAGCTATCATGCACCGGTAGTGATTGCTTCGGGAGATGTCTTTGAGTGGTTCCGGAACAGCGGCCTGAAAGACGAGACGATCGCGCACATAGAGAAACTTTCCTATCCATTGGGAAATGCGAGGGGGTTTTCAGATGTCTCAACGGTGGTCCGGGGGCTCTACAATGACGAGGAAGAGCTTGCTCTTCTGAAAGCGCTGACCCGGACCCGAAGTTTGATTCTTTCACTTCGTATTAAACCTGACACCGATACGGCACTGTTGAAGCGATACTGGTCTGCCGGTTACAAGAGCAAGGATGTGGTCACGCTCTTTGATGCGGTGGCCCGGATCGAAGGGCTGGAAACCATTGATGTGACCCGTTTGCTGCCTCCGACCCCGCGAAAGTATATATACACTTTTCCATCCAGATCGCTGGGAGTGGATGGCACTTATCCGGATAGTTTCTGGGCATCGTTGAATTTTTTCAATTATTTTCCCGATGAGCAATTTGATGACATCGAGAAAGTGATGGCGTACGCGAAGGAGAATTACGATATCTCCACCGGTCCGCTTACTTTTGGAGATCTGATCATCATGAGGGATGCAAAGTCCGGTCGCGCGATTCATTCGTGCGTGTTCATTGCAGACGACATTGTTTATTCAAAGAACGGGAGGTCTATCTTTCAACCGTTCATGCTCGTAAAGCTGAACGATATCTACAACCGGATTGCGATTGAAGAGAAGCCGCAGTTGGAGGTCTGGAGAAAGAGGGATCGGTAGCAGCTGGATTCGGGGGCTTTCTCTTTCCCGTTTCGAATGAACGTCGACGGCTTGGAGTGAGCGAGTCGCTGGCTGTCCCGCTGAATTAGCGTTGCCTTTCAAGCTTCACTGTCCTATACGTGTGCCGACGTGCCTGATTATTTTAAAAGCCGTTTCAAGCCCGCTTGGACAGGAAGTTTGTTGATCTGGATGATCGTCATGTTGCTGACTCCTACCGTCTATTATATCTCGGAAGGCAATCACCTCACTTTGATGACGTTGCTCGGAGTTGTCTCAATGTCAGGATGTGTTTTTGTTTCGCTTACGGGAAAGTGGAGTGGAAAGAGAATCGCGGGGATGGCCGCTCTAGTGACGGGATTTTGCCTTTCAGTTGAGATTCTGGGTTCCACAACCGGTTTCCCTTTCGGTCATTATCAATATTCCGGGGCCTTCTCCGTTCAGTTTCAGGGCGTTCCGCTTCTTATTCCACTCGCCTGGTTCATGATGATTGTTCCCGCCTGGGGAGTGACTGCGCTGTTGCTTCCGTCGCGTGCCGAAGGGGGAACGGTGATTGATCGGGTGGTATTTGCGGGACTGGCAGGACTTGTCATGACAGCGTGGGATTTGCTGGTGGATCCGCAAATGGTGGCGTTTGGATTTTGGGAATGGATGAACCCGTCGGGATACTTCGGAATTCCCTGGTCGAATTTTGCGGGCTGGTGGCTGACCTCTTTTCTCACCACGCTTATGGTCAATCCGCGGAACCTTCCGCTCTTTCCGTTGCTGGTTCTCTACTCGCTCACGTTTCTCTTCGAAGTGATCGGTCTCGGCTTGATTTTCGGCCACCCTTATCAGGCCCTGGTAGGCGGAGTGATTATGGGAGGCTTCGCGTTTACTGCCTGGTCCCGGTATTTAATGCACGTTGTCCGTCCTGAGATTCCCCTCGCGACGGTTGCAGAGCAAACGTCGGAGTAGAAGTTTCAGGTTTCACCTTTCACTGCTTTCCTTCTCGATGACGTCGTCGTGAAATCGATAGATCAGGTGGATGAAATGCTTTCCGGGCTCCTCCGTATCGGGGTAAACAGATTCTGAAATGATCTTTTCCGCTTTTCGTTTGGTTTCATCGGGAATGCAGAATGATACGTCCTGTTTGTAGCGGTTCAGAGCCCGGTTGAATGTGGCCGAGGTCACTTTTCCTGATGTATCGATCTCAGCTTCGATGATGAGAGGGACTGCATCGTCTTTCACGACATCCATAAACCGACCGACATAATTTCCCTCTTCTGATCGATCGGGTTTTTGTATCGTCCAGTCGAGAACTTGGTTCTGCTGACATGAGTATGGATCGCCGATTCGATAGTTGGTGAGCTGTGTGAGATGAGAGGCGATCCTACCGGAGAGGACGTCCCCCTCAATGGCACTGACTTCTACGAAGACTTGTTCGAATGTGTTCTTGGCAGGATCGGTGATGCGTGTCGTCACAAACATTTTCGAGCCTTCCTCGAGCCCCTTCTTGAATCGTTTGATGATGCCGGGAAGCTCTTCCCTGCTCATCGCGGAGTAGGTGCGAATGAGTTCCTCGATGCGGGCGTCCTTGAGAGTGACGACGCGATCCTTCGGGACAGAGTCGGTCCCCATATCCGTTTTTTTCTCCTCGAAGCGGAGGTTCCGGATCGCAAGCTGAATGACAGGGTGAGGCCACGATTCGTAATTGGTCGTTTTGGGTTTCAGCGGAAGGATCGTCGTTTCGAAAACCTTCTCCTTACCTGGAACGACGAGGAGGCCATCCATGAAGAGTTCCTTTTCAATTCGGCTGTCGATCGCCAGAAGCATCATAAGGGTCTCATCTTTCTTGTCCCATTTCTGTGAAAATCTGAAAAGGACATCCGCCTTTTCGATGTCGTGGCAGTAGCTGACCGCAGGGTGCCCGTCCTCTCTTTCCGAGAGGCTTATCCCCACGACCTCCCCGCTGAAAAGATAAACGATATCCTTGTGAACGTAGGGGGTGGAATCGATCTCCTGCTCATACTGGCGTTCCTTATCGATTAGGAGTGTGAGCGTAAACGGGTCCCTCGTGTTCTTGTCGGTAGCAGCAGCCGGCCCGGTCGATTCAGCTGGGTCTTGAGCGTTTGATAGAGTGAAGAGGGAAGAAAAAAGCAGGGATGCCAGGGCGGGTTTCATGTGTCAGAAATGTTGTGATGCCTGTATTTGCAAGAGGAGAAGCAGATCGATAATGTGGCGAAAAGGTTCCTTTGAATAATTGACATGGGGAATCCGATTTGGAGAATAACGACTGTATCAATTTTTTGATCCCCTGCCCATGCACTATTTATCTTTTCGTTCGTATATCGGTCGCCTTTTCCTTATCTCAGTATTGCTGGGAGGTCACTTTTCAGCCCGCGCGGATTCGACGGGAACCGGTTTTTTTGTTTCGCCGGATGGTTATCTCGTGACGAATCATCATGTGATTGAGAATGGCAAAAAGTTTGTTGTCAGGCAGGGGGAGACAGTGCGCGAAGCGACTCTGGTGGTTGTTGATGCGACAAATGACCTCGCGATTTTAAAAGTCGATCCCGGTTCAGCCGTATTTTCCTATCTGCCGGTTCAGGGAGCGGTCGATCCGGCGCCGGGGTCAGATGCCTTTACAATTGGATTTCCCGACCCCGATAATTTAGGGCTTGCACCGAAGACCACAAAAGGAAGCATCACGGCATTGGCCGGCCTCGGGGACGATCCGCGCCACTACCAGATGAGCGTTCAGATTCAACCCGGCAATTCAGGCGGGCCCCTGATCGATGAGGTGGGGCACGTAATCGGTGTGACCACCCTGACTGCCAATGCATTGGTATTGGCAGAGCGAAAGGGGTATATCCCGCAGAATGTAAATTACGCGGTGAAATCCTCCTACCTGCTTGAGCTTTTTAAGAAGGTTCCCGGGAAGATGCTGGGAGCGAAACTGAGCGGATTGAAGCCGCGGCATTTTCGTGAACTGCAAAAGGAAGCTGAGTCGGCAGTGATGCAGGTGATTGCCATTGCGGCCCCTGAACCTGAGGCACCGTCGAGACCGGCTCTCAAATCTCCTGCTGAGCTATTCAATCAATAGTTTTCGCCGCGCCGGTTTTGCCCTTCGCTGAGGGTTTCCTCTTTTTCTCTTTCCCGTCAATCGTCACGTCGACCCATTCGCCGTAGACATGTTGTTTGCACCATTCCCCGGTGATCCATCCGACCTGGAAGCTCATCTCCGGTCTGAGAAAGGTGAGGGCGGAGGCGCTGAAAACGTCCCCCTTTTTCAGCTTGCTGTATTGCCATTCGAAAGGCGGTGAACCGGGCTGAGCCCGCATCCGGCAGATGATTTCCGCTCCTTCAGGGAGACCGTCGCGCCAGCCATCGGGGAGGACCGGTGTGATGGTAATCTTTCCATTGTTGCGAGTTGCGGTTCCTTCAGTGACCTCGGGGAATTTCGCAGTCATCGCGGCGTTTTCTTCGCGCAATTTTTTAAGACGTGAACGAAAGTTTGCCCGCACTTTTTCGAGGTCGTAACCGGCAGCGAGACAGGCATCCCGCCACCTTGCCATGCCTTCCAGTTTTCGTGGTCCGTCAGGGCGGGCGATCGCGGTGAGCAAGGCGGTGGGGGCTTCCTTTCCGTAGACATCAATGAGCGCCTCCACCCAGACCATTCCCGCGGGATAGACGATGAACCGGTCTCGAGTCGTGTTGAGAATACCGTCTTCGACGAGTTCGGAAAACTGCACCTCACCCCAACTGGAGGAAAGCGCGAGCCAGCGTTCGTAGTCTACGGTTTCCTCCGGTGCACGGAAGAGTTCAAATTCGATTTCACTGGCAAGGCCTTCGTGAAACCATCGGGTCGAACTGAAGGATTCCTCAAGCCGTCCATCGGTCATTTGATCGATGAAAACGTGGGTTGCTTCGTGCCCGAGGATCGCGAGGGCTTCGTCCGTTTTTTCCGGAAGGCCCATGCGGATCTTTTTCCAGTAGGCCTGCCCCGCGTTGTGCGAGCCGAGTGCGCTCGTGAGATCGACCACGATCTGACTCGAGCGGATTTCGTCGGAAACGTTGAGGTAATCGGCCACTTTTCCAAAAACCTGATCCGCTCCCTCGATAAACGGTATCATCGCGGCTTCGTCTTTCCTCCGGTAAACAAACTGAAAATGCTCTGATTCTGCTGTCAGGATCTGGTTTTCTCCGGAAACGGAGGCCGCTCGTTCCTGAACGATTTCGGGCACGACGGGTTCTTCGCTGTAGGTTTCCTCTTCGTCAAAGAGGGAAACGGCGAAGAGGCTCAACCAGACGATGGGAATCAAGACAATCGCGCAACCTCCCGTCGCTTTTCCGATCCAGGAGTTTTGAAACCATTTTCTCGAAGGGCCGAGCGGACCGGTTCGGGTGTTGAACGTGATCAGCCCGATGATCCAGGCGGTGACACCGACAACGGACAATACCGCAAGCTGATTCCACGGGACCTGCCAGAGATCGCCGGGCTCAAGAGGCCGCTGGATGAGGGTGAAAGGATTGAGAAACTCCGCGTAGGGGACCTCGAGTCGGCGGAGCCAGAAAACGAGCCAGAAGAGCGCTCCGAGAACAAGCAGGGTCCAGCGGCGGAGGAAGGAAAAGCAGACAACGATCGATACAAAAAAGGCGGCGAGGAAGTTTTCGAGCAATCCAAAAACAGCGTAGTAGCGGAATGAAGAAGGTTTTGTCAGGCTCGTCTCCGAGGTCAGATCGTAGATGAACCCTTCGAGGGTCCAGAAGAGATTGACGGTGACAATGAGCCCGACCGCGACAAGCCACTTGGCGCAGTAAACCGTTGTTCGCGTAATGGGAAGGCCGTCCAGATAGAGGAGGGTGCCATCGTCTTTTTCCCTCACCATGAGCCCTGTCGAAACAACCACGCAGAGAACGAAATTCACAATCGCGATCGTATCGGCTTCACCGAACATGTTGTCCCAGGCCGGATACATGTCGACGAATTCAGTGACCTGAACAAAGAGGAGACCGAAGACGAAAAGAGCAAAGAGCAGGATCGCGAAGGGCTTCAACGAAACCCATTCTTTCCAGAGAATAGCGGCGAATTTTGTCATTCGGATTCCTCCTTTTCGTTCACGTCGTCGGGTTGGTGTTTCCGAATGTAATCGATCGTCGCCGCGGCGAATTCGTCGAGGGTCATCCCGAAGGTTTGCTCAAATTTCGGCGCGACCGGATGAGTGAGGTCCCACCATACGGCCCTTCCGTCCCGGCGGGTCACAGGGCGGCTAATCGTGTTCCTCGCGAATTGCTGAAGCGCCTCCATTTCGAAATTTTCGCTCAGGTAGCGGAAGCCCATGTAGATGACGGCATCGGCTTCTTTCCAGCCGGCCTCGTCGGCATACTGAGCGCGACCGATGAGTTGCTTCACGGAAAATCCGAACTCCTCAAGCGTGTCAAAAGCGAGTTTTTCCTTCGCTTTGATCCGTTCCGGGGATGCGTCCTCCATCTCCCAGAGTCCTTCGTAGCCACAGACAAT
Organism: Verrucomicrobiales bacterium; assembly: GCA_029213065.1. Lineage (GTDB taxonomy): Bacteria > Verrucomicrobiota > Verrucomicrobiia > Verrucomicrobiales > DEV007 > Arctic95D-9. Next base: position 114,593 of record JARGPH010000004.1, on the reverse strand, counting down.
CCACCAGCGGTGCTCGAGGCCGTTGCGTCCCATCGAAAAGCTGTCGAGGGTCTGGCTCATGCTCCATGCCATGAGCGTTTCGCGGTGGAACTCAGGATTCCGGTAGTCCGCATACATGAGAATCGCCGTGTCGCCTTCGACCAGTTCCCACTCGATGAGATCCTCCTCGATCCCTGTTTTCTCGACCACGTAAAGTGGCGGGAAATCAGCTTCGGAAATGCCGAGCCAGTCCCGTTTTTCAGAAAGCTCACGAACGAGGTAGCTCGCGAGCTGCACTTCGAGGTCGGCGGTTTCAGGCTCACCCTCGGGCGAGACATAAACGTGAAATCCGTTCCGCTCTTCGGAGATTGCACCGGGAATGTCGAAGGGTTCGGCGGTCGGCGTTTCCCACATCATGATTGCCATGGACCCGATTGCTATGGCCGCGCCGATGAACATTTTCTCCCGGTAGGACATCTTTTCACCGAGGATCGCGGAGACCGATCCCTCCTTGGCGAGAGCGAGAGTGAACGAAACCGCAAAGAGGGACAGGCTTATCACTGCCGTCCAGATCATCGCGTTGTGCGTCCAGATATCCCGTTCGAATCCGAAGCGTTCGATCAGGGCAAAAGGCGGGAAGTCTTTCACGGGAACCGCCGTCGAACTGACGAGCCAGTTGAAGATGAAAAAGACGATGATGAGAACGGGGATTCGGTAGCGTCCCAGAAAGGCGATGAGGAAAAAGAACGAGGTTACGAACCATCCGAAGAGCGCTGCTGTGGAGATGAGGATTCCGAGAAACTTGAGCGATACCGCTTCGCTGCCGCCTGAGGCAAGCCAGCCGATGAGGACCACTCCGATCGTGTAGGCGCAGACAAGCAGGGTGGCGATGAATGCTTTTACGAAAACCATCTTCCATCGGGGAAGGGGCAAGCCTTCGAGAAAGAGTTGGGTTTTACTCCGATATTCGACCGCGACGAGGAGGTGGCAGAGGATGAAAACGACGATGGGGAAAAAGTAAGTCAGAGCCTGACCGATCCCGAAAAAGATTCCTCCGCCGGTCCCATCCTGATTAACCCCCTGGACGACGAGGAGGAAAATCACGAAGGTGAGTCCTCCGAGAATGAGGAACCAGAGACCGTGTTGTCTCCACTCTTTTCGAAAGAGAACCGCAGTCATTCGATTAAATGCGGGTCGTGGAAATGCCGACGCAGGCGATGAAGATGTCGTCGAGCGAGAGTCGCTGGCCGACGATGCCCGAGCCCGCCCAGGTCATCGGATCGGCATCGATGATGAAGGTCCGTGTGTTTTCGGGGTCTCCGGGTTCAGGTTCGAGTTCACGCCACATTTCGAAGCCTTCCGGGAGGGGCGCTTCGCTGTCAATGCGGATACGGCGAACACGGTCGCGGAGGTGGCTCAGTTTTCCCTCGAATCGCTTTTTGCCCCGGTGAATGATTCCAACGCGGTCAGCGGCCCGCTCCACCTCGTCGAGAAGGTGGGTCGAGAAAAAAGTCGTGCGGCCGTACTCCCGGGCCTGGTGCTTGATGATTTCAAGGAATTCCCGTCGCGCCACCGGATCGAGCCCGGCGGTGGGTTCGTCGAGAATGAGAAGGGAGGGACGCGGGGCAATCGCAAGGGCGAGGGCGAGTTTGACTTTCATCCCACCGGAAAGGCCGGAGACTTTACGATTCGTCGGCACTTCGAGGACCTTGAGGAGGCGGCGGTATTCCTCCATGTCCCAGGTGGGATAGAGAGCGCCAACGAATTTGCCAAGCATTTCTGCCGTCATCCACGGGTAAAAAGCCTGTTCCTGTGAGACGTAGCCGATGGACTGCTTTTGCTTGAGAGTGGTGCGTTTCGTCTCCTTGCCGAGAAGACGGATTGTGCCGCTGTCAGGCGCGACGATGCCCATGAGCATGCGGATCGTCGTCGTTTTACCGGCTCCGTTGACACCGAGAAAACCGTAGATTTCGCCTTCCTGAACGGCGAGGTCGAGCCCGTCAACAGCGACAAAGCGGCCGAAAGACCGACGCAACTGGTTGACGGCAAGGACGGGTTCAGGAGGGAGGACAGGGGGGGCACTGTTCATGAATGACGGAGTATCGTTCAGAGGCCCTGAAAGGTCGAGTCCGCGCTTTCGTTCTTTTGCGGTGTCAGGGGCCATAGCCCCACTCTCATAACCTTTTTCTTTTATAACCTTTTTCTTTTTCCTAATCTTAATCCTAATCTCCACAGAGATTTACGCACCCGGCTTGAGCCGGACCACCTCTGCTTTTAGATTAAGAGCAGGATTAAGAAAAAGAAAAAGACCCGGATACTACTCTTCCGGCCGGCGATACCAGAGTTGGCAAAACTTGCGATTCCGCATCGCCCAGGGACAGAAGGCAATAATGGTCAGTTGCCAGATAAATTGGCCGGTCGAAAACCACTCTGATTTGCGCCCCGAGGTGACCACCGGTGGATCCGAAATAACCACGAACCGCATTTTCTCCTTTCGGGCCCGGCGTTTGATTCGTTTCGCGAGCCAGATCTCCTCTCCGGCGTAAACGGTTTCATCGAATCCGCCGGCGGCCTCGTAGGCGTCGCGTCTCGTGTAGAAAAAGCTCCCCGCCGCGTAGTTGAAAAGGACCGAGGCCTTGTTCCAGACAATCGTGATGAGATCGACGATGGGACTTACCTTTTGATCCATCACGACCCCCGCGCCTCCGGCCGCGATCCTGCCCGACTGCAGATTCTTCAGCGCGATAGCGAGCAATTCGGCGGTGATGAGCGTGTCCGCATCGACAAAAACGAGAAATTGAACCTCCGGAACCGCCTCTGCTCCGGCATTCCGGGCCCGCGCGATTTGATTGTGGGGCTCGAAGACGACGCGGTCAGCGCCATTTTTTTCCGCGACAGCGGCCGTGGTATCGCTGGAGTTGTTATCGACGACAATGAGAACACCGGACAAATCCTGCTCCGCCATCGCGCTCCGCGTTGCTTCGAGCGTCACGGCGAGGTAGGCTTCTTCGTTGAAAGCAGGGATAATGATGGCGTAGTCCGGCATTTCCGGAAGCTACGGATGGAAATTGATTCACCAACTAGAAAAATCATTCATGTCGACATGGATTGTTTCTACGCCGCGATCGAAATGCGCGAGCGTCCCGAGCTGGTCGGCAAACCCATCGCAGTGGGTGGAGCGAGCGGACGCGGGGTTCTCACGACCTGCAATTACGAGGCGAGGAAGTTCGGCTGTCGCTCCGCCATGCCCGGTTTCAAAGCCCGCGCCCTCTGTCCTGATCTGATTCTCCTTCCGGTGCGCTTTGACCTCTACCGCTACGAATCGAGTCGCATTCGAAAAATTTTCGACGATTTCACCGATCTCGTCGAGCCGCTTTCTCTCGATGAAGCCTACCTCGACGTCTCCCATCTCGATTCCGAGCCATCTTCAATTGCCTGGGAAATTCGCGAGCGGATCCGAAACGAGATCGAATTGACTGCTTCCGCGGGGATTGCCTCGAACAAGTTCATCGCCAAAATCGCAAGCGACTGGGAAAAGCCCGACGGGCAGTTTGAGGTCAAGGATGAGGACATGCTGGACTTCCTCGCCGATCTTCCCGTCGAGAAAATCTGGGGCGTTGGAAAGCGCACCGCGGAAAAGCTCCACGCCTCCGGACTCAAGACCTGCGGGATGATACGGGAACGTACCGAGTTGGAACTGGTGCGGCGATTCGGGAAATTCGGCAGTGCTCTCTATCAGCTCTGCCGCGGCGTCGACGAACGAAAAGTGAATCCCAACCGCGAGCGGAAGTCCGTGAGCAATGAACGCACCTTTCGCGAGAATCTGACTTCGGTCGAGGAAGGGGAGCCCAAACTCGACGAACTCGTAGACGAGCTCATCGAAGACCTCAGCGGCCGCCACAAAGAAAGGGCGATCCGCGAATGCGTCGTGAAACTGAAATTCGAAGACTTCCAGGTCACCTCAGCCCAGCGAGGCCTCGATCACGTCGATGCAGGAGTGTTTCGCGAGCTGCTTGCGGAGGCGTGGGCAAGGGGGGAAGGTCGATCGGTCAGGCTGATCGGAGCGGGAGTGAGATTTCACTCCGAGAGGAAGGGCGAGGTGGAGCAGTTGGAGATGTTTTAGGCGCCTCAAGGCGCGAGCACCCCATGGAGAGGCGTGCTTCCAGCCGCCTGATAAGACTCCCGCCAAAGACTGGGCTTCCGTCCGGAGTCTACACTGGCAGCAAGATGCAGCCACTCCCTGGTGATGGCTGACGTAGATGAATCTCAGATTCTGCCAGGAAATCGCCTGACCCCGAAACCTGTGCCCCCTAAACCCAAAGGGTTTTGTTCTGGACGGGAAAAGACGAAAAACCTACCATTTTCAGCACCGTTTTTGAGGGGGAAGTGATGAGTAAAAGTAGCTATTTGTTGGTCAGTCAGTTGTGTCTTATCTTTGGATTCAGTTCCATTTTTGGTTCGATAGCTATCTGGTTTTTCACAGGGGGAACAGACTCGGACTCGAAAGCACACGCTGAACGGCTCGGACTTTTTATCGGCCTCTGGGCTCCCACGCTTTTCACCTTGGGGAATTACTGCGCAAGAGCCGCCGAGAAAGAGGACTGAGATCCTCAGTGCTGCCTGCGGGGGGCTTTCCCGCCTGACCTTTGTTGATCTGGTGAGCAGATCTCGCCGTCTTCCCGGGAGTCAGCTGAGGCGATCCGGGGCTTTCTGATCGGAAAGTTCTGCCTGCTATTTGAGCTGTGAAAGCCAGATTTCGTCTCTCGAGTTGGCAACTCCTCTAAATGTGTTTTCGGGGGATTGAATGAGGATCACTTTGACGCAGACAAATATTGAGAGGTGTTGTGAACTGACGTCTAGCTGAAAACTGAAAGTATTCTATTGAACTGGTAAATCTGAAATCACTTTTGAAGTTTACCTGTTCCATTCTTCATCTAAACCCCACACAAATTCACACGCATCCCCAACTTCTCCGCGAGCGCGGCTTTCGCTTCCAAACATAGATCTGCCTCCTCAGCTGAGTTTCCATACGCGACCTGGATGTGGTTCGACTTGTGCTTTGCCATCAACTGATCGCGGTCGACGCCGTGGAGGGTGGCGTGCATGATGGGCCACTCGCTCGTCGTGCTGTTCCAGCGACGCTGGGTTTCCTCTTCGGGCAACTCGACGACGGTTCCTCTGCCGATGTCCATGCTGAGGCCGTTGGGCTCGACGTAGATGCGGCTCCAGACGATTTCGCCGGGGTGGGCGACTCCTTTGAGAGATGACCCGCCGGAGGGAAAATACATTGCGGGCTGGCGTTCGCCTTTGGATCCGGCGTAGCCGCCGATGTGGTGGGCGGGTGGTGCCGCTCCGCTGATTTCGAAAACCCAGACGTATTCATCGGTCGACCCCGACCGGTCGGCATCGCCCCAGCGGATGTCGTGGAGGGTGTTCTCGCTGGGCTGGCCGAGGGCGCGGTGAACGCGTTCGGTGAGGATCCCGTCGACGCCGGCGCATTCGTCGACTTCGTTAAAATGGGTGAAAGGCACGCCGTCTTTGATGATCTCTCCGGCGGCATTTTTGACGGGCGGGCGCTCGCCGTTGTTGAGCATGCCCTCGACGAGGTCGGAGGCGGGGCACATGTCTTTGAGTCCCTGCTGATACTGAATCCCGATGGCGTCGCAGCCGAAGGAGTCTCCGATCCGGCAGGCGGCGATGTACATTTTGCACTGGAGGAGGACCTGCGCTTCGGTCAGTTCGGTGGCGTGGTCGCTTCCGAAATCGAAGGTGAAGCCGGTTGCTTTGATCCAGTCAAAAACCTCCTGCGCTTCAGCGTCGCTCACGGTGTTCATTTCCGCGAGAAGGGCGCTCTGGGAGAGACGTTCTTTGAAAAAGCCGAGAGGATGAAGTTGCTCGTCGGGAACGATCGCGTTGTACATGCCCATGCAGCCTTCGTCGAAAACGCCCATGATCACCTTTTCCTCAGCGATCTCAGCGGCGAGCTGTTGGGCGGCGGCGGCGGCTTGATCAGAGATGGCTGCGGCGTCGAATGATCTCACGTGAGGCTGCGGGTGTTCGAGCGTCCCGCTCTCCAGCCAGGTCCGGAGTTTTCCGCGAAAGCCTTCGTCGGAAAAGTCTTCGCCCCAGAGGGTCGAGTAGTCGCGTCCCGCTTTCGTGAGCGAGCCGTTGAGGTTGAGGAGTCCGACGAGCCCCGGCCACTGGCCCGACCAGTTCGCGAGGGTGAGAACGGGGCCTTCGTGGGTGAGGAGTCCGGGATAGACGTGGTAGGAATACTGCCAGACCGCGATCGCGACGATGATGGGCGCGTCTTTGGGGATGTTTTTGAAAATGTCGAGTCCTTCGCGCTGGCCGGCGATGAAGCCGTGTTGCTCGTCGTCTTTGAAAGGGTGAGCGCGGACGATTTCGTGTCCGAGGGCGGTGACGGCTTCGGAGAGTTGAGCTTCCATTTCAGCCTGTGCAGGCCAGCAATTCTGATTGGCGGAGGGGCGGGAGTCACCGGGTGCGAGCGTGTAGATTTTCATCGGATAGGATCTTTGTGAGCGGGAGATTATAGGGAATTTGCGAAGAGGTCATGATTTTTTTGTGGCGTGGAAATGTCTTGGATTTCCCTTTCGACCGACTCTTGATCCTGATTCGTAAGCGCTTATCATTTTGCCTGCCCCCTTTATGGATCATCTCGAAAAAGCCCGCCGCGTCATCTCGCTTGAGATCGATGAATTGAATCGTCTTCTTGAGCGGGTCGATGCCTCGTTTTCAGCCGCAGTGGAAATGTTGAAAACGGCGATCGAAGGCGGAGCCCGCATCACCGTGGTCGGTGTCGGCAAGTCGGGAAACATCGGGAGCAAGTTGGCGGCGACTCTGAATTCGACCGGCGCTCCGACGACGGTGTTGAATTGTCAGGATGCCATTCACGGTGACATCGGTTTGGTGAACAAGGGTGACGTTGTCATTGCCCTGAGCTATTCGGGAGAGACGGATGAGCTGCTTTCTCTGCTACCCCATTTGAAGCGCCGCCAGATTCAGTTGATTGCGATCACGGGAAAACTGAACTCCACTCTGAGTAAAGCGGCCGACTGTGTTCTCGATGTGAATGTGGAACGTGAGGCGTGTCCGCTCAATCTCGCGCCGACTTCTAGCACGACCAATATGCTCGTGTTAGGTGATGCTCTCGCCATGGTCCTTCTTGAGGCGCGGGGATTCACTCGCGATCATTTTGCCGAGCTTCATCCCGGCGGTTCGCTCGGGAAGGCGCTCCTGCTCCGCGCTGCGGACATCATGCGGAAAGGGGATGCCTGTGTCAGGGTCCTGAGTGCGACGACGATTGCCGATTCGATTTCGCAAATGACAAAAGCCCGTTGCGGCGCTGTGACGATTGTCGATGAAAGCGGGAAGCTTCTCGGGGTGTTTACCCAGGGTGACTTTGTAAGGGCTTTCCAGAGTGGAAATGCTGAGATCGGATCTGCTGCGGTCGGAGACTTCATGACCGCAGATCCGGTTCGTGTCCGGGAGAATCAGCTCGTCGGGGAGGTGATGCGACTGCTCGAGGACAATCACATTGATGACCTCGTCGTGATCGATGCCGATGGCTGTGCGGTTGGGTTGATCGATACTCAGGATCTAGCGCGGCTCCAGGTTGTATAAAAAAGACCCGGGGAGTGAACCCAGGTCTGATTTTTCAGCATTCAGTTTGCTGGTGTTTGTGTTGATCAGTCAATTCTGGATTCAAGAGCCTCAAGGGTGATCAGGTTTCCTTTAATCCGGGGGATCAGGCGCATTTCGTAGATTTTGCGGTGTTCCACTGTGAGTTCGTTGCTTTCGAGGGCTGAGAGATAGTCATTGAGACCCATTTCCTCACCTTTCATGAGAGCTTCGACGGCCGATTCCTTGCCGAAGAGGTTCGCGGCGCTTTGCACTGTTTTGGCGAAAACGCCCCATGCGCCTGAGCTTTGATCGGCTTCGGCATTCATCTCAGCGAGGCAGGCTTCAAGGTCGGAGACTGAGCGTTTGTGCTCTCTCTGAATATCTCTGAGTTCTGCGAGGCGGGGATTGGTTCCGTGTTTTTCGATAGCCTGTTCGTAGGTCTCGACTGCGGAACGCTCACCACGGAGCATTTTGTTGCACCATTCGATGCATTTTTCTTCTGTTTCGGTTCTTTGCACTGTTGTTTCCATAATATTTTCCGGTTCGGCCGGGTGGCCTTGTTTATGGCTCTTCTTAGTGCATCTCCGATGCCATTCAGGTCTTGATTCGGATATGTTGTTTTGTAACCTGTTGTTTATAACTTGGTTGTGAGTATTGTCAGAGCTGTGTCCCGGGGGCGGAAAACCACCTGAAGGGGCTTGGAATCCGTAAACTGCACAGTCCAACGCAAGAGCGCGTATGCACTCTGCAACCCGTTGACGCAGTGGGGGAGAAGGTGGGCGCTTAACCCGGCCAGGTCGTGAGGAGGAAGCTCGTATCCGCGTCTGCGACGATGGTGGAGGTATCGGCCCCTGCCGGTGTCATGAAGAAATCGCCTTCGCGGAACTCGGCTCCGTCTGCGGTGAGAGAACCTGAAGTCACTGCGATAATTGCAAAGCGGTCGGCCACTTTGTCCTGAATATTTTCCTGCCCGGCAATCTCGTGCTTTTCGAGACGGAAATAGTCGCATTCACAAATCACGGCATCACTGGACACATCCATCGCGGGGGTAATGTCGGAAAAGTCGATGCATTTCAGCGATTCCTCGATATGGAGGTCGCGCGGATTCCCATCGAGCCCGAGTCGGCCCCAGTCGTAAACGCGGTAGGTTGTATCGGAGTTTTCCTGGATTTCGTAAATTAGGAGACCGGCCCCGATGGCGTGGAGCCGTCCGCTCGGAATGTAAATGTGCTGCCCTGTTTCGGGGCGGATCGTGTGGACGAGTTCCTCCGTGTTGCCCTCTTCGAGCGCTTTTCTGAAAGATTCCTCGGTAACGCCTTCCTCCACTCCGATGTAAAGTTCCGCTCCCGGCTCCGCATGGGCAATGTACCAGACTTCGGACTTGGGTTCCCCGTTCAGTTCTTCAGCGATCTCAGCAGGGGGGTGAACCTGGATGGAGAGCCTGTCCCTCGCATCGAGGATTTTAAAGAGGAGCGGAAAGCGTGAGGAGTCGGGCGCATCGGGCCCGAAGACGGCAAGCCGGGTATCGTCATCCGCCCACAAATCGAGCAGGTTGCCTCCGCGGTGTGCTCCCCCGATAATCACACTGTTTGCTTCCTCGCGTGCAGAAATCTCCCAGCTTTCCCCGTAAGGTTGACCGTCATCGGGAAGACTGCGGTTGAGGTGGCTTTCCAAAGTACGCCCCCCCCAAACGCGAGTTTGATAGATGGGTTCAAATCGGATATAAGGATCAGTGGACGGCATGACGGAAGTGTTTTGAAATCTGGAAGCAGGTCAAGAGCAGGATCTTTACCGAAAATCGAAATTAAAAACCATAGTTAAAGGTGTATAGGATAAATTGCCGGTGATTTCAGCTGCTTTTTTGGTTTCTCAAAGGCATTGACCTGACTCCGATTGAAAAGCTAACCTTCTTTCACGATCTATTTTTCAAATGAACCCTGAGATTAAAGAGCGCTTTGACGAGTTTATCCGCCAGCGAGGCATGCGCCGAACGGGGCAGCGCGACGTCATCGTCGAGGCGGCATTTGCGAATGACGATCATTTTACGGCAGAGGAATTGATGGATAAGGCCCGCCGGATTGATCCGAAAACCTCGCGGGCGACGCTTTACCGGACTATTTCACTGCTCCTTGAATGTGGCCTTCTCCGTGAAATTGATCTCGGTAAGGATGAGCGGGTTTACGACCCTAACTTTCTCGATTCACCGGATCACAACCATCTCATCTGTATCGATTGTGGCAAGGTGGTTGAGTTCGAGGACGATAATACCGCCGTTCTAATTGACTGCATCACGCGACGCCTCGGCTTTCGTCCGGCATCAAAATCGATGCGCATCGAGGCGTGTTGCGACCGCCTGAGGTCGGACGGGATGTGCGAAAACCTGATCGAAATGCGGTTGGGGAAAAAGATCTCGTAAAATCGCGGTTGAAATAGAGGCTGCAACGGGCGATTCACCTGTATGTGGAAAGGCAGGTTCCAAACCGAAACTTCAAATCTCGTTCAAAAATACGGCGAGTCGATCTCCTACGATTGGAGGCTTTATGCTTACGATATCGAAGGATCGATCGCTCAGGCAGCGGCGCTGCAGGAAGCGGGAATCATTACGAAGCCTGAAGAGCGCAAAATTGCGAAGGGACTTCGAGAGATCAAAACCGAGATTGAGACAGGCGAGTTTCGCTTTCGCACCAGTCTCGAAGATATTCACATGAATATCGAGCGGGCCCTCACTGAGAAAATCGGTGACGCCGGTGCCAAACTCCACACCGCAAGAAGTCGGAACGACCAGGTCGCCCTAGATACGAGACTCTACTGCCGCGCGGAATCGACGGCCCTTTTTGATCGCGTCACCACGATGCAGAATGCGTTGCTCACCCTTGCGGTGAATCATCCCGAGGCGGTCGTGCCCGGATACACGCACCTTCAGCGCGGCCAGCCGGTTTTGTTTGCTCATCACCTTCTCGCCTACATCGAGATGCTCGAGCGCGACAAGCAGCGGATTCGCGACTGCTACAAGCGGATCAATGTAATGCCGCTCGGATCAGGTGCCCTTGCCGGCTCGACAATCATTTTGAACCGGAAGCTTGTCGCCGAGAAGCTCGGCTTTCCTGCGATCACGCAGAACAGCATGGATGCGGTGAGTGACCGTGACTACATCGCCGAGTTGCTCTTCATCATCTCCATGATCGGGATTCATCTTTCCCGTCTCAGTGAAGACATCATACTCTGGGCTTCGGCCGAATTCGGTTTCATCGAATTGAGCGATGCCCACACGACCGGTTCCAGCTTGATGCCTCAGAAGAAGAATCCTGATGTCGCTGAATTGACCCGTGGCAAGACAGGACGTCTCGTCGGCAATTTGATGTCCCTTCTCATGACGATCAAAGGGCTCCCGATGACATACAATCGGGACCTCCAGGAGGACAAAGAGCCGCTTTTTGATTCACTCGATCAGATCAAGCTTGCTCTCGAAGTGATGGCCGAAATGATGGCGGTCGCGAAAGTGCGCGAAGACAAGACTCTCGAAGCGACGAGCGATCCTTTCCTCCTCGCGACGGATCTCGCCGACTACCTCGTTTTGAAAAAGGTTCCCTTCCGCGATGCGCACGAAATTATCGGCAAGCTCACCGCATTCAGTCTCACTGAAGCCCGTGGATTTGGAGAGCTCACCCTCGACGAATACCGTCAGTTTTCCGATGTGTTTGAGAACGATGTTTTCAAAGTTCTCGATATCAAAACAGCACTTCGCGCGAGAAAGGCAGTGGGAGCGCCTTCACCGGTGAATGTGGGACGTCAGATCTCGAAGTGGCAGAAGCGTCTCAGCGCGGCGGCTGCTTTGTAGGGCCGGCCATCTAAATCTTTAGACAAAATCCGGAATCGCACCCGCTCTATCTGTAGCGGGATGAAAGACGAAGCCAACGAATACGAATTACCGGAGAACGACAGGGACCTTGAGGCATTGCTGAAAGGGCTTGATCCGGCGGCGCTCGACGTTGGAGTCGAGGCTGATTTGCTGCGCGACTTCGAGCGGGTTGCGAGTCGTATTGAGCCTTCGGGGAGTGCCTACGATCCGAACCACATCCAGTGGCGACGCGTCATCCCTCTGACTGCAGTTTGCTGCGCGGTCATGGTTGTCCTGGGCTACATGAAGATCCGGGAACGACTTCCCGATGATGTTGTTTCTGTTTCGAGTGAGCCTGTCCCTGCCCTGACCCTTTCAGATGAGTCCTCTTCAGCCTCCGTTCCCGGGGTTCCCGCTGGTGAATCGGTTGATCGCTTTTTGCCGGTTTCGGCTCAGGGATACCTTTTCGAAAGTTCCTCCGGCGGCGTTATTTCGACCCCTGATGGTCCACGGGAAAAAATGAATGTGAAATACGGTGATGCCTACCACTGGCACGATCCGGAGACGGGAACCAACATCCGTTTTTTTCAGCCTCGCAGTGAGGAAATTGTCGTGCCTCTGCAAACCAACTAACAAGAAATCCCCCTCATGAAAAATCTCCTTCTTTCCGTTCTCTTCGTCGGTCTCTGGGCCGTCTCTACAGCGATTGATATTTCCGCCCAATCGGATGAACGAAAGGATGCTCCGGAGCGCGCGGAGGCGGAGAAGCCGCGAGTCGATCGCGAAAGGAAGCCGGAACCACCGAAGCGGGGTGAGGCTCCGCGGCGCGGGCCGGAGTCGAAGGGTGAGCCTTCGAGATCAGTAGAGACTCAGACCTGGCTCGGGGTAGCGACTGCGCCCCTGCCGGAATCGCTTCGTGAGTATCTTGAGGTCGAGGAGGGATTCGGCGTGCAGATTTTTCAAGTGCTTGAGGATTCCCCCGCGAGCGATGCCGGGCTTAAAGCAAACGACGTTCTTGTGCTGTTCGACGATCAAATGCTGATCTCGCCGGAGCATCTCTCTCTGCTCGTGAAGCGCCTCAAAGAAGGTGATGAAGTCAAAGTGACGGTGATTCGCAAAGGGCTTGAGAAAGAATTGAAGGTCACACTCGGGGAGACCGAGTATCGGCCCTTCGTGAGACCCGGAGGTCCTGATGGTGATAGAAATTTCCGCTCAGGTCACGGTTCGGTGCACCCTCAGTCCCGACAGTGGGAGGAGGCCGTGAGGCGGCAGCAGGATCATTTGCAAAGGTGGATGAAAGACCACGGAGCGCTGCGTAATGCCGAAGCGGGGGAGCCGGGGGAAGATCGGCTCGATCCGGGAAAGCCACCCGCGATCTCAGTGCGCCCCGGTTTTCCGGTAAAGGTCCTCTCTGCGGACGGTGTTATCAAGATCGACAACGAAAAAGGGGAACTGGTGATCACCAACAAAGAGGGCGAGCATGAAATGGTCCTGAAAGACGAGAAAGGTAATTTCATTTACGAAGGCGAATACGATCCTGAAGCAGGTATTGAGGGGTTGCCGGAAGCAGCGAGGAAGCACCTCAGAGAAATGAAACTGGATGATCTCAAAGTACTGACTCCGGAGGCACCTGCCCCGAAGCCGGAAAATGCTTCGCAGCCACTTGAGCGTGCTTCGCTCGGGAACGCTCCCAAAGAATTACTTTGAGCGGTGACGCTGGACTTCCTCCCCGGTTGTCTCAGAGATTTGCCCGCAGTTCACGAATTGCCTCCGGACTCGCGAGATGGCTTAGCTCCTTCGCCGCGTCGAGGTGATCGACGCAAAACCAGACAAGCCCTTTCGGGTGCCCGGGGCCGTCGAGGGGGACGAAATTGGCAAAGCTGACCTGACCGAACTTCAAATCGGGATCGCTGCGAAGATCGCGCCCGCAGACAGCGCATTCCGGAGGCATCATGATCTTATACTCCGCCCGTCGCTCCGTTTTTCAATTTGAAAACCGGGGCGGGGTTTCGGGGAGATTAAGAGAAAGAGTAGGGAAAAGAAAAAGAGAGGGGCTGACAGGGTTGGGTCGTCAATTCAACCCTGTTGGATCAATGACCTGACAGGGTTGAATGAACCTGTGAAGTGAGCCGCTGCCCTAGTAGCTTTTCGCAAAGATGACGCGGCCCTCCGCCGGCTTCCCGGTGTAAATGCAGGTTCCTGCTTCGCCGCGAAGGGTTGAGTCTTTCGGGATACAGCGAACCGTAACCTTAAGCTCCTGCTGGAGCGCCTCCTCGTCCTCGACGCTTCCGGCCCAATGCACGAGAGCGAATCCTCCGTGGATCTCGGGCTGCTTTGCGTTTTCAGCAGTGAAGAATTTTCTGAACTCGTCCATCGAGGTGATTTCAATGGTGTGCTCTTCACGGAAAGCGAGGGCACGTGCGAGGAGGTTTTCCTGAATCGACTCCAGTGTTTCGCTGATTGAGGAAACGGCTTCAGCGGTGGGAAGAAAGTTTTTCTCTTTCGGGCCGCGGTCGCGACGTGTCAGAGCAACGGATCCTTTTTCGAGATCGCGTGGCCCGATTTCAATCCTGACAGGGACACCTTTCTTGATCCACTCCCAGCTTTTCACGCCGCCGCCGAGGTCGCGCTTGTCGATCTCAACGGAAACGGCTGCGCCGAAAACGGTCTGGCTTTTCAACTCAGTTTCGAGGGCTTCGCAGGCTTCGAAGACAGGGGCTTCGTGCTCGGGCTTCGGTGTCACCGGAATGATGACGACCTGGGTCGGTGCGACGCGTGGAGGAAGCACGAGGCCGTCGTCATCGGAGTGCGCCATCAGAAGCGTTCCAATGAGGCGGGTGCTGACGCCCCAGCTCGTGGTCCAGGCGAACTCACGCCCCTGCTCGCGACCTTCGAATTCGATGCCGGCGGCTTTGGAGAAATTCTGCCCGAGGAAGTGTGAGGTTCCCGCCTGGATCGCTTTGCGGTCCTGAACCATCGCTTCGACCGTGAAGGTGTTCAGCGCGCCGGGGAAACGCTCCGCTTCCGTCTTCTCCCCCGCAATTACCGGCACGGCAAGGTGATCGGTGAGAAAGCGCTCGTAGACCTCGTGCATTTTCTCAGTTTCCTCCATCGCCTCTTCAGCAGTTTCGTGAGCGGTGTGACCTTCCTGCCAGAGGAACTCAGCGGTGCGGAGAAAGAGACGGGGGCGCATTTCCCAGCGCATCACGTTGGCCCACTGGTTGATGAGGAGGGGCAGATCGCGGTAGCTCTGAACCCAGCGACCGAAGGCGGCGCCGATGATGGTTTCGGAAGTCGGGCGGATTACGTAGGGCTCGGTGAGTTTGCCGGCGGGGACCATTTTGCCATCCTTCAACTCGAGGCGGTGATGGGTCACAACGGCGCATTCGGTCGCGAATCCTTCCACGTGGGTCGCCTCTTTTTCGAGGTAACTGACGGGAATGAGAAGGGGGAAATACGCGTTTTTGTGGCCGGTGTCTTTGAACCACTTATCGAGTTGCTGCTGAATTTGCTCCCAGAGTCCGTAGCCCCACGGTTTGATCACCATGCAGCCGCGCACTTCCGAATTCTCGGCGAGGTCGGCAGCTTTGACGACTTGTTGATACCACTCGGGAAAATTTTCGTCACGAGAAGGGCTGATCGCATTTTTGGGTCCTTTGGCCATGGTTCTTTGAATGAAAGTTGAAACTGTCCGACGTTATCCACGCCTGAGCGAATTGCCAGCGTGGAAATTCGCGCCTGTGTAGTGAACGGCAAAGAGATGAGGAAAATTCACGAGTGATTTTTTGTGAGTTCAAGGCGCGAGGATGAAGCTGAGTTGACTCAGTGACTGACGAGCAACGCGGAAATCGCGAAAAATAAACGTGATTGGAAAAGAATCCGAACGAAGTGAGCTCATCTTCCACTCAAAAAAATACAAATTTTGTTCGGAAATTTGACGGTCACTACACTAGCTTTCGGGGTGAAGCTTTTGAATCTCTACATTTCACCGGGGCATAACTATTTCGGGCATTTTGGAAAGCCGGCCGGCGAAAACCCGGTCGAGGAGGTCGATGTGCTCGAATGCGTCGAGAACAGGGGAATTCAAGGCGACCGCTTTTTTGATTACAAACCCGACTACAAAGGCCAAATCACCTTTTTTGAGATCGAAACGCACCGTCGGCTTTGCGACGAGTTTTCCGTTTTCGATAAGAGCCCCGAAGTCTATCGCCGCAACGTCATCACCGAAGGGGTGGATTTAAATACTCTCATCGGAAAGGAATTCGAGATTCAAGGGGTGCGTTTTCTCGGGACCGAGGAGGCAAAGCCGTGTTTCTGGATGGAGGAGGCGTTCGGCAAAGGGGCCGAGGAAGCGCTCAAAGGAAAAGGCGGTCTCCGCGCCAAAATTCTGAGCTCCGGCACCCTCACAAAATGAATTTGGAAATTTCCACCCCGGCGCTGCTGTTCCCTGCAGTGAGCCTGCTGTTTCTCTCCTACACAAATCGCTTTCTCCATCTCGCGGCTCTGATTCGGAATCTGCACCGCGATTGGGAGAAGTTGAAGGATGATGCTCTCCGTGCTCAGATTGAGAACCTGCGGCGTCGTCTTATCCTGATTCGCTGGATGCAATTGCTCGGTGCGACCAGTTTGTTTCTCTGCGTTCTCTCGATGGTGTCGGTGATTTTTGAGTTTCACCAAACCGGTATGATCGCTTTTATCGTCGCTTTGTCCCTCATGGGAGTTTCACTCGCCTGCCTCGTTCTTGAGATCTGGTGTTCCGGCGGAGCGCTTCAGATCCTGTTGAATCGGGTTGAAGAGGAATGAATCCTGCGTGACTGGTTCCGGAATGACGGATATTGAGATCGCCCAGAACGCGACCCTGCGACCGATTGGAGAGTTGGCTGCTGAAACGCTGGGCCTCTCACCGGACAGCCTCGTCCCCTACGGGCACCTCAAGGCGAAGGTGGATCTCGACAAAATCGCAAAATCAGAGGACGAATCGCCGGCGAAACTGGTTCTCGTAACCGCCATTTCCCCTTCGCCTCCGGGAGAAGGGAAGACAACCACGACGATCGGGTTGGGGGATGGATTGCGGGCCTTGGGGCGCAATGCCCTTGTTTGCCTTCGTGAGCCCAGCCTCGGCCCTTCCTTCGGGATGAAGGGTGGCGCGACCGGTGGCGGTCATTCACAGGTCGTGCCGATGGAGGATATCAATCTCCACTTCACCGGGGATTTCCACGCGATCACCGCGGCTCACAACCTTCTCTCCGCGATTCTCGACAATCACATGCATTGGGGGAATGCTCTCAATCTCGATCCACGACACATCACCTGGAAGCGGGTTCTCGACTGCAATGATCGCGCGCTTCGTCATGTCGTGACCGGCCTGGGTGATGGCAATGGAGTCGTTGCTGAAAGTGGTTTCGATATCACGGTGGCCTCTGAGGTCATGGCAATTTTCTGCCTCTCTGAGAATCTGGCCGACCTCAAGCGCCGTCTCGCGAGAATCATTGTCGGTCGAAACACCGACGGGGAAGACGTCACCGCCGGAGACCTCAAAGCAACCGGAGCGATGGCTGCATTGTTGAAGGATGCGTTGTTGCCGAATCTCGTTCAGACGATCGAAGGCAGCCCGGCGCTCATTCACGGGGGGCCCTTTGCGAATATTGCTCACGGTTGCAATTCAGTGATCGCCACGAAAGCGGCAATGAGGCTCAGTGATATCGTTGTGACTGAAGCGGGCTTCGGAGCGGATCTGGGAGCGGAAAAATTCTTCGATATCAAATGCCGAAAGGCAGGGCTTTCGCCTCATTTGGCGGTGGTTGTCGCTACGGTTCGCGCCCTTAAATACCACGGCGGCGCATCGCAGAGAACACTCGAAGAAGAAGATCTCGGTGCGCTTGAGAGCGGGTTTGCCAACCTTGAGCGTCATCTCGAAAACATAGGCAAATTCAAGATCCCGGCGATTGTAGTGATCAATGCGTTTGCCTCCGACTCTGAGGCGGAAACGCAAAAGGTGATCGATCTTTGCGGGAGAATTAACGTTCGTTGCGTCCTCTCGACCCACTGGGCGGATGGCGCTGCCGGCGCGAAGGAACTCGCACAAACCGTGGTCGACGAGCTCGAGGCAGCCCCCGAAAGCCAGTTCGAGCCTCTCTATCCTGATACGGATACGCCGGAGGAGAAATTGCGGAAAGTGGCGACGGAGATTTACCGGGCCGATGATATCTCTCTATCGAAAGCGGCACAACGGAAGCTGGCGCGACTCAAGGGAACCGAAGCGGCCCGGTTCCCTGTCTGCATTGCGAAAACGCCGTACAGTTTCAGTTCGGATCCGAACGCGGTGGGCGCGGCGACCGGCTTTACCTTTCCGATCAGGGATATCAGAGTTTCTGCCGGAGCGGGCTTTATCGTCGCTCTCGCGGGAGATATCATGACGATGCCGGGGCTTCCGAAAAAGCCATCGTCGGAAAAGATCGATGTCGATGATTGCGGAAGAATCACCGGGCTCAGCTGAGAGGAAAGCGCCGGGGCGTCTCAGCTCTCGTCCATCATGATCAGCTCTGTAACGGTGACGAAGCGGTAGCCCTGGGCGAGGAGCTGGTCGAGCGTGGAAGGCATCGCGTCGACGGTTGGCTCGTGGAGATCGTGCACCAGAAGGATCGCTCCGGGGCGGGCACCGTTGACGAGGCGGCTCGTGACGACAGAAGCGCCGGGGCGTTTCCAGTCTTCGGGGTCGACGGTCCAAAGTACCGTCGGATAGCCGAATTCACTCATCATGAGTTTTTTCTGATCGTTTTTGATGGCACCGCCGGGGGGGCGCATCGTTCGCGGGGCCACCCCTGTGATATCGAGAATCATGTCGTGGGCATCCTGAAGCTCTTTTCGAAGCACTGAATCACTCTGCCTTGAAAGCGTCGCGTGAGTAACGGTGTGGTTCCCTATTTCATGACCTTCCGCGACGATGCGGCGGAGGACATCCGGGCCGTAGCTGTTCTTGATCATGTTTCCGACCACGTAGAAGGTCGCTTTGATGTTCCGCTTCTTCAGCATGTCAAGAAGCCGTGGCGTGTTCACCCCGTGCGGTCCGTCATCGAAGGTGATCGCGAGGACTTTCTCGCTCGTTTTGATGCTGAAATAGGTCGCATCGATTTCTTTATCCCAGCCGGGAATACCTGACGGGGGCTTGATCTGATCCCAGGTCGGTGCTTCGAGGCCGACGACGAGAGGCTCCCATGATTTGGTATCCGTTCCGTCGGTGAGGGAGACCGGATCGTAGGAAATCGAGGAGGGCACCTGACACGACGACAAGACGATACAGGTCAGAAAGCTCAGGCAGACATATCTCATAGGTGTTCCGTATGATCAGGAAGCCTGACCATTTGAAACTGTCTTACCGCCCGTCAAATTTTCAAGGGGCAGTTTTTCGGATAATCCTGATCCTAGAACTGGCGGGTGTAACTGAGAGTCAGAACATTCCAGTCGTAGTCGTAGGTTCCATTGATGGCCGGATCCACGTTGCCCTGAATCGTTGAGTCTCCCATAAGAAGAAGGCTGTAGGCGAGATCGACACGGTTGAGGCCCCAGGTATAGCCGGCGCCAACGCTGAGGATGTGCCGGTCATTGGCGGGCACGGAAGGCGTGTAAAACTGCTGGGTCATCGGTGACTCGGAATACTGGTAACCGGCTCGGAGGACGATTGATTCGGTCCACTGGTATTCCATCGCAGCACCGACGGAGAAGGAATCTTCCCAGTTGAGCGGGGAGGCTGTCTTACCACCGAGGAGAGGCTGGTTCGCTCCGATGGTGAGAGGGATGTCGTCGTGGCTGGAGTTGCCGATCCATTCGAAATCGACTCCGATTGTGAGCCTTTCCGAGGCGTCAAAGGCATAACCGAGAGCGATGCTTCCGGGGTGCTGGATCTCGGAATCAAATTCGGAGCGGGGCAGGGCGACGCCGGGGGCGGGGATGTTGGAAATTTCGAATTTGCCGTCGTAGTCCACGCTCACGGGGAGGCGTCCGACGAGGGCGAGGTGGTGGCGGTCACCGATATCGTAGTTGATCCCGAAGTAGGCACCGAGTCCCCAACCGTCTCCTTCGAAGTTCATGTCACCATCGGGTGCACCAGCACCTGCGGCAATAAACCAGGGATATTTCTGCTTCAGTTGCAGCTTGGAACGGAAAATATCGAGACCGAAACCGATTGATAGATCATCGTTGATTTTCAATCCGAGAGCAGGATTGATCGCTACGGTTTGCAGATTGGAATTGTAGGCACCGACGTATTTGAAAGCCCCTTCGCGCGGCCATTTGATAGAGACTCCGAACGGGGCTGTGATGCCTAGACCGGCGGTCATGGTGTCGTTGATCGGGTGGGCGATGTAGACGCTGCCGAGGTGCTTCCAGGGGTCATACATCGAATCGCTCTGGCCCATAGCACCTTCGAAATCAGTTTTCCCGTGCCAGGCCTGATAGGTCACCTCCATCGTGGTATGAGTGATCTTGGGAAGTGATGCCGGGTTGGTGCGAACGACGGCGGCATCATCCTGAATGATA
Source organism: Verrucomicrobiales bacterium (assembly GCA_029213065.1). Lineage (GTDB taxonomy): Bacteria > Verrucomicrobiota > Verrucomicrobiia > Verrucomicrobiales > DEV007 > Arctic95D-9. The sequence goes on along the minus strand of JARGPH010000004.1, from coordinate 94,597 downwards.
AGGCGTCCACCGTTCAGGCCCATTCCCTCTGCGGTGTCAGCGAGCGTCCGAAGGCCTTCCGCTGCATGCAAATATCCAGAGAGAGCAAATACCAAGATCGCAATAGATGCGCGAGCCATAATTTTCATAAAGTTAAGAAACCTCAATTACACTAAAAAGTAAAGTTTATTTACCGCGATTGTGCCAAATTTCTTCTTTTAGGGGGCTTTCGTAGAGTGGCGTCAAATCCGGGAGCCTACGAGGGCCTTCAGGTTTTCGGGGAGATCATAGGAATCGATCTCTTTTTCAAGGCGCTCGGAGGCGTTGTCCAGTCCGGAGAAGAGGTAGGCGTTGAGGCGCGTCGCTACGGTTGAATCGGCAAGTGCCTTTCCGGTCGGATAGGTCCTGACGAGAAACTCCCGCAACTCCTGATACTGCGTGAGGTAGTATTTCTGATGGTAGTCTTCCGCGTAGGTGAACTCGCGCATCGGAATAATCTCCGTCTCGATTTTTCTTTCGGGAAGATCAAGCTCCGCAGCAACGGCGGTCAGGGATTTCTCAGCGGCCACCTTTTGCGCCTCGCTTCGATAGAAGAGGGCGTGAAGATACTGTCGGCTCGCGTTGTTGCGGGTTGGCTGATGAGCCGCCCAGAAATGCTCCAGCATTCCATCGAATGAAATCACATCCGGATCGTAATCGATCGAGACGGCTTCGGTGTGATCGCCCAGATCGTAGTAGGAAGGGCTTTCTTTTGTCCCGCCGCAATAGCCGACGCGGACTCTGAGCACTCCATCGAGACTCCCGAACCGGGAGTCGGGGCCCCAGAATCAACCGAGGCCGAACGTGATCGTTTCATAACTCCCTGCCGCCGTTTCCCGGTCGAGCTGCAGGATTTGAGCGGAAACGATTCCATCTTCGACGGGGAGGGGGAGGGTGGGGGATTGTCTACGACTGAACATAGTTGCTCAGACTTTACCCCGATTTCATTCCGTCCGCAATTGGGACGGAGTTCGGTGCTGCCACGGCCTACTTACCGAGCGTTACCTCGGATCCGGCGACGACGCATTTCCAGGTGTGGGAAACACCGTTGCTGTAGCGGGCGCGGTAGGTAATAACCTGAACCTGATAGGGAACGAAGCGGCCACAGGGAAGACAGTGCTGACGTGTCTCCCATTCCTTCTTCACTTTGCACGTCCAGATACGGTAGACGCCCCGGGGCGCCTCATACTGGCCGACGCATTCACATTTGCTGAAACGACCTGCTTCGGCGGAGGTCATCGAGAGCTGCATCGAAACAGCGGCGATCAGGATAGCGGCTAAAAATTTGGTCATCACGTTGAGGGTCAGTCTGTGCTACCCCAAGGAAATAGGATAAATTTTCCCGTGAATCAATCTTTTATGCAGCAAGGCAATGATCCTGTGATGGCTCAGTAAAGAACTTCGAGCAATTCGACGTCGAAGATCAGTGTCTCGTTGGGGCCGATTTTCGGAGGAGCACCACGCGGTCCGTAGGCGAGATTCGGCGGAATCGTAAAGCGGTATTTGGCACCTTCCTGCATGAGCTGGAGGCCTTCTGTCCAGCCGGGGATGACCTGGCCGACTCCGAAGGTGGCAGGTTGACCGCGCTGCACGCTGCTGTCGAATACTGAGCCGTTTGTCAGAGTGCCGTGGTAGTGAACTTTAACTTTATTGAAGGTCGAAGGGCGTTTTCCGGTGCCCTGTCTGATTACTTCATATTGCAGACCTGAGTAGGTTGTCTGCACACCGCGGGAAGCGGATGGTGCGGTGGCGTTGTTTCCGCTTCCGCTCTGGCCCACGCTTGTGTCACCCGGATTGACGGTCGGAGAAACCGTTTCCTCTTTCGTTGTCCGGCACCCTGAAAGGAAGAGTATTACGATGAAGATGGCTCCAATGGGGAAATTGAATCGAGTCATGATTCGGCAAGCTTCGCCGAGATAGGGCGGTTGGAAAAGGGGAAATTCGTCAGCTCTCTGCGTTTGGACTAAAAACTAAACTCCAACAACCGCTCGATGAGATCGCGGTAGGCGAGGGCGGCTTTGATGATGAGATAGGCGACGAAGAGGAGGATGCCCCAGTAGAAAAGTTTAGGGGTCCATTCGGCGAGTGATTCCATTGCCTCGCCGGTCGCGTCGGAGTAGAAACGTCCCCACTCCGCGAGCTCACGGTCCATCTGCCCGGACTCCTCGGCTGCGGCCATCCCGCGTATGAAGTCTTTGGGGAAGGCTCGTCGCGAGGCTTGGAGCGCCTCGGTCACATTGCCTCCTTTCTCGATTATCCCGGCTCCCTTTTTGGTCGCGCTCCGGAGGATGCCGCTGCCGGAGGCTTTCCCCGCTCCGTGGATCGAGTCGCTCATTTTTCGTCCCGCGTGGAGAAAAATTTCGAAGACCTGGGTGAATCGCTCCATCGCGATGTATTTCCGGACCGGTCCCAGGATGGGGACGCGATTCAGGATTACGTCGATGAATCCCGAATGGCGCGAGAGTCGGTGGAGGATCGCACCGCCGGCGAGAACGACGACGATGATCGCGTAGATGATGAGCATCGCTTTTCCCGAGGCAATCAGAGAATCCCGAAACGGCGTTGCTCCGCCGGTGCCATCCAGCGCAAAGTTGTTGGATACGGTTGCGGCGAGGGTTGTCACGGGAACGGCGAGATGCAGCAGGACGAGCGGGTAGGTCAACCCTTTGACGACCTGTCGGCGCGTCTTCGAAATGCGGCGAAAGTAGACCGCTAGGTGGCCGAAGCCCTTCTCTAACATGCCTCCCGATTCCGCTGCGGTGACGACTTCCTCTTCGAGCGACGAAACGACATTGCCGGCGCATCCGAGTGATTCCCCGATACCGCGGCCTTCGCCTAAACCCTTTAGGATCCCTTTGTAAATACGTCGTTCGGCACCGGGGACGCCGCGTTGCCCTAACAGGGATTCACAGGCTTTCTCCATTCCCATTCCGGAACGGGCGTATTTTTCCAAATTCGAATAGATCTGGCTTTTCGCCTTGGCAGAGAGACTTCCCATATCGGGAAATGTGCCATTGGTGGGGCGGTTTGGGAATCACAAAACCGGCTTGGATACGGGTAGACGGCGGATGGGCTTCAGGCCACGTTTTGGCAAACGCGGCTACAGGCTCAGCGCGGGCCGCCGACGACCCGGCTGCCGCCGGAGGGCATCACGACGCGCAGTTTTGAAACAGCGGCCCGAATCGCTTCGACGGCCGGCGCGATTTCGTCTTCGTGATTGAGTCGGGAAAAAGAAAACCTGACACTGCTGCGGGCGCGGGCAGGGGAGTGGCCCATCGCTTTGATGATACGGCTCGGCTTCACCGCTCCGGTGCTGCAGGCGGAACCGGGAGAGCAACAGATCCCCGCCTCGTCGAGGAGAATGAGAAGGCCTTCGCCATCCACGCCGGGGAAGTAAAGATTGGAAGTGTTCGGCAATCGCGAATCGATTGCCCCGTTGATTTCGACGCCCTCGATTGCTTCGATGAGGGCTTTTTCAAATCGATCCCGCATCGCTGCGATCGCATTCATCTTATCAAGATTCGCGAGCGCGAGTTCCGCGGCGACGCCGAAGCCGACGATGCCGGGGACATTCTCGGTTCCGGAGCGGCGTTCGTTTTCCTGGCCACCGCCGAGCGCCTGCGTTTCGAAGCGGGCATGACGGTTCAGGTAGAGCGCGCCGATTCCTTTCGGACCGTGCAATTTGTGCGCTGAGATCGAGAGCGCATGGATGGGGTGATCGCGAACTGAAACCGGCACTTTGCCAATCGCCTGCACCGCATCGGTGTGAAAATAAACATCGGACTCTGCTGCAATCGCGGCTGCCTCCCCAACAGGACTGAGAACGCCGGTTTCGTTGTTCGCCCAAATCAAACTGGCGATGGCAAGCTCATCGCTCGCGCAAGTCGCTTTCCAGGTTTCGAGGTCGAGTCGGCCCTGAGAGTCAACAGGGTTAAGTGTCACATCATACCCTGTTTGGTCGAAGAATTTGGCGACTTCATCAACGGCGCTGTGCTCCACCGAGGTGGTCAGAAAGCCTTTTCGTTCGGGCCGCAGTTGGAGGGCGGAGCGAATCGCGGTGTTGTTAGACTCGGTTCCTCCGCTCGTGAAAACGATCTCCTGCGGCTCCGCTCCGATCAGTGCGGCGACTTTTTCCCGGGCCTCTTCGATTGCCTTGCGTGAGGCCTTGCCGAGTCGGTATCCCGCTGAAGGATTTCCATAGGAATCGGCCAGCCACGGCAGGATCGCTTCGCGCACTTCCGGCGCGAGCTTCGTCGTCGCGTTGTTGTCGAGGTAGATCATGATTCGGTCTTCTTCAGTATCCGCTACTGAAGGCTCACTTCAAAGTCTCCTTTTTCGATGAGGCTGAGGGCTTCGCCTACGAGAAAAAGAGAGCCGGTGACGAGGGTTCGCTTGTCGCCCGCTTTTGCCATCTCGAGGGCTTCCGCGAGCGAGGGTGCTTCGCTTGTTCTGATATCCGTTCCACCGACTGCTTCGAGCGCGGCTTTCATCACGTCGGTGGAAAGGCGGCGCTCGGATTTAATCGGCACGAAGATGATGGACCCGATCATGGGAAGGAGAATGCGGAACTCAGCGGTGATGTCTTTTCCCTCAGCCGCCCCGAAGATCAGGGTGGTTTTTTCGCCGGGAAATTCAGTCGCCCAGGTCTTTGCGAGGACTTCCGCGGCATGGGGATTGTGCGCGCCGTCGAGGACGAGTCGGTCACCGATGATTTGAAAGCGTCCCCGCCAGGTTGTCTTAGCGAGCGACTCCTGGATCCCTTCCCGCGTGAGCCGTTCGTCTTCGACGCGGCAAACCGCTTCAACCGCGAGAGTGGCGTTTTCCTTCTGGTGCGGGCCGGGCAGTCCCATTTTCCAATCGTCGGGGAGGGGATGTGCCTCGATGTAGGGAATCCCGAGGGTGAGGGCTTTTCTCCCGATGACGTCGCGGGCATCGGGGTGGATATCCGCGACGATGACGGGAACGTTCGGTTTGAGGATGCCGGCCTTTTCCGCCGCGATTTCACGAATCGTTTCCCCGAGCCACTGCTGATGATCGAGCGCGATCGAAGTGATAACGCTCACGTCGGCCTGAATGGCGTTGGTCGCGTCGAGTTTGCCGCCCATCCCGGTTTCGAGAATGATGACCTCGGTCGAGTCGGCGCAAAAGTGGAGCAGCGCGAGAATCAGCGTGATTTCAAAAAAGGTCGGATGAGGGTCCCATTCGGCGACAAGGTCCCGAATCCTTGTGAGTCCTGAAGCGACGGCCTCTTCGGAGATCATCTCCCCACTGATCTGAATGCGTTCACGGAAGGTGATGAGGTGCGGAGAGGTGAAAAGGCCCGTTTTGACCCCGGCATCGCGGAGGATCTTATCGGAAAAAGCACAGACAGACCCTTTGCCATTCGTTCCCGCGACGTGGATCACCTTTCGACCGTTGAGCTGCTCAGCGAGGCCGAGCTCCGATACGAGACGGTTCACGTTGTCGAGCCCCAGCTTGATGCCGAAGGTCTGCGTGCCGTAGAGCCAGTCGATTGATTCCTGATAGTTCACCTCCCATTAACGGGTACATAAAAAGTCCTGTCCACGGACAAAACCGCGGACAGGACCTGGAGCTAAATATAAAAGTTAGAAGTGGGGGTTGGCGGGACTTAGAATGCTACACGCGCACCGACAAGGATCGAGTGGCTCACAGGATTGGTATCCGTGACGTTGGTGAAGTCACCGAAGTCCGTTACGAAAGACATGTCTGAAAGCACCATGTAGCGATACTGGGTGAAGAGGGTAAGGCAATCCGTGATTGGAATGTCGATACCGGCGATGAGCTGCCAGGCGAAACCTTCGTCTGTGTCATTGTATTCCACTTCGGCGAGGTCGCCGTTGAGAGTGGTGGAGGCGTAACCGACACCGCCACCGAAGTAAGCTGTGGAATGTTCGAAACGCACTTCCTTCAACATGTTGAAGAATACCGCGTTGGTCGAGAACTCCATGTCAGCAGGAAGCGCGAAACCTGTGTACTGAACGCCGTTGATGTCGTTGCTGGAATGCGAACCTTCAAATTCAAAACGGCTTCCACCGAAGAGATTTGAGAAAATTCCGATACCACCACCGAAGGTCGAACCGTTCTGGAGATCGAAATCGATCGGAAGGTTAACGGGATTCGGGACATACTCGTCTTCGTAGTAGTTACCGGGAACATCCCAGTTACCGGTTGTTTCCAGCGTCGTTCCCGTTGTGATGCCGCCGTATCCGAAGAGATACATGCGCTTCTCCTGCACGTGTTGAACAGGTGCTTTGGAGTTCATGCGGAAACCGCCACCGGCGAAGGCAGAGGACGAAACAGCCACAGCAGAGATGGCTAACAATTGGAGAATTCTAATATTCAGCTTTTCCATAATGTTATTTTATAACTAATTTATGGAAATTCAAGATATAAACCATAATTTTTAAAATTATTTGTAATTTGTTTAAAAATACCGGTTTTTGAGGGTTATTGCGATTTGGGCAAAAATCCAGAGTCCGGAGACAAGAAAAGGCCCCCTTTCGGGAGCCTCCATTCATGATCCACCGGATCGGTTTGGCTTCTCAGCGGATTACGATCGGGCCGCTTGATCCACTCGACCAAGCCCGTAGGCCGAAAAGACGCGATCGATCTCATCGCGGACGCGGAGAAATACCGCATACTGCTCCTCTTCGGTGCCGGTTGCGTGGGCTGGATCGTCAAAGCCCCAGTGGTAGCGTCTCATCTGACCCGGGAAAGTGGGACATACCTGACTGGCATTTCCGCAAACCGTGATCACCGTCTCGACCTGTTCATTGAGAAATTCTTCAAGATTTTTGGAGCGACCCTCTGAGAGATTGAGTCCAATATCCGATACCGCTTTCACCGCGAGAGGGTGTACGTAGCCACTGGGATCTGAGCCGGCGCTCTCGACGCGAAGGACGTCCCCGGCAGCTTTCCGCAAAATGACCTCGGCCATCTGGGATCGGCAGGAGTTGCCGGTGCATAAAATGAGGACGAGGGGGCGGGAGTCGGGGGAGCTCATAAGTGAAAGCGAGTTAAAATGGACCTGCCAAATCTGTCAATCCATGGTTTGTTGCTGAACTGTCTCACTGGAGAAACGCGAATGAACGAGAAACCTGCCAAGCCACTGCCTTCCGCCTACGGACTCACCCTCGATGATTGGATCGAGTGGGCGCTCGCGCATGACCAGACGAAGTTCCGCGCGAAGCAGATCGTGGAATGGCTCTACATTAAGCGCGTCGCCTCCTTTGATGAGATGACGAATCTCAGTCAGCCCCTGCGTGAGCTCTTGAAAGCGGAGTTTGTGATCAGCCGGCTTCCTGTCGTGAGAACGACCGGTTCGCAGGACACGACCCAGAAATTCCTTTTCCGCCTCCACGACGGACGACTCGTCGAAACCGTAAAGATTCCCGCCAACGTGCACTTCGACGGTGGGCAGAGCGACCGGGTTACGCTTTGCGTCTCCAGTCAGGTCGGCTGCGCCTATGCCTGCCAGTTCTGCGCGAGCGGACTTGCCGGTTTTACGCGCAATCTCGAAGCCGGTGAAATCGTCGGTCAGGTCATTGGTGCCGAAATCGCGAGTGGTGATGCGGTTCGCAATATTGTGTTCATGGGCATGGGGGAACCGCTCGCGAATTTGACTCAGCTCACGAAGGCTCTCGAAATTCTCAATGCGCACTGGGGACTGAACATTGGTGCCCGGCAAATGACGGTTTCCACGAGTGGTCTTGCCCCGCAGATTGAAAAGCTGGCTCTTATTCCCATGCAGATCCGGCTCGCGATTTCGCTTCACGGCGCGACCGACGAGGTGCGTGATCAGATCATGCCGGTGAATAAGAAGTATCCGATCAAGCGACTCTTCGAGGCCCTTGAAGTGTGGCGGCACAATAAAAAGCAGAAGGTCACCTTCGAGTATATTCTCATTGAAGGCGTTAATGATGGCCTCGATCAGGCCGGCGTGCTTGCGAAGCGTGCGCGGACTATGAATGCCAAAGTGAACCTGATTCCCTACAACACGGTTGAAGGCCTCGACTGGAGTCGTCCCGATGAAGAGCGGCAGGAAGCCTTTCTCAGCGTTCTCAAAAGCGCCGGGGTCACCTGCACGCTCCGGCGTGAAAAAGGTCATGACATCGATGCCGCCTGCGGTCAGCTGAGATTGCAGGAGGAAACTGCCGAGGGAATTATCGCATCGGTGGCGGAATAGGAGGTGACTTCAGTGCAAACCCGGAATTTGCGGGGACGGTCGATGGAGGGCGGAGCTCTGAGCAGCAGACAGACCCCACAAGCATCCGCGTTCATCCGTGGTTCCTATCTCTTCACCGTCCACCAGCACCTCTATCATTGACGCGAATTCGGTCCTCTTGCTAGTCTCCGTCTAATGGCTAAGACGACAGCGGAGATGCATCAACTGATGGCTCGATACGAGCGCGAGTTCGAAGCAAATCCACTTCGCTTCAAAATGAAGGCTTTCGGGCTCATCTTTCTCGGCTACGCCTTTATTCTGTTTGCTTTGTTGTTCAACCTCGCGCTTCTCGGGATGTTGATTTATGCGCAGATGACGTGGGGCTATCACTGGAGCTTGGTTGCGGGATATATCGCCCTCGGATTACTTCTCATCGCGACGGTCCGCAGTCTCTTTGTGAGGCTTCCGCCGCCGGTGGGTCTCACGATTGAGCGCGAGCAGTTTCCCTATCTCTATGACATGATTGATTCGCTGCGAAAGCCGATGCGTCTTCGTCGCAAGCGGATTCAGCTGATACTCGATTGGGATTACAATGCTTTTGCGAGCACCCGGCCTTTGTTCGGATTGTTCGGTCCTTCTCAGTACTACGTGGGAGTGGGGCTTCCGTTAATTGCTTCGCTGAACGGGGAACATCTCAAGGCGATTCTCGCGCACGAGCTCGCTCACCTTTCCCGCAAGCACACCCTTTTTACGGGAAAATTGATACGGATCTCGGTCGTCTGGGAGGTTCTCGCGGCGCGTCTCAATCAACGTTCCCTCCTGAGTCTGCCTTACCGGGCCTTCGCGAATTGGTATCTTCAGTATCTCAATGCTGCCCGCGTCGCGATGCGCAAGTCTCAGGAATTTGAGGCCGATCGACTCGCCCTTCGAGCGGTTGATAAGGAGGCGATGGCGAGAGCTCTGCTTCGGGGCGCCTTGAGGGCGCAGATCGTCGTGGATGACTACTGGAATTTCCTCTGGGCAAAAAGCGCGACCGTGGAGGACCCTTCGGCGAGAGCGATTTCGCGTCTTTTTGACAGGCTTTCAACGACGATTGATCAGGAGGAGGCGTCTCACGAAATGCGCTGGCGTCTCGGCGATGTCGCGATGCCATGGGATGAACATCCCTCCCTGCGGAATCGACTCGTGGCCCTGGGGATCGAGGTGCCGGAAAGCGAGGCAGAGATTCCCAACTTTGTCGCCCTGTGGAACCTGACCCGACCCGAAAGCAGTTATCATCGGGTCTTCAGTGGTAAGACGATTGAGATGAATCAGGAGCTTGATGCCTTCTGGCAGCATCACCATTTGGTGCCCTGGGTAATGGCCCATGAGTCGGCGAAGCCGGGGGCCGCTTTGATGCGCCGTCTCGAAAAAGAATGGAAGGAGAAAGGCTCGCTCGGTCCTGAAAGTGCCTGGAAGTATGCTTCCCTTTCGATCAGCTTTCTCGGATTGAAGCGGGCAATTCCGGTGATCGAGTACGTTCTCGAGCAGAAACCGTCCCATCCTCATGCGAACTTTTATTACGGCTCGCACTTGGTAGAGGCGCTGGACCCGAAGGCGATCGGGTATTTGAAAAAAGCGATAGAGCTCGATCCGCTGAGCTACCGGCGTGACGGGTTGGCGATGCTCTCGGATTTGCAGCGCCGCCTTGGAAGCACCGTGGATTCGGAGACGTCGTGGGCCAATGCCGAAGAGGCGAACGACAAACTTGAGCTGGCGATTAAGGAGCGGGAGAAACCGGTTCGCCGCAGCGATGAGTTCCTTCCGCACGGAATGGAGGAGGTGGATCTCAAAGAGCTGTGTGATGCCTTTGCCGAGGTTCCGGGGATCAAACGGGTTTCGCTGGTGCGGAAGAAGCTGGAGCACATGCCCAACAGTCCCTATTACGTGTTTGTTCTCAAGCCGACCGCGGCAGGTCGTCTCAGGCTTCGTGCGATCACGAAAAACTGCCTCGAACCGTTCGGCTTTTCGCGGCTTCAGAAAGTATTCCCTTCGACGTGGTGGACGTTTTCGCTCAGGCTCAAGATTCGAAAAGTCGAGGGCGCGGTGATCTACCGGAAGGGTAAAAAGTAGCGGTTCTCTTTTTTTGCACAGGCGAGGATGCATACTGCAAGGTTTCCCCGTTGAAAACTGGCTTTATCTGGACCCCCTCTATAATGCGTGGACCCCCGATACTTCGACAGCAGTAAGCAAGTTCGTCGTCGTGCGCCCTGTGAAGAGGTGATGGCATCACACCTGCGATGTAGGAAGTTCACTATGATGAAACTAATCAAAACTCTACTGACCGTCATCGCCCTCTCAGGCTTTCTTTTCGCCACTATCTCCTGCAGTGCACGAGCCGGAGGTTCCGGTAGTGGTGGCGCATCGCTCGGAGGTGGTGGGGGGATTTCAGCCGGCGCCAATGCAGGATTGGGTGCTTCGGTTCGCTAGAGTGCTGTCGGGGCGCTCAGGGACGCACCAGGTTGCGACGCCCGAGGCGACGACAATTGCTCATGATTCCCCGTTCTTCGGAAGCGAGTGCTTTTCGGAGCGGCGGTGAATTGCCGAGCTCGGAAACGACTTCAGTGAGGTTGGCGAGATCATTGCGATCTCCCAGTCGCGAGCCAAGTCTTGATATTCTTAAATCACGGACGCCCGGGTTACGGCCCTGGATTCCAGCGAGGAATTCACGCTGGTAACGAAGTCGCTTGACCCGTTTCCGCCAGTCGTGCCAGACTTCCGCATCCGTGTCACGAATCGCCTCGCGTGTTGCGGCTTTCCCCTTTCTGAGACTTCCCCTGATAGCGTGTCGATGAGCGCGGGTCTCGTCGGCTTCGGTTGCGAAGGTGACTTTCCTCCACGCTTCAATCTCGCTTCGGATCATCTTCCTGATAGTTTCAAGGGCATCCGAATCGTTCGTAGTCGAGAACTTGCTTTCGAGATGCTCAACGACGTCCTCGAATCCGGGTTCTGAATGACGCCCTGCAAGTTCGCGGCTCAAATTCACGAGCACCGCGAGATCACGATTTCCGGCGAGCAGGGCAGACATCTCGCGGAGAACATCCGCTCTTTCCGTTTCGAATTCCTCTCCCACCGCCGCCGCCCCGATTTTCCACGCAGCGCGAAGACGCTTCGTAGCGACGCGAAGCGCATGCACGACCTCTTCGTCCTCCAGTCCGGTAGGCGATGCCTCAAGCGAGTCGAGGCATTCGGTGAGGAGAGTAATACAAATAGAGCTAAGACGCGACGAGGCAGGCATTGAGTGGGCGAAAGGCGGGAAAATACTCCTTCTCGCCACCACTCGCAAGCACCGGCGCAGTCTTCTCGACTCCTTTCCTACTCTACTCCTCTACTTCTTTATTCAGTCCTTAAACTGCGCGACGAGATTCGTCATCGTTTCCTTGGCATCACCGTAGAGCATACGGGTGTTTTCGCGGAAGAAGAGTGAGTTCACGAGCCCTGAGAAACCGGGTCCCTGACCGCGTTTGAGAGCGAAGACGGAACGCGCTTTGTGCACGTTGATGATAGGCATGCCGTAAATGGGGCTGTTGGGATCCTCACCGGCGGCGGGGTTCACGACGTCGTTCGCTCCGATCACGATGGCGACGTCGACGCTTTCGATGATGTCGTTCACGTCGTCCATTTCGCAAAGCTGCTCGTAGGGAACGTCCGCTTCGGCGAGAAGCACGTTCATGTGACCGGGCATACGACCGGCAACGGGGTGGATCGCGAAACGAACTTCGGCTCCGTTCGCTTCGAGGATGGAGCCGAGTTCTTTCACCGCGTGCTGCGCCTGGGCAACCGCCATTCCGTAACCGGGAACAAAGACAACGGACTCAGCCGCTTCGAGAATGTAATATGCGTCTTCGCTGCTGATGGCTTTCATTTCGCCTTCAACTTCCTGCTGCGGCCCGCTCGCGGCACCGAAGCTGCCGAAGAGAACGTTGCCGAGAGTTCGGTTCATTGCCTTACACATGATGACGGTGAGGATGATTCCACTCGCTCCCACCAGACAGCCTGCGACGATGAGCACGTTGTTCATGATCACAAATCCGGCGGCCGAGGCGGCGATACCGGAGAAGCTGTTGAGGAAAGAAATCACCACCGGCATGTCACCACCGCCGATTGGAATGACACCGAGGACGCCGAGAAGGAGTGAAAGAACGATCACAGCGTAGAGCGCCCAGGCAGCATGGGTGAATACGAAGAGTACCCCGAGGCCGAGAATCGCAATGAAAACGAGTGCGTTAATGATCTTCTGGCCGGGGAAGGTCGTCGCCGACCCACCCATTTTTCCGGAAAGTTTCAGGTAGGCGACCAAGCTTCCTGTGAAGGTGATACCGCCGACGAGGATCGCAAAGATCACCGCGAAACTGACGAAAACAGGATTCTCTGAATTGCTGAAATCCGGGTTGTGAGCGAACTCCGACCAACCAACGAGGAGCGAGGCGAGCCCGCCGAATCCGTTGAAAAGAGCGACCAGCTCGGGCATGCCCGTCATCTGAACGCGCTTAGCGGCGACGATACCGATGACGCTGCCGATCACGAGTCCGGCGATGATCCAGGTGTAGTCGAGGCCCGCACCGAGAAGCGTAACGATGACAGCGATGAGCATGCCGATCGACGAGAGACGGTTGCCTTTTTTCGCGGTGTCGGCGGAACCGAGCATTTTGATGCCGAAGATGAACAGCACCGAAGCGACGATGTAGGAAATGTTGATGATGTATTCCATGAAATAGTGTCTCAGTTAGAGGTTTCGCTTACTGCCCCTTCTTCTTGAACATGCCGAGCATTCTGTCGGTCACCATGTAACCGCCGACCACGTTGATCGTCGCGAGAATCAGCGCCGCGAATCCGAGCCAGTTTCCGAGGGCTCCACCATCGTCTCCGCCGGCTGAGCGGATCGCGATGATTGCTCCCACCATCGTGATCCCCGAGATCGCGTTGGAACCGGACATCAGCGGCGTGTGCAGCTGACTGGGGACTTTTTGAATCAACTCAAAGCCGAGGAAAGCGGCGATGACGAATACGAAGATGAGTAAGATGAGTTCCATTTTTTTGGAGAAGTAGAGAATGAAAGGAGTAGAGAAGTAAAGAATGATGGGCTTCTGCCCTTTAATTATTGGTCTCTTCCTTTTTTTGCGCCTTTTGCGCTTTTTTGCGGCTAAAATTTACTAGTTTTAATCAGTTTTTGAAGCGTTCGTGGACAATCTCGCCGCCGTGGGTGATGACGCAGCCTTTCTGGATTTCGTCTTCGAGATTGATTTTGAAAACCTTGGCTTCTTTGTCCCAGAAGTGCTCGATCATGTTCGCGAAGTTGGCTCCGAGAACCTGTGAGGCGTGTTTGGAGACCTGTCCTTCGAAGTTCCCTGTGCCGATGATGGTGACGCCGTTGTCGGTCACTTTCTCTTTTCCAAGCTCGGTGCCTTCCACGTTGCCGCCAGTGTCAGCTGCGAGGTCGACGATGATGGAGCCGTGTTTCATGCTCTTGATGACGTCTTCCTTGATCAGAATCGGGGCGGGACGTCCGAAGAGTTTCGCGGTCGTGATGACGATGTCGTTCTGGGCGCAAACTTTGCCCTGCTCGACGCGCTGTTTTTCCAGCTGCTCGGGAGTGAGCTCTTTCGCATAACCCTGATCGGTCGCGCCGGTTTGTCCGAGATCGATGCGGAGCGCTTTCGCCCCGAGTGATTCGGCCTGCTCGAGTGCTTCTTCGCGGGTGTCGAATGCGGTGACGCGTGCGCCGAGGCGTTTCGCGGTCGCGATGGCCTGAAGTCCGGCAACGCCTACCCCGATGACGAATACTTTCGCTGGGGAAATCGTCCCCGCCGGAGTCATCATCATTGGAAGAATGGAATTCATCCGGTTCGCAGCGGTCATCACGGAGACATAGCCGGCGAGGTTCGCCTGCGAGCTGATCGCGTCCATTTTCTGCGCCAGAGTGGTCCGCGGAATCATTTCGAGGCTGATCGCGGTCGATTTCTGCTTCGCGAAAGAGCCGATGAGATCCTTTTCGTTGAAGGGATCGAGGAAACTGATGTGGATTGCGCCTTCTTTGAGTTTTCCGATTTCGTCGGGGGACGGCTTGCGGACCCGTGTCACGATATCGGCGGAACCGAGAAGGCCGGCTCTATCCGTCGTCACGGTGGCGCCGGCAGCTTCGTAGGCGCTGTCAGGATTGTCGGATCGTTCGCCGAGTCCGGCTTCAATGACGACGTCAGCACCGAGAGCGGTGAGCTTTTTTACGGCGGCCGGATCGAGGGCGGCGCGTGGTTCGGAGGGATCGTTTTCTTTGGGCGCAAAAATTTTCATGCCTGTAGGTAATGGGAACTTCCCCGGTATTCAGTTACCGGAAGGGAAGCCCTTATAAATGGGGCGTTCACTTTAGCAGCGAGCAAGGCGCTGTCGATACGAAATTCCGTATCGCATACAGCAAGAGAACCTCACGCCTTCAGATGAGGTGATTATGGATGGAGTCGAACCTTTTCGGCTCAATCTTCGAGCGCGGTGATAAAGCGCTCGGCATCGAGTGCGGCCTGACACCCGTTGCCGGCGGCGGTGATCGCCTGACGGTAGACGTGGTCGGAGACGTCACCCGCGGAGAAAATCCCCGGGATATTGGAGTCGGTGGAATGTCCGTCCTGAATGACGTAGCCGTCTTCGTCGAGCTTCACGCCGGAACCTTCGAGGAACTTCGTGTTCGGATCGTGGCCGATCGCGACAAAGACACATTTCACCTCGAGCTCGGATTCCTCGCCGGTCTCGCGGTTGAGAATCTTAACGGCGCGCATTTCACCGGCGTCGTCGGTGAGATATTCTTTCAATTCGGAATTCCAGACCGGCTCGATTTTGTCATTCGCGAGGGCCCGGTCGGCCATGATCTTGGAGGCGCGGAGCTCGTCACGACGATGCACGAGGTAAACTTTGCTCGCGAAACGGGTCAGGAAGCTTGCTTCTTCACAGGCGGAGTCTCCTCCACCAACAACGACGACAGGAACATCGCGATAAAAAGCCCCGTCGCAGGTGGCGCAGGAAGTGAGACCGTGGCCGACGAGTTCTTTTTCCCGGTCGAGGTGCAGCCAGCGAGCGCTCGCGCCTGTTGCGATGATCACCGTTTTGGTTTCGTATTCTTTTCCGGCAGCGGTTTTAACATCAATGATGCCGTCATCACGACGCTGAACGCTCGTGACAAAATCATATTCAACACGCGTGCCGAATTTCTCAGCCTGCTTGTGCATGTTCATCATCAGGTCCGGTCCCATGATGCCTTCGGGGAAACCGGGGAAATTCTCCACCTCAGTGGTCGTGGCGAGCTGTCCGCCGATTTCTTCGCCGGCGATGACGAGTGGATTCAGGTTTGCCCTGGCCGTGTAAATTGCAGAAGTCCAGCCGGCGCAGCCGGTTCCAATGATGATCACGTTTTCCATGTCGCGAATGTGTCGGTAGTTGTCTTTCGAATCAATGGGAAATCTTCCGCATTTTCAGTGTTCAATCTGACGCCGCCGGGTGGGGAACCTTTCTGAAAGTCATGATCCCTTCGCTACGAAAATCTTTTTCTTTTTCGTCATCATACTCTTAATCTCGTCAGTGCCAGTGCCTTGAGTAAGTCACCGGCAGTTCCCGCCGCCATGTCATCATCCCGCCAGCCCGACCAACGCATTCTCACCGCCTACCATGAGGCGGGGCATGCTGTCATTGCTATTGTGGTGGGACGACCGGTGAACAAGGTAAGCATCGTCCCCGGCGGCAACCGGCTGGGCACCTGCAAAATGAGTAAAGGTCGTAAGAAGGCGAGCCAGGACGCGCTCGAGGCTGAGTTGCTTATCCTCTTAGCCGGGCTCGCTGCGGAAGGCAGAAAGAGCGGGCGATACAACATGCAGGGTGCCGCGCAGGATCTCAGAAATGCTGAGAAGCTGGCTCAATTCAGAGCTGGAAACCCCGGGCAGGCTGAGAAAATCCTCAAACGCACCCTCGATAAAGTGCATCACCTTTTCGATCAGTCGGCGAATTGGGCCGCCACGAAATCAATCGCTGAAGCCCTCCTTGCAAGTGAATCGATCAGTGGTCGGGAAGCGGATCACCTTTATCGCATCGCAGTTGAGCAGGGGAAAAAGAACGGCTAGGACTCCTCCGCTTCCGGGAGGGTGAAGGCGAGGAGACTTCCCGCAATTCCCAGAACCGCGAAGATCAAAATAATGGCGCGTTCCCCGAGAGCTCCGGCGAGGAGGCCGAAGGAACCGCTGAGGAGGAGGATGATCCCCATGAGAGTATTGCTCACTGCGACGAGGCGGGCGCGATTGTCCTGCGTTGCGTGATCGATGAGGTAGGTTTTCCGTCCGTTGCGAATCCCGGTGTGTGCCAGCCCGATGAGAAAGAAGAGCCCGCCGTAAAGCCAGGCGGCACCCGCTTCACTGATCGCGAACGCCGAGACCCACGCAGTGAGGCAGCCGATCAGCCCTGCGGCGAGGCCCGCGATGGCGAGTGTTTTGCGACTGCTGGCATCGGAGCATTTTCCCCAGATTACGCCGCTGAGAGCGGTCGCGAGACTTCCTGCGATCATGAGAATGCCGAGGCTGCGGATTCTTCCCCCGGTCGCTTCGTGAGCGAGAACGACATAGAACGGCATCGAGAGCACGGTGCTCGCGAGAAGGGCGCGCGCGATGCAGAATTTCAGAAAAACGGGGTCGGATTTGACGAGACCGAGTGATTCCTTCATTTCCTGAACGAATCCCTTGCCCGCCGAGACCTCGCCCGGTTTTTCAACGACACGGGACATGACGAAGGCACCGAGGAGCCAGAGTATCCCCGCAGCGAAAAGGAGTCCGGCGAAGAGGCTCGCAGGCAGTTCCTGCGCTTTGTTGAAAATGAAAAACACAGCCACTCCCACCGCGATCCATCCGGAAATGGACGAGGCAAGTCCACCGAGCCTTCCCCGTCTTGTTTTGGGAATCGTTTTTCCCAGCAGGTCCTTCGAGGAGATGGAGCAAACCCCGCGGGCAAGACTGAAGAACACCAGCAAGCCCACCACGGTCCAGCCTGCTGCGGCTCCTTCGAGAAAGAGGGCGACCAGTCCCATTCCGAGGACAGCCGCTCCCTGAAAAACACTTCCAATGACCCAGAAGTTTTTCCGAATCTCACGACGGCGAATGAAATTGGCGACGACCAGCTGGGGGAGCAGTGAACCCGCTTCCCGGACCGGAACGAGAAGTCCAATCGTGATTGCAGGTGCCCCGAGGGCTGTGAGGAGCCAGGTCAGGATGAGCCCCGGTTTGCTGAACTGATCGCCCGTTTTCGAGGCGACCGAGGCGACGACCTGTTTACCGAAATTGACGGGGACATGCTTCGCCGCTTCGCTGCCGATACCGGCACTCAGGTCGACGGTGTCGTCGTCGTCGGTCACGAGTTCGTAGAGCTTCTTTTCCATGGCAGGCCGCTACGCTCCGTCTTCGCCGGTGAGGTAACTTTCCATTTGCGCGGCGGCATCCAGTCCTGTCCGGATCGCACCTTCGACACGTCCTTTTCCAACGAGTCCGTCGCCGGCGATGAAAACACCCGGGGGCAGGGCTCTCCGGAGCTCTGCGAGATTTGCCGGTGTGCGGGGATGGGCATATCGCCAGCGTTGGGTATCACTCCAATGCGGTTCGGGGAGGTCGGCTGCGATCACGCTGCGGACTGCGGAAAGGGCTGCCTCAATGATTTCCGCGGCGGGATCGTCGTAGTGATCGGCGGACCAGGACGGGGACATTTGAGCAATGAGAATGCTCTCGCCTTTCGGGACGTGGCCCGCTTTGGCGTTCTCGTGGCTGACCCAGGCGAGATCGTGTTCGCGGTCGGCATTGATCAAGGCGTAGCAGTCTCCGGGCATCTCGATGGCGCCGGGAAAGCACAGGGAAACGGCAAACTGGGAGTGGTACTGCGATTCTCCGAGAGCGTTGAGAATCCGGTCCGAAGTGGCTTCGTCGCCGAGTTCACTGTCCCGCAGCAGATCGGTCGTCTGCGGCGCCGGCGGTGTCAGGAGCACGGCGTCATAGTCTTCGTAGCGGCGGCCTTCCCCATCGATGAGATCCCACTTGGTTTGGCATTTCTCGATGCGAACGATGCGGGAGGACGGAAGAATATCGAGATCGGCTACCTCGGCCATCAATTTTCCCAGGGTGCTGATGCCGTCGCGGTAGCTCCATTTGGCGCCCGCATTCTGTTCCGGATCACCCTCGGAAAACGCGCCACCTTTGTCAAAAGTGCCTACGTTCCCGGCAATGCGGCAGAGGTCCTCGGTCGGCAGATCTTCGAAAATGAGTTCGGCCAGTTCGGGGCTTTCCACTTTGAAGTAGTTGGCCCCGTAGTCGAAGCGCGCCCCGTCTTTCGATCGCGTCGCAGCCCGACCGGAGAGCCCCCGGCTTTTCTCGAAAATTTCGATCCGGTCCTCACCGGAGGATAGTTTAAAGGCGGCTGCGAGTCCGGAAACTCCCGCGCCGATGATAGCGATCTTTTTAGGCATAGTTGAAAGTGGTTACGTTACGCGCGGGAATCGCTACTGAGACAAACCTGCTTACGGATTTGCCATCGTGGTTTATATGGTTTTAGAATAACTGAACCCTGCTGTCTTAAATTTTATGAAGTTCCCTTGTCCAAACTGCAACGCCAACATCAAGGTATCAGAAGAGTGGTACGGCATGCCGCTGAAATGTCCACATGATCGCTGCGGTGCGACAATCACGGTGCCCACACCAATTGCCTTATCCAAAAGGGAGCGCAGTGGGCTTGGCGCAAAGCTTGGGGATTTTTTCGGCGGGCTTTTCAGTAAGAAAAAAGACGAGGGTGACGAGTAGTCATGCGACCAGTTCTTTGAAGCCGCAGAAGAGTTTCCCGTCGTCATCGGGGTATTCAGGAAAGGCTTCGTCGGAGCAAAGGTGTTCGTCGCAGATTGCTTCGAACGCAGTGAGGGTATTCGCGCGACGCAGCGCGTAGTTGAACTCGCCCTCGTGAATACCTGAAGCGATATAGTTCGTGAATTTCTTCATGCGATGCACGAGGTGGGTGTCGCTGTCGAACTGGCCCGTTTCCCGGATTTCGTCCCGCAGTTCGAAGATGTAATCGCGCACATCGTTCAGAGTGATCGAAGGGGAATCGTTCCCTGAAAAGGCATCGCGAATCTGTTGAAAGAGCCAGGGGTTGCGGATTCCGCCGCGTCCGATCATTAGCCCTCTCGCCCCGGTGGTGCGGTGCATCGCGAGGGCGGTCTCGAGCGATACAATGCTTCCGTTGGCCGTCACGGGGAAGGGGAGCGTTTTGACGGCGTGTGCGATGCAGTCGGTATGAACCGGTGACTGATATTTCTCGCGAACGGTGCGTCCGTGAATCGCGAGGCCGTCGATGGGGAGTGAAGCGAAAAGCGCGAGAAGGGCTTCAAATTCCTCCGGCGTTTCGAAACCGATCCGGGTTTTCAAAGTGAAGGTTCCGCGCACCGCAGGGCGAAGCGTTTCCACGATTTCGCGAATGAGATTGTGATCCTTGAGAAGGGCTCCTCCCGATAGTTTTCCGCACACGGTGGGAGCGGGACAGCCCAGATTGATATCGATCCCGCTGCAGTCGGATTGATCCTGGAGCCGCTTCGTGGTTCGCAGGAGATGTTCCGGGTCGTTCCCTATCATCTGGGCGATGACCGGCTTGTCCCCGGGGAAATCCGTGATCGAGCGGAGGATCTCTTTGTCAGGATGAGAGTCGCGGTGAACGCGAAAGTATTCCGTCACATAGACATCGGCACCACCCCGCCGTTCGAGGCAACGCCAGAGCGGGAGGACGGAAACATCCTGCATCGGAGCGAGGGAAAGTGTCGGAACAGGGTTCACGGTATGACCAAACAGGGTTAGGTCGGGGAGTCAACCCTGTTGGGTTTGAGCAAAAACTCAGTTAACGCTGCGAGGTCGTTGTCGAAAACGGGGAGGGCGGGGAGCTGCGAGCGGAGAACGCCGGCGTTGCTCTCGCTGGAAAGATCGCTCTGGCCGGGAATCGTGTTGAGATAGACGCCGGTGCAGGTGAGACCGGCAGCTTCGATGGCCCGGAGGGTCAGGAGGGTGTGGTTCAAAACCCCGAGCCGGTTGGCGGAAACGATGAGCACCGGGTAGCCGAGGGCGATCGCGAGATCCTCCATGCTGCGTTCGCCGTCGACGGGGACAAGCCATCCACCGGCGCCTTCGATGACGACGAAGTCAGCGCGACCGCAGAGCTTATCCGCCGCTGATTTCAGAGCTGAAAAAGAGACACGTTCGTCCGCTTTCATCGCGGCGGGGGCGAGTGGTTGCGGAAAAGAAACGGGGTTCACGTCGCTCAGGGTGAGGTCAGCGCGCCGGCTTGCCTCGTGGAGCGCGGTGGAGTCGGTGTTTCCGCCGCATTCGACCGGCTTCATCCCGATGGCATCGTGGCCGGATTCGCGAAGGGCGCGAATCAGCCCCATTGCGACGTGGGTTTTCCCGACGTCGGTATCCGTTCCGGTGATGAAAATCGCTTTGCTCATGAAGCAACCGTTTCGCCGATTTCAGCGATGATCGCAGCAGCGAGTTCTTCGGCGGCCTCGTGGATGTAATCGGCGTCTTTCCCTTCGATGAGAATTCGCAGAAGCGGCTCGGTGCCCGAGTAGCGGAGCATGATGCGTCCTGCAGTACCGAGTTCGTCTTCGATTTTCCGGAGGAGCTCCCCGGCGGCGAGCTCTTCGATGGGGACCTTCCGGCTGACCCTGACGTTCTTCAAAATCTGGGGGAACTTCGTCATGATCCGGCGAAGTTCGCTGAGGGGTTTTCCACTCTCACGGAGGATCTTCAGTAACTGAACTGCCGCGACGATGCCGTCACCGGTCGTGTTGTGATCCATGAAAATGAAATGCCCGCTTTGCTCGCCACCGAGGTTCCATCCGTTGGCTTTCATCGCTTCGAGCACGTAGCGGTCTCCCACTCCGGTGCGTTCGACTTTTCCTCCGAAAGAGTTGATTGCCTCTTCGAGTCCGGCGTTGCTCATCACGGTTGCGACGAGGGTGTTGTCCTTAAGGGTGCCGTCTTCGATCATCGCCTTTGCGGCGATCGCCATGAGTTCGTCCCCGTCGAGGACCGATCCGTTTTCGTCGCAAAGGAGGACGCGGTCGGCGTCGCCATCGTGTGAGACACCCACGTGCGCGCCTGCCTCTTTTACGAGTTGCTCGATGACTTCGGCGTGGGTGCAGCCGCAGTCTTCGTTGATGTTGATGCCGCTGGGACGGTTGTGGCTCACTTTGACCTCAGCGCCGAGCGAGCGGAGGACTGATTCGCTGGATTCGAAGGCGGCTCCGTTCGCGGCGTCGAGTGCGATGACCATTCCGTCGAGCAAATCAGGATCGTGTCCTGCGCTCTCGCGGACGAAGGCGACATAGCGTTCCGTGGCGTCTTTGATCACAGAGGTGCGGCCGATGGACCACTTCTTGTCCGATGGGTCGAGTTCGAGTCGTCGTTCGATCTCAAGTTCAAATTCGTCATCGAGTTTGAAACCGTCGGGACCGAAAAATTTGATCCCGTTGTCGCCGAAGGGATTGTGAGAGGCGGAGATGACGATGCCGAAGGCGGCTCCGGTTTCTCTCGTGAGCAATGCCACTGCAGGGGTGGGAATGACCCCGGCGAGGCGAACGTCGATGCCCCGCGAATTGAGGCCCGCGGCAATCGCGCTCTCGAGCATGTCGCCTGACTGGCGGGTGTCCCGGCCGATCACGACCGATGGCCATTCTCTGGAATCCCCGCGCTTTTCGAGGAATGCCTCAGCTGCGGCCTGTCCCAGCCGGACGATAAACTCCGGAGTGAGGGGGTGAATATTCGCTTCGCCGCGAATTCCGTCGGTTCCAAAGTAACGCCTCTGCATATCGCTTTTAGTCGTGGAAAAAAAATTAACGTGCCTCGCTGTTCCCCGGAACGGGTGGGGTCAGCGGGTTCAGGATCGAGTCTTCGATCACGGGAGCGGAGGTGCTCCGGGGAACAGGGCTCCCTGTGCCGGGAACCGGAAAGGACTGCCGGTCGGCATCGAGATGGGATTTGATGACCCACCAGATCGAGAAGGCGATGAAAAGTGAAATCACCTTACCGCGCCAGTTTTCAACGAAGAATAATTTAATCTTCTCCATCTTCGTCCTCCTCTTCTTCGATTTCCTGATTACTCAGCAGGCCGTTGAGTCGTTCCCTCAATTCCGTCTCTGAAAGGTTCCGTTCCAATTTGCCGCCGATGGAAACGGAAATGGCTCCGGTCTCTTCCGAGACGACGAGGGCGATCGCGTCGGATTCCTCGGTGATGCCCATGGATGCGCGGTGACGGAGACCGATGCTCTGGTCGCTGAGTTCGCGCTGGTTGAGGGGGAATACGCAACCGGCTCCGGCAATGCGTTCGTCCCCGATCCGGACAATCATGCCGCCGTCGTGGAGGGTCGTTCCGCTGTAAAAAACGGTGTAGACGATCTCGGGGGTGAAAAGGCAATCCATCTCGGTGCCGGTCTCGAGATACTGTTTCAAATCGATGCCCCGTTCGATCGCGATGAGTGCGCCAACGCGTTTCCGCGAGAGGGATTCCACGATTTCAATGAGCCTGTCGGCGAACTCGGCGCGGGCGCGTTCGTTGATGGAGGAGAAAAACCGATGGCTGCCCAGCTCGGCGAGGGCGCGGCGAAGTTCCGGTTGGAAAATGATGATGAGGGCGATCGCGAGAATCACCGAAACGTATTTCAGGAGCCAGCCGATCACAGTGAGATCGAGCCAGCCCGAGAGCAGGGTCATCCCGATGTAAAATCCCACCAGCGCGGTGAAAATGCGGGCGCCGCGGGTCGCCCGGAAATAGCGATAGGTATTGAAGATAATCCCCCAGAGGATGATGATCTCAATCGCGTGTCGCCAGTGCAGGCTTAAAAACTGGGTGGTGGCTTCCATTCGTGGAGTCGCTCCTCAAGCCGCTTGAGGAGCTAGCGCAGTCTATAACGGTTTTCGCCCAGTGAAAGAGACGATTTTATCTCTCAGGGAGTGCGATTGAAGCGGAGGCGAGGGCCGCAATTCCCTCCTCGCGTCCCACAAATCCCATGGTTTCGTTGGTCGTTGCTTTGATTCCGATATCAGCCGGTTCCATCCCAAGTGATTTAGCGATAGCGACTTTCATCGCCGGCGCGTGTTTCATGACCTTGGGTGCTTCAGCGATGAGGGTGGAGTCGATGTTCTCGATGTAGCCGCCGGTCTCTTTGACGAGCTCTGCCGCTTTTTCGAGAATTTTGAGGCTGCAAATGCCTTCAATTGAATTGTCTTCCGGTGGGAACCAGTAACCGATGTCGGGCTGGCCGATAGCTCCCAGAATCGCGTCAGCGATCGCATGGGCGAGGACATCCGCATCCGAGTGTCCTGCGAGTCCTTTGGTGTGAGGGATCGTGATGCCTCCCAGAACGAGGGGGCGCCCCTCTGCGAATTGATGCACGTCGTATCCGATGCCGCTTCGATATCTCATAACACTATACTAAGCCTTCAAATGACAGTTTTCCATTGTTGGAGACGATTCCCGATTTGTCCTCGCCAAAAGGGGAGGGGGTTAAGACGACGCTGCCTCCGCCGCGTTCGAGCATGAGTTGCCCCGCCGCGATGTCCCAGATGCTGATCATTTCCTCAATGTAGGCATCGAGGCGCCCGCAGGAAATGTAGGCGAGGGCGAGGGCGGCGCTTCCCATCATGCGGGTTTTGCGGACGCGGTAAGCGAAGTCTTTGTAGCGTTTCGCTCCGACTTCGATGGATTCCTTTGATTTGGAAAAGCCAACTGTGATGATGGCATCCTTCAGCTCGCTGCGATTGCTGGGTGAAATTGGTTTTCCGTTTCTTGTGGCCGGGCCTTCGAAGTCGACTGCGAACATTTCGTCCATCATCGGATCGTAGATCGCTCCGATTTTCAGTTCGCCGCCCTGTCGCATCGCGATGGAGATACAAAAATGAGGGATCCCGTAGAAAAAGTTCACGGTTCCGTCGATGGGATCCACGATCCACTGGGTCTCGCTGGACTGGTCTCCGGCGAGTCCCTCCTCCCCGTAGATGGCATGATCCGGGAAGCGTTCGAGAATCAACCCTTCGATCAGTTTCTGGCTTTCGACGTCGAGCGCGAGTTTGATGTCGTGCGCCTGCATCTCATCGACGGTGAGGTCGGATTCAAAATGCTCACGCAATAGAGCGCCAGCTTCGCGGGCGGCATGGGTGGCGAGTTCGAGTTCAGGAGACATGGTTTTTCGGGAGGTTTTGATCAAAGAATCAGCTCTC
Organism: Verrucomicrobiales bacterium; assembly: GCA_029213065.1. Lineage (GTDB taxonomy): Bacteria > Verrucomicrobiota > Verrucomicrobiia > Verrucomicrobiales > DEV007 > Arctic95D-9. Next base: position 70,090 of record JARGPH010000004.1, on the reverse strand, counting down.
CCTCATGCCTACTTTGGGAAACCGCTTCGCGCAAGTGCCTCTGGGTTGTTCGTATCCTCGGGGGTAGTCCAGCAACGCACTTTATCTTCTTCTTTATCCTTATCTTTTTCCAGGCCGAAGCCCATGAGCCGCCTCAGCGTTCTCTCGTGACCTTGGTCAGTCTCATCCGCAATTCTTTTTCTTTTTCATAATCCTGCTCTTAATCTCGAAGCCGAAGCCGAAGCCGAAGCCGAAGCCGAAGCCGAAGCCGAAGCCGAAGCCTACCCACGTTCATCTGCCTGTGCACGCAGAGGGCCCGTAGAGGGCGCGTTGGGGAAAGAGCGTGAGTCTCCGCATTTGGATAAAGAAAAAGAGTAGGAAAAAGAAAAAGAGAATGCGCGGGGCGCATAGAAAAGGCCCGCCGGCACCCGCAAAATATTGCGGTGCCGACGGGCCTTATTAATCTGTGTTGGGCGAGTGGCGGGAATCAATCCTGATGGACTCTATTCCCGCTTCGCGGCGTGTTTCGGATCAATGCGCGTGGCAGAATTCTTCGAAGCGGTCGAGACCCTTCTTGATCACGTCGAGGCTGGTCGCGTAGCTGAGGCGGATCGATGTGTCGTAACCGAATGCTTCACCGGGAACGGCAGCCACTTTGAAACGTGAAAGCAACTTCTCGGTGAGGTTCATTGAGTTGAGGCCGATTTTTGTGGTGTCGACGAGGAAGTAGAAAGCGCCGTCGGGCTCGACAATGTCGATGTTCTTGATCGTCATGAGACGGCTCATCATGTATTGACGGCGCATGTCATACTCTTCAACCATGTCGTGAATCATTCCCTGGCCGCCTTTGAGAGCAGCGAGAGCACCATACTGAGCGAAGGTGGTCGGATTGGAAGTGGTGTGGCTCTGAATGATGGAAATCGCTTTGGCGATCTCAAGTGGAGCAGCGGTGTAACCGAGACGCCATCCGGTCATCGAGTAAACTTTGCTGAAGCCGTTCACGGTGATGGTGAGGGCTTTTGCGGCATCGCTGACTGAGGCAACACTGACGTGCTCTTTACCGTTGTAGATCAGCTTCTCGTAAATTTCGTCGGAAAGAATGAGGATGTCCTCGGACTCAGCCACTTCAACGAGCGCTTCGATTTCCTCTTTTGTGTAAACAGCGCCGGTAGGATTGTTAGGGCTGTTGAGGATGAGCATCTTGGTGCGGCCGCTGATCGAGTCTTCGAACTCTTCAGCAGTCAGCTTCCAGCTGTTTTCCTTCTTCGTCTCAACGACGTAGGGAGTCGCGCCGGCGAGGCGAACCATTTCAGGGTAGCTGGTCCAGTAAGGTGCAGGGATGATCACTTCGTCCTCAGGGTCACAGCAGGCAAGGATCGCATTGTAGCAGGAGTGTTTCGCGCCGCAGTTGATCGAAATCTGAGTCGGATTGTACTGGATGCCGTTGTCGTTGAGAAATTTCTCAGCGATCGCCTCCTTCAGCTCGGGAATGCCGGTTGCAGGCGTGTATTTGGTTTTACCTTCCTGAAGGGCCTCGATGCAGGCATCCTTGATGTGCTGAGGTGTGTCGAGGTCAGGCTCTCCTGCTCCGAAGCTTGCAATGTCCTGTCCGGCGTCGCGCATTTGTTTGGCGGCCGCGGTGATGGCGAGGGTTTGCGATGGGGCAATTTCAGAAAATTTTTCGGCGATGAAACTCATGTCTTTTAGATGCTGTTGGAAGGTTTTGGCAGCAATTTCTCACCATCCTTCCCATCAAAACCAAGTTGATGGGAGCGGAGAGGGTCGGGAAACTCACTGCCTTCACGATACGACTGTCCCGCAGTAACAGGAATAAAGGTGATGGCTCGACCGCAACTCCGTGTCAATGCGGAGTCAAGACCTACTTGATCTACAGCCAGATTCAAGCTTTTTGCCCGTGACGATGAAAATTGTTTCCCGATTGCGCCACCGTATACCTCATTATTGTGTAATCAGTTGCCCGGCCTGAGAATTTTCGATGCCAATCCACTCAACAAACGTATGGTGCCACTATGTCCTCGTTCAAAGCATTTGAGCTGATTCCCACTATCCAATCCACCTTGAAAAAACAGGGGTTCACCACGCCCACTGAAATTCAGGAGCGGTCTCTTCCTGTCCTACTGCGGGGGGATTCTGTCGTCGGCGTGGCCGAGACGGGAAGCGGGAAGACCCTCGCATACGCGCTGCCGGTTTTGCAGAAAATGAAGCAGCTTGAAGAAGCGGGCGAAGGTGTTTCAGAACCGGGGAGACCACGGGGAGTGATTCTCGTTCCAACCAGTGACCTCGGCGAGCAGGTCGCAAAAGTGTTCAAAACCTTCACGCACGACACGCGGCTTCGGGTTCGCACCGCGCTTGGCGGCAGTGGTATGGCGATCACGCGCAGAAATGTCGCGGGTCCTTTTGAGATTCTCCTCGCGACACCTGGACGGCTTGAACAGCTCATGCAGCAAAAACTGTTGGGACTTTCCGATGTGCGGTTTCTCGTTTTTGATGAGGCGGATCAGATTCTGGATCAGGGGTTCCTTCCCGCCGTCAAACGCATCCTGAACGGAACTCCCCGTGAGCGGCAGCTCGCTCTTTTCACCGCGACGGCTTCGGATCCGATCCAGGCATTGATCGCGGAAATGTTCACTGGCGCGGAAGTCATCGAAACAGCCCGGCGCCATCGCCTCGTGGAATCGCTCATCACCGATAACCGCAAAGTTCCCAACGGAAGGCGCTTTCCGCTTCTCGAAGAGGTCCTCGCTAAACCCGTTGACGGAGGGACTCTGATTTTTGCGAACACGCGTGAGCAGTGCGACAAGATCGCCGAAGAGCTCATCGCGAATGATTACCGCTGTGCTCTCTATCGCGGCGACATGGACAAAAAAGAGCGTCGCAAGAATCTTCAGGAACTCCGCGACGGCACCCTTGAAGTTCTCATCTCAACCGATCTCGGTGCGCGGGGGCTCGATGTTGAAAATGTGGATCGGGTCATTAATTATCATCTCCCCAAAGAGATGAAGAATTACCTCCACCGCGCAGGACGAACCGCGAGAGCGGGACGCAAAGGAACGGTGATCAATTTCGTGACCGACCGGGACCTCAATCTGATCAAGCGCCTCGAATCGCTCGGGTGAGCGGGCCGGTTCGCATCAGCCCGTCATGGAAATGTTGAGAGAGGGGATCAGCCCTTTTTTCTCGCGAGCATCGCGTCGACGCTGAAATACCCGCCGCCGGCAGCGGCGAGGTAGAGGTAGACGAAACAGTAAAGAGCCGCGAGCTCACCGCCGTTGAGCATGGGCCAGAAATCGGTGAGGCCGTGAGCGATGAAGTAGGCGAATGCCATGAGGCCGGAGAGGATGAAGGCGGTCGGACGGGTGAAAAGTCCAATCGCGAGGAGGAGGCCGCCGACGAGTTCCAGCATTCCGGCTACGCCGATTTTGGACATCAGTTCAAAAGGGGCTCGTGAAGGGGCGGGAAATCCGAGCACTTTCTGGCCTCCGTGTTGCATCATGAGGAGGCCTGAGATGATGCGGAGAACGCTGAGGAGGATGGACTGGTAGGGGGCTAGTGTGAATTTCATGAGGGTATGGGAAGAACCTGCCACTGGGTAGCATATTTGCACGGGCGGGAACAGGGAAATCCTGACGGGTGCTGATGCGTCCGGCCGGGGAACTCGGCTAGTTCTGTTCCAAGACGAGGCGGAAGCCTGTGTAAGGCGATCCGGACAAGTCGGGTTCGATACCGGTTCTGCTCGCGGAACGAATGTCGGCCCAGCCGTTGATAAAATTTCCACCGCGGGTCACTTTTTTCTCTCCCTCTGCGGGGCCGACGGGGTCAGTGACCGTTTCTCCGGTGTGGTCCTGCTTCCAGTCGCGGCATAGCTCGTTGACGTTCCCGGTCATATCGAGAAATCCCCACGGGTTCGGTTGGAAGGTTCCCACGGGTGCGGCCTCGTCCCCGAAGCCATCATCGATCATTTTCATTGCCCAGTCTTTGCTCGAATTGACGTCGGCGAGATTCGCATAAAGATGATGCTGATGTTTTTCTGACTTGTAGTTGGCTTTGCCCCAGAAAAACAGCGTGGAGGTTCCCGCGCGGCAGGCATATTCCCACTGGGCTTCCGTGGGTAAGTTGAATTGCCAGCCCTTCGGAGCCGATTGGGCAATTTTCTTCAGGAAGCCATTTTCCCCGGCGATCATGTCCCAGCTTACATGGGTGACAGGGGTTCGAGGATCGCGACCCTGAGGGCCGCGGGGGGTGTTGCCGGGAATCTTGAGCCAGTCCTCTCTTGTGAATTCGGTCTTTGCGAGCCAGTAGCCTTTGGTCAGGATTACTTCGTGCTGGATCTCGTCGGGCTTCCGGCCGATTTCTTTTTCGGGGCTGCCCATCGTGAATTTTCCGGGAGGACACCAGAGAAAGGGGATCTCCACTCCGGGGGAGATTTCGAAGAGGCGCTCTTCCCCGGCTGCGTTGCCGAGGTGCGGATCGGCGATTTCGTTTGAGGCTCCGCTGTCAGCGTGTGGAGGGTCGATCGTGATCAAGCCGATGGAGATCTTCTCACCATCCGGTCCATACTCGATGAAGCTGGTGTTCATCGAAAACTCTTCGGGAGGGCGACTCTTAAGGGTTTCGAGGAAAGGTTCGATCCCTTTGGTCGGCCAGGTCGTATACCACTCCCCTTCGGGGGCCTGATAGAGGGGGCGGTAACCGGAGTTGGCAGTGGCCGAGGGCGAATTGTATCTTTCGATAAGGGAAAAACGACCGGTTTTTCGGTTGATTTGCAGGATTCGACCATCATTCAGCAGGGCATCGGTTCCGTGATGGGTTGATTTGCCAAGTGAAACAAAATCTCCCTGTAGCTTTTCGAATTCCCCTAAATCGATCAGTCCTTCATGATCCCAGAGCCATAGTTTTCCATCTGCGGTGACGGTTCCAGCGTGTGTGATCCCGCCTCCGATGGAAATCACATTTTCTGCCGCTTCAGCCGGTGGGCGCGGCCAGGCGGTTTCTGGATTTGCCCATTCAGGGAGTCTTTCCGGATGATCGTAGTAATCGCCCCAGACGCTAATGCTGCCGTTCTCCAGCAGGCAAGTGTAGTGTTTGATCACTCCAAAGTAGTCGACCAGCGTTTGTCTACGTATCTCTTCCGGGATCTCATCATTGAGTTTTGGTTCCAATTTATCATAGGAGCTCAGGACCTCGAGAGATCGGTCACTGCTTTTAACGGTGAAGCTAACATGGCCGGCTGGGTAGATATCCACGATATTTTCGCGATCCCCGAGTCCGTCGGATGAAATGGTCGTTCCATCCTCACGAAGTCCAATCCATCCGCTACGTTGCAGGACAACTTTTACGAAATCGTTAATTCCTTTTGCTCTGGAAATGTCGATTGGCTCGCCATTACTGTAAGTGCCGGTGGCGGTCAGTTTCCCGGGTGGTGACAGGGGAATGGTATCTTCTGGCTTCGCGGGCTCGATCCAGAGTAATTTGCTGTCTTGCTGTTTTAATCCGCCGCCTTCGGTCAATTGTGAAGTGGTCACGAAGAGAATATCGACGGCGGGCCCCAGGGAATTGATTTTTTCAATTAAACCGGAATCATCTCTGCCCCAGGCTCTCCAAGTCCCATCAGCCATTTGTGCGGCGCAGACTTTCTGGCTCACTCGAATGGCGAACGCGGGGGCGAGATCGTCCGGAGGCGACATGTAGAGGGATGAACCGTTGTTGTGTTCCTTGAAATTCAGCCAAACTTTGACCGTTCCATCGGCAAGTCGTGCAGCCCATGTTTCCGGGCCTACAGCGATCTCAACTGCGGTCGAAATCTGAGGGGCGCTTTTGACAATTCCATCCAGCGATCCCCATGAGAATACTTCGCCGTTGGCTCGGAGCACAGCGGCGGCTCCCCAGCCGCAGTCAATGGCGGCGGCATCTTTTATCTGCGCAATTTTCTCTCGTATTTCAGCGAACTCTTCTCCATTCCAGGCTGAGTTTTTTCCGTGCGGACGCATTGACACGGTTCCGTTGTCATGCTGGAGAAGTTCAAATTGAAGATTGTTCGAGTTTTTACAAAAGTCGGCATCAGCAATATTGTTAGCATTCAGTTCTCTCTGGGTCTTCCAGCAGTGGAGGAGAGTGCCATCTCGCAGTAGGCCATTGTGGCTGCCCAGTGCAATTAATTCACTGCTACGGTCGAAATCAGTAAGTGACGTAATGCTTTCGCCGGTGCTGGTTCTGACCAGCCAGCGCGGTTCCGTAGGCGTCAGTGATCCATTCAGCGCGATCAGATTGCGGGCGCCCGCTGCTGCGCTGATATCGATGGGGGTGTCTCGCTCGCTGTGCCATTGTCGCAGTTGCCCGCCGCGTTCTTTCATCGCGGCAAGGGCGGGAGGGAGGTTGGCTTTACTCGAGGTGGGAGGCTTGCTTGGAGCTGCGGAGGCAGAGGGCTCGATCCAGAGGAGCCAGCTTTGTGTTTCACCATCTCTGATTGTAGAATTGCCACAGGCAACAACACCTGCTTCGGAGGGTAAGCGGGCTAGTAGGTCCCCGGAGTTTTCCAACAGTGAGAAAGCTTTCCATTTTCCATCTTCGTTGAGGTAGAAAGTACTCGTTAAGCTCGTGCCTGAGCTCACATATTCCAGTCGGACATTCGTCCCGGTGGGTGAATCAGGGTCGGTGCTTCGGGGAACTCGGAATCGATAGATCTCATTTGATTCGGTTAGCAGGTAAAAGGAATCGCCACTCCCTTTGATGGTTTTGATCGGGTGGATCTGTCTGTAGGCCGCAGAATCGATGATCCCGCTGTGCCCCCAGATAATGACACTTCCGTCTTCACGAAGGGCTGCTGCATGTGTGGTTGTAGCCGCGACTGAAATCGTATTTTTCAGATCATTTGCGAGAGGGGGCGGGGGCCAGGTTTCTGATTCGTAGGTGGGGAGTACTTCGCCTTTCGCGATGGCTCTCTCATAGCGTGGGCCCCAAATTTCAACGTCTCCGTTTCGAAGCAGTGCGACGCCATGCTTCGATCCCAGGGCGAATTGTTCCACCCCGGTCTTTTCGAGAGACGCGGGAAATGCTGATTTTCCGTGCCACTGACTGTTCTCAAAAATCTCAATCGTTCCATCTTTAGTGAGAAACGCTGGAGGGGTGCTTTCCTGCCATGTCAGGGCCTTAATCCCCTTGCGAATCAGATTGGGGTTGGATGAAAGGGTTTCGCCATTTTCCCGGAGGGCCACCCATGTGTAGCCGTTGCTGGCGATATCAACGATGTCGTCAAAAGGCTCTGCGCTGGAGAGATCGAAAGGTTTGTTGGCATTACTTAATCCGGCGGCTCGAAGTCGGCCCGTGGTGAAATTATGTGTCGTTGGTTCGGTTTCGAAGAAGCCTGCAATCCTGAGCGCTTCGGTTTCACTTAATCCGTCGAGATTGATGAATTCGACATCGCGAATGAGATGGGGGTTTTGCAGCATCACCTGACCGCTCACGAGACGCGTATCAGTAGCGATATCGAGGGGCTGGCCGTTAAACCGCCCCATGATCCGACTACCAATCGTGTAGAACTCGACATCAAATTCGTCGCCCGGAACCGGTAATGGCGTCGATTTCACGGTGGATAGCGGAGTCCATTCATTGGAATCAAATTGGTAGTATCCGGAGCTTATTGAAAGCTCATCTCGGTGCATCCCGAAAATTGACAGCCTGTAAGCTGAGAGCCCGGCAACTGCGGCCTCTTCGTTTGAAGAGCGTAGATTGATCGTCAAAACGGTTGGTAAGGGCTTTCTGTCAGAGATTTTAAGACGTAGTCGGAGGCCGCCGTTTTGTGCTTCAATGGCGGGGAAGCGAAGGGTCGGTGTGCTTTCGGTTGTGGAACCATCTACCCATCCGTCACGTATTGTATTTTCTCCGCGGTTGGCAAAGAGAGCGGAATCCAATTCGGCCTGCGTTTTCAGTATTTGAACCCATTTCCCGGGCGGGTAAGCCAACGAGGTCGATTGTAACGGGGGTGTCTCTTTGGGATAGGCAATTTCATCGCGTTTCTTTATTTCGGCTTTGAGGGTGGTTTCAGCCTGCGGAACTTCACGGTCCGGCTGTATTCCCCACCAAACTCCCGCTCCAATCACCGCTGAGGCAATCAGTCCCAGGGCAATCTTTTTGCCGGCGCTGTTCCGGGAAGTGTCGGTCGCGACGACTTCTCTCACCTCCTCTGCCATGTCCCGGGCATTCTGATAACGATCTTTGCGTTTCGTCTCCAGTGCTTTGAATACGACGTCATCAATTCGTGGATCGACCGCTACTTTTTGAGAGGGTGGCAGGAATCTTCCCACGGGGCGTTCGCTGGTCAGCATCTGATAGAAAATGACGCCGAGGGAATAGATGTCGGAGCGGTGATCGACCTTTTCGGGCGCATCCCATTGCTCCGGTGCCATGTAGTGGGGCGTGCCCATCGTCGTTCCGGTCAGGGTCAGGCCGGTCATGAGGTCGTCTTCGTTGTCGACAATTTTGGCGACACCGAAATCAGCGACCCGCACCTGTCCCTGGGAGTCGAGCAGCATATTGGCCGGTTTGACATCGCGGTGGGTGATTCCGAGATCGTGGGCGACCTGCAGCGCGTCACAGATTTGCGGCACGATCGAGAGCGTTTCTTCGGCCGTGAGCGAGCCCGCGCGGATCCGTTTCGAGAGATCGGACCCGTCGACATACTCCATCATGAAATAGAAGAGGGGCAGGCCGCCGGGACCATTTTCTCTGATCTCACCGAAATCAAAAATCGTGACGATGTTAGGGTGAAGCAGTTTTGCGAGGAGCTGGGCCTCTCTTTCGAATCGCAGCGAAAAGGATTCGTGCATTTCCGGCGGGCACGAGAGCACCTTGAGAGCGACGAGGCGGTCGAGACGTTTCTGACGTGCTTTGTAAACCGCGCCCATTCCGCCTGTTCCGAGCAGGCTGAGGATCTCGAGGTCCGGGAAAAGTTGTTCCATCTCCTCCTGTGAAGGGGCAAAATCAGCAGCGCCCTTTTTCTCAACGGGGAGAGGTTGGGAGGGGGCGAAAGAAGAGGCGCTCGCTGCTGCCTTCGTGAAATCGGCGGGCATCTCTTCATCGATCGACATCGTGACCATGTCATCATCGAGGTCCCCCGGTGCGGAGCGTGGCCCAGGGGCATCTTTTGAGGTGGCGCCCATGAGAAGGCATTTGGGGCATAAGCCGCCGAGAACCGTCGCCGGAATTTCAGCGTTGCATGCAGAACAGTGATTGTTCTTTTTTTCCATCCTCACTGAAACAAGATTAAACGCCTAAAAGGAAAATAGGCAAGGGGGGAGGAAGGATGGTGCGCGATACTGGGATTGAACCAGTGACCCCCTCCGTGTCAGGGAGGTGCTCTACCGCTGAGCTAACCGCGCATTCAGGTGCCCTGTGAAGGGGCGCGAATTTAATCATAAGTGCCGGGATCTGCAACTGGAATATTTCCGAGGCTGTTCGAGAGTGGGTCTGTGTCAGGTATTGAATACACAGAATCATTCTTCAATTCCGAGGTCTCCGGCTTTCGTATCTACGAGAGAACAGGTGAGCCGCTCGCCGGGAAAAAGGGCACCGTGCTGATGTTGCACGGCCTCGGGGATTATTCGAGGCGGCACGATGAGGTCGCTGATTTGCTGGGGCGGCAGGGCTACGCGACGCGGATATTCGATTGGCCGGGAAACGGGGTGTCTTCAGAAAAACGCGGGCACTTGCCCAGTGTTGTCGAGGCCGAGGCGTTGATTGCTGAGGCGTTGCAGCGTTCAGATGGACCGGTGGACGGTATTTATGCGCATTCGACGGGGGCCTTTTATCTGCTGCATGCGCTTTTTGCGCAACCGGCGGTGTTCGCCGATCTGAAATGGGTTTGGCTGAGTTCGCCGCTGATTTCCCCGCGCAACGGTCAGAGTGCTTTTAAAATCCGGCTGGCTGAGTATTTGGCGAAGCACCTGCCGCGATTGACCTTGAGCACTGGCGTTCGTCAGTCAGACTGCTTCCATCCGGAAAAGAAGACGTGGAATCCACTTCCCGATGACCCGAAGTTGCACAATCGCGTGAGCCTTTCCGCGGCGACTGATCTGATGCGCAACGAGGATTTCTTAAGCGAGAGGGTCAAGGAATTGCCGGGATCCCTTTCATGGCTTTTTACTCAGGGAGATGAAGACGAGGTTTGCCCGCTCCCGATAACGATGGGAGTGTTTAACGGGATCGTCTCGCGGGACAAAACCTTCGTGACGATCAGTGGTGCCAGGCACGAGCCGATGCACGAACCTGAGCGCGCCGGTTTTTTATCGGCGGTTCGAGCCTGGCTGATTAAGCAATGTCAGGATGAGAAGGACAAAACGTCGACATCTCATTGACAAATTTTTCTAAATTTTACTAAATTGACCCAATGTCCAATAACGCATTCTCCTTAGTTGTAAAAATCGCCGGCCAGGATCCGGTGAAGCATGATCTGGAAGCAGATACCATCACGTTTGGCCGTGGACCGGACAATAATATCCAAGTGCTTGTCGCTGAAGTTTCTGTGAAACACGGCGAGTTGGTGAAGGCTGGCGACTCCTATAAAATCGCAGACGGTGGATCGAGCAACGGCACCGAAGTGAACGGAAAGTCGGTTGATTCTGACGGTGTCGCTCTCGCGCCAATGGATAAGATTTTACTCGGTGCGACGACTCCTGCCTATTTCGTTCCCACGGCGATTGCGGATTCGGGTTCGCTCGAAGAGCTCATTTCGGGAATTGAAGCCGCTCCCAAGACCACCCCGGATACCGCACCTGTCGCAACAGCGGCGGTGGTGGCACCTGCCGGAGTTAAGAAGCCCGGGGCTCCGGCTGCTCCGGGCGCACCGGCAGCGCCAGCGGCACCCGGCACTCCTGTGAAACCTGCGCCTCTTCAGCCCGCAGCGGTAAAGCCCGCCGCAGTGAAGCCTGCTGCGGTTAAGCCTGCAGGAGGAGTTCCCGCTCCGGTGGCAGGAGCCTCAACCGTGAAACTCGAACAGGTTCAAGTTCCCAAGCCCGGCGCGCCGGCGCCCGGCGGTCCGGTTCCTCCCCGACCGGGTGCACCTGCCCCGTTGAAACCTCCCGGTGCTGCTCCGGCAGCGCCTCAGGCTCCGGGCGGTGCCCCTGCTGCACCGAAACCGGGTGGTCCTCCCGCTCCGGCAGCGTTGAAGCCACCGGGAGCTGCCGCAGCTCCGGCTCCGGTGCCTCTGAAGAAGGTCGAGCCCAAGGCGCCTTCGATTCCGCTTCCGCCTAAGAAACCGTAAGTCTCGTTGGATTTTTTAAACTCCGGTCAGTGGGAATGGGTTGATTGACTTCCCGTTCCCGCGTGATAGCGCCGGCTGCTGATCGAGTCTCATCAGGATAAACTGCGGGTAGCGGAACGAAACTCGTTCCGCTTTCGAAGCCCGTCGGATGCGCGCGAACCCTCCTCAGTGTGTGAGCGCGTAGAAGACGATGTTAATCCCGAGGGGGTAGGCGTATTTTTCCGAAAACTCGCGAAAATACCACGGGTCGGTGCCTTCTTCCTCCCAGCCGTCACCGAGGTCGGTATTGAAGCAGATCATCATGCAGATACGGCCTTTGTCGTCGAGGATGGCGCGGTAGTGCGGGGTCTCCGAGCCGGGTTTGTTCCATTCGTAGGTGATTCCCTGCTCGCGCCCCATCATCGCCATTCCCACGGCGGGAATCTGGGGCTTGAGTTCGAGATCGAACACCATATGGAAAATGGGGTGGTCGAGCTCGAGTTCGACGAAATCCCTGTCCGGGAAAATCTGTTTGAGAGCGCGGTGGAAGTTCTTCCACTCGTAGTGGCCCCAGAAATCATCGACCATGATGAACCCGCCGTTGAGGAGGTAATCCCTTAAGGTTGAGGCCTCTTCATCAGTGAGCCAGATGTCCCCGGGCTCGATCATGTAGATGAAAGGGTAGTGGCGGAGCTGTTCGGCATCGATGTCGACGATGGCTCCCTTGGGGTTTACTTCGAGGGAGGTGAGCTGCTGGAGCCGGTAGGAAAAATTCAGTTCGCTGTCGGGATAATCGATCATCCACTTGGCGCGTTGCCCCATCCAGGTTCCCGAATTGTAGCGGAGTCGCGCAAAGGTGAAGACATCGTTGGGGAGCTCCGCGCTGACTTTCCAATCGGGAAAATCGTAGTAGCGTCCGCCGCGCCATTCGCGCGGATCCTGAGGCATTTCGCTGTCTTTGGAGCCAAAGTAAGTGGGAGTGCCGCCTTTTTCGCGCTCGTTGGTGTCGCGGGCCAATCCGATTGCCATCGTTCCGAGAACAAGGAGGAGGGCAATACCTTTTGCGACACGGGTGAACATGGCTCAAGGATACGCGAGCGGGATTGATTTCGGCAACTTATTCTTGAACGCAATTAGGATTCCGGGGTCTTATTTAGAATAGTTCTTGATATAAACAACCTTTCCGCTACCGGTGTCGTAGCTTCGTAGAAGATGGCAGATCAACTTACAGAAACACAGGAAACAGGCGTATTCGGAGGACTCCGGATGACGAAACAGCGCCAGGTCGTGTATGAAGTGGTGAAAGATATGGCCAGCGAGCACCCCACTGCTTCGGCTGTATATTCAGTCGCGAAAGAGAGGATGCCCAATATTTCGCTCGCGACGGTATACAACTGCCTCGAAACTTTGAGTGAAGCCGGCGCGGTGACACAGGTGAACATCGACAGGGAAGCGTCCCGTTTTTGTCCAAACCTGATGCCTCACGCTCACTTTTTCTGCTCCGCCTGCGATGCCATTTACGATATCGAGCTTCGTGAAAAAGCGGACGCCTCCTCTCCCTGGGAACTTCCCGAGGGCTTGAAAATTGAATCCGTTAATGTGGCGATGCGTGGAACGTGTCCCAAATGTGGCAAGGAATCCTGCGCCACTTCCAAATAGAATTTATTAAAATGAGCAATTCGCTAAAAATTGAAAACCTGCACGCCTCGGTTGAGGGAACTGAAATCCTGAAGGGGCTGAGTCTCGAAATTCCCAAGGGGGAGGTTCACGCCATCATGGGGCCTAATGGTTCCGGGAAATCGACCCTTTCGAAAGTGATCGCCGGCCATGAAGACTACGAGGTGACCGAAGGAACTGTCCACATGGACGGGGAAGACCTTTTCGCTCTTGAAATCGACGAGCGTTCACGCGCCGGTTTCTTTCTCGCCTTCCAGTACCCGCACGAGATTCCCGGTGTCAGTAACGCCAACTTCCTCCGTGCTGCCCGTCAGGCTCGTCTTCCCAAAGGCGAAGAGATCGACGCGGTTGCTTTCTACAAGGAAATGTATGCGAAAATGGATGAACTCGGAATGGACCGCAAGTTCACCGGTCGTTCCGTGAATGACGGCTTTTCCGGTGGAGAGAAAAAGCGGAACGAGATTCTTCAGATGATGATGCTCGATCCTAAATACGCGATTCTCGATGAGACAGACAGCGGACTCGACATCGATGCGCTCAAGATCGTGGCGCAAGGTGTGAATTCGATGCGCTCACCTGAGCGTGGTTTTCTCGTCATCACTCACTATCAGAGACTTCTCGACTACATCGTTCCCGATGTCGTTCACGTGATGCACGATGGTAAAATCGTGAAGACCGGCGGGAAAGATCTCGCTCTCGAACTTGAAGAGAAAGGCTACGACTGGGTTACGGAAGAACTGGCCGTCGCATAATTAATTATTTTCCGAAACGAAACATCATGGCAGACAGCGCAACACTTGAAGCGGTCAATATTGATCAGGATGAAGGGGACTTTTCCTACCCGGAGAATTACGAGCACGATGCTGGTACCGGGTTGAATGAGGGAACTCTTGATTACATTTCCGATATTAAGAAAGAGGCTGACTGGATTCGTGAGTTTCGCAAAAAAGCGCTCAAGATTTTCAATGACAAGCCGATGCCGACCCACTGGGCGAGCAAGGACCTTGAGAATATCGTTTTCCAGAACATTCGTTACTACCTCTCAAAAGGTGGCGCACCGACTCGCAGTTGGGACGAAGTGCCTGACGACGTGAAGGAGACCTTCGAGCGTCTCGGGATTCCTGAGAAGGAGCGAAAGTATCTTGCCGGCGTTGAAGCGCAGTTCGATTCCGAAGCGGCCTACTCCAATGTGAAAGAGGAACTCTCGAAAGAGGGCGTCATCTTTGTAAACTCAACCGAAGGTCTCCGCGAGCATCCTGAGATTTTTCGCAAGTGGTTCGGCAAGGTGATCCCGACCGGAGACAACAAATTTTCGGCTCTGAACAGCGCTGTCTTTTCCGGTGGTAGTTTCATCTATGTGCCTCCCGGCGTGAAGGTGAAGCACCCGCTTCAGGCGTATTTCCGAATCAACGCCGAGAACTTCGGTCAGTTCGAGAGAACCCTCATCATCGTCGACGAAGGCGCTGAAGTGACCTACATGGAGGGTTGCACCGCTCCTAAATTCGAAACGGCAACGCTTCACAGCGCGGTGGTGGAACTCGTCGCGATGAAAGACGCGAAGATTCAATATATCACAGTGCAGAACTGGTCGAACAACGTCTTCAACCTCGTTACGAAGCGTGGTCTTGCGCATGAAAATGCTGAGATCCGCTGGATCGATTGCAATATCGGTTCACGTCTTACGATGAAGTATCCAGGTGTCATCATGAAGGGCCGCAAAGCTCGTGGTGAAGTCATCTCGATCGCTCTCGCGAACGATGGTCAGCATCAGGACACCGGCGCGAAGATGATTCACGCCGCTGATGAAACGACTTCCAACGTTGTTGCCAAATCGATCTCGGTAGGAACCGGCGTCTCGACTTATCGCGGGCAGGTTCATATTCCGAAGCACCTTAAAGGCTGCAAGAATAACACTGAGTGCGATGCGCTTCTCATTAACTCGACGAGCAAGACGGATACCTATCCGGCAATCACGGTGAAGGGGAACGAGCACTCCACCCAGCACGAGGCGAGTGTGAGCCAGGTCAGTGAAGACCAGATTTTCTACATGAAGCAGCGCGGTCTTTCCGAAGGTGAGGCGATGAGTTTGAGTGTGAACGGCTTTGTGAATGATCTCGTTCGTGAGTTCCCGATGGAATACAGCGTCGAGCTGAAGCGCCTTATCGACATGGAGATGGAAGACAGCGTCGGCTGACCGCAGTCCCCGATGACCACAGAGTCGGCTCATTCCGACCGCTCTGACAATTACCTTATTTTTTTCTTTTTACGATGTCCCTTACTTTGACGCCTCCTGATAAAATGGCAGAAAAACAATCGACCGATCAATGGTTCGCGAGTGCGCCTCTCACTGATTCCGGCGATTCGTTTCCCGAATGGTATCAGCAACTTCAAGCGAGTTCCTGGAAGCAGTTTTGCGAGAACAGCGGGCCGACCCGGCTCGACCAGAACTGGCGTTTTGCCGATCTCAAAAAAGCGCGCCTTTCCGGGCTCGTAACCGCTCCGGTCGTTGATCCTGAATCTTCGATTAAGCGTGCTCTCAACAATCGCCCTGAAGCCTATGCGGCGCATTTCGTGTTTGTGAACAACCGCCTCGTTCACTCTGAGAGCGGCTCGCTTCCGGATGGAGTCGTTTGTCTCCCTATCAATGAAGCGCTCGTGAAGCACCCCGATTTGGTGCAGGCCTACTTTCTCAAAGAGGAGGGTTGTCTCGGCGGTTCCAAGTTTCGACAGATTCACGCGGCGGCGACCCTGAGCGGCGTTTTTGTTCATGTTCCCCGGGGCGTTGTCTGCAAAGATCCGATTCTGGTGAATCATTTTGTCGGCGGTGAAGCGTCGACGATTTTTCCTCACACCCTCGTAGTGGCGGAGGACAACACCTCTGTATCGGTGATGGATACGTTCCAGTCGATTCAGGAGAATGAGGGAACCTTTGCGTTCGGCAATGTTGACCTTCATGCAAACAACGGCGCCAAACTGCAATACGTCGCCTTTCAGGACATGAGTGATCTCAGTGCCAAGCACGTGCAGATGAACAGCTCAAAGGCCGGCCGCGATTCCGCGATTAAGTCAGCCTTTGTGAATCTTGGTGCTGCCTGGGTTCGCAACGAGTCTATCAATCACATGTCCGGGACAGGAGCTGACTGTCAGATCTATTCGGCGAATCTCGCGAGCGGGATTCAGGAATACGATCAACGAACCCTCCAGGTTCACGAGGCTCAGCACACCACCAGTGACCTTCTTTTCAAGAACGCGATCTATGACGAGGCGCGCACCATTTTCTCGGGACTGATTCAGGTGCTTCCGGGTTCACATCACACCGATTCCTACCAGACCTGCAGAAATTTGTTGGGAAGCAAGACCGCGGAAGCGAATGCGATGCCCGGTCTTGAGATTGATGCGGACCAGGTGAAGTGCTCGCACGGATCCACTTCCGGACAGATCAGCGACGAGGAAATCTTCTACCTTCAGGCTCGCGGCATCACTGCTGAAGACGCCCGCAGGATTATCAGTCTCGGCTTTCTCAATGAAACTGTGAGCCGTCTTGATGGCGACAACTTGAAAGAGTTTCTCTTCAGTCGCGTCGAGCGAAAGTTCGCTTCTCTGGCCTGATCTATCGCTGATCTATCGCTGATCTGCTGATCTGCTGATCTGCTGATCTGCTGATCTGCTGATCGGCGGACCCAAAAAAAGCAGCTCAAGTTGAGCTGCTTTTTCGTTCGCGGGGGCGGCTTCCGGTATTACCGGCCGCGGAAGAGGTTGAAGAAGCCCCGTGGGTCAATCTGAATGGTCCGTTGCGATTGTCCGTGAGTGCTGTTTCGATTCCACTGATTGCCCATGTAATTGTTGATGTTGCGTGGGTCGGTTCGCGAATCGCGGTGACCGCGATGCGAATCATGACGGTCGTGTCCACCGTGCGAGCTGTGACCGTGGTGTGGATCGCGTTGCATTCGTTGAATGCGGTCGACCTCGACTTCCATTGAGTGAACGAGTCTCTCCATGTATTCCATGAGGCTGTGCACGTGCCGCGTATCGCCGTGAACGTGCCCGTAGCGTCCATTTTCGGCCCCGTCGATCAGATCGTGGAGATGGTGCACGTGCTTATCAACTTCGATGATATCGGTGCGGAGGTGGATGATTGAGGTGTAGGGGTTGTGCGAGAGTTGATCAATGTGTTCCGCCTCGGCCCGAAGGTGGGCTGTATCAGAAAGCATGTGGCGATAAATCCTTGTGTGTGAGTAGTGCTCACGAATCTCAACATTGAGCTTCGCGACTGTATTCTCAAGAGCATGAGCGTAGCTGATAAGCCGGTCGCCGCCAGCTGCTTCGGTTTTTTGCGTAGCGAACCCAAGCACAACAAGTGCCGCGGTTGCAGTGATGGCGAGTTTTGATTGGGATTTTTTCATGTTATTTTGCCGGGGGTGGCTTCTCTTGTATGACGAATCAGTCTCGGGGGTTATTCGGGAAATCAGTCGGAAATCTTTCCCGTCTGGCCCGCTTCATACATCTCTTCGATCATGCTGTTGACGGGGATCCCGCCGATGCGGTAGCCCCCGTCTTCAGTAAGAATGTCATAAGAGCGTTCGACCCCGCGATAGGAGCGAATCGACTCGACCTCATGACCATCGGAAACGGTGCTTCCGACGATAAGTTCTTTGGCACGGACGCCGCCGATCCGGTGCATCGTGCAGAGATCAACGGTTGAACCGTTTGTGAAAGTAACCGCTAGAAATTCAGACTCTTCGGGATCTTCGAGGTAGCCGCTGATTTGGCGAATGCGCACGGGTTCGCCGTCATAACCGACGATCATTTCGCCTGCTTTGAGGGATTCAACGGCACGGCTTTCTCCCCCGGGGATGTCGATCTGAGTGCCTTCAGGAAGGCAGGCAAAGAGCAGTTTCAGAGGTGCCAGCGCGATAGCCATCTGAGCGGTGGGGCCGATTAGGCCGCAACCGGTGAGCGAAACCGAGTAAGACAGAATCGCTCCCAAAGACAGGATTCGAAGCGAATTTCCGGCAGAGCGGAAGTAAGACAAAAAATTCATAAAAAGGAGACACGCGCAGGGTTTGCGGGAGCGTTATCGTAGCGGACCGCTCCCGTGAATACAATCTTTAAAGCCTGTCAGGACGAGTTCATTCGACCATCAACGGCGTAATCCAATTGCCCTCCAATAGCTGGAGCTGCGGGGATTGCGACTCTGCGAACTCCCGGTCTCAGTGAACTTATCGGGCGTAATTGTCACTCTTACTGAAACGGGAGGCGATGCCACTACTCCTCGCGGTAGTAGTAAATCTTCACGTATTCCATGTCCTTTTCGTCATCGTGACCGCGTTCCATGAAGTTCGCAGCCTGATGAATGAAGCCGTTGGAAAAGCTCATTGTGACGCCGACGTCGAGCTTGAGACGGCTCTTGAGGCGACCTTCCGCCTTCTCAGCTTCCTTTTTTGAAACGGAAAACTTTTCTTCGAGGACCTGTCCCTTCTCCTCTTCGTAGTCGACCTTGAAGGCCTCGAACTGGGCGATGCGCTCCGGCTCTTTCAACGCGGTTTTGTTGAAATCTTCGAGATCAAATTCCTCGTGCTCGTTGATGTAATTCATCGTTTCGCTGGCGACGGCCATGCGCTCTTCCTGCTTGGTCTCTTCGGGGAGTCCTTTTTCAGCAAAGGCGACGCAGAGCTCCGAGTAGCGTTTCGTGAGGTAATCATCATTGGTGACCGGCTCGGCGCCGACGAAATCGCGAACCCAGAACTGAGTGTTGCCGCCCGCTTTGTCGAAAAGGTAGACTGAGAAACCATCGGCCCGACCGTGGTTGATGATGAGGCAGCCTTTGTCGATTTTGTCGGGATAGATTCCCTGTTCAGTGGTGAGGACCAGGTCGCCGTCGCGTTCGGAGATCTGGAGAAAGGGGACTTTGCTCTCCGACTTTACGATGCTGATTGCCTGAACGCTTTCACCGGAGATGACAATGTCATCGATGAGGGCGACGCAGAGATCACCGGACTTGATGTTCGGGTGATTCGAGGTCGCATAGAGGTGCCGTGCGATGCCGGCGCCTTTCTCGAGTAAGGAGGAATTGTCTTCAAAGATTGATGCGGCATAGCCGAAGAGTTCATTGCTCTCGACGGCGGTGTGGTGCGTCAAGTGGTGGAGTTCCAGCGACTTGAACGATTTGAGAAAGGAATGCGTTAAGATCTCGGCTTCCTCGTCTTTGAATCGGCAGAGCGTCTGCGAAGTCTGGAGTGGTTCGTCGCGCATCGGATTACCCACTTTCGCGAGTGACATCGTTGATAGCGCCGCTTTTTTGAAATTTACCGAGAGTCCCATTCTTTGATTTCGTGTATTTATACCCGCAAGCAAGCTCGAATCAGTTTTCAGCGAGCGATTCATCCGCGCCCCGGTATTCGAGCAGTATGGGAAGGCGCGAGGCGTTGAACTCGTCGACGCTTCCCTGGAAAATGACCGAACCTTCACTCAGAAATATGACCTGATCGGCCACGGTCCGGACGAGACCGAGGTGGTGGGTCACGACCACTGAAGTGAGAGAAAGTTCCTCTTTCAGTCGGGTAATCAGCTTCGCGATGGTGGTGGCAAGAATCGGGTCCAGTCCTGCGGTCGGCTCGTCGTAGAGCATCGCTTCGGGATGGGTGATGATGGCTCTGGCAAGGCCGGCCCGCTTCCTCATTCCCCCCGAAAGATCACCCGGCATCGTCTCCGCCGCGTCAGCGAGACCAACATGCTCGAGCGTTTCGGAAACACGGGAAGCGATTTCTGAATGAGGGAGTTTCGATTGCTCTTTCAGGGGGAAAGCGACATTCTCCGCCACGCTCATTGAGTCGAAAAGGGCCCCGTTCTGGAAGAGAATGCCGATCTTCCGGCGGATCGGAACGAGCTCTGATTCGTGCTTTCCCGCGAGCGATTCGCCATCGACGAAAACGGTTCCGGCGTCAGGAGTGAAGAGGCCGTTGAGATGCTTGAGAAGGACGCTTTTCCCCGCGCCGCTTCCCCCGAGGATCACGGTCGTTTTTCCCCGCGGGATCGTAAAGGTGGTGCCTTTTAGAACGGGTTTCCCATGAAAGGCTTTCGTGAGGCCTTCGACCACGAAAAAGTCGTTTTGTTCTGTGAGGTGGGAATTCATGGGGCGAAGGGGATCATCGGCAGCCACTGGTTGAATCCGAGGGTGAGAAAGAGATTCACGATGAGAATGGTGAGGGAAGCGTAAACGACTGTCTGCGTGGTCGCTTTTCCCACGCCGCTCGCGCCTCCTGACGATCCCAGGCCCTGCTGGCAGGCGGTGAGGACGATGATGAGTCCGAAAAAGGCGCCTTTGATCAGGCCCACGAGAATGTCGTCCGGCCCGGTGTGTTGGGAAAGCTGTTCCCAAAACCAGGTGCGGGGAACAGCGAAGAGTTCGACCGTGATCAGATCCGCCGCGAGAATGCCGAAAGCAATCGCCTCGCCCACGAGAATGGGCATCGAAATCACCATTGCGAGAGTTCGGGGAACGACGAGGTAGTCCGTCGGCGCGACGCCCATGGCCCGCAGCGCGTCGATTTGTTCGGTCACTTTCATGCTCCCGATTTCGGCGGCCATGGAAGCTCCGGCGCGTCCCGCCACCATGAGGCCTGCGAGAACGGGGCCTAGCTCGCGGCACATCGCGAGTGATACGACGGGGCCAGTCGCGGTCGCGAGCCCGAGCTGATTGAATTTGTAGTAGGCCTGCGCTGCAAAGACCGCTCCGGTGAATCCTCCGGTGATGATGACAACGGCCTGAGATCCCACCCCGATGAAGGCGATCTGCTTCAGCAGTTCTGCAAATCGAATCCGAAATCGGAGGACGCTCTTCAAGACGTTCCAGCCGAGCAGCGTGACCTCGCCGAAAAACGAGGCGAACGCCGTCAGCGGGGAGTCGTGGGACCGGTGCTCGCTCATGATGCCGCGATCCGTTCGCGTGATTCCCGTATGATTTCCCGGGCGACGGTGAAATCGCTCAGGGTTTGGCCCAATGGTCCTTTTTGATCGAAGCGCCGCGCCGAGCTCAGAACCGCCGGAGTGATCGTCGCCGTCTTCCCGAGGGTTCTCATCCGCATCGAAAAATCGAGATCCTCGCCGTAGGGGAGCGTTTCATCAAAGCCTTCCAGTGTCTCGAAAATCTCCCGTCTCACAAAAATCCCCTGATCGCCGAGGAAAACGCCGAACCATCTGCTCCGGATCCCGGCAAGCCAGCAGGTGAGCTTCAGGAAAAGCGACGGGCTCTCGAAATAGCGCACGAACCCGCCCCCGACGATGTGGCACGATGGTTCGGCAATTTTCCTCAAGCGCTCTGCTGCCCGAACCGGCAAAGTTGTGTCGCCGTGGAGAAAAAAGAGAACGTCTCCGTCGCAATTTTCCGCCCCCCGGTTCATCTGCCCGGCGCGACCTCCCGTCACATTGCCGATCACGGTGCATCCGAGGTTTCCCGCGATCCCGACGGTGTCGTCTTCACTCCCTCCATCGACGACGAGAATATCATCGAGCCCTGCTTCGCGGAGTGAAGCAATCGTCGAAGCAATGCCGCCGGCTTCGTTCAGCGTCGGGATAATCACGGAAATAGTGGGCACACCCTAATCCAACACGATTCAACGCGCTGGATCAAGTTCACGCTTCGCGTCTCCGCCACCGGATTGGAACTCATTTTGCCTCGCAAATTGTCCCGGTGTGAGGCATCGCGGGGACGGCGTTCCCCCGTGGCTCCACTTCGATTTTTCATAGTAGAGGAACGAGACTCGTTCCATCGCAGCCTCTCCCGAATATTTAGCGGTGAAGAAATCCTCCTCCCTTTACGGCTCATGGACCGATCGACGTGCCATTCGGATTTTTTAGATAACAGGATGCCGGTCTTGACGGTGGTGTTGCAGTCGCTAGAATCGCCCTCTCCACTGATTTGAGGAGAACCTTTTACCACCGTATTTATGAGCGAACCGCAAGTGAACGAACAGGAGTCAGCTGAACTCGAGGCTTTGAGCAAAAAGCCTTTTGGGAAACGCCTTGGCTATTACACCAAAAAGTCTGGTCCGGGGTGGCTGCAGGCGGCAATCACACTGGGAGGCGGGTCGCTCGCCGGGGCACTCTTCCTCGGTGTTCTTATGGGCTACAGCCTCAGGTGGCTGCAGCCCCTCGCGATGATTCTCGGAGTGGTGATGCTCAGTGCGATTGCCTATGTGACCCTTTCCACGGGTGAGCGTCCTTTTGCTGCGATTAACAAGCACGTCAGTCCTGTTCTGGGCTGGGCGTGGCTCATTGCTGCGATGATGGCTAACATCGTCTGGTGTTTGCCACAGTTTGCTTTGGGAACCGGAGCGGTTCAGCAAAATCTGATTCCCTCTCTTGAGGGTGTTTCCTGGGCCCCCTGGGCAATCGGTGCCGTCCTCCTCGTGGCCGCTGCATTCGTCGTCCGCGCTTACGATTCGGACAGCAAAGGATTGAAGATTTTTGAAGGCATTCTCAAGGGGATGGTCGGAATCGTCGTTGTTTCCTTCTTCCTCGTCGTTATCAAACTCACGACCACGGATGCGATTGACTGGGGAACGATTCTTCAGGGATTTATTCCTAAATTTTCGAGCATTCGTGAGCCCGCTCCGGCGATTGCTGCTGCGATCGAGGCAACCGGTGAGACCGGTTCCTACTGGGCGGATCGCGTTGCCGGATTGCAGAAAGATAAGATCATCGCCGCCTTCGGAACCGCCGTCGGGATCAACATGACCTTCCTCCTTCCATACTCGATGCTTCGCAAAGGATGGGGCAAAAATCACCGCGGACTCGCCATTTTTGATCTCGGGACCGGACTTATCATTCCTTTCCTCATCGCCACTGCCTGTATCGTCATCGCTGCCGCGAGTCAGTTTCACGGTCAGACCGCTGACATTCTCAACGAGGACGGCACCGTTATCGAGGGAAGAGAAGCGAGCTTTGCCGGAGAAGCCGATAATTTCGTTAAGGCGCAATACGCCACGGAGCTGGCCGGCCTCGAAGGGGATGCCCTTTCCGGAAAAGTGGACGAACTTCGCGATGGGATGGCGATTGCCGACAAGCGAATCGCCGCGATGCTCGTTGACCGTAAAGACTCCGATCTTGCCAAGTCACTTTCCTCTCTCGCCGGACCCGGCATTGGAAAAATCATCTTCGGTGTCGGCGTTCTCGGAATGGCGCTCTCGACGATCATTATTCTCATGCTCATCAACGGATTCTGTCTTTGTGAGGCGATGGGCCGCCCCGGTGACAAGAAACTTCACTTCCTCGGCAGCCTCATTCCCGGACTCCTCGGAATCTGTTTCCCTCTGATTTGGACAGGGGAGTCGAAGGCCGCCCTCGCGGTGCCGACATCGGTTATCGGTAGCTCACTCCTTCCGATTGCCTATTTCATCTTCCTTCTCATGATGAACTCGAAGCGCCTCCTCGGCGATGCGATGCCACGCGGTGGAAAACGGGTTGTCTGGAACGTGCTCATGATCATCGCCACCGGCCTCGCCACGCTCGGCTCGGTTTGGGCGCTGAAAGGCAAGATGCTCGGCAGCTTCCCCATGGGTAAAGTCGGTATCGGAGTCCTCCTCGTACTGTTCGTCATCGGAATTTTCGGATTCATTTCCAACAACAAGAAGAGCACCCGCTAATCACGAGTCGCCCCGCGATACCATTTTAAACTTTTCACCTTTGACCGCCGCCTCGCGGCGAAACTCATGAAATTCGGAATTATTGGAGCCGGCATGATCGCCAACTTCCACGCCAAGGCAATCGCGGCGATGGAAGGCGGGGAGTTGCATTCATTTTACGGACGTCGTCAGGAAGCCGTCGACGAGCTCGTCGCCGAGAATGGCGGCATAGGGTACACCGATCTGGAAGCGTTTCTCGCCGATCCTGAGCTGGATATCGTCACGATCGCAACTCCGAGCGGGGCGCACCTCGAACCCGCTCTCGCAGCGGCGAAGGCAGGCAAGCATGTCGTCTGTGAAAAGCCTCTCGAGGTCACTCCCGAGCGCATCGACATGATGATCAACGCCTGCGAAGACGCCGGGGTTACCCTCGCCGGAATCTTCAATCGTCGTTTTCATCCTGCGATGGAAGCTTTCAAAAAAGCAGCCGACGAAGGGCGTTTCGGACAGCTCACTCTCTGCGATGCCTACACGAAATGGTATCGCGATCAGGCCTATTACGACTCCGGCGCCTGGCGCGGAACCTGGGCGCTCGATGGCGGTGGTGCCTTGATGAATCAGTCGATTCACCTCATCGATCAGCTCATTTATGTGGCCGGCGACGTCGAAGCGGTTACGGCATCGATGGCCTGCCTCGCGCACGAGGGGATCGAGGTAGAAGATACCGCGGTTGCGATTCTGGAATTCAAGAGCGGCGCCCGCGGGGTCATTCAGGGATCAACGGCGTGTTGGTCATCGACGGGGCATCCGGCCGAGCTGCAAATTTGCGGCGATCAGGGATCTGTTTTCCTCGCCGATGACAAATTTCGCGTATGGGATTTCGCTGAATCCGCGCCCGAAGACGAAGTCGTTAAGAGCGAGCTGATGCAGGGAAGTAACGCGAAAGGACTTGGCGCGAACGACCCGAAGGCGATCAATTTTGAAGGTCACAAATTGAATTTCGAAGATGTCGTCTCATCGATTCAGGCGGGGCGCGCTCCCAGCGTCGATGGCAAGGAAGCGCGAAGAGCGGTTGCATTAATTTGCGCCATCTATGAGAGTGCGAAGAACGGTGGAGTCAGGGTAACCCTCTAATCGCGCCCGAGTGCCGTTCAAAGCTCTCGTTATGAAATGCGCTCTTGTCACCGGTTCAGCCGGCTTCATCGGACATCAGGTCGTCAAACAACTCCTCGCCGGCGGCGTGGAGGTCGTCGGTGTCGATAATGTGAACGATGCCTATGATCAGTCGATCAAGGCACACCGCCAGGCGGACCTCGAAGGCGAGGCCGGCTACACCTTTTACGAGGCAGACATCGAAAACCTCTACGACCTGAAACCCGTCTTCGGGAATCACCAGTTCGATACGATTTTCAATCTCGCGGCCCGCGCCGGAGTTCGCTACAGCATCGAAAACCCTCACGTTTACCTGCAGTCGAATGCTCAGGGAGCCCTTAATCTCCTCGAGCTGATGAATCAGAATGGCTGCAACAAGATCGTGCAGGCCTCGACCTCGTCGCTCTATGCGGGGCAGCCGATGCCGTTTCACGAAGACCAACCCGTCGAGCAACCGCTTTCGCCCTACGCCGCTTCGAAAAAGGCCGCCGAGGTGATGGCGTACACCTACCACCATCTTTACGATATCGACGTCACGATCCTGCGGTATTTCACCGTTTACGGACCGGCGGGACGTCCTGACATGGCTCCGTTTCGATTCATCAAATGGATCCAGGAGGGCACTCCCATTACCGTGTTCGGTGACGGGAAACAAACGCGTGATTTCACTTACGTGGATGACATTGCGCGCGGCACCTTGCTCGCGGCGAAGCCGCTCGGTCACACCGTGATCAATCTTGGAGGAGGAAAAACTCCGATTACGCTTCTCGATTTCATCGGCAAGATCGAAGACCGCCTCGGCAAGAAGGCGGAGATCATCTGGGAGAAAATGGGCGCCTCGGAGATGATGGACACCTCGGCCAACATTCAAAAAGCCAAAGACGTCCTCGACTGGGAGCCTGAAGTCGACATCGACGAAGGCCTCGACCGCACCGTCGAGTGGTACCTCGAGAATCTCGACTGGGCTTCGAAAGTGAAGCTGTAGTGGGGAGTCTCCGCGAAAGAAATCCTCACGGATTCCTCTACTTTCGGTAGTCTGTAGAGGAATTGCGTAAGTATTTCTCCCCGCAGCCTATCCGCTCGAAGTCACTTGCTCGCCGCAAAGAAATCCTCACGGATTCCTCTACTTTCAGTAGTTTGTAGAGGAATTGCGTAAGCATTTCTCCCCGCAGCCTATCCGCTCGAAGTCACCTGCTCGCTGTGAAAGAAATCCTCACGGATTCCTCTACTTTCAGGGGCTGTAGAGGAATTGCGTAAGCATTTCTCCCCGCAGCCTATCCGTTCGAAGCCACTTGCTCGCTGTGAAAGAAATCCTCACGGATTCCTCTACTTTCAGTAGTTTGTAGAGGAATTGCGTAAGCATTTCTCCCCGCAGCCTATCCGTCTCCAAACCCAACAGGGTCAAGCCATCGACCCAACCCTATTGAATCAACTTCAACCCTTCGACATCCCCGTATCGCACCGCGCCGGGGACCATGTTATCGTCCCAGAGGTCCTTGATTTGGGTGAATTGGAAATCCTCCGGGTCGACTTCGAGGGTGTCGATCGCATCGGGGTAAATCGCGTTGGCGGCGAGAGCGACGGCGGCAAGATCACCGGTCGCGTGAACTTTGATTTTCTTCACGTCCCAGTCGGGATGTTGCTTTGCCATCGCAATCGTGGAAATGAGATCGTGGACGCGCCTGACAAACACCGAATCGTTGTAGCCGTAAAAGTAAACCGGAGATCGCTGCCAGCTGTCGGCAGGGGGATCGCTCTTCCCGGAGTAGGTGATGGGCGCGTTCTTCGCAAGCTCGTCGTTCTGCCCGTAAAGATCGGGAATGATGACGGCCGCATCAAGCTTGTTCTCGATAGCCACTGAAGCGCCGGAAGGATGCAGCTGGATCAAGACCTCGCCGTTCCAGGTCGCGGGGTAGGCAATCGCTGCGGAGAAGGGGGAACTGTTTCCCGTGATCGTTCCGTCCATCAGCACTGAATCACCGTTCCTGGATTTCTCACCGAGCTCGAAGGTGGCAGTGGTGTCTTTCACATCAGAGGCACGGAGGATCGTTTCCCACCCCGTCCGAACCCAATCCCGCTTCGCGGGATCTTTCTTAGCGATTTCAAACTTGGCTTCCGCATCTTCCGCCCAAACCCGGTTGAGATTTTTCTCGTGCGCGTCGCCGCTGAGGTAACCGTCCGGCTTCGGAACCGAGTCCGACCAGACGCCGATGTCGTCACGGGTCAGGTAGGTGAAGTTGCGCTCGAGAACAGGCGTTTCGAGTCCGAGCTTGAAATGACGGTTCACGAAGTCATACATCTGCGTCCGCGAGACGTGGTTGTAGTTATGTTTGAAGTGAATGTTGAAATGCGCTTCGTAGTCATTCGGTGCCTTCAGCATTTGATAAAGGTTCTTCAGGTCCGGGTAACCTTTCGTCTCGAGTTCGATGGTCCAGTCGTCGGCCGCAGTCATCCCGAGTGGTTTCGGGGCGATCGCGGCGGCGAGGTCCATGTTGCCCTGACCGATGCGCAAATAGTGGGTGTTTTCGCAGGTGCATCCGCCCTGCATCGCGGTCGACGGCATCACGCAGGGGAATGAAGCGTCAATGCGATCATCGACGGCGGCGAGGAGCATCGTCTGGGTGCCGCCCCCGCTCGCTCCGGTGACGAGGAGACGGTCGGAGTCGGTCTCTTCGAGGCTTTCGATGAAATCGACCGCGCGAATGCTGTTCCAGGTCTGAAGTCCGAAATTGGTCTGAAGTCGCAGCGTCGCCTGAGGGCTCACGAATCCGAATGTGCCCGGCCTCGCTCCATTCATGTGCGGGCGCGGGCCACGGCGGTGCTCGGCGAATTGAACCGAGTCGGCCTCACCTATCATGTCGTAGGCGAAGGCGATGCAACCCATGCGGGCGAGCTGGACGCAGCGCGCCACGATGCCGTTCCGGGCGGCGGCTTCGAAGCGTTCCGCGCCGATTGCGAT
This sequence comes from Verrucomicrobiales bacterium, assembly GCA_029213065.1. Classification (GTDB taxonomy): domain Bacteria; phylum Verrucomicrobiota; class Verrucomicrobiia; order Verrucomicrobiales; family DEV007; genus Arctic95D-9. The sequence goes on along the minus strand of JARGPH010000004.1, from coordinate 42,447 downwards.
CTGCTGCTTCACCGCTTTCTCTCCGTTGTTTTCAGCGAGATCAAAGAGGCGTCCGTTCTTCCAGTGGCCGTGAGGGCAGAGAACCGCGGGGCGCTTCCCCTCGATGAGCCCGAGTCTTGCCGATTCACCGGTGGGAGTGAAGAGGCTTCCCGTCACGTAGTGGCCGGGAAAGGATTCGAAATAGATCCGTTCGACTTTGAATCCGTCCTGCTCCACCGCGCCGAAGCGGTGCGCGTTCAGGGGCGTTTTTTCAGGAAGAGGGAGAAGGCCGCAGGCGAGGAGCGATCTCGTTTTGATGGCCTCTTTTCGATCCGGCCAGTCTTTCGCTTCAGCGACTTCTCGAAAGGGATGGTAGCCGTGAAGCGTGACCGGTTCGGTGTGCCGGGTTTCCCCTTTTAAAGGAGAAGCGAGACCGGCGGCAGCGAGGAGGATGGAAAGAGAGAGGCGGTTCATTCGCGTAGTGTCAGGTCGAAGGGGTTACCAGAGCACAGGTGGCTCGGCTCCGGTCTCGGGGTTCTTCAGAAGCGGTTTTGCGTCGACCTCTTTCCGCCACGAGTTCAATTCCGCCGCCAGCTCTTTTGTGATCTCGCTTTCGAGTTGCTCGAGGTTGTTGTGCTCGCCCGGATCGGTTTTGAGATCGTAGAGTTCAAAGGCTCCGTCTTCGAGATCCTGAATCAGTTTGTAGTCGCCGCGTCGGACCGCACTGGCGGGGAATCCGCCCTGGTTGGCGTAGTGGGGGTAGTGAAAGAAAATCGGTCCCCGGTCATATTTGGAGAACGGGTTGCGAAGCAACGGGACGAGACTGACGCCGTCGACGTGCTGGTCGGGTTTCGCGGGGAGTCCTGCCATCTCCAGAATCGTCGGGTAGAAATCGGTGCTCACGCCGGGGCTGTCGCAACGGGTTCCTGCGGCGGTGATGCCAGGCCAGCGAAAAATGACAGGTTCGCGGATGCCGCCTTCATACATCCAGCCTTTGGCGCCACGGTAGGGGAGATTCGAGGTGGGATGCCCTTCCGAGGTGGAAACGCCGCCGTTGTCGGACATGAAAATCACGGCGGTGTTGTCGCGCAAGTTCAGTGAATCGAGCCGGGCGAGGACTCGTCCCACTGCCGTGTCGAGGCTTTCGACCATCGCCGCGTAGGTGGCATGATCCTGACGAATGCGCACTTTGCGTGGCTCATCAATCGGCCAGACCTGGCGCTCCCGTTCGAGGTCGAAGCTTCCTTTTTCGTCGGCGATCCCGAGTCGCTTCGCTTTCTCTTCGTATTTTTTGATGAGTTCTTCAGGGGCCTGCAGCGGGGTGTGGACGCTGTAAAATGAGAGATAAAGCAGAAAGGGATCTTCCGATTTTGAGGCATCTGTGAGGAAGTTCTCCGACTCCTCCGCGAGGCGGGAGGTGAGAAATTCCCCCTCGGGACCGGCCGGGAGGTTCTCGACGTTTTTGTAGGGTGAGAAATAACTGCGGGGAAGACCGTTTGAGCCGCCGCCTTTGTTGATGTCAAAACCCTGATCCGTCGGGCTGTGGCCTTCGTCTCCGAGGTGCCACTTTCCGGCGAAGAAGGTCTGGTAGCCGTGTTCCTTGAGTGTTTCCGCGAGCGTCACTTCTTCGAGTGCCATCTGGGTTTCGAAAGTGGCGGCACCGAATTTTCCATTCCGTCGTCCTGAAAAGAAATTCGTCGTGTCGGTTCTTGCGGGGTATTTGCCGTTGAGGATACTGGCCCGTGTCGGTGAGCAGACCTGACACGCCGCATAGAAATTGGTGAAGACCATCCCGTCGATTGCGAGTTGATCGAGGTTCGGGGTTTCGTAGAACGTTTTAGGATTGTTGAACCCGACGTCCATGTATCCGAGATCGTCCGCGAGGATGAAAACGAAGTTCAGCTTGTCAGCCGCCGAAGCGGTCAGGCTCGAAAGAAGGAGTGAGGCAGAAAGGCAGAGGTAAAACAGCTTCATAGATTGCCCTAAGAATCTCACGCGACGCGATGAGTTCCAAGCAAAACGATGGCGCAATACGGTGGGCTGACGCTTTCTTTTCACGGGCCGGACGCCTTACCGAAATCAGGCCGGTCCCGCCGTATTTGCGGATTGCTGACTCACCCTGGCAGCGGCGGTTATGGTTATGCCCGGGAAGTTCCCGGGCGTGATATCAACCACATCAGGTCATGGGGAAGTGGCCTCTCCTGATCACCCTGATATACACATACTTCTCAAATCAAACCTTGCTAAATCAATGGCTGCCGGACATTCTCAATGACGAATGCCTCACGGGATATCACTTTGTGAGGTGATACTGATAAATACTGTTATCTCAAAAAATGTGGCGTGCTTTTCTAATAAATAAGTTGTTGAAGAAGAGGGTGCCGCAAGACGATTTTCCGTTCTGTGAATGCAACTGGTTTGAACGTGCTGCGCATGATCCTGATTGCTCGATCGAGTTCGATCCCGAACTAAATGAATACAATCTCATGTCCCCCAATGGGGGGTCGATGCGTTTGTATCACTGTCCATTTTGTGCGGGACGCGCACCAGAGTCACTCCGAGGGCAGATGTTCGCGACAGTGACGTCCGAAGAGACAATACGACTTCATAATCTAACCAAGGAACTTAAAACCGAAGCGGAAGTGAGAAAGGTGCTCGGCGAACCGGCCCACGAGTTTGAACCCGGGATTGTTTCCGAGAGCCCTCCGAAGGATGGCGAAGCAACCGTGATCAAGGCTTCGAAGTCGTTACGATACGATCAGCACTCGGAGACCGCCACGATCGATGTGACTGTCGGAAGGCATGGAAACGTCTCGATTTCTTTCTCTGGGAAGTATATCGGAAGGCCCGACAAGAGATAACAAGCCGGAGATCTCAAGCCCGATCACGCCGCGAGTTGATTGACTTCCCTAATTTGATTTCCTAACCTCCTGTCGGAATCTCGCTCTCTGATCGGGCTGAGATTCCTCAAACGTAGATCATGAAAAAAGAACGCTCATATCTTGAACTGTCTGGCCTGCCTCTTGAAGGGCTTACGACAGGCGTTCAACTTTCGTCTATATTGGAAGCAACATCCTATGATCAGATCGCCGAGGGTGATAAGCGAGATCTCATCGTTATTAAGGAGGCCTTCGTTTTCGTTGATCGCAAGAAGAAGCGGGTGGGCGTGTTCACTCGATCGGATCGTGATCACGGCACGAAAATCGGGCAGTGCTCAACACTGTTGTGCGGAAACTTTGATAAGTCAGAGTGCACCATTACCCAAGACGGCCAGATTATCTACGACGTCAAAGACCGGCTGCATAACTATTTGAGCGAGATCTCGGGCCTATTCATAGAGTCGAGGACTCGGAAAGTTCCGGCAATCTACTACCACGACAAAGAGCGGCAGAAACGTTATCTCTTCCTCGTGTTCGAACTCGAGTGTTCTTCAGATGATCTTCCACTCTGTTGCGATCTCGACAATCGAACTGGCGACACCTTTGTTGGCTTGCGGGATATTCGAGATGTTGAGCGCGGGGTCGCGAAATACAACCGGAGTCCATTTCATGTAGACAACGCTCTCGTTGGGCTACTCTCGAAGAAGAAGCGCCCATTCAGCGGAAAGTTCAGTGTGGCTGAGAAGATTGTCGATGCTAAGCTCGCAAGTTTCACTCTCGTTAAGTTCAGCCTAATCGGGATCTAATCGGGTAGGAGCAGGGATTGAACCTGCTCCCCCCACACCACCCGGCATGCGGGTCCGCACCGGGCGGTTCCCATCAGTCATAGATTCTCCGGACGATCCTTCGGACCGTTCAGATACCGAATGCTGAACCCCCGGATCGGACTGCCAGCCTTTTAACCTTGAGCGAAGAAAATGACATCAGGCCATTCTCATCCTCTGATCATTAAGTTGGACGAAGCGCTGGAAGAGTTCACCCCTCTGCTGGAATCGTTCGCACGGGAGCACGGCTTCGAGTTTCGGAGATCACAGGACGGCGACTTCAATCCTCCGTGCCGAACAATTCAAAGAGTCGACTACGAATGTCGCTACTTCCAAACATTCGACTTTCGTGTCGGAAATCGAGATCGCAAAACAAACCGACCACCGGATCCCTCCGAGGAGCTTCCTCTAACGCTTACAGCTGCTGTGAGCGCTTTCTGTTTCGATACAAAAGAATGGTCGATTCATCGAGATCGCATCTTTGACGAGCGGCCTCTGATGGAGGTTCGTGAACGAATTGGCGAAGCCTTGCAAGAGGGGCTTCAGATTTTTCACGAGTGGCCACGCGAGCGAGTAATTTCTGACGGAGATTCTTCCTGAAGCCAGCGCTCAACAAGCCGGCAATCTAAAGCCGAATCCCGCCTCAAGTCGAAATGACTTTTCTAATTCGCCAGTTTATCTCACAATCAAACCACGCTCTCCGTCAGGGCAGAGTGCTCTGAAATGTTCTGTCGAGAAATATGGATTACCATAATGTGATACGAGGTGTTCTTGAGAGAATAACGAATCGAGGTGTTGATCCATACTACACGAAAAGACCTCCAGTTACTCCTGAGGATATTCAACTGTTTAACTGTGGTGGAGATATTGAATTACCCGATCAACTTTGCAGATTCTACATCGAATTCTCTAATGGGTTTGAACTAAGATGGAATACCGAAGATGAAGAGGAGTGTGGTGAGATAAATTTTCCAACCTTGGAGAATCTGGCGCGAAGACGCACCCGTTGGATTAATCGTGTAAACAGTTTTGCGAATGATCCCAAGAGTTTGAATCAGTGCATTGATCCCGAACATCGGCTCAGGGCATTTAAGATTTGGGAACTGATGAAAGACTGGCTTCCTTTGGTTCAGGGGCCGGAAGGAGACAGCTACTGCATTCGCTTGAGTGATGCTGTGATGGTATTTGATAAGCACGACTGGTTTGACGGATTTGGCAGTCCCCGCCTCGCTCAATCGAATGGGTTAATCATTGGAGATACATTTGATGATTTCTTTTCTGCCTGGGCTTACAGAGATTTTGAAGACCCCTGGTTCTCTGACTCCCTTCATCTTGAGGGCATGGAAAGATTGGAGTGGCCGGACTGATAAGGCAGAACAAATCGGAGAGGGTAAGGTGATTGCTCAAATGCTCTGAAAAGATATTAGCAGCTAATGAAAATGAGCAAAAAATCAAAAAGCGAAGCGAACCCCAATAGTTACCTGCTGCCCATGTGTATAGTAGTCGGATTGGCTCTTGGTGTTGGCGTTGGTGCGGCCTTGTCCGCCATACCGATAGGAGCCGGGGCGGGTCTTGCAATCGGAGGCATCATCGGAATTGTTGTCTCCAAGGGCAGTAAAGATTGAATGGAGCGCGATCAAATGCATTTGCCGCTCCATTTTGCTTTGGGATAAGTCCATCAGAGGCAACTTGATTACGCGACGATTCGAAAAGGCTTTTTTGATTTCGGACCTTGATTTACTATCTATCCAGCTGCCTCCGGATCGAGCCGGTGGCGCTTGAACATTCGCCTCAAAAGGATGGATTCTGAAACAATTACGAAGCCCCCATTGAAGCTTAAACCTTGGTTGAAGAGAGTGTCATTGATTCCAGTTGCGTTCGTGATTTTCTGGGTTCTTTTCGGTTCGGTTGTAGTTGAGTGCTTTGGTCCGAAGTATTTTGTCCATGGGCGAGATTTTCCATACGATGCTCTTCCGGCCAATTCGACTGATGTCAGGCTTTTCCCATTGATCCCTTTCTGCCCGGTAGGCCGGACCTATGAGTTTAAGTGCAGTGAAGAAGAGTTCCTTGAATGGGCTTCCGGTTGGCGCGAGAAGATTCCGAAGCTGGGGGAGATACAAATTAAAGATAGAGGATTTTACGACCGTATCACCTCTGATGGTGGGGTGAAAGTCTCAGAGATGGGAGAGCACGCAGTCACTGGTTGGACTTTCGAGGACCGGGGAATCTATTTCGTCTATGATCGAACAAATGGCCGTGCTCTTCGAACATCGCATTCTCGATGAACATCAAACACCAAACCTCAACCCGGAAGCGATCCTGTCATGGCCGCGACGCGTCTGCGAGACAGGCCCGTCGCCGACTTCTCACTGAGGTGCCTACTTCTTCGCCGGAGCTTCGGGCGCCTTCATCTCCGTGAGCCCGTCGATCTTCGCGTTGACGAGGTTCACGTTCAAGGTGGCGCCGGTGCAGGTTCCGAGGACCGCGACGGGCTGTCCCACGGTGAGGAGGGTTCTCCGGTCGTTCCGGCTGATGAGTCGGCCCTGGGTGGGGAGAACGTCGACGTAGAAGTCGTTGCCGGTTTGGATTTCGCAGCGGATCAGGGAATCGTTTGATTCGGATTTTAAATTGAGAACGATGGCCTGGCTTCCCGATTCAAAGCCGGCGATGGTTCCGACGACTTTGAGGTAGCGGTTTTTGTATTCTTCGTCCGCAGCGATCCGGTCGATTTTGTAGGCACCTGCGAGGTTTGTCGCCGTGATTTCCTCCGCCTTGAGGAGGCCGGTGATCTCATTCTCCTTCACCTTCACGCCGACGGCGGCACGGAGTTCCTCGTTTTCCTTGCGAAGGTCGTAGACAGCGTTTTTGAGGGCTTCGACTTCGGTGCGGAGCTCATCGACGGTTTTGGCGGTTTCGAGATAGGATTCCTTCAGTTCGGTGAGCTGGGTGGGAAGACTCGAAACGGAATCGGGAACTTTGATGTCTTTGACCTTGTTGAAAAGATCTCCGAGGGAATTTCCGGTTCCGCCTTTTTCTTCCTCTGCGTGGAGGGAGCCGGGAAGCAGAGCCAGCGACACGGCCAATGCGATGATCCAATCTTTCATACTGTATTGTGGATCGTTAAGGCGCTGATCCAAACACAATTTCAGCCGAGTTTGCGGGAAAGAACCCGTGCGCCTCGGGGATTGATAAAATGCTGAAGCCACGATAGGCTTCCTCTCATGTCTCGAAAAATTCGTCTAACCAGGATGATCGGTAAAGCAGATGACGTTGCTTACGATCTCAGCAGTCTGCATTTTTCAGGTTTTCAGTCACTCGATGGATGGAAACCGGATGTGAATGCTTATTGTTACGATGACAGGATCGAAGTGTGGGTTGATTTGGCCGGTGTTGAAAAATCGCACATCAATGTGGATGTGCTTCCTGACCGGTTGCGAATTTCCGGTGAGCGCAAACCGCCCATGCCGATTCGTGACGCCTCCAGTCAATGCCGTCAGGTTCTGACAATGGAGATCGAAAGCGGTCGATTCGCGCGGGAGATTTTACTTCCTAAGGAAATCGATCGTAACAACGTCAGTGCTAAGCAGGAAAACGGTCTCCTCCGTATCATTCTTCCGGTCTCAAACGACTGATTTCAGGAGATTCTCTCTCCTTGCTCCTCTCTACTCTCTTCTTTTTATACCTCTTTTTCCTTCTCCCAAACACATGGAAGATTTTGAACAAATGCTGCAAGATTCCTCGGGCGATATCATTGAGATTTCGACGAGCCAGCCGGACTCTGAAATGCCGGAATGGCGTCGCGATCTCCCCGATGTGATTCCAGTAATGCCTTTGCGGGGCGTGGTCCTTTTCCCGGGGACAGTGGCGCCTCTCACGGTTGAGCGGGCCGCGAGCCAGAAATTGCTCGAGGAATTGCTCCCGACAGGTCGTCTCCTTGCGTTGACGACTCAGAAGGACGCCGAGCTGGATGTTCCGAAAAGGGACGATGTCTATCCGGTCGGTGTCCTCGGAAATGTGCTTCGCATGGTCCGTCAAAGCGATGATCAAACCCTCGTTCTCATCCAGATCGTCGAACGAATCAAGCTGGGGCCGTTTGTGCAGGATTCACCCTATCTGAAAGCCAAATTCAAAATTCTCGAGAATCGCTTTCCCAAGGCGGGTGACGTGTGGGAGGCGACCTTGCGGAATCTCCGTGAGACGGCTCATTCTTTTATCGCGCTGAACCCGAATATTCCCGACGAGGCGAACGAAGCGCTTCGGGGGATTGATTCCCCGTCGATTCTCACCGATTTCCTCGCGACGAATTTGAGCCTCGATCTGGGGCAGAAGCAAAAGCTCCTCGAGCAGGTCAGTGTCGGGAAACGGGCTGATCAAGTGCAGCAGATTCTCAACAACCAGATGCATATCGCCGAGCTGCAGCAAAAGTTGCGGGCGGATGTGGAGGTCGAGTTTTCCGATGCGCAACGGAGAGCCTACCTGCGTGAGCAGCTGCGTGCGATCCAGAACGAGCTCGGCGAAGGGGATGGTTCCGAAGAGCAGGCCGACGAATTGCGTGACCGTCTCATTGCGGCCGAGTTGCCCGAGGCGGTTATGGAACAGGCTCAGCGCGAGCTGAAGCGTCTCGACCTCATTCCCGCGGCGAGTCCTGAGCATTCGGTGATCGTTACTTATCTGGAGACCCTTTCGGAGTTGCCCTGGGCGAAGCTGAGCGATGATCATGACGATCTCAAGGCTGCGGGAGAAATCCTCGATCGCGATCATTACGGTCTCGAAAAAGTGAAGCAGCGTCTTCTTGAATTTCTCGCGGTTCGTAAATTGAACCCGGACGGTCGCGGTCCGATTCTTTGTTTGTTAGGGCCTCCGGGTGTTGGTAAAACGAGTTTGGGGCGATCCATTGCTGAGGCGCTCGGGCGTGAATTTGCCCGCATCAGTGTCGGTGGTCTCCGCGATGAGTCTGAGATTCGCGGTCATCGTCGAACCTATATCGGATCGATGCCGGGACGGCTCATTCAGGAAATTCGCCGCGTCAAGACGAGGAACCCGGTCATCATGCTCGATGAGGTTGATAAGATCGGGGCGGACTTTCGGGGTGACCCCGCGAGTGCGCTGCTCGAGGTGCTTGATCCGCAGCAGAACAGCACTTTTGTCGACCGCTACCTCGATGTTCCCTTTGATCTCAGTCAGGTGATTTTCATCGCGACAGCGAACACGATTTATCCGGTTCCGGGGCCGTTGCGCGATCGTATGGAAGTGATCCATCTGCCCGGTTACACGACTGAGGAAAAGGTCCAGATCGCAACGAAGTATCTCGTGAAGCGTCAGCTCAAGGAAAACGGGCTCAAGGTGCGGCAGTGTCGTTGGAACAAGACTTCGATTCACAAAGTCGTCGAGGACTACACTCGCGAAGCGGGGGTGCGTAATCTCGAGCGGGAGATCGGAAGTGTCTGCCGTTCCGTCGCGGCCAAAGTGGCGCTCGATGACACCGTTGAAGTCAAAGTAACGCCCGAGTTTATTGAGGAAGTGTTAGGGGCGCCGAAGTTTGCCCGCGAGTCGAAAATGGTGAAAAGCCGTCCGGGCGTCGTCAATGGCCTTGCCTACACCACGGTCGGTGGAGAGGTCTTGAACATCGAGGCGATCCGGTTTCGCGGAACTGGGAACATTAAGCTGACCGGTCAGATCGGCGATGTCATGAAGGAGTCGATGCAGGCGGCCTGGAGTCTTGTGAAGCAGCATGCTGACGAGCTCGGGATCGATTTTGAGGACTTCGGGAAATACGATGTTCACGTCCACGTTCCTGCGGGAGCGACTCCCAAAGACGGGCCTTCGGCCGGTTGTGCGATGTATACTGCGCTCGCGTCGCTTTTTGCTGATCGTAAGGTCAACAAGGACATCGCGATGACGGGTGAGATCAACCTTCGGGGATCGGTCCTTCCGATTGGCGGGCTCAAGGAGAAAGCGATCGGAGCGGTTCAGGCGGGAATTAAGACGATTCTGATTCCCAAAATGAATGCCAAAGATGTTCCCGAGATTCCCGAGTCAGCGCTCAAGAAGCTCAAGATCATTCCGATGTCGACCGTGGATGAAGTGCTCGAAGCGGTATTGTTGAAACGGTGAGACTGTTGAGGCGATTCCTCTGAACCTTTTTCTTTTTCTTAATCCTAATCTTAATCCCGAAGACGGAGTCCTCCGCTGAGTCGACGGTAGCTGAACCAGCCTGAGTCTCCGCCGGATCAGATTAAGAGAAAGAGTAGGAAAAAGAAAAAGAGGGGCTTCGCGCACAAAGCCTAAACCGCCTTCCGGATCGCCTGGATGACCATGTTGACAGTGGTGCGTCCGCGCCATTCGTTGCGATCGATCGTGAAGGCGATGTCCCACGGGCCTTTCGGCAACTGGAGGTCGGCCGAGTTGAAGTAGATCCCTTCGTGTTCGACGCCTTCCTGCTCGAATCGGAATTTGAGATGGCGCTCCTTAATGACCCTCGGGTCCTGGGTGACGCGCACTCCCGCGGCCATGAAAAGCGGCTGCGGGTTGGCCGCACCGAAGGGGCGGAGCAGTTCGTAGCTGTCGAGCAGCTCGAGGCTCAGTTCGGAAAAGCGAATCGTGGCATCGATGTGCAGCTTCGGAGTGAGAACGTCGCCTTTGACTTGCTCTTCGACGCTTAGGAGAAATAATTCCCGGAAGGCATCGAGATTCTCTTCTCTGACGCTGACTCCTGCGGCCATCTCGTGTCCGCCACCGGCTTCGATGACCTCGCGGGAGTCGTCGAGGGCGCGGACGAGAGAAATACCTTCGACGCTGCGACCGCTCCCTTTTCCGAGTCCTTCGTCGTCAATTCCGACGACGAAGGTGGGGCGGTGATACTGGCGTGAAATCCGCGAGGCAACGATACCGACGACTCCGGGATGCCATCCGCGCGATCCGACGACGATGCCGTGGCTGCGCTGTTTGGGGGAAAGGTTGTTGATGATTTCCTCGGCTTCCTCGCGAGTCTTGAGCTCGAGCGCCTGCCTGTCGCGGTTTTGCTGGTCGAGCGCTTCGGCGAGGACTTCAGCCTCTTCGAGGTCTTTACTGAGAAGCAGTTCCAGCGAGGCTTCGGCGGTGTCGAGACGACCGGCTGCGTTGAGTCTTGGCCCGAGCCGGAATCCGACATCGTGTGAGCGGGCCTGACTGCTCACACCGGAAACGGATTTCAGAGCAATGAGCCCCGGGTGAATCGTCCGGTCGAGCTGTGCCAGGCCCCGGCGGGCAAAAATGCGATTTTCGTCCTCGAGCGGGACGATGTCGGCAATCGTTCCGAGGGCGACGATGTCGAGATACTCTTTGAGGTCGAAATCGGGGAGGGGGCGCGTCTTGAGAAGGGCGTGGGCCACTTTGAAGACTACTCCGGCGGTGCAGAGGTAGTGAAATTTATCCCCCATTTTCGGGTTCACGAGGGAGATGCACTCGGCGGTGCCTTCGGGCGATGGCTCGTGGTGATCGAGGATGATGAGGTCGATTCCCTGTTCTTTGAGCAGGGCCGCCTCTTCGCGTGAATTGGTTCCGCAGTCAGCGGCGATGAGGAGCGCGGGAGGATTGTCCCCCATGCTGTTTTTGATCCCCTTGGCGCTGAGCCCGTAGCCTTCTTCGAGGCGGGTCGGCAGGAAAGGGCGCGGTTCAAGGCCGTAGGCCCGGAGAATGCTGCAAAGAAGGGTGATCGAACTGACGCCGTCGACGTCGTAGTCGCCGAAAAGGACCACCGATTCGTTGTCATCAATCGCCTGGAAGATACGCACGACCGCCGCGTCGACGCCGGGGAGGGAAAAGGGATCGCTGAGGTCTTTCAGTCTCGGGTAGAGGAAGCGCTCAAGCTCTTCACGCTCTTCGAAGCCCCGTTGCAGAGCCAACGAGACGACCACGGGAGCAAGACCCAGGGCGTTCGCGTATTCGCGAACGAGCAGGGGATCCGGAGCCGGTGTAACGACCCATTTTTGCTTGTCAGGCATCGGGCCAATCTAAAGAGATCGGCTAGTGTGTAAAGGTAACCCTGAAACTATTCGTGAGAAGTATAGTCAGCTCCTGCTACGACTCATTTTTTCAGTGGAGTGGGAATGGATAGTTCCGTGAGAAATCGCGGTCTCTGATGAGATTTAAAATGAAACCCGCTCCCTTTGTGAAGTAGTCGAGAAGCTCTTCCCCGGATCCATATTTATCCCATTGGAAGAATACGGGGTCGAAATCCGCGTCACCGAATGCAATGGCAATTTCTTTGAAATGTTTCCGTACCGTCATGCCTTTGATCTGATCTGTCGCGGACTCCCGCTCCTGCAAAAGTTCCAGCAATGCAGAAAGGCGCCGGAGTCCGTCGTAGAGAGGGGGCTGGGCGACCCAGAAGACAGGTCCCGCTTGAGGAAACAGGCTGCGCCAATTCTCGTCACAAATGCTGTAGGATTTCTCCCGAACCTCTCTGGATCGGGGAGTGAGATGGATCGTGTCGCTCATGCAAAGTTCATTGAGAACGACTTGAACGGTTTTCGGCAACCAGGAAATATCACGGGCAATACGAGCGGCATGTCCCTCGCGATGAGTGAGCATCCAAAGCATAATTTCGGCGCGGGCATTCATGCCGAAGAAATTGCGTAAGCGAATCAGAAAGCACTCCGGGGCGTGCGGTGACGGCTTCCGGCTCAACTGCCTCACGGGATTCCACGGTGAGCTGGTTTCGCTCACGGTGTCGTGATGGGCGGGGAATGTTTTGAGCAATGTCTTCCAGTTGTGGTGCTTCTCGCCAACCATAAATTCAGCCAGAGCGCCGAGAGCTTTTTCATCGGCAATCCGGGCGGAGCGTTGGATATTCTTTAAGCGCTGCAAGTTCACGAGCTTTCCGTTCATGGCAAGCCAGTCTTTAGCCTGTTCGAGAATTCGCGGATCGCTTCTGCCAAACCGGGTCGTCGCGAGAACGAGGGCATCGATATCGACGGCGAAGGGGACAGGTGCCTCTTGTTGACTGCCTGAGCCTCCAATCGCGGACCACTGATCCCAGATCAGTTGCGACACCGTATCGTCGATACGCTCAGCTAAATTTTGGAATGATTCCTTCATGTCCGATTTTCTTCATGACTTCCTCCGCTCTCTCCGGAGCGCGAAGGGAGATTAACTCTTCGTCAATGAGCCAATGGATGACCTTCCGAGCCTCCGCTTCTGTGATATTCAGCTGCCGGAGATCAGAAAGATCGCTTTCCCTATCCCGGTCCATCGCCGCCCAGATTTTGAGGTAGATTTGTCCGGTTCGCCCCATAAAGCTCACTTCGAGGCAGGGGCCGTAGTTTTTGACAAGAAGATCGGTCCAGATCTCACCGGGGAGACGTTCGAAGCCGATCATGAGTAATGAGGTGTTCGCGTTCGCCCAGTTGGATGCAAGCTTCATTTCGACAGCGACCGCCTCAGCCGCTTCATTAAAATGTTCCGGTAATGGATGGGCCGGGCTGATTTCGCCATCTACAGTCCCTCTGGTAGCGAGGATATCGAGATCATAGGTCGTTCGCCCGGTAATTCCCGTTGCCTGGAGGGCTGCGCCGCCTGTTACGATCAAGCGGATCGGGTCGCTTTTTTCCGCTTCAAGATACTCACCCAGTAAGATCAGGCTTTGCGCTAAGGTATCTCTGTTCAATTCCATTGAGTAGATTATAGACTCAATATCGGTATTTAAAAGTATTTAAGAGCGTGTTTAAATGAATTGAAAGACGATGCGGGGAAATTCCGGCTTTAGAGCGTCAGGAGTTCCTGCACTTGTGGCAGAATCTGGTTGTGAGTGCTGTTGCGGCCCGCCCGGGTGAGGATGTCGGCGACGAGAGAGGGGTCCGACTGGCCGGAGGCTGGGAGCCAGTTTTCGGCAACGGCACATCCGTCGCGGTGGATCAGGGTGCGTATGAAATCGCGGGTCTGGCATCGGGAAATTTCGATTTTAGCTCCGGAGAGTTCAAAATCGACTTCGACGCTTCCTTTGCGCTCGGGATCGAGGGGGCTCACTTCGATGACGAATTCGGTCTTTTTCCCGTTGTAGCTGAATTGATCAGGGGTGGAGGAATTTATGTCGAGTTTACCTTTGAGCCTCGAAGCGATCCAGCCGGCGAGGTAGAGAGCGCTCATGCGGAAGCCCTCGGCATATCGCAGGCTCACTTTGTCGAGGGTTCCCACTTTGTCCGCGATACCGACTCCGTCGAAGGCGTTTGCGATCGCGTGGCGAATCGAGTTGATCCGTGTGAAGGCGAGATCGTGCATTACGAAGGAGGTCGAGGATCCGGCCTGAGCTTCAGTGAGGCGGATGAACTGATTGCGCGGGGAATCCCAGCACTCGCTGTCGAAGAGGAGGCGATCGATTCTGGAGTAGAGTCGTTCCTCGAAGGCGTCTGAAAACTCACCCCTCCACCAGAAAGCGAGTGGCAGGTCGGAATCGAGGTTTGCGAAAACGATGTTTCTGAGAAGGCCGGGGGAATCACCGGTGAGGAAAAAGCTGATTTGCTCGGTGCAGACTGACTTGTGGCCGTCGCGTCCAATCTGACAGTGGGCCTGAATCCAGGCGCGGGCGCTCAGTTCGGTGTGTTTCCGGTCCGCGTTGATGAGGAGAGAGCGGCAGGCCGCTTCGCTGGTGAGCTCGGCGAGGATAGAGGCGTCTTTCTCCAGGTTGTCCTGATTCTCGCTGTAGAGGGCGAGATTGATCAGGGAAGCCCTCGCGATTCCGGCTGCGTTGGGATCGTCCGCGTCGGTCGTTTCAGGGAGGAAAAGAGTCTGTAGCTCTTTTTCGACTTTGGAAATTTCAACCGGTTGCCCGAGCAATTGGAACGCGGGAAGAGTGGGAAGCGCTGTTGAGGTCGTCATGTCTGCTTTATCATATCCGCATTTTTCACGGTGGAAAACAGTTTCACTCTGTTACATCTTCCCTCTGACTCTTCTATGCAGCCTGAAACTCAAATCAAACGTCTCGATAACGGTCTTCGCGTCGCCACGACCTCGATGCCTCACATGGCCAGCACCGCTGTGGGGTTCTGGGTCGGTTCGGGAAGCCGCCACGAAACCTCGGTCGAGCATGGTATGGCGCATCTCGTTGAGCACATGGTGTTTAAGGGGACTCCGACGCGGAGCTCGATGGACATTTCCCGTCAGATTGAGGGGATTGGCGCGTCGATTGATGGCTTCACGGTGGAGGATCATACCGCCTATCATGCGAAAGGTCCCGCGGATCAGTTCGAGCCGATGTTCGAAGTGATGTCCGATTTTTTTCTCAATCCGACTTTGGATCCCGCGGAAATTGAGTCTGAAAAGCAGGTCATTCGTGAAGAAATTGCGATGGTGCGCGACCTTCCGGGGCAGTATTTGGAGGATCTCATCAGTGAAGCCGCCTGGGGAATGTCGCATCCTCTGGGCCGTTCGATCACGGGAACCGAGGCGAGTCTCGAGTCCTTTCAGCGTTCCCACATTCATAATTTTTTCCAGCGTTCCTACTGCGGCGAGAACGCGGTTATCTCTGTCGCGGGGAACATTGAGCACGAGAAAATTCAGGATTTCGTCGCCAGTCGAATGAGTGGGCTTAAGGCAGGGAGTGCGGCGGTGCCTCAGCCGGCGCCCGCCCCGGAGATTCTGCACCGATTTCACGAGGAGAATGATCAGGAGCAGTCCCACGTCGCGCTCTCCTTTCCCGGTGTGGATCGTTTTCACAAGGACCGCTTTGCTCTGAAATTGCTCGACGTCATTCTCGGCGAAAATATGAGCTCCCGTCTGTTTCAGAAGATTCGTGAGGAGAAAGGGCTCTGCTATGAGATTCAAAGCGACCTCGTTTCCTTCTCCGATGCGGGACTTCTTCAAATTTACCTCGCTCTGAGTCCGGAGAATCTCGCTCCGGCGCTGGACGGGATTCTCGAAGTGATCACCGATATTCGACTCGATGGAATTGCGGAGCGCGAGCTTCGTGAGGCAAAGGCCTATCTTGTCGGGCAGAGTCGGATCAGTCTCGAAAATACGAGTTCGCAGATGATGTGGGCGGGGGAGACACTGCTCTTTTTCAATGAGTGGATCGAAGCGGAAGAGGCGCACCGAAAGGTCATGGAGGTGACCGTTGATGAAGTCCTCGCCGCCGCAAGAGAGTATCTCAATCCGAGAGCGCTCTGCTCTGCCCTGATCGGCTCCGGCGATTCCTGCCGGACCCTCGAACGCTGGCTCGGGGCGATTGCTTAGGGAGTTTTTCAGTGTTCAGTGTTCAGTTTTCAGCGCCCGCCCAGTCGGTCGATGTGGATCGTCGAGGGCGACGCGGCGTGAGTCTCCGTTGGGAGATTAAGAAAAAGAGCAGGAAAAAGAAAAAGGTTCAGACTGGTGGGCTTTGAAAGACCTCGAGCCTCGAGGTAGGGACTTTCGGGTCATTGGCTCTTTTTCATTATCTTTATCCTTATCTTTTTCTAAAAGCGAAGCGCCTGCCGGCCTGCTCGAAACAGTTTGTCGAGGGGGATGGGGCGTGAGTCTCCGCTGGGGAGATTAAGAAAAAGAGTAGGAAAAAGAAAAAGGTTCGAGCTGGTTTTCAATGCGTGCAGCACATCGGTCCGTCGAGACTTTCCAATCTCCGGAACCAGAGAAACTTTCTCGCAAAAAGCGGTAGCGGTTCAAAGGCCTCTTCATCACCGAAATTCTCTCCCTCTTTTCTTCCCAGTTCGCGAACTTCTCCGTGATGACTGTATTTCACCTCGAAATCGCCGGGCATCTCGCTGACGAGTCGACGGAACTCAAACCAGGGAATGATGCGGTGGCCGATATTGGCGAACTGCTGGATGCCTCGTGGCCGGTCCGACGGAGCGAGAATATCGGGTTCGGAGCTCAGGACTTCGATCATATCGCCCTGAAGCTTGAAGAAGTCCTTCCGCTTGAAAAAGAGATGATTCGATTCCCCCTCGGATCGAAGATTGCTATACATTGAGAAGGAAGTCTGGGTCCGCCCGCCGATCCAGGGATAGAGGCCGTTGAGGAGCACGGGTAGCAATCCAATCCAGGCGAGGCTCCAGCGTCCCCGGTTCGGGAGCCCGAGGTCCTCCCTGCGCCCCTGCCAGCCCGCGAGGAGGTAGCATCCGCCGATCCAGCACCCCCAGATGAAAAAGGCCACGAAGCCGACGCGGTTGGCGCTGAAGAAGGTTTCGTAGTTGCGTCCGCCGGTGAGATAGAGTCCGCCCTGAACGATGAGGGTGACGAAGAATCCTCCGACAGCGAGCCACTTAGCGATCTTGCGTCCGCGTTCCATTGATCCGCGGCCCAGCCAGCTGAGCTGACGGTCCCACGACTTTTGAAGGCGGTCGCCCCAGCCGAGGGGAAGAAAGAGAATCAGGACGGCGAGGATCAGGGAGCTGAAGCTGAAAATACCCGCGGCGGGGTGAATCGAGAGCCAGAGATGAAAGAAGACCGCCGCGAGAAAGCCGGCGAAACGGGTCCGGCGAAAGAGCAGCAGAATCGGGATCCCGAACTCAAAGAGGTAGGAGCCCCAGATCGCGCCGTGCAGCGCCCAGTTTGCAGTGGGAATGAGCGGGCCGAAGTAGGCGGCGATTTCGGTGTGAAGTTTTGCGGCACAGGAAATTTCCGGGTTGAGGTAGTCCCAATTGAGCTTCTGCGTGCCCGCCCAGAAATACATGATGATGATGGCGACTCGAATCACCGGAGCGAAGCGCGAGAGATAGTCTTTTCCCTGCTCCAAAGGTGGCAACCCGAAGAGAAGCCGGCCGAGGGCGATGAGCATGAACAGAGTCGTGAGAGCACCAAGGACATAGCCATGGGGAACCCCGGGGATGAGGAAGTAAGCGGCCTTCACCGCGACGGCGATAAAGAACCAGCGCAGCTTTGGCAGCCATTGTGCCGAGACTTTGCGGAACTCTGTGACGCCGGGGCCAAAGAAGAAAAAGCCCAGAAAGGCCAGCACCATAATGACGTGCAGCATGCCCTCGAAGAGAATGTGATTGGGAACAAACGGTAGTTTGTGCCAGAGGTTGAGGAGGGAGGCAAAGACCATCGCGCCAAACCTGAGAACACAGGAGGGCTCGAAAATGACGGCTGCCGCGGTGATGACAAGGACCCAGCCCTGCCAGCTCTCTGCCCAGAAAGTAAACGCCAGTTGGTGCGCAAGGGTCGTCACCGCCCAGATCAGTGCGAAAGCGCTGAAGGGACGATATCCACAATCCCCTTTTGTGGACTTCAAGTCGGTCATAAAATTTTTCGTATCCTAGGTTTCGTGATTGTCACCGGCAAGCTGGAATTCGACAGGTTTTTGTCAGGGATTGTTAGAGGCTTTTCCGTGATTTGGAGGGGTGACGCAGTGGGGGCGGAGTCGCCGGAGGAGCCTTTCGGAGGCGCAAGTTCGTCCGAATCACCCCGGTGATCTTTTCAGCCAATGCGCGTCCGGATATCGCTAACGAGTGCCTTTTCGCAAAAACCGCCTACCTGCTGAAGCCACTTTTCCGAATCGACCCTTCACTGCAGCGCGATGCCGTGTCGCTGCCAGAAAGCGGTGAGTTCCGCCCGGGAGCCGCGGAAGACATTGCGCTCGGTGGGGCGGTCGATATTGCCGAAATAGAGGCTGTTGCGATAAGTCCCGTCCGAGAAAACTTTCGGTTTTGATTTTCCGTCTGACCACTCGACACCACCGTATTGCCACATCGTCCAGCGGGGCCAGAGATTGTACTGTTTCACGAGGTTTTCCGGAGTGCCGGGTGCCGGATACACAGGGCCGCTTCCGCTGACATTGGAGTAAAGCGCGAGCCAGTAGGGGGCGCGGGCGATGCGTGCCTTCGTCTTCGGGTCAGCGGAACTGGTTTGCTGTTTCAGTTCCTGACTGTTTTCCAGGTAGGCGACAGGAACGATGCCGGTGCGCTTTTCGACGCGGTCCATGAAGGCGAGGATAGAGGACAGAGAGAGATCGCCGTCGTAGTCGCCACAAAGGAGGAGCGAGGGCGCCTTCCAGCTTCTTCCCCGCGCCAGTGCCTGCGCTCGTTCGACAAATTGATCAGCCTGAGTCACCGGGCTGACGTGCTTTTGGACGCGGTAATAGAGTCCGGGGAGCATTCCCGCTTTGTCAGACGACGCGACGAAATCGGCGCACTTCTCGTCGAGTTTCCCGCCCTTTCCGGCTCTGGCAATGAGGCCCTGCGAACCGTTTGCGGCGAGCGCTGAGACATCATGCTGGGAAAAGCCTTTTCCCTCGCGTTGCCGCTCCTTGGGGTCGTAGGCGGAGACATTGATGATTTGCTGCAACTCATTTGACCCGCCGGCGACCGGGGCCGGGGCACCCGAATCATCGTCGGGGATGGAACGGCACTGCGCAAGCAGAGCGATAAAGGGAATGAGCAAAAGGCGATTCATTAAGGGAATCTAAACCATTTTCCGGAATGCGTCAGTTGGATGTTTCGGCCCGATCGAGGGGCGTCGCATGGCATCAGGCTTGACCCTGTAGTGGATGCTCCTTTAACCTGAACGGCAGAAGATGACAAAATACGCCACTGATAAGACGGTGATCAGTCCGATAGTGAAGGTTTTTCTAACTATATTTCTGATCCTCTGCAGCGTAATCCCTACCTACGCAGGCTGGCTGCCGCGGGAGGTTCATGAGGTTCGTGCCTATGTATATGACTACGCACAGGAAAAGGGGAATAAATCCCTGCTGAGGCAGGGGCGGCTTCACCAAGGGGTTATCAATCAGGGAGGTGCGAAGCTCTCTGATGATCAGATTGAGCGATTGAAGGACGCACTTCGTTCGTCGCAGGAGCGAAAGTCAGGAGCATTCTGCTACATGCCCCATCATGGCTTTGTGTTTTTCGATAAGGACGGGAAGGCCATGGGTCACATCGAGCTGTGTTTTCAATGTGGCAATGTTGCCAGCTCACCTGAAGGGCTGCCGGAGCGCGAGTGGGATTGGAAAGAAATTCGAACGTTGCTTGAAGAACTCAACGTGCCGATTCTCAAGGCCGATGAGGACTACTCAAAGCTGTATAGCAAGGGAGGCTGACCGGGTCTCTTCTTTCGAGTCTTTGTCAGGTAAAGATATACATAGTGAATTTCCCGCGGGTTGTCCCCCGACCCGGAATAATCGGGAAATATTTCGGGATGTTGAAATTGCGGGAATCTCAGACTTCCCCGGGGATTTATATTTGCCATATTTACTATTGGTATTATAATTTAAGTCTCCTTATATGTTTCAATTGAATGAAAATCTCTCAAAATCGAATTTATCCCGTCATGGGATTCACTCTCATCGAGATCACGCTTGTGATTGCGGTGCTCCTCGGCCTCATCAGCGTCCTTTTTGTCGGCGTGGCCAGCTATAAAGAAGGCACGAACCGGGCAAAGTGTATTATGACGATCGCGACGATGCAGAAGGCGGTTCGCTCGTATCAGAATTTGAATGAGCTCGAGCCAGGTGATGCAGCGGTGTATCAGGATTTGGTCGGCGAAGAGAGATTGATCGAGTATATCACGCCATGTGGGTCACAGGCCGCACTGGCCGAGGAAGTTGGTAAGGCTGAAGGCTTTGCCGCAACCGGTTACATGGGATTGGGCAAGATTCCTGAAAGCGGTATTCCCTATCTTTCCTGCAGGCTGGCGGATCTCGGACACGTGCCGAATACGAGCAGCAGTTGGTAGGCCCGGAAACGCCGATTCAGTGCTTTCTGCAGAATTTGCGCGGAATGAGGTCATGCGGAACCTCTTCCACGTAAACGGTTTCTGCGCGGCGACAGCCATCTCCTGCGAGTAATCCTGATTCGTGGCAGAGTTCCATCGCTATGACTTCTTCGGGTTCGGCGAAGTCAGTGAAATCGTAACCGATATTCTGCGCTTCGGACATAATCTCCTTCCAGATCGGAAGGGCGATGCGGCCGCCGTAGGCTCCTTTCATGATCGTTTCCGGTTGGTCGAGTCCGAGCCAGACTCCGCCGGAAAGGCGGCTCGTGTATCCGACAAACCAGGCATCAAAAAAGTCGTTCGTGGTTCCGGTTTTTCCTCCGGCGGGTGCGGTGAATCCCATCTCGCGAATCGAGGCGGCTGTTCCGCCGGGTTGCATCACCTGCTTGAGAATATTGGAAGTCAGCCATGCCGCTCCCGACGAGAGGACGCGGTAGTTCGCGTCTTCATGAGCAAAAAGGGGGGTGCCGTCGCGATCGTCGATCCCTTCGATAAAATAAGGCTGATGACGGATCCCTCCGGTGGCGAAAACAGAAAAGGCGCTCGTCACATCTCTTACCGATGCGCCTGTCGTGCCGATATAGAGAGTGGGAGAAGGTTCCAGTTCGCGTTGGTCGCCGAGGCCTGCGTGCTCCATCATCGCGAGGACGTTGTTGATCCCCGCCCATTCCCCGACCCGAATCGTCATGGTGTTGCGGGAGCGTATCAGGCCCTGCGAGGCGGGAAGCATTCCGCCGAAGAGCCCGTCAGAGTTTGCGGGGTTCCATTCGTCTTTTGCCCACGGAATTTCGTCTTCTTTTATCTTGGCGTCGCTGATCCACTGGCCCGGGAAAAGCCCCCGTTCAAAGGCAGCCCCGTAGACGAGCGGTTTAAAAATCGATCCCATTGGCCGGCGTGCCTGCGTGGCGCGGTTGAAGGCGCTTTCGGAGAAATCACGTCCTCCCACCATCGCCCGCATCGCCCCGGTGTAGTTCTCGAGAAGTACTGTCGCCGCCTGGAGGTAAGCGGGATCGCCGGATTGATGATTCGCCGCTCTCGGGTGCGGGTAATCCGACTGCGCTTCGATTTCGTCGAGGTGATTCACGAGTGCCTTTTCGGCTGCGGTCTGCAGCCTCATATCAAAAGTCGTCCGGATCGTGAGGCCTCCCACTCCGGCGAGTGAAGGGACCAACTCGTCCACCTCGTCGTTTACCATTTTCAGGAGATAGGTTTGCTCGGAAACCTTTGAATGCTCGCGAAGCATCTCCATCCAGATAGCCTGATCCTGAACTGCCGGCCTCGCTGTTTCCATTGCTTTGGCTTCCTTTTTGGTGATGAAGCCTTCGTCTTCCATGCGCCAGAGGGTGCTGCGCATTTCCCGCAGTGCGGCGTCGTAATTCCTGAAAGGTGAGAAGCCATTCGGCGCGCGAATCACGCCTGCTGCCATCGCAGCTTCGGGGAGTGTGAGGGCGGCTGCCGGCTTTCCAAAATAGCCCTGCGCGGCCTGCTCGATGCCGTTCATGCCGGTTCCAAGGAAGACCCGGCTCACGTAGTGGTAGAGAATCTCGTCCTTCGTGTAGTTACTTTCGATGCGTCGGGCGATAGCCATTTCGAGGAGCTTGCGCTGCATCGTTTTTCCAGTGAGACCGTAGCTCATTCTCGTGAGCTGCATTGTAATTGTGCTCGCTCCCTGAACGGTTCTCTTCTCGCGGGCGTTGCGAAGCCAGGCCCTGACAAGTCCAAAATGATCGACGCCGTGATGGCTGTAAAAACGTCCGTCCTCCCGTGCGATGAGCGCATTGAGAAAGTGTGTCGAAATCTGATCAAGCGGAACCGGCGTTCCGATGTCTTCACCGTGGAGGTAGCCGATTCGCTCGCCGGTAGCATCGAGAACGACGGATTCCTGCGGCATGCGACCGACCGCCGAGATGTCGTAGCGAGCCGCGGCGCGGTCGTATTGAAAGAGGATCATTCCCCCGATGAGAAGTCCGATGAAAGAAGCGATCAGTCCCGCGATGATGAATAGCCGAAAGAGCGGGTTTCGCAGGATACGCGCGAGCTTGCTTTCGGGGGCACGTCTTCGTGCCCGGCTCGCGGATTTGCGTGCCGCGGATTTACGGGAACGCGAGCGTTTTGAGGGTCGGGACATCAGGTGAAATGAAAAACGCGAGTTTCCCGCAGAATCGGGTGAATCTCAAGCAGGACTTAACCCTCTTTGATCGCAGACTTAAGAGGGTTAAGTCTGCCTCTTTTTCTTTTTCCTTATCTTAATCCTAATCTCCATGCAGAGCCTATCCGCTGCGGGAGCGCGGGAGTCTGTGCTTTTAGAAAAAGAAAAAGAGTAAGAAAAAGAAAAAGGTTATGACCGATAGGCTCTGAGGGGCGGATGACCGACAGATGGCCTCTTTATCCTTATCGTTTTCCAGATCGGAGCGGCTATTAACCGTCCGCTGCGGGATCTGCACCAGCGTGAGTCTCCGCTTCTGGTTGTATTAGGTCATCGCGAGAATCAATCGCACAGAATCAACCCGAAGCGGGGTATCGAAGAGATACTTTTCCAAGTCGGCCTGCTCTTTCTTCGCGATCTCAATCTCGGCGTCGCGGACGGGGTGGCCCATCTTCTTGAGCTGAACGAGGCGCTCAACTTCGCCGCCAACGTCCTCCTTCATTTTCTCAATCGCTTCGGCGCGAATTTCGTCGGCGCGAAGTTCGGACTCTTTTTCGGCGACTTCCAGCAAGGCGGGAACGGTTGCTTTGAGCGCTTTGGATTTTTCACGAAGAAAGACAGAAGGTCCGGGGCGACCGTCATTACGAACGCGCTCGGTGGGAAAGTCATCGGTGCGGTTGCGTCCTTTTTGATCAACGAGTCGGCGAATTGGCTTCGAAGGAAGGAAACGCTCGGCGTGGAGGTGAGGCGGCGCGATGCACTCGAGGACGGAAACGGTTTCGATCATGAGGAGCTGCTCTCCCGCTTTCTCGAGGCGGAAAAAGGCGGCGTTGCCATGGTCGGTCGAAAGGAGACTTTCGAGTGCGCTCACGACCATGGGATGGTCTTCCGTCAAAAAGGTGATGTCCTCACGGGCAAGGGCGGTGGCCCGGTCGAAGGTGACGGACATGCCCTCTTCGGGGAGACCGGGGAAGGCTTCCGCTGAAAAAAGGTGCTCGGGGAGGAGGACGTAGCTCCGCGTGTCGAGGTCTTCGACGGTGACGCCGAAGTGATCGAAGAGCTTCAGCATGAGATACTCGAGTCGGGTGTCCTGATCGAGGTCTTCGATTTGGGAAACGAGGGCCTGTCCCTGGTCGCGGTCGAATGAGCTGATTTCGAGGAGGTGGTCGCGGCCGTCCTCCAGTTCGTGATCGACTTTGGCCTTGAAGGCTTTGGTGCGGTCAAGGAGGTCGGGAAGGGCTGTTTCGCGATCCTCGGCGGATGATTCGGTGAGCTTTTCGAGTTCGTCGTGAAACTCGCGATAGATCGCGCTGGAGCCGTGGAGGGTGTGCTCGAAAGCCCCGAGCCCGTTGTGATACCAGAGCGCGAGCATTTCCTCGGCGGTGCCTTCGACGAAGGGCACGTGGATATGAATGTCTTCGGTCTGACCGATGCGGTCGAGTCGTCCGATGCGTTGCTCAAGCAATCCCGGATCGGTGGGTAGGTCGAAAAGGACGAGGTGATGAGCGAACTGAAAATTACGGCCTTCGGAGCCGATTTCAGAACAGATCATGAGGCGCGCACCCATTTCCTCGTCGGCGAACCAGGCGGCGTTCTTGTCGCGCTGCAGGAGGGTGAGCCCTTCGTGAAACATCGTCGCCTGAGCGCTGATGAGGAATTTCAGTTCGTTTTCAATTTTCTCGACCATCTCCCGTGTGTGGGTGATGAGGAGGATCTTTGAATCGGGCTCCGCTTTGAGGAGAGTGACGAGCCATTCGAGCTTTTTCTCAAAGGACTCGCTTTCGTCGCAGGTGAGTGGGTTGAGGTGCGCGTTCCGCTGCGGGAAGGTGTCGAGAACGAGGCGGCGGTTCCGGAAGAGAACGCGTCCTGTTCCGTGCAGATCGATCAATTCGGCGCGGCAGGCGTCGCGTCGCGCGGGAACGTCGTCCTCTTTCAGTTTTGCTGCGGCTTCTTTGCCGAGGAATTTGGCGATTTGCTTGAGTTGGGCGGCGGTGAGTTTCTTCTCCCCGTTGAGGCTGTCGGCGAGGTCGGAGATGGCCTGATACTTGTCAGATTCTTTGATGAACTCGTCGAGATCCGAAAAGCGGGCCGGGTCGAGGAGGCGGAGACGGGCGAAGTGCCCGGCGCGTCCGAGTTGTTCCGGTGTTGCGGTGAGAAGGAGGAGACCGGTTGAGTTGGCGGCGATCGCTTCGACGGCATCGTATTCGGGGCTGGAAGATTCGACGCTCCACTCGAGGTGGTGAGCTTCATCAACAATCGTGAGATCCCACTCCGCAGCGGCGGCCTGTGCGGCGCGTTTGGGATTCTCGGTGAGCCACGAGGTCGCACAGATCACGGTTTGATCGTCGAAAAACGGGTTGTCGTTTTTGCCTTCTTCCAGTCCTGCCTCGATTGCAGCTGCACGTTCTTCGTCATAAATGGCGAAGGAAAGAGCGAAACGTCGGTAGAGCTCGACGAACCACTGGTTGACGAGGGCGTCGGGAACGAGAATGAGAATCCGCTTCGCCCGGCCGCTGAGTTGGAGACGGTGGAGGATGAGACAGGCTTCGATTGTTTTTCCAAGTCCCACTTCATCAGCGAGAAGGACGCGCGGCGCGTTCCGGTTCGCGACTTCTTCAGCGATGTAGAGCTGGTGGGGAATGAGGGAAACGCGTCCTCCGACGAGTCCGCGGACGTCGCGGGCTCGCGCTTCGTGTTGATTTCGGATCGCGGACTGGCGCAGGCTCCAGAGACGCGGGTCATCGCTGACACCTGAGAGGAGGCGCTGTTCGGGGCGCTGCACGTTCATGGTGTCGGAGAGGCTGCTCTCGGGCAGTTCGTTTCCTTCACCGTCTATATAAGTGAGGCGTTTGTCGTCTTCGACGACCTTGCTGACGATGAAGGAATTTCCCTCCTGATCGCGGACGGTGTCTCCTGCTTCAAAAGCAACCCGGCGCAGGGGGGCGTTCCTCGCCGCGTAGGTGATGGTCTCTCCAACGGCAGGATAGAAAGCGGTGACCTGATTCCCATCGGTGGTCATGATCAGGGCGAGACCAAACTCTGCCTGTGTTTCACTGATCCAGCGTTGACCCGGTGCGAACTGTGAAGGGTCAATGTTGTCGGTCTGATATCGCGAGTGTTTCATGCAATTCTTAGGGGGGGTAGAAATTCTAGCGTGTTTCCCGAGATGCGCCAACGAACAGAGAAGAATTTTTTCAAATTGACAGTTTACAAGTCGAAACGACCTTGAATCTGATGCCGTTGCTCATTCGCATACCGACTCTTCTGGTCGCGTTAGGACTTCTCCTTTCCGGAGGGCAGGCGCGAGTGTGCGATTTGGTTTCGCTCGTGGGGATCGATTTTCATGGATCGTGCGGGGAGTGTTCGCACAGTAAGCACGATGATGCCGGCCACTCGCATTCGCATGAGGAGCCTTGTTCAGAAGGTTGTCTTGTCGAATTGAGCGAAGGGATAGCGCCAGCGCCGGACAGTATTCCTTCGCTGCTCGCGACAGAAGGATTGGATCATTTCCTTTCGGCGAATTTCATTTCTCATCCTGAGGCCGGTTTCTTCGATCTCGTTTCAGATGTTTGGCACGGACCTCCGCTGGAGCTCCCGCCGTCGATTCACAGCGACCCGGTTTTCTCGGGTCGTTTTCTGGTTTGATCCTCATTGCTTCCGGCTTTTCTTCGCCGGACAAGCACCGCTCCGGAGTGTAGTTCCTTTCTGACGCGGTATTATTATGCTTTCCTGCACGGTATTTGTGCGTCACGAAAAGGATCGCGTCGAAACGGAACGAAACACACACTGATGCTCATCGATGAGATCTTACTTCACACTTCTACTACCAATTGCTCTTGTCCTGAGCGTCCCGCCGCAAGCGGCCGAAGCCCGTTCTCTTTCCCGGAATGAGGCGATTGCGCTGGCACTCGCGAATGACCGTGAACTGAGTATCGCGGCCCTGGAAATCGAGAGGGCTGCCTCCAGTTTCCGTTGGGCGGGAAGACTCGATAATCCTGAACTCGAAGTTTCGCGGGGCGGTGACGGGATCGGTCTCGACGACGGTGAGAGCAACTACGAGGTCGCCTTTTCGCAGAGGTTTCCTATCACTTCGCGTCTCAAAAAGGAAAAGGGGCTTAAAAAATATGAAGTCCTTCTCGCCGAGGCGGAGATTGCGGAACGAAGACGCGAGATCGCGGGGGAAGTGGATCAGGCGATTGTGGACCTGCTCGCAACGCGTGAGCAAATCAGGCTGGAGCGCAAGTTGCTGGCCTTGAACCGTGAGATTGTTGATTTTCTCAAGCAGCAGCAGAAGCGCGGTGAGGTTTCCTCGCTCGATGTGATGCAGGCAACCCTCACGGGGCGGAAACTGGAGCAGGCCGCCAAGGGGCAGGATGCGGTGGAACGTCAGAAGCTGTTTGCTCTGAATAAGTTGCTCGGAATCGAGGCAACCTCATCGGTAACGATTACCGAAAACCTGAAGCTGCCCGGCAGCGCTCCTGCGAACGAAGCCGATTTTTCCACGGTCCTTGGACGTCGTCCTGATTACGTGCTCGCTCTCGCTAAGATCGACGAAGCGAATGCGGCGATCGCGCTCGAGGAGGCGAGTCGCTGGGAGGACATTTCAGTGAAGCTTTTCGTCGAGGGGGAGAATGCGGTCGATGACCCGAACGGGCTTGAGCGCAATTCATTCGCCGGTTTCGGCATTTCCATCCCGCTCCCGCTCCGGAAACGCAATCAGGAGGGGATTGAAAGAGCGAAGATCGATCGAAGGGCTGCCGGAAAAGGTGTGGAGTCCGCCGCCTTCACGATTCGCAGTGAATGTGAAGATGCCTTTCAGCAGCGCAAGGATGCCTGGGAGCTCGCGACCGAAGCTTCCGGTGAGCTGTTGAATCTGGCCGAACAGAATCTCAAGGAGTTCCGAAAAGCCTACCAGGAGGGGCAGGCGAGCCTCATTCAAGTGCAGCAGGCGCAGGAGCAAGTGCTTGAGCTGCAAAACGCATCCGTCGAATTTACTGCGGAATATCATCGCGCAGCAGCGCGGGTTCGCTTCGTCACGGGAAATTACCCGAACCTTACTATTTCCAACTCTTCAAAATGAAACGGAACCCCTCCTGTATTTTTTCCGCCTTTGTGACGCTCGTCTTTGCCGGCCTTCCGCTGTTCGCTGCGGATGAGGCAATCGATGATGATCGCGCTGCCAATACCATCATTCTCAATGAGGTCGCCGTCGCGAATCTGAGGATTGAAAAGGTCGCGGTTGAGGAGCGGACATTCGAATCCACTGTCTTTGCGATTGGCCGGATCGAGGAAATTCCCGCAAACCGTTCTGCGCTTTCCTCCCGTATCGCCGGTCGGGTCGTCGAACTCAATGCGCAGGTCGGTGACACGGTGAAGCAGGGTGATGTCCTCGTTCACATCGAGAGTCGCCAGCCGGGAAATCCTCCGCCGACGATTGAGCTGAAGGCGCTTCAGGGCGGGCTCGTCGTGGATTCCCATGTGCGTCTCGGTGAGCCGGTTGATCCCGCCGAAGACCTTCTCGATATTTCGGACCGGTCGAAAGTATGGGCGATAGCGGTTATCCCGGAACCCGAGGCGTCGGGGATCGTTCCGGGAACAAAAGCGCGCATCAAAGTGCCGGCTCTCGGTGGTGAGGCGATTGACGCGGTCATGACCCGCTACGGCGTTAACGCGAACCGCGAAGCGGGTGCGGTCGAAGGTATTTTTGAACTGGATAACAGGGACCGGAAGTTGCAACCGGGGATGCGGGTCGAGTTCTCCATCATCACCGGCTCCCGTGAAGATGTTTCTGCGGTGCCCCGGACCGCTCTTCAGGGCGACCCGACGAAGCGTGTCGTCTTTGTTGAGGATTTCGAACTGGAAAATGCTTTTGTCAGGGTGCCTGTGGTTCTCGGTGAGCAAAATGACACTCATGTTGAGGTGCTCTCGGGACTTTTCCCCGGAGATGAAGTCGTCACTCACGGTTCCTATGCACTCAGCTTCGCCGGTGGCGGGAGTGGCATTTCTCTGAAGGAGGCGCTCGATGCCGCTCACGGTCACGAACACAACGAAGACGGTTCGGAAATGACCGATGCGCAGAAGGCGGAAAAAGAAGGCGCCCATTCCGGTGGTGGTGGCGGCGGATCGACTTCCTTCATGCAACTCGCTGTGATGATCTGGGCGGGCCTGGCCACGCTGCTCTGTCTCATTCTCGCACAGTCTCTCTGGAAAAAACGGACGACCGGCAAGGCCCAGCCACCGACGAAGCCCGCCTGATTCTCTCTGCTTTTTTTCTTTCCCTTCCACTTCCCCAAAATGCTCAATACGCTCATCAGATTTTCGCTCGCGCAACGTGCTCTTGTTGTCGCGGTCGCGGCGATGTTGCTTGTCCTCGGGATTAAGAAAGTCACCGAGCTGCCGGTCGAGGTGTTGCCGGACCTCACCAAGCCGACCGTGATAATTCTCACGGAGGCGCCCGGGTTTGCTCCCGAAGAAGTGGAGACGCTCGTGACGATCCCGCTCGAGAACGCGCTCATGGGCGTGAACGGGGTGACGCGCCTGCGCTCGGTGAATGACATTTCTCTCTCGCTCGTTTTTGTCGAGTTCGACTGGGACACCGATATCTACAAGGCACGACAGTTTGTGCAGGAGCGGATGACGGGAGCAGCCGAACTATTGCCGGAAGGCGTCAGTCCCTACATGACGCCGGTGGCTTCGTTGATGGGTGAAATCATGCTGGTCGGTGTCGTCGATCCCACCGGAAAGACGGTTCCGAGGGATCTGCGCACCCTCGCAGACTGGACCGTGGCGACTTCATTGAAATCGGTCCCGGGGATTGCTGAGGTCCTCGCGATGGGTGGAGGCGTCAAGCAGCTCCATATTCAGCCTCAGCCGAATAAGATGCTCGCCCTCGGAGTCACTTTTGATGAGGTTCGCGAGGCGGCGTCCCATGCGGTGAGCAACACAACGGGAGGATTTCTCACCGGATCGGCTCAGGAAATCATGGTGCGAAATCTCGCGATGACGACTGACCTCGAGGACATCGCGCAGACGGTGGTAAGCCATGACAATGACAGACCGATTCGTCTTTCCGATGTCGCGACGGTGAAGTGGGACGTTGAGCCGATGCGCGGCGACGCGGGGATGGGCTCGCGCAAGATGGACGTTTCGCAGGGAAAGGAGGAGGCCGTGGGTTATCCGGGAGTGCTCCTCAGTGTTACCAAATCACCGGGCTTCGATACGATCGCTTTGACCGGGGCGGTTGAAGATCGACTTGAAGCTTTGCGCGAGACGCTGCCGGAGGGAACGGAGCTGCTCGTCGTCTACCGTCAGGCGGATTTTATTGAGCTTTCGATCGGGAATCTCGAGGAGGCGCTTCGTGATGGAGCGATCATGGTGGCGGTGATTCTCTTTCTGTTTCTTCTCAATTTCAGAGTCACCCTCATCACCCTCACCGCGATTCCATTGTCCCTCGCCATCTCAATTTTGGTGTTCGACTTTGTCGGACTCACCGTGAATTCGATGACCCTCGGTGGCTTCGCGGTCGCGATTGGAATGGTCGTGGACGATGCCATTGTCGATGTGGAAAATGTCTTCCGCCGTCTCCGCGAGAATGCCGCGAAAGGGGATAAAACCTCGCGCCTCGAGGTGATTGCGCTCGCCTCGGCGGAAGTTCGTTCTTCGATTCTTTACGCGACGGTTCTCATCATTCTGGTGTTCGTTCCGCTTCTCGGGCTCAGTGGAGTCGAGGGCCGTCTTTTTGCTCCGATTGCGATTGCGACGATCGTGAGCATGGCGGCGTCGTTTGTGGTTTCACTGACGGTGATTCCGGTTCTCAGTTCCTATCTCTTGAATCCCAAGTCCGGAAAAGCGCACGATGATCAAATCGGAGTGCGCTGGCTCAAACGCGGATTTCATCACACTCTGCTTCGGTTTGCGCTGGGGCAGCCATTTCTCGTTCTCGCGCTTTCTGTGGTTCTTGTTGGATTTTCCGCAGTGGTCTATTCCGGCATGGGTGGAAACTTTCTGCCTGCCTTTCGCGAGCCAACTGCGGTGGTCGCGACGACGATGGCACCGGGAACGTCGTTGAAGCAAACCACGGACATGGCGAACACGGCGATGGATTTGCTTCTCGAAATTCCCGAGGTCGAGACGGTGGGCTATCGCGCAGGCCGGGCCGAGCGGGGAGATCACGTCGTTCCTGTTTCAACCGTCGAATTTGAGGTCGACTTTCTGGAGTCCGAAGATCGAAGCCGCGACGAAGTGATTGCTGAGATTCGCTCGACGATGCAGGGAATTCCGGGAACGTTCAGCGCGATCAGCGGGCCTCTCGCTGACCGGATCGGGCACATGCTCAGTGGCGTTTCCGCGAAGATTGCGGTGAAAGTCTATGGCAACGACCTCGATGAATTGCGACGACTCGGAACTGAGGTGGCAGAGATCGCCCGGGGCATTCCCGGGCTCGAAGAGGCGCGGATCGAGCAGCAGGCCCCGATTCCCCAACTTCGCATCGAGGTGGATCGTCAGCGCGCCCTCGCCTACGGGGTGAGCCCCGGAAAACTGAATGAGGAACTCGGAGCGCTCATGGGCGGGGAACCGGTTACCGAGATTTATGAAAATCAGCGGGTCTACGATCTCGTCGTGAGGTTGCCGGAGGAATGGCGCGAGTCACCGGAAAAGCTCGGTCGCCTCTATATCGACACCTTGAATGGAAAGCGCATCCCCCTGAGCTATGTCGCTGATATTCGTCAGGCGAGTGGACCTAACACAATACTACGGGAAAACACCCGTCGCCGCTTCGTGGTTTCGATTAACCCGACGTCGAGTGATCTGAATGCCATGGTCGAGCAGCTCCAGCGGGAAGTCGCGGCAAAGCTCGAGCTTCCGGTGGGATACAATCTTTCCTTCGAAGGGGAATACGCAGCGCAGGCCGATGCGAAGCGACGGATTCTCATCATGTCATCGGTGATTCTGTTGGTGATTGTCTTTCTGCTCTTCAGCTATTTTAAGAGTGCATTTTTTGTTTTGTTAGTCTTGCTGAACATTCCGATTTCACTGATCGGTGGCATTCTCTATACCAGGCTGGAGCTGGACACCGTCAGCATTGCAACCCTCGTCGGCTTCATTGCCATTTCGGGAATCGCGGCGCGTAACACGATCATGATGCTGTCGCATTACCTGCACCTGATGAGGCACGAGGGAGAGTCGTTTGATCGCAAGATGATCGAGCGGGGA
Source organism: Verrucomicrobiales bacterium (assembly GCA_029213065.1). Lineage (GTDB taxonomy): Bacteria > Verrucomicrobiota > Verrucomicrobiia > Verrucomicrobiales > DEV007 > Arctic95D-9. Next base: position 10,729 of record JARGPH010000004.1, on the reverse strand, counting down.
ACAGAGGAACGCCTTGTCCCCGTGCTGATGACTGCGCTTTCCGCCGGGATTGCCCTGATCCCGCTGGTGCTCGCAGCCGATGAGCCCGGAAAAGAGATTCTAAACCCGGTCGCAGTCGTCATCGTCGGTGGTCTTATCAGTTCAACCTTACTCGGGCTCATGGTGACTCCGGCTCTCTTCCATGTCTTTGGAAAGCAGGCAGCCGAGTTGTCCATTTCGCGTCAATCAGCGGCTTCGCTCTAATCCTTTTTGAATAAATAACTGAACCAACCATCCAACTACTATGAAGAAAACCCTACCTCGTATTGCTATCCTTTTTGCTGCTGTGGCCTTCGCGCTCACTCCGGCATGCACGAAAGAATCCGGAGATCACGACCACGATCATGATCACGACCATGATGAGCATCATGAACACGACGGTCATGATCACGGCGAAGAAGGTCATGATGATCACGCCGCGCATGAAGATCATGACCACGATCACGGACACAGTCACGACTCCATCGAAGCGGGGCCGAACGGCGGACGCATCCTCTTTGAGCTTGAGCCTCACGTCGAGTTTCTCGTGACCGAAGATCGTAAAGTTCAGATTGCCGCAGTGAACGACGACGGAAAATTGACTCCGATTACGACTCAGACGGCTTCGCTCATGGGGGGGAGTCGCACCAATCCCACGAAGATGAAATTCACCAAGGTAGGTGACGTTCTCGTCTCCGATGTCGCCTTTCCCGAGGGCAATGATTTTCCCGTGGTGATTCAGCTGAAAGGTTCTCCCGATGACAAGGCGGCGACGGTGAAATTCAATTTGAACCTCGCAGACTGTCCTACCTGCGATTACAAAGAATATGCCTGCACCTGCGAGCACTGATCGCGGTGATTTTCTGAATTTTCAGTAAGGAGGGCGGGTGAGCGATCACCCGCTTTTTTTGCGTTCGCCGGCAGCTTTTTTGCTACATTCTATTTCTGAATTGGCGTGGAAATCGCTTAACTTCCTGCATGTGGCTTCACGCATCCTGTCATCTCGAATTCAACGTTCCGGCAACGACGCCTTTCCTGTTTATGTTGCGGCCCCGCAGTGGTGATCAGCAGTGGATTGGTCGCGAAGAGTTTTTCATGTCCCAGGGGGCGACCGCGAAAGAGTTTTCAGATTCCTTCGGTAATCTCAGTCAGCGGGTAAGTGTTCCTCCGGGAGCATTCTCTCTTATTTCCTCTGTCTATGCTGAAGTCGCCGACGCCTCGGATGCTGAGCCGGGGGCACCGTTTGTCGATATCGAAGAGCTTCCAGACGACGTGATCCAGTATCTTTTTCCCAGTCGCTATTGCGAATCCGACCGCTTCTCGGGGCAGGCCTCGGAGATAGTGGGCAACGCCACGCCGGGATACGACCAGTGTGCTGCGATCGTTGATCATATTCGAGAAGCGATTCGCTATGCTCCGGAACTGGGTGGCGAGATCATCAGTGCCTGTGAAGTGAATCAGCGCTCCGAGGCTGTCTGCCGGGATATGGCCCAACTCGGAATCGCCTGTTGCAGAGCGCTTTCGATTCCGGCCCGTCTCGTTGTCGGCTACCTCGAGACGCTTAAACCCGTTGATCTTCATGCCTGGTTCGAGGCGTATGTAGGAGGTCGGTGGTATACCTTTGATCCTACTCAGGAAAATCTCGACGGTGGCAGGCTTGCGATTGCCTACGGACGGGATGCGGCGGATGTCGCCGTTTACACGCAGTTTGGAAATCCCGTGGATCTGATTTCGATGGAAGTGGCAGTGAATAGCCTGTCGGAGCTCCCCTCCTTATTTGACTGATGGGTATCTAAAGGGGATCACCCGATTTTCACTTCCGCTTTGCGGATGATGACGGGGTCTTCGGAGCCATCCTGATAGAGGTAGCCGCAGCGGAGAGTGCTCACGATTTTGGTGGGGCCGTCACCGGCCTGTCCGTCGACAATGACGATTCGGCTTCGCATCGCTGCGGTGACTTGTGTTCCCGGCTCGAATTCGAAAGGTTTGAATGAGCAGTGCTTGAGCAGGCCGACAAAATCACTCTGGAGAATCCCGAGTTGTTTCACGATGTCGGACTTGGTTTGACGGTTTCCGGAGCGGATCAGGCTGTCGAGCAGGTCGATGCTGGTGACGAGAGAATTCCCGACCGTGAGATCCCGGTGACTGTCGTGAGGGGAGCTCGACATCGCGACGATGGGCGAAATCGGAGCAGTCGGATCGTCTTCCTCTTCGCTGTCTTCTTCGGGAAGATCGAGTCGATCGGTGGGAGGTTCCGGCAGTTGCAGGTTCGTTGTCGACTTCTTTGACGATTTGATAATCAGAGAGACACCTCCAAATATGATCAAGAGAAGAAGGCAGGCACCTCCTATCAGCGACCATAGAGTGGAGAGATTGGACAAATCGAGGTTCATTCAAAGGCAGTCAGTTGTTTTATCGATTTGGTCGAATTTCACAACTTAAAAGACGATAAGAGCACTTTTCCAGCCGTCCCCGGGCAATTTCATCGATTGCGGTATTTCGAGTCCTGATCAAGAGTCCCCCATGCCGAAGGACAAGTCCTTTCCCTTTCCTAACGAAGTTTATCCCCCTGATTGGTTCGCTCCGATGCAGGTAAGTGATCTGGTGCCCGGGGATCGTCCCCTCGAGCTGGATCTCGGTTGCGGTGACGGATCGTTTCTCATTCAAATGGCGGAACATCATCCCGATCGCGACTTTCTCGCGGTGGAACGCCTTCTCGGTCGGGTTCGCAAGGTCTGTCGGAAAATTGACCGTGCCGGACTGACCAATGCGAAAGCACTCAGGGCGGACTCGAATTACGTCGTGAACTGGCTCCTCCCTAAGGGCGCCTTTCATCGCATTCACTTCCTCTGTCCCGATCCCTGGCCGAAGAAAAAGCACGCGCGGCGCCGGCAAATGTGCCAGCTGCCGTTTCTTCTGGCGCTTCACGACTTGCTCGCTCCGGGCGGGGAGCTGCTGTTCATGACCGATTCGCCGGAGTATTTCGCCGAGTCGCTCGAAAAGCAGGAGAGCTGTGAATTCTTCGAGCAAAAGCCCTGGGAACCCGGGGATTTTTACTACGCTCAGACGGATTTCGAAAAGCAGTGGCTCGAGCAGGGGCGTTCGATGCACCGCCTGAGATTGAAAGCGATTTAGGGTTTCGTCTTCGAAGGGAATCCTCACGGAATTCCTCTACACGGGTCGGGCTTTAGAGAAACGGCGTGAGCCTTCCTCAGCGAAGCCTCGCGATCATTCCGCGAGTTCTATACCGGCTTCACCCCGAGTTCCTCGAAGGGAACCTCGTGAGGGAGCACTTTATTTCTCGCCGCAATCGCACAGGTGACGCCGGCGGCCTCTCCCATCGCAACGGCATTGCCGGTGACCCGGTAACTGCTGTGAGCGATGAAGCTGCCGCTGATGCAGCGACCTGCGAGCATGAGCCCGTCGACGTCCTTTGCGATAAGTGACCTCAGGGAAATGTCATAGGGCTTCGATTTGAAAGGCTTCGATTCGATCGCTTTTGTCTTCGTCGGGTCGGTGGCGTGAACGTCGATCCCGAAGGTGACGCGACAGATGCCGTCGTCGAATCGGGCGCCCGTTTTGAGATCCTCGTCGCTTGAGGTGTAGCGACCGTGGATGCGTCGTGCTTCGCGGGTTCCGATCTGCTCGCCGGTCGAAACGATTTCGACATTCTTCCAGGGACCGCCTTTTTTGCGAAGCGCGTCGATCATGGCGTTGTTTTCGCGGCGCGCTTCGAGGGTCGCGCGGGTCACGTCGGTCGCGTTGATCGCGGAGACGTTGTATTGGTGGTTCGCCATCATCGCGTAGAGACCGTCGTGAATTTCAAAGATGGAGGGGCCTCCGTAGGATGGATCGATTCCGGCGCTGCGCAGTTCGGCGAGGAAGTTTGCTTTTCCGCGTCCCAGTCCGTTCGCCGCCGCATAGTGATTGATGAAGGGCGCGATTTCCTTCGTTTTCACACCGTGGAAAAGCACCATCAGGCTCATTGGCTGGGTGATCCCGTCTCCGGGACGCCCGAAGTCGAAACCGCATCCTGCCTGCGCTGCGAGGTCGCCGTCACCGGTTGCGTCGATGAAAGATTTGGCGGTCCAGGCTTCGCGACCTGACTTTGATTCGGTTAAAACGGTTGAGAGGCGATTCGTTTCATCGGGGATGGCTCCGACGATTCGGGTGAAGAGACGGATGTCGACGCCCGCTTCGAGAAGCATGTCTTCGAGGAGCAGTTTCATCGGCTCGGGATGGTAGACCCAGGCGCTCTTGACCTGCTTGCCGTTGCCCTGAGCTTTCAGTCGGGTGATGAGCTCGCCCATGATTCCGGGTTTGCCCATCCCGTCGAGAATCCACGAAAGCATCCCGGATGTCCAGACGCCGCCAACGCAGCCGTGCACCTCGATGAGTGCTGTTTTCGCTCCGCTCCGCGCTGAGGCGAGGGCCGCGGCAAAACCGGCAGGACCGCTTCCGGCGACGATGACATCGTAATCGGCGACCACAGGGATCTCGCGGGCATCCTCTCCGAGCCATTCGCCTTTGAGGGTGCCTGAAGTTCGAACGTGCATCCGCTCGTTGGTTCCGAAAACCTTTTTGTCATCGCCCGGGCGGGGGCGGCGGAGAGGGACGGGGCGGTTCCCGGGATTGACCTTTTCCTGGGCACTTCCTCCCTGCACTCCAGCGGCAAGCGCCGCGGCACCGGCGGTGAGTTGTTTCGCAAAATGGCGGCGATCAAGCGGACGGTCTTTCATACCCGCAAATGAAGGTGATCGCCTCTCTTTTGCAAAGCACCGGATCGCGCCTGATTTAGCTGTCTGAAACGGGGTGCGCCGCGCGTGGCGGCGATTGAATCCCGATTCTTGCACCCCGCAAGGGTGCTCAAGATAACGGTTTTGTGGACCGGTGGTGTAGCGAAAGCGAAACCACCGGGTTTCCGGTTCATCAACCAATGGTGCCCCGGCAGGGGCGCCGGAAACGTCGGAGCAGGATTCGCCCCCGAATTACCCGGATACGCTTCCTTCGAAGTTAGAATTCAGAATACAAAAAAAACCTTCCGGCACCCCGGTGGGATGCTCAAAAGGCTCTCTTCGATCAGGCCGGTGGTTTCGCTGTGCTTCCCCACCGTCTGTCAGTCTCTCGCTCTTATCCGAGCAAACCGTTCAACGTCGCGCTCGGGCGCATTGCTTCGCCGGTTTTGGCTTCGTTAGGCTGGTAGTAGCCGCCGATGTCGACGGGGCTTCCCTGAACCGCGATAAGCTCGGCGACGATGGTTTCTTCGTTGTTCGCAAACGCTTCAGCAATCGGGGTGAACTCGGCCTTGAGGTCGGCGTCGTCATCCTGATTCGCGAGCGCTTCGGCCCAGTAGGCGGCGAGGTAGAAGTGACTTCCCCGGTTATCGATTCCTCCAATGCGACGGGTTGGTGATTTGTTTTCAACGAGGAATTTTCCGGTCGCTTCGTCGAGTGTTTTTCCAAGGACGATTGCCTTGGGAAGGTCGAAGGTTTCACCGAGATGCTCAAGCGATACGGCGAGAGCGAGGAACTCACCGAGGGAATCCCAGCGGAGGTAGTTTTCCTGAACGAACTGCTGGACGTGCTTGGGCGCGGAACCACCGGCTCCGGTTTCGAAAAGTCCCCCGCCGTTCATGAGAGGAACGATGGAGAGCATCTTCGCGCTCGTGCCGACTTCGAGAATCGGGAAGAGGTCGGTGAGGTAATCACGAAGCACGTTTCCGGTCACGGAAATGGTGTCTTCGCCGGCCTTGAGGCGTTTCAGGGTGAAGTTCGTCGCGTCGACCGGTGACATGATCTGAATGTCGAGGCCTTCGGTGTCGTGCTCGCTGAGGTAAACGTTCACCTTGGCGATGAGTTCCGCATCGTGGGCGCGGTTTTCGTCGAGCCAGAAGATAGCAGGAGTGCCGGTAGCGCGGGCGCGTGAGACGGCGAGTTTCACCCAGTCGCGGATCGGTGCGTCTTTGGCCTGGCAGGCACGCCAAATGTCACCTTCGGCAACCTCGTGCTCGATGAGCGTGTTTCCGTCGGCGTCAACAACGCGGACTTTTCCTTCGCCTTTGATTTCGAAAGTCTTGTCGTGTGATCCGTATTCCTCGGCCTTCTGGGCCATCAGTCCAACGTTGGGGACGGTTCCCATCGTTGTCGGGTCGAAAGCTCCGTTTTCCCGGCAGAAATCGATCGTCGCGGCATAGACGCCGGAGTAGCAGCTGTCGGGGATCACTGCGAGCGTGTCCTGCTGTTTGCCGTCTTTGTTCCACATCTGGCCGGAGGTCCGGATCATCGCGGGCATGGAGGCATCGATAATGACGTCGCTGGGAACGTGGAGGTTGGTGATCCCTTTGTCGGAATTCACCATCGCGAGGTCGGGGCCGTTTTCGTAAGCTGCCTCAATGTCAGCTTCGATCGCCGCTTTCTCGTCGGCGGGAAGCTCGTCGAGTTTGGAGACGAGGTCGCCGAATCCGTTTTTGAAATCGACACCGAGTTTGTCGAGCGTTTCGCTGTGCTTCTCGATGAGGTCGGAAAAGTAAGCTTCGACGGCGTGGCCGAAAATGATGGGGTCGGACACCTTCATCATCGTTGCTTTCATGTGAACGGAGAAGAGAATTCCCTGTTCTTTCGCTGCTGCGACCTGCTCTTTCAAAAAGGAAACGAGGGCCGCTTTCCGCATCACAGTGCCGTCGATCACTTCGCCTTCGAGAAGGGGGAGAGAGTCTTTGAGAACCGTGGTCGTTCCGTCGGCGCCGACGAATTCGATTTTTGCGGTGGTATCCGCGGAAATCGTTGTCGATTGCTCGTTCGAGCAAAAGTCATTCTCGGTCATGTTGGCAACGCGAGTTTTTGAATCGGACGACCAGGCACCCATGGAGTGCGGATTCTGACGGGCGTATTCTTTCACAGCTCCGGGAGCGCGGCGGTCGGAGTTGCCCTCGCGGAGGACGGGGTTCACGGCGCTGCCTTTGACCTTGTCGTAGCGGGACTGGATGTCTTTTTCCTCATCGGTGGTCGCTTCTTCAGGGTAATCGGGAAGGGCGTAGCCGAGGGCCTGGAGTTCTTCGATCGCGGCGATGAGCTGAGGAACGGAAGCGCTCACGTTGGGGAGCTTGATGATATTGGCCTCAGGTGTTTTCGCGAGTTCACCGAGTTCAGCGAGAGCATCATCGACGCGCTGTTCTTCTTTGAGAAAATCGGGGAACTGGGAGAGAATCCGCGCCGCAAGGGAGATGTCGCGAGTCTCGACATTGATTCCGGAAGACTTCGTGAATGCCTTAATGATTGGCAGGAGTGAATAAGTGGCGAGCGCCGGAGCTTCGTCAGTTTTTGTGTAAATGATGGTCGGAGCCTTGGACATATTCTTGATTAGGTTGGAATTCTGCTAATTCGATTCAAAGTGACTCTCGCGCTTTACACCGTACGGCGCCTAAAATCAACTGATGGGAGCGCGAAGGCGCGGTTCCGCGCCCCGGAAAGCTTCTCTCGAATCCTGAAGGTGTGTCATACAGACGCGTTTGCCGTCACAAAAACGAGGGGTTCAGGTATAAGCTTCATATAGTGCTTCTCGCTCTCCCCCAGATTATTATGACGAAATTTCATTTTCTCCTCATCGCCTGCCTCGTCTTTGTCGCGTCTTCGCACGGGGATGAGAAAGCCCGGAAGTTGATCACTCAGGGCGGAGGCGAAGCGATTTTAGGAAAATCAGTTCCCGGTTTGATCGATATCACGACCGATGACGGCTTTCCGCTGATTCAGGATGCGAGGGGGAATATCATCGCCGCGGCGGGCGAATCGGAAAAGGGGCGGGCGATCGGGTTTACCCACGGAAGTTTTTTGAAGCCCGGTGAGTTGCTCGCTCAGGAGAGCGTCGTTGAAATGCTCGCCAATGCCATTCGCTGGGCGGGGCGCTCAGGGAAGCCGACGGTTGGTTTGCACCCTTCGATTGCCGATTTGGAGGAGGCTCTTTCAAAAAAGGGGATCGTGGTGAAAGTGCTCACACCCCTGGAGATCAGCAGCGGGATGGTAAGCGCCTATTGCATCATCGGACATGAGTCGTTGGATGAGGACGAAATAGAGGAATTGTCTGAATTTTTCGCCGATGGAGGAGGCCTTGTCGTGGCGACAACTCCGTGGGCTTTTAATAAGAAGTTTGAGGATTTCAGCGATTTCCCCGGGAACCGGATTTTGGCCCATGCCGGGATTCAGTTTATGCCTGACGGTTACGCGCGGAACCGGGATCCCGTTTCGATTGGGGATGCGACAGCTCAGGTCGAGTCACTCACTTCGAAACCGGGCGATATGAAAGGCGGCGATGCGACGGAATCCGCAGCCCTTGCTGCGGCGAAGCGTCTCGCTGCGGAGAAAAAGGTAGATCAGTCCTCAGCGGGAGATCAACTGCTCGCCGATTTGTTTTCTGCGAAAGCTCTCAAGGGGACAAAGCTGGTCGAATTTCTCGAGGTCTTGAAGGCGCTCAATCTCGCGGTTGGCCCGATTGTTCCGACGAAAGAGAATCCCGTGATTCCCGCGAAGGAGCCTCTTCTGGAGGCCATCATCGAGCTGGAGACCTATTTCAACGAAACGGCGCCTGCGGGGGTGATGTATGCGATTCCGGCGGCTTCTGACTTTCCCGGAGCGGTGCCTGACGATGCCGAACGAATCACGAAGGAACTCACGATCGACGGGACGTGGCGCGGATGGCTCGAAGGGCGAAACGCCGGAGGCTGGGCTGCGAAGGAGATGCGCCCGACCGGATTGTATGCCGCACCGGGCGAAGTGATTAAAGTGACCGCTCCGGCCCGAATCGCGGGGGAGGGCTTCGAAGTGACGATTGGTTCCTACGGCGGGAAGTTGAATAACAGGGATGCCTGGCATCGCTATACCGACTGGCAGGTTTCGAAGCCGGTCGCTTCAAAGGTTACCGAGGTGTCCAGTGGGTTGGGCGGGCTCATCACGATTCGGGTTCCGCGCGGAGCGGAGTATGAGTCTCTCGATTTCGTCATTGAAGGTGGCGTGCGCGCACCTCTCTACGAGCACGGGAAAACCGACCTCAAGGAATGGGCCGCTGAAATCCGGAAATACCCCGCTCCCTGGGCTGAGATCGCGGGGCCCCGGATGATCATTGCCTTGCCGAGCGACTACATCCGGACGCTGAGCGATCCAGATGAAGTCATGGAGGTCTGGGGCGACTACATCGATACTGCCGCGGAACTGGCTCAGGTCGATCGTGATGACTATCGTGCCGAGCGCATTGTCTTTGATCGTCAGACCTCGGCCGGGTTGATGCACAGCAGCTACCCTGTCGCGGCCCATGACGGAAGCGCAGCGGAGGAGGCGGTTGATGCGCGCTTTTTGAAGAAGGACGGCAACTGGGGCTTCTTTCACGAGTATGGCCATAACCATCAGCACAATCTATGGGCGCTTCCGGGAACCGGGGAAACGACCTGCAATCTCTGGTCTGTCTATCTTTTCGAAGAATACATCGGGAAAGATCGCGATGGTGCGCACAATGCGATCCGACCTCTCGATAGAAAGCAGCGGGTCAATGGCTATTTCAGCGACGGGGCGAAGTTTGAAAACTGGTCGGTCTGGGTTGCCCTTGAGACCTACCTTCAAGTTCAGGAGACGTTCGGCTGGGAACCGTTTAAGAAAGTCTTTGATGAATACAACCGGCTCGAACCGGACGATCGCCCTGATGGTCAGGAGCAAATCAACGATCAGTGGGTGATACGACTTTCCAAAGCCTGTGGCAAAAATCTCCAACCTTTCTGGGCGACCTGGGGGCTGCCCATGAGCAGCGATGTCGAGCGGGCGCTCAAAGATCTGCCGGTCTGGGAGGATCATCCGGTGGCGAAGTATGCCGGGGACGGGGCTTGAGAGCCGGGCTGTCTCCCCTGCGAGTGAACGCGGAAATCCTTTAGATTTGCTCGTTCCGGCGGGCAGGATCGCATTCCTCCGCGCAATTACCCCGTAAACTCATTTCAAAACCACTTGAACCCGCTCTCTTTTCTGGCATCCTCCGAAGGCCCCTTTTGCTAGCAGGGGTTCTTACCTTATGGCAAGAGAAAAAAAACCAGCGATCCTCGCGCTTGAAGATGGAACAGTGTTCCACGGAACTGCATTTGGTGCTGCCACAACGCAGTCAGGCGAGATTTGTTTTAATACCTCGATGACGGGTTACCAGGAGATCCTGACTGATCCGTCCTACCGCGGACAGCTCGTCACGATGACCTGTCCACTGATCGGGAACTACGGAGTCAGTGCGATTGATGCTGAAAGCTCCCAAGTTCACATCCGCGGCTTTGTCATCGAAGAGCTTTGCGACGTTCCCAGCAACTGGCGAAGCGAGCAGTCTCTCAGCGATTATCTCGCTGATTCAAATGTTCCCGGGATCGAGGGAATCGACACCCGTGCCCTCACGAAAAAGCTTCGTGTCTGCGGTTCGATGCGCGCAACCCTTTGCACCGACGGAAGTCTCGACGCTGACGGTGCCGTCGAAGCGGCGAAAAATGCAACTCCCATGGCAGGTTCCGACTTCGTGAAAGAAGTGACGACACCTGATGGTTATAAGTGGGATCCCAACAGCGAGCTCAGCCGCGAGTGGACGATCGTCAATGAGTCTTCGAATGAAACGCTTATCGAAGCCAATGGTGAAATGTTCCGCCCTCTCTGTGATCCGAAATACCGCATCGTCGCTTACGATTTCGGGATCAAACACAACA
>JARGPH010000038.1:43184-54977 GCA_029213065.1 Verrucomicrobiales bacterium | reverse complement strand
CTTTGGCTTTGGCTTTGGCTTTGGCTTTGGCTTTGGCTTTGGCTTTGGCTTTGGCTTTGGCGGAAACTAAAAATCCGCAGCCCATCCGTCATTATTTGCGCTTTTTGTGCCATTTTGCGGCCAAAATCGCCAAAGCCTCCGCTCCTACTTCCGCTGCCATACGCTGGTCTGCGAAGTGCTGAGCTGCAATTTCCGCTGATGCTCGCGAATGAGAAACGGAACCTCCTCTACCGAGATCATTTCAAAATCAGCGTCGAGATGATGCTTCAAATAATCCAATGTCAGGCCCTCGGGCTGATTCTCCCGCGGCGTATACTGATCCATCCAAGTCGCCGGAGTCGCCATGATCAAATACCCGCCGGAATTCACCAAGGCCGGCAAACGATTCATGAACCGGAAAGGCTCCGGCAAACGACACAGTAAATTGGCGGCATGCACGAGATCAAAACTCCCCAGATCGGCTCGCAAGTCCATCGCATCGCCCTGCTCGAACTGAATCCGATCCGCATGCGCCCCTTCCGGCAACGTAGCCGTGAGCATTTCAGATAGATGCATCTCACCGTAGCGCCGATAGCTGAGTGACTTGCCCGACCGAATCGCCTCCGCCGCATCGACAAAGCTCTGCGAAAAATCGATCCCGACAACCGCCTCCGCCCGCTTCGAAAACTCGAAACTGGACCGGCCCACCGCACACCCGAGATCGAGAACCCGACCTGCAGGTCCGTCACCGGCCACTTCCGTCGTCGTCACCGGGAACTCCAGACAACGGGCCGGAAGCCCCGCTACATCAAACCCGAGACCAGCGGTAATCTCATCCGGGGAACCGTAGTGAAACAACAAATACCAATCCCGCAGGACATCACTTTCGTAGCTCATGATCGCGGAAAAGTTAGAGACTAATAAGTCAGCAGCGCCTCGCAGCGAACGCCGGAATCAATATTCTTCCGACCTTCGAGAAAAGTCAGTTCGATGAGGAAGAGCACACAAAGCACCTCTGCGCCCAGCTCCTGAACCAGCTTCAGGGCCGCACCGGCAGTGCCGCCCGTCGCGAGCAGGTCATCGAGCAACACCACTTTTTCGCCCGGCTTCACCGCATCCTTGTGAATTTCGACATGGGCCTCCCCGTATTCGAGCGAGTAGGAACGACCGTTGGTCTCCCAGGGAAGCTTGCCTTTTTTCCGAACCGGAACAAACCCCGCTCCGATCCGATCCGCGAGCGCCGCACCGAAAATGAAACCCCGCGCATCGATTCCGATGATCTTGGTGGGCTTTTCATCACCGATCATATCGATGAACCCATCGATCGTTTCCCGGAAAAGCGCGCCATCACCCAGCACCGGTGTGATGTCTTTAAAAACAATGCCCGGCTTTGGAAAGTCATTCACATCCCGGATGGCGGCGTTAAGTCGATCTATGCGTTCCTGATTCACATCGGAACGTTCGACAGAATGACCGCACCGGTCAAGCACTTCGACCACTTTCCCTCCCCCAATCCCTTTTTCTTTTTCTCAATCCTAATCTTAATCCCCTCACCAAGCCCAGCTTCCCAACCGTAGAGGAACGAAACCCGTTCCCTTCGAAGCCCATCCGGGCGCCTCTCCCAGAAAACCTTTTTCCCTGTCTTTATCTTTTTCTTTATCCCTCTCCCCGCCCGGGCGACTCCAACGATTCACCCACCAAATTCAGCGCGATTGTGTTCTTCCCTCTCTTTTGCGCCTGAGCTAGAGTCCGCCCTATGAAAAAGCTGGAAGGAAAAACCGCGATGATCACAGGCGGAGCGCGTGGAATCGGACTCGGTTGCGCGACGGAGCTGGCCGCTGAGGGAGCCAACATTATCCTCGTCGATCGCCCCGGAAGCGAAGAACTCGCCGCCGGTGCCGATACCGTCCGCGCCCTCGGAGTCGACTGCCTCGCGGTCGAAGCAAACACCTTTTCCCGCGAGGGCTGTGAAGAGGCCTTTTCCGCCGGAATGGAACGATTCGGCAGCATCGACATCCTCGTGAATGTCCCCGCCTACAACCGCCGCGAAAGTTTCCTAAACTACAAAGCCGACGATTTTGAAGGCATCCTCAACTCGGCGCTCCTCGGCGCATTCCACATTTCACAACTCGTTGCCCGACAGCTCGTCGAGCAGAAGAAGCCAGGCAAGATCATCTTCATTTCCAGCGTCCTCGCCCGTATCCCCAATGCCCGCTGCGTTGCCTACAGCGCCGCCAAAGCAGGGCTCAATTCGATGATGCAAACCATGGCCGTCGAGCTTTTCGAGCATCACATCAACGTCAACGTGATCGAGCCCGGCTGGATCGACACCCCCGGCGAGCGCCAGCATTACAACGACGAGACCATGGCCGCAGAAGGGAAAAAACTCCCCTGGGGCCGCATGGGCTTGCCCGAAGACATCGGAAAAGCCGCGACGTACCTCGCCTCCGACGATGCGGATTATGTCACCGGAACGATCCTGCCCGTCGACGGCGGCTACCGCCTCAAACACTGCCGCGACATTCCCGAGGAGACGGCTTGAAAGTAGAGGAACGAAACTCGTTCCTTTTCGGAGACTCCCGCCGCCTAATCCCCCGCGATCACCCGCATGGAAGGAATCCTCCTTCCTCTACCCTCCGATACAAAATAATCCCGAATTTCTAATCGAACACTTTCGCGATTCGTATGACATAATAAGAACATGTTCGCTCGTCTCCTTTTACTTTTCATCGGGATTCCGGTCGTTGAGCTGTTCCTTTTTATGGTGCTCGGCTCGAAGATCGGTATTCCGCTGACTCTCCTCATCATCATCGTAACCGGTGCGCTCGGCGCGCATTTAACGAGATCGCAGGGGATGCAGGCCCTCAACAAATACAAGGCCGCGACCGCTCAGGGGAAACTCCCTCACGAAGAAGTCCTCGATGGGCTCATGATTCTCGTAGCAGGCGCGGTCCTCCTCACCCCGGGTTTTCTCACCGACGCGATCGGCTTCTCCCTTCTCGTTCCCTCGATTCGGGACTCGGTGCGCAAAGTGCTCGGTGCTTACCTGAAAGGAAAAATCACCGTGGTGGGACAGAACATGGGTGCCCCCGACCGGTCTCGCTCATCTCAGGGCCCCATCAATATTGATGCCGAAGTGATCGACATCACCCCGACTTCGAGCAGTTCATCCAAAGAACAGTCACCGTGAAAACGTCCTCGCCGTCAGCGTGATTCAATGGCAGGATTTCCAACGCTGTGAGTTTTCTTTTTCCGCTCTATCTTTTAGGTGCTGCCGCCATCGCGGTTCCCATTCTGTTGCATCTGCGGAAACGTCCGCCCAAAGAGCACATTCCCTTCAGCTCGCTGATGTTCCTCGAGAAATCGCCGGAACGTCTCACCCGCCGCACGAAACTGGAGCGACTGCTCCTTCTCGCCCTGCGCTGCCTCGCGATTCTCCTCCTCGCGCTCGCCTTCGGTCGGCCCTTTCTCAATTCAGGAAAACTCATTTCCTCAGAGGAATCGATCACCCGCGCCGTCGTACTCGTCGACCGCAGCGCCTCGATGCAGCGGGAGGACCTCTGGAAGAAGGCTCTCGACCTCGCCGACGAGTCGATCACCCGCTTCGAAAACAAAGATGAAGTCGCGCTCGCCTTTTTCGACGCGACGACCGAAACCGTAGCCGATTTCCCGGTCTGGAAAGACCTCAGCGGCAGAGCCCGCGTCGCCGCCTTTCGTGAAAAAGCGCCGAAATCCCCCACCTGGATGAGCAGCAATCCCGGCGCGGCCCTGACCAGCGCCGCCGATGCCCTCCTTGCCGCCGATGCCGCCACCCCCGCAACGCGCAAGGAAGTCATTCTCATCAGCGATTTTCAGGAAGGCTCCGATTTTTCCAGTCTCAACGAGAACGCCTGGCCCGAGGACGTTCTCGTGCGCTGCCTCTCTGTCGCCCCGAAAAAGTCTGATAATTTCTCCATCACCCTCGCGGCGACCCCGCCACGCTCGAATATCGACGAGGAGGAGATCTATCGCGTCCGCCTCAGCAACGCCGCCACCTCCGAATCGGCCACCGTAAGACTGGCGTGGAAGGGCTTTCCCGAAACCGGGATGGAAACACTCATCGCCCCCGGGATCAGCCGTATCCTCTCGACCCCGCCCCGCCCGCCGACGGCCGAACGCGGCACCCTCGAAGTCACCGGCGACAGCCATCCTTTTGACAACGAAGTCTACGTCGCGCCGGTTCAGGCCCGTCCGCTCCGGGTCAAACTCGTGAAGGAATCCGGGATCGAAGAATCCGCCGGATCACCGCTCTTCTACCTCCGCCGCGCCCTCCAATCGACACCCGCGCTTGAGCCCATCATTTCCGCAACCGAAGCACTCACCGACGCCGACCTCACCTCAAACGAAGTCATCATCATCGCCGACACCTGGTCCTCTGACACCGGTGAAAAACTGAACCGCTTCGCACAGGACGGCGGACTCGTCATTGCGATCCCCTCGGCCAACACCGAGTCAAGCGCCTTCGCAAAGCTGGCAGGAAACGAGCAATGGACGCTTTCAGAATCCGCCCCGCGCGACTACTCCCTTCTCTCCGATCTCGATTTTGACCATCCCGTCCTTCTCCCTTTTGCACGGGCAAAAATCAGAGACTTCACGAAGATCCGCTTCTGGAAACACCGCACTCTCACCCTCCCCACGGAAGCACCCGACACCCGCATCATCGCCCGCTTTGACGGCGAATCCCCCGCCCTCATCGAAAAGCGCATCGGAAGCGGCGCTCTCTTCGCATTCATGTCAGGATGGGAGCCTTCCGAGAGCCAGCTCGCCCTTTCCTCCAAATTCGTCCCCCTCCTTTTTTCCATCTTCGAACACTCCGGCTACAGCTCCCGCGCTGCCGCAACCCTCTACGTCGGCGAAACCGAACACACCGCTCCGGGGTTCTATGAAGTGGAGAAAAACGGCAAACCAATCCTCATCTCCGTCAATCTCGCGCCCAATGAATCCCGCACCGCCCCCGTTGATCCTAACATTGTCTTCACCGAACGCGGCATCCCTCTCGTTGGCGAAGAAAATGCTGACATCCCCGACCTGAGCGAAGCAAGCCGCCTCCGCATCGAATCCGAAGAGAAAGAAGAAAAGCAGAAACTCTGGAAATGGCTCATCCTCGCCGCCCTCGTCATCCTCCTCGTTGAAACAGTGATGGCCGGGGGCCGGCCTCGAAGCAAAACGCCGCAAGCCGCGTAACCCATAAAAGGATCACCACATGATCGAGAAACTCATTCAAACCACTCTTGAACCGGTTATCGAGGCGGAAAAACGCCTTAAGGAGCGGCGCGTTCGAATCGTGATGTTATCCGTCGGAGCGGTTGCCCTCGGAATTTTCACCCTTCTCGCATCCCTCTACAACTGGTGGTCCCTCCCGACCATTTTCGGCGTCCTCGGAGGCCTTTTTGTGATCACCCTTGTTGCGCTTTACCGGGTTAAAAAGAATACCCTCAACGCACGGCAAATTGCCCGGAAGATCGAAGAGAATCACCCCGATCTTCGCTCCGCCCTTCTCGCGGCAATGGATCAGAAGCCGGGTCCTGACGGGGAACTCAGCTACTTGCAAAAAAGGCTCCTCGGTGAGGTCAGTGAACACGCCACCGCGAACCAGTGGGTTAAAAAGGTTTCCGGAAAAAAACTCGGCTGGGCTCTCGCGGGGCAACTGGCAGCCCTCGCGGTATTTTTTGTGATGGCGCAACTCCTCATCGAGAACACGCCCGAAAGCGATCCCTTCGATCCCATCACCGGGACAACCGATCCCGAAACGCCGGAGGCGCCCGCATTTTCGGTGAACGTCACTCCCGGCAGTGTCGAAATCGAACGCGGCTCACGTCTCGTCGTCGAAGCCGATTTTTTCGAGCAGGCTCCCGCGCTCGCGATGCTGGAGATCACACCGAAAGACAAGCCCGAAACCGGTCGTCGCATCCCGATGCAACGAGGGCTCGATGACACCGTCTTTTCCGCCCTCATCCCCGACGTCAGCGCCGACTCGGACTACCGGATCACCTTTGCCGACAGCGCCTCTTCAACCTACGAAATCACGACCTTCGAATTCCCCGTTCTGGAGCAGGCTAATGCCTACATCACCCCGCCCGCCTACCTGAATGAAGAAGACGAAACCGTGACCGATACGATGAAGATCACGGTGATGGAGGGGTCCAAAGTCGATTGGTCTCTCAAGGTGAACAAGCCGCTCGTAGCTGCTGAACTTTTCAGCGAAGCCGGCGACGCCATCGCGCTTATCGCAAGCGCAGATGATCCGACGATCCTCACCGCAACGATGACGCCGACGGAGACGACGAAGTATCGAGTCCACCTCGTCGACAAAGACAGCCGAAGCAACGTCCGGCCGCCCTGGATCAAAGTTAACGTGACCCGCAACCTCCCGCCGAAACTGAAGTTCACCTTTCCGGGACAGGATTTCAAAACCACCTCATTGCAGGAACTTCCGATCGAAGGCGAAGTCTGGGATGACGTCGGCGTAAAACGCGCCGGACTCACTTTTCAGATCAATGGTGAAGACACTGAACGAATTCTCACCGAACAGGAACTGGCCGGCAGGGAAACGCATCCCCTCACTTCCCGGATCGATCTGGAGAACATCAAACTGGAGCCCCGCCAACTCATCGCCTATTACTTTTGGGCAGAGGACCTCGACGGGAATGGAGAATTGCGCCGCACCACCAGCGACCAGTTTTTCGCCGAAGTGCGGTTCTTCGAAAACATCATGCGCGAAGGCCAGCCGCAAAAAGGAAAGGGCGAACCGAACCAGTCACAGGAGGCACTGAAACTGCAGAAAGAAGTCGTCAACGCCACCTGGAAGTTGATGCGTGACCACGACCTGAAACAGCCCTTCGCGATCCTCTCCAGCGACATCGCAGTGGTCAGAGATTCCCAGCTTGTCGTCCACTCCACCGTCGAGGAAAACCTTCAGAAAGTCGAAGACGCCAAGCTGCGTGAAGTCCTCATCGAAGCGCAGGAACTCATGATGAAAAACGTCGAGCAAATCGCGATGATTTTTTCAAAAGAGGACGGCGGGATGCTCAGCGAATCGCACGCCATCGCCCTCAAGGCCATGGCCAAGCTCATCGAAGCGAGCGAACGCGAACAAACCGTGAGCCTGTCGAATGAAAACGAAGGCGAGGGAAGCCCAAAAGAGAAAGAGCTCATGAATCTGGAACTGGAGCAAAGGGAACTCAAATACGAAGAGGAATCCAAAGCGGAACAGGCCACTCAATCAGCGGAGCAAAAAGAGAACATCGAAGTCCTGACACGACTCAAAGAACTCGCACGTCGCCAGGAAGCCATTGCGGAAAAGATCAAGGAGTTGGAGAAAGAACTGCAGGACGCGAACGAAGAGGAGAAAGCGGAGATCGAACGTCAACTCAAGCGACTTCAGGAAGAGCAGGAAGAGCTCCTGCGTGAGCTCGATGATCTCGGCGAGCGGATGGATTCCGAACAGAATCGTCCCAACATGACGGAGGAAAAAGAGGAACTCGAAAAGACCCGCGAGAATGTTCAGGAAGCCTCCGAAAAACTCGAGGAAGGCAAACTCGCCGATGCCGCCAATGCCGCAACCCGCGCGCAGGAACAGCTCGAGGAAATGAAAGAGGAATTCCGCGAACGGACTTCACGTCGTTTTTCCAAAGAGATGGAAGCCGTCCGGAACGCCGCCCGCGAACTCGACACCGAACAACGGAGCATCAGCGAAGAACTCGACAAGCTGGTTGAGCAATCCGACGACAACACCCGCAGCGACGACAACCAGCAGGAACGCGGCGAGCTCGCGCAGAGAATGAGCCGTCAGGAACGCGCCCTCGACGAATTGCTCGAAGAAATGAAACAGCTCAGCGAGCAGTCTGAAGTCTCCGAACCGCTCCTTTCCGATGCCCTTTACGAATCCGTCCGCGAAGCAACTACGAGCGGCGCGCAGGAGTCGCTGCAGGAGGCGAGGCAATACACTTACTACGACCGCGCGGAGCAGGCCAAACCCGCCGCGGCTTCTGCCACTCGCGGGATCGAGGATTTGAAAAAAGCGGTGGAATCCGCTGCCGAAAAAGTGCTTGGAAACGAAGCTGACGCGCTGCGCATGGCACGATCGGAACTGGATGATTTGATTCAGCAAACCGAAGACGAGAAGAAGCGACTCGCTGAGGAGAAGGCTGGTAAATCGGGCGAGAGTGAACCTGCTGGTGCGAAGGGAGATAAAGAAAAAGATAAGGATAAAGAAAAAGGAGCTGGCGAGCTTGCCAGCTCTGAGGGTGAGGAAGGCGAAGGGAAAGAGCCCGGGCAGGGAGAGGGTGAGAAACCCGGTCAAGGAAGTGGAGAAGGCGAAGAACTCGCAGAAGCAGGTAAAGGCAAAGGAGAAAAAGGAAAAGGGCCCGGTGAAGGGCAGAGTGAAGAGGGTCAAGCCGGAGAGCCAACAGGGTCAGGTCAGGGACAGGGCGAAAGTCAACAGGGTCAGGCCGGCAACCCAACAGGGTCAGGTCAGGGTGAGCAGCCGGGAGAGAGCGGCAAAAGTGGAAAAGGCGGCTCGCAGCAGGGCAGTGAGTCACTCGCAGAAGCATCCGGTCGCAGTGGCGGCGGTGAGGCTGGCGGCGTCGATGGAAGTGATAAAGGTCATCGCCCCGGCGTACCTGCGAAAGGTCTTTTCTTCAATCAGAAGTCCGAGGAAAAAGCGCCCGGACCGATCACCGGCGAAGACTACGGAGACTGGGCGGATCGACTCAGCCGCATCGAAGAGATGCTACCCCAGGCCGACCTTCGCAACAATCTCTCGCAAGTGCAGGACGACGCCCGCGCGATGCGCATCGACTTCCGTCGTGACAACGCCGCCCCCGAAGCCGCCACCATTCAAAACCGAATCACCGATCCTCTCATTGAATTGCGACAGCGCATCACCGAGGAACTGGCGAAACTGAACCGCGAAAATCCCATCGCCCCTATTGACCGCGACGCCGTCCCGAGTGAATTTCGCGACCTCGTGCGACGCTACTACGAAGAACTCGGCGCCGGCAAGTAGGCCCTAAAGCAATTAAACGGAACGATCCTCGTTCCGCTACCTTTCTCAATTGACCTCCAACCATACGCCTGACTCAACGTAGAGGAACGAAACTCGTTCCACCCCGCAGCCCATCCGACCTTCTTACTTTCTCACCTTCCCACAGCGCGAAGCGCGCTACCGGACCTTTTACCTTTAACTTTTCACCTTTTACGGCGCGCCAGCGCCCCCCCATGCCAACAACCGCCCATAATTTTTTAAGTGCGATCGCTTTCGCGAACGAGTCATGGGCGTGGCTTGCGATCGGCTTCGCGATCCTCTCTCTCGCGATCCTGACATTCACCTATCGCAATTCACCGCTCCGTGACGGCAGCAGATACTTCGCCCTTTTTCTCAAAGCGGCCGGACTCATTCTTCTCGCCCTCGCCTTGCTCGAACCGGTCGTACTCGACCGCCAGCCGAAGAAGCATTCCAACGACGTCGTCCTCCTCGCCGACAACTCCGCAGGGATGACCGTCCCGCTCAGTCCTGATGCCCCTGCCCCCTCTGAAGCTCTTCAGGCATTTCTCACCAGCGACGACGCGACCACTCCCGAAGCTCTCCCGTCCTGGCTCGCGGGAATCAGCGACACCTTCCGCATCCAGCCCTATCTTTTCGACCGGGGCCTGCGCCAGGTCGGCAATTTCAGCGAACTGAATTTCGAGGGCAAAAATTCAACGATGGTTTCGGCGTTGAAAAACATCGACTCACGCTTTCAACAGCGCGCCCTTGCCGCGACCGTCATTTTCACCGACGGCAACGCCACCGACCTGAGCCAACTCTCCTCCTATCTGGAATCCGGCGAAGCAAAGAGAGCGCCGATCTATCCTGTCCTCATCGGAGAGCCCAATCCCGCAGCGAACGATCTCGCGATTCAAAACCTCAACGCAACGACGACCCAATTCGAAGACGCTCAGGTCACGCTCAATCTCGACGTGCACGCCAAAGGAAGCTTTCCGGCTCCCGTCGAAGTCTATGTCGTCAGCGAAACGGGCAAAGAAATCGCGCAGGAGACGGTCGTTATTCCCGAATCTGAGAGCGATCAAACCCTGCCGGTGCGACTGCGCTTTTCCTCAGTGCCTCCGGGAATTTCTTTTCTCAAAGTCGGCATTCGCCAAACCGCCGCTACACCCGTCAAAGAACTCACTGATGTCAACAACACGCAGCAAGTCACCGTGAATCGCGGCAACGGTCCCTTCCGCATTCTCTACGTGAGCGGGCGCCCCAACTGGGAATACAAATTTCTGCGACGTGCCCTCTCACTCGATTCCGAAATCGATCTCGTCGGACTCATCCGCATCGCGAAACGCGAACCCAAATTCGAATGGCGCGGCAAACCGGGCGAAAGCAGCAACCCGCTCTTCCGCGGCTTCGCCAAAGACATTCCCGAGGAAACGCAACGCTATGACCAACCCGTTCTCATCCGGCTTAACACGAGATCGCCCGAGGAATTACGCGACGGTTTCCCTAAGGCCGAAGAGGAACTTTTCTCCTCCTTCCGCGCCATCGTCCTCGACGACGTTGAAGCCGACTTCTTCACGACCGAACAACAAAATCTCATCGACCGCTTCGTCGCTCAGCGTGGCGGAACCGTGATTATGTTAGGGGGACAGGAGTCCTTCCAGGAAGGCGGCTGGAACAATACCCCGATCGGTCGCATCCTCCCCGTCTATCTCGATCCGGTGAAACAGGAAGCGCCTGCCCTCGACGCCGTTTTCGATCTCACCCGCGAAGGCTGGCTCGAACCGTGGATGCGTCATCGCTCCGATCAGGAAGCGGAAAACACCCGCCTCGCCTACATGCCGCCCTTTTTCGCAATCAACCGCATCGAAGCAATCAAACCGGGCGCGAGCATCCTCGCCTCAGTCAAAGACGTCGAAGATCGCCTTTTCCCCGCGATCGTCACGCAACGCTACGGCGAGGGGAAAACCGCCGCCGTGCCCGTTGCCGACTTCTGGCGCTGGGGGATGAAAGATGAGGAGCAACAGGGCGAACTCGGCAAATCGTGGCGCCAGCTGATGCGCTGGGCCGTCGCGGAAGTTCCCTCACGCGTCGAAATGACAAAGGAGGAAAATCTCGAAGGCGCCCTCCCCGTCACCAAGGTGGCAGTTCGCGTTCGTGACGAGGCCGCAAAACCGCAGGACGACGCCACCGTCGTGCTCAAGGTCATCGACGTCGACGGCACCGAAACGAGTCTCACCGCCGAACCCTCGCTGGAGGACCCCGGACTTTTCACCGCCGAATACCCATCCGAAAACAGCGCCGGCTACACAATCAACGCGACCGTCCTCGACGGTGACGGCATCGAGATCGGCCGGGACGCGGTTGCCCGTACCCTCAATCCCGATGCCGAAGAATTCGCCAACCTCGGCCCCAATCCCGAGCCGCTCCGACGCATCGCCGAAGCGACCGGAGGCAAGCTACTTACCATGGCCGAGATCAGCACGCTGCCCGGACTTCTCAGCAAGCTGGAGGCCCCCATCGAAGAAACCCGCCAGCGCCCGCTCTGGCATACCCCCTGGCTTTTCCTCATGGCCCTGCTCTGCTTCCTCGGGGAATGGGCACTCCGTCGCAAACAGGGAATACTCTAACACTTAACTCTATGTGGCGGGGGGGGGGGGGGGGGGGGGGGGGGGGGGGGCGGGCGCCGCGCCCCCCCCCCCCCCCCCCCCCCCCCCCCCCCCGGCCCCCCCCCCCCCCGCGGGCACGGGGGCCCTGGGCAGGACCTCTCGCTGGGGAAGGGACGAAGT
>JARGPH010000038.1:34572-43174 GCA_029213065.1 Verrucomicrobiales bacterium | reverse complement strand
AACCGAATACCACCTTCAACCCGAAAACCACTCGCTGGCGCTCGCCGCCACTTTCCCATCTATGACCCGCTTCCTTACCATCCTGAGCGCTCTCTTTATCGCCGGCACCTCTCTCGCGAACGCCAAGCAGGATCTCACCGTCCTCCTCCTGATCGGTTCTGACGGAACCACGGAATACGGCGATGCTTTTCGCGAAGACGCAGCCCTCTGGATCGAAGCGGCCCGTAAGGCGGACGCGGAGATGAAAGTCATCGGAATCGAAGACACTGGCAAAAACAACGACGCTGAACTTTTCAAGAAAGCCCTGACCGAAATCAAAACGGGGCAGCTCTGGGTCGTCCTTATCGGACACGGAACCTTCGACGGACGGGAAGCAAAATTCAACGTGCGCGGCCCCGACTTCACCGACGACGAACTCGTCCTCTGGCTCGACGCCTACGAAGGACAGCTCGCACTTATCAACACCGCGCCTGCTAGTGGCTCGCTTATTCGAAAAGCCTCGAAGCCCGATCGCATCGTCATCACGGCAACGAAGAACGAATCGGAAACCTCCTACACGCATTTCGGTCGCTACTTTGCCAAAGCGATCGCAGGAAGCAAAGCCGCCGACCTCGACAACGACAAGCAGGTCTCTCTTCTCGAAGCCTTCATCCACGCTTCCAACGAAACAGCGCTCTTTTACAAATCCGAAGGACGCATTGCCACCGAGCACTCACTCATCGATGACAACGGCGACGAAAACGGCTCGCGCGCCGAGTGGTTCAAAGGCACCACCGCGACCCGCACCGCCGGAAAAGACGCCACACCCGACGGTGAGATCGCCGGCCAACAAGTCCTCCTTCCCAACGCATTCGAAAGACGCCTCACCGACGAACAGCGGAAGAAGCGGAACGAGCTCGAGCTGGAAGTGCGCGCGCTGCGCCGGGACCGGGAGAATCAGGAGGAGGCCGTTTACTATGAGAAACTCGAAGCGCTGCTGCTTCAGCTCGCGGAGATTTATCAAAACGTCACCCGGGAGGAACCGCCTTCTGATTAGTCCACAGTTGGGTTAGGCGATGGAGGCGATGGAGCGATCAACGCTCTCCCCGCTCAGAGCCGGAGGCTCGCAAGAGTTTAGCGCGGTGTGTAGCGCAGCGGAACGCCGGGGTGAAATCCCGAAGTAGAATGACGGCCCTGAAAGGGTCGCAGAACCCCGGGCGGAGCGCGATGATGTGGCCATCGAGGATTGACGATCTTCGCCCTCGTGAGCCACACTTCTGAATGCCCGTTATTTCGCCGAAAGAAGTTCAATCAGACTACGATGTCGTCATCGTCGGCTCCGGCGCAGGAGGCGGACAGATGGCCTACACCCTGACGATGAACGGGGCGAAAGTGCTCGTGATGGAGGCGGGACGTATTTTTGATCCGGCCCGCGAAACCGCGATGATGCACACGCGGAATATGGCGCCGTTACGAGCTGAGCCGACGCCTGACAAGCAATACGGATTCTACGATTCGTCAGTGGACTCCGGCTGGCAAATCCCGGGCGAGCCCTACACCAATGCGAGCAAGGAGGAGAAGCGTCAGTTTTTCTGGTGGCGGCAGCGCATGCTGGGAGGGCGCACCAATCACTGGGGACGCGTTTCGCTGCGGAACGGTCCCTACGATTTCGAAACCAAGTCGCGACAGGGAATCGGATTCGACTGGCCGATTTCCTACGATGATCTCCATCCCTACTACGATAAAGTGGAAATGTTAGTCGGTATTTTCGGAAGCAACGAAGGGATCGAGAACGTCCCGCATTCCTCACCCGGAGTGCTCCTCCCCCCGCCCAAAATGAGAGCCGGGGAACTTCTCACCAAAAAGTATGCGAAGAAGATGGGAATCGACGTTCTCCCGGTCCACCGCGCGATCCTGACAAAGAAACAGGAGGCAGATCGACTTCCCGCTTTACTTCACCCCGGCAACGGCAAGGCGCAGAAGATTCTCGCGGAAAATATGCGCTCACGGGCAAAGTGCTTTTTCGCGACCGACTGCCATCGCGGCTGCTCGATTGGCGCGGCTTACGATTCGGCAACGGTGCATCTCCGTCCTGCCTTGAAGACGGGAAATCTCGACATTCTCCCAAATGCGATGGTGCGGGAAGTGACTTTGAACAAAGAAGGGAAAGCGAAGGGCGTCAGCTACATCGATAAAGTGGACGGCGCCGACTATCACGTTTCCGCGAAGGTCGTCGTCCTCGCGGCGAGTTCTCAGGAGTCGGTTCGGATTATGCTCAATTCGAAGTCGAACCTCTTTCCCCACGGGATCGCGAACAGCAGCGGCAAGGTCGGCAAATACATCACCGATTCGGTCGCAAGCAGCTTCAGCGCACAGATTCCGGCGCTGGAAAATCTGCCACCACACAACGAGGACGGCACCGTCGGACAGCAAGCCTACGTTCCCTGGTGGCTTTGTAAGGAACACACTGCGGGACGTCTCGATTTTCCGGGTGGCTACAAGTTCATTGTCGGGTCAGGGCGCCGCATGCCGAAGATGAACTCGGTGAGGGGCTTTGACCGGCTCGCAGGACGCGAAGGGACCGGCTTCGGGAAAGAACTCAAGGAGGACGCGAGGAGATTTTACGGTTCTCACATCGGCTTCAGCGCCCAGGGTGCCATGGCGGCAAACGACGACTGCTTTTCCGAACTCGATCCCGAGGTGAAAGACCAATGGGGCATCCCCGTTCTCAGATTTCACTGGAAATGGTCGGACGACGAACTGAAACAAGTCGCGCATCAGCAGGAGGCGATGGCCTCGATTTTTGAAACGATGGGTGCGCGTATCGGGCGTAAACCCGAAACGAAGAATCCACTCAAAGTGATCAAAGACGGCGGAAAGATCATTCACGAAGTGGGTGGTGCCATCATGGGTGATGACGCCAAAACGTCGGTAACCGACCAATGGTGTCGCACCTGGGATGTCCCCAATCTCGTCCTCGCCGATGGAGCGCCGTTTCCGAACACGGCAGACAAGAACCCCACCCTCACGATCATGGCCCTGGCGTGGCGGGCCGCCGATCATGTCCTCGATGAATTGAAGCAAGGAAACGTTTGAGATGAAAGATTTTGACGAAACCCCACGGATCGAACGGCGCGTCGCAATGGAATGGATCCTCAGCGCAGCTGCCTCGGTTCCGTTTCTCGGTGAAACCGCCTTTGCCGCAAACAGCGAATCCGCCGCTCCCGTGTCGGGCAAAGGCTACGGTCCCGACCCGGACATGGTCAAAGCCTACAACCCGGGCGACCTCTGGCCGCTCACTTTTTCCTCCGCCCAGCGGGAGTTGGTCATCACGCTGTCTGACATCATCATCCCCGCCGACGAGCAATCACCGAGCGCCTCATCGCAGGGCGTTCACGATTTTGTAGACGAATGGATCAGTTCCCCCTATCCGGCGCAGAAGTCCGATCGCAATCTGGTTTTGAAAGGACTCGCCTGGCTCGATGAGGAAGCGGTGCGCCGAGGCAGTGCGAATTTTGTCGGGTTGAGCGATACGGAACAGGTGGAGATCTGCAAGGAACTCGCCTTCAAGCCCAAAGAGTTCCCCGGGAATTTCTTCCTGAAACTGCGGGATCTCGTCGCGGGCGGCTACTACACAACGCCCCTCGGAATGCAGGATCTCGGCTACCGCGGAAACATACCGATGCCGGAGTGGAACGGCCCGCCGAAGGAGGTTCTGGATCTTCTGGGGCTGGAGCCTGAGTAGAAAACGGACCCGGAGGTGCAAAAGAAAATTCTGCGGCCCCTTCAGGGCCGGAATCACTTTCAGAATACTGTCCCGGCGTTTCGTTTCACTACACACCGCGCTAATCTCTTCCGAGCCTCCGGCTCTTTGTGGCAACATGGGTCCGTCACCCCCCGTTACATTCTTCGACGAAATCTCCAGATGCACGGCTCCGCCCCTTAATGTAACCTCATCAGGTCGTCATGTCTGAATCCCCGCCCATCATCCAAAAGCTGAAGCAGCGTTCGCATCTTGCGAGTGGCGGGCGCTTTTTCGCGGGACTGTTGTTGCTCGCCCTCTCGATTTTAACGTTTTTCGCGGAAATGGATCCGCCGTGGATGCAGTGGGCTATTTTCGGCCTCGCCACGGGTGGCCTCTTTGCTCTCGTCTTCTGGCGGACCAATGCCGCCCTTGAGCAGGAGGAAACGGAGGAGGATCTCATCGAACTGGCACAGCGGGCGATCCGGAACGAGGCGGGCCGACTCGACTCCAAACGCCAGGAGCTGGAGAAAGTGCTCATGGCCTACGGCGAGCTGATGGAGTTCCCCGACTTCCAGTCCCTGCAGCACATCAGCTGGAAGGATGAAACTCACGTGAACTTCGACGAACGCGTCGCCGAACTGATCGCAAAAGAGTCCGATGCGATGCTGGAACGCTTTTCTTCGGGCAAATACTGGGAATCGGGGACTTTTGAAGGCCGCGGCCTCCTCCTCGATCTCGTCGCTTTCATGGAGTCGATCGCGCGGGTCTACCAGCCAGATTCTCAAATGCCTCTGCTCGAACTGAATCTGGAGAGCCTTTTCAAAGCAGTAAACCGCGCTTCGCTGCAAATTATCCTCCTCATCGAGGAATTGCCGGTTCTTGAGGTCAAAGGAATGAACCTCCGCAAAGCCTCCGAGAACATTCGCAAGGCGAGCAAGGTTTACAAAAAGTACGAGGAACTCCAACCCTACCTGAAGCCGGTTCGCTATCTCTGGCAGGGCAGCAAAATGCTACTGACTTCGAATCCGCTCCTCGCCGCCGGCTGGATCGCAAGCTCGGAACTGATCTGGAAAGGTGGCAAGCATCTCGGCAAAAAGGCGATGGACGCCTACCTCCTCAGCCTCGTCCGCCAGACGCTCGGCATCGTCGCCTGGGAGACCGCCGGGATCTACGATTCAACCCACCGCTACCGGAACCCGGACTGGATCTACGGGGTTGAAATCGCCCATCTTCTGAGCCGGTTTGACTGCACCCAGGCCGTGCTTCGCGAAGCGTTCAGCGAGCTGGGACGTCTCCCCCTTCGCAGCACTTACGACCGCATTTTTCTCTATCGCTGCATCGCCCAGAACGCGAGCCCGAAGCCGGAGCACTTTGCTCAACCTGAATTGCTGGGAGTGGAAATCCGCACCGAACTCCACACCCGGCTCGTCGATTTCTACGAGAAGAACATCAGCGCCAGCATCGAAGCGAACAACAAAGAGACCATCGCCTGGCGCGAAGGACTCAGCAAACGGCTCGCGATTTAGAAAAGTCTAAATGATCTCAGAGCCCAACGGATCCGATCTCATCTGACTCCATCTGTGAAGGCGAAGCCAGATCTGTGCTAGAAAAACCAATCCCTACGATTGTTACACAGATGAAAATCAGATTTTAAGGATTCACACAGATGCAATGAATTTACCAGTAGCCGTAACAAGAACAACCGCATCCTCCTGAATGACCGGGCAAAAGAATAGAAACGCGCTTCGATGAATGCGGTTCGACGACAGTTCTTTCTGAGCTATGCCGTGATCGGAAGCGTCATGCCCCTGATGACCGTCTTTCTCCGCGAGCAGGGTGAGTTTTCCTATTTCCAAATCGGTCTCGCGATGTCGCTGATGAGCATTCCGATGCTCTGCTCCCCAGCGCTCATCACCCTCCTCGCCGATCGAAAGGTCGACGCACGCCGCATTCTCGCGGTCGCCTTTCTCTGCAGCGCGACAGTTCTATCACTGATCTTTTTCTCAACAAGCATTACCCTGACACTGACCCTTTTCATTTTCCACGGGCTCGCTTTTGTGGCGATGTTACCGCTTCAGGACGGTTACTATTTTTCGCTCGCGGAAGACTCGCGGAAGTCCGGCGTTTCCTTCCTCGAATATCCTCTTGTCAGGGTCTGGGGAACGATTGGTTTCATTCTCCCGAGCCTGATCCTCTACGTCCCGCTCTCCCGGGGAGCGGCGGCTTCGGCGATCATCCCCTGCGCGGTGGGCTTCTGCCTCCTCAGCCTTGCGAACAGTTTTACGCTTTCCCCCGTGAGCCGCCCCCTCCCCGACGGACGGGGAAAACTCCCCACCGGAGAAGCACTCCGCGCCATTTTCGCCCCCAACGCCCGCTGGCTCTCGATCGGCCTGTTCTTTGGTTTCATGGCCGCATCCTCCTACTACGCCTTCATCGGCAATTACCTCGATGAGGAGGTCGGCATTTCAAAAAAGCATATCGGGCTGATCATCAATATCGGTGTCCTCCTTGAAATCGGGTGCACCATCATCATCCCGCAAATGCAGCGCCTCATTCACCTGAAAGGGATCATGGTGCTGGGCCTCACCTGCATGGTCGCCCGAATGCTGGCCCTCTCCTTTTTCCCCTCGACCGCCGTCGCCGTGGTCTCACAGATTGGACACGGATTCGAAGTCATCGCTCTCTACATCGGACCGGTCATGTTCCTGAACCGTCTCGCCTCGGACCAGTTCCGGAATTCGATCCAGGGAGTCTTTACGATGGCGATCAGCGGAACCGCAAAAGTCATCGGTGGAGTCGCCGCCGGACTCGTTGCGACAAGCTTCGGTCTCACCGGAGTGCTCTACTGGGGGGCCGGTTTGGCGACCTGCTCACTGCTCATCATTGCCTTCCTCTTTTCGCGCATTCCCACGAAGGAGGAAAGAGAGAATACCGAGTTTGAAGTTTCCCCGGAGGAGGCATCGTGATATTAAAAAGAAGTTCATGGCAAGATCGGAAACAACATCGCACGCTCATCCTACCGAATGGTCAAAGGCAGCCATCGCCTCCGTCATTCTCGCAACGATAGGATTTCTCACCCTTTGGGCTGTCGGTGGACTTTTTCTCGCCGCAATTGGCGCGGTCTGCGGGCATGTTGCACGTCACGATGCGACCGTGAATCACAAAAGCGGAAAGCGACTCGCCGGTTTCGGACTGGGACTGAGTTATTTTTCGATGTTTCTCTTTCCCGTTCTTGTCCTCATCGTCGGATTCTCGTTTCCCGCCGTCAGCAAATTGCGCCAGTCGCAGGACGCTTCGATGAGAGAGGTGAGCCAGGCCCATGCCTCACAGCTTTACCTCGCCTGCGAAAATTTTGCCCGCAGCAACCGGGACCAATACCCCGCTTCGCTTTCTGAACTTTCCGGCCGCTACCTTCCAGCGGGCCAATTGAAGAAGCTCCTCGCGAGTCCCTACAAAGGTGGCGCAGCAGAAGCCTTTGAGATCATCCCCCACAATCGTCCTGTCATTCAGGCCGCGGCCGATTCGGTCATCGTTTTGCAGGAGATCGCCCCGTCGAACGTCCCGGACATTGCCGTGGTCTACGCCGACGGCAGCGTCAAACTGCTCTACAACCCCGACTACGAGAAACCATGACCCGGCAAAGCCCTCTCATCGTGGCTCTGCTTGCCGCCTTTCTGCTGCCCGGCGCAGTCACTGCCGACGAAGAGGAGACCATTTACCTCGCTGCGGCAGAGGCCAAAGAAATCGCCGGCAGGGAAGGTGAGAAAGTCACCGTCCACGGAATCACGAAAGATTCCTCGAAATCAGCCTCGGGAACGAACTACGTGAATTTCGAGAGCTCCGAGTTTCATCTCGTGACTTTTGCGTCAGACCTCGACCAATTCAAGGAAGGCGAACCCCACGAGATCTACAACGACAAGCGAATCGCCGTCGACGGCGTCATCTCAATTTACCGGGGAAAACCCCAGATCAAACTCACCTCCGCAAACCAGGTCAGGTTCCTCGCAGAAGACGAAATTTTTCCACCCGTCAAAGCAAAGCCGGAACAGCCCGCGCCACCAGAGCCGGAAGAAATGAAAGAGGCCCCTGTCACTCCGCCAAAACCGGCAGAGGAAGAGGCCCGGCCAAAACCACCGGTCGATTGGAAGTTGTATTTCAAGTGATGCGAAAGGCGGGCGCCGGAAAACCGGAGCACTTCCTACAACCCCACCGCATCACGAACGCGATCAATCACCTTCCGGGCCTCAGCCCGGGCACGCTTGGCACCGGCTTCAAGAACACCGTCGACATAATCAGTGTCTTTCAGGAGTTCCTCGCGACGCTCACGCATCGGGGCAAAATGATCGCGAATCGCTTCAAACAACTGCTGCTTGTAGTGGCCGTATCCCTGACCACCGGCGCGGAAAGAGGCTTCCATTTCCGCAACTTCATCGGCAGTCGCGAAGAGACGGTATAATTGAACGATGTAGCTGTCAGTCGGATCCTTTGACTCCTCCACCGGAGTCGAATCCGTCACGATCCTCATGATCTTTTTGCGAAGCTTCTTCTCAGTCTCCTCGAACAAATCAATCGTGTTGCCGTAGCTCTTGCTCATCTTCCGCCCATCGAGACCGGGAACAATCGCGGTCGATTCACGAATGCGCGGCTCCGGAATCACAAGGAGCTCGTCGCCGTAGCGGTCGTTGAACTTCTGGGCCACGTCGCGGGTCAGCTCGAGATGCTGTTTTTGATCCTTACCGACTGGAACGATGTTTGAGTCGAAGATCAGAATGTCTGCCGCTTGAAGGAGCGGGTAGGTAAAAAGCCCCGTTGAAGCGGAAATTCCCTGGGCAATCTTGTCTTTGTAGGAAACGCAGCGCTCCAACATCCCAACGGGAG
>JARGPH010000038.1:0-34536 GCA_029213065.1 Verrucomicrobiales bacterium | reverse complement strand
CGCAGCTCAGAATCCAGGTCAATTCAGTCACCTCAGGCACATCCGACTGACGCCAGAAAGTCGCCTTTTCCGGATCGAGACCACAGGCGAGGAAATCGAGAGCGAGATTGCGAACATTGTCCCGCAGAACCGCCGGATCGTGAGTCGACGTGAGCGCGTGATAATTGGCGATGAAATAGAAAGCGTCCCCCTCATCCTGGAGACGGAAGGCCGGCTGCATCATACCGAAATAGTTTCCAATATGAGGACGACCGCTTGGCTGAATACCCGAAAGAATGCGCATGACTGAATTTCTAAATAGCCCCGAAGCGTGAACCGATTCGAGGGAACTGGGAGCTTCCATCAGAGTCGGGGCAAAATCAAATGGGGCGGGAAAGGAATCTTCCCACGGGGAGAAGTCAAATTAACACTGTTCACGTTTTTACTGGACTCCTGAACAGTATTAAGTATTGTATCCAAAATCTTTTGTCATACCATGGTTGAACTGCTATCTCCTAACGAGGCCAACGAAGGCTCGAAAACAATTACAGAAACATCCAAGCCCGAAACCGGTGGCGCAATTGCCGCTGAAGAGGATTCCACCGTCTCCACTGAAAAGACCTCCGGTCCTCAACCGAAAGCCAAATCCTCTGTATCGAAAAAGAAGAAACCCGGAACGGCGGCCGCGGCTGGAACGAAAGCCAAATCGCCCGCTTCCACCACTGCTGTTTCACCCACTCCAACCCAATCATCCCCAAGATCCAAATCTTCAACTACCGCTAATAACGCTATGGCCGCTAAATCCACCGACAAAGAAACCAACCGCATCGCTGAAGCACGGGCAAAAAATCTCGATCTCGCGATTTCTCAGATTCAAAAAGATTTCGGCGAAACGGCGATCATGCGCCTCGGTTCGGATCAAACTCAGGATGTCGATGTGATTCCGACGGGGAACCTCCTCATCGACCGCGCCCTTGGCGTCGGCGGCTTCCCCAAAGGACGTATCATTGAAGTCTACGGACCGGAATCATCAGGTAAAACCACCTTGACCCTCACCGTTGCAGCACAGGCTCAGAAAGCCGGCGGACTCGCCGCCTTCGTCGACGTCGAACACGCCCTTGACCCGCAGTATGCGCGCCGCCTCGGGGTCGATCTCGACAACCTCCTTCTCTCCCAGCCCAGCTCCGGTGAAGAGGCCCTGCGCATTGTTGAGACACTGGTTCGCTCCAACGCCCTCGATGTCATCGTCCTCGACTCCGTCGCCGCGCTCGTGACAAAACAGGAACTCGACGGCGAGATCGGAGACACCACCGTGGGTGCCCAGGCACGCCTCATGAGTGCTGCGATGCGTAAACTCACCGGCATCATTTCAAAAGCCAACACCGTTGTTATCTTCACCAACCAGATTCGGGAAAAGATCGGTGTTATGTTTGGTAGCCCCGAAACCCAACCCGGTGGACGCGCTCTCAAATTCTACAGCTCGGTTCGCTGCGACATCCGCCGCACCGGCAGCATAAAGAATTCCGACGGCTCGGTTTCCGGCAACCGGACCCGCCTCAAAGTGGTGAAAAACAAAGTGGCACCACCTTACGGCGAAGCTGAGTTCGACATCATGTTCAACGAAGGCATTTCTGCCGTGGGCTCCCTCCTCGATCTCGCGATCGAGCATGACATCGTGCAAAAACGCGGTTCATGGATGAGTTACAAAGGCTCTCAACTCGCCCAGGGTCGCGACGCCGCCAAGGATGCGCTCAAAGCCGACGAAAGCCTCTACGCCGAAGTCGAAGCCGAAGTGAAAGCGGCAATGGACGCGGGTAAGGAGAAGTAATTTCCATCGATTTTCCTCCGGGAAAACCCGGAGGAGGTCTTACCGGTATGCCCGGAAACGTTTAGGGCAAATCGTGCCCGTGCTTCACACAGGTGGCTGTGCCTCGCTGAAGCACAACCACCTGCGAGCGCCCTCTATGCTCGCAGGTTCCAGCGACGGTCGCAGGTCTTCCGTGATGCCTTTTGGCAAAAGGCATCTACCTGGTTTTAACTCCTTCAAATTTGAGGGATGCAATCTGCCGAGATGTGACTCACCTTATCAGTGATGACTTCCTTATCGCGACTGCCCGGACTTATCCTCATTGCTTTCCTCTCTCTGTCGCCTCTCAAGGGACAGGAAACAGCTCCGGCCTCTCACTCGCCGATTCAGGTGAAAGATGCCACCGCTGATTCGGCGAGTAAAAAGCGAATCGAGCAGATTTACGAAGCGGTTGGAGGCTTCGAAGGCATTTCAATCGAAGTGCAATCGGGCGTCGTGACCCTTTCCGGTGAGGTCTCCAACACCAAAGTCCGCGAGGAAGCCAAATCGATCGCGGAGCGAACCGACGGGGTCGTCCTCACGATCAACCGCGTCACCGAAGTCGCCGCGATCGATCATCAGCTCGCCCCCGCCTTCAGCAAGCTGAAAGAGATGGGGCGGACCGCGATTCTGAAGCTGCCTCTCTTCGGCATTGCCATCGTCCTCATTCTTGTTTTCTGGATCATCGCACGCCTTTTCAACCGCTACGACTGGTGGCTCGATCGCTTCCACTATTCCTCGCTGGCGAAACAACTCACGAAGCGGATCATTCGCCTCGCAATCATCCTGATCGGATTCGTTCTCGCCCTCGAAATACTGGACGCGACCGCAATCGTCGGTGCCATTCTCGGGGCGGCAGGCCTCGCGGGACTCGCCCTCGGCTTTGCCTTCAAAAACATCGTCGAAAATTACCTCGCCGGAATTCTCCTGAGCACCCGGAATCCCTTCGAGATCGGGGACGCCGTCGAAATTGATGGAAAATCCGGCAAGGTCGCGCGCCTTACTTCACGAGACACCGTCCTCGTCACCTTTGATGGCAATCATCTCCGCATTCCCAACGGGATCGTCATGAATTCGGTTCTCCTGAATTTCTCAAGAAATCCCCTGCGCCGCTTTGATTTCTCCGTGGGCGTTTCCACAGACTACAATCTGAGCGAGGCGAAAAAACTCGGCCTGAAAACCCTCGCTCAGAATCCGGCGGTTCTCGAAGACCCCGCGCCCATGGCCGTGATCGATTCACTCGGTGACAGTTCGGTTGCCATCAAATTTTTTGCCTGGGTCGACCAGCGGAATCACGATTTCATGAAGGGGCGAAGTGAGTCGATCAGACTGATCAAAGAGGCCTTTGACGACGCCGGAATCGAAATGCCGGAACCCATTTACCGGATCAATCTCCGCGGCGGGGAGCTCCCGGAAGCCCCCCTTCCGCAGAACACCGCGCCCCCTCATCAGCCCCGCCACGACGAGCCTAAAGTCAAAGCGGCTGACATCTCCGTAGACCGCGCCATTGACGAGCAAATCAAAGACGAGAGGAAAGGCTCGGATGAGGAAAACCTTCTCGGAAATGGTTCCTGATCGCACATTTCGTGTGAGATCGGGGCCGCCCGTGCAGTATCCTCCTGAATAAGATATGAATCGCGACACAGAAGAATTCATCGAATTACTCACCGGTGCCCAGTCCTCCGTTTTTGCCTACGTCGTCTCCCTCTGCCACGACCACGCGCGAGCCAAAGATATTTTGCAGGAGACCAATGTCACCCTGTGGCGGAAGGCGGAGGATTTTGAAGAGGGAACCAACTTCACGGCCTGGGCCTGCCGGACCGCTTACTTTCACGTCCTCAACCACCGCCGGAAATTCAGTCGCGAGCAGCTCGTCTTCGATGAGGATGTCTTCGACTACCTCGCGGAAAGGCAGGAACAGCGCAGCGAAGAAACCGACGCCCGCCTCGCCGCCTTGAAAACCTGTCTCGCCGAGCTGCCGGAAGAACAGAGAGCCCTCGTCAATCGTCGCTACGAACCGGGCGCGTCGGTGCAGCGAATTGCCGAAGAAGACGGCAAGTCAGTCGGTTCGGTTTCCCAGGCGCTCTATCGCATCCGGGGCGCCCTTCAAATCTGCGTTGAGAAGAAACTTTTGCAGGAAGGATTGGTATGAAAAAAGAACGCCTCAGAGAAATTGATCTTCTCAGTTCACGCCTCATTGAGGGCCTCTCCAGCGATGAAGAGAATCGCCGGTTGAACGATCTTTTAAAAGGCGACCCCGAAGCCTGCGAGCGCTACCTCGAGATCTCCGAGATTGATACGCTGCTCCACGAGATTCACGATTCGGAACACCTCCCGAAGGAACTGAGTGAACTCCCCGGTTTCATGAGGGACGATCCGATCCCGTTCCCGCCTGCGAAATCGAACCCCCGGCGGAGCTACCTCGCTCCCGTCATCGCCGCGGCAGCCGCCTTCGCAATTCTTCTCAACATTTCTTTCGTTCTCTGGAAAAACAGCGAACCGGAACCGTCACAGGCCACCGGCATTGCGCTTCTCAGTCGACTTGTCGAGCCGGAATGGTCCGAACCCGGCAGCGGAATCGAAGAAGGAAGCGTTCTTTTCCCGGGACAGTTTTTACTACAGTCAGGACTCGCCCAGATCGAATTTTTCAGCGGTGCGAGTGTGACCGTGGAGGGACCCGTTGATCTCAATCTTATCTCCTCTTTCGAGATGGAATGCCACAAAGGCAAATTGCGCGCCTTTGTTCCGGAGCCTGCCCAGGGCTTCTCCGTGAGAACACCTGACTACGAAGCGGTGGATCTGGGAACCGAGTTTGCGCTCAGTGTCGGCAGCGAGGGAAGCAGTGAAGTGCACGTCGTTGACGGCGAAGTCCGCCTCGATTCACACACCGGGGAAACCCTCCAACATCTCAACAAAGGCGACGGGATCCGCTCACTTTCAGGCAACCTCGAATCGATCGCGGCGAATGAATCGCGGTTCATTGGAAGAGAACAGCTACTGAACCGCGCCGACGCCAATTCGCAATCCCGCTACGAACGCTGGAGGCAGACCAGAGAAACGCTTCTCGAAGACAAGAGCACCCTCGCCCTCTTCGATTTCGAGGGTCAAAACCGATGGGATCGACAGCTCACCAATCATAAAGAGGATGGTCCTCAGGCCGCCATCATTGGTGCGACCTGGTCGGAAGGCCGCTGGCCCGGAAAAGGAGCGCTCGAATTCAAGGGCCTTTCCGACCGTGTCAGGATGCAGATTTCCGGCACCTTCGACGCGCTCACCTTCGCGGCATGGATTCGCATTGACGGACTGGATCGCTGGTTGAGCTCTCTCTTCCTGACCGATGGCTTCGAGAAAGGTGAAGTCCACTGGCAAATCAGCGACGAAGGGCGGCTCATTCTCGGGATTTCCGACCGGAACAAGCCGAATTCAGAATCCAAACCCGTGATCAAACCCAACGACATCGGTCGCTGGATGCATATCGCAACGACAGTGGACCGGAACACCGGCGTCGTAAGCCACTACCTCGACGGGGAAATGGTCGCGAGCGATCAGCGGAAGAATATCCCGCCCCTGAAACTGGGCGGCGGGGAGATCGGAAACTGGCAGGCCCACAGCAAGAACTACCCGATCCGCAGCTTCAACGGGCGCATCGACGAATTCATTATTCTGGAACGGGCCATGTCCGAAACAGAAGTCGCAGCCCTCCATCAGGGACAACTCCGATAGATCGCGCCCCGGCCGAACCTGCCCTCGACTCAACAGGGTTGGGTCGGCCGTCTTACCCTGTTGAGTTTCCAGGTGCTCTCAAGGCAGTGCCCCCGGGGACAGCAGGAGGCACGGGAAAGGATCAGGAAAAAGAGCAGAGAAAGCGGAGGGACAGGCAGTCCGCCCATCCCTTGAAGTGAAGGTTGAAACGTTGCGAGGACTGGACAAAGTGTCCTCATGGTTGAAGCAGTTGGAAACAATATTTCGAAGTGGGGCGAGGGCCCCGTCTGGCACGCAGGCGTCTTGTATTATGTCGATATCGAAGGGCACCGTGTCTGCTCATTCAATCCCTCCACCGGGGAGGAGAAATCGTGGAATGTCGGTGAACGGGTCGGTCTTGTCGTGCCGCGCGAAAAGGGCGGATTCGTCTTCGCAGGGGACAACGGCTTTTCGTTTCTCGATCCCGAAACCGGCGGGACAACTTTCATCGCCGACCCCGAGCCGGACAAAAAGCCGGACAACCGTTTCAATGACGGCAAATGCGATCCAAACGGCCGACTTTGGGCGGGCACGATCAGCACCGTGAAAAAAACCGGTGACGCCACTCTCTACTGCCTCGACAGCGAAGGAACCGTGACCACTAAATTTTCCGGGGTGACGAATTCAAACGGTCTCTGCTGGACCAGGGACGGCACCGGAATGTATTACATCGACACGCCGACCAAGAAGATTCGCCGTTTCGATTTTGATGCTGCGAAAGGCGAGATCTCGAACGAAACCATCGCTATCGACACCGAAGCCTGCGAAGGCTCCCCCGATGGCATGACGATTGATGAGAACGACAATCTCTGGGTCGCCTTTTGCCGGGGCAGCGTGGTGCGCTGCTTTGATCCAAAGACAGCGGCGGTTCTGGACACGATTGAACTCCCTGTCACCGGGGTGACTTCCTGCGCCTTTGGCGGCGACGATCTCGGGACGCTTTACATCACCACCGGGATTTTCCCCAACCTCGAGGAAGAAGGCGCAGGTCTCATCTATGCCGCCCGCCCCGGTGTCAAAGGGATGCCGTCGGTCCCCTACGCAGGCTAGCTCAATACGCTTCGACAAGCGCGCCATCGATCAGAATATTCTGACCGGAAAGGTAGCCGTTCGATTCCGAACAGAGGAAGGCCACGATCTTCCCGAAGTCGGAGGGCTCACCGTATTTTCCGAGGGGAATCGTCGCCTCTGATTCGGCACGCTGCGCGTCGAGAGTAATACCTTTTTTCCCCGCCCAGATCGTATCGAGCTGTTCGATCCGGTCTGTATCAATCCGTCCGGCACCTACCGTATTCACAAGAATGCGATCAGGTCCCAGCTCGCGGGCGAGGGATTTCCCCAAACCGACCAGTCCTGACCGGAACACATTTGAAAGCAGCAGTGAATCGACTGCCGTCTTCGAAGACACGGAGGTGTTGTTGACGATACGGCCTCCCGTCTTTCGCAAATGCGGAAGCGCCGCCCGGATCGCTCTCACGTAGCCGAGCGTGGTCAGCTCGAAGGCGGCCTGCCAGGCTTCGTCATCAAACTGATCGAATCCTCCTGCGGGAGGTCCCCCGGTATTGTTGAACAACGCCCAGAGACCGCCACATTGCTCGACAGTGTTCGCGACGGCCATCTCGACATCGGCAAGGCTCGTGATATCCCCCACCGTGAAGGCGGGACGCTTTCCGGTCTCATCGGCAATGGCGTCAGCCGTCGCCGCCAGCTTGTCCGCGGAACGGGCAAACAGCATCACATTCGCCCCTTCGCGGGCGAACTCAGTCGCAACACCGCGACCAATCCCCCCGCTCGAAGCCATTACGAGCACACCTTTGTCTTTCAATCCGAGATCCATAGCGACAAGGCTACGGCTCAGAAAGAAGACCTCAAGTCACGCTTTGCGGAAACCGCGAAATCACCCGCCAAGATTATCGACCATCTTGGTGAGTTCTTCGCCGCGCTCCTGCCAGTGCTTCTTGCGCTCTTTCATCTCGTTGACCACGCTGTCGGGAGCCCGTGAAACGAAGTTCTCATTCGAAAGCTTGGAGTTCACTTTTTTCAGCTCGCTCTCCGCTTTGGCAAGTTCCTTCCCGAGACGTTCGCGCTCGGCATCGACATCGATGAGTCCTTCCAGTGGAAGAAAGATCTTTCCGATCGCGGTAAGAGCCGCCGGAACACCTTTTTCCGCCTTGTGGCCAGCCTCGATGACGATTTCGCCAGCTCCTACGAGCTGCTGAAACACATCCGTCTCCACACAATCAGAACCTTCCGGATCGATGATCAACTTAACGCCTTTGTTAGAAGAAAGACCATACTCGGCTTTCAAGTTACGGGCACGGCTGACCGCTTCGTAGATGTCTTTGACCTGCGCCTGTGCGGCAGCGACTCTCTTCTCATCGACACCGGCAAGGACCGCTGTCGTGGGAAGTGGCGTCTGCATGAGAAATTCAGGACCACCCTCTTCGCGATAGCCAAGGTTTTGCCAAAGCTCTTCGGTGATATGAGGCATGAATGGGTGGAGTGCGAGAAGGACCCGTTTGATAACGAGATCCATCGTCGCAAGGGTCGAGGCTTTGGAAGCCGGATCGGCATCTTCCGCGAAATCCCCTTTCGACGATTCAAGATACCAGGCGCAGTATTGCCCCCAGAAGAAATCGTAAAGGAGCTGCGCGAGCTCGTTGAAGCGGTAGTCCTCGTAGGCGGCGGCCATGTCCTTCTCGAGCCTGTCGAGTTTTGCAAGGATATCGAGGGAATAGATCGAAAGCGCGTCAGTATCGAAAACGCCTTCGCCTTCCTGCATCTGGCGATAGCGAACCGCGTTCCAGAGTTTGTTGGCGAAGTTGCGACCTTCAACCACCTGCGGGTAGAGTTCTTTTCCCCCTTCGTTGGTGATCTCGAATCGAATATCAGCACCGAGCGGAGCGGTCCGCATCACCGAAAAACGAAGCGCGTCAGCACCGTATTCCGCAATAATATTCAGAGGATCGGGTGAGTTACCGAGGCTCTTCGACATCTTGCGTCCCTTCCCGTCTCTGACGATTCCGGTGAAGTAGACGTTCTTAAAAGGCAACTCTCCACGCCAGCGGTAGCCGGCCATAATCATCCGCGCGACCCAGAAGAAGAGGATCTCCGGAGCAGTAACGAGATCGGTCGTGGGGAAGAATTTCTTCTCCGTTGCCGAGGGATCCTCGTCGCAATTCGTCATCGTCGCGAAAGGCCAGAGCCAGCTTGAAAACCAGGTATCGAGAACATCATCGTCGCGCACCCAGTTTTCCTCGTCCGATGGTGGTTCAATCCCGACGTAAAGATCATCGCCGGCACCTTCCGCATCGAGACTCTCGAGGGCTTGCAGCGACTCCGCTTTGTCTTTCCGATACCAAACCGGAATCTGATGTCCCCACCAGAGCTGACGACTGATACACCAGTCCTGGATGCCGTTCATCCAGTGCGCGTAGGTCTTCTTCCATCGTTCAGGGCGGAAGTGAATTTCGTCATTTTCAACAGCGGCAGCAGCTTCTTCCACGCAGGGATACTTGAGGAACCACTGCATCGAGATGCGGGGTTCGATCGGCACATCGGCACGCTCGCTGAAGCCCACGTTGTTCTCGTAGTCTTCGACTTTCACGAGCTGCCCCATTTCCTCCAGCTTCTCAGCCGCTTTTTTACGGGCCTCGAAACGGTCCATTCCTTCGAACTCGGGTCCGCCGTGCTCATTGACGGTGCCGTCCGGATTGAAAACATCGATGATCTCGAGATCATTCTTCACACCGATCTCAAAGTCAGCCTTGTCGTGCGCAGGCGTGACCTTGAGAACACCGGTTCCGAATTCAGGATCGATGTGCTCATCGGCGACGATGGGAATCTCCGCTTCGGGGAACGGACGAATCACTTTCCTACCGACGAGATCCGCGTACCGCTCGTCTTTCGGATTCACCGCCACTGCCGTATCGCCCATGAGCGTTTCCGGACGGGTCGTCGCGATTTCGAGCCAGCGGTCAGCTTCCCCTTTTTCACCCGCCACTTTGTAGCGCATGTAATAAAGTTTCGACTTCTGAGGCTTCATGATGACTTCCTCATCACTCAGCGCGGTGAGCGATTTCGGACACCAGTTCACCATCCGCTTGCCACGATAGATCAATCCCTCTTTGAAAAGGTCGACAAAGATCTTTGAAATCCAGCGGCTGTAGTCCTCATCCATCGTAAAGCGCTCACGGCTCCAGTCGCAGGAGCACCCCATGCGCTTCAACTGCTCGATGATGATGCCACCATGCTCTTCTTTCCACTCCCAAACCTTTTCGAGGAAAGCATCGCGCCCGAGGTCACGCCGGGTCTTCTTTTCCTCTTTGCGAAGCTTTTGCTCCACTTTGGCCTGAGTCGCAATTCCGGCATGATCCGTTCCCGGCAGCCAGAGCACTTCTTTTCCCTCCATGCGGGCCCGACGTGCGAGAACATCCTGAATCGTATTGTTGAGAACGTGCCCGAGGTGAAGAATCCCCGTCACGTTAGGTGGAGGAATGACGATGGAGTAGGCCTCCTTGTCGCTGTTTTCGTTGCCGCGAAAGCAACCCGCTTCCTCCCAGCGGGAGTACCACTGAGTTTCTACATCGCCGGGTTGATAGCCTTTGGAAATTTCTGTCGCCATAATATTTCCCCGTTACTAGAGGGGGCGAAACTATTTGTTGTTTGAGGCCTTTTGTAAAATTGAAATGCGTATTTCCCCGATTGCGTTCATTCAGGGAATCAGTTAAGGTTTGCGTCCTAATTTCAACGGTAGCCCCCGGTTCTGAATTTATGCGATTCGACGCCCGCCATATTCCACTTCAACGACTTCTGCTCATTCTCGCAGGTTTGTGGATATTGGCTTCAGCCACCGGCGAAGCTGCGGCAAAGGATTGGAACACTTACAACATTGGTGGACGCAGCTACGTCTCAGACGAGAACGTCGCTAAATTCTACCAGTTCCAGCGTTTCGCGAAGGAGGGAAATGATCGAATTTTCCAGCATCCCAGCCTCGTAATGACCTGGCGGGTTGGCTCTCAGTCGATCTACGTGAACAACATTAAGTTCAATTTATCGTTCCCTGTGATCGAAAATGGAGGCAAAGCAATGCTCTCGACCGTCGATCTCGCCAAGCTCGTCGACCCCGTGGTTCGTCCCAGTTACATCAAAAAGCCGATCAATTTCGACACCGTCGTGATCGATGCCGGACATGGGGCACACGATTCCGGAGCCAAAGGCGTCATGGGCTACGAAAAGAATTACGCCCTCGATATGGCGCTCCGCGTCGAAAAAGAGCTTAAAGCTCGAGGCTTTAAGACACTCCTGACGCGGCGAACCGACGTCTTTTTAACTCTCGGCCAACGCGTCGCGATCGCGAACGGCCAGCGAAATGCCATTTTCGTGAGCCTGCACTTCAACTCATCCGGTTCGCGCACCGCCGAAGGAATCGAGACTTACGCGCTGGCGCCTCAGGGAACCCGCTCAACGGACGGCAGCAGCCCGTGGAGCTCTCCGCTCAACGGCAACACCCGAGACGCAGAGAACATCGCTCTCGCGACATCCGTTCACGCCCACGCGATCCACGAATTAAAATCGGTCGACCGCGGCATCAAGCGTGCCCGTTTCAACGTTCTCCGGGGCATCAACAAGCCCGCGATTCTTTTCGAAGGTGGTTTCATTACCCACCCCACCGAAGGAAAGCTCATTCACGACGAAGCCCACCGTCAGCGCATCGCCGAAGCGATCGCCAACGCGATCGTGAAGTTCCGCACCGCCGTGGGGAGCAAGCGATAGTTCGCAGAAGCCGGCGAGTTCTCCCGCCCCTTCAGGGCGGACCGGTTGGATCCCGATGATCCGGTGGTTCCGCGTTGCTTCACGCACCGGCTAATCTCTTACGCGCCTCCAGCGCTACCAACAACCCCAGTCAACTCGAGCCCCGCATCACTGGAAACGGAGACCGGAGAACAGAGAACGGAAATCCAGGCGCCGGGAACACTCCAAGCCTGAGCCGGAGGCTCTTCAGAATACCAGCCGGTGTGTGGAGCGCAGCGGAACCACCGGAATTTCGTTCCTGTATTGATTCCTGCCCTGAAGGGGCAGTAGAATCGGCTCATGCCCTCGACTCACTCCGCGCTTCACTATCATATCGTGTTCAGCACGAAGAACCGGGAGCCATGGTTTCGACCCTCAGTGCGCGAGCGTGTCCATCGCTACCTTGGCGGGATCATCAAAACCATGGACGGACATCCGCATTGCGTAGGCGGAATCGGCGATCACATTCATCTTTTGATAAGCTTGAAACCAGGTCACCGGCTATCCGATGTCATGCGCGAACTGAAAGCCGATTCATCCGGTTGGATTAAATCCGAACTCACTCTTGCAGGTTTTGCCTGGCAGGAAGGTTACGGGGCCTTCACCCTGGGATCGCCCGATTTGGAAAAAGTGAGATCTTACGTGCTCAATCAGGAGGAGCATCATCGGAACCACAGCTTTCAAGATGAATACCGCACCATGTTGAAACGCGGGATGGTC
This sequence comes from Verrucomicrobiales bacterium, assembly GCA_029213065.1. Taxonomy (GTDB): domain Bacteria; phylum Verrucomicrobiota; class Verrucomicrobiia; order Verrucomicrobiales; family DEV007; genus Arctic95D-9. The sequence goes on along the minus strand of JARGPH010000038.1, from coordinate 22,457 downwards.
GAGTTTGAGGAACGCTACCTCTGGTAGGCAGTGAATTCTCCCGCCCCTTCAGGGCGGACGGGCAGGGCAACCCAGTCCGGTGGTTCCGCTGCGCTCCACCACCGGCTAATTTCTTTCGCGCCTGCCGGCGCTACCCATTCTCCCATTCTCCCATTCTCCCATTCTCCCATTCTCCAACACCTGAGCCGGAGGCTCATAGAGAACCGTAGCCGGTGCGTGGAGCGCAGCGGAACCACCGAAATCGCCAACTGATCCTGAATTCTGCCCTGAAGGGGCAGCAGAATCCGCAGATGCTCCTGCGCAGAAACCGATCGTGGATAGACGGCGATTTCTCCAGCCCCTTCAGGGCGGACAGATTACATCCGAATAACCCGGTGGTTCCGCTACGCTTCACACACCGGCTATTATTCTTCCGTACCTCCGGCGCTTATCACCATCGATGCCCGCCTGACCTCCACGCCTATCAGTGGCTCAAAGCCTATCCGACTTTTCACCTTTTACTTTTTCCCTTTCACGGCGCGAAGCGCCTCCCGCCCCTAAATCATCGAGGCGATCACGAGAGCAACCACGCTCATCAACTTCAGTAGAATATTCAGCGAAGGTCCGGAAGTATCCTTGAAGGGGTCGCCGACGGTATCACCGACAACGGCAGCCTTGTGCGCTTCAGACCCTTTGGCGAGCTTGACGCCGTTCACTTCAAATCCTTCCTCGATCATCTTCTTCGCATTGTCCCAGGCACCACCGGCATTGGACTGGAAAAGCGCGAGGAGCACTCCTGTCACGGTGACGCCGACAAGGAGACCGCCGAGCATCTCAGCTCCGCCGAGAAATCCGACAAGGACAGGAGCAAGCACCGCAAGCAGCCCCGGCTTCACCATTTCTTTGATCGCTGATTTCGTTGAGATCTCGACGCACTTGCCGTATTCCGCCTGCCCCTGAGCATCGACGTAAATTTTCTGATCTTCATCGGACCAGTCCTTCAGGATTTTTCCTTCGTTGCGATTCATCGCGCCCAATCCGGCCTTGAGACCCGGAATTTCACGAAACTGACGGCGCACCTCCTCAATCATCGACATCGCAGCGCGTCCCACGGCCTCCATCGAAAGAGCAGAGAACAGGAACGGCAGCATGCCCCCGACAAACAAGGCAGCGACCACCTTGGGATCGGTTACCTCAATCGAAAGAACCGCATCGTGCGTTTGCTCCCAGGTTGTTTTAAATGCCGCGAAAAGCGCGAGGGCGGTGAGGGCCGCCGATCCAATCGCAAAGCCTTTTCCGATCGCTGCGGTGGTATTTCCCACAGCATCGAGTTTATCAGTCCGCTGGCGGACTTCGGCCGGAAGCTCCGCCATTTCCGCAATGCCACCGGCATTATCGGAGACAGGACCGTAGGCATCGACCGCAAGTTGAATCCCCGTATTGGAAAGCATTCCCACTGCTGCAATTGCAATCCCGTAAAGACCTGCCAACTCGTACGAGCCGAGAATCGCCGCCGCCAAAATGATAATGGGAACAGCGGTCGACTTCATCCCGACCCCAAGCCCTGAAATGATATTCGTCGCCGAACCGGTAACCGATTGACGCACGATATTAATAACCGGTCCCTTGCCGGTTCCCGTGTAATGCTCCGTCACATACCCGATCGCGATTCCGGCAATGAGCCCGATTGCAATGGCACCGAAAACACCGAGTGAGCTGTATGTCGCTTCACCGACCACCCAATTCGGAGGAAGCACCGTCGAAACAATGATGAAGGTGCCTATCAGCAAAAGAATCCCAGCAACAATCTCACCGGTATTGAGTGCCTTTTGTGGATCACCGCCGTCTTTGACCCGAACGAGAAACGTTCCGATGATGGAGGTAACAATCCCGAGACCGGCAAGAAGCAATGGAAGAAGAACCCCTCCGAGTGGCAACTCGGCAAATTCGGGCATGATCATAAAAACCGAGCCGAGCACCATCGTCGCGATGATGGAACCGACGTAGGATTCAAACAGGTCAGCCCCCATTCCGGCAACATCACCGACATTATCACCGACGTTATCTGCAATCGTGGCCGGATTGAGAGGGTGATCCTCGGGGATACCTGCCTCCACTTTACCGACCAAATCAGCACCGACATCTGCGGCCTTGGTGTAGATACCGCCGCCGACACGGGCAAAAAGTGCGATCGAGGAAGCACCGAATGAAAAGCCCGTAATAATTGTCATGACCCTCCCGATCGACTCGGCATCGGTGCCTATCATTTTCCCGAAAATCAAAAAGAGGAGCCCGAGGCCGAGAAGGCCGAGCCCGACCACGCCGAGGCCCATGACAGAACCACCGGCGAAGGCAATTTTGAGTCCCTCACCGAGACTGGTGCGTGCGCCCTGGGTCGTGCGAACGTTCGCCTTCGTGGCAACGCGCATCCCGATGAAGCCTGCCAACGCCGAACAGATCGCGCCGACGATGAATGAAACGGCAACGAGCGGAGAGCTGTTTTCATCCCGGAACCCCTGGAACAAAAGCAGCAGTGCAACGCAACCGACAAAAATGGAGAGCACTTTGTATTCAGCGCGGAGGAACGCCATCGCACCATCGGCAATGTTTTTAGCAATCCTCTGCATTTGATCGGAGCCGGCATCCTGTTTTTCCACCCAGGCGGATTTCCAGAAAGTGAAAGCGAGAGCGAGAACGCCGAAGAGAGGAATAATGACTAGCAATAAGGTCATGAGAATAGAGTAAACAAACGGGTTAGTTGAAACACAGGTTGGGGGTTCCTGACGAGACTGCCAAAAAAAACGCCTTCAAGGCAAGACGCAGGTTTGTATAAATGCGCCATAACGATGGCAATCACGGCTAAAGAAGCATTTACGACTGCAAAAAAGCCTACTTTGCAGGACGCGCGGGCTTGTCACGCACCTGCTTCACCCCTGCCGGTGGAGATCCGGCATCGAGGATTCGTTTGGAAATTTCATCACGCAGGTCCGTCCTGATTCCGCCCATTTCAGGGTCGTGAATGAGATTCACCATTTCCTCCGGATCAGTCTCGTGATCGTAGAGTTCTTCGCCGGCAACGCCAACCTCACCCCATGAGGTGAACCGGTAGCGGTCCGTTCGGAGGCTGTAGCCGTTGTTATACTGACTCAATGCTGACTCCCGCGGCTTCACCGAGATGTCATTTAAAACCGGAACGAGGCTGACTCCGGAAAGATGCTTCGGTCGATTCAACCCGCACAGTTCTGAAAGAGTAGGATAAAAATCGACCATCTCAGTCGGCATCATCGTTGATTCTCCACGCATCTTTTGCTGCGGTGCCGCGATGATCATCGGTACATGCGTGGCGTTTTCAAAGAGCGTCGTTTTCTGCCAGTGCCCGTGCTCCCCCATGTGGTAGCCGTGGTCAGAAGTGAAAGTCACGACGGTGTTCTCATCGAGGCCTGTATCCTCCAGCGCTGCGAGAATTTTTCCAACCTGAGCATCAGCAAAGGAGATCGACGCGTAGTAAGCCTGTATCGCCTGACGGGCGAGGTCATCCGCTAGATTGGTTTCCTCTTTCCTCCGTCGAATCGATTTCAAAGCATCCGCCGGAATCGTTTTCTCATACCCTTCGGGAACTACCGGCACGACGATGTCTTCAAGCGGGTAAAGATCGAAATACTTCTTCGGGGCCACGTAAGGCGTGTGCGGCCGGAACAATCCGACTGCGAGAAAGAAAGCCCGATCCTCTTTTTGGTAGCGGCGCAGCTCCTCGACAGCGGCATCGGCGATCATGCCATCGGTCTGCTCCTCATCGGTTCCTTCAGCGGCCAGCCAGCTCAGAGTCGCTCCGAAAGTTCCCGGCCTCAGCGAGAAGATGAGCGACTGGTCCTCAACGTCGCGCCCTCGGGGATTGATTGTGTAGTCCCAGGAGTAGGGGTCATCATGTCCGCTTGTGCCGATGTGTTTCGGAACATTGTAATGATACATTTTTCCGATCCGGGTCGCGAAATAACCGTTGTTTCGGAAGTGCTCCGCCATCGTCACGACCTTGGGAGTGTTCTCGCGGATGTAGACCGCATTCTGATGAACCAGGGTTTGGTCAGGATAAAGCCCCGTCATGAAGGATGCCCGGCTTGGACCACAAAGCGGGTATTGGCAGTGCGCATTGGCAAAGCGAACCCCGCGTGCCGCCAGCTTGTCGATATTCGGGGTCTTCACCTGGGGATGACCATAGCTGCCGATGTCGCAATTGAGATCGTCGCAGATAATGAACAGGACGTTGGTCTTATCCGCCGCCCGTAGGAGCGAAGTCGCCAGTAAAACGACCGTGACAAGCAATAGAGAAATTCGATTCATACCGGCAATTCTATGCCTAAAGCAGGATCCCCTGCAAGACCGTGATCAATTGCCACCCGTCCGTCACATCTCCGGTCTTGCGCTCCGGCAAATATCGCGGTCTGGTTTCGGGAGATGAGCACCTGCTTTCTAGCCACCTACATCCACCACCTCGACCCCTTCGCGATCCAATTCACCGAGTCGTTCGGGCTGCGCTGGTATGGTCTCGCCTACGTCAGCGGATTCATCGTCGCGTTTTTTCTCCTCCGCTGGTTTGTGAAACTGAAAGCTTCCGAACTGAGGGATTCCGAAGTCGCGGATTTCGTGACGGTCATCTCCCTCTTCGGTATCATGCTCGGGGGGAGACTCGGCTTCATGCTCTTTTACAACTTCGGTGAGCTGGTCGCGAATCCGGCCAGCTTCTTCGATGTCCTCGGCGGCGGGATGTCCAGCCACGGGGGCATTCTCGGGACGGTCCTGGTGGCGTTAATTTACGCGCTCGTTAAAAAGAAATCCTGGACCGGTCTCGGGGACAATCTTGTCATCGTCTGCAGCCTCGGCGTGTTCTTCGGACGCATCGCAAACTTTGTGAACGGGGAACTCTACGGCCGGAAAACCGACAGCAGTCTCGCCATGAAATTCCCCTCGGAGATCATCGAGGGAAGGCGGAGCGCCGAGGGCTACTTCTCCTGGGATTTCCCCACCGATCAGCTCGTTGAAGTGGCCACGAAGGCCAAAGACGTCGCCCCCGACCTCCTCGATGAGGTCAACGACACCGTCGCAAAGGCGACCGCCTCCGGATTCGATCCCCATTACCAGGTCAGCCAACTCATCCTCAAAGCCTCGGAGGAAAACGAGAGCTTCCGCCTCATTCTCGGTGAAATCCTCACGCCCCGCCACCCGTCGCAGCTCTACGAAGCCCTCATTGAAGGCCTTCTCCTTTTCCTCATTCTTCTCGCGATTCGCCTGAAGTGGAAAAACCTCTACCACGGCGTCATCACCGGAATCTTTTTCATCCTCTACGCGATCGGGCGCATCTTCGTGGAAAACTACCGCGAACCCGATGCCGGACTCATCGCAGGGATGACGAGAGGGCAATTTTACTCGACCTTCATGATCGTGATTGGAATCGGCTTTCTCGTCTTCGGATTCGTCCGGAAGCGCAGGAATCAGATTCCGGCATCGGCCTGACACCCCGCCCTTGCGACGGTGGCGCGGGGATGCTAGGTTCGCCGCCTTTCAGAAGCGGGGATTTTCATCCCTTTTTTCTGACACCCAGAATTGATCATGAGCAATCAGGACGAAGCGAAGAGCTACAAATCCACACTCAATTTACCGGAAACCGAATTTCCGATGCGCGGCGATCTCGTTAAGCGGGAGCCGTCACGTCTCGAAAAGTGGGAAAACGAAGACCTCTACGCCTCGATTATTGCGAAGCGCAAAGCAGCAGGCTCCGACCGTTTCATTCTTCATGACGGCCCTCCTTTCGCGAACGGAGACGTCCACATGGGCACCGCGCTGAACAAAGTGCTCAAGGATCTCGTTCTCAAATCAAAGTCGATGGCCGGCTACGAATGCCCTTACATCCCCGGTTGGGATTGTCACGGACTGCCGATCGAATTCAAAGTCGTCAAAGAATCCCGCGGCCTCGAGCCGGCGGAGATCCGTCGCCGCTCCGAAGCGTTCGCCCGGGGATTCATCGACATCCAGCGCAACTCCTTCAAGCGCCTCGGCGTTCTCGGTGATTGGGAAAATCCCTACCTGACCCTTTCGCCCGAATACGAAGCGGACATCATCCGCGTTTTCGCAACCCTCGTCGACAAAGGACTCGTTTATCAGAGCAAAAAGCCCGTTCAATGGAGCTATGGCGCCCAAACCGCGCTCGCGGAAGCGGAAGTCGAATACGAGGACGTCAAAGACATCGCTATTTTCGTGCAGTTTCCTGTCGTGACCGGTGACCACGCCGGCGAAACCTCCATGGTGATCTGGACGACAACTCCATGGACGCTCCCCGCCAACCTCGGCATCGCGGTGCATCCGCAGTTCACCTACGTCAAAGGCGAATTCACGAATCCGAACACCGAGCGAACTGAGAATTTCATCATCGTCAAAGAGCTCCTCGGAAAATTCGAAGAGAAAACCGGCTTTGCTCCTTCGGGAGAACTCACGGAGCTGAAAGGCGAAACACTCGAAGGCGCGGAAGCTCAGCATCCCTTCATCGATCGGACCTCGAAAATCATCCTCGCTGATTTCGTGACCACGGAAACAGGAACCGGTGCGGTTCACATCGCCCCCGGTCATGGTAGCGACGATTACCTCGCAGGACAGAACAACGACCTCGGCCTCCTTTCCCCGGTCGATGATGCCGGTAATTTCACCGATGAAGTCGGCGTTGATTTCCTCGTCGGCATGCACGTTCACGAAGCGAACATCCCTATTCTCAAGCTCGTTGCTGAAAAAGGATTCCTCGTTGGAAAAGAAAAGTATCTCCACAGCTACCCGCATTGCTGGCGCTCGAAGACACCGATCATTTTCCGCTCCGTGCCTCAGTTTTTCATCCGCATCGACGACATCCGCGAGAAAGCGCTCGAAGAAATCGACGGCGTGAAGTGGCTTCCACACTGGGGCCGCAACCGCATCTACGGAACCGTCGAGTCACGACCCGACTGGTGTATCTCGCGCCAGCGCACCTGGGGAGTTCCCCTTCCGGTCTTTTACGATGCCGAAAGCGGTCTTCCCGTGATCGATGCCGACGTCGCACGCAAAGTCGCCGAAGTCACTGAAACCGGCGGCACGAATCTCTGGTTCGAGCACGACGACGCCTGGTGGGCTGAGAAGCTCGGCCTTCCCGCCGGCACGACCCGTTGCAAAGACACCCTCGACGTCTGGATCGATTCCGGTTCGAGCCACGTCGCAGTGATGGATCGCCATCCCGAACTGAGCTGTCCCGCTGACCTCTACCTCGAGGCGACCGACCAGCACCGCGGGTGGTTCCAGAGTTCGCTTATGCTCAGCACAGCGGTTCGCGACGCTGCACCCTACAAGTCAGTGCTCACTCACGGATTCGTGGTCGATAAGGACAAAAAGAAAATCTCCAAGTCCGACGCAGCCAAAGCCGGAAAGCCGACTGACGCCGCCTACTTCTACAACAAATACGGTGCCGACATTCTCCGCCTCTGGGCTGGCAGTGTTGACTGGCAGAACGAAGTTCCCTTCGGAGAGGACCTCTTCAAACAAACGACGGAGCCTTACCGCCGCTTCCGGAACATTCTCCGCATCCTTCTTGCGAACCTGAATGATTTCGACGCCGAAAAAGACGCCGTTTCCAATGATCAGTTCGGACTGATCGACCGCTGGGTTCTCGAGCGCCTCAACCGCGTCGTCACCGAATGTCGCGAAGCCTACGAAGCGTTCGAGTTCCGCAAGGTCTTCAACACGCTGAACCAGTTCTGCGCCGTCGATCTCAGCGCGCTCTACGTCGACATCACGAAGGACCGCATGTATTGCGACCGTGTCGATTCGACCCGCCGCCGCGCCACCCAGACCGCGATGCACCGCGTCTTCGATTCGATGGTTCGACTCATCGCGCCCATCCTTGCCTTCACCGCCGACGAAGCCTGGGAATACGCCGGACACAAAACCTCCGTTCACCTAGAGACCTTCCCTGAAGCCGACCCCGCTTTTGCCGGCAGCGAAGCAAGCGACCAGATTGAAGCCCTCAGCGATCTCCGTGACCTCGCTCAGATCTCGATCGACGCGGCAGTGAAATCCGATCAGTTTAAGAAACGTGAGCAGGCCGACGTGACCTTCGTGATGAAGAGTGATGATCCGGCGAAAGCTGTTCTCGAATCCGCCCCGGACGACGCCCTCGAATTCCTCATGATTTCGAAATTCGCGGTTCAAGCCGGGGAAGGTGACTGCTCAGCCACCGTAAAGGTGACAGACCACGCCGAATGCCCGCGCTGCCGCCGTTCCATCGAAACCGCGCCGGGTTCTGAACTCTGTGTGCGCTGTGACGAAGCAATGAGCTAAATCCCCCCGCCATGAAAAAACACCTCCTCAGCATCAGTCTTCCCCTCCTGATTCTGGATCAGCTCACGAAACTCTGGATCGTGATGCAGTTCCCGGATCCACGGGTGACTCCGTACGAGATGCGGCGTGTCATCGAGGTGATCCCCGACTTTTTCAACATCGTCAGAGTTCACAACACAGGAATGGCATTCGGAGTCCTCAATGGTTCCGCCTACGCCAACTACCTCTTCGGTGTCATCGGACTGGTCGCCATCACCGGTATCACCGTCCTCTGGAGAAAAGGCGGCTTTCCTGACAAAATCACGAAGGTGGCCGCCTCCCTCCTCATCAGCGGAATCATTGGCAATCTCACCGACCGGCTTCTTCCCGGCCGCGGCTACGTCGTCGACTTCCTCGATTTCCTTCCTCCCTTTTACGACAAAATCGTGAAGTCATCGGGCGGGCATTTTCCCAGTTTCAACGTCGCCGACTCGTGCATTTGCATCGCCGCAGGCTTACTCATCATTTCCGCCTTTCGTCAGCCGGGAACGCCGGAGCCTCAAAAGGACGTAAAAGATTCCTGATCCCCCACGATGCGCCCGCAAGCCATCCTCATCGTTGCCGGTCTCTTCCTTTTCGGAATCCTCCTCATTGCGCTCGGGCCGGGCAGTTACCGCAAAGTGGGCGATATCCAGACCCTCGAAGCACAGAGCGAGTCACTTCGCAGCGAATACCCGGAATTTGAGCATTTGCGCCCCGCGACGCTTGCCGCCTTGCTGGATAGAAACGTCGATGTTCTTATCATCGATGTGAGGCGGACTGAAGAGTTTCAGGTCAGCCGCATCCCCGGAGCCGTCCATCTCGATACCAGTGATAAAATCTCCAGATACCTAACCACCGCCGCGCCACTCCCTGAAGTGATTGTCTTTTACAGCGCCTCCGGAGTCAGAGCCGCAAAACTCCTCAGCGAGATGCCGGAAAAATGGCCTCTCTCAGCAGCAAATCTCGCCGGGGGAATTTTTGCCTGGGCCAACGAGGGGCGCCTCCTCATCAATGATTCGGAGGAGGAAACGCGGCAGGTCCACCCTGAAAGCCGGTTCCACGGTCGATTTCTCGCCCCCGAAAATCGCTTTCCGATCGAGGAGGAGTAGGCGGCGCAACCTGCGGGACACGAGGCAATTCCCCGGTATTTCACCAGCCCGAAAGGGAGTTTCGGAAAAGCTTGCGGCATTTTCTGTAAGCCTTATCCTTATATCGCGCCAAATGGAAAGACAGAATACGATTTTACATACTCTGGCGGTCATCTCACTCGGGATGATCACCTTCGAGGCGTCTGCCCAGTTCCATACGCAACAAACACCCTCAGGTGGAGGCGCCCGCGCCGGAAGAGCGATTGTGAATCAACAGGCGGTCACCGCAGCCCAACAGCAGGGCGCCGCTATGGATCCCAATGCAGCGATGGCATTTTCCGGCGGAGACATGATTTTGACCGAACAACAGCGTCAGGCGTTCGCGAAGCACAATCCTCAACTTCGACAGATGCAGGGCAAAGTGGTCGATGTCTGGGGCCGCGGAATCCATCACACCGACGGCTCTTTCACCGAATCCAAGCAGGATACGAAAACGAAGACGCTGGAGCAGATCACGAAAAAGAACAACGTGACGCTTCAACGCCGAATGATCATGCTCGATCAATTCGGTCGCCCCACCGAAGTCATGATCTATGACGGACGCGGAACCTTCAAGTATCGCGGCGTTCAGGTTTACGATTCATTCGGTCGCTTCGCCGAGGAACAGATTTACGATCCTTCAGGGAAACTAATTCGCCGCAAGGTGCAGGGCTACACCCCGCAGGGGGCGAAAATGCCGGTGCGAAGCTGGGACTATGTCGACAATATCCCGTCGGACTTGAGACTCGTCATCACAAGAGAGAACGAGTCCAGTACCAATCCCGTAGGAGGAGCTAACTCACAACAGAGAAAGCCTGAACAGGAAAAGCGGGGATGGTTCAACGGCAACAATGGTGGCAACAACAACGCTACTCAACCTGCCCCCGATACCGCGGCTGCACCTCCGCAAGGCGGTGATGAGCAACAGCCGAATTACAATGCGGCGGCAGCCGTTCCCGAAAAACGCAAAGGGCTCAATCTGGGCCGCCTTTTCGGAAAGAAAAAGTAATCGCAGCGTTCACTCGCCGGGCTTTGTGAAAAATCTCACCCCAGTCCAGTCCCTCATTCTTCTTGTTCTCGCAGGAATCGCCGTCTCCGGATGGTTCTACGGCGTTTACTGGAAAAGGGTCGCCTCGGGAAGCCTCTTCTCCCCCGACGAAAAAGTGCTGATCCAACTTCAGGATCAGATTTCAGCGCTTCACGATCAAAACGCAAGGCTGCAGGAGAAAATCGCAGAACTGACCCCTGCCCCGGAAGAGTGAAGAACTCCCTCCCCCGGACCAGCCGAACGAAGCAGCCACAAAAAAAGCGGAGGATCACTCCCCCGCTTTTCTTGAAATATAATCTGAAACCAATCTCCTCTCAGTAGCCGTATCCGCGTCTCCGCGGAGGGCCGTATGAACGACCATGATAATAGCGGTCACCACGATGATACCCGTGATGGTGCCGCCTGTAGTCGTATCGCCCGCGTCCGTAATATGAGGAACGACGGTGGGAGCGATCATCTGCTATCGCAGCTCCGACAGCAGCGCCTAACAAGCCCCCAACGAGAGCTCCGGTTCCGCTGTCAGTAAGTGCACCACCCGCAGCCGTGCCGATCGCCCCGCCCACAAACGCACCTTCTTCGGTGGGCGTGCACGAGACAGTCAGCATCGCGAGAGCGACAACTGCGGAAGCAAAGAATGAACCACCGCAAATTTTCATATCATGTCAGACGGAAACGATAAGGAGGAGTTTCCGGAAAAGTGTATTACCAGTTTCCGTTGCGACGAGCGCGTTTTTTGGAGATTTCAGAACCGGCTACAGCACCGACAGCACCACCAATGAGGGCTCCGGTTCCGTCACCGATAAGAGCACCAGTTCCTGCTCCGATAGCGCCACCGACAACCGCACCTCGCTCACCGGGAGTGCAGGCAGTTGAGAATGACATGATGCCGATTGCGGCTCCGAGAATTGCGAGTTTTCCAGCTTTTTTCATAGATCGTTTGGTTGTTTTGAGGTTGTGAATCCACCGCCCCTATCCTCACTACGACGGTTGAGGGCGATAGATTATTCAGTAATTATACGAAATATTTCAACATTTTTGCAAGCCCGATCCTTAAGTATTACTAAGGGTATAAAATCGAACAGGGTTAGGTGGTGGACATGACAGGGTTAAGTGCCGGAAGATTAACGAGCGACCTCACTATCACCCGGAAATTCAAACCCGTTTAAGCTCATCATCGTGAACGTTGATGGCATCATAAAGAAATTCAGACATTTCCGTTCACGGCTCATCACGGCACCTCTGAAACTTTCCCGATTGTCACAGTTGCAAGGGTTCGGGCGAATGTCTTATGCTAACATGCCTGCAGCCTCCATGATCCGTAGCTTTCTTCTCCTGACACTTCTCACTTGTCTTCCCACTTCGTTCCTCCACGCGATCTCGGATGAGGACATCATGACGAAAGAAGCTCTTGAGCCCAAATCAACCTGGGACGGGGGAACTCTCTTTGAGCAGATCAGCTCAGATAAGAGCGGCGTGACGATGCGCTATGAGCTCGATCTCAAACATCCCTTGAAGCACCTCTATGCCTTCGGCTGGGCGACAGGCAACGTCGCCATCGGGGACATTAACGGAGACAAACGCGCCGATTTATTCTTCCCGGGAACTACCGGAGCGCACCGACTCTTCATACAACGCGATAATTTCACCTTCGAAGACGTATCCCCGATTGCTCAGCTCGGTGGAAAAGATAGCTGGGGTTCCTCGGCAGTAATGGCGGACGTGGATGATGACGGGGATCTCGATATCTATATCGTGAATTACGAAAGCCCCAACCAACTCCTCATGAACATCAGCCGGGGCGGTGTCGTTCGATTTGTTGACATGGCAGAGGACTACGGAATCAACTTTTCCTCGGGATCTCTCAGCGCGAGCTTTGTCGACAAGGACGGGGACGGCTATCTCGATCTCTTTATTCAGGGCTATCACATTGAACCCGCTGAAGGGCGTCCTGAATCGATCGAATCAACGGTTGTCAACGGGGCGGTGAAACTTCGCCCGCCCTGGGATGACGCCTACATCGGCTATGTCGACAAAGAGGGCAAAACGCAATGGGTCGAAGGCCCCGTCGCCGACCTCCTCTATCGCAATACCGGTAAAGGAAAATTCGAGCCCATGCCGGATCCCTTTATCGGCACGCAGCGGTCCTATACAACAGCACACAGCTGGCTCGACGTCGATCAGGATTTGTTCCCCGATCTTTTTCTCGCTCACGACAGCCACGCCCCCGACGCCCTTTTGCAAAACCGCCGGGACAAGGGAATGTTCGATGTCACTCGAATGGTCCTGCCATACACTCCCTGGCATTCGCGGGGAAGCGTCACCGCCGATTTCAACAATGATCTTTATATTGATCTCCTCGCAACCGGGTCGGCCCCGTTGACCCAGAAAGAACGGCTCAGTTACGGAGAGCCCCTCCGTCAGGATGTCTTACGCGTTGCAAACAGCGGAGGCGCCATGCAGATCCCGCACAACACCCTGTTTGCGAACACAGGGACGACGCGCTTCCAGGAACTCGCGCACCTCGCCGGTATAGCCAACACCGGAGCCTCATGGGCAGTGAAAGCGGGTGACTACGACGGCGACGGCCTCACCGATCTCTTTTTCGCCACCGGGGAAGCGCGTGACCGGACGAGCCTGCCAAGCGGAGAACTCGAGGGGGAATCACTCAAAGGGAGAACGCGATGGGACATTCTCGAAAACCAGCCTGAACGCCCGCAGAGAAACATCGCCTTTCGGAACAAAGGTGACTGGAACTTTGAGAACGCCACCGCTGCCTGGGGACTGGGCAGCAAAGCAATCAGCTACGCAGCCGGCCAGGGCGACCTCGATGGCGACGGTGATCTCGACCTCGTGGTGTGTCCGTTAGGAGAGGATGTTATTCTTTATCGCAACCACAGCCAGGCCGGGAGGCTCATCGTCGAACTCGAAGGGGAACGCTCAAACCGGATCGGGATCGGATCAGAACTCTTTACGAGAACCGGAGGCCTGACACGGGTGCAACAGCTCTATCCTCAGGGCGGGTTCAAAAACTCAGACGAACCGGTATTTTTCGCAGCAGCTCCGGAGGGCAAAGCGCTCGACCGGATCACGGTTCGCTGGCAGGGCTCAGGTGCCTACGAATCTCTTGAGAAAGTCGAACCGGGCTTCCGCTATACGATTAAGGAAGCCTACAGCTTGATCCCATCGTTATCGCGACCGCCACCAACGAGACCACTCTTCACCGGCTCCGACGCTCTACGGGGCATCGGCTACGTCGAACTGCCATTCAATGAAAATCTCTCTCAGCCACTGGCTCCTGCAGGCATCAGTCGCAGCGGTCCCTCCCTTGCAGCTGCGGATCTCGATGGCGACGGCCTCTCAGAGTTGCTACTGGGAGGATCCCGTGATGCCATTTCGCGATTCGTAGCCCGCTCTCCGGATCTCTCATCCACCGGCAAGGCACTGGAAAACTCCAAGTCCTCTGAAGATGGCGGAGCGGTCTACTTTGATGCCGACAACGACGGTGATATCGATCTCTTCATCGCCAGCGGCGGAATCGAAGCAGGGAAAACCCCCGGCGTTCTCCAGGATCGACTCTATCTCATGCAGAAAGGTGGCTATGTGAGGGCTCCGGCGGGATCACTTCCCCGCGCAAATGCCAACAGCGGCCCCGTCGCGGCAGCCGATTTTGACGGCGACGGCGATGTTGATTTGTTTGTTGGTGGACATTTTGAACCCGGCAGTTATCCCGAACCCGGAACGAGTTACCTGCTCCGGAATAACGGGAAGGGTCACTTTACCGATGTCACCGATCAGCTCGCGCCTGCCCTGAAGAAAGCCGGTGCGGTAAGCAGTGCGATTTGGACCGATGTCGACAACACCGGCACCCTCGACCTCATGATCACGACCGAATGGGGACCGATTCAATTGTGGAAAAATACCGGAGCTAAACTGACGCGGGTCGGCGAAGAGGCCGGATTGGATAATCTAAGGGGAAGATGGAACGCGATCACAGGGCGCGACATCGACAACGATGGCGACATTGATTACCTCGTTGCCAACGAAGGTCTCAATGGCGGGGAAACGAGCCTCTACCGGGGTGAGTTCCTCGAAGGAGATCTCCTTTTCGGGAACGAGCTCACCATTGAAATGCTGAGAGAGAAGGGTGAGATGCTCCCCCTCCGCGGCTGGATTGATTTTGCGGAACTGGATCCGGCTATCGCCGCGAAAGCGAAGTCCTCGCGGGAGTTTGTTGAGCTGCTGCCGGAAATTTTTTCACAAAAGAAACTGAGTGAAGCGAAGTCATGGTCACTGACCACTCGCGAATCGGGAATCCTCATCAATGACGGGACCGGAGTATTCACTTTCTCTCCTCTTCCCCGCATCGCTCAAGTATCGCAAAGCTACGGCATCGCCCTGACCGATGTTAACTACGATGGATTCACAGACGCCTATCTGCTTCAAAACCGCGCCTCAGCCACCATTTTAAAACCGGAACCGAACACCGGCGGCGTTTCACAACTGCTTCTGGGCACCGGAAAAGCAGAATCCCCGTTTATCGCCGTGGAGGCACGGAGGAGCGGACTTCTTGCCTACGGAGCAGGGAGGGCACTCATCACAACTGATTTGAATCGCGATCGCCGCGTCGACTTCATTGCCGCACTGAACGATTCCGATCCCGCCGCCTTTATCAATCAGACGGAGCCCGCGGGCACTCAGCCACTCAGCGTCGTGATCGACACCCCCGGAAAACATCCCGCCGGTGTCCGCGTCACCGTGACGATTCCGGACTTCCCCACCCAGACAGCGGAATACTACGCCGGCGGCGGCTATCGCAGCCAGTCTTCGCAGGAATTGTTCTTTGGAGCGCCCGCGAAACCGAAAGGACCGGCTCAGATCCAGTTTCGCTGGGCTGATGGGTCGACGACCAATCGCAAAGTTTACCTGAACGGAACGGAGGAGGAATAATCGCTCATCGGTGGAAATTCTCTTGCTCGCGTCCGGAAGGTCGCCAGTTTAAGAGAATGTCCGATTCAACCAACACGGAAGCACCGCTCGTCGGTATCATCATGGGAAGCACCTCCGACTGGCCGACGCTCTGCAAGGCGGCGGAAGTGCTGCGTGATTTTGGAATTCCTTTTGAAACCAAAGTCGTGAGCGCTCACCGCACCCCTGAGCTTCTCTTCGATTATTCCAAAAGCGCCAAAGAGCGCGGACTCAAATGCATCATCGCCGGAGCCGGTGGCGCCGCTCACCTTCCCGGAATGGCCTCCGCGTTGACGACAATTCCCGTCCTTGCCGTGCCGGTGAAATCCCGCGTCCTCAACGGAGTCGACTCACTGCTTTCCATCGTCCAAATGCCCGCCGGCATTCCCACCGCCACCTTCGCGATCGGTGAAGCCGGATCAACCAACGCCGGTCTCTTCGCGGTCTCGCTTCTCGCCAACGAATGCGAAGCCACTTCGGAAAAACTGAGCGCCTATCGCGAGTCACTTCGCGCCAAAGTGGAGGCGTCCGAACTCCCCGCTCTCGAAAACTAATTCTCCGGATGAGCGATTTTCTCAGACCTCCGGCTACCATCGGCGTCCTTGGCGGCGGTCAGCTTGGCCGCATGCTGACTATGGAAGCGAGGCGCATGGGCTATCGCGTCATCAGCTGGATTGGCGCTCCCGACAACGGCCCTGCCGGAATGGCCGACCTTGTCATCGAAGAGTCTTTTGATTCACCTGCAGCCCTTGAGACCTTTCTCAAAGAAGCGGACGTCGCCACCGTCGAA
This sequence comes from Verrucomicrobiales bacterium, assembly GCA_029213065.1. GTDB lineage: Bacteria > Verrucomicrobiota > Verrucomicrobiia > Verrucomicrobiales > DEV007 > Arctic95D-9. The sequence continues at coordinate 6,178 of JARGPH010000038.1, read as the reverse complement.
TTTGAAAACATTCCCCGCGAGCTACTCGAAACCGTCGCCGCGAGCATCCCGCTCATGCCCGGCGTCAAAGCGATCACGACCTGCCAGCACCGCGAACGGGAAAAGCGTTTCCTTTCGGAACACAACTTCCCCTGCGCCGCCTTCTCGGTTGTCGATTCCACCGAATCACTCGCCGAAGCGCTCACGAAGCTGGGCGAAAACGGCGGCATCCTCAAAACGGCCGAGTTCGGCTACGATGGCAAAGGCCAGCTCCCCGTGACCCGCGACGGAGACGCCGCTGCGATTTGGAACGAGTTCGATGCCCCGCGTGCCGTCCTCGAGGAGAAGATTAATCTTGCGGCTGAGCTTTCCGTTCTCGTGGTGCGCGATCAGGCAGGGGGCACCGCTTCCTACGACGCCGCGGAGAACATCCACCGCGATCATATTCTCGACGTCTCGATTGTTCCGGCACGACTTGATACCGGACTGATCGCCAGCGCCGAAACAATCGCCCTCGGGATTGCCGAAGCCCTCGACTACGTCGGGATTCTCGCGGTGGAATTCTTCGTCTCGAAGAACGGACGCCTTATCGTCAATGAGATGGCACCCCGCCCCCACAACTCGGGGCACCACACCATCAACGCCTGCGAGGTCTCGCAGTTCGAGCAACAACTCCGCGCTATCACCGGACTCCCGATAGGCTCGACCCGCCTCCATTCCCCCACCGTGATGCTCAATCTCCTCGGCGATGTCTGGGTCGAAAACGACAACGATCCCGACTGGAGCGCCATCCTCGAACATCGGGGCGCCTCACTCCATCTCTACGGGAAACGGGAGGCCCGACGCGGTCGTAAAATGGGCCACCTCACCTTCACCGCTCCCACACTCGAAGCGGCCCTTGAGAATCAGAATCAGGTTCGCAAACAACTGGGAATGCCTGAACTCGAAGCATGATTCTCCAGTTCGGGGCCGGTAATTTTCTGCGGGGGTTCACAGACCTTTTTGCCGGAGAACTGAACCCGCCACTCGAGATCACCGTAGTCCAGTCCACCGGCCGGGAAAGAGCCGATGCCCTGAACGCCGCCGGAGGAAACTACCACGTCGCGATTCGGGGATTTTGCGACGGCGGGATCATCGACGAAACGCAGTCGGTCACCTCCATCAAAAAGGCACTCCACGCCGGAACGCAATGGGACGAGATTCTCGAAATCGCAGCCTCGAAAAAACTGACCACGATTCTTTCGAACACGACCGAAGCCGGACTCGCCCTCGACGAACGGGATCAGTCGGAGGAACCGAGCCCGCCATTTTCCTTTCCCGCCAAATTACTCACTGTGCTTCGTCATCACTTCGAAGCGGGCGGCAACAGCCTGTGGATTCTCCCCTGCGAGTTGGTCGAGTCAAATGCGGACCTCCTTCGCGATCTCGTCCTCGAACAGGCGGCCTACTGGGGCCTCGACACTGACCTGACCGACTGGATCGAGGTTGAATGCCGCTGGGTAAACTCACTGGTCGATCGCATCGTTCCCGGAAGACCCGATCAGCATCCCCTTCTCGAAGAGGACCCGCTCCTCATCAGCGCCGAACCTTTCGCCTTCTGGGCCGTGGATACCTATGACCCGGAATTTCCGTTCTCCGCTCATCCCGCCGTGGTCACAACCGGTGACCTTCTCCCCTACACGCTCCGGAAAGTGCGAATCCTCAACGGAGCGCATTCCGCCCTCGTCGCCAAAAGCAAAGGAACCGACCTCACCACCGTGCGCGAAGCGATCGAAGATCCCGAAGTCGGCGAATGGCTCAGCCGTGTCCTCTTCGAAGAGATCGTCCCCACGATCGAAGGCCGCTGCGAAGACCCGGAGTCTTTCGCCCGGGAAACCCTCGACCGTTTCCGAAATCCCTTCCTCAACCACGAACTCTCCGCGATCGCCCTCAATCACGAGGCCAAATGGAATGTGCGCATCGAGCCGACGATTCAGGAGTTTGAAGCGAAGTTCGGAAAGGCTCCGGCGTTGCTTTCAGCTTTGTCGTAAGCTCAGTTGCAGATGTGGAGCAAGAGGGGCAAAGGACCCGGTGGCGATTCTACGGAACCTGGGAATTCTGATCAGCCTTTTGAAAATTGGCTGCGTACGGAAAAGGGCCCACAGTGTCTGCTCGTGCCGAAACCATCGAAAGCGCCGCAATCGTAGCGAGAATGTGAAAGCTCCTTCTCCATATCCAGCCCTATGATCCAAACATAGCCAACCTCACCGGAGAGCACTACTCCGGAACAGGGTCAAGTGTGTCAACAAATAGGATCATGTCGGCCCAGTACGGCAGGCTGTTGGTGTCTACTCGCTTGCTCGTCCTTGTGTAGCGTTAGAATTCCTTCAACGTTTTGGCGCATCCCTCAGCGAGATCCAGTCCGAAACTGGATCTCTCCAATCCACTGAAGACCTGTTCCATCATTTTCGGAACTCTAGATTCCAAAAGTTCGATAAACTCCTCGCTCTGGTCGTCATCAAGATTCTCCTCGATTCGGGTGATTGCAGAGTCAAACGGCTCCAGATCGTCGAACAGCGAATCGTCATCCAAGGAAGCGTTGAGATACGCTCCGTCGAAAAACGTCATACAGGGTTCTACGCGGACTCCCTCTCCAATCCGGTAGGCGACAACGACATCCTTGATAGCCCTACCCTCATTCGCCTCTGCTACGCGGGCAAAGCAACGCAGGGTCGCAGCGAGAATCCCGTCGCAAAGGGCATCCCAATCAATCTCATTCGGACGACTCCACGAAATGCCGCTGGTCGTTGCGACCTCTTCATCTCGACGCTTCATGGCACAATTCATATGTATATACTCACCTACCTTGTTCGCTTCCCAAACACGTTTTCCACACACCACGCAGAACCCTCCACCACGGGCACATGGGCCGCAAAAACCGCCGTTCGCTTTAGCGGTCGCCTCCAAGATCTCGGTGCCGCATTTTGTGCATGGAACGCGCATATAGTTTTGGAACGTTTGAGAGCACTCAGCCCTGACGGAGAGCGCGGGTTGATAGTGGAACAATCTGGCGAATTAGAAAAGTCATTTTGACTCGACGCGGTCAGGGCTTGAGTGTCTCGACTTGTTCGGCAGCTTTATTTGGGTGCCTCCGTATGGAAGAGAACAAAAAAGTTATAGCCAGAATAGCGATGATCCAGAGCGCGTTCAAATGCTTCCAAGTCCATGTAACTCCCTGATAACCGGCCCTCCAAATTTCTTGGCCAATCTCATCCGTAGCGAATTCTCGGCGGCGCGATACCAACGCCGAGTAAACGAAAGATTCATAGTTAATGCTGCCACCATCATAGAAATGATTTGCGGCATGAAAGAAGAACGGAGACTTCCTGTCGATGGCGTCAGCGACCTCAAGTCGGGCTCGGTCGACAAATCCGGCGGCATAAAATATGACAATCAATACTGCCAGGAGCGATAAATGGATGTAGATGCGTCTCTTCAATATTCTTAGCACAACGTCCGAAGATAGGCAGCCTCACCTGAGAGCGCCACTCCGAATCCGGGTTGAAGGTTGAATGTCCATTGAGCTTTCGACTCGCACCGTGGTGAGGCTTGCCTACTCTGCCTTGTTCGATGCGTTGGTTTGGCGAATCGGGATGTAGTTCAAAGAAAGCTTGAGTTGATCAAGAACCGTCCGGGCGTGCTTCGATACAATAAAGAGAGGGTCGCGAGCCTTATCAATTCCACCACCCAATCTTTCAGTCGTGATCGCGACATCGAAGTCACCGAGCCGCTTGAACGAATCAACGTCGAACGTTGGGATTGGAGGTGAATACAAGTCATTGATGTGGAAGCCCGCCCCAGAGCCTTCTTCACAGATGTGGAGAGGGTTTCGCAACTTTGGCAGCACGACATCACTCCATAGCTGCCAGATTGGAGGATACTGCTTGGTGCCTTTGTAGTCATAGGCAACATCTCTGAACTTCAGTCCGGTCAAGCTCTCTCCCTCTAGGGTCCGGCGGAGGTCCTCGTTGCAGACTGAAGTGCCCGAACCCCAAACTCGGCCCAGTCTGACTCGTCGCTTCACGGACTTCGGCTGGGTTAACAGTGCGCCACTGTCCAAATGGCCTCCGGACGTTGCAATTTGATCTATGGGAATCGCGTGCAGGTAATCCGCTGCTTCAATCTCATCTCGGGAAAACTCCCTCGACCCCTTCAACGGAAAGTGCGTCTCGCTGTAGTAGCCAATCTTCGGAAATCTTTGCCAATGCGCTGCTTTTCCATAGGCCTCGATAGAACGAATCACAGAATTCAGCTCGTCGGAGTCGGCGGGCAGTCTTCCTGAAAAGGAATGCCTCGTCGCGAACTGAGGCCATTGTGAGCAAAGTGCAGCGAAGGCGTCTGGTTCAAGATCACTAGCCTTGAGCTTTCGATCTCTCTCCTTTCGAGGGAAAATTCGGAACTCAATATATTTCTCCATCGAACAGTATTTATTAGTATCACCTCACGAAACGATATCACGTGAGGCACTCAACACGGAGGGTGTCCTGCAGCCCTTTAGATAGCAAGGTTAACTTAAAAAATTGTGCCTCTATCCGGGGAAATCAAAGCAGCCCCTGCTACCCAATCGTGATTGGGGTCGGTCAAAAAATATTGATTTTCATACATTTTTTAATTCGATTTCTCGATTCATCACCACCGGTTCTACGAAACCTCCGAATTTGCTGACAAATCTCTTATTGCTCACCTCGCCCTTCAACTAACATTGCGTTATTCAATTTTTTTTGACTGACCCCTTTCTATACAAGATCAATTCCAATTACAGTGGTGGGAAGTGTGTTCGTTTTCATCAGCAGCGATTTTAACAACCACGTCGAGCGCGGTCCGCTGCCTTCTCATTTAATCTTGTTCGGTGCCGTTTTGGTCTTCGTCTTCGGGACGCCAGTCAGCGCCATAGATCAGGAACTGCGATAGGGAAACCTTGGAACAAATCAATCCATTCTCTGTGGTGACCTCTCCACCGTCCCACGCCGTTGACTCAAGAAACAATACTTCCGGATCATCATCGGTGTTGTTCTGAAATATCCACATGTTCCCGTCGTCAGCTTCCGCATAACAGAAGTAGTTCTGCTCGTATAGGCGCGGAAACGGATACCCGAAGTGAAAACAGTGCAGCGCAAAGGACGGGCGCAGTACTGTGCAGTGTCCTAGATAGTCACGCTCATCGTCGATAGGATAGACGAAATCAGCACCGCCGATGCGAAATCGCTGCGTCAGCTCGCGAAACCATTCAGGTGCAAATTCTGGGAACTTCTGGTCGATGAACCCCCAGATTTCGCTGGTGTATCGCTCCAGGGGTGGACCTCCTCGCAAGTCTTGCGACTCCAACCGTCGAAATGCTTCTTCGAGACGTGAGTTCATCGCGTAGTTTTCTTCACCGAACGTTCAAGGTCCACACATCCGCTACCGGGGGCGCGGCTTCGACTCAGGTTGAGGGGTACCGCCACCCCCAAAATCCGACTCGGAACGGGTAGCGGATTGCGGTGCGACACCTTGTTCACTTTTGAGTTTCTGGGCGACATTTTCGTCCCAATTGAGCCACACCAATGACTCCCACAGGCAAGAATCACACACTGCAAATCGTGGATTCGGATCGCCATCTTCGAGATCCGTGCAATGAACACGATTACACCTCGGGCAGTTGAAATGAAGGTGCGGAGCTAAAGTCTCGCCGTATTCCGATAGGCTAGTCCACATGTGAATCTCCGAATCGATGAAGGGAATGTCGACTCTCTCTTCGGTGATTGTCAGTGGAATGGATCTGTCTCGACGATAATGGTCATCCAGGTCGTCGGATGCCAAATCATCGATGGAAATGAAGATTGTCTCGCCCGCTTGGGTTGCTCGTAAAATTCGAGTTGCAACGGTCTTCATTTTTAGAGCGAACAGTATTTATTAGTATCACCTCACGAAACGAGATCACGCGAGGCACTCAACACGGAGGGTGTCCTGCAGCCCTTTAGATAGCAAGGTTAACTTAAAAAATTGTGCCTCTATCCGGGGAAATCAAAGCAGCCCCTGCTACCCAATCGTGATTGGGGTCGTCGTGATTGGGGTCGCGTGATTGGGGTCGGTCAAAAAATATTGATTTTCATACATTTTTTAATCCGATTTCTCGATTCATCACCACCGGTTCTACGAAACCTCCGAATTTGCTGACAAA
>JARGPH010000037.1:10214-55427 GCA_029213065.1 Verrucomicrobiales bacterium | reverse complement strand
CGTCGCGGGTCAGAAGCGTCATGCATCCACGGGTGACGCCGACGACGGCATCGCTTGTGGTTCTGCCGGCGGCAAAAGCATTGATTGAGTCTTCCGAGTCCATCACGTAGACGGTGGGAACCGGAACCCCGGAGGCAATCGCCATTTCCTCAACGATATTGATGAGTCGACGTTCGTGATAGTCGGTCGTGTGGATGTCGACTTCGCGTCCTCCCAGCTCCCGCGCGACCACTTCCCCGCCGCCGGAGAGCTGCATCGTCTTGAAGGTCGACGCGAGGAATACCACGACCGCGGTGCCTCCCGCTGTCATCATGAAAAGTTCGGGTTGCCACCAGGTGAGATCCCCTGATCCGGTGAACATCTCAATCGCGATGGCGAGACCGTAGACGGCGGCGATGATGCCCGCGAGAGCGAGAATGAAGTAGAAGATGAGAACGTGGCTCTTCTTTCTTGCTACCTCCTGGTGTTCGAAGAAATCCATAGGGCTGGCCCGCCACAGGGGAGTGGCGGGGAATCCGGGAGACGAATTAGAATTTTACTTTAACACTCTCGCGTTCGCTTTCGTCCGAGACTTCGAACATTGTCGCTGGGACGAAGTTGAACATGTTCGCGATGAGGTTCGATGGGAACATCTCGAGCTTGTTGTTGAAGTGCATTACGGCGTCGTTGTAGGACTGGCGCGAAAAAGCGACTTTCGATTCGGTTGAGGTCAGTTCCTCCTGCAATTGCAGCATGTTCTGGTTGCTGCGAAGGTCCGGGTAATTTTCCGAAAGGGCAAAGAGTCGACCGAGAACGCCACCGAGGCCGTTCTCCGCTTCGGCGAGATTTGACATCGAGGCGGCATCTCCGGGATTGGCCCCTTCGCGGGCGGAAGTGGCTGCGTTTCTCGCGGTGATGACGGCTTCGAGCGTTTCGCGTTCGTGCGTCATGTAGGTTTTAACGGTCTCGACGAGATTGGGGATGAGATCGTGGCGTCGCTTCAACTGCACGTCGATCTGAGCAAACGCGTTTTTGTAGCGGTTGCGAAGCTTCACAAGGCCGTTGTAAAGCCCGATGACAAAAATTACCGGCAGGAGGATAACCGCTGCGATGACCAGGATGATGATAAGCGTGTTCATAAATGGATGACTGAAGGTTAGACGATACGGCGTGAGTGCCTATCGCAAAATAATTTGAGCGCTTCGCTGAATTTTCTCGATTACAAAATTGAAAGTTTTTTGAACCGCTACGGTGATTTCAGATCGAATATAAAAAGTTTTCAGAGTAAATGGCTTGTTTTATTACGGTATTCAAGATATTTTAAAAAAGTTAACTAAATTTTTGAACCGATTGAGGTCGGTTTTGTCACGGTATGATTATTCAATTTTCTTCAATTCAACTGATGGGAAGCATTTCCCACGCCTTGAATCAGTCTCTCGTCCCGGGGAAGCTGGTGATGTGGGTGCTTTTTATGCTGTCGATTGCTTCATGGGTCGTAATCCTTTCGAAGGCGACTCAGCTCCATCGGATGAACCGGGCGGGGAAAAAGTTCTCAGACCGTTTGAGAAAGTCCAAGACGACTCTGGAGGTCTTCGAAGAGGGATGGGATGATTCGGATGCGCTTCAGTATCAGATTTACCTCGCCGGGGCTCGAGAAGCGGCCTACCAGCTTCTCGGCAGTCGGGAGCCATCTGAAATGCTTCAGACCCGGGTGAAAGAGGCGGGGCGACTTTCTTCGCGGAAAATGGACTATCTGAGTCTCGCGTTTCAAACGGGGTATCGCTCTGCTTTGCTGAAACTGGAGTCCGGTATTTCGATGCTCAAGATTTTCGGTGTGGCGGCCTCTCTGCTGGGGATCTTTGGATGTATCTGGGTGGTCATGGTTGGTTTTGACAGCGCGAAAACGTTTGAGGAAATCGCCCCTGAGGTGGGTGCCGGTCTCGGGTTTATCGTCGTTTCCTTCTTGATCATTGTTCCTTCGAAATTGGCCCGTCTTGCTTTCGGAATGATCGCGAAAACCCGTCGGCGCCAGTTGCAGCAGTTCCGGGATGATATCTCCAGGCTTTTTGAGAGGAGTTTCGCATTGCGGGAAAGTCAGAGCGAAATTCCCGCTGCAAGGGAGAGTGTGGCGAGATCTTCCGACCGTGCAGGCCGTCAGGAGAATCTCGTTTCAAGTGCGGCAGGTTCCGATTCGGGAGTCAAAAAGCAATACCACTCGATCCGGGATAAGCTCACTCCGAAACCGGAAGTGGAATCAATGTCCCTCAATCCTATCGCCCGTCAGACCGCTGTTTTGCGTGCTAAATAGAACACCCACAGGATCTCAATGAACGCGCCTTTTCAAAATGTTGGAATCACCTTTTTCGTAACGATTGTCCACGTCGTTGGGATTGCGGTCTATTCATCGAAGTCATTGCCGACGACGACTGTTCAAAGGGCAATTGAGATACCGGACGTGGAATCTCTGGAGGTGATGCCGGAGCAGCTCGTGGGCGAATTATCAAACTCAAAGGATGATAAGGTGATTGAAAACCCGGCGGGAAATGAGGCTGCTGCGGAAATTGAAAGTGGTGGCTCACCGGGTAAGAAAGAGGTCACGACTGAAGAAAGCGGTGATGCGGTGAAGACAGAAGTGTCAGAACAGAAAGACGATGGCGTGGCAACTCAAGAGGGGGCAGGCACTGAAGTTGTTCCGCGTAAACCCGTGAGCGAGGGAGTGGTGGCCGCTGAAGTTTTTAAGGAGATTTCGGCGGAACGCTGGGAAGACAGTGATTTTTCGAAGCGGGTTCAGTATCCGGCTCTGGATGGGATACCTGGAAAGAAGTCTAAAAAATTGGCTGAGAACAAGACTGAATCCGTTCTCAAAACCGGCATTGGGAGCTCATCCGGCGAACCTGCCCGTCGCGCTCGTTCATTCTCCCCGATTCCCGGTTCCTAGGGCCTCAGCTGTTTCAAGAAGGGGTGGCTTTTCCCCGGATCGACTCAATGAATCAATATTGATGAATTGAACCGGTTGCCGCAGGGCGGGTAGGACGCTATCCTTCCCTCCCTTCTATGAATTTGCCGAATAAGCTTACCGTCGCACGACTGGTCCTCTCTTTTGTCTTTGTCGCGTTTCTCTCGATCGATGGTGTCGGGTATGGAAAGACCGCCGCTTTAATTGCATTCTGTATTGCTGCGATCACTGATTTTCTCGACGGCTACCTCGCGAGGAAGCACGATCTGGTTACCAATTTCGGTAAGCTCATGGATCCGCTCGCAGATAAAATCCTCATGTGTGCGGGATTTGTCCTTCTGACGCGGCTTGAATTGATTCCCGCCTGGATTGTTGTCGTGATTCTTTCACGGGAGTTTCTCGTTACGGGGCTCCGACTCCTCGCTTCCGCTGAAGGCGTCGTTCTCGCTGCAGAGAATCTTGGAAAATATAAGACAGTCTTCCAAATTGTGACGGTGATCTATTTCCTCCTGTTTCTCGCCGCCTCCGAGCCTGCCTTTGCATGGATCAGCCCGCTTTTTCAAGTGACGGTTCTCAGTGCAGACTATCTCGGGCGGGCTTTGATCTGGATCAGTCTCGTTCTAACCCTGTGGTCAGGGGTTAGTTATGTGTGGAAGAATCGGAAGATTCTCGGGGATTATTAGGTAATTCAGGACAATTCTCCGCTGAGCGATAAGCGGAAGGCAGAATTTCAGCTTCCGCAAATTATCATACCTCCAGTTGAACCGGTGGCCTTGGACCAGGTGGTTCAAGCTGAGATTTTCCGTAAAAAATCAGTTTGTTAGCGCTGCATTTTAATTTATATTAATTATTATAAATTGCGATAATTACAGTCTGAGGGCGTTTTCCCTGCTTGAGGTTCTCATTGTCATTTCAGTGATCTCGATATTGGCGGCGGTCGGATATGTCGGTACCAGCGAAATTGTTTCGTCGTCAAAAAATCAGAAGCTCGTAAGTGACGTTTCGACGTTAAACCGAAGCATCGATGCTTACATTGCCTCTGGCGGTGACCCTTCCTCACTGAAGGATCCCGCGTCAGTTCTGAATGCACTGAAGGCCAACCGAGTGAACAATTCCAATGCGGTCGGATTGGTGGGAGCGAAGCTGGATCCCCGGATAAATATTGAAACCCAGAGCGCGGCAGATGCCAAATCCGACGATCTGCGTGTCTATTGGAGTTCAACGACGAACCGGTTTTATACGACTTCGGAAGGAGATGCTCCGGGGATTAAACGGTTTTTTCTGGATGAGTCACTCGCTGAGGTTGATTTTGGCGAGCAGAAGCAATCTTATCTATTCAAGTACGCGAGCGAGGATTCCTGGATTTGGGATTTTGAAGAAACACGAGCTCCCACCCGGGCTGCTGCCACGCTTGCCGTAAAGACCGTTCCCGAGTCGACGACACCACCTGACCCGGTCGGCCCGACCAACCCCGGTCCGGAGGTCATATCAACTCTCCAGCCGCCTGAGGTTTCGAGGGAGTCGGGCACCTATTCCTACGCTGAATTTAATCAGCCAGTGACCTTGACCAATCCAAATATCTCCGGGGCATCGGATGTATTCTATTCGGTGGATTACGCAAACTGGCAGCTTTATACGGCCCCTTTTCTCGTCTCTCCCGGAAGCAGGGTATCGGCTCAGGCCATCGCGAAAACCACCAATTACGAAAGCAGCCCCCGTGTCGATAAATCTTATGAGGCAAAAATTGAGCAGTTGAGAGCTCCGATTATTTCCCCTGATCGAACGACTTTTGGATTCTTTTTCGGTAGAACGATCAACGTGACCTTGATCGAGCCGAATGATCCCGGAATCTCTGTTCTTGAATATCGAATTGGGGGAGACCCGTGGCAAAGTTACGAGGGCGAATTCAAAGTCAATCGTTCCGACTATCCTTCAGGAGTTTTGATTCAGGCGCGATCTGTATCATTGAATCCCTACTACCTGTCGAGTACCACTTCTCTCAGAACGCTGTCGCTGGAAACGGCTGAAATTGACGGAGGTAGTGTGGGCTCATTCAGTGATCCGACAGGGGAATCCTTATTGACGACAAATCTCGTGACAGGCCAAGCGAGTGATTATTTCGAATGGGGGCGCGATTATTTTACCTCTTCGGAGATCAATAACTGGTACTATGGCAACGCGTCATCCGCCCCTGCGCTGGATAAAGCCTGGTTGAATTACTCAGGCAATTCGTTTGAATCTGTCTCCGGCGGAACGCGATTTGAAGTCGGCTCACTTGAATATCACAACGGCACCATCGTCGCCAATACCGGCGCGACTGCGATTAAGCTGGGTGTGGATTTGAATCTTGATATTGATGGATTAGCGGCCACGACATCATTTGATTTTAATTTAGATTTGATCAACGTCCCCAATGCCTTCAATTCCTCAGACCTCTGGGCAGACGCTGACTATGTGAAGTTGGCCAATCCGGTAGCTGACAATACGATCGTCCTGAATGGAGTAGAGTTTCAGTTTCGCATTGAGTTTGGAGAAACCACCAGCGACGGCCTCTCATACTTCGACGAGTTCTACGTCCTCGAGGGGAAAGAAGCTTCAACCAAGGTTTATGGAACCCTCGTTGAAATCGGTTCCCTCGATTTCAATGACTGAATTTTCTCCGGGGAGAGAAACGATTCCGGTTCCCCGTCTCCACGCCCTGTCGCAATCACGGTAGCATTTTGATTTGCATTCTCTTGAGAATGAGTCTCATTAGCGGAGGTTAAATAGATTGATCGTTGCATAATCTAAGTTCACGCTCGTCGCCTATACCAATTATCTTATGAAAGGAAACGAAGAAGTCATCAATGCGCTCAATGCCGGTCTTACAATTGAGCTCACTGCAATCAATCAGTATTTCATCTGCTCAAAAATGTGTTCGGACTGGGGTTTGAACACGCTCGCGAAGCATTTTTACGATGAGTCGATCGAGGAAATGAAGCATGCGGAGGAAGTGATCGACCGCATTCTCTATCTCGAAGGCAAACCTGAGATCGCGCGATATGATACGATTTTAGTTGGAGACACTCCTGAGCAGCAGATCCGTGACAGCCACACCCTCGAGGTGAAAGGGGTTGCGACTTATAACGAAGGCATCGCTCTCTGCAGAGACGCTAAAGATGCCGGCACCAGTGACCTTATGGAGCGCATGGTCGTTGAATCCGAGGAGAGCATCGACTGGGCTGAGACTCAGTTCGATCTCATCAAGATGATTGGGATTGAAAAATATCTCGCTCAGCAAATGGGCGCGAGTGCCGAATAGAGACAATGAGCTTTGAATCGAACAACAGCCATTCAGCCTGCGGAGATTGTTCCGTGGCAAAAGAGTTGCAGCAGAGCGGGGATGATCTCCTCGTCTGCAGTTGTTTCGATGTTCGCGAATCGACGGTTCGCGAGGTGGTGGAGCAGGGAGCTGACTCTATCGCTGAAGTCACTGCGGGCTGTGGCGCCGGCGGAGGCTGTGGCGCCTGTCATGTGCGAATTCAGCGCGTTCTCCGCGGAATGCCTGCTAAATGCGGTAGCGGTCGATTCGATCTCTGCGGAGGTTGCGGGTCGATCGGTGCGCTTTGTGGCTGCCTCGTTGAGTCTGAGGAGCAGGCCGGGCTCGAGGCTATTGCCTGATTTTTCAGCTCTCAGTAGTCCTGCCCTTCGTAGCTCGTGGCGACGCTCTCGAGCCAGACCTGTAATTCCGAATTGAGATCTTTCACCATCTCCGGATAGTTTCCGGAAAGTTCGCTTCTCTCTCCGGGATCATTTTTCAGATTGTAGAGTTCGAAATTCGCCCTTTCACCTTCGCCGTTGGAAATTCGGTGCAGTTTCCAGTCTCCTGAAATCCAGGCGGAATGTCCTTTGAACCGTTTCGCAAAGCGATTCGAATCGGGCAATTTTTCAGCGCGTTTCGTGGAGCGTTCAATGCGACCCTCGCTCCAGTGAAGTTTGGTGGGGAGTGCCTTGGAGATCGGGCCTGCCGGATTGGTGAATTTTCCGGGAATTCCGGCATTCCAGAAACCGATAGGAGTGGGACGACTTGTCATCTCACCGGAAAAGAGATGAGTCAGGCTGATTCCGTCGAGTGGAGGGAGTTCTGAAGTGTTGCTGCCGATGAGCTCGAGAACCGTGGGGAAAATATCGCTCGTGGTGCAGCGCACATCCGAGGCTGTGGCTTGGGGGATGCCGTTCGGCCATTCGATGAAGGCCGGAACGCGGAGACCGCCTTCGTAGAGCTTGTGTTTGCTGCCGCGGTAGCCCGCGTTGCCCTTGACCTTTTTGATCGCGCCGTTGTCACTCGTAAACCAGAGAAGCGTGTTGTCCTTGATCGAGAGTTCGGCAAGGGTTTCGCGGATGCGACCGAAGGCCCGGTCGACTCCCGTGACTTCTCCGAGATACTCGCGCATGCGTTTCGATTCCCCTTCGTAGAGCTGAGAATCCTCAGGGTCCGCGCGGTGGGGGAGATGCGGGGAGCCAAACCAGATCACCGCAAAAATGGGACTGTCCTGCGTCGCCATTTCACTGATCCACTCTATCGCAGCATTGGCGGCAACGGCGCTACTCTCGCCTTTCATTTTCGTTTCGACTCCCTGATCACTGAGTTTCGCATCCTGATCGAAAAAGTTCTCTGAACTGACCCAACGGTCGAATCCGTTTCTGCCGGGATTGACAGGACTGTCGGCGCGGACCGATCCAAGGTGCCATTTTCCAAAATGTCCCGTTACGTATCCTTCCTGTTTTAGTACTTCAGCGAGGGTGATTTCCTGAGGCCGAATCGAATGACCCCAGCTGAAGACGCCCATGCGATTGGGGTGGCGTCCTGTGAGAACGCTGGCACGAGTCGGCGAGCAGGAAGGTGCCGCCGCGTAAAAGGAGTCGAGCCTGAGCCCGGAGGCTGCTCCTGCGTCGAGGTGGGGCGTTTGAAGGACAGGGTGTCCAGCGTATCCGACATCACCCACGCCCTGATCGTCCGACATCACGAGAATGATATTGGGGCGCGTCGGCGTTTTGGATTCCTCAGCCGAAACAGCGGCGGATAGACAAACGAGCAGAGCAAGGATGCAAAAGAGGATAGTTAAGCGAAATATCATGCAAAAGAATTCTACTGGAACGTATCGCGTCGTCCGAAAATTGGCGAAAAAATCGACGAAGTGAGGATACGGATTTCCGACCTGGAAGATTCTCCGGAACCTTGAGTGGCGGCGAGCGGCAAGCGAGTGGGAGGGGGAAAGGATCGCATTCAGATTTCGCTGGAATCCTGCAAGTCTCGCGTCGTCAGATACCTGTGCAATCAGGCAAAAATAGGATATCCAAACTCCTAAGAGAATGATCTGGGTGGCAGTCACCCCGGCTCCGAGCGCAGCAAGCGGATGGGGTGGGTTCTGAGTCCAGGGTCGAAGCTTCCACGAAAAACACCGATCCTGCGAGCGGTTTGCTCGCGGAATCGGTGTTGATTAAATCGGATTGAGCTTGCTGAAATATCAGCCTTCCACCTGGGCGGGCTCTTTCGCCTCGTCTTTGTCGCCGTCGTCGATGTCTTCTGCTTTGAAGGAGAGGAATTTCTCATCCTTCTTATGAGACACTTTCACGAGTTGACCCGGTGTGACGTCGCCACGGAGAAGGTGCTCAGCGAGCGGATCCTCGATGTGGCGTTCAACGGTGCGGCGCATCGGACGGGCTCCGTAAGCAGGGTCGTAGCCTTCCTCAATGAGGAATTCCTTCGCCTTCTTGTCGAGCTTGATGTGGATGTCCTTCGTCGCGAGACGCTTGATGACCGACTTGATCTCAAGATCGACGATCTCGATCAGTTGAGGCTTGTCGAGAACGTGGAAAACGATCTTCTCATCGAGACGGTTGAGGAATTCCGGTTTGAAAACCTCTTTGGCTCTCTCCTGAATTTTTTCGCTCATGGAAGCGTAATTTTCGTCTCCGCCGCCCATGGCGTTGAAGCCCACGTTGACCTGACGCTTAATCACGTCGGCACCGACGTTCGAAGTGAGAATGATGATCGTGTTTCTGAAGTCAATCTTGCGACCGAGGCTGTCAGTGATCATGCCTTCCTCAAGAATCTGCAGAAGCAGGTTCATGACGTCAGGGTGCGCTTTCTCGACTTCGTCGAAAAGAACAACGGAGTAAGGGCGACGACGAACTGCTTCGGAGAGCTGGCCACCCTCTTCGTATCCGACGTATCCCGGAGGCGAACCAATGAGGCGGCTGCTCGTGAATTTCTCCATGTACTCGGACATGTCGATCTGGATCAGTGCCTCCGGATCACCGAACATGAAGTCGGCCAGATTCTTGGCGAGGTAGGTTTTACCGACACCGGTCGGGCCGAGGAAAATGAACGAACCGATGGGGCGGCGCGGATCTTTGAGGTCGGCGCGGCTGCGGCGAAGTGCTTTCGAGATCGCGGTAACGGCCTCGTCCTGTCCAATGACGCGAGTTTTGAGCTCGTCTTCCATCTTGAGAAGCTTCTCGGCTTCTTTCTCCTCCATGCGCTGGAGAGGAACACCGGTCCACTTCGCGACGATCGCCATGATGTCGTCTTCTTCGATGGTGACGACTTTCTCTTCGCTGGTGGAACGCCATTTCTCGAGAATTTCCTCCATTTCACCGCGCTTGGTCTTCTCCTTGTCGCGGAGCGCTGCGGCGTTTTCGAAATCCTGGTCCTTAATCGCCGCTTCTTTCTCGACAACGATCTCGTCGATCTCGTTTTCGAGTTCTTTGAAGGAAGGCGGACGGGTCATCGACTTGATGCGGGAGCGGGCTCCGGCTTCGTCGAGGATGTCGATCGCTTTATCAGGGAGGAAACGGCCGGTGAGGTAGCGGGCCGAAAGGCGCACGCAGGCTGCGATTGCGTCTTCGGTGAAGTTCGCTTTGTGGTGCGCTTCGTATTTGGATTGAAGGCCCTGAAGAATGAGAATTGCATCTTCGATGCTGGGCTCCTCCACTTTGACCTGCTGGAAGCGACGCTCGAGAGCGGCATCCTTCTCGATGAACTTGCGATACTCGTTCATCGTCGTGGCACCGATACACTGAAGCTCACCGCGGCTCAGGGCCGGCTTGATGATGTTGGAGGCGTCCATGGCCCCTTCGGCGGAACCGGCACCAACGATGGTGTGCAGCTCGTCGATGAAAAGAATCACGTTTCCGGCGCGCTTGATCTCGTCCATGACGGCTTTGATCCGCTCTTCGAACTGACCGCGATACTTCGTTCCCGCAACCATGAGGGCGAGGTCGAGGGTAATCACTTTCTTCTCGCGAAGGAGCTCGGGCACGTTGCCTGAGGCAATCTCCTGAGCAAGGCCTTCCGCAATCGCCGTCTTACCAACACCGGCTTCACCAATGAGGACCGGGTTGTTTTTGGTGCGTCGGCAGAGAATTTGAATGACCCGCTCAATTTCGCTTTCGCGACCGATTACAGGATCGAGGTCGGCATTGTGAGCGAGTTCGGTGAGGTCGCGTCCGAAGGCTTTGAGCGCAGGCGTTTTGCCTTCTTTGCGACTTCCGCCGCCACCCATTTCCTCGAATTCGCCTTCGTCTTCTTCCATCCCGCCGCTTCCGGCGAAGTTGGGATCGAGTTCGCGCAGGATTTCGTTGCGGGTGCGTTCGATATCGACTTCGAGATTCTTGAGAACGCGTGCTGCGACGCCGTCGCCTTCACGGAGAAGTCCGAGAAGAATGTGCTCAGTTCCAACGTAGCTGTGGTTGAGCGCCTTGGCTTCTTTACCGGCGAGGGCGAGAACTTTTTTGACTCGTGGGGTGTAGGGAATGTTCCCGACCATCTTGGTCTCGGGGCCATTTCCGACCTGTTTTTCCACTTCGAGACGAACCGTCTCAAGGTCGAGGCTCATTTTTTGCAACACGTTGACTGCCACTCCCTGTCCCAGCTTGATCAAGCCAAGGAGCAAGTGCTCGGTTCCCACGTAGTTGTGATTGAATCGGTCGGCTTCCTTGCGAGCAAGAGCCAGGACCTGTTGTGCTCGGGGGGTAAAATTATTCATCGTCGTCGTCCCTTTCGGTTAATATAGTGCTAAAATCGGGTGCCGTCAGGCCATTTAAGCTGCTTCGTATGATGTCGGCACGTAAAATGTCGCGCTCATCAGGTGAAAGCTTACGCTTAGCGGAAATCTGAAGGTGTGCTGGTTGAATTTCGGTTAATAAAACATTGATCGTTTCGCGCTCTTCCTCCGGTACAAAACCGAGGTCACAGCCCAATCGAATCATGGAAAGATGGTTCAGCGCCTCCTTGGAACTGATAATGTGGGCAAACTTCAATACAGCATAGGCCCTGCCAACTTGATCCTGAATGGCAGTCGGTTTATCCTCAAGCATTTTCAGTCGCGCATTTTTCTCATTCTCAATGAGCTGTGTAATGACACGGTCGAGGTGCTCGATAATCTCCTCTTCCTTGCTGCCGAGGGTGTTCTGATTGGAGATCTGGAAAAGATTGGCAAGCGCTTCCGTGCCTTCCCCGTAGAGACCGCGGACGGCAAGACCGATTTTATTGGCTCCCTGAATCGTCTGATTAATCTGCTCACTGAGGACAAGCCCGGGCAGGTGCAGCATTGCGGACGCTCTCATTCCCGTCCCGAGATTCGTGGGGCAGGCGGTGAGGTAGCCGTATTTGTGATCGAAAGCGAAAGGCAGGGATTCCTCGAGGCTTGAGTCGATTCGATCGAGCGACTGGTATGCTGAGTTCAGCTGCAGTCCGGGGCGGATCGCCTGCATGCGGAGATGATCCTCTTCGTTGATCATCACGCTGATGGTCTGATTGCGGTTCATGACCGTGCCGCAACCGGGGCCTTTCGCGGCGTGTTCCCGGCTGATGAGGTGGCGCTCGACGAGGACCTGTTTTTCGATCGCGGAAAGTTTCGTCATTTCCTCGGAAAACGAGTCGTTCATCTCGGAAAGGTCCTCGAGAGCCGGCCTGATTTCGTCCATGATGATGGCTCTATCCTCCTTCCGGGCCCATCCGGGGAAGGGATGCGACGTGAGATTCCGCGCGAGCCGGACGCGACTTGTTATCACAATATCGCTTTGCGGGCCGGGAGTTCTCATCCACTCGGCTGGATTCTTTAATAGAGTCGAAAATCGCATCTTGAAATTTGAGGGAGGAAGGAAAGATCAGGAGTCGCCGATTTGAGATTCCAGCTGGGAAATAGCATCGCGAAGTCGCGCCGCCTCCTCATAATCTTCATCTTCTACGGATTTAGACAACGATTGCTTCAATTCGCTCAATTCATCTAAAGGGCTCGCTTCCATTGGTGCGTCGGGATCTATCGATTCCGGTGCGGCGGGAAGGTCGGGAAAAGAGGCCGGTGATTTTCCGGTGTGCTGGGTGTGCTTGTGCATCGCCTCGAGAAGGCCTTCAAAACCTTCGTCAAAAACGTGGTAGCAGTCCGCGCAACCGAATCGGCCGGTTTTTTTGAAATCTGTTTGGGAAAAGCCACAGCTGTCACAGATCAGCTCATCCGGGGCAAAACCGGTGTCGGGGGCGGATTCTTCACCCATCCCTTCGAGCATGTCTGCAAGCGCGAATCCTGTCGGGTCGGTGACTCCCTTTTCATCGGCGCATCCCTTACACAGGTTGACTTTCTGCAGTTTTCCCTCAGCCATCTGGCTAAAGAAAACGGTGGCCTTTTCGGTCTGACAAACGTCGCAATTCATTGATTCCTTGAGGAGTAGAACAGGCTTTGGATTGCCCGCCGTTCATTCTCAGGAATAGGTTACGACAGGAAACGGGATTAGTAAATCGCAGTGCCTGTGGTTTCTACGAGATTTCTGAAAGCGCCGATGAGTTCTTTTGTGATCGGCCCGGTCGTTCCGGTGCCGATTTTGCGCTTGTCGTACTCGGCCACGGGCACCACTTCTGCGGCAGTTCCAGTGAGGAAGAGCTCATCAGCGGTGTAAAGATCGTAACGCGTCATTTGAACTTCACGCAGTTCATAGCCGGCTTCGCGGACCAGATTAATGACGACGGTGCGGGTGATTCCGTAAAGTGAGCCCGAGGCCACCGTCGGAGTGTAAATGATCCCGTTTTTGACGATGAAAATGTTATCGCCGGTGCATTCCGCGACGTAGCCTTCCGAATTCAGCATGACGCCTTCTTCGGCTCCGGCGGCCATGCACTCGACCTTGGCCATGACGTTGCTCAGGTAATTGAGCGACTTCACCGCGGGAGAGAGGGAATCGTGAGTGGGGCGGCGGGTCGCGCAGGTCGCGAGAATGAGGCCTTTTTCGTATTTTTCCTCAGGGTAGAGTGAAATGGTCGAAGCAATCACGATGATGGACGCTTTTTCGCAGCGATAGGGACTCAGGCCGAGCTCACCTGCTCCGCGGGTGACGATGAGGCGAACGTAGCCATCCTGGAGCTTGTTTTCTTTGATTGTGGCAAGAACGATGTCACCCAGCTCCTGCTTTGAAACAGGGATCTCAAGATGGATCGCTTTAGCTGAATCGAAGATGCGCTCGATGTGCTCGTCGTGCTGAAACACCCGGCCGTTGTAAAAACGAATGCCCTCGAATACACCGTCGCCATAGAGCAAGCCGTGATCAAAGACGGAAATCTTCGCGTTCTCCTTCGAATAAAATTCGCCGTCGATGTAGATCTGCAAAGGGGTATCACTCATGAGTCACTTTTTAAGTCGGGAGCTACTGTGCCCGATAGGGCGATGAACGCAAGCGCTTGCAGCGGCCTTAGCCAAAGTATTTCGCGACCTTTTTCATTGCCATGATAAAGGCATCCACCTCGGTATCGTTGTTGTAGAAAGTAAACGAGGCCCGGGCTGTGGCCGGCACCTTAAGGTAGCTCATGAGTGGCTGGGCGCAGTGATGGCCAACCCGGATCGCGACCCCTTCGGTGTCGAGAATCGTTCCCACGTCGTGAGGATGAGCCGGCTTGTAGAGGAAGGAGACGATGGGCGCCTTCCCTTCGGAGCGTCCGAAAATGGTGATATCGCCGAGAGCTTCGAGTTCCTCCGTGGCGCGCCGGGCGAGGGCGTGCTCGTGCGCTCTCGCGGCGGTCCAGTCGATTTTCTCCATGTAGCGGAAGGCTTCAGCGAGTCCGATCGCGCCGGAGATGTTCGGTGTACCTGCCTCGAAACGCTCCGGCACCTCGCGAAAGGTCGTTTCTTCGATCGATACCTTGACGATCATGTCGCCACCGCTCTGGTAGGGGGGGAAGGCATTGAGGAGGTCGCGGGGACCGCAAAGAGCACCGATCCCGTCGGGACCGTAGATTTTGTGGCCGGAAAAGACGTAGAAGTCTGACCCGATCGCGCTGAGGTCAACGGGACCGTGGGGGAGTGACTGGGCACCGTCGACGAGCGTTTTGACGCCCCGTTCTTTCGCGTAGGCGACCATCTCGTTGACGGGATTAATCGTTCCGAGGACGTTGGAAATGTGGGTGAAGGAGGCGACTCTGGTCCGGTCGTTGAATTTGCTCTTCCATTCTTCGAGATCGAGTTCGCCGTTTTCGGTAAGCCCGACGTAGTGAATCTTGAGCCCGTTCTTCTCCGCCAGAATCTGCCAGGGAACAAAATTCGCGTGGTGCTCCATGATCGTGAGAATGATCTCGTCCCCCTCGACCAGTTCGAAAGAGAGACCGTGCGTGACGAGGTTGATCGCCTCGGTCGCACCGCGAACAAAGATGAGTTCGTGCGACTCGGGGAGGTTCAGTGATTTCTTGATCACTTCGCGGGATTCCTCGTAGGCGTCGGTGGCCTCGCGACTCAAAAAGTGGACGCCCCGGTGGATGTTGGCGTTTTCCTCGCGGTAAAAGCGATCCACCGCATCGAGCACTGCTGTCGGCTTTTGCGAGGTGGCGCCGTTGTCGAGATAGCTGAGCGGTTTCCCGTCCACCTTACGGGAAAGGATAGGGAAATCGGCGCGGATGGATTCGATGTCGAAGGTCGGCATGGGCAAAATAGATTACGTCCCACGTTCGTAAGAATACGCTGACTTGCAAGAGGGAGCTGGTGCGGGATTTTCTCCGTGTAGACGCTCTAGGGCTTCAGCACTTTCTTAAAAAGCGTCACAAAGTTGAGTCCGAGAATCTTTTTCAGCTCTGCTTCAGTGTAGCCGCGCTGGTGGAGCTCTTCGGCGACATTTTTCCAACGGCCGATTTCAGAGAGGGCGGGAGTGGTTCGGTGAGGCGAAAGCCGGTCCCAGCCGTGCATCGGGCTGTCGCTCGAAACTCCAACGTGGTCGACTCCCACGAGCTTTTTAATGTAGTCGACATGATCACAAAAAGCGGGAACGCCGCGGTCTTTGGTTTCCGGATTCTCAATGATCCAACCCACGCAGGTGACGCCAATGACTCCGCCGGTTGCAGCGATGGCTTTCAGAGCGTCGTCGGTATGGTTTCGATCACGGTTTGTGATGGCCCTGGCACCTGCGTGGGTGCACACGACCGGAGACGTGGAAAGTCGACAGGCGTCGAGGGTGCTCTCTTCGTTGCAGTGGGAAATGTCGACGACCATGTTGAGGCGATTGAGTTCACTGATGACTTCTTCACCGAGCGGGGTAACGCCGCCCTCCTGATCATTTCCGTAGGCGAGTACGTCGTCCGGAGATTGGTCGGTATGCTGCGCGCCATAGGCGAGTTGGAAAACGCGAAGGCCGGTTGCGTGAAATTTTTCAACTGTCGAGCTGCTCCCGTTCAGCGGGTAGGGCATCTGCACATACATCATGACCCCGAACTCGCCCGAGTTTCGGATCTCAACGATATCAGAAAAATTCCGGATAATGCGTGTGTTCAGGTAGGTGCCATCTGAGAGCAACTTTGCCTGGTGCTCGAAACTTCGCCGGGTGCGGAAGCTCATTACGATCATGTTGCAGCCGGAATCCTGCTTGAGACCGGCGAAGTCCCACGGACCTTCGGGCGAGGGATAGGGGTGCCCTTTTTGGCCGGTCACGTTGTTGTAGTAAGTGCCGAGCCCATCAACGATGAAGTTTTTCGCAAAAAACGCTTCAACATCGAAGGCGAGTCCGGGTGTCGAAAAGCCGGTGAGGAGTGCGAGACCGAGGAGCGCGGAAGTGCATTGATACGGATTCATTCGGGAGCGGATTGAAATGCCGATTTTGAGAAAAACAGAAAAAGAATCAAGATTTGATTGCCGTGTCAGGGATACCCTGTCATCAAATATACCCACAATGTCAGTGGAAGTTGTCAGCGCCTGCGGAAGATCGGATAGCGGATCGAGTCGTCCTTTTTTTTGCGAGGCCAACGATGATAATTTCTATTTTGTGAAGAGCGGCAATCTTTCCCCCGATGATTTGGTGAGGGAGTTTCTCATCAGTCGACTCGCTGAAGAGTGCGGGCTTCCGGTTGCGCCGGTGAAAATTCTTTCGGTGCCGGAAGTGTTGACGACTTTTTCGATTCTGGATGAACCGGACGATTTTGTGGCCGGTGATGTTTTCGGATCACAGCGCATTCCGTTCGCGGATGATCTCCGTGCCTCGCACGTCAGCTTGATCGAGGAGGAAACCCGGATTCGGTGCTTGTGTTTCGACTGGTGGGTCCGGAATTCCAATCGTCGTCTCGACCTCCTCGGCGGTGATTCCAATCTGCTTTGGGATCCGCTTCTCAACGGGGTTTATCTCATCGATCACAGCCACTGCCTTGATCCGGAGTTCGATGGTGATGCCTTCAAGCGGGAGCACGCCTTTCGCGATTCACGTCCTTTTATTGATAAGAAGTTTTTCAAGAAGTGGAGAACCCGCTTCGAGTCGACGATTTACAATCTCGGAAAACTCTGGGAGGAGATTCCGGAAAGCTGGCTCGTCGATGAGGAGGGGAGTTCCCGCATTTCGTTCGATCGCAAAAGGATCGAAGCCCAGCTGATCAAACCGGAGCACGACATCGAGGGGATCCTTCCTCATTAATACCGGCATGAATTTAGTCATCAATTACGCAGCGATCGGATTCCGGCCCTACGCCGAAATTGGCGAGTTCGTGAATGTCGGTGTCATCGCGGTGGAGGCGCGGAGTCGCTATCTCAGTTACCGGCTGCTTTCCCCGCAGAAAACGAAGCGGATCTCGGTGTGTTTTCCCGAGATCGATCTGAGCATTTACCGTTCGGGTTTGAAGCGGCTCGAGAGCGAGCTGGCTGCGCTTTCCATCGAAACCAATCTCTGGGCGGATGATGCGAAGCAGGCCGGGGTCAGTCATCCCGCGCAGAGCGATTTGTTCGTCGGTGAGGGTGATAACGATCTTTTCAAGCGACTCACTTCGCTGCGGGGATCTCCCTTTTTCTACGCCTCTCAAGGGACTCGTCTCACCAATGACGTCGATGAGTGTTTGAAGGATGTCTACGGGCGATACGTCGAGCACTGGAATCTGACCCCGGCGGACTATGAGGAGAAAAAGCTGACGCGTGATATTAAACGCCTTCTTCATGCGAACAACATGGACCGCTTTTATAAAGAGTCCTCCTGGGTGGGGACCGATGCCTACCACGTCGGGATTCCTCTCACGTTTACCCCGAAGGGACGGGAGACGCCCGAGAAAGCGATCAAGCCGATCAACCTTGCGCATTCATCTCCGACCAAGATTTACATGCACGGCGACGAGTGGATTTCCAAGGTGAAACGCCTCAAGTCGATAGGGAGTTTGCCGGAGGCATTTCTATTCGTCGCGAAAAAATCCCCCGACCCCGAGTGCGCGCAGGCGGCGGAGGAAATTTGTGAGGGACTCAGTAACGAGGGTGCACAGGTCATCGATATTGAAGATCACGATGCCATTCTCGCCTTTGCTAAGATTGAGGAGAATCCGGAGCTGAAGCTCGAATTCGAGTGAGTCCCGCCTCAGAGCTGAATTCGCTCGGCGAGCTCGAGCTTCAGGGCGGCGTTCCGCTGCAAGAGGAATGATTCCCGCGCTGTCTTGTCCTTAGCGTGAGCACCGTATTCGACCTCCATGGTCACGAACATGGGTTGGACATCGAAGCGTGTGATTCGGAAAACGGGCTCGATCCGGCTTCGGATAAAACAGTGTAGAGGGACGCTGCCGTGACTGGCGTTCCAGAGAATCTGTGCGGGTGGAAAGTCGGCGATGTCTCCGAGAACCGCGAGCGATTCGCGAAGGACCGCCCGGCCGTGTTTCTTCACGATTTTACGAACCGCGGCGTGATTCCTCAGTCGCTCAAGGTAGGAGGTTTTCGGATTTTGGTTCGCCTCCTCCATTTCCTCAATGAGGCCGCGGGCGTGCAGGGCCATCGTAGCCTGAAGCTCTTCGCGGCTGATCTCGCCATTCTCGTATTGTCTGAACAAATGCGGCGGCGTCGGATAGGAGTTGAATTTCACGGGAGGGGAGTGTGCCAGAAGCGGTTGTAAAATGGCAAGCAGGATTGCAGAATATGACACCTAAGAGGGTTGACTGTAAGACCTAACCCTGTTGATTCGAGAATACATGAGCAATAAAGAGTCAAAAGGCTTTGAAACCCGCGCCATTCATTCGGGAAGAGATTACGTCGGCGAAACCGGGGCGGTAACACCTCCGGTATGGCTTACTTCGACTTTTGAGTATGGCAACCCGAATGGCTTTGACTACACGCGCTCCGGGAATCCCAATTTTCGCCTCCTCGAGCGCACTGTTGCAACCCTGGAGTCGGCTCAGTTCTGCACCTCATTCGGCAGTGGCGTTTCCGCAATCACTGCGGTGGTTTCGACTCTGAAAAGCGGAGATGTCGTCGTCGCTGAGGAGAATATCTACGGCTGCACTTTCCGCCTTTTTGCTCAGGTCTTCGCCAAGTTCGGCGTAGAGGTTCGCTACGTCGATTTTACAGAGGCGTCCTATCGCGAGGTTATCGCTTCGAGTAACCCTGCTCTGGTCTGGATCGAGTCGCCAACGAATCCTAATTTGAAAATTATCGACATCGCCGAGGTCGCCGAGGTCGCGCATGCCGCGGGGGCACCGCTCATCGTCGACAACACATTTTCGAGCAGTTACCTGCAGCGTCCCATCGAACTGGGGGCTGATCTGTCCCTGATCTCGCTCACGAAATACACGAACGGTCATTCCGACGCATTGGTGGGGGCGGTTTGCACCAACGACGAAACCTGGCAGGAAAAAATGATTTTTGCCCAGAAGGCACTTGGGCTTCAGCCTTCGCCGATGGACTGTTGGCTTACCCTGCGTGGAGCCAAAACGGAGGCGATCCGGATGGAGCGACACAGCTCCAATGCCCTCGCTCTCGCCGAGTTCCTCGAATCAGAGACAGGGGCTGTCACGGTTCGTTATCCTTTTCTTCCTTCGCATCCCCAGTACGAAATTGCGAAGCGCCAGATGAGCGGCGGCTCGGGCATTGTCACGGTGGATTTTGGAATGAGCCTCGAAGAGACGCAGGCGTTTCTTGATCGTTTAACCCTGTTTCCGAAGGCTGAGAGTCTCGGCGGGGTGGAGTCGCTCTGTTGCCATCCCGCTTCGATGACGCACGCCAGTGTGCCCAAGGAAACGCGGGAAGCGGTGGGGATCACCGATTCGCTGGTGCGGTTTTCAGTCGGAATCGAGACCGTCGCCGATCTCATCGAGGATGTGAAAAACGCTCTTCCTTCCTGAACATGCGCGATCCCTTTACGAAACCGTTCTGCCGGCCCGAAGATCTCGGTCTTGCGATCCCCGACAGTGATCACGCTGTGTCCGTCTGTTTGCCCCGCTGGCGCGATGTGATCGGGTATGAGGAGGGCGACCCGGAAGTCATTGAGACGTTTGAATGCGGTTATCCGCGCTTTGTTTTGCACCCTTTCGTGGCGGAGCTGTTTCTTGCTGCTCAAAAGGAATTCGCGAAGAAAGACGAAGTGGCGATTGTTTTCCCTTCGCTCGCTGCGGCCTGGCGTTGTGCCGATTACGTGAAGCGTCGCAAGGAAACCTCCTGTCGGTTGGAATCCTACGGATGGGGGGACTTGGCCGTTCTCCTGCTCGATGAGGATGCTTACGAAGTCGCGTGGAAATGCTGGCAGCACGGCGGTGAAATCGTGAGCAGTCGTTTCGCTGAGTCGGCGTTGACGGACGAGCCTCTGGCAGACGAAGTGGCAGAGGCCGGCGATAGAGCGCTTCAGATTTTAAAAGAGCGGCTCGCTTCATTTCACGAAGGCGTCTCAGGGGAGGATGTGTTTCTCTTCTCCTCTGGGATGGCGGCTATTTTTGCGGTGCATCGCCTCCTTCTCGCGAGGAAGCCGGGAGCGTCTACGATTCAGATCGAATTTCCCTATCTTGATTCGTTCAAGATGCAGAAGGAGTTTGGTGACGGCGGCGTCGTTGATTTTTCAATGACCACAAGCGGCGGACTCGATGAGGTCCGTCAGTGGTTTGAAAAGGGCGGCGAGGCAGCCGGCGTTTATACTGAGTTGCCAAGCAATCCATTGTTGAAAACAGCCGATCTCAAAGGGATATCGGCCATTTTGAGAGCGAAGGAAGTCCCGCTGATCGTCGATGATACAGTAGCGACCTCGGTCAATGTGAACGGCTTTCTTTATGCCGATGTTCTCACGACCAGTCTGACGAAACTGTTCTCCGGTGCCGGTGACGTCGCGGCCGGGGCTGTGATTCTGAATCCGGCTTCACCCTTTTATTCTGTGCTGAAAGAGGATCTCGCACTGGAGGAGGCGGCGAGCCCGCTCTTTACCCGTGATGCGATCACCCTTGAGATCAATTCACGCCATTTCGAAGAGCGCGTCAGAGCGACGAATGAGAACGGGCACTCGCTGGTCAGCTGGCTACGTGAAAGGCCTGAAATTAAAGCTCTCTGGTATCCCGATGATTGTTGCAGGGAGAATTATGACGAGGTGCGCCGCACCGATGGCGGCTACGGAGCGCTCTTTTCAATGCGTCTGAAGGGGGAGCAGGCTGCGCTTGAGCGGTTTTATGATGCGTTGGAAATATCGAAAGGTCCGAGCCTTGGAACCGACTTCAGTCTCATCTGTCCTTATACCCTTCTGGCGCACTACAATGAACTCGATTGGGCCGCAGAGCGCGGGGCGACACGTGACCTTATAAGGGTTTGGGTGGGACTCGAGGATCCGGAGGATTTGATCGGCCGGTTTGAACGCGCTTTCGAGGCAATGAAAGAGTCTGAATAGTTTGGCTTTCTTAAGTATAAAAATGTTATTTCTTGCTTGCGAAACATCTCAAAAAAGAGTCTCCTCTTCCCAAAGTATTCACTCTTTAATCCTTATGAAAAAAATCATCGCTGTTTTTTGTGCTCTGGTTCTAGCTCCAACGTTTAACACCTACGCGTGGATTGGTGGTCCCTTCAGTAATAACTCATATTTCGGTGAGTCTGGAGATGACGGCGTATACGAAGGTATCGCAACAGGCCCGAATGCGATTGGCATTTTCAGAATCACGGTAGCCAACGATTTCGGAGGATCTCAGGACCTCGCTACGGGACTTACGCTTCTCGACGGGCTGGAGAACTTTACTTCAATCAACCTCGGTAATAATTCATTCTCCGATATCAGCACGCCTGCTATTAACTCCGGTAACATTTTTATTGGAGGTTTTGGCCTGAATGAGACGCCTGCCAGTAACATTTGGTTTTATCAGGGCGTTTCTTACTTTGGAAGAACCTCGGGCACGGTGAATTCGGCCTTAGGTCTGGTAGCTGGAGTTGGAAACGCACCCGAGCGTGGGGGCGGTGGCCGTTTCCTTGATTCATCGTTTCAGGGCAGCTTGTTGACCAGCGGTGAGTTGCTTCCGTCAGCCAGTTTCACAGGAACAGGTGAGGCGAGTGAAACAACCTCAGGCGATAGTTTTGATTTCACTATTTTTGGATCGAAAGTTTCTTCTCAGATCACATTCGGTTTATAGAATCGCGGCAACGAGACGGGATTTTTAATTTCAAGGGAGGGCGTTTTAAAGCGGCCTCCCTTTTTTTGTTTTTCGTAAGAGGGTGCAAATATGATTTTTCCAATTAATAAAACCAGGGGCGGGAAGGGTTCATTGGGATTTCGCCTGCGCGCTGTCCGCGGGTATACCCTGCTCGAGCTAATCGTGGTGGTAGCTCTGGTCTTGACGTTGTTAGGGGTTGTCGTTCCTCTCACCGCTACCTATGTGAACAGGGCTAAGAAGGCGAAATGCCTCTCTCACATGAGGACGATCCATTCCGGTATTATGAGCTATATCCAGGATGTGGGGCATTGGCCACAGATGGAGGAGGATAAGTGGGATCATACTGAGGAAGAGTTTTTCGAGTTCTGGGTGACGACTACAGAAGAGCACGGTTTGAACAGGGATACCTGGCTTTGTCCTTCGGATCGGGCACTTGAGCGGAGATTGTTGGAGGAAAAAGCCAAGGGGAAGGATAAGGGAAAGTATATGGGCTCCTACATTCCAACGCGCTTTGATGAGCATCCTGCCACTCCGTTCCGATGGAATCAGCCATGGGTGATTGAACGCGGCGGTTTTCACGGCAAGGGGCCTCACGTTCTAATGCCCGATGGATCAATTCAGGAGAGTTTGAATCCATTCAACGGGAGATAATCAATTGTGCGGGGTGGCTGACTCCGCGCGAAGCTGAATTTACTGTGTTTTTTTGAGGGATTAGGCTATTCGGAAAACGAGACGAGGATTGAAAGATGAATTTTCTCGCTCACCTTCATCTCGCCGAACCGACGCCTGATTCGCGGTTGGGAAATCTCCTCGGTGATTTTGTGAAGGGGAATCCCTGGGATGACCGTTTCTCAATTCCCGTGTGGAAAGGGGTCATGGAGCATCGCTATGTCGATGCTTTTACGGATAATCATCCCGTCTGGCAGAAAAGCCGGGCGCTTCTGCCTGCAGATCTGCGCCGTTTTGCAGGGATTATCATCGACATCTTTTATGATTACTTCCTGAGTAAGCATTGGGAGCATTTCTCAGGTGTGTCGCTTGAGAAAGCTGTGGATTCCATTCACAGGGATTTGGAGAGTGTTCTTTATAAGGCTCCGGAGGAAGCCCGTGAAGTAATCGCGGGGATGATCTCAGAAAAATGGCTTTTGAACTATCAGACGATCCCGGGGATCGATGAAACCATCAACCGGGTTTCGCGTCGTTCGGATGTCTTGATCCCGGTTTGGGGCGCCTGTGAAATGGTCATTCCTCATATCGAGGAAATGGAGGCTCATTTCTTTGAATTCTATCCAGCTCTCCTTTCATATCTTAAAGAAGTGAGAGCTGTAAAATTTTGAGTCGGCTCTTTTCTCCCGGTCTGAATCGCGCGAGCCGGATCGAGCGGCGTTTTTAAGTCGTTGCTTTGGGGGGAGCGGGGTTCCGCATTTCAGTAGCGGAAAGAATGGCGGGGTCTCAGTCGACGTATTTTTCCCGGCAATGAACAATGGCATCGAGCATTTCCTCGGCTTCTTCGCGGAGGTCTTCGTTTAAGGAACTCGCCGCCTGGTTGTGTCTTTTATACAGCATTGCCAGTTGCTTGCGTATTTCCTCTTTGTCCATTTGGGAGGGGTCGATTCCGCACAAGGCCTCCGGGGTCATGTTTCCGAAAATCCCGCCTACCTGGGGATTGATCTCTTTCGCCGACGGGGCGAGCCATTTAAAGAATTTCTTGATCATAATCTGAAATGGTTATGCAATTTTGACTTGTTTAAGATAAGCTGATTTACGTTCAATCGCCTCCTCACCGAGGACGCCTTCTCCCTTATATTCAATCGCAATATCTTTGCGGAGTCCGGAGGATTCATCGTAGATCTGCGCGCGGACACGCTGGTTTTCGTCGTAGCTGTAGGTTACGGTGATTTCACAACCTGCCGGTCGGCCGGGAGGAACGCGAAGGGTAATTTTTCCGAGAACATCAATGTAGCGGGGATCGAGGTCTTCGCCCTGAGTGATCTCGACCTCAATGAGTTCTTCGTTGTCTTCAGATGTCACGTAGGTTTGGGACATCGAGCAGGGAATGGGAGTGTTCTTCGGAATGACTACCGAGTTTTGGACCCGGGCGACACCGGTCGCGGCATCCTCAATGATCGCAAGTGTACCGTAGCTGTGATTGCAGACCTCGGAAACGCGACGGGCACGTTGAGCGAAAAGTGCCGCTCCAAGGGCGACGCATTCATCAACATTCCCGCAGGAAATAGGTGGTCTGCCAAATTGCTTTTCGAGCAGCGTTTGAACTTTGGGGATCCGCGTTGAACCGCCTACGAGAACGACGTGATCGATATCGGAAGGGAGGAGGTCAAGGTTCTCGAGCGCCTGTTCGACGAGCATGACCGTTCTTGTCAGAAGTCTGCGAATGGCATCTTCGAATGAGTCACGGGTCAGTTCAACTTCGGCGAGACCGAAATCCTCCCCGCCTATTTTCTCCGACACCATGTTGAGTTTGGAGAGACGCTTTTTCGTGTCTTCAGTCGTGGATAGAAGCCGCCGTCTCTGGACATCGCTTAAAATAAGTTCTTTCCCGTTCTGCTCCCGGTATTTCTGGCCGATGAGATCGATGAGGATGTCATCGAAGTTGGAACCTCCCAAATGGCGCGCCCCTTCGCTGAGAAGGATATCCACCGCGTCGCCCTCGATGTCGAGAATCGTGATATCAAGCGTTCCCCCTCCGAGGTCGTAGACGAGAACGCGGCCTTTTATCGCCTTGGTGTGAGCGTAGTAGAGCGCTGCCGCGGTTGGTTCGTTGACGATCCTCTTTACATTCAGCCCTGCGAGTTTTCCCGCTGTCACAGTGGCCTTTCTTGCGAGTTCATTGAAGTTGGCCGGAACAGTGATGACCACATCCTGGATGTCTCCGATCAGCTTTGAACACTCTTTTCTGAGCTTCGAAAGAATCAACGCGGAAATCTCAGTTGGAGTCCATCTCTCGCCGTCGATTTCGACCACGTAGGACGGGTCATCCATGTGCTTTTTGATGTGGCGGACGGTCCTCTCAGGATCTCCGCCGTCCTTTGCCGATGACCCAATCAGCTTTACCCCCTCAAACTGATCGAAGAAGACGACTGAGGGAGTGAGTCGTTCGCCGTCCGCGTTGGGGACGATCTCAGGATTGCCATCGGAGCGTACATGAGCCAGGGCCGAGGTACTTGTGCCCAGATCGATTCCGACATATTTAGGATAAGAGTCTGACATGAGAGGAGTAAATTTGGAAATATTTAATAAACGTAAGAGTTATTAAATTTATGGATTGGAATTATGTAATCTCTTGGTAGTTAAGTATTTAGGCCGGATCTGGGAATCTAGGCGACTACGACCTCCGCCTTTCGAATCACGACGTCGCGCGATCCAATCCGGTAAACGTAGCCGGGTCTCACGGTTTCGATGACTTTGGAAGATCCTCCATTCCTGCCGTTACCGCTTCCGTTTGTGATCGGTTTCTTACCGATCATTTCGTGGACCGGAACCAGTTTGATGCGTTTTCTCTGTTCCACAGAGAGCACCGTGCCGGGCTCAAGATCGAATTGATTGACTGAATGATCCTGCAAAAAGTCGAGAAAGCTGCGTTTCAACAGGTTCAACTGATCCGCCACTTTAGGATAGCGCCACTTGTTGTCGTATCGCTTCGTGAGATCGTCGAGTAGATCCAGTTTCCCGATGAGCTTTTTATAGAATTCCTCCTGTGAGAAGTCGCCGTTCAGGATAACTGCTTCGGCATTGTCGCTGAAGACGCCACTGCGGCTGAGAATATTCTCCTGACGCTTTCTCTCAACGATTTGCTCCATCTGGCCTTCCAGCTTCTTCAAGGACTCAATTCGGCCTTCCGCAGAACGAATTGTGTCGGTGAGCTTTTTCTCCTGCTGTGCGGAATTGGAAGCTCGTTTCTGGAGGGCCTCGAGTTCATTGCGACCCTTATTGAGACCGGCCTTCAGCTCCTCACGCTCGCTCACGAGCTTCTCGGTCTGCGATTTTAAATCGTGATGTCTTTCCTCGTAAGTGGACATTTCCCCGGTGAGCTTCGTAAGTTCGTCTTCGATCTCACGTTTTTGAGTGGTCGCTTCAAGGATCTGTTCGCGGACTTTTTGAAGGTTCGCATCTTCGCTCGCCAGGGTCAGTTTCTCTTCGCGAAGCGAATCGTAGCGATCTTCCCAATTGCGGATTTCTTCTTCATAGCGTTCCCGATTCGCTTTGGACTCTTCGCGAAGCGCTTCAAGTTTGCTTCGCAAATCACTGCCCTCTTTTTCAGCATTCAGTCTGGAATTTTTCTCTTCGTCGAGGAAGGCTCTCGCTTCGCTCAGGTGATTCCAGTTTGATTGAAGCGCTGAGGAAAATCCGGCTCGTGTCGTGTCGAGATCTGTAAGAACTCCATTGCGTGATTCCTGCTCGTCTTTCAGTTGCAGCTCCAGATCTTCGATGTGTTCGGAGAGTTTTTCGATGTTCTCATCACGATCATTCAAAGCATCCTCAAGTTCGTTCCGGAGTTTTTCGATCTCGCTGCGCGACTGAATGACAGCGCTGAGCTCGTCTTCGACCCTGGAGAGTTTCGCATTTCCTTCCGCGATCAGTTTGGTCTGAGCCCGCTCGCTCTCCTCACGGGAATGGCGAAGTGCCTCGGAAAGTCCAACGCGGGTGTTTTCCAATTCTGTTGCCAGTTTTTCTTTTGCGTCTTTCTCGGATCGGACTTCTGCCACGAGTGCGTCAATTTCCGCTCCGTGCTTCCGCAGAAGCTCTGCTTCATTGGTTTGAAACCGGGTGATCGTGGAGGCAAGTTCTTCACGCAACTCACCGGCGATCTTTTCGTGATTGGCCGACAAGGCCCTGCTGTCTGCCAGTTCAGACACGAGTTCGGAGCGCTTTTTCTCATTCTCTTCGAGAAGAGATCTCATCGAAGTGAGTGCACTCTCATTCTCGAGTATCTGTTCGTCCGCAGCGAGGATTCTCTCATCCACGATTCGCTTTTCCTCCTGCAGCGCATTCAAATCAGCCTGAAGCCCGTCGCGGACTCTTTCGTCTTCGTTTGCTTCCCGTTTCAGAGATCGGATTTCCTTTTCGAGCTCGCGATTGATTGCCTGCTCTTCTGCAACCGCTTCGGATTCGTCCTCGCGAATTTGAAGTTCCAGTTTCTCGACAAGATTCCGATTGGCGAGTGAGGCCGTCGCTTCCTCTTTGATCCTTGCGGCCAGTTCGCTGTTGCTTGCCTCTGCTTTCTCAAGACGTCGGGCGAGTGCGCTTTTGCTGTGCACCAGTTCTTCCTCTCTGGCCGCGCTTTCTCCGGCCGCTATCTCACTGCTGGAAAGTTGCTCTTTGAGCCGTTCGAATGCTCCGCTCAGCGAAAGCTTCTCTTTCAGTAACTGAGAAGATTTCTCTTCGATACTCTTGAGATTCGCTTCGGTATCTCCCAATTGGCGTTTCAGTTGCTGAACCGTATCGCTCTCGTTGCGGGCGTGTTCCTGATCTTTTTCAGCAAGCTCTCGTTTCTTTACCTCCAGCGCTTCCTGCAGGTTTTCGGACTCGGTGAGGAGCTGGGTGTTTTTCGCGCGAGCGGTTTCGAGATCTTTCTCCAGCTGCGACTTGCTAACGCTTTCCTGGCTCAACTCAGCCTGAAGTCGGCCGAGGTTTCTCGAAAGGTCATCGTGATGGGTTTTGAGTCGCAGCGCTTCTTCTCTGGTCTTTTCTGCATCAGCGGACAGCGTTTTTTTCTCTTCGGTGACCGCCTTCAAGTCAGCCTCAGCCCTCGTCGCTCTTTCCCTTGTTAAGGCCAACTCGCGAGTGGACGCCTCCAGCTCTGAGGTGAGAGTTTTCTCAATTTCCTCGGCGGACTGGTTCGCTGAATCTTTTACGCGTTTCAGGTCGACTCTGAGTGCGTTTGATTCGGATTTTGCTGCGGCAAGTGCCTTGGCATCGTTCTCAAGTTGCTCTCTTGCAGACGCCAGATCGCCTTCAACGGAACTGAGTTTGGTGGAAAGTTCGGCCGCCTTCTCTTCGCTGTTCGAACCGGCTTCTTTCAGTTCGGAAAGCGATTCTGAGAGCGATTCTCGTTCCTCCTCAATCTGTTTGAGTCGCTCTTGCGTCGTCTCAAGTTCGGCGCGGGTCGCTTCTGCATCCTTCAGCGCTGTCTGCAAAGCATCACGTTCCTCGAGGAGCTTCGTTTGCTCATCCCTTGTCGATTGGAGCTCAGTCTCTACCCGGGCGAGATTGTCCCGCTCAGTCTCTGCTGATTTGAGAGCCAGAGTCAGTGCGGCAATCTCAGCGAGAGTGTTCGAGTGCTCTGTCCCTGTGGACGTCAATTTGTCGCGTGTCTCGGAAAGTTCTTTCTCAACAGAGGAAACCGTCGCGTCTTTTGATTTCAGCTCGGCCCGTGCTTCGTCCAGTTCTTTCCGGAGGGCGTCGATTTCAGATTCAGCACCTGACTCGAGTGTTGCTTTCTCCTTTTCGATTTTGGACAAAGCTGAAACGGTCTGCTCCTTTTCGGACTTCGCCTCCTCAAGCTCAGTCTTCAGTTTCTCGATCTCCGTGGTCTGCTCTTCAGTAAGCGTTTCGAGCTTTCCGTATAAGTCAGCCACTTCCGCTTCTTTTGCCAGAGCGTCCTCCTTTGCCGATGTTTCAGCGGCGGTGGTCTCGTCGAGTTTTGTGCGGGTTGCTTCAAGCTCTCCTTTGAGGTCTTCCAACTCAGTTGTCAGAGCGGTAAGGCGGGCGGCGTCTTTTGATGCAGACAGTGCGACTTTGCTTTTTTCTGAGAGATCGGCTTTCAAGGTGACGACCTCGGCCTGCTGACTGGAGAGTGTTGCTTCAGATTTTTCGGCGGCTTTGCTGAGTTTGAGATTCTCTTTTTCGACCGCTTTGAGTTTCGCTTCGAGGTCCTTTTGCGCTGCTTTGGAGGACTTCTCTGACTCTTTCAGTGAAAGTGTCGTCTTTCTTACTTCCTCTTTTACCTTGTCGCGATCATTCGTCAGCGAAGCAATGGTCGCCGTCAAGGCCGCCACTTTCGCTGCTTCGGCTGCAGTGGCTTTCAGGTCGGAATCCTTTCCGCTGAGGCTCTTCTTCAACGCCTCGGATTCAGCGGTAAGTTGAGTGATTTGCTCGAGAGCCTTCGCTTCACTGTCGGCTTTGCTTGCGGCTTCCGCTTCTGCCCTGGCGAGTTTGTCATTGAGAGCGCCTGTCGCTTCCTCCAGTGACTGTTCCAGTTCAGTTGTCTTTGATTCAGCTGCCTGAAGACTGGATTCGAGCTCCGCGATACGGGTCTCGCCGGATTTCGCGGTGTCGGAAAGTTTGCTGTTGAGGTCTGCTTCCGTTTTTTCGCGCTCGGCGAGTAGAGACTTCAAGTTCTCGATCTCCTTGTCGCGATTTTGGAGAGCGCTTGAGGAGTCGCCAACTTCGCTCTTCGATTTTTCGAGCGACTGTTCAAGTTCATCGGCCTTTGCCTCGGATGCTTTGAGACTGGACTCGAGCTCCGCGATCCGGGTCTCACCGGATTTCGCGGTCTCGGAAAGTTTGCTGTTGAGGTCTGCTTCCGCTTTTTCGCGCTCGGCGAGTTGCTTGCGGAGTGATTCTGCTTCGTCTCTGGCACTGGTCAGCTCTTTCGATGCCGCTTCGCTGGAAGACGCCTGAGCGTTCTCGTTCGAAGCCAGCTTTTCCTCCAGTTTGACCTTCTCCGCTGTGATTGTTTCCAATTCCCTGCGGGCTTCAGACAATTCCTTCGCGGTTTCTTCTTTGTCTGAAGATTCCTTCGATGAAAGTTTCTCGGCGGCTGCGAGTGCGGCGGTTGCCGTGGCGAGCTGTTTGGCGAGATCAGATGATTTGTTCTTATTTTCTTCAACCTCTGAAGACAGTTCCGCGAGTTTCGCCTCTAACTCGCTCACTTTGTCACCATCCTTCTCCGATACTTTCAACTCGGAGTTGGCATTCTCCGCAGTGGCTTTAGCATCGGCGATTTCAGCGTTGAGCGATTTAACTTCTTCGTTTCGCTTCGCGACTTCTTTGTCCAGCTTATCGGCACGCTCCTCTGTCTTTTTGAGCTGCGCTTTCAGTTCTGCAATGGCTGAATCGTCGGGGGACGGGCCTTCCTTACCTTTGCCTCCCACTGGCGAGGGGGCGGGGGAATCCAGAGTTCCAACGAGGCCTGTGCTGCTCTCAGGAGTGATTGAAGAGGTTGCGCCCTCCGACTTTCTCGAAAATGCTGCCCGGTCTTTCAGCGAAACCACCTTGGGACTTCTTCCGGTGTGTTCTGCTACCGCAACTTTGAGAATCCCAAATTTCACGAAATCGCCTGCTTTGACGATTTCGCGACCCTCTACCTTCTTGCCGTTCAGAAAGGTGCCATTACTCGAACCGAGATCGCTCAGCTCGTAGTCTCCATCGCTGTTGCGGTTCAGCTCTGCATGATATCCCGAGATATAGGTTTCCTTAATGCGCAAATCATTGTCATGACGGCGCCCAACGCCGTATTTTGCGTTCTTGAGGACAAGTTCAAATACGTCACCGTTGACGTTGGTTGTCACTACGAGCTTTAAAGTCATCTCTGTTTGTTGTCGGGAAAGAATTAGAGGAGGCGAAACATACTCGATTTTTTCTTCTCAGGAAAGACTAAAAGTAAATTAACTGAGTCTCACTTATGCGAATTTTATGGTTATTTAGACGTATCAGGGTATCTGAATTTGATTATAATTCTTCTGAAACTCTTGCAAAACGGGGCTTCCGACGGTCTGGTGATACCTTATGTCAGCTTTGAAACTTTTTGACACGATGTCCCGTGAAATTCGCGAAATTTCTCCCAGGGACGGTAAAACTTTCCGTTTCTATTGCTGTGGCCCCACGGTTTACGGGCCTGCCCACATTGGAAACTTCAGGACTTTCGTTCTTCAGGACGTTTTTCGACGCGTTGTTGAGCTTTCCGGGATGGAGGCTTTTCATGTCAGAAACCTCACGGATGTCGATGATAAGACGATTCGTGACTCTCAGGGCGAGGGTAAGACGCTCACTGATTTCACAAATTTCTGGCGGGATCGTTTTCACGAGGACTGTGGTCGATTGAATCTGCTGAGCCCTCATGTTGAGCCCAGTGCGGTAGAGCATATTCCGCACCAGATTGCGATGATCGAGGACCTCGTTTCCAAGGGAAATGCCTACGCAAGTGAGGACGGTTCGGTTTACTACAAGATTTCCAGCTTTGAGAGCTACGGGAGGCTTTCACGCCTCGACCAGAGAGAGCTGAAAGAGGGCGCTTCCGGAGTGATGTCGGATGACGAGTATGATAAGGACTCGGCTTCGGATTTCGTTCTCTGGAAGGGCCGTCGCGATGAAGATGGTGAGAATTTCTGGGAAAGTCCCTGGGGTCAGGGGCGTCCGGGGTGGCACCTCGAGTGCTCGGCAATGTGCCGCGAGTATTTGGGCGATACCTTCGATTTGCATTCCGGTGGAGTGGACTTGGTGTTTCCTCACCACGAAAATGAGATCGCGCAAAGCGAGGCCTGCACCGGTCACACCATGGCGGATCACTGGTTTCACCTCACGCACCTGCTCGTTGACGGGGGAAAAATGTCGAAGAGCGCGAACAACTTTTATACCCTGGATCAGCTTGCGGAAAAGGGATTCTCTGCTGCGGAGCTCCGCTATGTTTTGATTTCTGCGAGTTATAGGCAATCGATGAACTTTGTCGCGCGGGATGCGGACGGAGCCGAAACGTTTCCTGCTCTTCTCGGAGCGCGGCAGGCCTTGCAGAAAATCGCACGGTTTGAGCGGGCTCTTGCTGAAAAGGCGGGCGCTGCTGACGAAGATCTTGAATTTGAAACCGTGAAAACGTTTGAAGATACCGGCGCCTTTGCGGATGCCTTCGCGGCTTTGCAGAATGATCTCAACACACCGGATTGTCTCGGGCAGATCTTTTCGGCGATGAAAACGATCAAACCCGCTGAACTCGATGAGGGCGCGGCACTTCGCGAATGGAAGGGACTTCGCTTTGTACTCGAGGGGCTCGGATTGGAGCTTCCGGTTGAAGAGGAAGGTGCCGGAGGCGATGTTCCCGAAAACATTCGCGCGATGGCGGAAGAGCGACTGGCTGCGAAGCAGGCGAAAGACTGGGCCGCTGCTGATCGTCTCCGCGACGAAATCGCAGAAGCGGGTTGGGAATTGAAAGATACCAAGGAAGGATACGACTTATGTCCGAAAAGCTAAATCTACCGATCCGGCCGCGCCGGAATCGCAAATCCCCGGCGGTGCGTGGACTCGTTCGCGAAGTCCAGCTGAATCCGTCGGACCTGATTTACCCGCTATTCATTCACGAAGGAGCGGAAAACGAACCGATCGAGTCGATGCCGGGATGCCACCGGTGGACTTTGAGTGGTCTTGTTGGAGAGGTGGGTGAGGCCTATGCCGCCGGCGTGCGGGCTGTGGTTCTCTTTCCCAAAATCGAAGAGAATCTGAAATCATCGGAAGGAAGCGAGTGCTACAACGCGGACGGTCTCGTTCCAAGGGCGATCAAGGCGTTGAAGAAAGCTTATCCTGATCTTGCTGTCATCACCGACGTCGCCCTTGATCCCTACAATTCGGACGGGCACGACGGAATTGTGCGCGCCGACGAAAACGGTGAACTCAAAATCCTCAACGACGAGACCGTAACGGTTCTTTGCCGTCAGGCGGTTTGTCATGCCGATGCAGGAGCAGACATTATTTCGCCCAGTGACATGATGGATGGACGTGTCGGAGCGATTCGCGATGCGCTTGATGCGGCCGGTCACGAGGAGGTTTCCATTCTCAGCTACACCGCAAAATATGCCTCGGCCTACTATGGGCCGTTCCGCGGGGCGCTGGATTCCGCCCCTAAAGCGGGCGATAAAAAGACCTATCAGATGGATCCGGCGAATCGCCGCGAGGCGCTTCGCGAGGCGGATCTCGATATCGCTGAAGGAGCCGATATGGTCATGGTGAAACCCGCCGGACCGTATCTCGATATCATCAAGCAGCTCGCGGATGCTGTCGATGTTCCTGTCGCGGCCTATCAGGTCAGTGGTGAGTATCTCATGATCAAATCCGCCGCTAAAGATGGCTGGATTGATGAAGAAAAAGTCGCGATGGAGTCTTTGATCGGCATCAAGCGTGCCGGTGCTGATATGATCCTGACCTATTTCGCGAAAGATGTCGCGAAGCAGTTGGCGTCGGCTTGATCACGTCAGTGTGGCACCTGCCCCGGACATTTCCCGAATCGCTCTTTCGCAATCGCCTTCTTGCAAGTTAACGCCCCGGCAACCGGGAACGTGCAGCGTGACCGCGAAGCCTTCGGTGAGCGCATCGAGAACGGTGAATTTGACGCAGTAATCGGTCGCGACTCCGAGCACCGTGATCGCCGTGACGCCCTTCTCGCGCAGCCAGTCTCCCAGACCTGTCGAGGCGCGTTTTCCGTTGTCGTAAAATCCACTGTAGCTGTCGATCGACGCGTCAGTTCCCTTCGGAAAAACCCGATCGATTCCCGCCGTATTCAAGGTGGGCGCAAAGAGGGCACCGCCTGTGTTCTCAACGCAGTGCGTCGGCCAAAGTGTTTGCGGAAGTCCGTTCAGACCAACTTCATCGAAAACGTTGTGGCCTTCGTGGCTGGCCGCGAAACTGCCATGATCCGGCGGGTGCCAATCCTGAGTCGCGACAACGAGGTCGAACTGATCGATGAGCTTATTCGCAATCGGAATGACTTCATTGGCGCCGGACACCGCGAGCGCTCCTCCGGGCATGAAGTCATTCTGCAGGTCGACGAGTAGGAGGGTGGATGGGTTCATTTTTTCTCAGAGGTGAAGGTTTGGGTGACTTCAATCTTTCCAACGATTTTGCCGTTGAACTCCTCCAGCTGTTCAGCCGGAATCCATAGTTCATCGTGCGTTTTGCCGCCAACTCGTTGGACTTCAAATTGGCTTAAGTAGAATGTGTTCACTTCGAATTTGGTTACGTAGCCTGATCCCGATGCCTTTACGTTCCAGTCTCTCGCAATCTGGATCGCGTATTCCTCGTTCATGACGGGATAGAAAATGGGTTGGTCAGGCAGGCGGGGAGGGAATGCAGTCCAATCAGTATTCTTGATCAGAACCAGTTCTTCAGGGCCGACAGGGCGATAAAGCGTCGTTGTCATTTTTCTCTCAAGGTCTGAATCAGTTCGAGCTTCTTCCGGTGAAGGCTCAGCTCAACACCGGCAGGGTATTCGTGCGGGTGATCGAGGCGTTTCGTGCTCGTATCAATCGCGGCGAGTTGGCTGCGACAGTAGGATTGTGTTTCGGGTAGGGTAGGGGGTTTGTAAATCAGGTTCCCTTTGTTAAAAACGGGAACGAGGAGGTCAGTCGCAGTTGCCTCTGCAGGCATTATTTTGGTTCGCAGGGGATCGGTCGGGTGAACGATTTCGGTTGGCTCCGGGCAGGGATGTTCCGCATCATAAATCGCATCGCCGCAGAATTTGCCCTCGAGACGGAAGCGCCTCACTTGCTGCAAGCCGGGATTGCTCACTTTGATGGCCTGCTCGCTCAGTTTTACTTTTGGCTCCCACGCTCCCTCTTCGTCGCGAATCGCGGCGAGTTTGTAAACACCTCCAAGTGCCGGCTGGTCGCCACCGGTGACGAGTTGTGTTCCCACGCCCCACACCGTGATTTTTGCGCCCTGTTGCTTGAGACTTTTGATGAGGTGTTCATCGAGGTCGTTACTCGCAACAATCTTCGCATCGGGGAAGCCGCCCTCATCGAGAATTTTCCGGGCCTCAATACTGAGCCATCCAAGGTCGCCCGAGTCGAGACGGATGCCCGCGACTTCGTAACCACGGTCACGAAGTCTCCTGCCCGTCTTCACTGCATTGCGAACCCCATCAAGGGTGTCGTAGGTATCGACGATAAAGATGCAATTGTTAGGCATGACATCGGCGTAGGCGTCGAAGGCTTCCCCCTCGGTGTCGAAAGACATGATCCATGAGTGCGCATGAGTGCCGCGAACCGGAATTCCCAGTTCTTTACCGGCAAGCACATTCGATGTCGCGGCGCAGCCACCGATGAAGGCGGCCCTGCTCGCCATGACCGCGCCGTTCGGTCCCTGGGCGCGACGAAGACCGAATTCGAGAACGTCATCGCCCTGCGCGGCATCGCAGACCCGCGCCGACTTGGTGGCAATGAGAGTCTGGAAATTCACGATGTTCAGCAGCGCCGTCTCCACGAGTTGGCATTGCAGGAGTGGACCCTGAATGCGGAGGAGCGGCTCATGAGGAAAGACAACGCTGCCCTCCGGAATGGCATCGACGCTGCAGGTCCATTCGAGCTTCGCAAGGTAGTCGAGAAATCCCTCATCGAAGAGAGCCTTCCCGTCATTCCCCGTGAGGGTTGCGAGAAATGCAATATCGTCAGGCGAAAAGCGAAACTCCTTGAGCCATTCGATGATGTCTCCGAGGCCGGCCGCAATCGCATAGCCTCCTGAGAACGGAAGTTTGCGGAAGAAGAGATGAAAAACGGATTCCTGTTCCGCTTTCCCCGTCTTCCAATATCCAGCCGCCATCGTCAGCTGGTAGAGGTCTGTCAGGAGTGGTGTCTTGTGATTCATGTTAGTAAGGTGGTAGGAGTCGTCGAAAGCCATGAAGGAGAACGACGATGAGAAAGAATAGATTTCGAAAAGGGATCGCGGGCCAGTAAAGTCGGGGAAGTGAGTTGGATAGTGTTTCGTCGGCCAATGATTCGGCAACGCCGCGCATGTAGGATACGGACCTTGGCCAGTCGCCAATACCCGAAATCCAGGCAGGTGGTATTCCTGACTCTCCGCATTCAGCACCTGCGATACCGCCGGCTATCGCCGCTACTGTATCGGTGTCTCCACCACAGGAAACGAGCTCATGAATCATCGTCTCGAAATCTCCACGATAGCGAAGCCAGGCAAAAAGCGCCGCTGAAACGGTAGGCGGAGCAAAACCGCTAATTCCGCGGTCACCCATGGAAGAGGCAAATTCAAGAACCGGGCTTTGCTTTTTTAGATGTGTTTCAAGCTTGCTCATTCCCGCTTTCATTTCATCACTCGTGATAAGGCTGTTGATTGTCGCAATCACTTCTTCCGTGGAAGTTTTCTTTGAGGCTAGGGCTGCTGCGCAAGCGACGATGAGAGCGGACTCCTCAGCGCGTGGATCTGTATGAGTGATCCGGCACGAAGTGATCGCATACTCGTTTCGTCTGGTTTCATCTTCGTTGAAGAAGGTTCCTATTATCGCGCTTCGCATTGCCGCGCCATTCCCTGCAGTAAAGACACCCGATTTCGACGCTGGAAATCCACACCATAGTTTGATGATGGCTCGTGCCGTACCGAGCCCGATACCAGCTGGAAGTGCGGCAAACCACCAGCGAAAGGATTTCCCAAGCTGCTTTTGGAAGGCATTGGAATCGCCTCTGTTTTGGCACAACGCATTGGCAACCATGAGAGTGTGTTCCGTGTCGTCACTCAGCATTCCCCGACCGAAGACGAATCGGTGTTTGGATTGGTTGCCGTTAATCTTCTGTGCCCGGCCTGGATGAAGTCCTTCAAATGGAAGACCAATTGAGTCGCCCACCGCCGTTCCGAAAAGGCAGCCAAGAATGGCTTCATGTTTCTCCGGGATGCTCATGAAAACTCAATGAAATTCACGGGAACTTTGTCAGTGAGCCAGACGTTGTTGGTCGATAGCCAAAAGGCGTGACCGGCGTCGTGCATCTCTTTTGCTTTGATCGTTAAGAGGGTGGGTTTTCCGTGACGGGCGCCGACTTTCATCGTCATCACTTTTTCGTCGGAGAGATGCACGTGATGTCGGTTCATTTTCTTGAGCCCTTCCGTTCGGATTGAATCAAGGAATCGAATAGCGGTTCCGTGGTAGAGACATGCGGGCGGAGTCTTTGCTTCGTATTCGAGGTCAACTTCGAGTGAGTGCCCCTGGCTGGCGCGGAGCTTGGTCCTGTCTTCGTTGAATTCGAAGCGCTTCTTCTTGTTGGTCTCAACAACGTGATTCAAGTCGTCGAAAGTGAATCGGCCTTTCGCCTCGCTGATTCCGTACAGTAAATCAGTGACCTCAACCCAACCTGCAGAATCGAGCTTCAGCCCGGCTGACTCCGGTGAGTGGCGCAGAACGAAGCTCATAAACTTGCTCGCGCGGATCGTCTCCTTCTCTGTCATATCTCAAATAAAAATCCCTCGTTCTTCAGTGCCTCATAGCGCGCGGGATCGAAGCGGTAGAGTTGTGCGGGGCGGTGGGGGCCTTCGCGTCGTTTTTCGTCGAGGGGAATGAGAAGACCGAAACTGAGAACTTTTTTTCGGAAGTTCCGTTTGTCGAGCTCGTTGCCGAGGACGCTTTCGTAAAGTCGTTGTAGTTGTGGCAGGGTGAATTTTTC
The DNA here is from genome assembly GCA_029213065.1 of Verrucomicrobiales bacterium. Classification (GTDB taxonomy): domain Bacteria; phylum Verrucomicrobiota; class Verrucomicrobiia; order Verrucomicrobiales; family DEV007; genus Arctic95D-9. The sequence goes on along the minus strand of JARGPH010000037.1, from coordinate 18,250 downwards.
AGGAAGGAGTTCGAACCCGATTGGTTCGTAGCGCAGTTTTCCACGGAGTCTTTTCAGGCCCGTTTTCAGAATCTCCGAATGATCGAAAGCCAGTTCCGGAATCTCAGAGATCTGAAACCACCGCGCGTCATCGGCGTCGGTTTGCGCCTCGGTGGTGTGCTCATCCGGCTGCACGAGTGCGAAGTAGGCGACGCTGACGACGCGTTCACGGGGATCGCGGTTCACCGCCCCGAAGGTGTAGAGCTGTTCGAGAAAGACATTCCTGAGCCCGGTTTCCTCTTCTAATTCCCGCAGAGCCGCTTCATCAAGCGATTCGTCGGGACTGACAAATCCGCCCGGCAGGGCCCACTCACCTTTGAATGGTGCGATGCCCCGCTGGATCAGAAGGATCTTCAACTCGCCACCGTCAAAGCCGAAAACAACGCAGTCAACGGTCAGGGCTCCTCTGGGATATTCGTAGGTAAAACTCACGCTTAACTATAAGTGTAATTTGGACACTAAGTCAATGCGATTCTTATTTTGCCTGAATTGCCGGCGTGATGGGTTAGTTTAGAGGTGATGAAACGCAGAGAGTTTTTCCCGGCGGTCGCGACTGCGTCGATGGGAGCGGTATCCCTTCTTGAGGCGGGCGAAAAGCCTCTGATCCGAATTGTGCTCGATGAGGCTAATCCGGGTGAAAGTCGTGCCTATTTGCGGGAAGGGGATGCTGCGGGTGTTCCTGTCGGTTTCGGGAAAAAGGGATTCCTACCCGCGGGAAGAGCGTTTCAGGGAGGCTACTCCCTCCTCGGTGAATTCAAGGTTAATGCCGTGCTCTCCGTCGACCGCTTTGAAATGACGGATGATCTCGTTCAGGAATCGGGGAAGTCCCGGGAATGGCTCGCCGAAAATCTATTCTCCAACATGAGTTCGATCGACTTCGATGGCGACGGAAAGGGTGGGGAATACGGCGACTGCTTCATCGGATTGCAGCCGGTCAACTCGACGGCAAGGCAACCCTTTCACTTCGGCGAATACAAAGGTGTCTTCCGCTGGTATTCGTATGCCATCCACGGGACGCAGGACCAGAGCCGCATCGGGAAATGCATCACGGGCGGGTGTATCAATGTGGGGGCGGAGGGGTTGCGCCTACTTGCCTCAGAAGCTTGTATGGGAGGTTTGGTCCGCGTGGATGAGGTGTCTTGACGTCATGACGCTAAGGTGTCATATTCCTGTATGAGTAAGGCTACGCTGTATCTGGAGGAACCGGTTCATAAGGCTCTTAGATTGAAGGCGGCAGAGACTAATCAGTCCATGTCGGAATTGGTTAATGAGGCCTTAAAGGTGAGCCTGCTGGAGGATTTGGAGGACCTAAAAGACTGGCGGGAGAGAAAAGATGATGAGCCCGTCGGTTATGAGGCCTTTGTCGAGTTGCTAATGCAGGATGGCACAATATAACGTCGCATTTTCAAAGCGCGTTCGTAAGGATCTTCGTGGCCTTCCGAAAAAGGATGTTGAGTCAATCCTCGAGAAGGTTGGAAATCTTGCTGACGAGCCACTTCCCCCTAACGCTAAAAAACTGAAAGGAGATGAGTTATACCGAATTCGGATTGGTGTTTATCGGGTGATCTATGAAATCCGCGATAAAGAGCTGATTGTTTTCGTCGTGAAAATTGGGCATCGAAAGGATGTCTACCGATGAGAAGAGTTCGACTGCCAAGGTGAAAAAGGAATGCTACTGATCCGAATTGTGCTCGATGAGGCTAATCCGGGTGAAAGTCGTGCCTATCTGCGGGAAGGGGATGCCGCGGGTGTTCTTGGCGGTTTCGGGAAAAAGGGATTCCTATCCGCGGGAAGAGCGTTTCAGGGTGGGGAATACGGCGACTGCTTCATCGGATTGCAGCCGGTCAATTCGACGACAAAGCAACCCTTTCATTTTGGCGAATACAAAGGTGTCTTCCGCTGGTATTCGTATGCCATCCACGGGACGCAGGACCAGAGCCGCATTGGGAAATGCGTCACGGGCGGGTGTATCAATGTGGGGGCGGCTGATCTTGCTGCACTGATGGCTGCTCTTGATTTAAATGACCGAGTGGCAGTGCAATCGAGGAGTTAGAGAGCGCGGCCGTTTTTGCGGGAAGACCTCGCGGTGTTCGCTTGCTGAAGATTGTTTAGATCTAAGTAGGATGGACATTCCTGTCCGTCTTCTTTTCATGGGCTGCGCTGGATGGACAGGAATGTCCATCCTACGGCGAGGTGCTCCGTGACCTCCCTTTTCCGATGACTCATTGATCAATCCGCCAGATTCGGTGCCATCCATTTCTCGGCTTCCTCTATCGTCATGCCTTTGCGCTTGGCGTAGTCTTCGAGCTGGTCGCGTTCGATTTTGCCGACGTTGAAGTAGCGGGCGTCTTCGTTGAAGAAGAGGAGTCCGCTTACGGAACTTGGCGGAAACATTGCGTAGCTGGTCGTGATTTCCATGTTCACTGCTTTCTCGACATCGAGGAGATCCCAGAGGATTCCTTTTTCGGTGTGATCGGGCGAGGCGGGGTAGCCGGCTGCAGGACGGATCCCGCGGTAGCGCTCTTTGATGAGGTCTTCGGTGGTGAGATCTTCGTTGATGCCAAAGCCCATGAAGCGACGCGTCTTGCGGTGAATCAACTCGGCGAGTCCTTCGGCGAAGCGGTCGGCCAGTGCCTGGATCATGATGGCGGTGTAGTCGTCACCGGCGTCGCGGAAGGTTTTTGCGTATTCCTCGACTTCGTTTCCGGCAGTGACGGCGAAGGCCCCGAGGTAATCGGCACGTCCGCTTGATTTGGGAGCGACGAAATCAGCAAGGCTCTGGAACGGCGTTCCCGCTTTCACTTTCTCCTTTTGCTGGCGGAGGAAATGGAAGGTGGTGAGGACTTCGTCACGTGCTTCCGAAGTGTAGAGTTCGATGTCGTCGCCGGTGGAATGAGCGGGCCAGACACCCCAGGTGGCGCGCGCGTGAACGCGTTTGTTATCGACGAGATCTTTGAGGATGCGCTGGGCATCGTTGAAGAGTTTGGTCGCTTCTTCGCCGTGTTTTTCGTGTGTCAGGATTTTCGGGTAAACCCCGCGCAACTGCCAGGCATGGAAAAACGGTGACCAGTCGAAGATCTCGACGATTTCCTCAAGCGGGACGGGATCCCAGATGTGGGCTCCGATCGACTCCGGCGTCGCGATGTCGGCGGTGGCCCAATCCACTTTGTAGTGATCCTGCTTCGCTTCTTCGTAAGGAAGGTAGACGGCGGTGGAGCCTTTGTTGGCGTGCTTGTCGCGTGCCTCCTGTTCGGCGATTTTGTGGGCTTCGACAAAGTCGGTTCGCAGGTTCTCCGAAAGGAGCGAGTTACAAACTCCGACGACGAGAGAGGCGTCGATGACGTGGACGACGGGTTCGGAATAGTGTTCGCTGATCTTGATCGCGGTGTGGGCGCGCGAGGTCGTGGCACCCCCGATGAGGAGCGGCTTCTTGACCCCGCGTTTTTCGAATTCCTTGGCATTGTAGATCATCTCGTCGAGCGACGGGGTAATAAGTCCGCTCAGTCCGATGATGTCAGCTTTGTGTTCTTCGGCCGCGGCGAGAATGCGGTCGCAGTCGACCATGACGCCGAGGTCGATGACCTTGTAGCCGTTGCAGCCGAGGACCACACCGACGATGTTCTTCCCGATGTCGTGGACGTCGCCTTTGACCGTCGCGATGAGGAAAACGGGAGCCTTGTCCTCTTCGCCTTCTTTCTTCTCGGCGAGCATGAAGGGTTCGAGATAGGCGACGGCCTTTTTCATGACCCGGGCGCTTTTAACGACCTGAGGAAGGAACATTTTGCCGGCGCCGAAAAGTTCGCCAACCACTTTCATCCCGTCCATGAGGGGGCCTTCGATGACGTTGAGCGGTTTCCCGAGAGCGAGTCGGGCTTCCTCGGTGTCTTCTTCGATAAAATCGGTGATCCCTTTGACGAGAGCGTGCGTCATGCGATCACCGACGGGGGCATCGCGCCAGGCGAGGTCGGCAGTGCTGCCTTTTTCGACTTTGTGAGCGCCTTTGTTTTTGAGCTCTTCGGCAAAATCAATGAGCGCTTCGGTGGCACCGTCATGTTTGTTGAGGAGGACGTCCTCGACGAGCTTTTTGAGTTCCGGCTCGATTTCGTCATACACTTCGAGCATCCCCGCGTTGACGATGCCCATGTCCATTCCGGCTTGGCCGGCGTGGAGAAGGAAGGCGGAGTGCATCGCCTCGCGGACGACGTTGTTGCCCCGGAAGCTGAAGGAAATATTACTGACTCCACCACTCACTTTCGCACCGGGGAGGTTCTCTTTGATCCAGCGGGTTGCGTTGATGAAGTCGACGGCATAGTTGTTATGCTCATCCATTCCCGTTGCCACGGTGAGAATGTTAGGGTCGAAAATGATGTCATGTGGATTGAACCCGACTTCGTCGACAAGAATGCGGTAAGCGCGTTCACAAATCCGGATTTTATCTTCGTAAGTGGCGGCCTGGCCTTTTTCATCAAAGGCCATAACGACGACGGCGGCGCCGTACTTCATGACTTTTTTGGCATTCTCGCGAAAAGCGTCTTCGCCTTCCTTGAGCGAGATCGAGTTCACGATGCCTTTGCCCTGGAGGCATTTGAGTCCGGCTTCGATGACTTCCCATTTTGAGGAGTCAACCATCGTGGGAACGGCGGCGACGTCCGGCTCGGAAGCGAGCAGGTTGAGGAAGCGGGTCATCATTTCGACGCCGTCGATCATGCCTTCGTCCATGCAGACGTCGATGACAGGTGCGCCGTTGTCGACCTGCTGTCGCGCCACCGCGACGGCCTCTTCGAGTTTGCCTTCTTTGATGAGTTTTGCGAAACGGGGGGAGCCGGCCACGTTGGTTCGCTCACCGACCATGAGGAAGCCTTTGTTGCTGTCCTGATTGAAGGCTTCTGATCCGCTGAGGCGCATCGCTTCGGGAGCGGTGGGAATTTCGCGCGGAGCGTATTTTGCGGCGGCTTCGGCAATCGCCGCGACGTGCTCGGGTGTGTTCCCGCAGCAACCTCCGACAAGGTTGACGAGGCCCTGCTCTGCGAATTCACCGAGGAATCTGCCCATGTCGTCGGGCTTGAGATCGAATCCGGTGGGGGCAAGCGGATTGGGAAGGCCCGCGTTGGGATACACGGAGATATGAGTTTCCGCGACGCGGGAAAGTTCGGCGAGGTGCGGCTCAATGAGATCGGGGCCGAGGGAGCAGTTAAGTCCAATCGCGAGCGGTTTGATGTTGGACATCGCGTTCCACATCGCCTCCACTTTTTGAGCGGAGATCATCGTTTCCCCGCCACGTCCGACCGCTGCGGAAATGATGACCGGGTATTCGACGCCGTCTTCGTCGAAGACTTCACGGAGGGCGACGAGGGCGGCTTTGGCGTTGAGCGAATCGAAGATGGTTTCAACCATCATGATGTCAGTTCCGCCGGCGGCGAGGGCGCGAATCTGATGTTTGTAGCTGTCTCGAACCTGGTCAAAGGTGATGACGCGAAAGCCGGGGTCTTCGGCGTCGGGTGAGTTCGTCAGGGAAACGGTCATCGGTCCGATTGCACCGGCGACGTAGCGTTTGCGTCCCGTTTCGTTTCCGATCCGGTCGGTCCACTTGCGGCAGAGTTTCGCGGACTCGTAGTTGATCTCCCAGGCGAGATCGAGGAGGAACTGGTTTTCGCAGACTTTGCTTTGAAAGAACTCGGGATCTTTGCGTCCGGTTCCTTTTTCGCGGGGATCTTCGACAAAGAATTCGCTCTGAGCGAGTGTCGTTCCCGAGAAGGTATTGGTTTCGATGATGTCGGAACCGGCCTCGAGGAAACGTTTGTGGATGTCGCCGATGACGTCGGGTTTGGTCAGCGAGAGGATGTCTCCGTTGTTGAGAAGATCTTTCTCGTTCTTCGCGAAACGTTCACCGCGGGCATCGGATTCTTCGAGACCGTAGCCGCGAATCGTGGTGCCCATAGCGCCGTCGAGGACGAGGATGCGTTCTTTGAGGGCTTTCTGGAGTTCGGAAGTGAGTTCGGATGACATGGCTGGGTGGCGCTGCGCGCCGTAAAAGGTTGAATGTAAAAGGTGAAAGGTCGGGAGTCTCCGGGGGCGCGTTGCGCGGTATAAACGTCGTAAAGTAAGAAGGTGGGAAAGTGTAGAGCTTTATAAAACACGTTAACCCTGTTGGGTCAAAGACTCAACAGGGCGGTGCCAAACAGGGTAAGGTGGGCGACTTAACAGGGTTATGTCAGGGAATATACCCTGTTAGGTTATGTTATTTTCCAAGGATGATTCGAACGCCGCCGTAGGCTCCGGTCCCGGAGGCACGATAGCCGCTCGTGGTTTCATATTCCTGATCGAAGGCATTCTCAACACGACCGTAGATTTCGACGTTGTCGCAGATCTGGTAGCTTCCGAAGAAGCGGGCCACGGTGTAGTCATCCAGTTTGAGGCCGGGGGCGTCGAGGCGATCGTAATTTCCGGTGATTTCCGCTCCGAGGCTCCAGTCGTCTCCGTGGAGGAGAATCCCGGCTCCAAGGTGGTGGCGGGGGCGGCGGATGAGTCGATCGCCGGGGCCGCCGGAGAATCCCTGGCCGAGGTTACCTGAGATGATCTCGGACTCGAGGTAGGAGTAGTTCGTGTAGAAATCGATTCCTTCACGGGGTGAGATTCGGAGCTCGGACTCGAACCCTGAAGTCTCGGTATCTACAATCGCGGGGAACGAGGTGAAGGTGTTTCCGTTAAAGAATGAGTCGACGAGGTTATCGATGTCGGACTGGAAATAAGTGAGTGAGAGGCTGCTTCTCTCGTTGAGGATCGCCTGCTGAACGCCGATTTCCCAGGTAGCGCTTTCCTCGGGGAGAAGTGTGGACGGGTCGACGCTCGGGTCGAGAAACGTGAAGTCGAGACCGGAAGGGGCGCGGTAGCCGGTGGCGATTTTACCGAACACGGTGGTTCCGGTGGATTCGGTGTGATGGCTCAGCTGCGCGGAGTAGGTGCCTTTGCTCTCGAATGAATCGTGGTCGTCGTAGCGCCCCGAGGTGAGAAGGTGAAATCCATGAGGCAGGTCGATTGCGGCCTGGGCGAAAACGCCTGTGTAGTTGTAATCAAATTGTGCGGGCTGATTGAAGAATCCGGGGATGAGCGGGTTCTTGTCGAACTCGTAGCCGTAGTATCCGGCACCAATCGTGTAGGTCGCTGAATCAGTCGGGTGGTAATTGAAAACCGCTTCGGCTTCGTGGCCGGTCTGCTCAAGCACGTTGTCATTGCCGAAGGGCGTCATCGTCGCGCTGAGCTCGTTGGTCGTGTAGCTGTAGAAAGTCGAGAAATCCCAGTCATCGCGCTTGATCGAGAAGCGGGGGGAAAAGAGGCCCGATTGGTTGTCGTTGATTTCGTTGGAGGGAAATCCGAAGCCGAGTGTGGAACCGGGGACTTCAACGTTTCCATCCTGGATGTAACCGAGGATGTCGAAGTGAACGCCTTCTGCGATCTCATAGGCGATGTTGCCTCGAATCGTCCGGTTCTCGAAGGCTGAGTTGAGCTGATCGTTCGAGGTTTCGAAGTGGCTCGCATCGAGAGTGATGCCTACTTTTCCGTCGCGAAGGGTCACTTTCTGACCGGAGCGGAAGGTGTCGAAGGAGCCTCCTTCAAAGTAGGAGGAGATGGTGTTGGACTCGACGTAGCGGGCGTCTGTCGAGCGGAGATCGATCGCACCGGCGACCGCATCCGAGCCGTAAAGCGAACTGACGGGCCCTCTTGCTAGCTGGACCGATTCGAGTGTCGAGGTGTCGAGAAACTCAAGCTGGTAAGCCCCTGCCAGCCCCTGAGGGAGGCGGCGACCGTTGAGAAGAACAACCGTGTGATTGCTCTCAAGTCCCCGGATGAAGAGGGAGGTGGCGCCTCCTGCCTGACCTGTTTGAACCAATGAAACGCCAGCGGATTGGCGGAGGGTGTCGTTGATATCATAGTGCTGATAAGCACGAATCTCAGCTCCTGAGAGACTGTCGACGGAGGGAATCAGCAGCGGAGAAGTC
>JARGPH010000037.1:0-10204 GCA_029213065.1 Verrucomicrobiales bacterium | reverse complement strand
TTTCCTCTGCCGGTGTGACGACGGTTCGGGTCGCAATCGAAGGGGTGTGGGCCTGCTGAATCGCCGCTTCGCGAATGACGACGGAGCGGGTTGATTCTTCGCTCTCAATGACGGTCACATCCAGGCTCGCGACATCGTCGACGAGAGTGCTGGTGGTGTCCTGTGCATGGAGAAGAGAGAGGGTGGAAAATCCTGCGATTAGGGCTGTCTTGACTGAACGTATCATCATATCTTGATTTGTGTATATGTTGATAGGCCGGTTCGTGGAATGCGCAAACCCTTTTTGCTGAAAAGTTTTGAATTTGTATGACAAAACCCGTTCTTGCAGAGATGAAGAAAATCGGGCATCTTTTCTCAAGCATCAGGAGTGGTTCTGCGTAAGTGGGATCCGGCAACCTGGTTTGGAGAAGCCAAGGTGCCTTGGATGCTGTCGAGGGATGACTCTCTTCAGCAACCGATGTGCAGACGTTCGCGTCTGAACAGAATTTCTCCGGAGAATTTCCCGGGTGGGGAAGGATCCCGATCCTGATGCGGTAACTGATTGAAACCGGAAACTGCATCAAGAAAATGACCTATCTAGACCTAAGCGCCGACTCGCTCGGCAGCACATCAAACGGCGGGGCGAGCTCCCGCGGAGCTGTTCTCGCCTCACGCGGGCAGCAAAATAATCCCGATCATCATCTTTGGAATAATCGCGGCACGTGGTGGTGTCACTTCACACTCCACAAGGCGGATTACACGTCGGAGCGCATCAGGGCGTCGTTGAAAACCCGCGATATTCTGGTGGCCCGTCAACGTCGGGATGAGCTTTTGGCCACGTTTGCATGAATCTGACGGACACCGGGCATGCTCCGGATCAAGTGACGGTGGCGGTGCGGATTCCCTCCAATTTCAGTGCCTGGCCGAAAGCGATGAGGAGACGATTTCTCGAAAATGCGCTCAGGGGGCGAATTCAGAAAGAATGCTCTCTCTCTCCGCTTTCATCTCATTGATGAGGCTCTGGATGCCACTGAGGCGCTGAGTCGCAATCGAGGTGCCTTTATTAGACAGGTTGAGGTAAAACTTGGCATTGTCGATTAGATCATCTGCCTGACCGAAAAAGTCGCGGACTCGCGGATGGATTTGGGTGCGCATCTTCGACAGCATGAAATCGGAAGCCTCCAATTTACGTTTCAGTGCCTCGTAATCGACTGAGCGGTTTTCCAGTTCCAAAAACGGTTCAACTGCGGTGGTGACGGCATTCAGGCTTTTCATCACCTCTGCTTTTTGGGAGACGGGGCGCTGTCCGTATTCCAGCATGGCACGGGCCGAGCCGTGATTTTTAAACTGATTGATGATCGCCTCGAGCCGGTCCTGCGCTGACTGGAAGCGGGAAAGTTCTGCAAGAGACATTTTTTCCGAGGCCCGCTTGATTTCAGCAAAGGCGGCGCTGGCATCCACGAGGTTCTGCGGAGTCTCGGTGGAGATCAAGACCATGGCTTCCTCCGGTGTCGAGTAAGTGATAATCTCTGACTCGAAAAGTTTTTCGAGGGCGTTTGAGGTTTGCAAGTAATCGACGAGAGCCTCGAAATTCGACTCCCGCATAAGAAGGTAGGGTTTTCCCAGTCTCGATGCCGCGTCGAGGAGTGATTCTATTTCACCTGGCCTCGTGTTGGCTTCGGAGATGCTGAATTGTTCATTGACGGTGATTTCGTTAAGCGTCGCGACGAGGAGTGCCGGTATCCAGCGACCCACTTTGGCCTGACACTGGATTCGCGGGCCGGGAAGTTGATCTTCTGACGAGAAGCGAAAAACTCCGATGGCGTCAGCAGGCCAGGAGAGGCTCTGTTTTTCGAGGAATTTCGGTGATATCCGGATATATGGCAGAGGGATTCCCTCTGTATCAGCCAGAATCGGCAGTGTCGGGTAGAGTTCAGGGCTCTCCGCTCCGACGAATGGGAAAAGTTCTTTTTCAACGTCACCACGGGGATTCCGAAGGGTGAGATCGAAATTGCCTGCTACGAAAAATTCATCAATCGCTGCCACTTTCAAAACCGCAGGGAGGGATCGTGAAATCGGAGTGAACTCCGTGAGTGCTGGAGCCGGTTTGGAGGGGGTGTCCGGATCGGGCCCGGTCATATCCGGTTTCGGCTTCGGTGGCGAAATCGCAGCGACCTTTGATTTCTCCGCGCGCAGGAGTTCCCTGCCTTCTTTCATGAAAAAGTCAGAGCGGGAAGTGGATTTGTTTGTCTCGGGTTGAAGCGCAATAAAGTCATCCCACGGGACCGGCTTTCCTTTGGTGGTCTCAGCCAGTTTGATGATTCGTTCATCCGGCGGGTCGGGGTGGAGGATCACGGAAAGGTCGAGAAGAAGGGCTGCAAGCTTTGCTTCCTCCGGCTCTATCGGTGCCTTGAGCATTCGCGAGGCGGTGTTCCAGAGCATTTCTGAAATAGAACTGAGGCTCGTAAAGTAGGCGGTCGGTTCGGGCAGTACGCCGCGCATGAGGTTGCGGTATGCGGCACGGGACTGGTAGTGAAGCGGGTTGAGATTTAAAGCCACCGCGAGTGCTTTTTCCTTGAGATCATCATCAACCTTGGACTGACCACTGAAATTTGAGGCGATGGCAACGAGTGCTCCGAGGAGGTTTTCCTCCTCCTGTGCTTCGAGGAAAATACCGTCGGCTGAGAAACTGACGTGGTCATACCGTGGTTCGTCGAAGGCGTGTGTCGGCAGTGCCAGAACCAGAGGCAGGCAGAAGAAGACGGCAAAGATACTTGAGAGGGGCGATTTCATGCCTCGCGAATTGACTAGCGATGCTATCATTCTGAGTGCTCTCTGTCTATCCTCCTCTATCATTTTCAATACTTTCATGAAGAATATCGAAGTTTCCGAAACCGTCCTTTTTTACGACACCGACTGCGGAGGCGTTGTATCGAATATTGCTTATCTAAGGTTCGTGGAGAAAGCTAGGGCTGCGCTGTTTTCCGGTCTGGGAATGGGTCTCGCAGAGATGAATGAGAGCCAGCTGTTTCCGGTCGTCGTTCGAACCGAGATTGACTATATTTTCCCGGCAAAGCTCGGGGACGAGGTTGTGATCACGGCGAGTCTCGCTAACGCGGGAAAGGTCAGAGCGGTGTGCGAATTTACGCTGACCGTGGCGGGAAACGACGGAGCCTCGAGGGTGATAGCGAATGCGAAACAGACCGTGGCCCTTGTTCAAATGCCGTCAGGGCGGCCTAAACGGCTGCCGGGCGAGTGGGTTGGATCGACTGATAGCGCTATATAAGTGGCGTCTTTTTTTCTTGCTGCGGTGAAAGTGTTCACTCACATTGTAAATACAAAGCCTTTTTCAATGAGCAACGAAACAGACAATTTAGAAGCGGGGATAATGTTTTCTATCCTGAGACGCGGGGAGCGGGATCCAATTGGCCCCTATACCGAATATGACCTGCTGCAACTTCTGAACAATGGAGATGCCTCCACTGAAGACATGGTTTTTTACGATGGTCTCGGCGAGTGGAAACCGATCCATGAAGTTTTCGATGTTCAGGAGCAAATCAGTCATTTCGTCGATGACGGGCAGGATACCGAGCGCGTTGGAATTGCTTTTCGCGAAGTGACGGCCATCGTCGGGCAGAGCGAACAGATTTATTATATTGCGGTTCAGGCGAAGGCGAGCCTTCTCAGCAAGGCCAAGCAATGCGTGGTCATTACCGAAAAGCACCTCTTTCTCATCAACGAGAAGCGAGTGGGATACGAGCTGGAAGCGCATCCATGGAAGAGCATCACGAATACTCTGATGCGCGATGAGGGGAAGTCACTGGGTACCTTTTCGATCCTGCTCGGTGGCGAGAAGCGGATGGACATTTGTCATATCCCTCTCAAGCAGGTGCAGCGTTTGTTCCAGCTTTCGCAGGAGATGAAGGAAGGCGTGCAGTAGCTTTTCTGCGTTCAGCGACGTCCCAGATATTTCGTCATCGAGCGAATCAAAGCCTCGGCGAGTGAAGGTGAATCTTTCATCGCTTCGTGAAGTTTGTCGTGAGGGATTCCGAGTGCGGACACTTCGGTCGCCGCTTTGACTGTCGCGGTGGCGGCGGTGTGGGATACTGCGCTGATTTCACCGACTACCGCGCCGGGGGAAGATACCTGATTGATCGATTCCCCTTCGATTGAGACATCGAGATCTCCACTGACAAGTCCCCAGATTCCCTCTCCGGTTTTTCCTTCATGAATGAGGACTGCTCCGGGCGCCAGCTGATGCAGGGTTCCCTTCCGTATGAGATTCTCGAGATCATCGGGCGGAAGCCTGGAAAAGACTTCGCATTTTGAGAAAAGTTCGGTGAGACCGGCGGTATTCATCAGCGTATCGTAGGTGAATCCGGTCCAGATGTTTCAGAATCGGATCACGGGCATAGGTTGAACCTTTTCCCGGTATCTGGCAAGCGACCTGAGAGTCCGTGAACACGATTGCTTTCCGGGGAATGGCAACGGAGGTTTGAGTATGGGAGGAATCGAAAGACGGAAAGTGCCCGGTATGCCGGGTACCCACTCGGGGCTGGTTGTCGCAAAGAGTGAGGCATTTAGAGAGGATGAAACAGTCTTGTATCTCCGGCTCAGCATGGGGGATTATCGGATACGATGCTCCGGTTCAGGGATTTCCGAGGAGGATCTGCGGGATAAAGCAGGCGACTTGGTAACCCTGCGGGGCGAAATTCTGCGTGGAAAAGTTCAGGATCCGGGCGGTGACGGCGATTACCTCCTCGTCACGGCATTGGTTGACTGATTGACGATCGGGGCGATCGGGTGTCGATTCTTTTCCCGGAAACTACGAGTCACTCCTGTTAATTATGTTGAATGATCCTGCCAAAAAATCCGACGCTGAACCCGTCGAGGTTCGGTGTTATTTTGTCCGCGAGCGAAATGCTCTTCTCGTGAGGGGGGATTTCTCGCCGATCTACACGGATTTTTATCTGCACCTGATGCAGCAAAAGATTCGCTATGAAGACGGCCTCGACGATTGGCTCAAAGATGGACTCGCCGCTCTCGCTTTGCACCTTGCTTCGCGTCCCCGGAACGAGTCGGTTGCCTGGACTCTGAGTTGGCAGAAGCCGCTTCAAAACTTGTTTGTCACCGGGAGTAATATTCACGGGAATGTGACAGGGCGGGTTTTTACGAAGGATGTCAGGGAGCGAAATGAAAATTTGTTTGTCTCGCAGGTACTGCGCGAAGGGGAGGAACCCCGGCAGAGTATGATCACGGTGGATCAACCGAATCTGTTCTCTGTTGCGGAGACGTTTTATGAACAGAGTGAACAGCGGCGTGCGAGGTATTTTGCCCATGGCGAAGAGGATTTCGTTCTCGTGACGGCCCAGCCGGAGTGTGATCTGGAGTGGCTCGAGTCTCTGACTGATGAATCGATTCGGACGATTGATGAGGTCGAAACCCTGAGCTTGCTGGAAAAGCGGGAGTATCGATTTGACTGTGGTTGCAGTATTGAGAAAATTTTTCCCATCATTGCCGGGATGAACAAAGTATCGCTCGACGAGATCTTCGGAGGTGAGGAAACCATGGCCGCGAGCTGTCCCCGCTGCGGTGCGCATTACACGGTGACACGGGAAGCGTTGGAGGCGTATATCGAACAATGAGTGTTTCAAAGAAGGCCGGACCGAAGCGGAGAGAACAGGAGCTTGCCTGGATTGGCGATACGGTGCTTGATCTGTATGCGCGGAGCTGGATCCTTGAGAATACGGGGGAGCTTAGCGGGGAAACCCTTCGCAAGATGACGTGTAATCAGTTTCTTGCCTGTTTTGGGAACCCCACTTCGGTTGAGGCTAAAATCGGAACGATCTATCGCGAAGAGGGACTTCAACCCGCTTTCGATTGGATCGAAGCGGAGCTTCTGCCGCTTTTTAAGAAGCAAATTCGCAAAAAACGATGAAAGACGAAAGTTTTTCTCACGTATGAGAGGTTCCGGGCGAATCCGCGTTTTACTAATTCCCGGGCTCACCGTATCTTCGCCACGTCTACCTGCCGGACAGACAGTTTTACACACACATGAAACACGATACACACCGCATCGAAGTCTCGATGCAAAGGCTGGTTGCTATTCTCATAACAGGATTTGGCGCGTTACTCTTTTCTTCCTGCACCACCACTTCGGCGACGACATCGACGACAGGTCCCAGTGGGGCCGGTCAGCTTTCCGCCTCTAAATTAAACAATCCCGCGGTAAAGGCCCGCAATGCTCAAATCGCGATGGAGGCTCCCGGGGATTACTATATCGGAAGACGTTGGTGGACCGATGGTACTCGATTCTGGGGATACCTGCGCAAGCCGCGGCAGCCCTGGTCCGAGGCTAAGCTCGTAATCATGAACGAGACGATTTCGAAGCAACCGGATCGGATTCCCGAAGAGGGGATGAATCGGCGACACGGATACGATCACAATTATGAGTATCGAGTCTGGGGCAGCTTTGTGGGGAATGGAATCTACGATCCCAACTCCAATTTCATCGTTCCTGAGTTTCGTATCACGAAGTATGAGTTGATCAGTGAGAATCCCGGTTTTCTTTTCTACCCCGGGGAAGAATACAGCCCGAGGCATCTTCCGATTAAACATCCTCCTTTTCCGTAGGGGTAACAGGGTTGGCTCGATGACATAGCCCTGTTTGCTCATTCGGGGGTGCGTTGGTTTCCTGCTCATTGCTCCGTAAGTGGCCCTGCCATGCGGGCTTGGAGCGGGCCACCTCTGTCAGGTCCCCTCTGAAAAGGGGGCACGAAAAGCTTGGTCGAGAGGATCTGTTTGTTAGATTGGTATTTTCCTGAAAGTGAAGATGAGCCAATCAAGAATTCTGGTAGTGGAAGATGAGCCGGCGATTGCGGAGACGATTCTCTATGCGCTGGAGTCCGAAGGTTTCGAGGCGATTCATTGCGGAACGGGTGGAGAGGCGCTGATCGCGTTTCGGGAACGGCCGACGGATTTTATCGTTCTTGATGTGGGGCTGCCCGACATCACCGGCTTCGATGTCTGCCGCGAACTTCGGAAAACCTCTGACGTTCCGATTTTGTTTCTAACCGCGCGGGAAGGGGAGATTGACCGGGTCGTGGGCCTCGAGATCGGTGCTGATGACTATGTGGTGAAGCCTTTCAGTCCGCGTGAATTGACGGCGCGAATCAACGCCATTTTCCGCCGCACCGCGCATCGTCCGAAACCGGTCGAAGACAGCGATGCGGAGGTTATTAAAAATGGTCGACTCGAACTTCTACTGGAGCGCTATCTTGCGAGGCTGGACGGGAGGGAACTCGATCTCTCCCGCTACGAATTCGGAATGCTGAAGATTTTCATGAAGCATCCGGGGCGTGTCTATTCGAGGGATCAGCTCATGGAACAGGTCTGGGACGAGCCCGAGGCCGCGCTGGATCGAACCGTCGATGCTCACATCAAGACGCTGCGGAGAAAGCTTCATGAGGTCGATCCTGATTTTGATCCCGTCAAAACCCATCGCGGGATAGGTTACAGTTTCTCTGACGACTGATTCGACCCAATGAAGACGACTTTTTTCATGGTGGCAGGTTTCCTTCTCATTGCAGGAGGGGGCTTTTTCGGACTCATGAAGACGATTCGAAATGATGTCGAGCGGCAGTATTCACAGGCATCGGAGGAACCCCTTGTTGATACGGCCCATCTTTTGTCGAGTCTCCTCGAGCAGGATGTCAGGGATGGGGTGATCGATGTCAGCGGGATGAGAGAGGGATTTGAAAGTGCTTTTAGACGCGAGTTCGTCGCGCAGATTTATCAGATCCGGAAGACGGAAATTCAGACCCATGTATACGTCACCAATGCTGAGGGAATCGTGATTTTTGATTCTGAGGATGGCGCCCGTGAGGGGGAGGATTATTCGCAATACAATGATGTCTATCTCGTGCGCGCCGGCGCTTATGGGAAGCGGGCCTCGCGAACGGATCCGGCAGATTCGCGGACGACGGTGTTTTATGTCGCTGCTCCGATCTATGATAGAAGTAGCGGGGAAATGGCCGGCACTCTCACCGTTTCGCGGCCGGAGACGGCGATGGCACCGTTCGCTGAGGAATCGCGCAGTCTCGTTTTGAAAGCGAGTATCATCACCGCCGTAATCGTTGTCGTGTTGGGTTCCTCCTGGGCCTACTGGATTTTGCTTCCGGTGGGCCGCTTGACCAAAGAGGCCGGGCGGATTGCCGCGGGTCGGCAGGCGTCGATGCCGGAGATGGGCATCGCCGAATTTCGTTCTCTCAGCATCGCTCTGGAAAACATGCGTCGGGAGCTGGAGGGAAAGCACTACGTTGAGAATTACGTGCAGGCTCTCACGCACGAGTTGAAGAGTCCTCTCGCGGCGATTAGAGGGGCGGCTGAATTGATCGATGAGAAGATGCCGGAGCCGCAGCGGCGGAGATTTCTCGACAACATTCTCACTGAGACGAGTCGAAGCGAGGATATGGTGAGGCGCCTTGTTCAACTGGCATCGATAGAGAGTCAGACCTCGCTGAGAAAGGTGGAGAAAATCGACTTTGCAGCTCTTGTTCGGGAGGAACTCGCCGAGCTGTCTTCGGCTCTTGAGACCAAAAGGCTTCAGGTGCGGGCTGATGGACTTGATGAGATCCAGATGCTCGAAGGGGATCCTCTCATGCTTCGGATTGCGGTGCGGAATGTCCTCAACAACGCGATCGACTTCACCCCTGAAGGCGGGAATCTGGGGGCCATTCTAACGAGTGAAGAGGGAAATTTGATTCTCAAAGTGACCGACTCCGGACCGGGAATTCCTCATTACGCGGAGGGGCGGGTTTTTGATCGGTTCTATTCGCTGAAAAACGAGGTCACCGGCCGCAAAGGCTCCGGGATAGGGCTCAGTTTTGTCCGCGCTACGATGGAGCTTCACGGCGGCAATGCGATCCTGAAGAATCGGGAAGGTGGTGGCGCGGCGATGCAGCTCACATTCCAGCTTGATACTTAAATTATGGAAATTATAGTATCGTTGTATGAAGTGCCTTCGAGAACGACGATACCGTGAGAGTGGCCTCTCAATGGGAAACATGCTGACCGTTCTTGCGATCGCCGGATCAATCTATTTCGCGAGGGGGCAGTTTACCTCTGCAAACCTGCAGGGACAGGTTGCCAGCCAGGTGGTTCGGGGGCTTGGGCAACCGGTCGCAAAAGAGTTTATTCCCCGACCGGGTTGAGGACGCTTTTCAAAAGGAACAGGTCCTGTTTCTCTTTGGACGTTTGCTAAGCGAAAGGGGGATGTCGCTAAGGTTACCTTTGTCGTTTTCGATAAAGGTAAAGTGGTCGATGTGCAGAAGAGAAGCATGAACACTCATGGCGGTCAGCTCGAAATAAACGGGAAGCCACTGATTCTGAAGAACTGTGAGTGACTGCTTCCGCGCTACTTCTTCTTACCTGATTTCTTTTTCTTCCCGCGACTTTTTGCCTGATGGTTCATCGCCGCTTCCTCAGTGGCCTGACCTTCGTCACCCTGCTCTGACATCCATGCGTCGAGCTGCTCCCGGAGTTCAGCGCGAATCTCCGCATGCTCTTCTGAATCGGCGAGATTGTTCCATCCGTGCCAGGGACCTTCAGTCGAGTAGAGTTCGATTGCGGGACGATAATGATAGTGATTCACAAACTTCGAGGCACGTTTTTTTCCGGCCCCGGCCCTTTTAACCCATGACAGAAATTGCGGTGAAGTGGTGCAGGCGTTGGTAAACTTCACCCCGGGAGTGAGATTGACGATGAGTTGGTAGTCCCGGCTTCGGACTGAACGGATTCCGTAGGTGTCCGATCCGTTGATAATTCCTTTGGTCGTCATGATTCCAAAGACGTGAGTTTTGTGTTCGCTGGCGCTGCCGCTGAGAACGGGGAGGAAGCTTTTGCCATCCATTTTGGCTACGGGCTCGACGCCGACTGCGTCGAGAAGCGTGGGAACGACATCCGCATATTCGACGATGGCGTCTGTCTTGCTCGCAGGGGCGATTTTACCCGGCCAACGGGCGACGAGAGCCGTTCTGAGCCCCGGATCGTAGAGGGTCCATTTCGCAAACGGCATGCTGTTTCCCTGTTCGCTCGATAGCATCACGATCGTGTTTTCCACGAGATCGTGTTTTTGGAGGAGATCGAGGATTTGTCCAACCTGGCCGTCGTAGTAGGTGATCTCGGCGAGGTATTTGGAGTAGCCACTTCTCGTTTCGGGCGTGTC
>JARGPH010000036.1:1237-56762 GCA_029213065.1 Verrucomicrobiales bacterium | reverse complement strand
AGATCGGCCACGGCGGGCAGTATTCGGAAGGGAATCATCTCGCCAATGTGACTGTCAATTCAGGCGGCACGCTTGATCTTGTTGGCGGGGAGAGCAATCAGGCGTATGCGCAGATCGGACACGGTGGTCTTTTCAACGGATCTCCTCCCGCATTGAAAGGCAATCAATCCGGAAATATTGACGTGGATGCCAAGGGAACGATCAGTCTCACGGGCGGTGGACGCGATCGCTCATACGCCCAGATCGGGCACGGCGGAAATGATCACGACGGCGATCACTCGGGCAACATCAATGTCGATTCGGCGACCGGTGCGGTCAACGTGCTCGGAAACGGTTCTCTCGATGCCTACAGTCAGATCGGCCATGGCGGCAATGCCACGTCGGGCTCGAAAGATGGTCATATTGTCGTCAACGCCGCCACCGGCGTCAAAATTGCCGGGAGCGGAGAAACCGGTGCCTACGGCCAGATCGGTCACGGTGGTGACAGCAGTGATGGCATCATCGGCGCAACGGCCGGAGACATCACCGTGACAAGCGCGAGCGGGAATATCGATCTTGCGGGCAATCAGGCGAATGCCGGAACGGCCTACACCCAAATCGGTCATGGCGGGGTTTCTTCCGGTTCGGCGGGAGACAGTGCCGGCGGTTTCGTGAAAGTGACTGCAACCACAGGCGATATTTTGCTTACCGGTTCGAATACGGGATCGAGCAGCTCGTATGTGCAAATCGGTCATGGAGGACTCGCTTCCGCCTATAAGGTCGTCAACGAGATGATCGATCTCGATGCCACCGGCGGAGCGATCACGATTTCAGGAGGGGGCGCTGAGAACCACACCATGATCGGACACGGGGGCGAACGTGCCACGGGGGCTGTATACTCCGGTCTTATCGATATCGATGCCGGGGGCGACATCGTGCTCAATGGTGGCACGAACGCTGATGCCTCGGCTCAGATCGGTCACGGCGGAACGGATACGAACGCAGTTCTGGACGGCGCGGTTGAGGTCACCTCCACAGGAGGAAAAATTGCGACCACTGCCGGGTCCGACCGCCCCGGAACCTACACTCAGATCGGTCACGGCGGAACCCGTTCGCAGGGAACCGCAGGGGGAGCGATCACGGTCGAGGCGGCCACGGGAATCAGCTTTGCGGGCGGTGTCGGAATTGGCTCCTACTCACAGATCGGTCACGGTGGTTTGCTTTCCGCAAGTGAGCGCAGCGGTGCGATCTCTGTTTCTTCAGTTGCCGGTGACATCAGTTTTGCCGGTAGCGGAGCGTTGCAGGGCTATGCTCAACTGGGGCATGGCGGCTACTTCGCTGACGGAAACGCGGCCGGGAACATCACGGTGGAAGCATTGGCAGGAGCCGTGGAGTTCAAAGGCGGTTCATCCGATCAGAGCTACGCACATCTCGGTCACGGGGGTGAAAGCGTTGCGGGGACGAAGAGCGGGGCGATCACGGTGGTAGGCGCCTCTGTCCTTGTGGAAGCGGGCAGCGGTCTCGATTCGGTTGCCCGCATCGGTCACGGCGGAAGCCGCGGGTCGGGTGACATCAGCGGCGATATCGCGGTGAGCACGACACTTGGAAACGTCGAAGTTAAAGGGGGCACCGGCGATTTCACGGAGGTGGCAATCGGCGGAGGCGGGATTCAATACGACGCGTCTTCGATCCTTTCGGCCGTATCGGTGAGCTCATTCCTCGATGTGCTCGTGGAAGGTGGAACCGGCCTGCAGGCGAGCGCCCAGCTGGGTTCGGGAGGCATTGAGTCGACGGTGGACCTCATCGCCGGCGGTGTCGACGTCGCCGCTCTTGGAAATATTCACCTGCTCGGCGGCAATCAGCTGCGCGCTTTCGGTCAGATCGGAAACGGCGGTGCGACAGCCGACGGTGATTTCAGTGGAGACATCACAGTAGAGGCCGGCGGAGATCTCTTCCTCACGGCCGCGAACGGCGGCTTCGGGGCCTACTCGCAAATCGGTCACGGAGACGATCTCTTTTCCTCCTCGAATGCGATCAGTGCTCTTGCCGGAAATGGGAATCGCGAAGGCGATATCCGCGTTTCCTCGGGGGCGAACACGGTTCTCACCGACGGGATGATCGGTCACGTCAATGATGCTTCGACAGCCACGGCGACGGGAGGTTCCACCCAAATCGCGGTGAGCACTGTTGATCCGACCGATCCGGCTGCAGGAAGCCTGATTGCAGACAGCGACAGCGAGTTCAGCGGAGCTGAAGAGGTCCGTTTCTATCTTCCCGAGCG
Organism: Verrucomicrobiales bacterium; assembly: GCA_029213065.1. Classification (GTDB taxonomy): domain Bacteria; phylum Verrucomicrobiota; class Verrucomicrobiia; order Verrucomicrobiales; family DEV007; genus Arctic95D-9. The sequence continues at coordinate 54,502 of JARGPH010000036.1, read as the reverse complement.
CTCGAGCAACGATGTCGAGGCCGGCGTCCTCATCAACGGGGAAGCATTCGTCGGAGCGGAGGTCGATCCATCGGCGACGCAACGCGACGATGAGTTCACGGTTGAGATCACCGGTGTTGAAGAGTCGACCCCTGCGGAGCACTCGAATGTTTTCGACTCAGGTCCTGCCCCGGTGAATGCGGCCGCTTTCGCTTTCTATTACAACTCCATCGAGCTGACTGATCCTGTGGTCGTTCCGCCGGTCGACGGTGGAGATACGGAAGGCGGCAGCAGCAGCGGAGGAAATACCGGAGGCGGCAACGATGGCGTTGGCGGAAACGGACTGTTCTTCACCTTCGCGCAATTCCTGAGGTTTTCTCCCGATGACAAATCGAAGAGCGACTGGCTGCGCGAAAATGAGGCGCGCTTTACCGGGTTCAACCCCTACGGGATGTATTTTGAGGGATTCGATCATTACGATTCGAACGGCAATCCTGTTTTTAACTCTCTTTTCACCAATTTTCAGGCCTCAGAGTAAAAACACTCTCAGCATTCAGGACAGCTTGATTCCTCACGGGGGTGGGGATCAGGCTGTCCGCTGAGGGTAGGGGGTACTCGAGGTCTCCACCCCCTTTGCGAAAGCAAAGGGGGTGAAACTTTTTTGTGTCCACGATGAAGGATTTGAGCCGATTTGAGCGGCGCAGGAACGGATCGTTCGGTGCTTTTCTGAGTCTCATTTTTGTTGAAACTGAGAAGCGTCGAGCCGGTCCGGAGAGGGAGTCGTAGAGGTAGGTGACGGGGATTTTGTCACAACTCCCTTATTTGCAGCAATAAAGGGTAGTGCGTGTATGCGTTTTGAATGTGAGTTTTTAACTCTGGACATTTGTGACGTTTTCCTCACAATTTCCGCTTGTTGTTTTTCCCCCTGAAACTTCCCCCCCTCAATCGTACCCCCATGCAGCCAGGAATTCGCCCCGATTCTTTGCAATCACATATTCGAAAGAACCCTTTCTTTCAGTCATTGATTGCCATTTTACTTATGCCGGGCCTTGGGCTCTGGACGATACCATTGCAGGCGAATCCCTCCGGCGGGGTGGTTGTCCACGGTGATGTCAGCTTCAGTGGCGGTGCCGGAAACCTCCAGATTAACCAGGGATCGCAACAGGCGATTATCAACTGGGCTGATTTTTCAATCGATGCGGGTGAACTGGCTCAATTTAATCAACCGGGTGTTTCTGCCGCCGTCTTGAACCGCGTCACGGGAGGGAACCCTTCGGCGATTCACGGGGCTTTGCGAGCGAACGGAAATGTTTTTGTGATCAATCCAAACGGGATTTTGATCGGCTCGAATGGTGTCATCGATGTTCATGGGCTCGCTCTTTCCACCCTTGATGTGAGTAACGGGGAGTTTCTTGCAGGCGGGGACATGGTCTTCAAGGGCGACGGCGGCGACATCACCAACATGGGTAAGATCAACGCGATTGGCGGAGACGTTTTTCTCTTCGGTAAAACCGTTACCAATACAGGAACGATAACGGCACGTAATGGTCTCGTCGGAATGGGAGCGGGAGAGGAGATTCTTCTAAAGGCGAACCCTGACTCAAACGGTGAAAGAATCTTTGTTCGTGCCGCGGGATCCGGTGTCAGTGGAACCGGCATATTAAATGACGGAACGATCGAAGGGGCTGCGGTTGAACTGAAAGCGCATGGCAACATGTTTGCTCTCGCGATCAACAACAAAGGATCGATTCGGGCGACAGGCACGTCCAGCAGCGGCGGTCGTGTCTTTCTGAACGGGGCCGGGGGATCGGTCCGTAACAGTGGGTCGATTCAGGCCACTGCGCCAAGCGCGGGGAATTCGGCGAGCATTTTGATCAAGGCCGCCTACGCGAAAATCGACGGATCGCTTTCGGCGTCGAATGACGACGGGAGTGGCGGGGATATCAGGATTTCGAGTTCGAATGTGACCGAGGTTGATGCCGCTCTCCGTGCGGTGGGATCTTCGACAGAAGGCGGCAGTGTCATCGTCGAGGGGGATGTCGTCACGGTGGGGGCGAGTTCTAATATCGACGTAAGCGGTGTAACGGGGGGTGGAAACCTGAATATAGGTGGTGGATTTCAAGGCAACGATGGCTTCATCCGGAATGCGAGTGCTGTTGTCGTTGATCGCGGGGCTTCTCTGGTGAGTGATGCTTTGAGCCGTGGAGACGGGGGGAACGTTATCGTCTGGGCGGACTATTCGACCCGGTTTGAGGGTTCAGTTAGTGCTCAGGCAAAAGGCACCGTTGGCAATGGCGGTTTTGTTGAGGTGTCAGGTAAGGATACTCTCATTTTCGATGGCATCGTTTCGACGCTTTCAGCGGGAGGGCGAAACGGAACGCTCCTTTTGGACCCCACCGATCTCACAATCAGTACGAGCGGCGTGAGTGCTAATAACGTCAATATTGCCAATCTAATTGCAGCCCTCGGGGCGGGAAATGTGGTTGTCTCAACGAATGGGGCAGGTGCGACACAGGACGGTGATCTTCGCATCACTTCTGATGTGGCCTACACAAGCGTAAACTCGCTCACTCTTCTGGGACATGGTGACGTGGAGTTTACCGGCGGGGTCCAGAACCAGAGTTCGGGAGCTGTAAATGTCGTTGCCGGTTGGGATGGAACGACTGGCTTCTCTCCAGCTTCTCCCGGGGGATCGGAATCAGGCACCGTTGTGATGACCGATTTCTTCAATGATTCTTCCAGCTACGGAAATGCAAAGACAGGAGGTGGTAACGGCTCGGTGATTTTAAGCAGTGCCTCGCGCCGGGTCAATGTGGGTAGTCGCCATGGCGAGACCAATGTCGCGGGATACGATCTTGATTTTGTTCTCGGTGGAAGTGGTATGAGCCTGGGGATAAGGGATATCAACAGCAACACGGGTGCCAATGCCGCAACGGGTGCGATTCGCGCTGAGGTGCTGAACAACATCACTGTGAAAAATACAGATGTGGGTCGTGCTGAGTATGAAATGATTCAGATCGGTCACGGGGGGCGCGGCGACGACACCGGCCCCGGACCGGGGGATCTCTCGGGTAACATTACGGTTGTGGCAGGAGTCGATGGAAAAGGGCAGGGTAATATCACATTCCGCAACGAAGGGGTCACCGGAGTGGGGAGTGGTGAACGCGAGCGGCTTTCCCTGCAGATTGGCCACGGTGGCTATCGCATCCACGGGAATCACAGTGGAACCATTTCAGTCGACACGCGTGCGGGAACGGTAGGGAATATTGATTTCAAGAGCGGTGACGGAAAACGTAACTACTCGATGATTGGACATGGGGGATACGAGATTGGTGCCAGTGCCAATGGGGTGAGCACCTCTCCGCTTTCGATGTCAGGTGAGATTCAGGTTTACGCGGGTGGTGACATTTCTTTCGAAGGGGGAAGTGCACGAGGGGCGGCACCGTCATCGACCTGGAGGGAGACCGATGGAGCGTTCACGAAAATTGGTCATGGTGGTTACAATTCCGATGGCAATCACTCCGGTAGTTTAACGGTTAGTTCAGGTGGTGATATTTCATTCAAATCGGGTGATCAGCGGGCCAATTTCGCCCAGCTCGGGCATGGTGGTTACGCAAATGACGGGAATCACTCCGGAGTGATCGATGTCGATGCGGTTGGTTCAATCACTTTCGATGCGAGGGGTCTTGGCGGTGAGCCTGATACGAACAACCGGACTCATGCCTATGTAATGCTGGGTCATGGTGGTAACTATGCTCGTGGCGATCACTCGGGGGCGATCATGGTTGATGCTCAGAACGGGGACCTTTCTTTTTACAGCGGAAACAATTCTCCGATTGGTAATATCAGTTCCGAGGGATCGCAGGCGATGCTGGGGCACGGCGGACTGGATGCAAAGAGTACCGGAACGGCGCTTGGCAACACGGGCCAGATCGATGTCAATTCCGGCGGGGCGATTACCTTTCAAGCAGGTAACGGTCGGATCAATTACGTTCAGCTCGGACATGGTGGATACGAAAACGACGGCTCTCATGATTCTGACATCACCGTAACAGCAGTGAATGATATTACCTTTTCTGCCGGTCTGGGGTTTGCGGCGCGGGATCGTCTCAGTAGTGCTCAGTTAGGAAATGGAGGCTACAGTGCGAGCGGGGTTCAGACGGGTGATATTTCGGTGACGAGCAGTGCCGGAGCGATCAATTTCAAATCGGGCGACAAGGCGGACAATATTGCGAGCCTCGGTAACGGCGGTCGGAGTGCGAGGACAGGCAGTACCACCGAAGGGCACTCGGGAAACATTCTCGTGAGCGCCAATACCGGAGTCACTTTCACGGCCGGGACGATGAGCGACCGGACTACGGCGAACGGTTTCATTGATCTCTCGCCATACTCATCCCTTCCCAATGATGCCAACACCACCAATGGGGACGAGGGCATTTACGCGGACGGTCGTCTCTACACTCAGCTTGGCCACGGCGGTTGGGATGCGGACGCTTCCGACGGCAATGAGCGCTACGCGGGAGTGGGGCATTCCGGGAGTATCACTGTGACCACCGCAACGGGGGATATTACGTTCAATGCCGGCAGCACTGCGAATGGAAGCGCCGGTGCCGATCAGGGAACCTATCACTACGCTTTGTTGGGACACGGTGGAACCGCTGCCGGCGGCGATCATTCCGGGGCGATAACGGTTGAAGCGACAGCGGGGAATGTGAATTTTAACGGTGGGGTTCAGACGGTCGACTTCAGTGTGAGCAACTCGACCGGGGATGTGAATCCCAGCAACGACGTTTATAACTACGCTCAACTCGGGCACGGTGGAACGAGCGGCGGATGGGGGGATTCCTCCAACAAGTCAGGGGATCTTTCGGCTACGAAGATAAGTGTCACGGCCGGGGACGGGGTTAATTTTACCGCGGGAACCGGGAAGCGTTCACACACACTGCTTGGATTGGGTGGCTATGATTATCGCGGAAGTCACACCGCCGCGATTGAAGTGGCGGCCGGTGGCGGCGGGGTCAACTTTCTGGCGGGGCTGGGAGGAACGGTTGCTTCTGATTCCTATGCCCAGTTGGGGAACGGAGGGCTTGAGACGGATTTTTTGAACAATGCCGGCGCTGGCAGTAGCGGGCATTCCGGATCGATTACTGTTACGACGACGAACGGTGGGGATGTCTATTTTAAAGGGGGAACGGCGAGTAATAATTACGCGCAATTAGGAAACGGCGGTCGTGATGTCAGGGCCGATCACTCCGGAGCGATCACGGTGATTTCAGACGGGGCAATCAAGGCTCATGGAGGTGACGGGATCGGATGGGGAACGGACAATGCCTATGCTCAGATTGGTCACGGAGGTTTCCAGGCGTTTGGAAATTCAAGCGGCGATATTGTGGTTCGGGCAGGACAACAGATTGAACTGATTGCAGGGCAGCGAAACAACCGAAGTTACGCTCAGATCGGAAACGGCGGATGGCAGGCCCAGGGCGAGCATTCGGGATTGGTTTCTGTATACTCAGGTGCCGGGAAGTCGATCATGATGGCCGGTGCCGGCGCAGGGGATACGGCCCAGTCCTACGTTCAAATCGGTAACGGCGGGCACGATTCAGATGGAAACAAGAGTGGAAATGTCGAGGTGATTCTCGGCGGGGATCTCGACATGATTTCGGGGGATCAGAACAACGCGGATAATGCGTATGCTTTGATTGGTAACGGTGGCGGTAGCTTGACTTCAACCGATGAAGTTTCCGGAGATGTCACCGTACTGATCAATGGCGAATTGAGCCTCGACCGCAATGCCCAGCAATTGAGCATCGGTAACCGCGGAGGACTTCTCTCCCGCCAGGCCGGTGACATCGACAGTGACCTCACCGTGATTGCCGGATCGATCGACCATGATGTTACAGCGACTCTCAACTATTTCGATATCACCAATGACGCCAACGAGAGCCAGGTGCAGAATCTGTGGATCAGCCCCTACCTCTCCGGGAACATTGGAGATGTTGTTATTGGAACCGGAGCGGCCGGAGCCAACGTGGAGTGGACCGATGTCGATTACGACTATACCAGCACCAAAGATTTCACGATCCTTTCGGGGGGAAATATCAATTTCACTCAGCGGATTCGTAACCGGTTGGATGGAAGCTCCGGTGCCTTGAGTGCCGTCGCGGGCTGGAACGGTTCGACCGGTTTGCACACGCTCGATTTTAACGCCGCTCAGATTGTCACGAGTGGATTTGGTATCGCTGCGATTCGGCAGGATGGGATTGATAACGGCGCGGCTGCCACTGCCTTTGGGCAAAACGGAGGCGATGTTGTTCTGGGTATCGATCTTGCCGGGGTGCGTCAGGTCGATCGGATTTCGGTGGGGTCGGCTCAGGGAACCACCACGGTGCTGGGGGAGGATGTTCTTCTCGCTTCCGGCAGAGAAGACTCATTTGCCGATTGGAGTTCGAGTGCCCAAATTGGAAGCAATGATGGAACGACGGGATATGATTTTACCGGCGATATTTTCGTGCAGGCGACACAGGATGTGAGTCTAACCACTTCGACACAGGTGGTAGGTCCCGATGTCGCTGGAGTCCGTGAAGCCTATACCATGATCGGTCACGGCGGTGTGAACAACGAGGCCCGTGCCCGCGACGAGATCAGCGGTAATATCTACGTCGATGCCGGTCGAAATGTGACTGCGACCGGTGGAACAAACCGGCGGAGCTTTGCTCAGATTGGTCATGGTGGACTGACCGGTTACGACGCGACAGTTCTCCTCGGGACGATCGGTGGCGAAATCGATGTCCTCGCCCGAACTGGAAATATCACCTTCACCGGGGGCACCGGGCTCGAGTCGTTCGCTCATCTGGGGCACGGTGGTCAGGGGATTAACGTGGAGACGATGGATGCCGCTGGAATCAGCTCGGACATCAGGGTTCTCGCTGGAGGGAATATTTCATTCGCGGGCGGAACCGGTGGCACCGATGGCGCGGACCGCGGATTCGCGATGCTGGGCAACGGGGGCTACGACTCCAGCGTCCGCGAGATTGGCGGATGGTTCGGTGACATCACAGTGGAAGCGGGAAGGAGTGCCGCCGGGTATACGCAAAGCGACGGCAGGATTTCATTCAGGGCGGGAGATATCGCTGATGGCAATACTCAGCTCGGAAACGGCGGAAGGAGCACCAAAGGGGTGCACTCAGGAGACATTCAGGTATCAGCCAAAACGGGGATTGAGTTTATTGCCGGATCGGTAAGCGCGAACGAGAACGCGAATGAAGACGGGCGTCTTTCAGCCCAGCTGGGGCACGGCGGATACGATGCGGATGCGATCAACCGCAATTATTCCGGCGGCGATGACTATGTTGCCGGCAACGGTCATACCGGAGATATTCAGGTGACATCTGCTGCGGGGGACATTCTCTTTTACGGCAGCGACACGGCGTTGAATGGCGGCGTTGGTGCGGGAACGGGACGAAATGCTTTTGCTCAGTTGGGACACGGTGGGATCAGTGCGGGTGGTGACCACGGTGGCGCGATCGAAGTCGATGCCACGACAGGATCGATTGATTTTCGCGGAGGGGCTTCCAATGACAATTCCACCGATACCTATCACTATGCTCAACTGGGCCATGGTGGCGCCGTTGCGGGGTGGGGCACTCCTGATGATCAGGGTGGCAATCTTAGTGGCGTAAACGCAGGGCTCACAGGAACGGTCGGGCTCGGGTTGGGCCTCACCAGTGGGATTCATGTGAATGCAGGGAATGCGATTAATTTTGCAGCGGGCACCGAGCGGAGGGCGTTTGCTCAACTTGGTATGGGCGGCTACTCGGTCCGCGGGCGGGCGCTCAGTGACATCACCGTGAATGCGGGAACGGGAGGTATTTCTTTTAGAGGTGGTCAGGGTGTCACGCTGAGTGATGATGGCGTCGAGTCCTACGCAATGCTGGGTAACGGCGGATGGGATTCAGATTTCACCAATGACATCGGCGCGGGGAATCCCGGTGATGGCGGGAATATTACGGTCTCAACGACCGGGAAGCTGGACCTGCTCGCGGGAACGGCGAACAATAACTTTGCCTTCATCGGTAATGGTGGGCGTTCAGATCAGTCTGATCATTTTGGAAATATCAAGGTGACCACCGGCGGCGATGTAACGATCACGGCCGGCGATGCGGCGGCTGACTTTGCTCAGATCGGCAACGGCGGCTACGGTTCGAAGGGCAATCACACCGGTGATGTTGAGGTGAACTCAGGCGGTCATTTGAAGCTGGCTGCCGGCGGTGGCACGGTCGGGTGGGGCACTCATGAATCCTACGCTCAGATTGGTCACGGTGGACACGAAGTCGATGGAACCCTTGATGGATGTGTGAAAGTCAGGGTTCAGGATGAGCTCATCATGAGCGGTGGCGGGAGCTACCGGAATTATTCTCAGATCGGTCACGGAGGGCGACTTGCTTCCGGAACGAAGAGCGGCGCCGTTTCCGTTGTCGCTAACATTCGAGGCGATGCCGGAACCCCAAATTCACAACTCATCGGGGGCGGGGTTTTCAATGAGGCCTACACCCAGATTGGGCACGGTGGTGTCGGTGGCGACAGTGGTCCGATCGGCGGCGGTTCCCAGAGCGGGAATATCGAGCTGGTCATCGTGAACGGCGATCTCGATCTCATCGGGGGCAATTTCAGCAATGCGCACATCACGATCGGTCACGGTGACGTGAGCAATCCTCCCGGAAACACGGTCGATCAGGGTGGCACCAATGAAGGCAATATCGCACTCATCGTCGGTGGTGAACTGAGTGTTGATTACAGCAATTTGGGGGATCCTGTGATCGGTCATCGAGGCGGTTCCGCGACGCAGGTGGGACCCCGGAGTCTTCTCCTCGATGTGGGTCACCTTGACCAGAATATTGCGGCGACGGACTCGGTGTTCACGGTGGATGGAACGGTTATTAATTCGTTCTTCAGACCCTACTTGAACAACAATTTAAATGACACTGACCTCGGGCACGTCACTTTTTCCGCAGGAACTTCCGATATTCGCTGGGACTCTGATTTCGACTACGCTTCGACAAAAGATCTCACGCTTCTGTCCCGTGGCGATATTTTCTTCACCCGACGAATTAAGAACCGTGAGGATATCGATGGAGGCAGCCTGAATGTTGTTGCAGGATGGAACGGTGTCGGTGGTGCGCTGGGAAGCGGCTACACGCTTGATTTTAACCAGTGCGAAGCGGTTATTCGAAATGGTGGAACCGACCAGTCAGGTTTCGATGTGGCGAGCCTTAAAGCGCACGCTGCTGCGAACGGGCAGAATTCGACTCAGTTCGGAGTCGACAGTGGCAGCGGTGGCGACGTTTTTGTGGGCAAGGATGAGAATGGCGTGAATCTGAACCGGAATGTTTACATCGGTTCACTCAGTGGCGGAACCAATGTCTTCGGGCGTGATGTCATTCTCGCTGCCGGTGCGGATACCCCTTCGGCAACCTGGAGTGCCCGGGCGCAGATCGGGGTGCAGGATCGCACTGTGAATCCCAATTACGACATCGCGAATGCGACTCAGCCCGGCCAAGGAGAGTATAATGATATCACGGGAGATATTATGGTGAGCACGACCCGGAATATTTTGATGGACGGGGCGATTACGCCGGGTGCGCTTCCGACCGACGATCCCGATCCCACCCGGGGAGGGGCTTTCGGTGCTTCAGTCGCTCAGATCGGACACGGGGGATTTGATACGGATGTCAGTGATCACGCGGTGATCACGGGAATGATTGCGGTCGATGCCGGAGGCGGTATCACCGCAAACGGCGGGAATACAGAGGATACTTTCGTCCTCATCGGGCATGGCGGTCGAAGCAATGGGAATACCAACTTAGCGGCCGGTGATCCCGATTATCGTCCGCAGGGACATGTCGGGGGAGAGATTGCGGTGCGTGCCCGGACCGGTGATATTACCTTTACCGCAGGTGAAGGGATTAAGGCTTTTGCTCAGATCGGAAACGGTGGCTACTCGGTTCGGCCTGAGAATCAGGATGCTTCGATCAACACGGATGTGACGGTGATTGCCGATACCGGTGATATCAAATTCCAAGGCGGTCTCGCGACGCAGGATGGAGGGAATCAGTCGCACGCCATGATCGGAAATGGTGGTTATGAGAGTGACATGCTCACAGCAGGTCAGGGATGGCATGGCGACATCAAAGTCACGGCAGGAGGATTGATCGACTTCCGTGGTGGATCCGGGGAAACCAATTTTGCACAGCTCGGTCACGGTGGTTGGAGTTCCTCTTCCGGTGTCAGCCTCGGTGGTGGTGCCGGTGCTAATGGAACCGGCCATATAGGTGATATTCAGGTGCAGGCGGGAACGGGCATCAACTTTATTGCGGGAACAGCCGGTGCCGGTGAACCCGCCAATGTCGACGCCGGAAACTATGCCATGCTCGGTCATGGTGGTCGCGACTCCGGGGTGAATGCCAACGCCGGAGGCAGCAATCCAACTCTTGGTCACATGGGGGATATCTCAGTTCTCACCACGACCGGAGATATCAATTTTCACGGCGGTGATAACGATGCCGCACTCGGATCTCTCGCCAGTGCGGGGGCGGGAACGGGACGCTTTCTTTTCTCACAGATTGGACATGGTGGCTATGGAGCACGAGGGGCTCATCAAGGAGCCATCAAGGTCGATGCGACTGTCGGGTCGATCAATTTCCGGGCCGGTAATGCGAACGATAACTCGAGTGATGTCTATCACTTTGCTCAGCTCGGTCATACCAAAGTAAACAACGGCGATGATTACGATCTCTCCGCAGCCAATGCAAATTTGACGGGAACGAACGGTCTCGCTCTCGGGCTGACTTCGGGTATCGAGGTGAATGCAGGGAATGCGATTAATTTCACAGCCTCGATTCAACGTCGCAGTCAGGCTCAGCTTGGACTGGGTGGTTTTGCCGCCCGCGGGGATCACACCGGAGACATTCGGGTCTCGGCCGGTGCCGGTGGAATTACTTTTACGGGTGGACAGGGCGACAGTGCGGGTAGCGATGGCATTGAATCCTACGCACAACTTGGAAATGGTGGCTTCGATGCGGATGCCGTGAACGGTGTCGTCGGAGATGGAAATTCCGGAAGTATTACCGTGACGACGACGGGAGGTGGTGACATCACTTTTGCAGCCGGGAACGCCAATGATAACTATGCTCAGATCGGGCACGGAGGGCGCGCCGTTTCAGGTAATCACAATGGTGATATTGCGGTAACGACCAACGGGGGTGGCTCGATTGTGTTCACGTCAGGAACTGCGGGAGTCCGGAACTATTCTCAGATCGGTCACGGAGGGAACTCTGCTACCGGAAGTTCCTACGGAAAAATTGATGTCGTCACGAACGGTGCCGGTGGTGGTATTTCATTCACTGCTGGATTCAACGATGATAGCTACACACAGATAGGTCACGGTGGCCGGAGCGCCTCCGGAAATCAGGGCGATGACGGCACTCGTGATGGAGCGGTGAGCGCTATCACCGTCAATTCGGCTGCGGGAATTTCCTTTGGTGGTGGTAACGGCGGTGGCTGGGGAGGCTCACACAATTACGCTCAGATTGGACACGGTGGTTTTCAGGCGCGTGGCGATCATGTCGGAGACATCGATGTGGATGCGGTGGGCGACATTCTCTTCCGCTCGGGCGACAGCTATCGCGATTATGTTCAAATCGGAAATGGTGGCTGGGATGCGGATCAGGCAAGTGCCGATCCGACGGCCGCGAAAGCGGATCGTCAGGGGAACCTGGGCAACATCGAGGTTTCCACTGCTGATGGTAATATTTCCTTTTCCACTCATGGCTACCGTGAAGGTTACGGGCAGATCGGCCACGGTGGGTACGTCACCAGTGGGGATCAGACCGGTTCGATTCTCGTTGAAGCAGATACAGACGGATCCAACTTCGGCACGGGCGGCAAGATCACTTTCGACGCCTCCGGCTCAAGAGGAGAGGGTTCTCAGTTTATGATGATCGGTCATGGCGGATTGAATTCATCGGGCGGACACACCGGGGCGGTTACGGTTCAAGCGGGCGACGATATCGCATTCACCGGGGGGAACAGTGACGCCTTCGGTCAAATTGGTCATGGCGGTCGAAATGATCACCGCGTCAATATCGATGGCAACGGGCCGGATGACATTTCCGGTAACGCTGATGACAACACGAATTACAACAACGGGAACGACCAGTATTTCTCAGGCACTCATAAAGGAGATATTAAAGTCTTCGCGGGAGTCACGACTGCTGGCGCTCTCGTCAATGCAGGTGCGGACCTCACCATGCTCGGGGGCAGCGTCGGCAGTGCTGACCGGAGCGGTATGCAAATTGGACACGGTGGTTTCCGAGTTGCGGCTGAGTTTGGCAGTGCGAACGGAAATGGTCACAACGGAAGTATCACAGTCTTGAGTAGCGGGGCGATTGCAATGACTGCGGGACGCGGGAACCAGGCTCCGACCCAGATTGGTCACGGTGGATACGAGGCATTTGGCGATCACTTTGGCGATATCGAAGTCGAAGGGCGAAACGGCGTCACCCTCACGGCAGCCCTGAATGCATCGCGGGGGGATCAGTCCTACGCTCAAATCGGTCACGGTGGTCACGATGCGGATTTCAATTCGGCCAGAATGACGTCGAACGAAGGATTGATTTCCGATCCCGGCGTGGCAGCGACCGGAAGCGGGACCTGGTATAATACGAATGTCTCGGTGGTCGATCCAAGCGGAACTTACGGGAAAATCGATGTTCGCGCCGGTGTCGACTCGGGAGGGATTACGACAAATGCGCTTGCCGACCTGATCGTGAATGGCGGACTCGATGCCGATGCCTACGCTCAGGTGGGTCACGGTGGTCGCGCCACGAGCGGAGATCACGGGGACGATGGAACGGCTGCAGGAACAGCGACCACTGTTGAGGCGGGACGCTCGATTCTCTTTACAGGTGGCAGCAATGGTCGCACTTACGCTCAGCTGGGTAACGGCGGCGATGAAGCGATCGGCAGTCACAAAGGGAATATCACGGCAAATGCCCGTGGTGGAGACCTCACCTTTCAGTCGGGATCAGCCGATCGTGCCTTCTCCCTCCTTGGGCACGGTGGAACCTTTCAGAACAATGCCGGCGATATGCTCGGCGACATCGATGTCGATGCGGGTGGTAACATCAAGTTCGCGTCCGGTGGCACGACGCAGAACTGGAAGTTTTCCCAGCTGGGCCATGGCGGTCATCGCGTTGATGGAACCAAACAGGGCACCATCGATGTGACGGCAGGAGGGTCACTCACGCTGGACGCAAGTGGTGCGAGTGGACTTGAGGGGCATGTCATGATCGGTCACGGCGGCTACCAGTCGGACGGGGTGATTGGACTTGCCGGAACCTATGCTGACATCAAGGTGGATGCAGGTGGTTCGGTTCTCCTTCAGGGCGGTTCGAGCGACCGGTCCTTCGCCTTGATCGGGCACGGGGGAGTTGGTTCAAATGGCGACGCTTACGGCAACGTTGATGTGGGGACGGATGCGGACGTTCAATTGCTCGCCGGAGGCGGTTTGTCTGCCTTTGCGAAAATTGGTAACGGCGGCTACCAATCGAGAGGCGATCACAGCGGTGATATCTATGTTCATGCAGAAACCGGCGTTATTTTGAATTCCGGCAATGGAGCGAACTCCCGCGGGTTCACTCAGATCGGGAACGGAGGATACGACAACGACGGCACTCATGAAGGATTTGTCACAGTGACTAACTCCACCTCCGGAGACATTTCACTTACCGCGGGAAGTGCCGCCAATGACCGGACTTCTCAGATCGGCCATGGTGGCATTATCAACGGCGGTGGCAATCTCTCCGGCAGTATTTCAGTGGTGAACCTCGGGGGGGATGTCCTCGTCGAGAGCGGGACGGGAAGTTGGCAGGGCGCGATCATCGGGCACGGTGATGCGCAGGAATCGAATACCTCCGGAACGAGAACGGGAGGTCTCAATGTTTATGCCTCGGGTGACATCACGATGAGCGGTGGCGGAGGCAATTCAGGCTCCTACATCTCTCACCAGACTTCTTCCGGAATTGGATCGGTTTCCTATGCCGGATCAGGTGTTCAAGCTGCCGGCGACAGTGGTTATTCACTGGTCGCGAATGGAACCCTCACGATTGGTTCGCAGCAAATTGCAGGATCGAACAATGCGATCTCTTTCGCTGAGACCTTGTCCTCTGCGATCAATCAGGGGGATGTCTCCATCGCCACCGCAGGCGACCTTGATCTTTCAACCGCCGGTGTCGCGTCAACCACAGAGACCTACAACAGCGTGAATGATTTCACCTTTGCAGCCGGTGGTGATCTCACAATGGGATTCGGTCTTCAGAATCAGAGCTCAGGTGATATTAACCTGTTCGCCGGATATGATCTCGCTAACACACCGTTCGCTCCTCCTGCGATCGGGTCTTCGACACTTATGCTGGGGGCTCCCTGCCTTCCTGATTTTACTCCTCTCCCCATTCCATTGCCTGCGAACTGTGAGGTTTACGGGCAAAACACCGGTGCGATTACAATCGGCAGCGCGGGTCAGGGGAGTGCCGTTCTGATCGGTTCGCGTCAGGGCTCGACAAATGCGTTTGGTTACGGACTTACCTTGAGAGGCTCCGACAACGCTGCCAATGCCGCAACGCAGTTGGGATTCTACAGCGATGGTTCCGGGGACATGACGGGGGCGATTAATGTCGGCGTTAAGATGGGTGATCTTGAACTCACTTCAGGTTCTCAGACCGGAGCCTACACTCAGATCGGTCACGGAGGTTTCAATGGTGCCGCAGGGAACACGACAGCTGCCTCAACGGTAACGATTTCATTCTGTGAGCCGGGAAATCTGACCCTCGAGGGTGGCGGTGATGATGCCTACGCACGAATTGGCCATGGTCAAAGCGGTCAAACATCAAACCACGACGGGGCCATTTCAATCGGGACTGCCACGGAACGTGCAGGCCTGATCACCCTGAATGGTGGGTCCGGTTCTTACGCAAGAGCTCAAATCGGAAATGGCGGTCGAAATCTGACCGGAACGAAGGGAGGGGCCATCTCGGTCTACGCTTCCAGCGGGGTCGCTCTGCAAACCGGCGATGGCGGGCAGTCTGATGCCGTGATAGGTCACGGCGGAAACCGGTCCAACGGAGATCGTTCCGGAGCTATCAGAGTCGATTCTTCGGCTGGCGATATTACGGTCAGTGCCGGCAATGGTGTTGGAAAAGACTCTGCGGCTGGAATCGGTCACAACGGGCAATCGGCAAGAGGCAATCTCTCGGGACAAATAGACGTCGTCGCCAGCGCCGGATCTGTAGCGGTCAACGGCGGAAGTGCCCAGACCGCAGTCGGTTCAATTGGTCATGGTGGGACGTGGCGCGGTGGTTTCGCCGGAGACACGATTACGGGAGCGATCAATGTCACCGCTTCCGGCAATGTCAGTCTGGCGGGCAGTCAGGATAATGCCGGCTCCATCCCCGGAAACAGTCGCGCCAACGGTGGTGTTCTCATCGGGCATGGCGGAGCGAACAATGCAGCGAACAAGTCGGGCGCAATTACTGTGATCGCTGATTCTGACAATGATAATAGTGGCAATGTCAGCCTCATCGGAGGCTCCAGAAGCGGACGGTTCACCCAGATCGGACATGGCGGCACCAATGAGGGCGGGCTCGCCGGGACCAACAGTGGGTCTATTTCAGTGAGTGGTCATAACCTCATTCTTACTGGTGGAAACGGTGCCAATGCTCACGCGAAAATCGGTCACGGCGCTTCGAGTGCTACGGACAGCCAGGGGATTGCGGGCGATACCATTGAGGTGAGCGGCAATTCGCTCGTTATGACTTCTGGAGGCGGAGGAAGTTCTTTCGCTCAAATCGGGTTTGGGGGATTGAATGCAACTGGCACGCTTACCGGTGACATCTGTGTGCATCTTGAGACAACAGCGATCCTGAATGGAGACTCCGGTGGAGGGAACAACTCCTACGTTCAGATCGGACACGGGGGATCGGGGTCTACCAGTGGCGATAAAACAGGAAATATTGTGGTCACGACAGGGACAACAGGCACTGGTGGCGTCACGCTAACTGGTGGTGACAATGTGAATGAATACGCTCAAATCGGACACGGTGGAATCAGTTCGGGAGGAGCAATGTCAGGGAACCTCTATGTGATTGCTGATAACGGGGGCAACCTGTTGCTGACGGGTGGATCCAATTCGACGACGAACTACGCGATGTTCGGACATGGTGACGGACAGGGCACAACTTCCACGGGAACTCGCGAAGGTGGTATCCACCTTTTTGCCGGGGGCACTCTCACTGCCACGGATGGAAGTGCCGGCGAGACGACCAACATCTGGCACCAGACCAACGGCGGACTTGCTGACGCGGACTATCTTGGAGGTGACGGCTTCCAGATCATTCCCGATCTCGTCAACGTTGCAGACGGCGCGAAAGATCCCGGAGAAGCCGCTGTTCTCGCGACGAAAAACTTCGGAGCCGGCAGCGTGAACTACATCGATTCGTCTGACGCGGACATCGTCTTCACGGGGAATATGGGGGCGGACTTGCTCGTGAATTCCTCCGATGACTTCTTCTTCGTCACCGGAGGAAACGTTACTTTTGAGCGTTCCTACCAGAACTTTGGAACCGGCAATGTTACGATTGTCGCGGGATGGAATGGCGATGGAACGCGACCTCCTGCCTTTGTCGAATACAGCGAAGTGTCTCCGGGAGTCTTCAACTACTGCGCGCCTCTGATTCGTGAGGGTGGTGTTTCAATCGACTTCAATGATTGTGCGACATTTGGCGCTGATGCGGCCATGGACGGGCCGGGCAGGATTACGCTCGGCAGCGCGGATCAGGACAACGCGGTAATGGTGGGAACCCGATTGGGTCGCAACGTGGCGGCTGCCTACGGCATGACGATGAATGCGGGCGACACTGCCGGTGCCTTCACTCAGTTCGGTTATCACAATGGCAGTATCGGTGCCGGCAATATGACCGGCAGGATTGATCTTTATCTGAAGGAGGGTGGCCTCACGATGAATGCCGGATCTGCCGATGATACTTACGTTCAAGTCGGACACGGCGGAGCCGGGGCGACGGCGGGCAACGTCACTGCCGCGATTAACATCAGCTTCTGTGAGCCGGGGGATGTTATTTTCAATGATTCGGCGGTGGCTACGGCCGGAACAGGCACACGAGCTTACACACAGATCGGTCACGGAATTCGGGATGCTGCTGTGACAACTGCCGGGGCGGTGACGCTTTCCAACTTCAGGAACATCACGATGAACGCCGGCAGTGGAGACACCGCCTTCTCAATGATCGGGCATGGCGGTGACAATGTGGACGGAAACAAGGAGGCTGATATTCTGCTGACAGGTGCGACTGACGTTGCGAAGCGCGGAAGCATCACCATGAAGGGCGGCGGTACTGACGCCTTTGCACAGATCGGCATAGGAGGGCGCGATGTGAACAACGAGAAGTATGGCCAGATCGACATTCTAAATGTCATCGACGTCGATATGGACGGTGGAGACGGAATTGACTCTCATGTGCAGATCGGAAACGGAGGAAACGACAACTCCAATGGTTCCGTTCGAGGTCACATTAACCTCACTCTTGATGGTGACCTGACGATCACGGCGGGGAACAGAAATGAGGCGTACGCTCAAGTCGGCCATGGCGGCCATTCTCAGAGCAATGGACTGATGCGGGAGGCGGAGGACAATGATATCACGATCACGACCGGTGGATATATCAGTGTTGAAGGAACTGCCGCCGGTGATACCTCGGGCGCCGGGAACGTGGCTCCTCAGGCCTACGCGCAGATCGGGCACGGTGGACGTGGTTCTGCAGGGTTGCTGGCTCCCGATACCAACCCTGACGCCCGAGAGCGTTTCGGCGACATCAAGCTGACGATCAACGGCAAAGATGCGGCGACAGGTAACGCACTTACTTTGACCGGGGGTGAGAGTAACGAAGCCTACGCTCAGGTCGGTCACGGAGGTCGTGACGCGAGAAGCTATTCAAAAGGCAATATTGATATCGATGCGGCAGGTAATGTGGCTCTGTCAGGTGGTAACCGAAGTCGCTCCTATGCGATGATCGGGCACGGCGGTGATGAAGCCGAGAAGACCAATGGTGTGATCGGTGCAGGCGGTGTTGGTGATCTCGATGGCAATGAAGGAGACATCGAAATCACGACGACTGATGGTGGCACCCTCACTATGACCGGCGCTGCGACGACGAGTGGTGAAGTCGATGCGAACGTTCAAATCGGTCATGGCGGGCATTCCACTTTCGGCAATCACAGCGGTCTCATTGATGTGGATATTGCGGGGGATATCGGCCTCACTGGTGGGGCTCATGGCCGCTCCTACGTTCAGATCGGTCACGGCGGCCAGGATGCCGATGGAACCCATACCGGAGTGCTGTCTGTTACTTCCGGTGGAGCGATTACGGGAACTTCGGGGACAAGCGGCACCGCTTATGTTCAGATCGGACACGGTGGGGTTGGTGCCTCAGGATTCGATAATGGTTCCGGCACCGAGGTGGTTTCAACTTCTTCGATTACCGTTGAGGCAGAGAACACAATTCAGTTTGATCGGAATGTTGGCAACGCGGGTGACGCCTACGCCATGATTGGTCACGGCGGCAACGGAGCTCATGGTGAGAAATCCGGCTTGATCAGTGTCACGAGTAATAGCGGTTCAATACTCTTCGGAACGGATACCGCCCGGACGGGTCGTTCCGCCGTTCAAATCGGTCACGGTGGCAGATCATCGAACGGCGACACCAGTGGCAGTATTCTGGTGCAGGCTCTCAACGGGGATATCAAGTTCCACGGCACTCTCGCTGATGGCGATGACAACCACCGCGAAGGCTTCGCGCAGATCGGTCACGGTGGCCGGGATTCGACGGGGAATCACGGGGCTGTTGTGGATCTGATTGATGTCGATTCCGGCGGAGCGATTGAGTTTCTTGCCGGTGGTTCCACAGTTGCCGGTTCCGGAAATCAGGGGCGTGAGGCGTATGCCCAAATAGGAAACGGTGGATACTATTCCGATGGAAATCACTCAGGTAACATCGACCTCGATGCGGTCGGTGATATCACTTTCGATACTCGCGGAGCGTCCGGTGATCGCAGTTACGTGCAAATCGGCCACGGCGGCCAAAACAGCAGCGGCACTTTCACCGGTAACATTAATGTGAATCAAAATGTGGCGGGTGGAGCGATAACCTTCCAGGCAGGACGCAGCGCTTCTTACGCCATGCTCGGTCACGGTGGACGCAATGATGCGGGCACAAGATTGGACAACAGCGGTGCTGACGGTATCTCCGGCTCCGCAGATGACACACGCGTGAACAACAATACGACGTATGCTCCGGGAACGATTACAGGCGACATTAAAGTGGGGGCTACCGGCAATATCAGTTTCACCGGCGGGTTCGAAGCGGGTGGAACCGGGTTCGCTCAGATTGGTCACGGTGGTTACCAGCAATCCGCTGCAGCGGGAGAAGGTCACAATGGAACGATTGATGTCATTTCATCCGCCGGAGCCATCAACTTCACTGCGGGGACGAGAAACATTCAGTATGCAATGATCGGGCACGGTGGAAACGAGGCATTCGGAAATCACTTTGGAGCCATCAATGTCCAGGCTGCTACCGGAATCGATTTCAAGGCTGATGGCTCCACCATTGGTGGTGATATTCGAAGCTTCGCACAAATTGGTCATGGCGGTTACAACTCCGATTTCGAAGTTGCCCGGGGAGTCGCTGATGTCGGAGTCGTCAATGGTGCCGGAGGTTTCAATCCCGCTATTCCTCAAGGGGCCCCGGGAACGAATTCCGGATCGATCAGGATTACCACGACAGGCTCCGGAGCTGACATTGTTCTTTCAGGTTCACAGGGCGACGCCAATACCGGTCGTGGCGGTTATGCTCAGTTTGGACACGGAGGTGTATCAAACGAGGGGACGCGCGAAGGCGCTATCACCGTTTCAAGCGGCGGAGCGGTTCTGCTTAACCGCGGAACGACCGACGATGCTTATGTTCAAATCGGCCACGGCGGTAGAAGTGCTCATGGTGAGATTTCGAATGCGGCGATTACGGTGACGAGTGCCAACGGAGGAAAAGTGGCGCTTCAGGGGAGTGGGCTTCCTTCTACTTCAGGTACTGGCAGCCGCACTTATGCTCAGATCGGTCATGGAGGCCACAATGCGGATGTGCAGGCGGACTCTGCTGTCACGGTCACGGCGGACGGCGGAGTGGATATTCTCGGCGGCGGCTATCAGGAAGGTTATGCGATGATCGGGCACGGAGGCGACTCCTCCGACGCGCAGGGGACAGGTTTTGACGGAGCGATCACGGTGACAGCCAACACAGGTGACATCGTCATCACTGCCAATTTACCCGGCAGCAGTGCTTCCGGAAACCGGACCTTTGCGAAGATCGGTCACGGCGGCTATGTCTCCGCCAATCCGGCTGATTTTTCGGGTGCGATCAAAGCAGAGGCTAAAGCCGGAAGTATCCTCGCGACGGCCGGTGCGGATGGAAATAACAACTTCGTGCAAATCGGACACGGCGGCGTGGCAAGCAGTGCCGCGATTGCTCACACCGGGCAGATCGACGTGTTTGCAGCCAATGATATTACCTTTGCCGGTGGAATCGATAACGGAGGGCCTGCCGGCGATGATCGACATTTTGCGATGATCGGCCATGGCGGAACGGATACCGACGGAAACCATTCCGGTGCGATTACGGTGAATGCGGGAACCGATGGCAGCGGATCACTTTCGATCACTGCCGGAGACTTCAAGGGAGGCTCTGAAGGTCCTTTTGCCCAGATTGGGCATGGGGGACAGAATTCGGATGGCGATATGGGCGGTGCTGTTATTGCGACGGCAGCCGATAATATCACGGTGGAAGGCAGCGTGGCCGACGACGGCGCTTACGCTCAAATCGGACACGGGGGACGCAACTCGAAAGGAGATCGAACCGGTGCCATTACCGCGACTGCGACGAATGGTTTTGTGGATGTTATTGCGGGGCTCAACAATAACAACTACGCGCAAATCGGACACGGTGGACACGAGGCGGATTTCACCGGAGCTACCGGAGGGACCACCGCTGCTGAAACGATTTCGGTGACGGCGGGGACTCGGATCAACGTGACCGGCGCTCTGATTGACAATAACAATGACGCCGCTCAGTCCTATGCTCAGATTGGGCACGGCGGAGAGTATGCTGATGGAAATCATCTCGCGAAGATCACAGTGAATGCCGGTACTACCCTTGAGGTTAAGGCCGGCCAAAGCAATCAGGCTTATGCTCAGATTGGTCACGGAGGACTCTACAATGGTGCCGCCGGTAAAGGTAACCAGTCAGGCGAGATTGATGTGGACGCCGGAACCAATATCTCTGTCCTCGGCGGTGATCGCGAGAGGGCTTACGCGCAAATTGGTCACGGTGGTTACGATCATGACGGAAATCATTCCGGATTGGTGACGGTCGATTCCGCGGCTGGAAGTGTCAGTGTTCTCGGTGGCAGTGTTCTCAATTCCTACGCACAGATTGGTCATGGTGGTGGCTATGTTGCCGGAACAAAAGACGGTAATCTCACCGTCAATGCCGCCACGGGCGTGACGGTGGCGGGTCAGTCAGCGAACGGTGCTTACGGTCAAATCGGACATGGTGGCGAGGGCAGTTCCGGAATCATCGGCGCAACCGGGGCCAATATCACCGTTACCAGCACGAGTGGTAATATTGACCTCGCCGGTAACCAACAGGGGACAGGGAATGCTCCTTCTCAGATCGGCCACGGAGGATTTAATTCAGGTGTTGCCGGTGAAACGGTCGCCGGACTGATTACTGTCAACGCCGTTGGCGGCAGCGTTCTCTTAACCGGTGCCAATGGAGGCGCGGGAGAGTCTTACGTTCAGATCGGCCATGGCGGTCAGCTTTCCGCTTACGAGGTGGTGAATCAAATGATTGATGTGGATGCCGGGGATGCGATTGCTCTGGCTGGCTCAGACGCTCAGAACAGTGTCATGATAGGACATGGTGGAGAGCGCGCTTCCGGCACGGTTTTCTCCGGGCTTATTGATGTGGATGCGGTCAATGCAATCACGCTCACAGGGGGCGGGAATGTTGATGCGGCGACGCAAATTGGTCATGGTGGAACCGATACGAATGCAACGATCGACGGGGCTGTTCAGGTCACATCCAGCGCCGGGCAGGTTGCCACACTCGCTGGTCTGAACCAGATTGGGACTTACACTCAGATTGGTCACGGAGGAACCCGTTCTCAGGGAACCTTCGGCGGAGCGATCACGGTGGCTGCCGGAACGGGAATCGACTTCAAGACAGGCGCCGGAACGGGTTCGTATACTCAGATTGGTCATGGTGGACTTCTTTCGACAAGCAATCGAACCGGGGCCATCTCAGTGACGGCGAATAATGGCGGGATCTCTTTCTCCGGCAGCGGGGCCGCACAGGCCTATGCTCAAATCGGTCACGGTGGTGACCGCGCGGTTGGAACTGCTTCCGATAATATCACAGTGAATGCGAAGGCCGGTGATGTTAGCTTTGTGTCAGGGTCAGGGGACCGGTCATACTCGATGTTGGGTCATGGTGGTATCTTCAGCAATGACAGTGTGACGCAGAGCGGTGTCATCGATGTCGATGCGACGGGAGATGTTCGCTTTGCTTCAGGCGGCGGCGGAGGGAACTGGAAGTTTTCTCAGCTTGGTCACGGGGGCCTTCGAGTTGATGGCAACAAGTCGGGAGCGATCTCAGTCGATGCCGGCGGAGTGATCGATTTCACAGCAGCAGGTGCGGCGGGCAGCCAAAACTACGTGCAACTCGGTCACGGCGGTTATCAGTCCGACGGGGATTACAGTGGAACGATCAGGGCTGTCGCGCTTGGAGCGACCGGAGCGATCTCACTGACCGGTGGTGTTGCGGGAAGACTTGATTCCTACGCTCAGATGGGTCACGGGGGAACGGACGCAACCGGCACTTTCGCTGCCGATGTGGTTGCGCGTGCGACGACTGACGTGACAATCGCGGCGGGCGACGGGAACAACGCCTATGCGCAAATTGGACACGGGGGCGCCGATGCCACCGCGGGGGATGCCGACGGGACCAGGAGTGGCACGGTCGCTGTCTCTACCGTTTCCGGAAACATAACTCTGAGCTCGGGAGCCGATGATGCTTCCTACAGTCAGATCGGTCACGGGGGATTTCAGGATGACGGTAATGTCAGTGCCGAAATCAATGTCGATTCGGGCGGGGATCTCAGTCTCAGCGGTGGTGGAACCGCAACGGAGGCCTACTCATTGATCGGTCATGGCGGAACCAATGCAGGATTCAACCTCGGCAATATATCGGCTCTC
The DNA here is from genome assembly GCA_029213065.1 of Verrucomicrobiales bacterium. Taxonomy (GTDB): domain Bacteria; phylum Verrucomicrobiota; class Verrucomicrobiia; order Verrucomicrobiales; family DEV007; genus Arctic95D-9. The sequence goes on along the minus strand of JARGPH010000036.1, from coordinate 31,089 downwards.
TCAACGGGAACCCGTCAGGGGAATGTCAGAGTAAACGTGGCCGGCGGTTCGACTTTCACTGATAACTCCGGAATCGCGTTCATGGGGCACCTCGGTGCGACAGGCGTTTCTGCGACATCGAATCTGGGCCTTGTCACGGGAACCCTCGATACTTCGGCTACGGCTGGAGGGATCACTGCAATGATCCAGAACATGCTTACCGGCGGCAACGTCGAGATTGGCGTCACCGGCGGTGATCTGAATATCGACGGAATCGGTGCATCGGGTAATTCGACCAATCATATCGACCTGGTCGCTACCGGGAATGTGAATGCCAGTGCCAGCGTGCTGAATGCAGGTGGTGGTGCCGTTAACCTTGTTGCGGGGTGGGATGGAACAACAGGACTCCTACGCTCTATCAATCACGCTAACGTTCCTCCGATTTCTCAGCTTGAGATCGATTTCACTCAGATTCTCGCGAGTCTTCCATCTTACGGGATGAATGGTGCTGCGGTGAATGTCGGCGGAGTCAATTTGGCGAGCCCGGTCGCGATCGGAAGCGCGAATGGCGAAACGACGGTTCTTGGTGCCGGTGTTTCGGTTTCCGGTTCGGATAGTCAGACGGGTGCTTTTGCACAAATAGGATTTAACGAAGAGATCTTCAACGCCGCTACCGGAGCTGATGGTGTTGCTGCGACTGGAGCGATCACAGTGGTCGCAAAAGAGGGCGGACTCACTCTCACTGGTGGCGGTGCGACGGGCGCAGCTGCTCAGGCAGGTCATGGCGGAGCCAATACCGATGCCGCTGCAGGAGGCGATATTACAGTCGATCTCACGAGGGGAGCGGTTCACGGCGCCCTTTCCATAACCGCAGGAGGAGATAATTCTTTCGCCCAGTTGGGCAACGGGGGGAATTCCTCGTCCGGGGTGAAGAGTGGAATGCTCGATATTGATGCCGCCTCTGTTCTCGTTAAAGGTGGCAACGGATCGAGCGCTTCTGCCCGTCTCGGAAACGGCGGCAGTCGCAGCACTGGCAATATCACCGGTGACGTCGTTGTTGATGCAACGGTGGGGAATGTGGAAGTCACCGGTGGTGACGGCACCTTCGCGGAAGCTGCCATCGGCGCAGGCGGGATTCAAACCGATGCCGATTCGATTACTTCAGCGACAACGGTTACTTCATCACTTGATGTGATCGTGAGCGGAGGTGACGGGGTTCAGGCAAGTGCTCAAATCGGCGCGGGCGGTATTGAGGCAACCGTAGACACCCTCGTGGGTGATGTAGCCGTGACTGCCGGCAATGATATCAAACTTACGGGAGGGTCCGACATTCGAGGTTTCAGCCAGATCGGAAATGGCGGAGCAACCGCAAGCGGTGCTTTCAGTGGGATGATCGATGTGGCTTCCGGTAATGACATTATTCTGACAGCCGCAAACGGAGATAAGGGGGCATACGCTCAAATCGGCCATGGTGACGATCTCTTTTCTCCTTCTTCAACGATTGATGCGCTCGCCGGAACGGGGACGCGGGCCGGCGATATCAAAGTGGCAGCGGCTTCGGATATTCTGATGACGGATGGCATGATTGGTCATGTCAATGACGCTGCGGCAGGCGCGACAGGAACCGGATCGACTCAGATTGCGGTTAACTCCGATGCTCCTACTGATGCCACCGGCGGAAGTCTTATCGCGGACAGCGATAGTGAGTTTGCCGGCACCGACGAATTGCGATTCTATCTTCCTGAGCGTTCGAGCAACGACGTGGCGGTTGGAGCCTTGCTCAACGGAGTCGCCTTCGAGGGAGCCGCGGTCGATCCAACCGAACTCCAGCGTGATGATGAATTCACTGTGAATATCACCGGTGATCAGATTCTGATGCCGGCTGAGCATTCGAATGCATTTGATACGGGACCTGCGCCAACGAATGCGGGTAACTTTGCCTTCTACTACAACTCGATTGAGTTGGTCGGAGGACCGGTCATCGTTGATCCGGGGACGGATCCTCTTGGCGGGGGCGACTCTGGCTCCGGTGGCTCCGGTGGAGTTTTCGGTCGGAGCGGTGGCTTTCCCGGATTTTCTCTGCTTCAATTGCTCGGATTTCTTCCGGATGATGAAACGCAGGACGATTGGATTCGCGAGAACGAAGGACTTTTTACGGGATTCAATCCTTTTAGAATGTTCTTCGAGGGATATGATCACTACGACGTGAACGGAAACCCTGTTTACCATTTCGCTTTTACCAACCAATTGGATACGAAATTCGGGGCTGGAACTCAATTTGAAGATGTACTCAGCACCCAGGAACGCATCCTCGATGAGGAGGAGGACGCAACCAAAGGAGAAGGCGGCGCTGAATAGAACCGTAGTGTTTCGGGACAAATATCGAAGGAAAACTCTTCTTGCGGACTCCGCGTGGGTGCTGCTAAGATCTGCCTTCTAACGCTTTAGCAGGCACTAACCCATTTTGTGACTTGGCTCATTCGCCTTACAGATTATCGAAAATTCCATTCCGCAGTGCCGGTTGGATGATCTGCTGTGGTTTACTGATTACCAGTTCCCTGAGTTTCGGTGATGGAAATGAATTTCCCGGCGGCGTAGCGGGGATTGCTGCGCAGGAGGCCCAGAGGAGGCAGGCTCGGGTCAAATCCGCCCAAACGCTCTTTACCGCGGGCTCAAACGCTTTTTCCGATCGATCCTATGGGGAGGCGATGGATTATTTTAAAGCGGCCTTCGACACGATTCCCTCGGTGCCCGCAGTAGCTGATCAGCGACGCATTTTCTTTAAGCGCTATCAGGCCGCTTCCCTTGAGTTCACGAAAGTTCTCATTTCCGAGGCTAAATGGGCTGAAGCGGAGTCGACTCTTGCCGCTGTCACCCTGCTCGCTGAGAACTCGGATGTGCCTGAGGCGATCCTTGACCCTGAAGTGAAGAAGATTTTAGCGGATATTCGTTCGCATGATGATCGATATAATCAGGCAATGTCCCCGCAGCATCTTCGTGAGGTTGAGCTCGTGAACAGCAAAATCATTCTTGGAAAAGGCTTTCTCGAGTTGGGGGATTATGACCGGGCCGAAAGAGCTTACCACGAAGCGTTGGCGGTTGATCCATACAACACAGCAGCGCGGAGAGGTCTTGAGAATGTGGAGCGGCATAAGATGAATTATACCGATGCCGCCTACGATCACACCCGGTCCAAAATGCTCAGGCAGGTCGCTGAACAATGGGAGTCTCCCGTTCCGCTGATGGATACGGGAGGGAGCGAAGATCTTAATCTAGGCGAAGTGGCGGTGAGCGGAAGCGTTCAGATTGAGCAGAAGCTTAAGAATATCGTGATTCCCAAGCTTGAATTCAACAACGCCCGACTCGTTGATGTCTTGCAGTTCCTCACACAGAAATCTCAGGAACTGGATACTTTTGAGACGGATCCACTGAAGCGAGGTGTGAATATCGTTGTCGACAGTGCTCCTGATGCGAGCGGGGTTGATCCTTCTCAACGAAGTCTTTCCGTGAGAATTTCGAACGTGCCTCTCGGCGTGGCTCTTCAGTATGTAACCGGTCAGGTCAACATGAAATACAGGGTCGATGCCTTTGCTGTCACTGTTGTGCCGATGTCCTCAGATATTGAGGGGGCCCTTGTTACGAGGACTTATGTGGTTCCGCCCGGCTTTATCTCAGGTGAAGGCCAGGGGGCTGGACCGGCTGGTCCCGTCGATCCGTTCGCCTCGCCGGATGAAGGAGGGGGAGGGGCTCTCGTTAAGCGAATCACGGCGAAAGATTATCTAATAAAAAATGGAATCGAATTTGGTGAAGGCGCCAATGCGCGATACATCCCGGCGACCAGTAAGCTGGTGGTACGGAATACGGTGGACCAACAGCGTTCTATTGAGGGGTTGATTGCCGCAGTCAAAGCGGGAGGTGACAAGATGGTGATGGTGAGCGTCAAAATGATCTCCATTGAATCCACGGCACTGAATCAGCTTGGAATGGATTTTCTCCTCGGTCCGTCCAATTTTGGTTCCACTCCGCGAGCCTTCTTCGGAGGGGGGACTGATGGCAATGCTGCGGCCGCGACAAATGGAATCGATTACCCTATCGTAACTCCCGGAGGCAGTCCGGTGGGGCTCCTCCCTGTCACCAGTGGGCTTAGAACCGGAGATGTTAGCTCGGCAAGGACGATTGACGATGTGATTCAGGGAGGCTCGGGTAATCCGTCCTCGACGAAGGCTCCCGGAATCTTCGGCATTGCCGGTGTCTTTACGGATCCCCAGTTTCAAATGGTTCTCCGCGGGTTGAGTCAATTGAAGGCGAGTGATACCCTCTGCGATGTCAGTGTGCCGGCGAAGCCGGGGCAAATTGCTAAAATCGAGCAGGCCCGTGAGTTTATCTATCCCACTGAATACGATCCACCGGAGCTTCCGAACCAAATCGGTGGCGTTATCAATGGCACTACCTATGATGTGAATCCGGATGAGATTCCGGTTACGCCTGCGACTCCGACTGCTTTCGAAACGAGACGTCTTGGTAAGGTGATTGAAGTTGAGCCCACCGTTTCTCAGGACAATCACAGTGTGAATGTCAATATCACGCTCGATTTCAGCGAATTTGCCGGTTTTATCAATTATGGAACGCCCATTCTAAACGGGAACCGTACGGATTTGTTCGGAAGTGCCATTGTCCTGACACCGAACGAAATTCTCATGCCTGTCTTCGACGCGGTTAAGGAGACCACGAATGTGGATGTGTGGGATGGTCAGACCATTGCGATCGGAGGTCTTCACGGCGAGGGGATCACGACGACGAATGACAAGGTCCCTTTCATTGGCGATCTGCCTGTGCTCGGCCGGGCTTTCCGCTCCTCGACACATGAGTCGAAGAAGCGAGCCATGCTTATTTTTGTTACGGTTCGACTGGTTGATCCCGGAGGAAACCCGATCAACGATTACGGGACCGAGGATGAACTTTACAGTGCGCGGGATGTTCCTCCGCCACGTTCTGTCGCTCCGGTAGTGAACGCTCCGGGGAATTACGTTTATCCCGCGAAATAGCCTCAACCGGTCTGTTTGTGGCAGGGTCAGGTGAGTCGGGCCTGAATAGGGTGACATTTTCTTTGCATTCTCATTGTCAGGCTGATTTACTACCTGAAAAATTAGCCCCTCAGTTTACCAGATTAAATGACTGTCTCCGCGACTTCGGATTTTCCCGAAAAAAGCGCAAGCTCTTCCTCCAGCAGCGAAGGGATCACTGAATTGCAAAATGCGGTCATCCGCTTTGCCGGTAACTCTCAAGATGGTATTCAAACCATTGGCGGATTTCTGGCGAGACTCGCCGGCCGAAGCGCCAGGGAAGTGATGACCTATATGACGATTCCGTCCACGATCTCGGGCGGCCCTTCCATCTTCCAGGTGCATCTGGGTTCAGGTGAGGTTCTCTCTGCGGGGGATGAGTCGGATTTCCTTTTCGCTTTTTATCAGCATAGCTACGACAACCATATCGACTCTCTGAAGCCGGGCGGCATTTGCCTCTACGATTCGGATCACGTCGAAGAGATCAAGGAGATCGAAGGCGTCATTCACGTACCGGTTCCTATCACGAGCACCACTGTCGAAGCGATTGGTGGCAGTGCGCGTGACAGGGGGAAAAACATCTTCGTTCTCGGACTGGTTACTCAGTTGTTTAAATTGCAGAAAGAGAAGCTGGTTTCCCTGATCGAAAAGCAGTTTGGCCGCAAAGGTGAAGATGTTGCGCGGAATGCGATGCTGGCGTTTGACGCCGGATATGCCTACCCGATCGGTGATCTTCTCGGGGCTCAGTATGACCTCAAAGAGGGCAGGAATGAAGGTATCGATAAGGTAACCACCGATGGTAATACCGCGTTGACGCTCGGCTTGCTCGCCGGCGGTGTTCGGTATGGAGCCGGGTATCCGATCACTCCCTGGTCAACGATCATGGAGCAGCTCCGGAGCGAGTTGCCGAAGTATGGTGGCCTGTTTGTTCAGTGCGAGGATGAACTCGCAGCCGTTTCCATGGCGATCGGCTTTGCCTACTCCGGACACACTGCGATCACAGGAAGTTCCGGACCCGGTTTGTCTCTTAAGATGGAGGCTTTGAGCTACGCGACGATGGCGGAACTTCCGCTCGTGGTGATCAATGTGCAGCGTGGTGGGCCGAGCACCGGTCTTCCCACCAGTGTTGAGCAGAGCGATCTGATGCAGGGCATCTATGGAAGTCATGGTGACAGCCCGCGGATTGTCCTTGCTCCAAAAGATGTTGAGGACTGTTTTTATATCGGGCGTGAGGCCTGCCTTCTTGCCCGCGAATTCAGCTGTCCGGTCATCGTCTTGACGGATCAGGCGCTCGCTACCCGTATCGAAGCGTTTACAGAGCCGGATCTGGATGAAGTGGTCATCGAACCGGTTCTCGATCAGGAGATCCGCGGAGAGGAGTTCAAACCCTATCCTCTCGATGGGCTCACGAAGCACGCCCCTCCGGGAACTCCGATGTCAGCCGGGAAATACCCGGTCGTAACCGGTCTTGAGCATGACGAATGGGGACACCCCAGCGGAAACCCCGAGATGCACGCCCGCATGAATGCGCGGAGACGTGAAAAACTCAAAGTGCTCGGGGATCGTCTCCCTATTCCCGATATTCACGGTGACGAATCGGGCGAAGTCCTCATTGTCGGATGGGGCTCCACCTGGGGGCCGATTCGCGAGGCCGTCAACCGGATGCGTGAGAAGGGGCAGAAAGTTGCCGCGATGCACATCCGCCACATGAACCCGATGCCGAACAATCTCGACACGGTCTTCGCTCATTACAATCATGTCGCTGTCGTCGAGATGAATGATGAAGGCCTCTACGGGTATGGTCAGCTGGCCACTTTGCTTCGAGCCCGCTATTGCGATTCGAAGATCCAGTCCATTTGCAAGACCGACGGTCTCAACTACAAGATTCGCGAGATTATCGAGCGTGTTGCTGAACTCACCGATCCTTCCTGAACCCTTTTACCACTTACTGCTATGTCTGCTCCTGCGGAACCCAAAAAACTCACTAAAAAGGATCTCTCGGCCGATCACCCTACCTGGTGTCCCGGTTGTGGCGATTTCGCCGTTCTTGCTGCCTTCTTCAAGGTGCTGGAAAAACTTCAAATCCCTCACGAAAAGATCTGCACGATCGCTGGTATCGGTTGTTCATCCCGTTTTCCCTATTTCGTGAATGGTCACGGAGTCCACTTCATTCATGGACGGGCTCTGCCTCTTGCATCCGGGGTGAGCCTTTCACGTCCGGATCTTCACGTCTTCGCTTTCGGCGGTGACGGAGACGGATATTCTATCGGGGGCAATCACCTCGATCACGCGGCAAGAAAGAATGTGAATCTCACTTATGTGGTGATGGATAACTTCGTCTATGGACTGACGAAGAAGCAGACTTCACCCACAAGTCCTAAAGGGTTCAAATCGAAGACCGACCCGACGGGCGCAATTGATCAGCCGATCAATCCCATGAAAAAGTTGGTTTACGGCGGCGCTTCGTTTGTTGCTAGAACTCACGCCGCTCAGGTGAAGCACATGATGGCAGTGTTTGAGCGTGCCATTCTCCATCCCGGCTTCAGTGTCGTTGAGGTTTTGTCAGAGTGCGTTGTCTTCTATCCCGGCATCTTTGATGATGGCAATCCACGTAAGGGTGGTGAGTTCGACTTGATCGACGAGAAAAAGTGGGATGATTCCGAAGAGGATGAAGCCCGCCATGATGTCTCTGATGAAAATGCGGCCTATCAGTTGGCTTCGCTTCAGTATCCCGGAAAGTTCGGCGTTTTCTACGAAACGGACCGTCCTACCAAGAATCAGCTTGAGCAAAAGTGGATTGATTCCTCGAAAGAGAAGGTCGGTGATGCGACTGCGAAGGATCTTCTCAGCTCCCGCTTTTCCGGCATGAAGTAGCGCCGCGATGGCGGTAGCTTCATAGTTGTCACGTTTCGGCTTAATCTATAAATCGAAGCGTGTATGAGCTCCGTTTCGCTATTACTTTTGGGCATGCTGATCGTCGTGATCAGCATTATCTGGTTGCGCTGGCATCCGTTTATTTCACTGATCGTGGCTGCGCTTGCCGTGGCGGCCCTGACTCCGGTTCAGTCTGTCTATGAGGCTCAGTTGAGTGGTTCTCAACTGAGTGGAATACAGGGAGTTGAAGGCGATTCTCTGCCGCTCGATCTGTTGCAGGCGCACACTGCGGCTGATTCAAAATCAAAGACATGGTTCGTCTCACGGGTGATGGATGCCTTCGGTCAGGGCTGTGGCGGGATCGCACTCGTGATCGCCATGGCAGCGATCATCGGGAAGTGCCTTCTCGATTCGGGAGGTGCGAGACGGATTGTCGAAAGTCTCATGGAGAGGCTCGGACTCAAACGGACCCCGATCGCTTTCGCTGCGAGTGCATTCACTCTGGGGATTCCCGTCTTTTTCGACACCGTATTTTATCTGCTGATTCCACTGGCAAAAGCGCTCGCTAAGAAAACGGGGAAGGATTACCTCCTCTATATTCTTGCGATTGTAGCAGGCGCGACAATGGCCCATTCTCTGGTTCCTCCGACTCCGGGTCCGCTTACCGTGGCGAGCTTTTTCGGTGAGCAGGTATCGATCGGAAGCATGATGCTCGGCGGTCTCGTATTGGGACTGTTCACCGTTTCCTCGGGGATCCTGTATGCCTATATCGCGAATCGCAAGTGGACCGTAACGCTTCCAGTTGAATCCGGCGATTCTCTTGAGAGTGAGGAATCCAGCAGTGAGTTACCGGCGATGGGACTTTCGATACTTCCCATTCTCCTCCCCGTTGTTCTCATCGGCAGTCAAACCATTCTCAAGTCGATGGGGCATGATATTGCCGTGATGCGATTTTTAGGTGACAAGAATATCGCTCTCTTGATTTCTGCGGCTGCGGCTGTGTTCCTCTTAATCCGTTCGCGATGGGGGCGCGGTGATTCCCGCAATGATGTGCGAAGTTCGATCCAGGACGCGCTTGCGAGTGGGGGAGTCATTATTCTGATTACCGCTGCCGGAAGCGCCTTTGGTGCGACCCTGAAGGATACAGGTATCGCGCAGCACATCAGTGAGGCGATGGCCGGTAAGGCGAGCTTCTGGCTCATTCCCGTTGCCTATCTCACAACTGCCCTGATTCGGACCGCACAGGGATCTGCCACCGTTGCGATGATCACTGCAGGTGGGATGATTGCCCCGATCGCGCTGCAAAGTGAGCTTTCGTTTTCGGCGCTGTATCTGGCTCTCGCGATCGGCTGCGGATCGAAGCCGGTTTCCTGGGCGAATGACAGTGGCTTTTGGGTGATTGGTCGGATGTCAGGCATGAGCCCGCTTGAAACCTTCCGAAGCGTCAGTGTTATGATGATCGTTATGTCACTCGTGGGCTTGGGCGTCACGATGCTCGGCGCATTGCTGATTCCTCTTGTCTAGGATCCTCCGGAGCGGAGGGGGAATCGAGAACGGAATCTCTCTGCTCTCGAGCGGAAAATCATCTCAGGGTATGTCTGATATCGCGATCAGATTCCCGCAACGGTCCGAAAGTTTTTAAAATTATGCGAAAATGATTCACAAATGTGAGATAATTTTAAAAAGTGAGTTGATTATTCTAAATAGTTTGGTAAGCTAAACCATCAGCAAATAAGAGCTGTAAGGAATCCATGAATAACATTTCACTTCAGTTTGCCGGGCCTTCGTTAAGGGGAGTTGCGGCAGTGAATGGGGGTTCCATCCAAATTTACACACAAACAGACACACCCTCAGAGTTACCGGGGAGGAAGCAAATACAGAGGCGCTTCCCGTATTTCGATTGAGAGTCTTTGGGAATTGAGTCGCATTTACAAACCTTTGTTCAGTAAGTAAGTTCGATTTTTTTCCCGAGTTGAGGGTAGTCGCAGTCCGGATCATTGGCAGGTGTCCGGGCTGCGGCTCGTGTGTGTACGGGGAGAAAGTCTGTTTCAGGAGCCCGTTTGGGAGGGCTTTGAAAGGTAGGGGTAAAGAAACCTTCAGGTGACGAGAGTGTTACTTTTCGGATCATCGGTTAGGTCGATAATCATGACGTGATTATCAATGAAGAGTCAGGCAGTTACGCCGTGATGATTTCTTCATCGGATCGGGAAAATTCCCGATCTTTCATATCACCTTACCCAACACATCATGAAAGTCACCTTTGTCACTGACACTTATACTCCTCAGCCAAATGGCGTTGCGACCACACTCTCCCGGCTGGTAAAAGGGTTGCGTGAAAACGGTCATGAAGTGGATGTGGTGAGACCATCCATTCTCGCTTCCGACGAGGAGGGGCTCGAGGTGCCTTCGGTTGGGTTTCCGGGATACCCTGAAGTGAGGTTTGGTTTCCCGATGCGAATCGTTCTTCAATCCCGTTGGCACCGGAATCGCCCTGACGTCATTTATGTGGCGACAGAGACACCTCTCGGAGCCTCTGCAATATCAGCGGCCCGTGCCCTCGGCATTCCGGCTGCTTCCGGTTTTCATACCAACTTCCAGCAGTACATGGCGCACTACCAGATGCCGCTTCTCGAAAAGGCCACGCTGAAATATCTCCGTCGGCTCCACAACCGCTCAACTTGCACCTTTGTTCCGTCACCGGATGTGATTGCCCAGCTCGATCAGCGGGGGTTCCGAAACCTGGAGCTTCTTCCCAAGGGAGTCGATACAAAGCAGTTCAGTCCGTCAAAGCGATCCAACCTGTTGCGTCAGTCCTGGGGTGCCCGGCCCGGTAGTCGCGTAGGTATATACGTAGGACGAATCGCAGCGGAAAAGAATCTACCGCTGGTGGTGAAGTCATTTATCGAGATTCAGAAACGGGTTCCGGATTTCGTTGGTGTCTTTGTAGGAGATGGTCCGAAACTGAGTGAGTTGAAAAAGGAGCATCCGGAGTTCGTGTATGCCGGTGTCTTGAGAGGTGAGGATCTCGCAGAATACTATGCTTCAGCAGATCTCTTCGTTTTCCCCAGTATTACCGAAACGTTTGGAAATGTAACTTTGGAAGCAATGGCCAGCGGGCTCGCTGTCGTCGCATACGATTACGCTGCCGCAAATCAGCACATCGTTGACGGGGTCAATGGATACAGTGCGCGGTTTGATGATTCGGATCATTTTATTGAGAAGGTTCTCGAAGCTGCCGCAGCGACCGATTCTGCGACGGTCAGGGAAGCCGCGCGGAACTCGGCAAGGAAGACGAGATGGAAAAAGGTGATCCGCCGGTTCGAGAAACAGCTTCGAAAACTGATCGAAGGAGCTGAAGCAGCGGCATCGAAAGAACTCGCCCTGTGAATAGAAAAACTCAGAAACCCAATACTGATCCCACCATGACCACCGCTGAGTACGAAACCGTTTTTATCTCTGATGTTCACCTCGGAACACAGGATAGCAAAGCCGAGGAATTGATTCGATTCCTGAAATCGTTTCGTTGTAAGAAGCTGATTCTGAATGGCGATATTGTCGATGGCTGGGCGCTGCGCAGTCGCGGGAAGTGGCTTCCTTCTCATACCAAGTTCGTCAGAACCGTTTTGAAAAAAATGGAGAAGCAGGGAACCGAGGTGATATACCTGCGTGGAAATCACGATGATATCATTGAGCGCTTTCTTCCTATCGAAGTCGGTGGCTTGAAGATGGTTGATGAGTATGTCCATTCCACTCCGCAGGGGGATTACCTTGTTATTCACGGTGATGGTTTTGATACGGTAACGACGGATCACAAGTGGGTCGCCGTGATGGGGGCAAAAGCTTATGAGTTGCTCCTCGGTGTTAACCGACTCTACAATCGGTGGCGTGCCCTGTGCGGAAAAGAGTATTTCTCCCTGAGTAAGCACATCAAAGAGCGCGTGAAGTCGGCTGTCTCATTTGTTGATCGGTATGAAGATCAATTGAGAGAGTTGGCTACGGTTCGTCAATGCGTGGGTATTATCTGCGGACACATCCATACCCCTGCCAACAAGGAGATCGAAGGTGGTGTCCACTACCTCAATTCGGGAGATTGGGTCGAATCTCTCACTGCTATTATCGAGCCCGAGCCCGGGAAATTTGAACTCTTCTATTACCAGAGTGCCCCGGAATTGCCCGAAGAGGAGGAGGTCGCTGAACCGTCTTCCGATCTTGATGAATCAAATATCCTTGAGCCCGCTCTCGCATAAATCTCACTGCCATGTTAGTAATTGAACCCGATAATCTGAAAAATTTTATGAGTGATGCCCCACATATCTTAGGTACCTTCGAAACCGCACTTCGTGATGCCAGGAATGGCGTTTTGAGAATGGCGAGTATTTCCGCCCAGAATTTGGAGAACGCGGTCCGCGGGCTTCTCACCCGGAATACAGAACTGTGTAACGATGCCATCGCCGAGGATGATGAGGTCAATCTGCTCGAGCGACGGATCGATGCTGATTCGTTTGAGATCCTGATGCGGTTTAATCCCGTCGCCGGCGATCTGCGTGAGGTCATTGCGGGGATGAAAGTGGCTAACAACCTCGAGAGAATTTCCGATGAGGCACAGAGTATTGCCCGTCGTGCCCGGAAGGTGCTGAAGCAGCCTGAGTTGGCGGAAGTGGCATTAATCGAACCTATCTTTCACCAGGCCCAGGGGCTTTTGCGCGATGGAATGCGCGCCTACACCGAGGGGAACAATGAAATGGCGCTCGGGCTGTATGACAGGGATCGTCAGTTGGATGCAGACCAGAAGCAGCTTATTCGTCGACTCACTAAAATGCTCGATAGTGACAACAGTTCCGCCAAGACCGTCCTGCATCTCATTTTCATCGTGAGGAGCCTTGAGCGGGTGGGGGACCACGCTGTCAACATCGGTGAAGACGCTATCTTTTTGGAGAGTGCCGCCGACGTTCGCCACCTCGGGCCTGAAATGGCTGCCCGGGAAATCGAAGAGGCCTGAAAATTTACCTGCGGAAGCGCAGAAGTCGATTGCTCCCGGAATCTGCTCATGGCGGGTCCGGGAGTTTTTCTGTACACAGCGGGAAGGCCGGCCGTAAGTCCCCGTCAAAGTGAGCACCATTTCGTTGTAAAACCAACCTGACTTGGCGTGCCTTGTGCGGAGCATCAAGTCGCAGCCGGTAATTGAGCTGTTTCCCGGAGGCTTATTATGTGGTCGCCCGGGTGAGTATTGCAACCCCGCCAGAGAGGCGGGGTTACATCAGAAAGCTTGACGGACATTCCGGGATTTCGCAATCTGTACAGCTGCCCCTTATGTAATTATAGCTGAACACATAGACTCGCCATGACGATATCGACCGAAAGCCATGAACTGCCGGAACACAGGGTTTTTCACATTCTCAGAAAGGGCGAGGCGGAGTCGATCGGACCATACAGTCAAAAGGAGCTTCTTAAGCTGATCAATGAAAATACGATCTGTTCGCATGATTGGGTTTACTATTCAGCTCTCAAAGACTGGACGCCACTCTCGGATGTGTTTGAGTTCCATGAGAGTTTGACGAATTTCGGGAATGAGGGGCAGGACCACGAAATGGTTTCAGCGGCTTACAATTTCATTGAGCACCGCTCTGAGCCCGATGAGTCCATTTACTACATAGCGATTCAGCGATTCGCGGCTACCGATTTGACGGCCACGGTAAAATTGCGTCTCCCTAAAGCCGTGGTACTCACAAACACCCGTTTTTGTGTGGTTCTCAATAAGCTCATGTCCGAGACCACTTTTGAAGACTACCCGGTTGAGCAAATCAGAAGGACCGGTATCTCAGTCGAGCCCGGGAAGAGCACCGGGCTCTTTGAAATTCATCTGCGGAATGGCAATACCGCCAGCGTGAACTTGATCCCTTTGGCTCAGCTTGCCAAGCTGGAGGAGGTTTCTGAAGACCTTCTCTCCTCCAGGGGGTAAGCCGGAAGGCAAATGATTCAGGAGGGGAGCTGACGGGCCTCCACGAAAACAGGGTTAGGCCGAAGACCTAACCCTGTTGGATCGAAAATCTGAATGAATCCAATCGAATCTGATTGGATTCGGAAGCGAATTAACGCTTCGAGAACTGGAAGCGCTTACGTGCTTTTGGCTGACCGGCCTTTTTGCGCTCCTTCTTGCGGGAGTCACGGGTAAGGAGGTCGTCCTCACGAAGTGGCTCACGGAGCTCTTCGTTTGTTTTCAAAAGTGCGCGGGAGATACCGAGCTGAATCGCACCGATCTGACCACTGACACCGCCGCCCTTAGCAGAAATGTTGGTGTCGTACTGATTCACTGAGTTCGCTACCTGAAATGGCTGAAGCACCATGTTCTGTAGAGAAAGCGTTCCGAAGTATTCGTCGAAAGGACGCTTGTTGATAGTGATTTTGCCTGAACCGTTCGTGATAGTAACACGTGCAGTTGAGGTTTTGCGGCGTCCGGTTGCGGAGAATGATTCGCTCATGGTGTCGAATGGTATCTGGGAAAAAAATAGGGATTAGAGGTCGAATGCTTTGACCTTCTGGGCCTCGTGCGGATGCTCGTTACCTGCGTAAACTTTGAGCTTCTTGAAAATCTGACGACCAAGACGGTTGTGTGGAATCATTCCGTGAACGGCACGCTCTACGATGAGTTCAGGACGACGGTCACGAAGTTTCTCGACTGTCTCACGCTTCTGGCCACCAACGTAACCGGAATAGCTCGTGTAAATTTTCTGCTGCTCTTTATTACCAGTCAGTTTCACTTTATCAGCATTGATAACAACGACGAAGTCGCCGCAATCGACATGAGAAGTGAAGAGCGGCTTGTCTTTGCCACGCAGGAGTTTAGCTGCAGCGACGGCAACGTCACCAAGCACTTTACCTTCGGCGTCGATGACAAACCACTGGCGTTCAATTTCTTCGGCTTTTGCAGAGAAAGTTTTCATTTCCAAATTCGTCTCCCAGGGCCTTCGGGTTCAGCGTAAACAAGAGCGTTTTGCCCTGATGCTATCAGGCGGGAGAGCGGGAATCTAGGTGGTATAAATCCATTGTCAAGGGCTGGAGGGGCGGAAAAATCAAGCAATTTGGCTCCATATTTCCTAGTTTTTCTAAGAAGTTAGGAAATGTGTAGTGAGTTCCGTTGTTTCACCGGGACGTATCCTGACTTATCTGCTTTGCGGGTTGATTCGAACTCGGGTATGTTTGTCCGGTCTTATAATCCCCTCAGAACAGATGCTAAAACCTCTCTTTGTCTTTTTTTGTTTCCTTGCCGGTGGAACGGTCCTTTCGGGTGCGGACTTTAATCAGGTCATTCTTGACCATATCGCGAAGATGCCGAAAGGGGGGCAGTATGCCAAGTATCGGAGAGACCTGCCTGAGGGCGAGGAGTTTCGGGATTTGAATCAGACCGTGATCGATATGCAAACGGCGATGCAGGTGGACCGGAAGGGGAGGGTGCGAGTCGATCAAAAGAAGGCTGCCAACTACAGTTTCTGCTCCAGCGCGACCTATCTGCTCTTCTGTGACGTTGTATCCACCTTGCAGCAGAAAGGTTTTGTCCCGGCCAATGCTCCTTTTTCGACCGAGATGACGGATTTGGGTAAACCGGAACGAGTCATCCAGGGGGAACTGGACGGCATCGGGATGTTCGGGCATTGGAACGCGGACGGTCCCGGAACGGCGATGCTCTTCCACCTTTTGAATCTGGGGCCCAATTTCAGCAGCTACGAGCGTGCCCGCCCCGGTGACTTTCTCAAAATCTTCTGGAATGAGTCTATCGGAAAAGGGGAGCGAGGGCATCTCGTCGTCTATCTAGGGGAGAACGAGGCCGGCGACGCCATTCAAGTCTGGTCGAGTAATTTATCCAACGACGATGGCACCAGCGGGTATGGAACGATGTGGGTGGAGAAGAGCCGGATTAAACGCGCGCTTTTCTCGAGGTTTGAAGAACCCGTCAATTTGATGAACTGGATCACGCTTAAGGCGACTGAAAAAAAGAGCGACTACCTGATTCGAATTCGTGAAACGGGTTCAACAGGAGAGGAAATGAAGGCGGTCACAGGGGCTCTTGATTAAGTGGTGACGGATAATTGGTGAAAATATTATTAATTATTGTAAATATTTAGGATTTGCGTAATATTTACGCATGTCTACTGGTCATAATTCCTCGATTTATCAAAATAATCAGGGTGGTCGCTCTCCACAGCGGCGTTCTCATCACCATCCCGGGCTGAGTTGGGTTCTGCCGGTAGATGAGGTGAATCAGATGACCTCGAAGGCTCACGAAGCCCTCTTGGTCGGGCCTTCGGAACGTTATCACCTCGGTGATTTGCTGCGTCCTCACATTCTGACACGGCTCCTTAACTTCTCCAAGCTGCGTTGTGCCGGTGTCGTTTCCTCGGACCTGACAAATGTCGGCGGGCATGCGGTTCGCAATTACGGTGAGAGCGTTCTGGAGATGACGGGTCGGAATTTGCAGCTCGTTCATTTCGGTGGTGATACGCTTTGCAAGGGGATCGTCGAAGGCTATGAGGAGGCAATCGGATCTGAAGAGGCGGAGCGGTTCCAGAGTATTTCTGCAATCAGTGGTGAGGCGGAACTTAAGAATTACGTTCGTCGTCGCTCGGGCCAGATTGACGATCTATCGCATGTCCTCGCTGCCGAGGGGGCCTTTTACGGGGCCGGTTTGAGTTTTCATGCTGTCGGCATGTCGGAGCCTGAAAAACTCGATGCAACGGTCTCCGCCCGCTTGCTCGAAGTGTTGCGGTCCGCGCGATTTGTGGGAATCAGAGATGAGCGTGGCGCCGAGTTCCTCGAATCAAAGGGGATCAAAGTCGAGCGGATGCCGTGTGGACTGACGGTTTTGCCTCAAGTGTGTTCGCGTCAGCTCCGTGAACAAAGGGATTCCGACGCGATGACTGCGATTCGAAGCCGTTTCCCGAATGGTTGGATCGCAGTGGGGATCTCAGAGATTCAGGATCAGCATTTTGACCGTCTTACGACCGCGCTCAAGTCGGTTAGTGAGAGAGAGGGCCTCGGGCTTGTCTTTTTCGACGAAAAGAAGCGGGAGACCGGAGAGCAATCAAAGCAACTGCGTCGATGGGTAAATGCCTTCCCTGATTCCCTCGCGGCGGGCTTCAATTCTGAAAACATCTGGGAGGTCGCTTCAATGTTGCTCCATTCCCGCTTATACTGCGGCAGTTCTCTCAGCTCGCGGATTATCTGTATGTCAGGCGGTGTAGGTCGCATCAATGTGCCGACAGGATCCCCTGAGATAATGAGCTATTGCGAGCTTTGGGAGCACGATGCGGTCCCCATTGAATTCTCCATGGATGAGGATTGGGAAATTGGACTGAACGAGGCGTTGGAGGCGGACCTCTCGATGCTGCAGGAGCATACCACGACGCTCCACCGCCTTTACTTCGAGTCATTCGCCAAATTCTGTGCGGAGACGGGAATGAGTGCCCGCCTCATTCCGGGGCAGCCTGAAACGGCTCATTCCAGGGCGGCCGCGGCAACCCATCATCTTCATGACGAATGGTTGAGTGACGAAAAGAGTCTCAAACTGTTCCGAAAGCTGAATCGTCGCAGGAAGGGTGCCCGCGCAGGGGCCGGGAGTGCCTTGATGCCTGAGTCCACCGACAAACATGCGTGCTAACCGGTTCCATTCGATCAGGCCGTTGCGTTCGGGGCTGTCGATTTGGGATTCTAATTCTTGCTCAATCCCTCTCAGCCTATATGCTGGGAGGGTTCCCTGTTGATTTGTATCGGCACGATCCGGGAAAAAACAAACAGGTGGCAATCGGTGGCGACCGCAGGAAATCCCCCATCATGCGACGATACGTTCTTACATCTCTGGCGATAGGGGCCGCAGTCAGTGTGCTTGTGCTCACTCTTTTGCTCATGGGGGTTTTTGAGTCCGGTGCTGCCTGGCTCGAGGAGTTTTACGTTTCGCGCGGATTTTTTGATGGCGATGAATACACCAGAGTTCGCTGGCTGGAGATTCTCGTGATCGCGCTGGGAGCGTTGGCGGTTGCCTGGTGTGTTGTCGATGTTTCACAGCCGGCTCAAAAGATACTCGTGGCACTCAGTATTCTTTTCGTCAGCTTCTGTGTTTCACCGACGATGGCGCTTTACAATGTTCTTTTCGAACCCTTCTCGACGATGGCGGCGGTCGTTCTCGCGGCGGGAGCGGGGCTCGTTTTTGCGGGAACTGAGAAAGGGATGAGGAAACGGGTTCTTGAGGAAACACTGGGAGACCGTGTCTCGCGGGTGGTTTTTGACGGATTGCTGGCCGCGCCGGAGCCTCCGGATTTTGCAGGGTCGATACGCGAGGTGACGGTTCTGACCTGTCGGCTTTTCAATCATGCCGAGCTCCGCGGAAAGTTGGAGCCAACCGATCTGATGGGAATGAACAATCTCTTCATTCGCAGTGTCTCCAATTTCCTGAAATCGCGAGGTGGTTATCTCGATGAGTCAGGACCGGAATTGGTTCGTGCCTTTTTTGGTCTTCATAACAGTGGTGAAGACCATTCTGCGGAGGCCTGCAGGGCCGCCCTCGAGCTTCGGAGCCGTCTTAAAAACCTGAGCCGGGAATGTGAGACGCGGTGGTTCCAGAAGCTGCATTACGGGGTGGGGATCGAAACCGGGGAGATGACCGTGGGGGTCTACGGTTCGAATCGCGGGAGATCGTTCAGTGCCATCGGTGCCGACACGGATTATTCGAGACGTCTCGCGCACGCGAATCACCGCTACGGTTCAGATTTGCTGATCGGGCCGGATGCTTTTCGCCGGGTCGAGAAGCAGTTCGACTTCCGGCCCATGGAAATGTTTTACGATCCTGAAAGTGACGTTCTCACCGAAATATATCAACTCCTGGGTGAGGCGGGCAGCGCAAGTCCGGAGGATGAAGCGCGACGTGAGCATTTTTGGAAGGGTGTTATTTATTTGCGTGAGAAAAAGTATGAGGAAGCCCTCAAGAACCTGAGTAGGGCAAAGAACCCGAGCGTTGATGACGGGCCCCTTTCTTTCTTTGTGGGCGTGGCTCAGGATGGAATTTCGGCTCCGGATTCGAAGGCGGCACGTAACCTCCGGCAGTTGACTGAAAAAGGGCACGCACGTCTCAGCAATTTGATGTAGTTTTTTTCTTTTCTGAAAAATGGCACAGGTGGATTATCCCGAACCCGTAAAAGCGCTCATCTCGCAGCTCAAGCAGTTGCCGGGGATCGGGCCGAAGAGTGCTGAGCGGATTGCTGTCTGGATGATGCAGCAGGGGAGTGAGTCCTCCGGTCTTTTCGCCGAGGTTGTCGACCGTGCCGGGAAGCTTGTGGTCGAATGTCGCATCTGCGGGTTTTTCTCCACCGAGGAAGTGGGCTGCGGAATCTGCGACGGGCAGCAGCGCGATCTCGGCTCCATCTGTATCGTCGAGCAACCTACGGACATTTTGCCGCTGGAGAGATCGGGCGCCTACCGCGGACATTACCACTCATTGCGGGGGCGTATCTCGCCTCTGGATAACGTCGGGCCGGAAGATTTACGGATCGGCGCTCTGGTGGGCCGTTTGCGCGAGGGGGATTTTTCCGAGGTGATACTCGCACTCAGTTCAGATGTCGAAGGCGAAGCGACCTCCAACTACCTTGCCGAGATACTCACCGAATTTACCGGCCTCAAGGTGTCGCGGCTTGCGCAGGGCCTTCCGGCAGGCGGCGGTCTCGATTCCGCCGATGAACTCACCCTGATGCGTGCGCTTCAGGGCAGGGTGGGCGTGTAACGCGGTCGCAGCGTTTTTCCTTAAACTGCTTTTCCAGCACGCTGCTATTCGTTTTCAGGAGGACCTGCCGTCGCAAACTGAGGGGTCAGGGAGACGGTTTTTTCGGTGACATCGCGCAGTAGTCGAAAGGTCGCCGCTTCTTCTGCGGGGAGACTCTGGATGATTTCGACGAGGTCGTTGAGATTGTCGACCTCTTGATTGTTCACTCCGAGAACAACATCTCCGGGTTCGATTCCCGCTGCGCTGGAAGGAGAATCCTCCTTCACTTTCATCACTTCCGGAGAGGAGGATTCGGCGTGAAAGAGTAGCCCGATCCACACCGGACCGGACTTCCGGTGCAGTTTAAATTCCTTAATCATTTTGCAAATGCGGGAGGCGGGAATGGCGAAAACTTCGTTTTTCGAAGTCGTTTTGTAGGTCGTCACGATTCCTTCGAGTTCACCCTTTGAATTGATCAGAGGTGTCCCGGCCTCGCAGTGTTTATTGGCATCGGCGAGGCGCAGGTGCAGAAGCGGGCTGTGAAAATTGATTCCCCGATAGCTCCATTCTTTTCCTGTGATCGTGCTGGCACAGCTTCCTCCCCCCGTTGGGCAGTGTAGCTTTGCCCCCGGGATCACTTTCTCTTTCCCCGAGAGTGGGACGGGAGTGATTGCGGCGGAAAGATCGTTCGATTCGAAAAGGCAGAGCCGGCTTTTCCTGTCGAGATGAAGGAGGGTGGCGGCAGCTGTTTCACCGGCGTGTTCGATTGAGGCGGTAGGGCGGACTGCCAAATCGACTGATTCAGGAACGACACCGACAAACCACTCGGGTTTTCCGACACAGATCGCGGGGCTTTTTCCGTTGTCCGACCAGACCAGTTGGAGCGGAGCCAGCGGCGTTTTGCCGAGGGCAGAAGAGTGGATCAAAAATGAGATCGAAACGAGACCCAGTCCTCGAAATATGGAATGAGACAGAGACATCCCTGAGCGTAGATTAAAGTTCACGCAACTTGGCTCCGGTGGGGACAAGTCCCTCGACATCGGAACGTGAAGTTGCGCTCAAGCCGGGAATTGCCTGCGGCTTGGGGAGTTGCAGTTGAATCACCTCGGCATTTGAGGGATCCTGCATCATCATATTCAGCTCGAAAGGTGTGGGATCGTTCCCGGCGATCGTTGCACTCGACGCGCTTGCATTTTCGTCGACCGGGAAATTGATCAGCATTCCGGCGGCAATTGCCGCGGCCGCACCTGCCGGCACGAGCCACTTGGCGCCATGCGTTTCCTCAAACCAGACCTGAACCCTCTCGACAAAAATTTCCGTGGAGGAGCGTCTCAACATTTCGGAGCGTTGTCGCTCTTTGAATGACTCAGAGAAATTTTGAAAATACTCCTCGCCCGGAGTTTCATACTTTTTCAGGCGAATGAGTCGTTGAACGTCTTCGTGATCTTTCATCGGAGGGGGGGCAACAGGACGGTAATTTAGTTATATCGGTGGATAATTTCAATCACAGATTAAGCTTCTTCCGACGAGGAGAACTACTTGCGAAATTCTTCCAGATATGTCTGAAGCTGCCTGTGGGCGTAGAAGAGCCGTGATCTCACTGTTCCCTCGGAAACTCCCAGTATTTTAGAAATTTCCGCATGGGGCATCCCCTGGATGTCGAACATTGTGACCACTGCTCTATGGTCATTCGACAGCTCCTGCATGGCCATGTTCAATCTTTCCTGCAATTCGGAAATATTGGCCTCTCTCACCGGGTCACTCTTCGAAGTGGCTTCAATGAAATCTTTGTCATTTTGAATCGCGAGATCGACATCGTCCAGACTCATCCCGCGTCTGCGATTCCGCTTTTTGAGGAAATTCAGAGTCATGTTCGTCGCGATCGAATAGATCCACGTGTAGAAAGCTGATTTCCCCTTAAAGCGCTTCAAGGCGCGATAGGCTTTCGCAAAGACATCCTGTAGAATGTCGTTGGTGTCCTCGTGATTCGAGGTCATGTGGTAAACGAGACCGTAGAGTTTCGGGGTGTATTTTTCGACAAGGTCGTCGAACGCCTTCGTGTCTCCTCCGCGGGCTCGCTGAACCAAATCGAGATCAGGGTCAGGCTTGCGCATTTTTCGAACGCGTTTCGTTGTATCCTCATCGCTCGCCGTCAGAGCAGTCGATGCCGAAGCAAGAACCGGTGTGACAGGAATAGCGGGGGTGGGATTCATTGTGGTTAAAAAGTAAAATGTGTTTTACGACTCTTTGACAGGATTTTCGGCTGAAGTTTCAGCGGCGGCAGCCTTCCACTTCTCTATTGCCGTATCAGGCGAAAGCATGACATCTGCACGACCGTTCGGAGTGATTAGTTTTCCGTCAGGACCGATGATGATCAGGGTGGGATACCCTTTGACCCCGAACATCTGCGCGAGAGCGTTCGCTTCGCGATTTTTGAAGCCGGGGAGAGTGAGCCAGGGCATTTCAGCCTCGCGCATGTAGTTCTCTTTTTCCGTGTTGGAATTGTCAAAGGAGACAAAGATCACTTCGAAGTTCTCTTCATTCTCGTTCCTGAAATTAACCAAAGTCGGGGTGAATTGCCGGCAGGGCGGGCACCAATGCGCCGAAAAGTAGAACCCCAGTGTCTTGCCCTTCAAGGTTTCAAAACTCACTTCCTCGCCTTTGGTATCAACGAACTCAATGCGAAGCTGCTCTTCATCTTTTGCTTCCGCCGAAACGAGCGCGAGGCCCAATATGCCGCACACCGCGAGCAAACTCCGGTTAAGATAATTGGAAAATCTGATTGTCATATTGATGGCTTTGCAAGGTTAGACGAATGAAACCGCGCGACCTTTCACTTAATTGGATACGTCGCAGCCGACCGGATTCTTAGTGCGATCCGCTTTAAATCGTCCCTGTGATCCTGCGGTGTACCTTTGTGGCAGTGGCTCAGAAGGACCCCGCCTGAGAGGGGCAGGGCATCAGCTCGCAAAATCGATTCGTCGATGACGCGGGTTTCCACATTGAAAATGCGGGGCGGTGGCTTGGGACAGTGGTGAAAATTGGAAAAAAGATCTCCGGCAAGGAGGAGTTCCCTCGCCGCTGAATAGAATCCGACATGACCGCAGGTATGGCCGGGCAGGGGAATCACTTCGAGCCCGTCCCAGAAAGGGAGGGTTTCGCCGGGAGCGAACCATTGATCGATCACGGGGCGCTCATAGTTAAATGCGACCCGCGCCGCCTTCTCAAGCAGGCCGCAGACACGATTGATCCCCTTGTAGGCATAGCGGCCTTCGATGTGATCGCGGTCGAGGAGGGGCGCGAGAACTTTCGCTCCGGTAAGCTGCTGCAATTCAGCGATGTGGAGGGTGTGATCAATGTGGCCGTGGGTGAGGACGATCTGTTTGACCTCGGAAAGACTTCTCCCCGCCGCTTTTAAAAGATCGGCTGTTTTCGCCGGTGGGTTGGATAGAAAGCCACCATCGATCAAGGTGATTCCATCATTCTCCAGCAGCGCGTAGTGATGAACGACGCGCCCACGCAGTTGAAGGCAGTTTTCGACGACCTGAATCATGGCTCGAAAGGAGGTTGATTCTGTTCATCGAAAATGGCAAGAATCGAGCATGGCAGATCTTCATTCATTTCCTGACACTGATAGGCGTAATTTTCTTACCGGATCCGGACTTGCGCTGGGAGGTCTCGTTGCCGCAGGTACTTCGACTTCCACGGCGGCTGAGAAACCGCAATCCTTCAAGCTCTGTCTCAATATGTCTACGATCAGGGGACAGGAACTGGACGCCGCTGAAGAAATCGAGGTCGCGGGCAAAGCGGGTTACGATGCGATCGAACCCTGGTTTCGTCGCATCAAAGAATACACTGAGAAGGGCGGAACACTGAAGGATTTGAAAAAGCGGATTGATGATCATGGACTCACCGTGGAGAGCGCGATCGGGTTTGCCGCCTGGGCGGTGAACGATCCTGAGAAACGCGCCGCCGGGCTCGAAGAGGCAAAGCGGGACATGGATACGATTGCTCAACTGGGAGGTATGCGCATTGCCGCGCCTCCTGCAGGCGTGGGGAAAGGGGAGGTTGTCTCGCTCGATGATGCGGCGGATCGCTACCGTGCTCTCCTCGAATTGGGAAGCGAGATGGGAGTGGTTCCTCAGGTCGAAATGTGGGGAGGGCACCCCACGATC
This sequence comes from Verrucomicrobiales bacterium, assembly GCA_029213065.1. Classification (GTDB taxonomy): domain Bacteria; phylum Verrucomicrobiota; class Verrucomicrobiia; order Verrucomicrobiales; family DEV007; genus Arctic95D-9. The sequence goes on along the minus strand of JARGPH010000036.1, from coordinate 7,255 downwards.
GGGACCGTTGAGAAAGCGCTCTACGTGGCGATTCGTGCCGGCCATCCTGACGCCTGCTTTCTCGGTGACGTCTATCATACCTACAAAGGTGGGTCCTCTTTCGAATCGATTCTCCTGATGGGACCGCACGCTTTGAAGAACTATCACATGAATGATTATCCAGCGGATCCACCGCGCGAGACGATCAACGATTCTCACCGTGTTTTCCCGGGCGACGGGGTTGCCCCAATTGTCGACATCCTGAAAAAATTCAAATCGATAGGAGCGTATCCGGCGCTCTCGCTCGAGCTCTTTAACAAAACCTATTGGGAAATGCCTGCTCTCGAATGTGCCAGGGTCGGCCTCGAGAAAATGCAGGCCGTCGTCGCCGCTGCTGAGTAACGCGCTTCAGCGCTCGCAACGATAGACGAACGCCGGGGGCAAGTTTTTCCACGCTGTGGGGCTTTGCTCGACAGAGGAAAAATTCGTCTTCAGAAATTTCCGGAAGCGCTGTCCGGCGGGAAGGAGAAGACCCTGCCAATAGGCAAAAGTGGCGAATTTTCCGCCGGGAGGGAGGACTTCAAACATCGCTTCGAGACACTTGTCCTGCAGTTCCGGTGAGAATGCCGCCCAGGGCAGTCCGCAGATCACCGCGTCCACTTTCTCGCGTCCTTCGGCCTGACAGAGTGCCGCCACTTCCGAGACGCACGCTTCGATCACTTTCACCTCAGGGCAGCGCTGTCGGGTGATCCCGGCCAGCTCGGGATCGCGTTCAATCGCAAAGAAAGTTGTCCCGGGGCTGATGCATTTAGATATCGCCTCGGTGAAGACGCCGGTGCCGGGGCCGTATTCGATGATGCAGTCAATAGAGTCCCAGTCGAGCCAATCGATCATGAGACCGGCGAGCTGATCCGAGCTCGGGACAATCGCGCCGACTTGTGAGGAATTGCGGGCAAACGCTTTGAGAAAACTGGCGTGGTGGGACATAAAGGAAAAGCGAATCAGAATCTTATCCTGACTGTTTAGCAAGCGACGTTTCCAGATTCAGCTTCACGAGCTGCCCCATCGTCTCGCAGGGGCTGAAGACCTCGGTCTGGTGATATTGATTGAGCCCGTCACGCAGGATTTCAACGTGCTCAAAAGGCGCTAAGTCCTCCGGGAGCATGACATCCCAGAGGGCTGCCAGTCTCGTTCTTGCGAGTGTGCAGCGTCGTTCGATCAGGGTGCGCTCCTCGTCCTGATACTGGCGCATCGTCTCGTAGTTGAGCTTCGTTGTGCAGAGGTGAACGACCGCTTCGTTTTCGAGAAAGGTCTGGGGGAGATACATCTCTTTGTTACCCTCGTAGCTCTGCTGGTCAAAATCGATTGCCCGCACCCGGTACTGCGCATCTTCGAAATCGGGTGTGATATCGACGACGTAATTGTAGCTCCGCATGTCACCGAGGAGGCGAACAAAGCTGCGTTCGTTGAACTTCACGAACTCCTTCGCTATCCTCACCTGATTGGTTTCGGGACGCTCAAAATACTCAGAGATAAAAGTGTCCCCGGGAACGCCGGCGATGTGTTCTTCGATGAGAGTGTTCCCGTTGACGAGGTAGTTGATCCGGTTCGGCGAAAGGACGTGCTCCAGCTCGAGCCCGTAGAGTCGGGAGGCGTCGGCAATCTTGACGTAAAAGTGGTCGTAGTTGTCGTTATACTGATTAACGATCCGAATCCGGAAGGGGCGGGAATTTCCAAAATCGCAGAAGTCGACACGCTCCATCACGAGGTGATCCTGCGTTTTAGGGGCGTTGGTCCGGAGCGCTGAATAGATCTTTGTCAGTTTCGTGTTGAGCTCCGCCCGGATCGCAGGTTCGTAGTATACGGTTTTCCAGAGAGTGTCGTTTCCATCCCTGTCAAAGAGGGGGAAAAGCTGTGAAAACCGGTGAAGATCTTCGTAGAGCTCGGGGAAATCCATGGTTCGGCCATAGGTGCCGAGGTAGGAATTAAAGCCTTCGCTGACCGGGTAGAATTTTTTGCGCTTGAGATTGATGTTCACTTTTCTCGAAAGGTTCTGGATGGATCGAATGCTGTTTCCAGCTTATTTCGATTGAGTGCACACTGCGCGCCAACTGGGGAAGGTTTTAAATATTTCCTTATAAAGGGCTTCAAGTCGAGCGGGTAGATTGAATTTCGAGAAGAATCTAATCGAAATTGCTCATGACATCAAAAGTTGTGTTCTCTCATCCTGCGAAAACGGGGTGCTGAATCGCTTCAGCACCCCGCATCGAATTGGAATCGAAGCGTGTTTGCTTCGATGGTTGTAAGGGATTGGGCCGGGCCGGAATTACCACCCGCCGTGGCCTCTGTGGCCGTCATGCCAGCCGTGGCCGCCATGGCCGCCATGACCTCTGTGGCTTCCATGTCCTCTATGACCGTGTCCGCGATGACCTCCGTCTGCGGCGGCGGCACCTATCGCGGCACCGGCGATGCCGCCTACGATGGCTGCTTCCGTGGGGGTGCAGGAAGTGTTGAAGGCAAGCGCGAGAGCGGTGCCTGTGGTGATTAAAAATAGTTTCAGTGTGTTTTTCATGTGACTGGAGTTTTTGTGAAGGAGGAGAAGGCGTAATTTTGCCTTGGGTAGTTTCTCCTCACCCCGTAAGACGTATCGGCACTGACGTTTATGCAATGAACCTCACCCGTCGCTGAGGACTCAACAGGGTTGGGTCCCTGACCTGACAGGGTTGAGTGTCGCCGGGGGGGCGATGTAAGGCGCTCTTCTGAGGGGGCTGCCCTCCTCCCCGATTCAGCGGTGAAGAATGATCGCTATTCCTCCCAGACAAACTCGTCAGTCGAATCCCGCTTATAATTCCAGGCTCTGGGAGGGAGCTGTTTCTCGTTCGCGAGGGCCATGTAGGCGAGGATTCCCTCAGCGACGGATTGGGAAAATTTCTCCCGCCACGCGGTTGAGTGGATATTTTTACCCTCCTGAGGATTGGTAAGAAAGGCGCACTCGATCAAGATCGAAGGAACATCACAATGGCGAAGCACTGCGTAGCGGGCCCGCTTCACGCCGCGATCAAAGCCGCCCGTTTTACCGAGAAGGGTATGGTGCATTGTGTTCGCCAAAACGAAGCTGGCAGGTTCCATTGCATTGCCGTCGCATTTGCGGCGGTCGAGTATAGGGTCGGGGGCTTTCCCGGTGGTGGGGAGTCCGAGTGGTGGCAGCGCATAGACCTCGATTCCGTTGGCGGAGGGCTTCCAGCCGGCGGAGTTGAAGTGGATGCTTACGAAGATTGGATCTTTGTAGTTGGAGGTCATCGCGGGGCGCTCCGATAGATCGACAAAGAAATCGGAGAGTCGGCTTTGAACGACCTTCACCTTTTTCTTCTCGAGTATTTTCCGGACCCGGTTGACGACATCGAGAGTGTAATCTTTCTCGTATCCGTAAGCACTTCGGCCGCCTCTGTCGTGACCGCCATGACCCGGGTCGAGAACGATTGTTTTGACCTTGCTGATCTGTCGAATCGAACCGGGGCGCATCGCCGGACCGAGAGTGGCGTTGATGTCGGCAAGGGAGATGAACGCTTTGCCTGACGCGGTCACAACGGGAAACGAAAACCAGTGCCGAACCCCGTCGATGATCGCCTCCCGGGTCCCGGTTTTGACGACGAGTTGGTGAAATTCACCGGCGAATGCGAGCTCACGTTTGTCTTTGCGCGGCTTCGCTGCGGCCATCGAAAATGCAGCGGCACAGTCCGGGAGCGGCACGTAAGTGATCTCGTTGATCTTTGTTGTTTTCCAGGCTGCGCGGGCGGATGAGGCGGGGAAAGCGATGAGTCCAAAGATGGCGAACAGAATGATAAATATTCGGGTCGAAGAGCAGATCATCATCGTATCCAATATGTATTAGTTTATAGAGAATGCTCCGGGAATCTTACACGTGATGGTGCAGTAGCGGTTCGTTGCTGCTTCGGCGTGATTACCGGGGGAGCTTCGGCCACTCGAGATGCCGGTGCAGGAAGTCAAACGTTCCCACACCGTTGATCGTGTGTGGTCCGGGAAACCACTCGATTTCGCAGCGGTCACCGATTCCGAGTTGGGCCGAGTAAAGCCGCCGGACTTTTGCGAATTCGTAGCCGACTTTTTCGTCGGGAGCGACCCCGTCAAAATGGCCCCGCTCGACCATGAAGGGCCTCGGACAAATCAGCGCGGCCATTTCGGCGTAGTTGAAAGTGCTGCCGAGGTTCCATTCGAAGATCTCGTATTCGCCTTTGTTCGCGTAGCTGTAGCGGAGCGATGCCTCGTCGGTGGCGGCATTTTTCCAGACCCATTCGTTGAAGTCTCCGGAGCAGATCGAGTGGCAGTATCGATCCACGAGCGGAGGAATCCGCATCGCCGCTTTGCCTCCGTAGCTCAAGCCGTAGAAGCCGATCTTGTCACCTTCAACAAAGGGCTGATTGGCGAGCCATTTCGTGATTTGCTGATGCTGCGGCACGATGATTGAGAAAAGGGTTTTTCCCATCGTTTGCGCCTTGAATTGCTGCATGCGGAAGTGATCAAAATACTTGTAACCGTTCTGCGGCGCGAAGGTGATGAATCCGCGCTCCGCCAGCCTCGTTGCGAAGGCCTTGTAGGCCTTGAATTTCTGTTCACCGACAAGGTCCTGCGGTGAGCCTTCGAGTCCGTGTTGGCATACGACAACCGGTCGTTTCTCCGAGCCGTCGAGGGGAAGTGATTTGGGCAGTGTCAGGATTCCGTAGGTGAAAACTTCGTCGAAGACATCGAGGACGACTTCGTAGCTGATCGTCAGTTCGGTTTCCTCATAGGGACGGGTTCGGGGATGGGGGGCTTCGAGTGGAATTTCGAAATCGCCGATCACCTCAGTTCTGAATTTTTCCCGGTAGGGCTCGATCGTTTTCTCGAAGTTTTCGAGGGATTTGGTGTTGAGGTCTTTGAAGTAGTCGCGTCGCTTTGCATCCGACTCGACCAGTTCACGTTGGATGTGCCGCTCCAGTTCTTCCCTTTCCTCTTCGCGTGTCGATTCTGAATCAATCCATGTCAGTCCTGCAAAGTAGGGGGAGCCTTCGACAACGGCACCTCCTGTCTCGCCCGGTGGATATTTCAGGAAAACCTTCGCCACACCTAAGACGGGATCCGGTGATCCCGAAAGCGTCTCCTCAAGCCGTGCCATGAAGTCAAAGTCCGAAACTTCGATGTCGTCCCGTCCCATTCTCATGACAAACTGCGCCAGTGTTTCGGGAGCGATCGCCTTTCCGTCGTGGTCGGTCCATTCGACGTTTTTGAAGTGCCCGTCTCCCAATCGTTTCCTGAGTCGTTTCAACTCGGTTGTGATTTCCTCCTCAGTGCTCGTCGAAGTACGCCCCGGTTTCCCTTTGGATGGAGTGTAGGCGGTTTGGAAATCAAGATCACGTGAGTTTTCTTTTGTCCGATAGTGAAAGTTGGGCTGCGTGGCGCTTTCGATGAGGAGCTTTCGCGGAGCGGTGAGAGCGGCTATTTCCGCATCGCCGAATTCCTCGAGAAGCCCGAAAACGTGATGATCAAAAGGCTCTTTCCAGAGCTCTTCGCGATTACCGAAGTATCCGCTGATGCAAACGGTATCGAACTGCGACCACTGTGCCAGAGCTGCCGAGTAGAGGGCGAGCATCCCGCCGTCCCCCCAGCCGATGATATTCCAATTGCCCGGCTTCTTTTTCTCAGGATCGTAGCGGAGCTCGGAGCGTTGAACCGTGCCGGCTTCGACGAGTCCGAAGATTTTTTCGACCTCGTAGCTGATCAGGGTTCGGCCCAATTCAAAGGCGGGCCGGGCGAGCCATTCGCGGTCGGTCAGGGTGTAGTTTGATTCGTAGCGGCGGATGCGGGTTGGAACGACGACTCTCGCACCTGCCATTGCGAGCTGGAGGGCGTAGGGGGTGGTCGGGTATTCCTCTCCATCGTTCGTCCCCGGCCAGATCAGTTCGATCGGGTTCTGTGAGGTGTCCGGAATCGTGATAACCTGAGTCCAGAACGTTTCGGGTTCGATGAGAAAACCGCGGCCCC
>JARGPH010000036.1:0-1227 GCA_029213065.1 Verrucomicrobiales bacterium | reverse complement strand
TCACGCCATCGAGGACCGGCCACGAGATCTCGCGAACTGTGATTTTGCCGAACTCGCCTTTAAGATCAAAAGTGGCAACCGGTAGACCGTTGAACGAATGAAAGGTCAGGGCGGATGACTCACTGTCAGGAAACGTAATTCGACTGGATTCGATCCGCGAGTCATCGGCAATTCCGAGGCGCTGGCGCAGTTTCAGTCTCTGTCCTTCAAAGCTCTCGTAGTTTTTGAATTCATCGGGCCAATGCCTCTCCCTGGCTTTCGCCATCTGTGCCAGTTGGCGATCGAGAAATTGGTCATTGGCATCCACCAGTTCCCGACTGAGATCGCCCTCGTGCGTGAGGAGCTCGGTTCCGGGGAGAGGATCTGTCGCTTTGGCAGGGACCAGGTCGGGTGGTGTCGCGGGGAGCGGCTCTCCGCACTGCGCTGCGCTCGCCACTAGGATCAGGAAAAGGACGGTCGCTCCGGATTTTATCATGGCCAAAGTCGAACATGAATCGTTCTCCGTGGCAATGGCTCCATCGTGGTCAACTCAACGGAAACGCCGTCGATACTGAGCGGGAGTTGATCCCAGCGTTTTCCGAAAGCGCTTCGTGAAGGCACTCTGGTCACAGAAGCCGTATTTCGATGCGAGCTCGACCAGAGGGATGTCGCCTTTTCTCAATTCAATCGCAGCAGCATGGATACGATTGCGGAGCAGAAACTCCTGCGGGCTGATCTGGAGGATCTCACGAAACTGGCGGTGGAGCTGTCGCCCCGAAATGCCGAATCGTTCCGCGAGCTCTTCGATGCTGAGCAGTGAATCGGGATTCTGGCTCAAATAGTCGATGACCCGTGCCGCTGCGTTGAAATAGAGCTTACCATGAGCAGGGGAGGAAAAGCTCCGCGCGAAACCGACGACGCCGAGCGCCTTTCCGTTTTCTCCAATCACGGGGTATTTCGTCGTCGAGAACCACTCGAGGGTTCCAATATCGTTGTAGAGAACCTCGAGTTTGTTAATCGCCGGAACGCCGCTTCGCATCATTTCCCGATCGCCCTCGACAAGGCGGTCGGCAATCTCGGGAGGGTAGCGATCGTGATCGGACGTGCCGATGATCGCGGTCAATGAAGGAAGCCCCAGTCTTTCGAGGAGCGGTTCGTTCGCGTGAAGGAAACGGCTTTGCGAATCCTTGATGAAAAAGAAAACGTCGGGAAGATGGTCGAATAGGTCGCGGAGACTCGCGACAAGCG
>JARGPH010000035.1:35401-57550 GCA_029213065.1 Verrucomicrobiales bacterium | reverse complement strand
CCCCGAGCCCCGAGCCCCGAGCCCCGAGCCCCGAGCCCCGAGCCCCGAGCCCCGAACATCGAACATCGAACACGAACACGAACACGAGCACGAGCACGAGCACGAGCACGAGCACGAGCACGAGCACGAAGCACGAAGCACGAAGCTCCAAGAACCAAGAACCAAGAACCAAGAACCAAGCACCAAGCACCAAGCACCAAGCACCAAGCACCAAGCACCAAGAACCAAGAACCAAGAACCAAGAACCAAGAACCAAGCATCCCGCGTTACCGCATGAGCGGCTAAAAAGTGACTCGATACTCTCTTTCCTTCATGGGATCGTCCGGTCATGGTGAAGCACTCAGATGTTCTGAAAACTCTTTCCGATTTGGTTCGGATTAACAGCATCAATCCGGAGTGGGGTGGGCCGGGAGAATCAGGAGTGGTGGGATACGTGAAGTCCTATTGCGACCGGGTGGGACTCGAGTGGTGGGAGGACGAAGTCTTACCCGGTCGAAGCAATGTTATGATTCGCTTGCCGGGGAAGGATTCGACTCGGGCGATTCTGCTGGAAGCTCACATGGATGTCGTTTCTGTCGATGGGATGACGATCCCGCCTTTTGATCCTGTCGTGGAGGAGGGGAAGCTCTTCGGGCGCGGTTCGTGTGATACGAAGGCAGGACTCGCGACAATGATGGAAGCGATGCATTCGCTACAGGGCTCGGGTCAGCTTCCTCCATGCGATGTCTGGCTCGCGGCAGTGGTTGATGAGGAGCATGCCTTCAGCGGCGTTCTCGCGGCGATTGAGTGGTTTAGGGCGCGCGGTATCCAGCTGGATTGTGCCGTCGTTGCCGAGCCGACCTGCCTCGGGCTCGTTACCACGAACAAAGGCGTTCTGCGTTGGAGAATCGAAACCACGGGCGTAGCGGCGCACAGTTCGAAGCCTCATCTCGGGGAGAATGCCATCTCGACGATGGCAAGGCTGATCAATCAACTGGATGCATTTCACAAGAACCTGGAGAGTAATAGCCATCCGCTTGTCGGGCCGGCGACGTGCAACATCGGGACGATACGGGGAGGTGATCAGGTCAACTTTGTGCCCGATAAATGCGTCATCAATTTGGATAGGCGAATGCTTCCCGGAGAAAGCGCGGAGGAGATTCTGGAATCCTATAGGGCTTTGTCAGCCTCTTTCCCTGAGGGAAAAGTGAAGATTCTCCCCGCTGATCTCTCGGATGAAGCGATGGAGACGGACTCCGATGCGGCGGTGGTTCGTGTGGCTTCACGGCAGCTTGAATCGATGGGTCTCGACGCTTCCATTCAAGGTGTCCCTTTCGGATGCGATGCGACGAAACTTTCCCGGGCGGGGATTCCATCGATCATCTTCGGCCCCGGATCGATTGATCAGGCCCACGCCGCAGTGGAGTGGGTGGACGTGAAAGAGGTGGAGTTGGCGTTTGATTTCCTTCGCGGTTTTCTGTTGAACTACGAGGTATGAATAACCAATCACGACGCGACTTTATTTCGAGTGTTACTCTGGGTGGGGGATTGTTGATCAACGAGGCGATACAGGCGGAGACGGATCTCAGCGAAAAGGACTGGATCGATGCTCATGTCCACGTGTGGAGTCAGGATCGAAGCACTTATCCAATCTCCTCGAATTTTGAAGGGAAGGACATCGACCCTCCGATCTATTCGCCCGATGATCTCGAAGCCGATCAGAAGGGAACCGGCGTGACACGAACCCTCTTGATTCAGATGAGCTTCTTCGAGTTCGACAACTCCTACATGGTTGATGTGATCAAGAGTGATCCCGATCGATATCAGGGCGTTGCGATCATTGATCATGAACAACCGGGTACAGTAGATGTCATGACCTCTTTGAAAGCATCAGGCGTCCGCGGATTTCGACTTTATGCTTTTCCTGACAAAGTAAAAAAATGGGATGCCTCATCCGGGCTCCAAACGATGTGGAAAGCCGGTGCAGAGACGGGGCAGGCAATGTGCTGCCTCACCGATCCCGCTGCGATTCCCGCGGTCAACGCGATGTGCAAAAAGTATCCCGATACTAAAGTCGTGATCGATCACTTTGCCCGTATCGGCGTGACTGGAAGCATCGACCAGGGGCAACTCGATCAACTCCTCGCACTCGCTGACTTCCCGAATGTCTATGTGAAGACGTCCGCCTTTTATGCTCTTGGCAAAAAAGCACCTCCCTACACCGATCTCGGTCCCATGATCAAACAGCTCCGCGATGCTTACGGATCGGAACGTCTCATGTGGGCTTCTGATTGTCCCTATCAGGTGCAGGGTGAGCATTCGTATGCCGCCTCTGTCGACCTCATCACGAAGAAACTCGATTTCCTCAGCGAAGGCGATATTGATAACATGATGCGCGGAACAGCGGAGGGATTGTTCTTCAGTTAGGTTTTCTGACGTGGTAAGCCCGGGCTAAGCCGGAGCACTGATAGTGATGGACCCGAAATGGAGATCGATGTGATTCGCGTCTGATTCGATCCCGGTAAGTTGAGCCCCTTCCAATCCGATCAAACTCTGGGTGATATCGTCGCAGCGCCCGGAGGCCTCTGAGTTGACACTTTCGAGACAGGAAGTGAAAGTCCAGGGCATCGGTATCCGGAGAGTTTCGGAAGCGTTGCAAAACTGCAGGACGAGTTCACCGTGATCGGATAACTCGACTTTCTCGACGGAGGCGCCTGACAATTTCCCCGCCTGCGCGATCTCCATGGCATTACGAGCGGGAGAAAGCTGTCATGCGTTTCTCCCATTCTTTGATGTTAGTGAGGCTGAAACTGAGATTGAAATCCCCACTGTGCTGGGCATTCCCGAGGACGCCATAGAGAGCGTAGTCGGCGTAGACGGGGGCATCACCGAAAAGGAAATCGTTCGTCCCGAGGCGGACTTCATACGGTAAGAGAGCGGACTCGAATTCGGCGGCGATCGAGGCGGCGTTGCTGCGCCAACGCTCGACACAACCGGGGCCCATTTTGCGCTCCTTGTGACGGATCACCATGGTGCGCTCACCGATATCTTCAATCGCATCGACGCAGGCGGGATCACTCAGGGGAAAGCCAAGTCCTTCGAGATGATCTTCTATGTGGTTGATCACGATATCCTGAATTCCGGCGTGTTGGGCGGGAAAGAGTTCGCCGGCTGCGAAGGTTTCATCGAGGTAGTGAGGGAGCGCGAGAGGATCCCCGGCGGTCTCGTAGACGATGCTTGAACCGTGCTCGAGAACCGGCACCTGATAGTAGGCGCCTCCGGTGAGACGGGCCAATTCGCGCCGGTCCCAGGCCGACACCTGCACGCGCTCAAAGTCAACGCCGTAGCCCTCGAGAATCCGGACGATCGGAATGCAGAAGGGACTGTGCGCCATTTCGTGGAGAATTGTTTTCATGATGACGGGTTCAATGATTGGAAAGCCTGATCGAGGTCGGCGCAAAGATCAACGGGATCTTCGATTCCGATTGAAAGACGGAAAATAGCATCGCCCGCGAAGGACCGGTAGTTGGCTTCCTGTTCAGGGTTCAGTTGGAACGAGGTTTTCAATATTTCGTCGGTCGGAATATAGAAAAGGAGCGAGCGATGGTGGCCCAGCGATACCGCGTAGTGGATGATTTTCAGCTTTTCAGCAAACACTCCGGGGAGTCTCGCGTGGTCCTTTGCCTGAAAGGTGAGGACCCCGGAGAAATTCGACATCTGCCGGGAGGCGAGCTCGTGTTGCGGATGCGATTCTAGACCGGGGTAGGTGACCTTCGTGATCGCGGGGTGAGCTTCGAGGTGACGTGCCACTGCGAGAGCACTGGATTCGTGCGCCCGCATACGGAGGTGGAGTGTCGCGATTCCGCGAAGAATCAACCAGGCATTGAAGGGGCTGATGACCCCGCCGAGACGGATTCCGATTTTCCGCCGAATCGCGGAGATGTCTTTTTCCAATCCGAGAACCGCCCCGCCCACGGCGTCCCCGTGACCTCCGAGGTACTTGGTGAGTGAGTGGACCACGAAATCGGCTCCCAGTTTCGCGGGTTGCGTCGCGATCGGGGTGGCGAAGGTGGAGTCCACCGCGAGGAGGGCTCCGCGCTCATGAACGAGGTCGGCGACGGCGGCTATGTCAGTGAGGCGCAGGATAGGATTGCAGGGACTCTCGATGTAGACAAGTCGGGTGTTTTCGCGCAGGGCGTCGCTCACCGCTTCGAGATCGGAGGTGTCGACGCGGCTGACTTCAATCCCGAGATCTTCGAGGAGATCCCCGGCGGTTTCCGACACCGCCGCGTAAATAACGTCTCCGAGAAGAAGGTGATCGCCGGGACGCAGGCAGTAAAAAAACAAGCCGGTGATGGCCGCCATTCCCGAAGCAAATGCCATTGCCGCTTCCGTCTCTTCGAGTGAAGCCAGTTTTTCCTCGAGCTGAGCGACCGTGGGATTTCCCCACCGGGTGTAGAAAAAATCATCTTCCCCGTGGCTTCCTTCGGCAGAGAAAGAGGCCTCAGGATCTGCGAGAAATGTCGATGACATCACCAGATTGGGAGATGATGCGCCTGATACCTTATCGGGTTTTTCGCCTGCGTGAACGGAACGCGTTTGCAGACTCGTGTGATTGTGATTCTCAGAAGCCATCGTGCTTAATAGGTGTACCTAAAATACTGATTTTGGCGAACAGAAATTGAGGCGTGATCACAGAGGCTCACCGGGATTCCGAAAGCGCCTTCAAGGTCGCATCGATATCGCTCATTTGATTGTAGCCGTGGATGGAAACGCGAAGGCGCCCTGCCTGATGCATAATATGAATGTTTCGCGCGTGGAGGGCTTTGCTGAGCGCTTCGTCGTTGTCGCTCTGGAAAGAAACAATGCCTGATGAGTTTCCGGGTTGGTGAGGCGACATCGTCCTGATGCCGAGGTCTCTCAATCCCTCGTGGAGGCGCGTGACGAGTTGGTCGGCGTGGTCGGCGATCGCCGCGACCCCTGTTTCATTAAGTAAATCCATCCCCGCCTTGAGAGTATAGATCGCGGGGAAAGAGGGCATTCCCACGGCGAAACTTGCCGCCCCGGGAAGTGACTCGGCGCGGGTGAAGCGGTCTTCGTCAAAGGCGTTGGCGAGGTTATACCATCCGCCGGCCTGAGCGGTTACTTTGCGTTTGGCGTGGTTGGGAACCGCGACGACGCAGCCTCCGTGAGAGCCGAGGAGCCACTTGTAGGAACTCGCGAAAATGCAGTCCGCGTCGAGGCAGTCGAGAACGACGCGACCGGCGGCCTGGGTGACGTCGACGGCGAGAATGGATCCCGAATTTCGCTGCCGGACAAGATCGCGCAGGGGCGCCCACTCAACCCGGTAGCCGGTGAGGAAACTGACGAGAGAGACCTGAACGAGCCGGGTCTTTTCGTCGATCAGTGTTTCGAGATCTTCGAGGTGAAGAACCCCGTCGCGGTGTTTCCAGAGTCGCACTTGCGGTGAAGCGGGAAGCCTCAGCCACGGAGTCGCTCCCGCGGGGAAATCGAGGTCGCTGACGATGACATTGTCTCCCGATGAGAATGAGATGGACGTTGCAAGGAGGTTGTAGGCTTCGGAGGTGGATGAGCAAAATGAGATTTCGTCAGGAGAAAGACCGAAGACTCCGGCGGCACTTTTGCGGGATTCATCAAACTGTTGGAAGAGGGAATCTCGCCCGTCCATTCCCGCCGTTTTACTTTCGAAATATTCGTCGAGTGCCGATTTTGCCGAGAGGGGCGGAATTCCTTCGGCGGCGGTATTGAGATAGATTCGGCCTTCCAGTGAAGGGAATTCCGATTGCCTGATTTCTGAAGTGAGCATGAAAAATGGTTCAGGTGTGTGAGTGGGAAAAATGACTCGAACGAGGCGTTTCAAGGAGAGCGAATCCTGTTCCATTGCTTTTGAACGGAGTCTTTGTTGGAAGCACGATGCAGCCACTCCCTGATTTCTCTCGATCATAGCTCCGGCGGTAACATTTTGTCAGCACGTCATTGAGGAAAGATTTTCTCTGTTCAGGTATTGAGCAAATCGGCACTGTCCTTTCCATGAGTGATGATCTCCAAACCGGTGATTTGGGAGTTTCTTTCCGGCAGTCCCGGAAAGAGTTGTATTTTATGGTCGCCAGCTGGGTTGTTTTTGCCGGCTGGACAATTTCCTATGTTGGCTTGAAGGGCGGTATAAAGGAAGGCGAGGCACTGCAACTCGTCTGGGGGATGCCGGAGTGGGTTGTTTTCGGAATTCTCATCCCCTGGATTTTTGGACTGGGGCTTACGGTTTGGTTTGCTCTGCGGTTCATGAAAGACACCGATCTTGATCCGGCCGCGTACGACGGTAGCAACGGAGAGGAGGGCAAATGACCGCGCTGATCAGTTTTTTCGTCTATCTCGCTCTTGTCTTCGTCCTCGCTGGAATCGCGAATCATGCCGGAAAGAACAAGTCGTTCCTGAACGAATACTTTCTGGGGAGTCGGAATATCGGGGTGTGGGCTTTCGCGCTCACTTACGCTGCAACGGCGGCATCCGGAGGCAGCTTCATGGGATTCCCTTCCCTGATTTACACCCACGGCTGGTCTCTCGCCTGGTGGATTTGTGGCTACATGGTAGTGCCGCTCGTGGCGCTGGGACTGCTCGCGAAGCGGATCAATCAAGTGAGCCGGATCGCCGGTGCGATCACGATTCCGGAGCTTCTGCGTCGTCGTTTCGAAAGCAACGCGGTGGGTAATCTAGCGACGGTGATGGTGGTCTTCTTTATGTTCTTTTTTCTGATGGCCCAGTTCAAAGCCGGGGCGCAGATCATGGCGACCCTGCTCGAAGGCGTCCCCGTTTATCAGTCGGCTGCTTTCGGGCTTGAGGCCCTCGTCGAGGGGATTCCCTGGATCGGGGAAGCCGAGGGGGATTACCTGCTCTGTTTGATCGTCTTTGCGGTCTCGGTGATCGTTTACACGACCTATGGCGGATTCCGCGCCGTGGTTTGGACCGACGTGATGCAGGGACTCGTTATGGCGGTGGGCGTGGTCATCATGTTAGTGCTGGCGCTGACCCAGGTCGGTGGGCTCGGCAATGCCACGAAGCAACTTTCCGAGATGACTCCGCCTGAGTTTATGGAGGTTGAAGTGACCCGGGGGTCTGAAAACACTCTCGTCGAAAAACAGCTGCCGCGAGGCACCTGGCTGGAATCCGGGGGTGGCGACATTATTCGATTGAAATCAGCGACGACGATTCAAAGCGGGGCTGATAAGAGTGAATCAGTCGAGGCGATTCGATTGACGACTCCCTTTGAAATCGAGAAGGTGAAAGAGCAGGGGAGCGTTCTCGAAGGCTATCGATACAACGTGGTTGGCGAAGTCGAGACCTACGCCTACGGTGCGGGAAAGCGGGGCGTTTACACCTCGACTCCGGGCCCGTCGCGGGACAGCCCGTCCGGTTTTATCACGGTTCTCATTGCCTTCAGCTTCTTCGCTTTCTGGAACTTCAGTGGCGCAGGGCAACCCAGTTACATGGTTCGTCAGATGGCGTTTAAAGACACCCTGACATTGCGGCGCTCCATGGTCATGGTGGCGTTCTATTTTGCGCTGATCTATTTCCCTCTCGTGATCATTTTCACCTGCGCGCGTGTCCTCCTTCCCGGGATGGAAATTTACCCGGATCGGGTCATGCCGGAGATGGCCTCTATCCTGACGATCAATGCAGGGATGCCCTGGCTCGCGGGGTTGCTCGTCGCGGCTCCCTTTGCAGCGGTGATGTCCAGCGTCGACAGTTTCCTCCTTCTCGTTTCCTCGGGAGTGGTGCGGGACATCTATCAGGAGTCGATCAATCCCAATGCGAACGAGAAGCAAATCAAGCGGCTCACCTACGGGGTTACCATGGTGGTTGGTATGTTAGGGGTTCTTGCGGTGATGCATCCTCCGCAGTTTCTTCAGCACCTTATCGTCTTTGCTTCGGCGGGGCTGGGTGCCTGCTTTCTCATGCCGATGATCTTTGCTCTCTATTGGAAGAAAGCGACCGCAGGAGGAATTGTTTCAGGGATGCTGGCGGGAGGTTTGACTGTGTTGGCACTATACCTCGCCGGGTATATGCAAACAGGTAAGTTCGGGGAGTATTTACTTCTCGGATTGCACCCCTTCATCTGGGCGGTTGTTGTTTCGACGATTCTAATTTGCCTTATCAGCATAAAAGGGACGCCTCCGGCCGAAAGAGTGCAGCGGCGCTACTTCGGAGGAGAGCAGCGGTAAGGCTAAGCGATCGCCTTGCCTGCGAACGAGGCGAGGAGGGGGAGTCTTGCCGTCCAGATGGCGGTTCGGATCCAATTGCCTCTCACGAGTGAACTGACCCTATCAGTTGAGTAGTGCTCTGATAGGCCTCGATGCGCGGGAACCTGTATCAGCCCAGTGATCAGCCAGACGGAGACTACTAAAGACGCGTTCGCGATCAGGACGCCGCGGTAGCCGGAGGTCCAGAAGAGGTAGGGCAACAGAAAAGCGGACGTCAGCTCGATGAGCATGAGGGGTCCCACGATCCACGTGATGCGTTTCATGTAGCGAGCGTGGTAGGTGTGAAAGGAGTCTCTGCCGATACTACTGAAAAGCGGGTAAATGACGAGCTGCACCGTCCAGATCACCCCGACCATTCCCAGTGTCGCGAAGAGATGCAGGAGAATCAGGTTGGTTTTCAGAAGGTAGGCTTCCATATCAGATGGATACGTTTCCGCAGGATCGCGGGAGTCGTGCGCGTTTCATCGCCCGGAGGAAAAAGGCGACCCGGTCCGTTTCCCGTGCGTATCTATTCCGCCATGTCAGTGAAAAACGAAGTGTTAGCCAATATTCAGACGGTTGAAGATGATATCATCAACCGCTTCTGCGCGGTCTCGCGGCGCCTTGAGCGGAAAATGGACTGGGTCACTGATACGACTCCGTTTTCAGCGATGGAGGCGGATATTCGTGAACAGATTATTTTTTACGAAGCGAGAGGGTTCTATCTCTTCCTCGAACCCTGGCTTGAACATGAGCCGTTTAATCACCGCTTTCGGGTTGTCCTGACATTCCGACCAACGGAAGCCAATCGTTAGAACGGGATCGCCCCTAATGGTGCAGCAGGTCCGCGCCGAGTGGTTTGGGGCTCTCTTTGACGGCTTTGACGACCTCGGCGAGTTGCTCCTTGGTGATCCATCCCTTTGCCTCGAGGATTTCGGCGGCTTCTGAAGAGTCTCTGAAAAAGGCAAACTCGGTCCCCGAGTTGTGAAGCTCGTCCACTTTGTCCTGAAACTGCTCAATGTGGTCCGGCCCGGTGACATCGCGAATGAGGATCTGATCCACTTTCCCGGGGTGGGCCAGAGCGGTTTCCACGTAGACATCGGTGTCGTGCTGGCTGCTGTCCCCCACGAGAATGACAGGTTTCCGCGGGTGCCATTTGAAGGCCTGCTCGATCGATTGCAGTTTGTGTTCGGCGTGACCGATTTTGAACCACTTGTCGATATCGATTCCCCAGTCGGTCATGAAATAGGCGCCGTCGGGAAGGCCGTTCTCTTTAAAAATCAACTTAAGGAGAGCGTGAAGATTGAAAGGGGAGCTCGTCACGTAAATGATGGGGTTGCGCTCGCGGATGTTCGGCGTCGTTCCGTGGCGCAGGGCGCGATACAGCTCTGCCGTGCCGGGGAAAAGCTGCCGTGTGAGAGCATTGCCAAAAAGAGTTGTCGCGACCATGCGCAGGGTCCGCGCGACGTGGGTGACGAGAACGGTGTCGTCGATGTCGCTGATGATGACACAGCGGGCTTCGCTGCCGCTTCGCCGGATCTTCATGGTGCGCGAGCTCGATACCTTGGATTCCGGCAACTCAATGAGAAGCTCCTTGGATTTCACCTCGCTCGCAGGAATGTCGATTTTGAAATAGGCCTGACGATCGGCGCGTTGCTCCACGGTGGCTCCACCGACGCTGAGGCGCACGAGCGAAAAGGGGCGCTCCGGCGTGGTCCATCGACGGATCATCTGCAGGAGATTCACGATAGGATGGTCCTTCACTCTGGGGTGACGCCACTTTTTCGAGAGGAGAACGCGCCCTTTCACGGAAACGCCTTCGCTGTGCTGAACGGCGTGGTAGATGTCCGCGCTCATGGGCATCCCCCAGCGGCCCGTGATCCTCGCAAGGAAGCGGTGAAATGCGTCATAGGCCCTTCCGATCTGGACGATGCACAGGCGAAGCCAGTAAAGGCGTTTGCTTCTGGTGGGGCGGGGCATAGAATGAAAAAAAGGATCGGAGGCGACGTAGAGAGACTCAACAGGGTTGAGTGGCACAGTCAACAGGGTTTAGTCCGGGATCGAAAAGGTTTTTCTCATGAAAATGGATGTTTCACTTCTAATCTCGATTGAGTATCTCGCGGTCATTGTGTCGTCGATTTATGGCGTTCTTCTCGCTGCGCGAAAGGGGATGGATGTGATGGGGGTTTTTGCGGTCGCTTTTGCAGTCGCCTTTGGCGGGGGGACTTTGCGGGATCTCTTTCTGGATCGGACCCCGCTTTTCTGGATCGGGAATCCTCACTATCCCATGATCACGCTGGGGATTGCTGTCTTTGCGGGGCCTGTCTTAAAATTGGTGAATCGAATTAAACCGTATTTGCTGCTTCCTGACGCCCTCGGGATGGCGCTGTTTGCGATCACGGGCACGGCCTACTCGCTCGAGGCCTATCCCTCGTGGTTCATTGCCGCGATGATGGGAACGATCACGGGAACCTTCGGTGGTGTGCTCGGAGATGTGATTTGCAATGATGTGCCTTCACTTTTCACCCCGAGTCCCCTCAATGCGACCTGCGCTTTTACGGGGTGCTGGGTTTACCTGATCGTCCTCTCACTGGGGGAAACGCCGAAAGAAATCGCGATGATCGCCGCGATTCTGGTGATCGTTCTGTTCCGTCTCGCCGCGGTGAAATGGAACTGGTGTTTCCCCGCGCTAAGGGAAACACCGCATCGGTAGGACTTGCAGCGGATCGCCTAGACGTTGAACCGGAATTCGACGACGTCACCGTCGCGCATCACGTAATCTTTGCCCTCGATGCGAAGCTTTCCGGCCTCGCGCGCTTTTGCGTTGGAGCCGAGCTCGACGAGGTCGTCGAAGTGAACAATCTCCGCAGCGATGAAGCCGCGCTCAAAGTCACCGTGGATCACCCCGGCTGCCTGAGGCGCTTTGTCGCCGGCGTAGATCGTCCAGGCGCGGGTCTCTTTCTCACCGGTCGTGAGATAGGTCTGCAAGCCGAGGAGGTGGTAAACCGATTTGATGAGAGCGGAAACGCCGGAATCTTTGATCCCCATGTCGGAAAGAAACTCGGCCGCCTCTTCAGGGTCGAGGTCGATCATTTCCTCTTCAATGCGGGCCGAGATCACAATCGCCTCGGCGCCGAAGGTGTCGGCAGCGTAGTCGCGAACCGCTTTTACCATCGGAAAACTGTCCGGATCTGCCTGAGCCGCCCCGAGATCGTCTTCAGCCACGTTGCAGGCAAAAATGGTGCGCTTCGCTGAGAGAAGGAAAAACTCCTTCGTCATGAGCTTTTTCTCCTCATCGTTGAGATCCGCCGTGATCGCCGGATTGCCCTGATCGAGGTGGGGAATGAGCTTCTCGGCGAGCGCGACTTCTTTTTTAGCCTCTTTGTCACCGCCTTTGGCCTTCTTGACGCGTGAGTCCTTGCGCTTTTCGAGTGCGGCGAGGTCGGCGAGAATCAGCTCCGAGTTGATGATTTCAATATCCCGAAGCGGGTCGACTGAGCCGAGCTCGTGGATGATATCGTCATTTTCAAAGCAGCGGACCACCTGAACGATCGCGTCGACCTCACGGATATTGGCGAGGAATTTGTTGCCGAGTCCCGCTCCGTCGGATGCGCCTTCGACGAGACCTGCGATGTCGACGAATTCGATCGCCGCGGGGATCAGCTTGCTGGATCCCGAAATTTTGCTGAGAACGGCGAGGCGCTCGTCAGGCACGGTGACGACCCCGAGATTCGGGTCGATCGTGCAAAAGGGATAGTTCGCCGCCTCTGCTTTCCGGGTCCGCGTCACCGCGTTGAAAAGCGTCGATTTGCCTACGTTGGGAAGTCCTACAATACCTGCCTGTAACATGACCGCGACTGTAGCACGGGATTTTCAGTGTGCGCTGGGAAAATTGGGGTGGGAGGGAGAGGCTCCTTCAAAGCGATTCATGCGGGAGAAGTGTTTTCGGCGCAAGGCCGGTGGAGGAAATATCAGATATGGAAAAACTTCGGGATCGGTCTGCGGTTGTCCCACCCCGGAGCCTAGTTTTACAGCATGACTCGAACTGCTTTCCTGCAAACATTGCTCTCAGGAGGTCCCGGAATCGTTTTCGGGGCTTCTCCGGGGCCTGATCAATCAGGTCTCCAACGATTTATCCCCGGACCATCACGTGGCAGGTTTCGTGACTGGAAACAGAGAGCGATGGTTCCCGTAATTGGAAGCCGGAATCCTCTAATCAGCGCGATCGAAGAGGCCGCCAGTGGGGGCGGCGCTCTCCGGATCCGGTATCGGGGCGGATCAGAACCCGGCCTCGACCGGGAAATCAGTCCGGCTTTCGTTTTCACGCGGCCTCAGTTTTCCGATCTCTCAGAATGGTATCAGAACCGGTATGGCGTGGAGGAGGGCCGGGGAACCGGGGCGATCACGGGCTCGGAAGATGATTGGCAGGATCTCAGTCGGTTTCTTGAGTCACGCTGCCCTGTCTATGTGCTTGCCTGGTGCCATCAGCGAAACTCGCAACGATTTTTCCGCGTCTCCCGGATGGATCTGGGGTGAGGGGATTGTTGTAATCTGGCGCTTGTATCAATTTTTAAAGAAAAGTGTTAGTTACGTAATTCGGTATTGTCATAAACATGGAAGTAAGTGGACGCCTGAAGTATGGTTATCCCATCTATAAAGCTAGATTTATAGATTATTTTATTAAGGGTAGGGCTGTGGCTGTCCCACCCCCTGGTCTTAGTTTGTAATAATGAAAGGTGAAAACAGTCATGGGCCATTTGCTCATTCCGACCCGAACAGTCCGGATGATTGTTCGAGCTGGGAGCCGTTGTTTTCGGCTGATTGTGAGGCTTTGAAAGGTGCAGGATATTCCTGCGAAAAGTGCGAATCACTTGATCCTATGCACGGGCACCTCAATAAGGTGGCGTGGTGGGCCGGGAAATTTGCGGAGGAGATGTTTCCGCCCGGGAGTGATGAAGCGAAAGCAGCGCGAGAATGGGGGTATCTGGTCGGGCTGTGGCACGACCTGGGGAAATTTGCACCTGAGTGGCAGGCATATTTGAAGACCAAAGCGGACAGCTGCGGAGCTCACACAAAAAGCAAGCTGCCGCACGCCAGTTCCGGCGCAATTTATTCGGTTGATCAACTTCCGCAGCTCGGACTCCTCCTCGCCTATTTGATCGCCGGTCATCATTCAGGTTTGGGCAATGGAATCGACTCAACTGACAGCTCGCTTGAAAAACGACTTCGGAAACCTGTTCCAGAATTCATGCCATTTGTGCCGAGTGTGATTCTCCAAGCTGGAAAGAGCCTTAAACTACCAAAGTTCGCCTTAGCACGGGCGCAATCACAAGGGAACTACATCAGCCTCGGTTCGTTCCTCAGATTACTTTTTTCTACCCTGGTTGATGCGGACTTCTTGGCGACGGAGGCATTCATGACAAAAGAACGCTTTGCTAAGCGGACGAAGGTTTCCCTACCTCTGGCTGCCTTAGAATCCGCCCTTCTTTCGCATCTGGACGCGCTGCAGGCCTCCGCAGGAGATACGGCTGTGAATCGCACCCGTGGACGAGTTCTCAAAGATTGCCTCGATGCCTGTCCTCGAGCACCTGGTTTCTTTTCTCTAACAGTTCCGACAGGGGGCGGTAAGACATTATCCTCTCTCGCTTTTGCTTTGCGTCATGCACGCCTCCATGGACTTCGGCGAGTTATTTACGTAATCCCGTTCACTTCGATCATCGAACAGAACGCAGCCGTTTTTCGCCGGGCCCTTGCTGGACTGGGCGCGGATATTGTCTTGGAACACCACAGTAATCTAGATCCCGAAGAATCAGCAGAGACGACTATAAACCGACTCGCGACCGAAAATTGGGATGCGCAGATTATCGTGACAACAAATGTCCAGTTTTTCGAGTCGCTGCACGCGAATCGTACCTCACGATGTCGAAAACTTCATCGCATCGCTAGGTCGGTCATAGTTCTGGACGAGGCGCAGAGCCTGCCAGTCGAATTTCTCGATCCCTGCCTCGACACACTCAAAGATTTGGTAGCTCATTATGGTTCCAGCGTTGTTCTGTGCACGGCCACGCAACCTGCAATCATAAAGCGAGATGACTTTCCGCAGGGGATTGAGTACGCGCATGAAATCATCCCTGATCCTTCTGGTCTCTATCGCGAACTTCGGCGGGTCCACGCCACGCGAATCGAAAAAGAGATAGACAATGACGAATTGAGTGAACAGTTGGAGAAGCTAGAGCAGGTGCTTTGCATTGTGAATACGAGACGCCACGCACGGGAACTTTTCGAAAAGTTACCCGATGACGGAACTCGATTTCATCTTTCTGCTCTCATGTGCCCCGCGCATCGAACGGACATACTGGCGAAGATAAAATTGAGGCTCGAAGAAGACCTGCCTGTGAGGCTCATTTCTACTCAGCTTATTGAGGCTGGGGTAGATATCGACTTTCCAGTTGTATACCGGGCGCTTGCGGGGCTGGATTCGATTGCTCAAGCTGCCGGACGATGTGATCGCGAGGGTCGTCTCACGGAGATGGGCGGAGGAAAGCTCGGTGGCAGGCTTTACGTATTTTCACCGGCAGAGTTTCCCACTCCTCCTTTCGTGCAAAATCAGGTCGATGCAACTATCGCTGTTCTCGCTGCCAGTCCTGGCGACTTGCTCCATCTCGATTGTATAGAGGAATACTTTGCACGCCACTACTGGAAGAAGCGTGATTCTATGGATCAAAAGAGGATTCGAGAAATGTATCCGGAGAGAGTCGGGGAAACCAATGATCTTTACTGTTTCTCATTTCGCGAGTGCGCACGTCTTTTTCAGCTAATTGATGACTACACTGAGCCGGTTGTGATTCCCTACGGAAAAAGGGGGAAGGATCTCTGCGACGAGTTGCGTAGGGCCTTTGATCCGGCCGATCGGCGACGCCTTCTGGCTAAGTTGCAGCGCTACACTGTCTCGATTCCTGAGCCGCAACATAGGCAAATGCGAACTGCTGGTATTCTCGTTTCCGGCCCGGAAGATTCCTGTTTCATTCTTAATAGTGATCCTCACTACGATGATGAATTAGGACTCAATCCTGAACCGGATCTAACTTTGTCGCATAATGAATATTGTGTTGCTTAGAAAAAGCTGTCTAACCCTTAGAACCTCATGATCCACCAATACTCGGAAGTCACTCTTTTTTAACCATGTCCTACGGAATCAAATTACACGTCTGGGGCGACTTTGCCTGCTTCACTCGCCCCGAAATGAAGGCGGAACGGGTGTCATACGATCTCATCACGCCCTCAGCAGCTCGTGGCGTTCTCGAAGCGATCTATTGGAAACCTCAAATTCGCTGGGTGATTAATCGAATTCACCTGCTCAAACCTATTCAATTTACCAATATTCGGCGAAATGAGGTTGGTAAGAAAATGCCTTCACCGGGATCTCGTATCATGAAAGGAGAGGAATCCGCCTCACTCGGAATTCTCATCGAAGATGAACGTCAGCAACGTGCCTCTCTGATACTTAGAGACGTCGCCTATGTCATTGACGCTCACATTGACCTTATCGACCGTTCGGACCCGATTGGAAAACACCTCGACATTTTTAAACGACGAGTACGACGCGGCCAGTATTTCCACCATCCCTATCTCGGAACCCGTGAGTTTCCGGCCAGTTTTTCTCTGATCGAGTCACCGGATTCGGCGCCGATTTCAACGCTTGCCGAGAGCGAGAAGGATCGTGATTTCGGATTCATGCTTCACGACATCGAATTTGATCAGGATCCGAAAACCAAAAAAGTGAAGAATACGACGCCCCGATTTTTTCGTGCCGAAATGAAGAATGGAATTGTCAATGTCCCGCCGTTCCGTGACTCCATCGCCTAACCTGCTATGATTCTTCAATCCCTCTACGAGCTTTACGAAAATCGGCTGAAAGACGACGCGAGCTATCTCGTGCCTCGTCCCGGGTTTTCCGTTCAGAACATCACTTTTCGAATTCTCCTTAATCCGGACGGATCGTTGCGCGATATCCAGGATGCTCGAGCAACCGTTGCCGAAGCCACCAAGACAGGAAAAACGAAATCCCGCCAGGTTCCAAAACAAATGCTCGTTCCCGGCGAAAGCAAACCACCTGGACAGGGGATCAATCCGTGTTCCTTCTGGGATAACTCAGCTTATCTTCTCGGCTACAAAAAACCGGACAAGAGTGCTGCGAAAGCGGAGAAAGATGCCGTTCGTGCACTCGAAACCTTTGAAGCCACTCGCGAACACTATATCGAGTTGTCCCGCCAGATTTCTAATCCTGTCGTGGATGTCATCTGCCAGTTCTACGAAAATCACTGGACCCCTGATCGGGCGGCAGAATGGACAGAAAAACTCGATGATTTTGCAGCAACCGGCTTCGGGGTCTTTCAAGTTCTGCCCGAGAAGAAAGATGTTCATGAGCTGGAGTTCATTAAGGATTGGGCCGTTTCTTGTGCCGCAACACACACACCGTCTGAGGCTTTGGGGACGTGTCTCGTTTTAGGGGACGAGCTTCCTATTGCACGTCTCCATGACCCTGCAATCAAAGGAGTCAACGGAGCTGCTCCGGGGGGAGCAAAGCTGGCCTCATTCAACCTCTC
Source organism: Verrucomicrobiales bacterium (assembly GCA_029213065.1). Lineage (GTDB taxonomy): Bacteria > Verrucomicrobiota > Verrucomicrobiia > Verrucomicrobiales > DEV007 > Arctic95D-9. Next base: position 40,710 of record JARGPH010000035.1, on the reverse strand, counting down.
GGCATTTGAATCCTACGGGAAAGACCAGTCCTACAATTCTCCGGTTTCTGAGAACGTAGCCTTCGGATACTGTAACGCACTCAATGCCTTGTTATCGGGTCCGCAATCTTCGCGACATCGGGTTGTAATCGGTGACGCTACAACGATTTTTTGGTCCGAGAAAAAGTCCAGCGCCGAAGCCTTCTTTGCAGGAATTCTCACCGGTGAAATCGGCGACAGCCCGATAGATGATGAAACCGAAACGGTGAGTGATCAGGCTGTTCATAAACAAGTTGAAGGATTTCTTAAAGTTCTGCGGCGCGGTGGTGGAGCGTCCATCGAAGACCTTGATGTTGATGGGGATTCTAAGTTCTACATTCTAGGACTTTCAGGGAACGTGACCCGCCTTGTTGTTCGCTTCTGGCACGTGAGCACAACTCGCGAAATGGTCGATCGACTGAAGGATCACTATGAAAACTTAGCCCTCACTCGCAGTCGCGATCCCCATCCATACTTCGAACCTGAGTTCCCATCTGCGCAGCGCTTGCTCGATCAATCGGCGCGCGAACGAAAAGCGATTTCACCATTGTTGGGTGGACAGCTCATGCAGGCGATTCTTCATCGAAACCGCTATCCAATGACTCTCTATCAAGGGGTCCTCAATCGCTTGCGAGCCAATGAACCCGTCGACTACCTAAAAGCCACAATTCTCAAAGCCACCCTGATCCGAAACTTCAACCAATCCATAGACATGAGCTTGAACCCAAACCGAATTGATCCCGCCTACCTCCTTGGTCGCCTTTTTGCTGCGCTCGAGAAAACGCAGGAAGACGCCCTCGGAAAAGTAAATGCAGGAGTCCGAGAACGATTCTACAGCAGCGCTTCAGCCACACCTGGAACCGTTTTTCCTCGCATTCTCCGAACCTACCAGCATCACCTCGCAAAAATGGAGGGTGGCATGAAAACGAATCGTGAACGGCTTGTGCAGGAGATTCATGCTCCACTCGATGGCTATCCCAGTCATCTCAATCTGGAGGAACAAGGGCTTTTTGCGATTGGCTACTACCATCAACGTCAGGATTTTTTCACCAAAAAAGAAAAATCCGAAACACAAGCTGTTGAAGCCTGAATTATTTTTCCAATCACCTAACTCAACTACACCTATTAACTGATGAACCACCGATATGACTTCCTTTATCTCTATGACTGCACAGACGCGAATCCCAATGGAGATCCCGATGCCGGGAACCTTCCTCGACTTGATCCTGAAACCGGCCAGGGGCTCGCTACAGACGTCATGCTTAAGCGCAAAATTCGCAACTTTGTCCAGCTCACAAAAGATGGGCAGACTGGCTACGAAATCTACGTGAAGGAAAAAGCAATTCTCAATAACCAACATGCGCGTGCCTATACAGAATTAAAATTGGACCCCAAGAAAGCGAAGCAGGACGAGCGGGATAAAACAAAGAGCTGGATGTGTCAGCAGTTCTACGATATTCGAACATTTGGTGCCGTCATGACAACAGAAGTAAACTGTGGGCAAGTTCGCGGTCCGGTTCAGCTTTCGTTTTCCCGCTCCATTGACCGGATTGTCTCAGCCGAACATGCTGTCACCCGTATGGCCGTCACCACAGAAAAAGAAGCCGAGAAGCAATCTGGCGACAACCGCACCATGGGCCGGAAGTTCACGGTTCCTTATGCCCTTTATAAAGCCCAAGGATTCGTGAATCCGTTTCTCGCCGCGCAAACTGGATTCAGTGATGACGATCTTGAGGTGCTCTTTACGTCATTGGAGAACGCTTTCCAGTTTGATCAATCTGCCGCTCGTCCCGCAGGATCAATGGCTCCTCGTGAATTGCTCATTTTTAAACACGATTCTCAACTTGGATCCGCTCCAAGCCACAAACTCTTCGATCTCGTCACCGTGAAGAAAAAAGATGAGGTTGATGTCCCACGTTCATACTCAGACTATGAAGTCACCGTAGACGAGTCTGCGATCCCTGAAGGCGTCACCCTAATCCGTCGCATATAGCGCGAGAGTGTGTTCCAACCACCCCATAGATCTCGTGATCGACTACCTCCCACTCTCAGGATTGCAGCATTATCTCTATTGCCCCAGGCAGTGTGCTTTAATCCATGTGGAGCAGGAGTGGAGCGAAAACCGTTTCACTGCAGAGGGAAACGTTCTTCATGAGAAAGCCCACAGCGGGGCGGATGAGCATCGTGTTGCTGAGGGCGTTAAGATTACACGGTCGCTCCCGGTTAGGTCCGAGGTTCTCGGCCTTTCCGGGACGTGTGATATCGTCGAATTTCATTACGGTGGGAAGATTGTTCCGGTCGAGTATAAGCGGGGGAAGCCAAAAGGGCATCGCGCCGATGAAGTTCAGCTTTGCGCTCAGGCGATGTGTCTGGGGGAAATGCTGGATGTCTCGATCATGGAGGGATTCATCTTTTATGGAAAGCGGCGCCGGCGAACTGAAGTGGCTTTTGATCTTGAATTACGCAGGCTGGTCGGTGAAATGGCTTCCGGGTATCGCGATCAATTTGAGAGTCGGACAACGCCTCCGGCAGAATATGATTCGCGCAAATGTGGTGCGTGTTCGCTTATTGAAATTTGCCAACCCCAGTTGAATCGCAAAGCTCAGGGCGCTGCTGAATGGTTTGATGGAATAGTCTTTTCTGAGTTGAGCGAAGAATCATGAAGCAACATCTGAATACCCTTTTTGTGACATTGGAGGGGGCCTATCTCCGCAAAGACGGGGCTACTGTTGAGGTTCGACATGACGGCGAGAGCCAGCTGCGGGTTCCGCTTCACAATCTCGATGGGATCGCTACGTTTGGATGGAACACCACGGTGACGACAGCACTGATGGCGGCGTGTGGTGATGCGGGGGTATCACTTTCCTATCATTCTCCTCATGGAAAATTTCTCGCTTCAACGACCTCCGGTGTTTCCGGAAATATCGTGTTGCGGCGCTCCCAGTACCGGGCGTCTGACGAGCCCGTTCGTGCGCTCTCGATTTCCCGCAATTGTATAGCGGCGAAAATTGCCAACTCGAGGAATTTGCTTCAACGCCAGCTAAGGGATCACCCGGAGTTGGGTGAAAGGCCGGAACTGGTCAACGCGGTGGCGCAGTTGAAGAATCGGCTCGGTCATGTTCGAAGCGTTTCGGGTCATGATTCGCTCCGGGGGATCGAGGGCGAAGCGGCAAAGCTGTGGTTTGGAGCACTTGCAAAACTCAATCGAAATTCTGATCACGCTTTGCAGATGAATGGCCGTTCGAGGCGTCCGCCGATGGACCCTGTGAACGCGCTGCTATCATTTGTCTATGTGCTGCTTTCGCACGATTGTCGGTCTGCCTGTGAGTCGGTGGGGTTGGATCCTCAGTGTGGGTTCTTTCACAAGGATCGGCCGGGGCGTCATTCGTTGGCTTTGGATCTCATGGAAGAGTTTCGTCCCGTGCTTGCGGACCGGTTGGTTCTCACTCTCTTGAATCGAGGGCAGGTTTCGAGACGGGATTTTGAAACGAAAGAAAACGGAGCCGTTATTTTGAAGCCTGATTCCCGGAAAACGGTTCTAACCGCCTGGCAGGAGCGGAAGCGGGACGAGATCGTCCACCCGTTTTTGGAAGAAAAGACCACGATTGGGTTGCTTCCTTTTATCCAGGCGAGGATTCTTGCCCGCTACCTGCGAGGTGATCTCGATGCTTATCCCGCGATGGTTTGGAAATCCTGACGCTCATATTCTTATGTACGTTCTTATTACCTATGATGTTTCAACCAGTTCAGAAGGAGGCGAGAAGCGCCTTCGACGAGTTGCGAAAGTGTGTGAGGACTATGGTCAGCGGGTCCAGAATTCCGTTTTTGAATGCCAGCTTGATCCTGCAATGCTGGTTGAAATGAAGGCAAAGCTTTTGGCGATCATTAATGACGAAAAGGACAGTCTTCGTTTTTACAATCTGGGGAAGAATTGGAAGCCTCGCGTCGATCATGTTGGAGCGAAGGCGGGGTATGACATTGATGGGCCGTTGATTCTCTGAAAAGCAGGCGCGAACTCGAAGTGTTGGAAGAAACATGAGAAGGTTCGCGGGTTTGGTAACTGCTTTATCATTAGTTCTTTGAAAACTTTGTGAAAGAACAGCGATGCTCGTGAGGCATCGCTGCGGGAAGGTTCGCGCAAAATGGTAATTTGAGTATTGAAACTCACGGACTTAGAATTTTGCCGTCGCCCCTTCACGGGGGCGTGGATTGAAACCAGTTGGAGGCTCCACCGTTGAAGCTGACCGAGTCGCCCCTTCACGGGGGCGTGGATTGAAACTCGTAGGGTGTCATGAATGAAGCATCTTAGAGCCGTCGCCCCTTCACGGGGGCGTGGATTGAAACTTCCATTTGTCCTGTTGCGTTTGCCTCGGTTTCGTCGCCCCTTCACGGGGGCGTGGATTGAAACACCTATATATATAGCAGCCCTCCTCGCGGACGGAGTCGCCCCTTCACGGGGGCGTGGATTGAAACAGGGGATCCTCGCGTCCATTCAATCAAAAGTGAAGTCGCCCCTTCACGGGGGCGTGGATTGAAACAGGCATTGCCCTCATGGCTACTCACTCGGTGACGGTCGCCCCTTCACGGGGGCGTGGATTGAAACCGCCAGTTCCGGTTCATCCTCTTTATGAATCATCGGTCGCCCCTTCACGGGGGCGTGGATTGAAACTATAGCTATACGAACTGATCCCACTAAACTCTACGTCGCCCCTTCACGGGGGCGTGGATTGAAACTGACGATACAATCCCGACCTCCTCGGAGGGTGTGGTCGCCCCTTCACGGGGGCGTGGATTGAAACTTCGAGTTGGGGGAAACGATTTTCACGAAAGCGTGTCGTCCCTTCACGGGGGCGTGGATTGAAACTCTCTCTTGATGAGGGCGCATTTCTGTTTGTGTTCAGCTCGTCGCCCCTTCACGGGGGCGTGGATTGAAACTCTCTACCTTTTCCAAAAAAAACGCCCCTATCGGTCGCCCCTTCACGGGGGCGTGGATTGAAACTCTTTCATAGCCATTCTCTGCTTCTCTACTCCTCGTCGCCCCTTCACGGGGGCGTGGATTGAAACAGGCGCTTATTGATGCGTCGATCACGGCAGCGAAGTCGCCCCTTCACGGGGGCGTGGATTGAAACAACTCCGAGTCCGACGATCTGCCAGTGCGCGGAGGTCGCCCCTTCACGGGGGCGTGGATTGAAACTCTACTTCCGCGGCGAACCCGGCACAACTCGACTGACGCCCAGACAAGGGGTCTTGGGTGGTAACCTCGCTACGCCGGCGGGAGGCGCGGGGGGGGG
>JARGPH010000035.1:0-35391 GCA_029213065.1 Verrucomicrobiales bacterium | reverse complement strand
TACGGAACCCGCGCGGGCGCGCGTCGCCCCTTCACGGGGGCGTGGATTGAAACAGCCAACCCTCAACCGTCGGCAGCCCGGCAAGCTGTCGCCCCTTCACGGGGGCGTGGATTGAAACTTCTTAGTTCTGCCTTTCTGCATTTTCTCCTGTTGTCGCCCCTTCACGGGGGCGTGGATTGAAACATTGCGGTGTCGTTGATGCGTCTCGCGAATCCTGGTCGCCCCTTCACGGGGGCGTGGATTGAAACACATAGCTATTGGGGGATCAAAGATCTACTCGGGGTCGCCCCTTCACGGGGGCGTGGATTGAAACATTGGCCGGGCACGTGAAGGCCTTGGCCTGTTGCGTCGCCCCTTCACGGGGGCGTGGATTGAAACACTTCCACTGCCAGGGCACGGGTAATGATACCCGTCGCCCCTTCACGGGGGCGTGGATTGAAACAATCATTAGTTCGACCAGCCAGGAAGGAAAGACTGTCGCCCCTTCACGGGGGCGTGGATTGAAACACGGCAAAGGAAACCCCGAAAGGGTTCACTGGCCTGTCGCCCCTTCACGGGGGCGTGGATTGAAACCCACGCGAGGAGGCCGGAAACGAGGATCAAGAGGTCGCCCCTTCACGGGGGCGTGGATTGAAACTTATCCTGCGGTGGAAACGTTAGCGTTACATCTGTCGCCCCTTCACGGGGGCGTGGATTGAAACCTTGGCATGTCGCGACCTTAGCGCAAACAAGGAAGTCGCCCCTTCACGGGGGCGTGGATTGAAACACAAAAACGCGCCGCGACTTCTCAGGGTTTTCAGTCGCCCCTTCACGGGGGCGTGGATTGAAACACTTGCTCCTGCTCCCAGTCCTTCCAGCCGGAAGCGTCGCCCCTTCACGGGGGCGTGGATTGAAACTGATCAGATGGTTGCAGTCAATCACGTTAAGTCTGGTCGCCCCTTCACGGGGGCGTGGATTGAAACAGGCGGAGATGTGGCGAATGCTCACGACGCCGGGTCGCCCCTTCACGGGGGCGTGGATTGAAACTATTCACGTTCTGATTCGTGTAACCGCGCGGAATGTCGCCCCTTCACGGGGGCGTGGATTGAAACAGATATCAAGGATGAGATCACGCTGCGGGACGATGTCGCCCCTTCACGGGGGCGTGGATTGAAACACCATCGGAATTGAGATTCGACCAGCCCGCGAGAGTCGCCCCTTCACGGGGGCGTGGATTGAAACGCCGGTGTAGACGCCACGATCCGGATCCCACTCGGTCGCCCCTTCACGGGGGCGTGGATTGAAACAGTTCCGAAGCTGTTAAATAAACCAAACCCGGTAGTCGCCCCTTCACGGGGGCGTGGATTGAAACTCGACGAACTTAGGCGCCCACTCCAAAAAGGAGGTCGCCCCTTCACGGGGGCGTGGATTGAAACTCTTTATCTTTATCCGCCCCCGGAAGCCCAGCCGTCGCCCCTTCACGGGGGCGTGGATTGAAACTGCATTCCTGCTGATTCCGCTTTTCGAAATGCCGGTCGCCCCTTCACGGGGGCGTGGATTGAAACAATGATGCTCGCCTTCTCAGGGTCCGCGCAATCGTCGCCCCTTCACGGGGGCGTGGATTGAAACTCCACCGTCAGATCCCACTTGTCCGCCCAGCTCCGTCGCCCCTTCACGGGGGCGTGGATTGAAACCCGGCTCCGTGCTCGCCCCCGACGTGTGAGCCGAGTCGCCCCTTCACGGGGGCGTGGATTGAAACCCCGCGCCATACAACATTCCCCCCACCGCCAGCGTCGCCCCTTCACGGGGGCGTGGATTGAAACCAACGAGGGGCGATTTGAATATGATTGCCCACATGTCGCCCCTTCACGGGGGCGTGGATTGAAACTACTGTGTTGATTGTGATTTTCATTAATTAAGAAGTCGCCCCTTCACGGGGGCGTGGATTGAAACGTCACGTCCTAAATACGGATCACTCATAATTCTGTCGCCCCTTCACGGGGGCGTGGATTGAAACACCCACAACGGGCAGGCCGGTGGTCATTACCTCGTCGCCCCTTCACGGGGGCGTGGATTGAAACCAACGAAGGCCAACAATAGTGCATTCCCTGAATCGTCGCCCCTTCACGGGGGCGTGGATTGAAACTCGTCAAAGTCAGTAATACGAGGTTCCCCGAGTCGGTCGCCCCTTCACGGGGGCGTGGATTGAAACGAGGGGTCGATGGAGGCGTGCTGTCCGGAAATTGTCGCCCCTTCACGGGGGCGTGGATTGAAACAATACCCAGAAATCACGGATGGAATAAACGACGCGTCGCCCCTTCACGGGGGCGTGGATTGAAACAAGATGGACATCGAGAAGTCGACCTACCTCGAAGGGTCGCCCCTTCACGGGGGCGTGGATTGAAACATCGTTCCATTATCGACCTGTAGATCAGATCGAAGTCGCCCCTTCACGGGGGCGTGGATTGAAACATGGTCGGGCATACGCTCGCCAGTCTTATCAAATGTCGCCCCTTCACGGGGGCGTGGATTGAAACTCTTCCGTGATCTCGATGATTGATTCATCGAAGAGTCGCCCCTTCACGGGGCGTGGATTGAAACAGCGCAAAGATGCAGCGGGCAATTGGGAGGACGTGTCGCCCCTTCACGGGGGCGTGGATTGAAACACTAGCGGGAGCCTCACACGAGACCCACTTACCGTCGCCCCCTCAGGGGGGGCGTGGATTGAAAATTGCGACGCGCAGGAGCGTCCACAACTCCACTCAACTCTCCGCAGCCGGAGCTTCCTCCACCTTCTTCGCATCGGCGGGAATCAAAAGCCCCACCAGAAGAATGAGGCCGAACATGGTGAGGCCGACGAAGGGCGGGGTCCAGGAAAGGGTCGTTTTGAAAATGAGGATCCACACGGAGAAATATAGGAGTCCGGCCGCGATGGTGAGGGGAGCGAATTTGCCTTTGGGCAGTTTGAAAAGGATCAGTGCGATGAGGGCGATCGCGGCGACGGCGAGCCACCTGCCCCAGGTCGGCCACCAGGTGAGAAAACGTCCGCTTTGAATCACGGCCATCGCTCTCGTGATGAGGCTGGTTTCCGAGAGGACTTCTCCGCCGGGGAGGTTGATGTGGCGGTCTGCGGTCCGGTCAAAACCGATCACGACGAGGTTTTCGCTGAGGGATTTGAATTTCCCTTGAAAGCTGGAGAGAATGCGTTTGGCGACTTCGTCATTTTCCTCGCCGGTGTAGGCCAGTTCATCGACGGAGAGGGAGGTGAGATGATACTTCTCCTCGATTTTCCCCTCTTCATTTCGCTGCTGGCTCATGAGGGCGTGTTTGAGTCCCGAGTGGTTGGGCAGTGTCATGGTGCCGTCCGCGTTGATGGGGACGGTCCGGTATTCGCCGAGTTGGATGGCCGGTTTCTTTCCTGTGAAATTGACGGTGATCTCTTCGGGGGCGACGCCGGCATGAGACGCCACGGAGGTGAGAATAATCGATGGAATGATCTGGTCTCCTTTGCGGGCAAGCAGGGGGATTTTCGCCTCATTGTCGCCGATCAGTCCCCGTGCTGATTCAATTGCTTTGAAGGCGGGGATTCCATTGGATAAAATTTGAGGATCCGGGTAACGGACCGTTCGGGTGAACGAGAGCACGGAGCTCGCGTCGCCTTCGACTTTGAGGGAGGTGTATTGAACCGGCTGCTTCTCGATCGCTTTGTCTCCGTCATCCGAAATGGTCGTGGCGACGGCGAAGCGGGGAAGCTGCATCGCGGCGTCCTTGAGGGGAACGATGTCGGTTTTGTTAAGAACGTTTTCCTCGTCAAAAGCCGGAGTGGGAAGGAATGAAACCGCTTTGGGGTTCATTTTCGCAGCAAAACCGAGGATGGTCGCGAAATCGAGTCGTGAGAGTCGCGGGGTGCCGCTTTGGGTTTTGTCCTCACCGATGTTGAGCGGTTCGTAGCCGTCATTGATGCGAACAACGGTGAGAGACGGCTTTTGAATCTTGTCCCCGGAGTTTCCAACGCAGAAGTCGAGCCAGAGGTCGTTCAGCGTGTTCAGTGGAGCGATTTTGCCGCTGCGAAGGTTCCATTCTCCTATTCCGATAAGAACAAGACTGAGTACGGCGAAGGTGATAAAGCGTTGGCGCATGGGGGGAGGCTGTATTTCTTCGAAAGAATGAAGCGGTTCCTTCTTTCGCTACCAGAGTCGGTTTGCCTAAGAAGTCTTCACTTTTAATATGTGGACTGGCTTGGTCCTCGGGTCAAGAGACACGAAATTGGTGGATTCACGCCATGTGTAGGTCTCTCGATAGATTAAATCTTCGACCTCAAATGCGGCTCCGTGGGAAAGACCGAGCGCTTCGAGAGGCAGGTGGATATTGGATTCCTGCTTCGTTTTAGGGTCGAGGTTCACCACCACGATGATGCGGTTCGAGCCATCATCGGTCCATTTGTGAAAGGCGATGAGCTGATCGTTGTCGCAGTGGATGAAGTCGATGTTCGCGTATTCGGCGAGGGCGGGGTTTTGATTTCGCGCTTCATTGAGCCGTTTGATGAACGGTTTGATGTTCCCGGGCTTGTTCCAGTCGCGCTGATAGAGCTGATATTTCTCGCTGTCGAGATACTCTTCGCGACCGGGGAGAGGGTGGTTTTCACACAGCTCGTAACCGGAATACATACCCCAGGAGGAGGACAGCGTCGCGGCGAGGGCGGCACGGATTTTAAAGGCGGACGGTGTCGCGTGCTGGAGGTGATGGGGGAGAATGTCGGGCGTGTTCGGCCAGAAATTCCCGCGGAAGTAGTCGCGCATTTCCCCTTTGGTGAGCTCGGTGACATACTCGCGGAGTTCGGTCGCGGTCTCTCTCCACGTGAAATAGGTGTAGCTCTGGGTAAAGCCGATTTTTCCGAGCATCTGCATCATCGCGGGGCGGGTGAAGGCCTCGGCGAGAAAGATGATGTCGGGGTCGACGAGGTGGACCTCAGCAATGAGCCATTCCCAGAACGAGACCGGCTTGGTGTGGGGATTGTCGACGCGGAAGATTTTGACGCCCTTATCGACCCAGTAGAGAACCACGGAGAGGAGTTCTTTCCAGAGCAGTTCCCATTCGTCGCAGTGAAAGTCGAGAGGGTAGATGTCCTGATACTTTTTCGGAGGATTCTCGGCGTATTTGATGGAGCCGTCGGGGCGGCGGTAAAACCACTCGGGGTGCTCTTCGACGTAGGGATGGTCGGGAGAGCACTGGATCGCAAAGTCCATCGCGATTTCAAGGCCGCGGGAACGGGCTTCTTCGAGGAGCCAGACAAAGTCTTTGATCGTTCCCAGTTGCGGTTCGATGGCGCGGTGTCCGCCGTTTTTGTTACCGATCGCCCAGGGGGAGCCGACATCGCCTTCCAGCGCGGTGACGGTGTTGTTTTTTCCTTTGCGGTGGGCCTCACCGATGGGATGGATCGGTGGGAAATAAACGACGTTGAATCCCATCTCTTTGGCGTCGTCGAGGCGGGGGAGGCAGTCGCGAAAACCGGAGTGCTTGCTTGCGTCACCGGTGGCGCAACGGGGAAAGAACTCATACCACGCGGAAAAAGCGGAGAGCTTCGTTTCCACGTTGATCACGATCGGCTCGTCGGAGCGGGTTTCTAGCCGGCGGTCCGGCCAGCGGGCGAGCAGTTCGAGTATTCCCGGCGCATACATGAGGGCGGGAACGTCCTTCGGATCGCTCTTCATCAGAATTGTCGTGAGATCTTCGATCGCCTGAGCGTCGGCGCCGGCACGACCACCGGCGGCGCGAATCGCTGCCGAGTTGAGAATGACCCGGCCCTCTTCGATCTCGGTATTGAAATCATCCTGATCGCCGGTGAGTCGGCGTTCGAAATCGTGCAGCCAGGTGAGGAAGTCGTCAGCCCAGGCGGAGATGACAATTTCGTAGAAGCCTGTTTCGGGAAAGCTGAGGGTTGCCTCCCACCGGTCGTTGTGACCGGCGACGAGAGGCACTTCTTCCAGATCTTTGGTGCCTTCCTTTCTCCACCCCAGCGTTGCCACGACCTGATCGTGTCCGTCTTTAAAGATATCGGCACCAATCGTTACGGATTCACCGACGACGCGCTTTGCCGGGAATTTTCCGCCCTCGACAAGCGGTGAAAGGTTGGAGATGACAACGGTATCGGGGCGATTCGCAGAGTTGGCCATAGCAGGGTCGGTTTTGAAGAGTATCGCTCACTATCCCTGTTTCCCGGCTCACGCCAAGTGTGTTTTTTGTGAGGAACCGGTGACACCGGGCCGGGTCGCAGGTAGAGGCCATTTGCCGAAAGGCATTCACGGTCTTCTCAGGTCACAACGTGTTCGAACCCGAATCCCGCGGGCGATGCGCTCGCGCTGCCGGCCTATACCTTCCGGCGGTTCGCCTTTTTCTCGGTGCGGAGCTGCTTCGTTCGTCGTCTCCTCGCCTTTTCGGCTTTTGACGGTTTGCGTTTTTTATAGCGTTTCACGGCCCGGTTTTTGGCACGTTCGAGAGACTTCTTTTTCTCCTCTGCGTCGAAATGATCACAAAGCCTCACCCTCGCGAGCTCGCGGTTCTTTTCCCGCGAGCGGGATTCCTGGCATTTGATCTCAGTTCCTGTCGGAATGTGTTTAAGGTAAACGCATGACGAAGTCTTGTTGATCTTCTGGCCGCCACTGCCGGAGCCGAGCACGAAGCGTTCTTCCAGATCCTCGTCGAAGATTTGGTGGTGCTTCATGCGCTGTTCGAGCGTTTTCATTCACGTGTAGAGACGTATTGTGAGTGACTTTAAGTGCAAAGAATAGGTCTTCGCAGTGAATCAACAGGGTTGACTTCGACACTATACCCTATTGAATAGGAGAATTCTATGAAAGCTGAACTATCTGATGTAGAGCGGGGCTATGCCGCTTATACCAAACGCAGTTTGGCTTTCTATGACTGGTGGGTGCTCGGGTTTTCCAACAAGCGAATTTGGAAATGTCCGACAGAAAAGTTGCTCGAACTCTATCGCGCCCACATTACGGGGAATCATCTCGAGGTCGGCGCCGGCACCGGCTACTTTCCGGCGCACACCCTGCCGGAGGGGGCTCAACGTGTCGGATTGTTCGATATCAATCGCGACTGCCTCGACCGTGCCTACGAGCGCATCTCTGATTTCCGGCCTGAGATCTTTCAGGAGGATGTTCTCGATCCGCTCGACTTTTCCGTTCCCGAGTTTGATTCCATCGCGATCAATTACCTGCTGCACTGCCTTCCTGGTCGGCTCGAATTGAAGATGGGAACGGTCCTCGATAATCTGATTCCCGCTCTTAAAAACGATGGCGTCGTTTTCGGAGCCACGATTCTGGGGAATGATATTCAGCGGCCCATCCTGGCGAAGATGCTGATGTCGACCTACAACCGGAAGGGGATCTTTTCGAACACGGAGGACGGGCTTGGTGCTGTCATGGAGGCGCTGCAAAAGCGCTTCCGGACTTTTAATGTGGAAGTGTCAGGGTGCGTTGTTATGTTTTGGGGGAAAGGTCTCCGGCAGTCATACCGGAAACTCGAACCGGGCGAAGAGGCTTAGCTTTTCGGGTCGCGCCTCATCAGGGTGAAGAACCCGGGGATCAGGAGTGTTCCCAGGACTGACGCGAGAATCATGCCCCCGAACACGACGGTGCCCAGCGACTGGCGGGCGTTGGCGCCTGCGCCGCTCGCTATCACCAGTGGCACCACGCCGAGGATAAAGGAGAGGGCCGTCATCATCACGGAGCGGAAACGGAGAGAGGCTGCCTGCTTCGCGGCTTCGAGTACGCTGAGGCCTTCCTTTTCATGCGCTTCCTTGGCGAATTCGACCATTAAAATGGCCTGTTTCGTGGTCAGTCCGATCAGCATGATCAACCCGATCTGGGCGTAGAGATCCATGCTGAGATGACGCAGTAAAATCGCGAGGACTGCTCCCAGCACCGCGACGGGTGTGATGTAAAGCACCGAGAGAGGGATCGACCAGCTCTCGTACTGGGCGACGAGAAACAGGTAAGCCGCGACCATACAAATGAGGAGGAGCGGGGCAATGCTGCCGGAATTCCGTTCCTGGTAGGAGGAGCCGGTCCAGCTGTAGGCCATGCCTTCGGGCAGGGTGGATTTCATGACGTTTTCCACCTCGATCATGGCTTCACCTGAGCTGAATCCTGCAGCTGCAGAGCCACGCAATCCGGCGGAGCGGAAGAGGTTGTATCGCGTGATCGTCTCAGGGCCGAGGGTGTCTTCGACATCGACGAGCGCGGAGAGCGGCACCATTTCCCCGGCGGTATTCTGAGCGTAGAGCTTGCCGATGTCGTCGGGATCATTCCGGAATTCCTCGTCGGCCTGCATCATGACCTGATAGACGCGGCCCGATTGCGTGAAGTCGTTTACATACTGCGAACCGAGGTAGGAGCCCATCGTGTCGAAGATCGAAGTGGGCTGAACGCCGAGGAGCTGCGCCCGGTCGCGATCCACTTCCAGTTTCAGCTGCGGCACATCGGCTTTCCATGAGCTTGAGACCCGCATCAGTTTCGGATTTTGGTTCGACTCATAGACGACTCCGCCTACGGCAGCGGCGAGCTCGCCTGCGGGGCGTGCCTGTGTGTCCTGGACGACTGCTTCCCACCCACTGCTGCTGCCCATGCCGCGGATCGGTGGAGGGCTGAAGGCGAGAATGGTTGCTCCCGGCATCGTTCCCAGTTCGGCGAAGAGCCGCCCGACGACGGCATCGGCACTGAGCCCGGGGGACGTCCGTTCATCCCAGTGTTCGAGCTCGGCGACGGCGAGACCGACGTTCGATGAAGATCCTGAGATGATCGAAAAACTTCTCACGGCGATGACGTTTTTCACCCCCGGCATCTTCATCATACGCGATTCCACTTCGGTCATGAAGGCATCGGTCCGCGCCAGTGAGGCACCGTTGGGTAATTGCACATCTACGAAGACGACACCCTGATCCTCGTTGGGAATGAATCCGGTCGGGGTTTTCGTGAAGAAATACATCGCAGCGGCAGTCGAGCTGATGAGAATCAGGGCGGTCACGAAGCGGCGCGCGGCGAGGAAGCTTGCGGTGCCGACATAACCACGGGTGAGCTTTTCAAAGAGCGTATCGAACCAGCGGAAAAAGATGAACTTCCGTCTCCCGGGAGCTTCGGCTTTCAGAAATGTCGCACAAAGCGCCGGGGAGAGGGTCAGTGCGTTGATCGACGAAATAGCGACTGCGATCGCGATGGTGAGAGCGAATTGCTGATAGAGCCTTCCTTCAATGCCGCCGGCGAAAGAGACCGGAACGAACACGGCCATGAGGACCAGGGTTGTCGCAATGATAGGAGAGAAAACCTCCTTCATCGTCGTTCGCGTGGCCTCCACCGGCGACATGCCGTCGGCGAGGTGACGTTTCACATTTTCGATGACGACGATGGCATCATCGACGACGACACCGATTGCGAGAACCAGTCCGAAAAGCGAGATCGTGTTGATCGAAAATCCGATCATTGAGAAAACCGCGAAGGTGCCGATCAGCGAAACGGGAATGGCAATGACGGGGACAAGCGTTGCCCGCCAGTCCTGAAGAAAAACAAAGACGACGAGTACCACGAGGATGAGCGCAACGAGGAGAGTGATGAGAAGTTCTTCGAGGGAGACCGAGATGAATTCCGTCGAATCGTTCAGCAAGGTGTATTGCATGTCGGCGGGAGCGGATTCAAAAATCTCCGCCATCTTTGCTTTGACCCCGTCGGCGACCTCAAGGGCATTCGATCCCGGGGTCTGATAGACCGCAAAAACCACCGAAGGGTTTCCGTTCAAGGTGTTCGTCCCGGTGTAACTTTTTGCCCCCAGTTCAACTCTGGCGACGTCCTTGAGGCGGAGAAGGCTGCCGTCAGACTCTCCCCGGATAACGATGTTTTCGAACTCTTCAACGGTGGTGTAGCGTCCCTGTGCCTGGATCGTGTAGGCGAGTTGCTGATCGTCCGCGGTCGGTGCCTGCCCGATGCCCCCCGCAGCTGCCTGGATGTTCTGGGCACGAATCGCGTTGGCAACATCGCCGGGGGAAAGATTCAGATTGGTGAGCCGGTTAGGGTCCAGCCACACCCGCATTCCGTAGTCGGATGATCCGAAAATCGAGGTGCTGCCCACTCCGTTCACCCTTGCGAGGGCGTCGATGATGTTGATCGAAATGTAGTTCGAGAGTTCGAGCACGTCAGTGGCTCCGCCTTTTGAATTGACCGCGTAAATCAGGAGCATATCGCTCGAGCTTTTCTCAACGACGACGCCCTGGGCTGTCACGGCCGAGGGAAGGCGGGCCGTTGCCTGAGCGACCCGGTTCTGCACATTCACCGCGGCGAGATCCGGATCGGTTCCGAGATCGAAGGTGATGGAGAGCGAGTAGCTCCCGCTGTTTGTCGAAGTGGAGGACATGTAAGTCATGTTCTCCACGCCGTTCACTTCCGCTTCGATGATCGTCGCGACGGTGCTTTCGATCACCTCTGCGCTGGCACCGGGATAGGTCGTGGAAACCTTCACCTGTGGCGGGGTGATGCTGGGGAATTGCTCGATGGGCAATTGTTGAACCGCGATCAATCCTGCCAGTGAAATCACGATGGAAATCACAAAGGCGAAGCGGGGTCTGTCGATAAAGAAGAGGCTGAACATGGAATTTTATTCGCTCGGGGTTTTCTCCGCGGATGCTTTGGATGCCGGTGCCGCACCGGCTTCGACTGCGTTCACTTTCGCGCCGGGGCGGACTTTCTCGATTCCCTGGATGATGACTTTCTCCCCTGCGGTGAGGCCTTCCTGAATGATCCAGTCGACTCCGACCCGATCGCCGGCAGTGATGCGGCGCTGCGAGACATTGCCGTCCGCTTCGACGATGAGGACGAAATGACCCTGTTGATCCTGCTGCACCGCTGACTGCGGGACGGTGATGCGGTCGATCGGTTCACCCCGTTGCACGATGAGGTCCACGAACTGTCCCGGTTTCAGTATCCCGTTGGGATTGGGGAATTCCGCTTCTGCCTGAATCGTGCCGGTGGTGCTCCCGACTTCATTATCAAGGAAGACGATCTTTCCCTCGTGGGGGTATTTCTCACCGGTCGAAAGGTCAATGCGCGGAACAAGGGTGTCCCGTACCGGGGGAAGGGAGGGATCTCGATCGGAAATAGTTTGAAGTGCCTCAGTGAGGAAGCGTTCGCTCAAGGCGTGCTGCACCCGGATGGGATCGACCTGCACGATCGTGGCGAGGGTGCCACTCGAAGCGTCAACCAGATTGCCCGCGTCCATCTTTGCCTTGCCGATCTGGCCGTCAATCGGAGCGGTGATTTTGGTGCGCTTCAGATCGAGTTCCGCGACCTGCTGCGCGACGATCATTTGATCGAGGGTCGCTTTTGCGGTCCGCGCGTCCAGTTCCGCCTGCTCGAGGTCGGTCGCGGAAACGCCGCCGGATTTGACCGAATTCAGTCGTTCAAAAAATCGATCGGCTTTGTCCTTGTTGGCTTCGGCACTGGCGACCTGTGCCTTCGCCGAGTTCAGGGCCGCTTCGTAGTCAACCGGTTCGATTTCAAAAAGAAGATCACCTTTTTCAACGAGGGCTCCATCCTCAAAATGTTGCTCTAACAATATACCCTGAACCTGCGCACGGATGTCGACCCGGTTCTTCGCGCCGACGCGGCCGACAAAGCTGACTTCGTCGGCGATGGCGCGGGCTTCCACTTCAGCGACGGTTACGGTCGGGGTTCTTCCCATGCCGGGGGCGGGTCCCTGAGTTGCCGGTTCGCAGCCGGCGAGCAACGTTCCGATCGCAGCGAGCGTCAGGACAGTGAGCGGGGCGGAACCCTCTCCTTTGTATTCTTTGCGTGAAATCATAGAGTCTGAAAATTAATCGTTTAAAAGGTTGGCCTTCACTTTTTGGAGGCATTTGATGAGGATTTTTTCCTCCCGTTCGGAAATTCCCGAGAAGACCTCTGCTTTGAGTTTCTGCAATGGCGGGTCAAAAAGTTGGTAGCGGCGAATTCCCTCCCGGAGCAATTTTACCTGCACGGCGCGGCGGTCCTCCGCTGCGGCCTCGCGGAAGACGCATTTCTTACGCTCGAGCCCCTCGACCTGACGGGTCACCGTGGTGGTATCGCGCACGAGTATCCTCGCTAAATCCCCGATGCGAAGCCCGTCGTGGTGGTTCAACGCGGCAAGAATGGCGGCCTCTTCATTGGTGAGATCGAGCCCCAGTTCCGCGATCTTTCGCTTCACCTTCAGGCGAATGAGATGGGCATTGCGATCAATGAGAAATCCGGGGGCGGCTTGTAAATCGACAGGCATTAGAGCACTGCTCGCTCATTTATGTGTAAGATACAAGTAAAATATCTGTAACATGCAGGTATTCTAATCTGGAAAGCAGAACGGGGCGCCCGGGGGAGTGATCATTCCAGGAAGGGCGCGATGTTGAAGCACTGATGGGGGTTCCAGTGCCGGACTCTTCCCCTTTCAATGGCGTGAATCGAAGTTCGTTTGTGCTCGCGGTAATCCAGCTGAAAGAGAAGACTCAGGTGATATTAAAACTGGTTCCGGGAGAAATATGAGTGGAGTGTTAGAGCGTTTTAAACTGAGTGGGAAGCGGGCCCTCGTCACGGGCGGAAGCCGGGGGCTTGGGCGTGAGATGGCACTCGCGCTTGCCGAGGCTGGCGCCGATGTTGCTATCACCGGTCGCGACGGGGAGAGTCTGGGCGCAACTGCGAAAGCGCTGAAGAGCCGCGGAGTCAAGGTGTGGACCCACCAAGCCGACGCTACCGATTCAGAGAAAACCGGGCAGATGTGTGAACGGGTGCTTCAGGAAACGGGGGGAATCGACATTCTCATCAACAACACGGGCGGCCGTCTCGTCAATGTTCCCATCGAGGAGCAGTCCCTCGAAGACTGGAATCGAATCATCGACTTGAACTTAACGAGCACGTTTCTCTGCACCAAGATAATCGGGGGCGCGATGATTGCCAGGGGTAGGAAAGGACGCATCATCAATGTGGCCTCCATTTCGGGAATGATTGCGAACCGGGGGATTGGAGGACGAAGTTACGAAACGTCGAAGGCGGCAGTGATTCAGTTTACGAAGGCGACGGCCGCGGACTGGGCGGCTCATGGGATCACGGTAAATGCGATCTGTCCCGGAGGATTTATGACCGAACCCAATCAGCGCTGGGCCGGCGAGAACCCGGAAGTGATCGTTGAATTCGAGGCCGCGATCCCAATGGGAAAATTCGGTGAACCTGAAGACCTCGGGCCTCTTGCGGTCTATCTCGCGAGCGAGGCATCCCGATACATGACGGGGGCGTCCCTCGTAATCGATGGCGGTTATACTTTGTGGTGAAGCGAGGGCGCAGATACAAGCTTGAAGGCCATTGTCGAAGCCCCTACTCTCACGCTTCTCTGAATCCCGATACCATGACAGAATCTCTCTTGAAACATACCGTGATGGCAGCCGCTCTGCTTTTCCTGCTGAGTCTTTCCGGCGATGTTAGCGGTGCGGAACCCCGGCCCAACATTGTCTGGATCGTGGTCGACGATATGTCGTGTCATTTCGGCTATGAAGGGGAATCGCTGGTTACGACACCGAATGTGGATAAGCTCGCAAAGGAGGGAGTGGTGTTCAGTCAGGCTTACGCGACGGCGCCGGTCTGCTCGACGTTTCGTTCGGCAATGATTACGGGAATGTATCAAACAGCGATCGGGGCGCATCATCACCGGAGTTCACGGGGGGAGTTGAAAATTTCCCTCCCGGAGGGTGTCCGCACGATTCCCGAGCTGTTCCGCGAGGCGGGGTATTATACGAGTATCACCGACGCCGGTGGTGAGAAGAACGGGAAACAGGATTACAATTTTGACTACAATCCCGATGATCTTTACGACGGCATCGATTGGAAAGAGCGAGCCGAGGGGCAGCCGTTTTTTGCTCAGTTCCAGCTTCGCGGGGGGAAGATTCGCAATGTCGGCAATTGGATCGGGGAAGCGCGCGCTGAGATGGACCCCGCCACGCTCGTATCGGTCGATGAGGTTGAGTTGCCACCCTACTATCCTGACCATCCCGTGATCCGTGATGACTGGGCCGCCTATCTCGATTCCGTGAGTTACACTGATATTGAAGTGGGACGTATCCTCAATGACCTCAGGGAAAATGGAGGCCTGGAAAATACGATTGTGTTTTTCCTGACCGATCACGGGATCAGTCATGCACGCGGGAAGCAGTTTCTTTATGAAGAGGGATTGAAAATTCCGTTCCTAGTCTGGTCGCCGAAGCACTTCACGACGCCGGTGGTGCGCGACGAGTTGATCGCTCACATTGACCTCGGAGCAACTTCGCTGGAGCTGGCCGGAATCGAGATTCCGGAGAAGATGCAGGGGCGTCCGCTTTTCGGAGAGAAGGCAGAGCCTCGTGATTACGTGGTATCGGCGCGGGACAGGTGCGATGAAACGGTGGATCGCATTCGCAGTATCCGAATGGGGGATTTCAAATACATCCGCAACTTTCATCCGCAGCGTCCCTACCTCCAACCCTGCGCCTACAAGGATCACAAACCCTTCATGCCTGTTCTCCGTGAACTTTATACCGCCGGGAAACTGGATGACGCGCAGTCGCTCATTATGGCGGAGGCACGCCCGGAAGAGGAGCTTTACGATTTGAGCGAGGACCCGTGGGAGATTCATAATCTCGCTGCCGATCCTGATCAGTTGGAAAGGTTATCGGATTTTCGGGCCCTGTTAGGTCGTTGGGGCATGGATTCAAATGACCGGGGCCGTTTCCCTGAATCCGAGGCGATGTTCGACAGTGATATGGCCGCCTATGCGAGTTCCCGATTGAAGAAAAAAGATCCAGGCTATTTCGACGAAGTGAAACAAAATATCGCGCTGATGAAGAAGTGGCGAGCGGAGGGGAAGTAGGAAGTAGCCTGGCTGATTTATGTATCGAAGCCTGTTCGATCTGCGTGCATCCTCTTCCATCCGCGGGAGCGACGCGAATCTGTGCTAAAAGAGATTAAAACTTAAGATTTTTTTACACAGATGGAGCACGGATTCTAAGGATCTACTCAGATGCAGGCCTCTCTCCGGCTGCATTTGATTTACCCGGAATTTATTCCCCGATGTCGAGTAATTCGCGGAGCACCGTTGTCGCATAAGTGCCTTTCGGTAAATCGAAATTAAGACGTAATTCTGCTTCATTTTCCCAGGTGAGAGTTCCCTCTTCCGGAGTCAGACGGATGACGCGGCGCTCCTGCCTCAGGCTGAGTTTTTCGAGATCGGTCGCGAGCTCCGATTCCTGAGAAATGATTTCCTGCTCGAGGCGCTTTACCTCATTGACGCTCTGTAATTCGCCCTGCCCCCACAGGGGCGCTGTGAGTTCCAGGGTTCCGGAGGCGACCCGGGCAACTTCATCTCCGTGGAGGTTATGAGGCAGCACGAGGCTCCGGTTGTTGGGAAAGCCGAAGACTTCTCCGTCCAGCGGAGTCGTGAGGGTGCCCTCCTGGACCCGGGTGGCGACGACGAGGTTGAAGAGGTAACTGCGAGCGGCGGAGATGAGGAGTCCGCGAACCAAGCGGTCGCGCACTTCGATCTCACCGCTGAGGAGATCGCGGGCCTGCCGCACGTTGTTGCCGCCGCGGCCGAATCTCTGAGGTCCGAAGTAATTGGGCACTCCCTGAGCGATCATTTTCTCCCAGCGAGCCTCGACCTCGGGCCGTGAGCACTCGCAATCGCGCAGACGAATTGTGAAGCGATTTCCATCATGACTGCCGCGGTGCAGTTTGCGCCGGTTACGGGCGATTTTTAAAATCCGGATACCATCGGTTTCCAACTCATCAACGCCGGGAGATTCCTGTCCGGGGAGGTGAATGCTGAACCACTGGCGCGTCACCGCCTCTTTATCTTTGAGTCCGCAGTGGCTGACGAGACGCTTCCGAATTCCGAGTTGATCGGCAAAATGTCGCGCGACGTCGTTGGTGTTTTCTCCCGTTTTTTCGACCCAGAGAAAGCAATGCTCCCCCTCGCCGGAGGGTTCGAAACCGAGAATTTCTTCGACCTCAAAGTCTTCGGGACACGATTTAAAAGTGGCGCGCCCCGGGGCATCACCGAAAAGTCGCGGAGGGTTCACAGGGTTCATGAAATTCGGTGGGCTGGTTGAGAATTATATCCATCAGACCTGAGCGGTGAAAATGCAAATACAGCCCCTCATTATTAAATCGCGATCTAACGCTCTTGAAATGACTGTCAATCAATGTGGCGGCGAGCGCCAGCGAGTGGGTTTCGAAGCCAAGCGGTGATCGGAATTCTATCTGGCGGGAGTCTCGGACACCCCCTCGTTGGCACTCGCCGCCACTCTTTTCTCTACACTTATCGAATGGATCGGGTCCTCTTTCTTTTACTTCTCCTTGCGGCAAACGCGGGTATTGCTGCAAGGCTTGGTTTTATTGAGTGAACCGGTTGAATTTGGAATTCTTGACTGACTCCGTAAACGACTCGTGATCCGGAAATAAACATCGAGTAAATCGATGTATATGGAAAATATATCGATTTAGAGAATGGTTTGTTTTCGTTCATCTTGATGCAAGCAAGAATGAAAACGAGCCGCAAAAACGTTATCTTCTCAGCATTCGCTTTCGGACTGATAGGCCTGTGCTTCGTGCTGCTGTTTCAGGAGGTTGTCGTGAGCAGGCGGTTGTGGGCTGAGATCCCGCGCATTTTCGGCGGCATGCTAGCCCCGATTCCGTTGGCGTTATACTTCGGCTTCTGCTTCGCCCATCGAGCGGGCAAACCGGGGAAAGAGCCTTCGGCCCGGTTAATGACATCAATTCTGGGCAGCACGGTTCTCCTCGTTCTGGGCGTCGGAAGTTTGTTGTCTCGAGGAACAGAGGCAGGCGGGGAAATCGGGATAGGACCGGTCATCACTCAGTCAGCAGTTTTTTCCTCCTCGGTCTTAAACCTTCTCTTCCTTCGGAACACTGTTATCGCCTCTGTCCTCGGCGGAATCAGCATTGGCCTGACCATCTTCGTCATCTTCCTCGCTTGAATCAGAAATACTAACTAAACTACCAAAAATGAATCGAACCAAACTGTTTAAACTTCAAGGAATTCTATCTATTCTCCTAATCATCATTGCGACGGTGCAGACTGCTCTTCAGTCAGCTGGCGCTGATATCCTTAAAGTCGCGATCGCCCCGTTCGGAGCTGTGTCGCTCCTGCTCTTTGCATTCTTTGTTTACAACAGGGAACGTGATGAGTTGAATGACGATGAGGTTTTCCGGATACCGCAGGTGTTGGCGAACCTCGTGATTGTTGGGATCGCCGGGGCAGTCGTAATTCTCCTGACCTCTCTCATTGGGGATCTCACGAGCACCCTGGATCGGGTCCTCTTCTGTTTTTCGATGCTGATAGCGGTCATTCTTTTCCTTTATGAGAAGATCAGGAATTTCCGTTCCATGGCAATCCTCACCGGGATTGGGGAAGGGGCGGCCATTCTACTGCTCTTCTTCCGTTGAGGCTGAATTCCGGAGCCCCTGCTCCATCACTCTCCGGGTGGTGAGGGGGACGCCTGCCCCTCTTTAGTTCTTCCCTTCGATCGCTGCCTTTGACGCATGCCTGCCGTTTTAATAGGTGAGTGGCGATCGTTCCACGGGATGAGATTAAGAAAAAAGAACCCGGACGGGACGAGCTGCAAGCAGTCGCCCTCGTCCGGCGGGGAATCACCGGGGGGAAGTGAGTGATTCCGCCAAATTGATCTCGACTCGAAAGGCGCCACGGAGATCGCCGACCCGGTAGTCAAGGGCGGTGTCTTCGGGGTAGGCTTCGGAGAGAAAGCTGCGCAGTTTGCCATCCATGGCGTCAGTCGGTCCATGGCATTTGAGGCAGGCTTCCTGAACAAAAATCGGGTGGTAGTAGCGCACCGCGTTCTCGTGGATTGGAACCAGAGACGGTTCGATTTCGGCGGCATTCCCGGCGAGGTGATTCCATTTCGTTAATACTTCGAGATCGACGGCGTCGGGACGGTTCTTTTCGGTGTTGCGTGTTTTCAGAGAGGTGCGGCTGACCGTCACGCCGGTGAGCTCACCACTGGTGGCAGCAGTGATGGGCTGGGCGACGTTTTTGCAGACGGTCACCGCTGCCATGATATCACCACCTGCGAGGGCGGCTTTGAGCTGGGTGCCGAGATTCTTCATCAGAGCCGAGGAGGCTTTCCCGCCGATCTCGAGAATTTCCTTCCGTTGTGCCCCGGAGAGCTCCGGTATGGATTTTCGTTTCTCAATGTAAGCACGGGCTTTGGCTTGATAGGCTTCGCTTCTGAGGCCGGCTTCGGCGGCTTCCTTCAAGGCGGTTTCCAGCGCCACATTCTGATCGAGGACCCGGTGGGCGAGCCAGACTCCGGCGCTGCGATTGGATGATCCGCAATAGAGCAACATGGGGTGTTCGGCGGTTTGCAGGGTTGCCCGGACCTGGTCGAAGACCTCGTCGGTCAATTCGTCCTCCCCGTTCCAGGGGATGTTGAGAAAGCGCATCCCGTGAGCTTCGACCATTTGCTTGTCATCAAAATCAGTTTCCCCGGGGTGACGCAGGCTGAGGACGGTTTTGATCCCTTTCTCTTTGATTGCTTTCCAGTCATCGGCTTCGGGTTGCGATCCCAGAAAGAGGTCGCCGACCTGATGAACTGTCTTTGTTTCCCCGAGGGTGGTTTCAGTTACCGGTGGCGCGACTTTTTCTCCTGACAATACAGCGGCGTGCTTTCGGTCATGTTCGCTCCATCCGTTTTTAATAAATCGGCCAATGATCCCGGCATGGTTGCGAGCCACCTTTCGTGCGTCTTCGGTGGCTCCGGTGGCAACCACTGAGATTCCTTTTTCGATCTCAGTGATTTCGATATCAATCTCATCGTAGTGTTTCACGAACTCCTCGTAAGCGGGATCCCATCGACGAACCATCAGTCCGCTTTTGAGGCGCTTTTCCATCTGCCTGACGTGAGCCTGAAGGATCTTCACGACAGCGGGATCTTCCGAGGTCGTTGTCGATCGATAGCCGGTATCGGTCACTTCGACCTTTCGCTCGAGTTTGTCGTGTCCGTCAAAGAGCCCGCGAATGTTTTCACGCATTTCCTCAGGCATGGGGCCGCCGCCATTCCTGCCGCCGCCTTTGCCAAATCCCTTTCCGGGTCCCTGACCGGAGGAGGAGAAAGTCAGGGCCCCGAAAATGAATGCGATTGAGGAGAGAGTGTACCACTTCATTGGGTGTTATCGGGAGTTGTCGACAGGCTCGTGTATCGGCAGGAAGGCGATTAGATCTTCTCCTGAGATGGTTTGAATTTGGTTTCGAGAAGGTAGAACACGCCCGCGGCGATCGCGACGAGGATGACCCACCAGGCAATGTCCGGAACGCCGGTGACGTCGGAGAGTCGAACTTTTCCCATCGCCCCGATGCTGAGGATGTTCGCTTTGATCCAGGTATAGCTGAATGCATAAACAATGCCGCCGGCGATCATTCCGAAGAAGCCGACCACTGCGTGGAGACGTCCTGTTGCCATCGCGGCGACGCCGGTGCCGGGGCAATAGCCTAACAGAGCCATTCCGACTCCGAAGATGGCGCTTCCCAGTGCAACGCCGAGAAGGTCTGCTGCTTTGATTTGATATTCCCCGATGAGGCCTGCTCCTTTCATGACGAAGACTCCCAGTCCTCCGACGATGATGGCGGTGAACATGATCTTCACGACGGTGAAGTCTTTGAGGCGGAATAGATTTACAATCACGTTGTAGTCGGTGACTCGTCCTTTGTTGAGGAGAACTCCGAAAATGAGGCCGAACACGGCAGAAAGAATCAGGCCGGCGGTGGAGTCTTTTGGGATGGGTAGGTTCATAATTCGAAAAGTGTTAGATTAGATTCCGGTGGTTGAGTTCGGGATTCGGTTAGTTGACCTGCTTTCGGAAAATCACCCTGGCAGTGATGATGCCGGAGATGAGCATGACGGGGAAGAAGAGCCAGCTCGACAAGCCGAGTTGCAGGGTTCCGCTGATACCGTGACCGCTCGTGCAGCCACCCGCCATGCGAGCCCCGAAGAGGAGCAGCGCCCCTCCGGCAAAAGCGGCGACCATTCGCTTCGCGACGCCGGTCCCCTGATACTTTTCCCAGAGGGGAGGGACTTTTTCAGTGGAGAGATCGCCGGACATTTTCGCACTGATGAAGGCTCCGACGGCCGTGAAGATGAGAAAAACGGTGCTGTAGCCGAAGCCCGGTGTTTTCGAAGCCCAGTAGGAATTTTGGAGGATGGCTTCCTGTCCCATGAAAATTCCCGCGACCCAGCCGGAAAATTTGGAAATCTCCGTCGACATGCCCAGTGGCTTATTGACGATGAGAAAGACGAGCCAACTGAGAACTCCGATACCGGTTCCAACGGCATAAGAATTCCAGGATTTTCGTCGCAGTGAGAGACTTGAGCGGTTAGAGGATTCAGTAGTATCGGTTGAACTCATTGTTCGATTGGGTTTCGCTTTGGAGTATCAGAAACAAAATTTGAAGAACGGTGTTGAACTTAAATTTCTTATTCAGTATATTCTAATATACGAATATACAGCATTTATCAACAGGAAATTATTATGGCAGACGAACAAAAGATGGATCGGGAGGGTTTGGAGCGAGTCGCGAGAGTGTTTCAGGCATTTTCCGATGCGACGCGATTGGCTATCCTGCAGGAGTTAAAGTCCGGGCCCTGCGGTGTTGGAACACTGGTCGAGCGGGTCGGCGGGTCGCAGGGAAATATTTCCAAGCAATTGCAGGTCCTCGCCGAAACGGGTTTTATCCGCCGCGAGAAGAAAGGGAATCAGGTTTTCTATTCGATCGATGATCCGAGAGTGTTCGAGATGTGCAATGTGGTCTGCTCGAAACTCACCAGCGAAGCGCAGGAGAAAGCGGGATTTGTCTTCGAGATTTGAAGCGATTTTCCGATGCCCACTATTGTTAAACTTACCCGCCCCGCCTTTTTTGCCTTTCTCGTCTGCGGGGTTTTCTGCATCGCTCATGCTTCTGTTCACGCGCAGCAGAAGCGTCTCAGTCCGTTCGGGATCGGGAGTTCGCATGTCAATAATCGCTCCGCGGATGACAGTGCCCGCTGGATTCCGAAAATGAGAGAGATCGGAATCCGGGTCTATCGAAGTCCGCAAATCTCCTGGGGCCTTCTCGAAAAGGAGGAGGGGAAATGGGACTGGGAGACGCTCGATGCGCAACTGGATTACCTCGAGTCTCAGGGGATTGAGTCAGGGGCTCTTCTGATCGGGAATCCGAAATGGAACACCTCCGATCCGCCGGGATCGCTCCCGGTCAATCATCTCGAAGGGTGGTCGAACTATGTGAAAACGGTGGTCACGCATTTGAAAGGGCACGGGGTGACGCGTTACGAAGTGTGGAATGAGCCGCCGAATTTTACGGGGAAAGATCAAACGCCGGCGGACTACGCGAAGATCGTTGTCGCGGCATATCTCGCCGCAAAAAAGGCTGATCCGGATTGCCTTGTCGGGATCTCTGCGAAGAGTGCGCATGTGCACTATCTTGAAGAAGTCATAGAGGCAGGGGCGAAGAATCATTTCGATTTCATCACTCTGCACCCCTACGAGATCCTCGACGGGATTGCCTCAGATGCGGGGTCGGAGGTGGTTTTTATGAACATTGTCCCGGTGGTGCGGAAGATGCTCGAACATCGCAATCCCTCGAAGAGGGAGATCCCGATCATCTTTACCGAACTCGGAGTGAGTTCGAATAAAGGGTTGGAGAATCAGGCACACGGCCTCGTCAAAGCCTACGTCATGAGCATCGCTCAGGGCGTGGAATGTGTTCAGTGGTTTGAGGGCCGTGACGGGGACAGCGGTCCGCTTGGGTTGCTTGACCGGGAAGGCAGAGAACGTCCTGCTTTTCGCGCCTACGGATCGATGATTCACTACTTCGGTCAGGATCCGGAGTATCTGGGCTGGCTCCTTCTGAATGATGAACACTACGCCTTTGTTTTTGAGGGCGCAGAGGGTCCGGTCATGGCGACGTGGGCTCGTTCCGGATCTCCGGACGTGGTGGACTTCGGAGCGGCTCTTCACATCGTTGACCCGACGCAATCGACGATCGTGCGGAGTGCTTCCCTTGAGCTGGATGGCGCGCCGCGTTTCGTGCTCGATGTTCCTGCGGACTTAATCGCGCAGGCGAAAGCGAATCGGGACAAGCCATTCAACAGTGGCACCGATTACACGGACGCTGACGAAGTCTTGATTGAGTTCGGGGAAACCACGGTGGAGCGCGGACTCCATACCCGGTCCGGCGCGCACCTCGCGGAGGCGGTCGTTGCCTACGGTGGTTCGGCGAGGGCGGGTAATGTTCCCGGTGGCAATGTCTTCTTCGTTGATCCGGCGTTTCTTTCCTATTCGGAGGCGCCGCTTGAGATCGAGGTTGTGGTTCGGCGAAACCCGGAGAATGACAACGCGGGGTTCAAGCTCGTCTATGAATCGAGTGAGGGTTTCAAAACCGCTCCGGGTGGCTGGTTCACGGTGCCTGATAACGAAAAGTGGCACACGAAAACGTGGCGTATCGACGATCCCAAATTCGTGAATTACTGGGGCTACAATTTCATCCTCGAGTCGGACAGCGCGAAGTTCAGTGACTACCTCATTCAAAGTGTGAAGGTGAGGAAGCTTCCCTGAGCGCGGAGTTGGCACCTTCCAACTACCTCGGGAGGGTGCGGTCCATTCGCTTTTGCCAGTCCCGCAGTATTTCTTCGCGCCACCGGTTTATGGTGTTGGCTCCTTTTTTGTCACCCCAGCTCAGTTCTTCCGCCGGGTTGTCGGTCCAGTAGTGAGGGCGGTTTTTCGGATGAGGACGAACGTAGGCGCCGCCCCATTTCGCTTCTTCGGGTTTTGAGGGGTCTCCGTTTAAGAGATGGAGAACGGTGGGCGTGTCGCCCATCTTGATGGTCGGCTTTTTGCGCATGAAGAGCGCTCCCAGCTCTCCGTGCCCCGCGATGTGGTTCTCGGAAAAGGTGAGATTGTGGAGGTCACCCTCCTGATCGCCGCCCTGACACAGGCCGCGAAAGGTGGTGTCGCTTTCGATCCACCAGAGATCCGGATGATTTTCAAAAAGGTAGTCGCGTTCCTTCTGTCCGTGCTTCGTGTTCCACGAACCGATCGAATAGATCCGCAACTTTGATTTGATCGAAGGATCAGCATGAACCGCTTGAGCGACATCCGTGATCGCTCCCCACACCAGCACATAGAGCGGCCGGGGATCGTCTCTTTTTGCCTGTGTAATGATGCATCGGGCCCCTTCACCCGGAGCATCGGGCAGGCTGTCGGTTTGGGATTCGACAGCGCCCTGATGCACGAGATTTCGCAAACTTTCCGGAGTCGGATACTCGTCGGAATGGCTTTGCAGATTGGGGAAATCCTTTTCGTAGGCATCGATGCAATCGTGGAGGTCTTTTGCCCGTCCTTTCTTCGGAGGCGAGCTGATGAATCCTTCGGTGTCGAACCGGTCGGCGTAGACGAGGTAATGGACCATCGACTGGTGATCATCTGGATCATCCCCGCCCACGTCGGTCGAGACGATGACCCGCGGTTTTTCGCCGGCTGATAAAGGGGTGAAAAGGGCGACAAGGAGAAAGGCGGAGACAAAAAGTTTCATGATGAAACGGAAGCATCGTCAATTCCGGTTTGGACTGCGAGTTTTTTCACCGCGCATTCACCGGCAGTGAAATCAGCTCTCCGCGCTTTCCCGGATCTTGAGATGGAACCGTGCAGCCTTTCCGGTGAGTCACCCCGTGAAATGGTGGATGTAGATTGCCGCGTCCCGGAAATCGAAGATGAAGGAAATGAGGATCACCCCGGTCATGATCACGGACCAGGTCCGGTAGGGAAGGCCTTCATTTGATTTCAGGAAGGGGCGCTTAGTGAGCAGTAGCACGAGTGCAGGTGACCAACAGACGATGTGCCAGATCGCGATGGAACCGGAGAGAACCGGCAATCCCAGTGCGGTGAAGACGGGTGCACAGGTGGCCATTGAAACGATCATTCCGCCTGCGGCCCAGCGGGCGATCGGTTTTTTCCAGGCGAAGAAGATCAGGCCGGCAGCGAAAGTCAGCATCATGAACTTGAGCCAGAGTTTGGCGGGGAGCGGAAGGGCCGACATTGCTTCGCCGTCGAAGACTTCGAGGGCACCGGCCCCTTTCGGATACGCTTCAGCGCCGAAGGCGTTGCCGCTCAAGAGGGCTGCGAGGATGATCGCGAGAGGGAGGTGTTTTGTGAATTTTCTCATCATTGTTTCAGTCGGGTAAATTGTTTTTGAAAAAGGCACGCCGGTGCCTTCGGCGGGGCTGACGCCCCGCGCGGTGTTTGATTGACGGCGCAGTGAGGAGAGGGGTTACGGCAGTTGCTTCACCAGTTCGGAGAGATCGTTCACCACGTAATCAGGGGCTGCGACGTTGGGGTAGGTCGCGGCGCCGGGGCGTGCCACGAAGGCGGTTTGGAGACCGACGTTTTTGGCTCCGGCGAGGTCCCAGGCGTGGGCCGCAACCATGAGGACGTTTTCAGGGGCGACACCGAGATCGTCGAGCACCATTTGGTAGGTGTCAGGGTGTGGTTTGTATTTTTTAAGGGTATCAATGCTGTAGCGCTTTTCGACGAGATCCGTCAGTCCGGCGTTCTCGAGTTGAGTTTTGACGCCGGGGGTGGAGGAGTTCGTCAGGCTCACTATTTTGTAGCCGGCTTCGGAGAGTGCCTTGAGGGCGGGGGCAACATCGGGATGGGCCGGAAGAGATCGGAGCGGGGTGACGATCGCTGTTTTGGCCTCGTCGTATTCCAGATCGATGTCTCTGGTTTTCGCGACCATCATCAAGGCGGCGGTGCCGATTTCACCGAAGTCGTGATAGGAGCCGCTGAGGGTTTCGACCAGTGAGTAATGAAGCATCGTCGAGAACCAGAGGGGGAGGAGGTCTTCGCGTCCCCCGAGTGCCTCGCCGACCGACTTTTTCAGGGGAGCGAGATCGAGGAGGGTTTCGTTGACATCGAGGATGATGACTTTGGGTCGGGACATGGTTTGCTGAGGTTCGGGTTTGGAATCCTCAGCGACGCCGGAGGATGTGATCAATGCTGCGCTCAGGAGGGCAAGAGCGGTGAATTTAAAAAAGGTATCTTTCATGATTTTATCAGGTGGGTTTTACTTCTTCCAGACGAACTGTTGGAAAGGGGCGTCGACCGGCGTTTCCGCGATGTGGTTCACGTAGTTGCTCATCACTTTCTGGGAGAGACCGAGGATGATTTCGAGGAGCTGGCGCTCGCCGTAGCCTGCGGCGAAAAATGCTTCTTTATCTGCTTCGGTGAGGCGGCCGCGGCTGCGGACCATCGCGAGGGTCGTTTCGTGGAGGACTTGCAGTTTCTCAGTCGGCATCGCGGTTCCGTCTCTCAATGCCTCCGTCAGGGCCGGATCCACTTCCATGGAGTTCGCGATGAAGGTGTGCGCGGGAACGCAGTAGTGGCACTCGTGCTCGACGTTGATGGTTTGCCAGACAACGGTGAGTTCCTCCGCGTCGAACGACGAATTCTGGAAGAGACCGTGGAGGAGTTTATAACCTTCGAGCAAGCCCGGCGCCTCTGCCATGACGGCATGGAGATTGGGAATCATGCCAAAGGCTTTGACCGAGTCTTCGAGGAGCGGTTTGCTTTCTTCGGGCGCGGTTTCGATGGTGTGGAGAGTGAGATTGCTCATGAGGATGTCTGTCTGGTTCGAGGTGGGTGAGTTCTTATGGATCGATGGTTGATCGACCGTGGGGTTCATACGAATAGACCAGTCGTCTAGTGGGTGGCATTGCTTACATGATTGGGTGAGAAAATTGTGAGAGGTCACCTCGACCCGGTCAATCGCTCACGAAAAACCTCGACGGCCCGCTGCGTCGGGGCGGCCGTTCGGGTGATGATGGTGCGTTGTTGTGCGCCTGCCCAGAGATCCATAATGAAGGTCGCTTCGGCTTCGGTATCAAGATCCGCAGGGAGAAGGTTTTCGGCGACTGCTTCATCGAGCGTTTCTTTGAAGATCTCAATGAGATCGGCGAAGCCTTTACTCAATTCTTCACGCATCGCATCGCTGAAATTCGATACCTCTGTCGCCAGTTTCTGCATGAGGCAGGGGCATTTCCCTCCGGATTCCCGGATTCGAACGATGCTGGATTCGAAAAAAGTAAGGAGGCGCTGAATGGGATTCTTCTCCGGATCGCTGTTCCGCAAGATTCGGCGCCGTTGTTGATTTTCACGGGACGCGTAGTGACGAATCATCTCGGTACCGAACGCCTCTTTGGAGGGAAAGTAGTGATAGAAGGAGCCTTTCGGCACGCCGACGGCGGTGAGAATCTGATTGATCCCGACGGAGTGAAAGCTCTCTTCGAGGATGATGCTTTCGGCTGCTTCGAGAATGCGTTCTTTTGTATTTTTTTCACTCACTTCACCACAATATTGGACCGGTCGTCTTTGATGTCAATTTCAGCCCTTCCATCGTGCCCGGTGATGGGATGTTCCCGGAAGATCGAAGGTTCCCCACGGCGGATAGGGAGGCTGGTTCTCAGAGTTGGGGGACACCGGAACAGTGCGTTTTTTGAAAAATCCGAAATATTTCCGTCAGTTTTGATACGGTTCCGACATATCAATGGTATTCGTTTCCCGGATTGTGACAGGAATTGACCTGTCTTTCCCCCCCCCCTGAACGTTGAAATCCTGCTTTTTCGGAAAGGCGGGGGATTGGCGCCGCCGGTGAACACTTCAAACTCTTTACTCTATGAAAAATCAATCAGCGCTCCTCACCGCAGGAAGCTTGTTTCTGTTCGGGGCTGCGGCCTTCGGGGCGCCCTCCGCGTCGTCACCGGAGGAGGCGGTCGAGAAAGGCAAAACCGCTTACCAAATGAACTGCATGGCCTGCCACATGGTCGAAACCAAACTGGTGGGACCCTCGCTCGTCGGAATTGCAGAGACCTACCCGGAAGAGAAGCGTGCCGAGTTCCTCGCCTGGGCAAAAGAGCCGGGGAAGAAAGATCCCAGATTGATGCAAATGCCGCCGATGGGTCACGTTCCGGAAGAAACCCTCGCCAATATTCACGCCTACATTCTCGACGTTTCGGTGGGGAAGAAAGAGGTGCGAGGTAACAGTCGATTTCAATCCTACAAAGAGCCGGAGCGTGAGCTGCCATACGTGGTGCGGGGCTTCATGCCTCATAGCAGCCCGGCTTCACTCGGAATTGTTTTAAAAGAGAACATCAGCGTCTGCTGGGACACGGAGGCTTGCCGGCTCCGCTATATCTGGCCGGGAGATCGAACGATTCTCAAGAAGGGCCACACCGTCGCTGACCTGCGGGCCGAGCCCTTTTACCGGGAAACGGCCGATCGGCTCTGGTCTCTCGCAGGCGATGAGAAGCCCGACTTTCTCGGGTACCGGTTGAAGCCTGATGGCTCACCTGAACTGGCTTATCGAATCGGTGAGATCGAAGTTCGCGAACATATTAACAACGGCGCACAAGGGGGGATGATCGTGCGTCACTTCACTCTCTCTGACGAAGTCGGGGAATTGAAATTGAATCTCGAACAGGACACAAAAGCCATCGTCGTCTCCGACAAAGGCGAACTCAAAAGCGGCACCCTGACACTCACGGGCGCTGACACCAAATCCTTTACTCTCACCATTTCCAAGCCATGAAGCATCTCAGTATCGGCTTAATTGCCATCGCCAACCTCGCGATCACTTCGGCGCTCGAGGCGCAACAGCCCGACTGGTCCGATTACTACGCTTTCGAGAAGATCGCGCTTCCTGAGAAAGTGGACCATCAAATCGGCGGGCTCACCACTTTGAGCGACGGGCGCATCGCGGCCTGTTTCAACAGCGGTGAGGTGCAGATCTACGATCCGAAAGATCAGAGCTGGACGGAGTTCGCCCACGGACTGATGACGCCGCTCGGCATCCTCGAAGAACCCGGCGGTTCGCTTCTTGTGATGCAGTGGACGGAACTGACGCGCCTGAGCGATACCGATTCCGACGGCAAAGCGGACTTCTACGAAACCGTTTTCGATGACTTCGGTGTCACCGGAAATTACCACGAGTTTGCCTATGGTCCGGCGCGTGACAGTGAGGGAAATCTTTATATCGCGCTCAACGTTGCCTCCAATAACGGTGGTGTTTTCAAGCAGGTGCGGGGCCCCTGGTCTCCGGTCGGGCTCGACAAAAAGCACATGGATGAGGACAACGGCAGAAGCATCGATGACGAATATAAAAAGGAAGCCGGCCGCATGTATTCGCGCGTTCCCTATCGTGGATGGGTCATCAAAATCACGCCCGATGGAAAAGCGGAACCCTTCGCGAGCGGCTTTCGTTCTCCCGATGGCATCGCAATCGATGAGGATGATAATCTCTGGGTGACGGACAACCAGGGTGACTGGAAAGGCACCAGTCCACTCTATCATGTCGAGAAAGATGGCTTTTACGGGCACCCTGCGTCGCTGACCTGGAAGGAAGGTTGGACGCGTAACCCGCTCGACGTGTCGGTTGAGGAATTGCAGGCGATGCGCACTCGTGAAGCCGCTTTGTTTCCCTATGGCGACATGGCCAATTCGCCGACTCAGCCCATTCCCACGATTGATCCTGAAAAGTTCGGTCTCCCCGAAGGTGAGCTTCTAATTGGTGATATGAACCAGCCCAATTTGATTCGCTACCTGGGCGAGGAGGTCGGCGGTGTTCTCCAGGGTGCTGTGATTCCGTTTCTTCTCACTCCGGAACTGGGAATTGGAAATCACCGTTTTACCTTTACTCCGGACGGGGATCTTTTGATCGGTAAGATTCACCAGAAGTGGGCTGGAGATGAGGGCCTCGTTAAAGTGGTTTGGAATCACCAGCCTCTCTTTCTCGTGGAGAAAGTGCACCTGCTTGAAAACGGTTTCGAAATAACCTTTAACGCACCGCTCGGCGACGAAGTGCCTGAATGGACCATTTCACGTCATACCTACACCTATCACGGCGAATACGGCTCGCCGAAAGTGGACGAAGCGGAGGTGAAAATCACTGCCGCCACGGTCAGCGACGACAGGAAATCGGTTCGGATCACGCTGCCGGAAATCAAAGGGAATTACCTCTACAACCTTACCGTTCAAAAGGCAGTAGATAGCGAGTCACGTCCGCTCATGGGGGACTCGATCTACTATTTTGTGAACACGCCCGCTTCGGAGCAGGCCGCCCCGTAAGTCACTCGCCGGCAGGCTTCCCGGTATCGCCGGGAGAGCCATTCGTCATCAGGAAAAGAGCAGTCCGCCGTTGGTGTCCATGTTCACTCCGGTGAGGAAGCCGGCTTCCTCCGAGGCGAGGAATGAGATGATCGTGGCCACTTCCTGTGGTGTTCCTTCACGACCGAGCGGAGTTCCGGCGGCGACGTTTTTACGGACTTCGTCTTTGGTGAAGGTGTCGTGAAAGGTCGTGCTGATCATCCCGGGGCAGAGCGCGTTGACGCGGATGCCGCGTGCCCCGAGTTCTTTTGCCATGGCGCGGGTGAAGGTCATGACGGCTCCTTTCGAAGTCGCGTAGGCGGCTGCTCCGGGTCCACCGCCGTCGCGTCCGGCCTGTGAAGCAATGTTGATGATAGATCCGCCTTCGCCCATTTTGGTCGCGGTGGCTTTGGTGAGAAGAAAGGTGCTCGTGGTGTTGAGCTGAAGGACGTAGTTGAAAAACTCAGCGTCCATCTCGTCGAGTGATTTCCGGGCGACGATCCCGCCGGCGTTGTTCACGAGGATATCGATTTTGTCTCCGAACGCTTTCGTGGCTTCGGCGACGAGATTCTCAGCATCGGCGGTTTTCGTAAGGTCTCCTTTCACGGCGATGGCCTCACCTCCGGCGGCGGTGATTTCGGATACGGTTTCCTGCGCCTTTTCGGTGCTGCCGAAATAGTTGATGACGACTTTCGCGCCCTGCCCGGCGAGCTCGATGGAGATGGCTTTTCCGATATCCCGGGCTCCTCCGGACACGATCGCGACTTTGTTTTTCAGTTTCATGGTGGTGTTCTCTACGGTTTACTCTGAGATGTGGTCTTCAAGGTCGAAAGTCGACTTTCGTGGTTTGCCACGATGGATTCGTGATGCGCCTCTCGGCTTCGACGACGGTATTGGAAAATGATTTCAAATTCTTCTGCCGGAGCGCGACTCCGATTATCAGGGATGGTTCCTGTTCGGGGATATACCCATGATGGCGAGAGGGAATTCTATTTTCCGCAACTCCGGAATGGGCCGTATATGCAGTAGTGGGGAGTTCGGTTTGGGATTGACCCGGAGGCCGCTCTTTATCAACGATTTCCGAATGAAAGACAGGGAGAGGGGATAATTGAGAAGCAGACGACATCTACTGGAGCAGGTCGGAGTTGCCACTGCACTTTCGCTTAGTGGTGCCGATTGGTTGTTCGGCGAGTCTGTTGCGGGAAGCAGGGGATTGGAGCCCTTTCGGGTTCACGATTGGAAACGGGATTCGCGAAATCCTGTGTTGCCTCCCGGCGATAACGATTTTGACAGGAATCGTTGCATGAATCCTTTTGTAGTAACCCGGGAGGACCTGGGGGAATACTGGCTGTTTTATTCGGGGGCAGGACTGAAACGAAAGCAGCGCATCTGCCTCGCGACCTGTCCCATTGATGATGTAGCAAACTGGACACGACGCGGCCCCTTGTTCGATGTTGGCGGAAAGGGCGATTTTGATGAGCTGTGGTGTGTCCTGCCCTGCGTGCATAAAATCGGTGACAAGTGGCATCTCTATTACACCGGTCGCGGCACGAGCGGTGACGGGTTGCAGGCATTCACCGGGATTGGGCTCGCGGTCAGCGAGGATTTGATCCACTGGGAAAAGACCGGCGATGTCGTGCTTCGTGGCGACGGTTTTCCGGATTGGCCGGATAACAAGGGGATTGCCGGTGGCGGGCCGATTATTGAAATCCCTCAAAGTGACGGTCGGATTCTCTACCGTATGCACTACACCCTCGCGACAGGACGATCAGGCGGGACGCTTCAGATCAATCAGGCTAAACAATCAGTGATCGCGCATTCTTACGATGGAATCAATTGGACTGACAAGCGGGTCGTTCTTCAGCCGAGGGCGGACGCAAAATATGAGAATGCAGCGACGATTGCGCTCAATGTGTGGCCGGTGAAGGACGGTTGGCGCGCAATCTATGCGGGGATTGGGACTCGATTCGGGGCCTACTCTATTTGCGAGGCCAGGAGTGCGGACGGCCTCAACTGGGAGCGCGGGACCCCGGATGAAAATCTGGCGCTTGCGCCGGGGGATGCGGCGTGGGAAAACAAAATGGTCGAATACCCTCATGTTGTCCGGGAAGGCTCAAGATTGCGCCTTTTTTACTGTGGCAATGGATACGGGGCAACCGGTATCGGCACGGCGCTGGCTGAGCCTCTCGGATAGGGAATTGGTCGAAATAGGGGCTTGGCGGCGGGTTGAGGATTGGTTACAACTCCTCTTCGCAAAATCATGACCCTGCCTAAGCCAGATCAACTCCTCCTCTTAATCCTCCGCCTCGGGGGATTTGGTTGTTTTGCGGGCTGGGCATGGGTTCTTTTCTATTGGGAGGGGCCTTACGGCGTTTTGCTCTGGCAGGATTCCATCTATGCCCTGGCGGAGAAAATTGGAATCAGCTGGGATGAGTTTGTCGGGTCCGGTGCTCAGGATGGATTGGTTCAGAAGTGGCACAGCCGGATAGGATGGCTCTATCTTATTTGCGCGATTCTCACCCTGACGGTGCGTAATAATTCACGGATTCAGATGGCGGGGCTCATCGGGGGGAGCGGGTTGCTGGTCCTGCTGAGTTACGCGAAGTATTTAAGTGCCAATCAGCAGTTGCCGATGTTTGTTGAGCACGGGGGGCAAATGCTCATTCCCGTGATTCTCGTTCTCGCGTTGCGATTCGGGGTTCGTCACCGCGCTACCGTGGTCACTGCGATGGTGGCGTTTGTGATGATTTTTGCAGGACACGGCGCCTATGCTCTCGGCTATCCGAGCCCGACACCGGCCAATTTTCTCGGAATGACGTCGATCATTCTCCGGGTTGATGCAGAGATGGCCCGTTTCATCCTCCGTGTCGCGGGGATCATGGATATGCTGGTCTGTGTTGGTTTGTTCTTCCGGCCGCTTCGTCGCGGGGCCGCCTTGTATGCTGCTGTGTGGGGATTTTTGACCGCCGTTGCGAGACCCGTTGCAGGAATGTCATTGGGACTGAATTACTGGGGGGCGGATCAATACCTTCACGAGGTTGTTCTCCGTGCTCCGCATTTTATGATTCCGCTTTACCTGCTTTTTCTTTGGCGGAAAGCCGACGAGCCTGATAGCCTCACGGCTCCTGTTCCCATTTCGTCGGGGAATACAGACCCGCAAACGTGCCGTCTCTGATCTCCTCTTTTTAACTGACAAAACCAAACTTTATCGTAAGAAATCCCATGAAACTGATTCGATTAGTCACCCTTTGTTGTTCCGCGCTTCTGATTGCAGGCGGGGCAGTTGCCCAGGAAAAAGGAAAAAAGGGAAAAGGTCAGAAGAAGGGGCCCGCTGCGCTTGCGATTCCGAATGTGGAGAAGAAGGATATTATCTGTTTCGCTCTCTACACGGTGAATGACGAGGTGCTCAAGCTGACTGCTCAACTTTACCCTGTCCCCGAGGGTGATACGAAAACGGTTCGCCTCGAGATTGAGAAGGACGGAAAATGGGTCGAGGTCGCGAAAACAGAGGTGATCGAGAAGGGATGGACCGCTCCCTTCCGTGTTGAAAACTGGGACGATACCCAAACGCAGAAGTACCGTGTTCTTCACGGTGAGGAAGCGAGTTACGAGGGCACGATTCGCCGGAATCCGATCGACAAGGACGAGATCGTGGTGGCAGGCTTCACGGGGAATTCGATCAATGCAAAACACGGCGGGGATCTCTCCCGCCAGGATCTCATCGACAATGTGAACAAGGTCGATGCCGATGTGCTCTTCTTTTCCGGTGATCAGGTCTACGATCATCACCGTCACTACGCGGCGTGGTTGAAGTTCGGTCGCGACTTCGGCGAGATTATCAAAGATCGCCCCACGCTGTGCCTCCCTGATGACCATGACGCGGGACAACCCAATTTGTGGGGCGAGAGCGGTAAAATCTCGACGCTGAGCGGTGCCGCTGATGGCGGTTACTCTCAGCCCGGTGAGTATGTTCAGGAAGTCGAGCGTGCTCAGACCAGCCACATGCCGGATCCGGTTGATCCGCACACGATCGGACAGGGAATCGGCGTTTGGTTCACGAATCTGAACTGGGGCAATATTGACTTCGCGATTCTTGAGGATCGCAAATTCAAGACCGGCCCCGCCGGTCGGGTTCCCAAGCAGGGTCCGCGTCCCGATCACATTCTCAATCCCGACTACGATCCCGCCAGCGTTGATGTGGAAGGGGCGATCCTTCTCGGCGATCGCCAGCTCAAGTTCATCGATGAGTGGGCGCAGGACTGGACTGACGCTGACATGAAGGTGGCGCTTTCCGCGACGATTTTCTGTGGTGGTGCTCACATTCACGGTGCTGCGAACGGACGTCTCCATGCGGATATGGATTCGAACGGTTGGCCGCAAACAGGGCGGAACAACGCGCTGCGCGGGCTCAGGAAAGGGTTTGCCTTTCACTACGCAGGTGACCAGCACCTCGCGACGATATTCCAGCAGGGTATCGACGAATACGGTGATGCTATTTATTCGTTCTGCGTCCCGTCGATTGCGAATCTCTATCTTCGCTGGTGGGAGCCACTTGAAGCGGGTCCTAACCGCGAGCCGGGTGCGCCCGAATACACCGGAGATCACCTTGATGGCTTTGCTAACAAAGTGACAAACTTCGCGGCTGCAAACCCTGAAAAGAATCCTGCCGGAAATATTCTCAACACCCGTGCTGCCGGATTTGGAATCGTTCGATTCAACACGAAAACACGCGACATCGAGATGGAGTGCTGGCCGCGCAACGTGGACGTGACTGACCCGGAGGCGAAGCAGTATCCCGGTTGGCCGATGACGATCTCCCAGTTCGACAATTACAATCCCCGTTCCTGGGGCAAGCTCGGTGAACTCACTTTCGACGTCGAGGATCCTGTCGTTCAGCTGATTGACGCCGACACGGACGAGATCCTCTACACGGTGAGAGCCAGCGGCAAATCATTCACCCCGGGAGCACCGAAGGGGAAGACTTTCATTGTCAAAGCCGGTAAGGACGCGCCTGAAACAACCGTTTCTGAAGCGGCGAAGGTTGGTTCCGAACCGCAGACGGTGACGTTGAAATAGGCGCGCAGCGCAGAATCGTTCGAACCCTCCCGTTTCCCGGTTGATCCCATGAAATCTCTGTTTCTCGCTGCCGTCACTTCTCTGGCTTTGCTCGAGGGGGCTGCAGGTCTCCTTCAAGCCGGGCCTTACGAAACCATTTTGTTTGAGGATGATTTCGAAGGCGAGTCGTTAAAAAAGGAGTGGGGATCGTGGAAGAGCGAATCGCTGATCCGTGATGGCGTTCTCGTGGGGATTACGCCGAAGGAGGCGGATCATCCGTCGGTGAATACGATTCTTCTGCCGCCGCTGAGTGATCTCGAAGTGGCGGTGTCTTTCAAGTTCGCCGGTTCAAACCGATTCAGCATCATGTTTCGTGATCTCGATTACGAGGGGTCTCACGCGGGGCACATCTGCCATGTCGGAGTGAGTGCAAAATCGATTGATCTCAACGACGGTAAAACGGGCCAGTTTGTGAAAGCGATTCGGGACAAGCGTAAAGCGGGAGTCAAGCTGGATGAGGAGACTCAAAAAATGCTGAAGACGAAAACCTCCCGCAATGCCATCTCGATCGACCCCGGGGAGTGGCACGATCTTCTCATTCGAATTGAAGGGGATGTCATGAAGGCCTGGATCGACGGCGAGCTCGTCGGCACGCTCAAGTCGGAGGGGATCGCCCACGCGACGAAGTCTAACATGAACATCACGACGACGGATCGCGAGGTCCACTATGACAACTTTGTGATCCGAAAGCCCTAGTTCGGTAGAGAGGATAGCCTGTGCCATGATACGATTCCGATTTTTACTCCCGGTCGCCGCGGGCGCTGCGTTTCTACTCACATCCTGCAGTCCTGTTTGGACCGTCACTCCGGTCGCGAAAGAAACCGAAGAATCACTGCAGGAGGAATTTCAAGGTGCCTGGAAAATGGGTGAGGGGGTATTTCATATCGCTTTCGATGAGGAAAACGCGGGTCATTTTGCCTGGATCGAATGGAAGGAGAATGACTTCGTGATGAGCCGTGGGCAGTTCAATGCCCTGGGATCCGCGGATGACGAGGAGATGGGATTCATTTCCATCCGGGTGGACGATGAGGAGGAG
>JARGPH010000061.1 GCA_029213065.1 Verrucomicrobiales bacterium | reverse complement strand
CGGATGCATCCCATACCTGATCGTCGGTGGCAGGCACCGCAGTCCCTCCGGTCTCTTCCATGCGCCACAGCCCCTTGAGAGCAGCATCACCCGCAAGCAAAGCTTCCAGGCTCGGCTGATCATCATCAACGAGACGCATCGTCACGGTAAAGACATCAGATCCAGTCCCGTTTGCACCTGAAGCATACGGCGATGCACTGATGCCATCATCAAGCACCACACGGCTCAGGGAGTAGTTGATAATTCCCGCATCGAGCTCAGCCTGCGTCGAAGTGATCGTCAACTCGCTGCCATCTGTAGAAGACATTAGAACCGCTCCCGGCGCGAGATTGCCTGTCGTCGTTCCCGCTGCCACATCAGCAAGGAGGATCGCTCCGATGTCAAAAGTCGCATCAGCAATGTTGTTCGGATCGCCCCAATCCACCACCAGAAGGTGGCTGTCGAGCAGGCCCGGATCGGTAATCGTTCCCGTCATGACTGCGGTCCCGTTCTCATCCACCGATGCGTTCCCCAGTGTTATTGTCGGAACGACGTTGGTGATCGAAATATCCACCGAAGCCGAATTGCCCGGCTCATCTCCGAGATCGTAAAGCGCAGCGATCTCAGGGTTAGACATCACGCGACTGACAACGGACACTTCATCCAATTCCCCGCCGAATACCCGGCCTGCGGAAACCCCGCCCCACCGACCGAGAAAGACCTGTTCAGTGCCTCCGACGAAAGGCCCATGCCCCGTTGTCGCCCTGTCGAGGACACCGTTCACAAACAAGGCCTGTTCCCCTGCCGCCGAATCATATCGGTAGGTGATATGATACCATTCCTCTGCATTCAGCGTTTGAATCCCCCCCGTATCATTTCCGAAAAATCCAAAGTGCGGTTTACCATCCCGAATCACGAGGTGCAGACCGTTACTCGTCCCTGACGAATTGGTGCCGAAAATGGTATTATCATCGCTCGTCGAGCTGACATCGTCCAAACGAATCCAGGCGCTCGCCGTAAAATCGCCGGTAAAGCCGAGATCTGCAGCCGTCGCTCCCGTGGAATAATAGTCATCCGTTCCATCAAGCGTGACAGACTGCCCCAGCGGAATCTCAGCACTTTCATTAACGACGACCGGATCACCTGCCTGCGTGAGAGTGTTCCCGTTTCCTGACGCATCAACGAGTGTGCCTGTCGCACTATCAAAACGCCAATACCCGGTAAGATTTGCATCCGCAAGGAGGGTGCTGGCATAACCCGGAAGGCTCCCCGCTACGGTCACAGGGTCATCCACCGTTACCGCAATCGTCACAGTGTCTTCTCCCGTGCAATTTCCGCCATTTGAAAAACTTCCCGTTCCGGCGGCACCATCATCGTGGTAGAGATGCTCAACCGTAAAGCCAATCTTACCGCTTAGCGCGTCAACGGTTCTCACCGTCAGCACCGTCGAGCTGTCCGCACCGGTGCTCGTGAAAATATCGTTCACACTGATGTCTGCCGTCTTCGGCAGCGTGAATACCGAATCCGGCGAGCTGTTCGGATCCCTCCAGGAAATCGTGATGGTATGCGGATCACTGAAATCCAAATCGATGAAGTCACCCGTCAGGATGGTCGCTTCACCTTCAAGAATATCGGTGGCGCTGACATTGAGCTTCGGAATCTCATTCGACCCCGTGATCGTGA
This sequence comes from Verrucomicrobiales bacterium, assembly GCA_029213065.1. Classification (GTDB taxonomy): domain Bacteria; phylum Verrucomicrobiota; class Verrucomicrobiia; order Verrucomicrobiales; family DEV007; genus Arctic95D-9. The sequence goes on along the minus strand of JARGPH010000061.1, from coordinate 6,843 downwards.
TCGTGACCGTTTCAGAATCGCTCAGCGGCGTGCCTGCGTCATCCGTCACCGTGACCGTATAAGTAAGAACCAATGTCTCCCCGGCTGCGAGGTAATCGAACGCTTCCGCGCCACTGTCGAAGGTCCAGTTTAAAGTCTTCGTCATTTCCGTGCCGCTGAGGACCTGCCCCGGAACTGCCGGACTCACCGTGAGCATTGCCAGCAATGCCGCATCAGACGGACGGGACGGAGCAGCCGGATCATCTCCGGATACCACCACCGCTACCGAAGCGGTTACCACATCAGTGGTGTCTACATCAGTAACAGTCAGAGCACCGCTGGTTGTTAAAGCCGCATCCGTTTCCGTCAATGCAGCCGTGTCCGGGCCATCGGTAATCACCGGCGCATCGTTCGTGCCCTGAACCGTGATTGTCAGGTCAGCCGTGACTGATAGTTTCTTACCGGCAACATCAAGACTAACTAATTTTTGCCAGCCCCACCCCCCCGAATCATTGTCGAAAAAGTGAAATTGATACGTGCCGTTCGTGAAATCGACCCCCGCTGATTCGAGTTCGACGCGAGTGACAGAGAGAGTTTGATTCTGGTTGTTACCATCCGCAAAAATGGTCGTGACGTATCGACCCGTTGCCGTGTCATAAATAGCGAGACCTTTTTGCCCATCCGAATTCGTCAACCCGGCAAAGGCATTAATCACCTCATCCGGAGTGTCATAGATTTGGCCGCGATTGGAATGGTCACCATCTCCACCGCCGAAGGTCACCGTTAAGGCGACATCACCTGCTGCGACACCGGAGTCAAATTGCACGTCCGGTGAAGCGGCGACGAAAGGTGCGTGAAGATTCCCATGATCATCATGCACGTGCCCTCCGGTCGGGGTTCCGGCGCCAAGCCCATCTCGGCCGGCGTGATTACCAGTGTAGGCGTTTCCGCTCAGAATGCTCCAGTCTTGCGGGTCATTAACCGTTCCAGTTCCAGTAAAATCCCAGCTCGCGTCGATCCCGCCGGTGATCAGCTGATCCGATACCGCATAAGTAAATGTCTCCGTGACTGTTTCACCTTCCGCCAGCGAATCCGTCAAAGAATCCGTAGGCGTGTAAGTATAACTCCCATCAGGATTGATAACGAGCACCCCGTAGGCCCCGTCGATCGTCGTGGCACCTTCAACCGCAAGCGATTCATTCACCACCGCATCACTCGCTGTTCCATTGAAAGCGATATTAGCGACGTTCAAATCATCCGGCGCATCGCCTGCATCCACGTCAGTATCAACAGCGGTTGTTGTCAGCCTGACATTATCAAAAACAACCTGAGCGCCACCGTCGTTCACCAACTCAACTCGAAGGGCATCGCCAAGGTTAACTGGATTCTCGCCGGTCGTGAATTCCGTTACAAAGGTGGACCACCCCCCTGCCGCAGCCGGAGTATTCGAGATGATCGTTCCGGTAAGCAGATTCGTTCCAAAAGTAGAACCGGTTCCAAGACGAATAATCGGAGTTCCCGTTGTTCCCCTCGTATCAACTTCACCGACATCAACCGTAAGACGATACGTTGTCAGCGGCTCAAGAGTCCCGCCGACAACCTGATAGAGATCACCGCCATCGGAATAGGCAAACTGCTCGCCATCATTCGAATCGGGAGTTTCCGAGAGATACACTCCCGCCCTGTCAAAATTTCGATCTTCAATTCCGGCGCCTCCTCCCGTCACCGTCCACCCCGCCGGATCGCCACTAACACTACTACCGGCAGCAATATCATCATCTTCAAAACTGGAGTTCGTCACTGTAAAGGAATCTCCAATGACGTTACCAGAGGCAACGACTGCAGGAGTGCCATTAGCGACACCACCCGCTTCAATCGCTACATCGGCATCATTGTTAGCAACGGGAGCGTCGTTTCTTCCATTCACCGTAAAGGCAAGAACGGTCGCCTTCTGAATACTGAAATCCCAGGTAAAACTGTCACTGCCCGCGCTTCCGTTCGTTCCGGAAGCAATGTAGATCGTGTCTCCTGCAACCAAATCACCCAGAGCGGTATCAAAATCGATGTTACCGCCGGGTTTGACCATCACCGAATTGATGAGGGTATTGTTCACAAAAATATCAACGCGCCCGCCATCTGCGGGGCTGTCGTTAGAGCGGGAGATAAAACTGTCGCCCACGGTGTAGTTACCATCTTCGGTCACGGTGTAGGCGGCAATCGCGTAGCGATCCACAGAACTGTGTGTATCATTCGCACCTGCACCGGGATGCCCCCCGGTTGGAGTCAGTCTCACATACCGATCCGGATTGCTGTTGGTCCCGTCGGCATCGCCATCAGAGGACCAATACGAACCGACCGAAAGCATCGAGAGGTAGTTGGCTGAATCCCCAATCGGGCCGCCCGCCGGATCGTAGTCTTCAATGGAATCACCCGGATCCCAATCTGCCGGAGCATTCCAGAGATACTGCCACCCGGGAGCCGGGGCCGCACCATTAAAGTCATTGCGATAGTCAGCAACGACGGTGTCCCCGAGATAAAAAGTGTCTACGACTTGATCGCCATCATCCAGTGCATCGACCCGTTCATCGACCAGAGTGTAGGTAACGGTTCCATCTGTTCCCACGACGAGATCGCCATAGATTCCTGAAACGGTATCGCCCGGCGCACCCGAATCATGCGTAGAGGAAGTAACGTCAATCGCGCCCGGTAAGAGACTCCCCGTAAAGGGATCTCCCGCCCCGGTATCAGCTTCACCCGTTTCCAATCCTCCCAGCTCTGTTGTCTCCAGAGTGTTCGTCAAAATGACACGCTTTCCGGCATCATCATATTTCACAAAATAACCTTCCGGAATCGAAGACACTGCGACCTCGCCGGTGCGGGTTCCGGTGTAGGTCGCAATGACATACTCGTCATCGTCAGCAGCGACCAAAGCGCTCACATCCAAAGTCGTTCCTGCCAATGAAAGATCGCCGGTAATTTCAAGCAAGTCAGCTGAACCATCGCCGGTTCCATCAACCTCCACTTCCCAGCTACCGCTCTGAGTGACGCCGCCCTGTATCGTCAAAGTATCGAGGGTGTCGTCCCCCGGTTCCAGAGTTCCTCCGGCGTTAACCGTAACCGCCCCGGCAATCGTTCCCGTGCCTGCGAGATTAGCGCCTGAATTCACGATCACAGTGCCGGTTCCTGTCGCTGATCCGGAAGCATTGTTTGCGATCAACGTTCCCGCGCTCACCGTGGTGCCACCCGAATACGTGTTCGCCCCGGTGATCGTCAGATCATCGCCGCCGGTCTTCACTAAAGAACCGCCACCACTGAGAACACCAGTGATGAGGACTTCCCGGCTCCGGTCACCATACGTTGGAACATCGATCGCGTTCGTTCCGCTCAAAGTCATCGTCCCATTGAAGGTCGCGACAACATTGGTTCCCGCTCCTCCACTGCCTGTGATCGTGGCGTTATTCAACGCGATATCGGCGGAAATAGTGAGAGCTGAATAGGTTGAGAGAACCGCTCCGGAATTCACCGTTACCGTTCCCGTCACGCTGTTCAGAGCATTGTTTCCCTGAGCTCCGTAAACGCCCCCGTCGACCACGATGTTGGCTACAGCCACGTTCGAGTTGATCCAGACGTCCTTGTTACCGACTTTCGTCAGGGTGAAACCAGCCCCCGTTACCGTCCCGCTATTCAATCCGAAGCGCTGACCGTCACTACCGATCGAAGCATCGCTCCCCAGCGTGAGATAACGCACCCCGTTGTTCACCATGTTGGGACCGTTGTTGAACAAAGCCCCCGTATTCGCTGCCCCCGTTCCGGAGCCATTGATCTCAATCCGCTCACCCACCTGGGAAATACCATTCAAATCGAGCGCGCCGCCGCTTTGAACCACCGTCCCTGTGGCGAGATTGCCATTGCTGCCGAGAGCCGTCGCATGGTTGAGCTTCACAAGGCCTGCCGCGACAGTCGTGATTCCCGAATAAGTATTCGCGCCGCTCAAAGTGAGAGTTCCGGTTCCCGCCTTGCTTAGACTTCCCGATCCGGAGATCACCGAGACAATCTCCATGCTGTCATTGTTGGCGCCAACGATAAGGTTGGAATCACCCTCAATAATAATCGACTCGGTCGCACCTGCCGTGAGAGAACCAATCGTCACTGTCTCCACCGTTCCTGCGGTGTCAGGGCCCGTGATCTCAATCGTCTTCCCGTCGGCGAGGACAATAGCTTCGGTGCTGTAATCGCCATCGTTGACGATAATTGTGCCACCGTTAGTCACCGCGGCAAGTGCATCGGCAATTGAAGCAAAGGCATTGATTCCAAAAACTGCATCCTGATTTCCAGTCGTTCCGGAATCAGCGTCGGCAATCAGCTGCCCGCCATTCTTCGGAGCGGCTCCGCCCGTTGCCCAATCGTCATCTACATAGACGACCGTCGGGGTGATCGCCTCAGCGAGGACGACATTGTTTCCATCACCGCCGTTGTAGAAGATTTTATACGTCTTCGCTCCGAGCGTGACCGAATCGCCTTCGGCATAATTGCTGAAGGCACCGACAACCGCATCCGAAGTGCCGTCATTGTCGACCACGGTAATGAAATCCGCAGTAGGAGAGGCAATGACATTGAACGTCAGCGTTCCACTCAGAGTGACATCGTCTCCTCCCGTGGCATCGCCGGCCACAGTCAAAAGATCAGTTGTCCCACCATCGACATCAAATTCGAGATCACCATTGATGATCGTATTCGACTCAATCGTGAGTGTTCCCACACCATCGTCACCCGGCTGCAAATCAGCCCCTGTCACAACAGTAACGATCCCGCCGAGAGTTCCCGTTCCGGAGAGGTCGGCGCCGTTCGCAACCGTGACCGCTCCGGTCGCGCCTGAGTTATCACCGTTCACAACGAGCTCACCCGCATTTACATTGGTCGCGCCATCGTAGGTGTTGGTTCCTGTCAGGATCCAGGTCCCGGGATTGTCATTCCTGGTGATCCCACCGGTGCCCGAAACCGCACCACTGATCGTCCCCGTTCCAATCCCCCGCACAAACAAGGTGTACCCTGCGAGATCAAAATCCCCAGTCAAAGCCACCGTGTCGCTGTTCGCCGTCGCCGAATTGGGATTTCCCACTGAAATAACCGCATCCCCGCTCAGTACAAAGTTATTGGCGTGGGTCGTAGCACTTTGAAAAACCATTCCTGAAGGAACCGCCCCGCCACTCGACCACGTCGTCTTATTTCCTCCTTTGATTGTCACATCACCACTCCCCAAAGCACCACTCGCGTTGATGGTGAACAAATCCCAATTTCCCGATGTCCCTGAATCGGAAGAATATTCAGTGCCCCCCGAATAGTCGTTCGCCCCGTTTGTGAGTGTCAGGCCTCCGGCCCCGGAACCCGGATCAAAAATCAGCTTTCCCGCCCCGCTCACCTGTCCGCGGATAACGGTCGCGTAGGTAGTCGCCCGGAAGCTCAAACTCGTCGCATCGATTTGAACCGCGGAATCCACGTAGGTATTACCCGAATGAGCCGTCTCAAACACCGCCTCAGTTGCACCGTCATCTACAAATCGAAGCGTCCCCGTGCCATCAGTGATAGAGGGATGCACCGTCGCCCCGCTGGAATTATCCCAATCGAGTCGATTGAGCGTCAAAGTAGCGCCACCCAGGACGAGTTCACTCAGCTCTGCCGCACCAGCCTGCGCCCCCTTCACACGAAGCACCTCCTCGTTGTTCCCGCCTAAATTCCAATCACCAAATGCCAAAGCCACAGTCGCATCATCGTTAATCTGATCAGTCGCGAGATTTCGTAAAACAGCCCCGTTCTCCACGAGAACGTCACTCGTTGACGCATTGCCGTCACCCGCAATTGCATCAACTCCGGGGGCTTTATTTAACTGCAAAACGCCGCCGCTGACCGTTGTTAATCCTGTGTGGGTATTGGCAATCGTTCCAGCCAAAGTCAGCGTTCCGACGCCATCCTTCACAATTGCCAAATCGCCACTGACCGAACCGTGATACGTGGTGTTTGACGCCTGATTCACCGTCAAAGAAGCTGCCGTCGTGGCATTCGTATTCGTGATCACTGCCTCGAGGCCACTGGTGTTGCTTCCACCGGAAGCGAATGAAGTAATCGTCTGCGATGTCCCATTCAGATCGAGCGTTCCGCCACTGCCGTAGCCTAGCCCGCTGTGGGTTAGAACCATCGTTGAAGGTAGCGCGTTATCAACGTCGAGGCGCAGCGTTCCGCTGGACAAAGTGGCGAGGACCCAGGAGTTCCCGGCAACACCAATCGTCGTTAAACCACCGGAATCGGCATAGAATCTTCCGCTGTTAAGATTAATCGGATTTGTCGTGTAATGAGTCGATCCGCCCGATGAATTGATGACATAAAACGTATTGAAGGCACTGGTGACGCCCCCTTCAAAAGTCAGGCTTCCACTCGAAGACTGCTGTCGAATGCTCGCTGGCAGAGTAACGAGCCCGGTGATCGTGTTGTCGCCGCTGGAATTTCGAAACGTCGTCTGCAGATTGGAGCCGACATTGATAAACGTGATGTCTTCCGCCACTGTAATGTTTCCACTCAGAGTCAGAAGAACAAAAACTCCCGGAGCCGAAAGGCTCTGATCAATCGTCGTGCCGGCACTGGAATTACCCAGGGCATTGTCATGTGAAATCGACAAGACTCCGAGCGAAAGAAGCGTCGTCCCGGTGTAGGAATTATCCCCGGACAACGAAAGGGTTCCTGCACCCGTTTTCTGCAAATTACCGCTTCCTGAAATCACTCCCGCGATCGAACCCGCGAAAACATCGAGCGTCGAACCGCCTTCGATAATAATCTCAGTCCCTACTACACTCGACAGCGAATCAATCGTTA
>JARGPH010000003.1:259204-278656 GCA_029213065.1 Verrucomicrobiales bacterium | reverse complement strand
CCCCGTTCGCACCTAACGAGATCGCGTCCTTTCGCCCATTTTGATTGCCCTTCTCAAAATACACCTCTATAGACTTCTATAGAAATGTCCGTCAACCAATCACAAAAGGCGTATCGCCACATCCGCAAGAAGCTCCTCGACGGCTCGGTGCCTCCGGGTTCGAGGCTTTCCTACGGGACGATCGGCAAGGAGATCGGGATCAGCGCCACGCCGGTGAGAGAAGCGGTCGGACAGCTTGCCAGCGAAGGATTTGTTGAACTCGTTCCCCAGCTCGGTGCTGTCGTGAGGGAGCTCACTCGCGAGGAGGCGATCGAACTTTACGAACTGCGCGAGGCCATGGAATCCTACGCTGCCGCCCGCGCCGCCGAGCGAATCAGTGATCGACTCCTCAGTGAATTGCGAAGCAATCTTGCCACCTCGGAAGAGCTCGTCGAACAGGTTCGCAAGTCGGGCAAAAAGACAGCCTCCACTGCTATCGCCAAAAAATTTCACGAACTCGATCTGTCTTTCCACATGACGATTATCGAGGCGTCGCGCAATCGCAGGATGCTCAAGGTCGTCGGCGACTCTCACATTTTGACACGTATTTTCCAGGCGGACCGGCATGAGTTCGAGCTCTCGATTCTCGATATCACTCAGGCGGAGCATGTCCACATCGCCGACGCAATCGCCTCCCGGGACAGCGAAGCCGCGAGTGCGGCAATGCAACGTCACATTCGCAACAGCCTCGATCTTACCCTCACCGAAGCTGACGCCGATATCAGCGACCGCTGGTGGGCCGACTGATTTTCCACTTTTGATAAAATCCCAATCACCTTTTCCCAGACAATGAAAACTGAAACCCACGCACCCCCAAAACCGTCATCGGAGAAACTCCGGTGGACGATACTCACCCTCCTCATCACCTTCGTGCTTCCGCTCATGGCGGAAGAGGACTGGAAACTGAAAGCGCTCAAATACAACAATCCGGGTCTTGAAGTTGATCTCGGAGTGGGACTCTGGGCCTGGCCACTCCCGATGGACTATGATGGCGACGGCGATATCGACCTCGTCGTTTCAGGGCCTGACAAACCAACCAACGGAATTTATTTCTTCGAGAATCCGACTCAGGATCCCTCGGTGAAGATGCCGGTGTTCAAACCGGCGGTTTATCTCGGACCGACCGGACACAACGTCCAGGTCAGCTACGTCGACGGCAAGCCCAAAGTGCTCAAGGAGAACATCGAGTATCCCGATTTCAAAACGACGGGCGCCGGAAAAAAGGGAGGTAAGAAAATTTACGACAACGCCAGGTTTCACAAAGGAAACACCCGCGCCCGGATGTGGCGGTATGTGGACTGGGAAGGTGACGGCGATCAGGACCTCGTCGTCGGTGTCGGCGACTGGAGCGACTACGTCTGGGATCAGGCCTACGATGCTGAAGGGCGCTGGCACAACGGCCCGCTTCACGGATGGGTCTACCTCATCGAAAACGTCGACGGAGAATACTCTGACAATCCTGTAAAAATCAAAGCGGGCGGTTCCCCTGTCGACGTCTTTGGATGGCCCTCACCGAACTTCAATGACTTCGACGGAGACGGCGACCTCGACTTGATCTGCGGCGAGTTCCTCGATGGCTTCACCTATTTTGAAAACATCGGAACCCGGGAGACACCTGAGTATGCCACCGGCTACAAACTGAACGCCGACGATGGCAAGCCGCTCGTGATGCATCTTCAGATGATCACTCCGACCGCATTTGACTGGGACGGCGATGGCGATTTTGATCTCATCGTCGGAGACGAAGACGGACGCGTTGCGCTCGTTGAGAACGTAACCCCGGAGTCAGCGAAATCACCTCTCTTCAAGCAGCCCGTTTATTTCCAGCAGGAAGCCGACACCCTCAAATTCGGAGCCCTCGCGACACCCTATGCTCATGACTGGGATGGCGACGGAGACGAAGATCTTGTTTGTGGAAACACCGCGGGGAACATCGCCATCTTCACCAACCTCGACGGCAAAGGCACGAAATGGAGCGCCCCCGAACTGATCGAAGCCGACGGAAAAGAGTTCCGCGTTCTCGCGGGACCGAACGGATCCATCCAGGGCCCCGCCGAAGCAAAGTGGGGCTACACCACGCTTTCCGTAGCCGACTGGGATGGCGACGGCCGCGATGACATTCTCTACAATTCGATCTGGCCACGGATCCAGTTGCTCAGGAATACAAAGAAAGGACTCGTCGAAGAGCCACTCTCTTTCTGGACGAGCGAAGCGCCGCCGAAATGGTACTGGTGGCAAACCGAAGCGGAGAATCTGCAAACCCAGTGGAGAACCACCCCTCTCGCAACCGACTTCGACGGCGACGGTAAACTCGATCTCGTCATTCTCGATCAGGAAGGATACCTCACCTGCCAAAGCCGCAAAACAGAGGAAACCCGCATTTTCATCGATGAAGACAATCAGCCGATCCAGCTTAACAAACACAGCGCCGGACGCAGTGGACGTTACAAGCTCGACGTCGTTGACTGGGACGGTGACGGACGACTCGACCTTCTCGTAAACTCCGAGAATGCGACCTGGTATCGCAACTGCGAAGACCGCGACGGCAAGATCGTTTTGAAAAAGGTCGGTAACCTCGCGAAGCGAAACGTCGCCGGCCACACCTCCAGCCCGACGGCGTGTGACTTCGACAAAGACGGCAAGCCCGACCTCGTCGTCGGAGCCGAGAACGGACGCATCTACTTCATCAAACACAATGACTGCATCCAGTTTTCGAAAGAGGAGATCACGGCACGTAAAGCGAAGGATGCGAAAAAGCCACGCTTCCCCGGCTTCGTGAGCGAAGGATTCATCTACGAGAAAGCACCCTTTCCTCAGTGCCACGCTTCCACGATTTGCGAAACTCCCCGTGGTCTCGTCGCCGCCTGGTTCGGTGGCACCAAAGAAAAGCATCCCGACGTCGGGATTTGGTCCAGCTACCACGACGGCTCCGGCTGGAGCTCACCCAAAGAGTGGGCCAACGGAATTCAACACGACGACCAGCGCCAGCCCACCTGGAACCCTGTTCTTTTCCAGCCCCCCGGTGACAGTCCAACCATGCTCTTCTTCAAAAACGGGCCGACCCCTCAAACCTGGTGGGGAGAAGTCATGTTCAGCTACGACTTCGGTCGCTCCTTCAGTGATCGCCGCCGCCTTCCTGCAGGGATCGACGGACCGGTTCGATGCAAGCCACTTCTCCTCGATGACGGCACCCTTCTCTGTCCTTCCTCCACCGAGCACGACGATGACTGGCGCTTCCACATGGAGCGACTCATCGATCTCGATCACCCCGAACTCGGAACCTCATGGGAAAGGGTCGAACCTGAGAAGCAACCCTATCAGGTCATCCAACCAACCCTCTTGCCTCACCCTGACGGCAGCCTTCAAGCCCTGATGCGCTCGAAACACGAACAAATCGCGGAAAGCGTTTCCAAAGATGGCGGCAAGACCTGGAGCGAGCTCAAGCTCATCGATATGCCGAACAACAATTCGGGAATCGAGTCCGTAACGTTGGCGGACGGTCGTCACCTCCTTCTCTACAATCACACCGGTGGTCGTAAAGATCGCAGTGATGGCTGGGGACTGCGCAACGTGATCAACCTCGCGATCAGCGACGATGGCAAAAACTGGAAAGCCGTCACCACAATCGAGAAAGCTGAGAAGGGAGAATTCTCCTACCCTGCGATGATTCAGACGAGCGACGGACTCGTTCACATGACCTACACCTGGAAGCGTCAGAAAGTGAAACACGTCGTGATTGATCCGGCAAAGCTTGTCGTAGGAAAAGCGATTGGATTGGATTCGTGGTAATCCCCCTTGTTCCCCCCACAAGAAAATGAGGCATCTGCTTTTGTTATCTCTGTTAGTGGCGTGCTCGCTGCCCGGTTTCCTCCGGGCGGCTGACACCCCCAATGTGCTCTTCATCGTCGCTGACGATTTGAATTGCGCGCTGGGTCCGTACGGAGATGGCGCGGCAGTGACGCCCAACCTCGACCGCCTCGCGAAGCGCGGGCTCGTTTTCAACCGGGCCTACTGCCAGCAGGCGGTCTGCAACCCGTCGCGGTCTTCGTTTCTCACCGGCCTCCGTCCCAACACGGTTGGGGTCGATGATCTACGCAAATCGTTCCGTGAGTCCGCCGTGGGAGGTTCAACTCTCATCACTCTCCCGCAACATTTCAAGAACAACGGATACTTCTGTCAGGACATCGGGAAGATCTTTCACAACACCGGCGAAACCCAGGACCGCCGCTCGTGGTCGATTGACGAAGTCCTTTTCAAAGGGACCCACGCCGATGACACCGTTTACAAAAACACGCCGGAAGCGCTTCGCAAACTTCCGCCAATGAAGTCACCGGTCACGGAGGGACTCGACGTTCCCGACACCGCCTATCGCGACGGACAAATCGCCAATCTCGCTGCAGCGATGCTGCGGGACTACCAGGGAACGACGCAGCCCTTTTTCCTCGCGGTCGGCTTCTGGAGACCGCATCTCCCCTTCGTCGCCCCGAAGAAATACTGGGACCTCTACGATCCTGACAAAATTCCCCTACCGGTCAATCCCTATCCTCCCGAGGCTGTTCCCGAACTCGCGATGCATCCCTCCGGCGAGATTCGTGGATACGGAGTGAAGAAAGAAAATAAAAACGCCGACTTCACCACCGAAGAAGTAAGGCACTTCCGCCACGGTTACTATGCCTCGATCAGTTTTATGGACGCACAGATTGGTGAGATTCTCGACGGGCTTGAAGATGGCGGCCACCTCGACGACACCATCGTCTGCTTCACCTCCGATCACGGTTTTCACATCGGAGAGCATTCCCTCTGGGGAAAAACAAGCAACTTTGAGCTCGATGCCCGCGTTCCACTCATCATCGCCGATCCGCGAAAAACGGCTGGCCACGGACAGGAGACAAATGCCTTCGCCGAGCTCGTCGATCTCTACCCCACCCTCGCAACCCTCTCCGGAATCGAAGGCAATCTCAACAAGCGTCTCGAGGGCGATGACCTGTCACCTGTTGTCGAGGACCCGACCGCCTCAGTCAAAGACGCCGCCTTTTCTCAACATCAGCATCCTTTCTACGGCTCGGAAAAGAACTGGAAAGCGTGGGGCTATTCGATCCGAACAGACCGCTGGCGCTACACCGAATGGCGCGCCATCGACGGAGGAGAAATCCTTGCACAGGAACTCTACGATCACGCAAGCGATCCCCACGAGACGATCAACGTCGCAGCAAAACATCCTCCTGAAGTGGCGACACTAGCGGAGAAACTGGAGCAACAATTCCCAAGCGTAAAAAATGCTGAATAGACGATCACCTCTGCTCACGCTGCTTTTCGCTTCCGTTACTCTGACGGCTACGATTCCTGCAAGCGCCGACGAGCGCCCTAACATTCTCTTTATTCTCGCCGACGATCTCAGCTGGTCAGACCTCGGCTGCTACGGCAACCCGTGGTTTGAAACGCCGAACCTTGACAAGCTCGCCACTCAGGGAGCGCGTTTCACGCAAGCGTATTCCGCCGCTCCGATTTGCTCTGCCTCGCGTGCTTCTATTCTCACCGGGAAGACGCCGGCCCAACTGGGATTCGAATTTGTCACGAAACCGGAACCCGGATTTCAAACCGTCAACGCCCCGCTCAGGACGCCCCGCTTTACGCTCAATCTCCCTCTCGAAGAAACGACCATCGCGGAAGCGCTCAACGAGACCGGATATGAAACCGCCTTCTTTGGCAAGTGGCACCTCAATCAACATTACCAACGCTATCTCGGTTGGAGCCCTACGCACGGGCCGAAGGCACAGGGATTTCAAACAGCCGAAGAGGACTTCGGAAGTCATCCTTACTCCTACTGGAATCAGAAAGAGAAACGCAGCTTCCTCGATCTGAAGGAAGGCGAGTTCGTGGAAGACGGCCTCACCGAACACGCCATCGGGTTTCTGAAACAGGATCACAAGAAACCATTCTTTCTCATGGTCTCGCACTTCTACGTCCACGATCCCATTCACACCCGCGTGAAGTGGCTCCACGATCACTACCTCGACATGATCCCCGCCGACCACCCACGACGGGAAATCCTCGCGCACTACGGAGCAATGGTCACTTCGCTGGATCACTACGTGGGGCAGTTGCTCGATGCGCTCAATGAGGCCGGCCTCGCCGATTCGACCTACGTGACCTTCACCTCGGACAACGGCGGACATCCCAACTACGCCGGCAATGCTCCCCTCCGCGGGAGCAAATGGAACCTCTACGAAGGTGGCATTCGTGTTCCCATGCTGGTTCGGTGGCCCCACAAAATTGAAGGAGGCTCAGTCAGCGACGAACCTGTTTCAGGAGTCGAACTTTTCGCCACTTTCCAGTCACTTGCTGAAACCGGACAACGTCCTGACCTTTCCGGCGGAGATCATTACTGGCATTTTCCCTACTATCATCCCGAGAAAAAGTTCAAAGCAGCCCCGGTCGAAATCGGAATCAATGACGGCGTCACGAGCCAGACCCGGCCTCACTCCGCGATTCGACGAGGCAACTGGAAGCTCGTGCAGTTTTACGAAAACCGGAATGTCGAACTTTACGACCTCGCCGCCGATCCCTACGAGCACAGCGACCTCAGTGAATCCAATCCAACGAAGACCAGCGAACTTCGCGATGCGCTCAACAACCATCTCGAGAAAGCGGGGGCGCGGCTCCCTACGAAGAATCCCGACTACAAGAAGCCATGAAGTCGTTTTTCCTCAGCTTCCTTTTCGTGCTTTTTGCCTCCACGGCCAGCGCAGCGGATCGTCCTAACGTCATCCTCATTCTTGCCGATGACATGGCGATCGGAGACCTCTCCATTTTCAATAACGGCCTCTCCCGGACGCCCCGGCTCGACGCTCTCGTTGCCGAAAGCGTCTACTTCGAGAATGCCTACTCGGGCTCGCCGGTTTGCGCTCCCTCGCGCGCCTCGCTCTTCACAGGGCGCTATCCGCACCGCACCGGATCAGTCACTTTAAATCAAATCAAATTCCCGGAACTGACCCGCCTTCACCTCGACGAAACCACAATCGCAGATCGTTTCTCCGCAGAAGGCTACGCGACCGGACTCGTCGGAAAATGGCATTCAGGGCCCGGTGCAGCCTACCACCCGCTCAAGCGCGGCTTCGACAGCTACATCGGGTTCAATGACAGCCTCGACATCAAAACCTACTACGAATACCAGCTCGATGTTCAGGGAACCTACGAGCCGTTTGAAGGCCCCAATCTCACTGACGTCTTCACCGAACATGCGATCAAGTTTGTGCGCGAGCACCGGGACGAACCGTTCTTTCTCCACCTCGCGCACTACGCGCCGCACCGCCCCCTCAGTGCTCCACAGGACCTCATCGATCATTACCTCGCCAAAGGCCTTCCCGAAAAGACAGCCACAGTCTACGCGATGATCGAAGTGATGGATCGCGGCATCGGCGAACTTCTCGACGAGCTCGACAAGCTCAAGCTCGCGGAAAGAACGCTCGTCTTTTTCGCGAGTGACAACGGCCCCGATCCCCTCGTTGGCGAGCGATTCAACGGCACAAATCGCGGAGCCAAATACATGGTGACCGAAGGCGGCATCCACGTCCCTCTCATGATGCGCTGGAAGGGTAAGCTCGAGCCGGGACGGCGCGAAGAACTAGTTCACTTCACCGACGTCGTCCCCACCCTCATGGAGATCTGCGACCTGAAACCGCTCCCGAACGACAAGCCGCTCGACGGAACGAGCTTCGCCGGATTGCTCTCTGACACTTATCAAAAAACGCAATCGCCGGAGCTCCGCTTCTGGCAGTGGAACCGGAAGACGCCGCAGTATTCCCACAACGCCGCAGTTCGATCCAACCAGTGGAAACTGGTGAGGCCCTTTCTCACCAGCAACATTCCCAAAGCAGAATCGACAGAGCCGCCGCGATTCTACAATCTGACAAACGACCCGGAAGAGCAGATCGACCTCTCAGCTGAGCAGCCCGAACTTAGGGAGCGTCTCATCAACGAACTCACCCGCTGGTCAACGGAGGTCGAACACGACCGCGTCCACTCTCAACCCGCTCCCTGAAAATCCCCTCTCAATCCCCCCATGAAGACCATTGATCTCATCGTTCTCGTCGTCTACCTCGTCATTGTCGTAGGGCTCGGCATCTGGCTCGCGAAGCGCTCCAAAACCACCGAAGGCTTCATGGCCGCGGGTGGCGCACTTCCCGGTTGGGCCGTGGGACTATCCATCTTCGGCACCTTTGTCAGCAGCATCAGCTTTCTCGCCAATCCCGGAAAAGCCTTCGACGCGAACTGGAATCCCTTCGTCTTCGGGCTCTCCCTTCCCCTCGCCGCCTGGGTCGCAACGCGTTACTTCGTTCCCTTTTTCCGCAAGACCGGCGAGATCTCCGCCTACTCGCACCTCGAGGCCCGCTTCGGCCCCTGGGCCCGCGTCTACGCCGTCGTCTGTTATCTCCTTACCCAGATGGGACGGGTCGGAACGATCCTCTACCTCGTCGCCCTCGCGCTTGCACCGCTCACGGGCTGGAGCGTGATCACAATCATTATTCTCACCGGTGTCCTCGTCACGGTCTACACGCTCATTGGCGGGATCGAAGCCGTGATCTGGACCGACGTGGTTCAAAGCATTGTTCTCACACTGGGAATTTTTCTCTGTCTTGGAGTGATCTTTACCGGCATGCCCGAAGGTCCCGGTCAGGTTTTTGCGATCGCGGCGGACGCCGATAAATTCTCTCTCGGGAGTTTCGGTGCCTCATTGAGCGAGCCGACCTTCTGGGTCATTCTCATCTTCGGACTTTTCATAAATCTCCAGAATTTCGGAATTGACCAGAGCTACGTGCAACGCTACGCCACCGCCGAAAGCGAGAAAGCGGCGAAGAAAAGTGTCTGGCTCGGAGCACTGCTCTACGTCCCCATTTCCGCACTCCTTTTCATGATCGGAACCGGTCTCTTCGCCTTCTACGAGGCCCAGCCGGAATTACTTCCCGAGTCACTTGGAAAAGGAGACAAAGTCTTCCCTCACTTCATCTCAACCGAGCTTCCCGTCGGCATCACCGGCATCCTCATTGCCGCAGTCCTCGCCGCGGCGATGAGCTCGGTCGACTCCTCACTCAATGGATCGGCCACCCTGACGTGGTGCGATATCGTGAAGCGTTTCAGCAAAAAGGAACCAAGCGAAGCGACCGGAATGAAGGTACTTCACGGTGCCACGATCGTTTTCGGAATCGTCGGCACCGGCGCGGCTCTCGCGATGACCCGGGTCCAGAGCGCTCTCGATGCCTGGTGGAAAATCTCCTCCATTTTCTCAGGGGGAATCCTCGGACTTTTCCTTCTCGGGCTCATCGTAAAGCGGGCCAACAATGTTGCCGCTGTCACCGCCGTCAGCATCGGCGTCATCGTCATCTTCTGGATGAGCGCCTCGTGGATTCCTGAAAAATACCAACTCGCTCTCCACGGAAATCTCACCATCGTCGTCGGCACCCTCACCATTTTCCTTATTGGATTGTTAGTGAGCAGGATCGCAGGAAAAGAGAAAGCATGATTCGCTACCTTCTAGTGCTCTTTGTGATCTCCGTGGCACCTCTGAACGCCACGGAGACTTACGTCTACGCCGAACGCGAGAGCGGGCCTCTAGAACTCGACATTCACTATCCGGAAGGCGATGCGAAGGGCCCCTGCCCCGTCATTTTCTGGACCCACGGTGGTGGCTGGCGACAGGGCTCAAAGGTGAATTACAAACTGATTGGGTGGCTCCTAAGTGAAGGCTACGCCATCGTCTCGATCAACTACCGGCTCACCGATGTCGCGACCTATCCCGCCCAATGGGAGGACTGCGAGGCGGCCTTTAATTGGGTAATAGAAAACGGCCCCGCCCATCGCCTCGATCCCAACCACATCGTCACCGCCGGGCTCTCGGCCGGTGCCCATCTCGCCTCATTGCTGGCGACTCGAACCGATCACTCGACACCCCGCATCCGTGGGGTCCTCCATTTCTACGGTCCAGCTGATTTCCTGCAAATGGCCAGGTATGCGAAAAAGCCGACCGATGCACTGAACACACCCGACGCTCCTGTTTTCGGACTTCTCGGCGGTCCGCTTCGTGAGAATCTCACTCTTGCTAAAGAAGCCAGCCCTCTCACCTATCTCGATAAAAGTGATCCTCCCTTCCGGATCATCGTCGGCAGAGAGGACTCGCTCATGACTCAGCGTCAGTGCAAGCGCCTCCATGATGCGGCCGACAAGCTGGGGATACGCTCTTCACTACACGAAATCCCCGGCGCTGGACACGGCGGAAAAGAATTTAACGACGCCACCCGGCAAAAACTCATTCTTCAGTTTCTAAAATCAATCCAACCATGAAGCCTCTCTACTCCGGAATCATCCCGCCCATGATCACCCCGCTCACGGCGCGGGACACGCTCGATATCGCAGGACTCGAGAAGCTCGTTGAGCGACTCGTCGAAGGAGGCGTCGCGGGAATCTTCGCACTCGGCACCACCGGAGAAGCTCCCAGCCTGAGCTATCGGCTCAGACGTGAACTCGTCGAACACACCTGTCGTTTTGTGAATGGCAGGGTGCCTGTCCTCGTCGGAATCACCGACACCTCGCTCGTGGAATCAGCACGCTTCACCAATGAGATCGCTGACTTCGGAGTTGCCGCCGCGGTCACTTCGGCTCCCTTCTATTTTCCTGCGGGGCAACCTGAGCTTCGCGAATACCTCGAGGAACTGCTCCCCGAGCTCCCGCTTCCTCTCGTGCTCTACAATATGCCGGCTCTGACCAAAATCTCGTTTCATCGCGAGGTCATCGAATGGGCCCTCGATCAGGAGAAAATCATCGGACTGAAAGACAGCTCCGGCGATCTTACCTACTTCAAGAGGATGGTGAAGCTAGCCGCCGAGAAGCGTCCCGATTGGCCGGTCCTGATCGGGCCTGAGGAACTGCTCGCTGAATCTGTCCTCGCGGGAGGCCACGGCGGCGTCAACGGCGGAGCCAATTTGCACCCACGCCTCTACGTCGATCTCTACGAAGCATCAGCTCGTGATGACTGGGAAACCGCCCGCCAACTCAGCGCGAAAGTGCTCGATCTCAGCAACCGCATCTACCACGTCGGCCAGCACGGATCAGCGATCATCAAAGGTTTGAAATGCTCACTCTCACTCGTAGGCATCTGCGACGATTTCATGGCCGCACCCTTCCATCGCTTCCACGAATCCGAACGCAAGATCATCGCGGAACATCTCGAAGCCCTCGGCATCCAATAATGCACGTGGTGTCAGCATCCCTGCTGACACAACAGTGAAGAGACTCCCGCCGTCGTCAGGAATGCCATCAAAAAAGGCAAAGCGAAGCCACCGTCAAAGCGCACCGGAGTCACAGGCAAAGTGGCGAGGCGAATGCCAGCCACAAGCGTGACCCGGGTAACACCGCTCGATGCGACAGCCGTTCGATGCACCAACGAGCCTAACTCGGACGCAGCACAAACCCATTTTTCGTCATCTTTAGCACTACAGGCTCCTTAAAACATAGGATTGAGGCTCCTCGGCTGGATTATCTCCCGCTATTTGTCTGTCCCATAAAACACCACTCAATGCGACAGCCGTTTGATGGGCGAGTTTCCCCTTGAGTCAAGGAATGTTGCCTGACCCAAATGGCATGCCGTCACGGACTGAATTCATACTTGACCTTATAAATCTCGTCCGTTCTCAAATCGCAAACACCCGATTTCACGTGGTCCATAGTGATTACAACGAGAAACTCGAATCTTAACATTTCACGAAACCCCTCCCCTAAAGGGATTGTGACTTCGCACCAATGAGTGCCCACAGATACACCGTATAAGAAACCTCTAAACTTTATATTATTATCACCACTAGTTTCCGATTGAACCGCGCCTCTTCCAAAAATTATATGTTTATCGTTCTTTTGCCTGAGACGGCAGTCAGCCCTTTCAAAAGGCGGCATTTTGAAATCAGTGAATGCTGCATTTTTAAAAAGATCATTTAACTCAATAGAAACGTCGAGAACCGTGTGCCAAAGAGTTATTTGACCATACTTAATCAAGCTATTCACATACCCAGCCTGTACAACCTCATAGGGTATAGCATCTTCCTTCCCGGGTCTTCTCAAAATAAAAAATTGCGAAGATGCAATATCTTCATCAATTTCAACTCCAATATTTTTCCGCAGTTTATAAATTTTTCTCTGCTCCAACGAAATCTGCCTAATAAACCCCACCTCCTCAACATCTTTTAAGGCTTCCGATTGCGTAACCAAAAAATATTCGTATTCTTCTAAATTCCAGTGTGGATTTAGCTTATCGGATTCCGTAGATCTAATAGTCTCAATCTTTATATCTTTGATTTCTGATAGGCAACTCAGGGTTGATACCAAAAGCAAAAAAACGGATAAGAAAAAGGATTTTTTTAGCTGAATTATCATTTCACTTTAAATAAGGCTTTCGAATCTCTATATGGTATCTTAGGTATACCCTCAGCATACCCACCATCATCTACTAGATTCGGAAAATCACGCTTTGTGTAATTTCCTTGTGGAACTTTTCTGGATAACCCTTGTCCTCGAATATGCTCTCCAGCAGTCGAGATTAACTGCGCAGCACTTGGCATAGTTATGCCAGTGCCTAAATATTTCGAATCACCAAATTCAAGCCGAGCTTCAATTTGACAGCAACTAGAATGCTCATCCCTACGACAAACTTTCGCAAATTCTTGACCTCTTTCGAGCGTAATTTCCCAACTCTTCGCAACAAGGCGTGCAAATCCAACAAACTGATTTGAGATGTCAAATGACGGGGTGTTAGGATTTAGATTCAACCCTCCATGCCACGCAGGTTTGATAAGGCCATTGTATTCTCTCCGAGTGTAATCACTTATCCAACCAATCCATGCATAAAAGCCTGCGGGAGGAAACCTAGAGCAATGAGGATCAATATTTTCTCTTACGCATACGAAGCAGCCTAGAGCAGCCATTGCAGCATAATGAGGCAGAGGCCCACCTTTCGGTGATGATGTTCGTCCATCGAACCGCATCCATTCATTAAACTCTCTTTCTGCACTATCACCATGATCGAATAACACCGTAACCACACAGTCGTCGTATTTTGTGAGCCCTAAACTATCAACAGTGTTTAACGGACCATTTCCAACGACCCCATACAAGATCATCCCTTCCCGTTCTCCAATAGGATCCCTACTCGCCCACGGTCCGGTTTCTGGCATATAATATCTGAAGCCGTAATAATACACCACCATTTGCCCCCGCTCGTACATACGTGCCATCGGCGGATCATACACGTGAGTCTCTTGCTGCCGACACCGGGGAGATTTCACTTGGTTCGTTACGGACTCAACCGAAAGCGCTGTCACATGGGAACGGAGAGCCGATGATGCCCATTTTGAGCAATGCTTCCCGACGGAATCGTAGAAGTATTGGGAGGTGAATTCCCCGTGCTTTTTCCGGGATGTGGGTCCGGTGCCCGAGTTCTGTTTCCGGCGCGATACCATTACGATGCAGCGGAGCCAATCATAGAGTCGTGATGTTAGATCTACGACGATTTCACTGAGTTTGATAAAGACATCGTGAACCGCAGGTAACTCTGACGAGGGGTAGAAATCACAGCGGCTGCACATTGTGATTCGAGAATAGCGTTTCGGGAAAAATTCGCCAATCTTCGAATTGAGAAACTGGTCTCGAATTCACGCAAGTTCATCACGGGACATCTGAAAGCCTTCGGGATCAGCTCGTAATCGCCGCGGTTGAGTCGGCATTCCTGCCGACAGATCCACTTGCACTGCTTGACCTCCGCTGTCTCGGCAGGAATGCCGATTCAACGGATTACGCGTCGCTCCCGACCTCTGCACGCCACGCTTTGAAACACGTGATAAATCCGGTCGCGAAGTCCTGAGGGCGTTTTTCTATCCACTCTTCGATGAAGCGAATCGGAAAGTAGCGACCGCTATCGACTTCCTTGCCGTGCACGCGAATCTTCCCTTTCGGCTCCGCGACGAAAACTTCAATGAACTCCTGATCGGTCGCCTCGGAAGCCTCAATCCGCGCGACCTTGGTGAGTTCCCCTTTCGGCTCGACCCAGACTTCCTCCCAGAGTTCCCGCTTCGCACAGGCCTCATACGATTCACCGGGATCAACGTGGCCAGAGGCACTGCTGTCCCATTTCCCCCCGTGGGTGTCTTTCAAAAGCGAACGGAGCTGGAGATAAATTTCATTCCCGCGGCTCTTAAGGAAAACATGCACGGCACGGTGCAGCGATTTGTCAGAGTGAATTTCCGAACGGGGACGCTGCTCGAGGACGACATCATTTTCATCGACGACATCGAGCAACTCGGTCGCTGACGGAGGCAAAACGCTGCAGGGATGAGGATCTAGCTGATTGGAAAGATCGACCCAGTTTTCAAGCGTCAATTCCTCCGCCCGAACACTGGACTTGAGCCCCATATTCTCAAAAATCGCTACCGCCTCTTCTTTCCCAACCGGAAGATTGTTGTGCAACTGCTTGCGCCGCTGAGCGAAGCCCTGCTTCACGGTCCGCCCGAAAACCTCGGTGGAGTGCATCGGCAGCTCATCCCAGGGTCGCGGATCGAAACGGAGAATCGACGAGTCGACTGCCGGCCTCGGAAAGAAAGGAACAGGCCCGATCGTTTTCAGATGCGTGGCGCGCCATCGCTCCTGCAACATAAGACTGAGAACCCCGTAGTTCTTTGAACCGGGTTCGGCGGTGAAACGATCCCCCACTTCCTTCTGCACCATGATGACCGCGTTGCTGATCGGACTGGGCGCATCGAGAAAGCGCTGCAAAATTGCATTCCCCGCCGAGTAGGGCAGGTTCCCTATGAACTTCACCGATTCCTCGAGAAAAAGCGGCCGGATATCATACTCGGTCGCGTCGGCGTGAACCACTTCAACTCCGAGTGGACCGTATTTTTCATCGAGAAACTTCGCGAGACGCCCGTCTTTCTCCACGAGGATGAGTCGACGAACTTTGCCGGCGAGAAAGTCGGTGAGCGCACCAAACCCGGGGCCCACCTCGATGACACAATCATCCGGTTTCACCTGCAACTGCGCGGCGATCCATTGAGAAATATTATCGTCGACAAGAAAACTCTGACCCAGTTTACGGCTGGGAGTCAGGTCAAGTTGACTGAGATGTTGTTGCAGTTCGGACTGGTTCAAAGCGTGAAAGGGCAATTCGTTCGGATCGGCCGAATCTAGCACGATTCGCAGCGAACTCCACTCGCTTGGCGCCTGCCGCCACTTTACTTAAGATCCTGAAACCGACGCGAAAAACGCCAGTATCGCCTCGACATACTTCGGACGAAAATCATTCCGCCCCCACTGCCCGTGCTTCGCACCGGGAATCATGAGAAATTCATTTCGAACCCCCGCCTCATCGAGCTTTTTGCGATAATCGCCGTAGCGGGTTCCGGGACTGTCGAACTCGCCATCGATCATCAGAATCGGTGAGGTGGTTTCCGAAACGTGGGTGATCGGAGAACCCTGCGCATAGACCTCCGGCACCTCGCTGTATTCACCGCCGAAGAAGATGACGCAGTTCTTGATGCTCCCGGATTTCGATTCTTTGACGCGGGTCACCTGATCGACACCGGCTCCGAAAATGACTGTGGCCTGCAGGGCATCCGACTGATCGGAATGATTCCCCTCTTTTGAAAACGCTTCATTGTTCCCCGTCGAGGCCGCCATTGCAACGAGATGCCCACCTGCCGATCCGCCCACCGCACCAATCCATTCGCGGTCGAGCGCGAGAGTCTCCGCATTCGCCCGCATCCAGCGAATCGCCGCCTTGGTATCGAGGACTGCTCCGGGAAATTCAGCTTCCGTGGCAAGACGATAATCAAGATTCGCGACGACATACCCCGCTGCCGCGATTTCACGCGACATTGTCTCAAAGGCTTTTCTCGTCCCACCGAGCCATCCACCACCGTGAACGACAATGACACCGGGATAGATTTTGTCATCGTCAGGGCGAAACCAGTCAAGCAACAGTTCCCGCTCACCGTATTTGGCGTAAGCGACCTCGTGAGTCGCCTTAAGCTCAACCGCTCCGGCTCCCGCCGAAATCAAAAGCATCAATCCGGTCAGTAGTATCTTCATAGTTTCGTTCCACAAATTTTGCAAAAGACGGCCTTCTGATCGTGCCCGACGTGCCCGCACTCGCTGCACTTGCGATTGTCCGGCTGGATCTTGGCGAGCTCCACGTTGATCTCCCCCATGACGATGCCGGTAGGCACCGCGAGCGTTCCGTAGCCTATCAGCATGATCATCGATGCGATCACTTTTCCAATCGGAGTGATCGGAGCGACGTCCCCGTAGCCCACCGTCGAAATCGTTACAATGCCCCAGTAGATCGACTGCGGCATACTGGAAAAGCCGGTGTTTCCCGCGACGAGCCCCTCGATCACATACATGAAGGTTCCCATGATCGTAGTCACCGCCAGTACGAAAAAGAGGAAAACGGTGATCTTGGGAAGGCTCGCCCGGAATGCGTTCATCAACAAATTCGCCTCACCGAGATGACGGGCCATCTTCAGCACCCGGAAAACCCGGAGCAGCCTCAAAATCCTGACAACAACGAGAAACTGAGGACCGTGCGGCATCAGCAGGGTCGCGTAACTCGGAATGATAGACAGCAGGTCGATAATTCCAAAGAAGCTGAAAATATAGGCCTTCTTATCGCGAACCACCCAAATCCGAACCGCATACTCGATCGTAAAAAGGATCGTAAAGGTCCACTCCAACAGGCCAAAGGTCTCCGGGTAATTGACATGATACGACTCCACGCTTTCCAGCATGACAACGAACACGCTGAGACCGATCAACCACAGGAGAACGATATCAAAAGCTTTCCCGGACTTCGTATTCGAGAGAAAAATCACTCTCCAAACACGATCCCGGAAAGAATTGCTTTCGTGCTGGTGAGCGCGATCACTGAGGTCGGTTAGCATATCAGACAGTAAAGCACTGAAAACGCCGCGGGTGTCAAGTTCTGATCCCCATCAAAACCTCCAACAAGCGCCTCTTTTTCCTTATCTTTATCGTTTCCCTACTCTCCACCTGAGCACCGTGTCGCCCGAATCCCGTCGCTTTTCGAACCGTTGAAAAAGATAAGGATAGAGAGAAAGATAAAGGCTTCTGCTAAGGACCCGTAGTGCAGTCATTCCTGACCGCATTGCCGGATTTGGCACCCTAACAGCCGGAGCCCCACGAAAAACCCAATTTCTCCCGCTCCCCCCCCCGGCTTCACAGCCTGCTAAAATCAACAAATTCCGTCCAATTTTGGCCTTTCCAGAGCGCAGCGACGCCCCTATCGTTTCGACAATTCAGTTTTAGATATTTTTTATGTCAGATCCGACAGCTTCCACCGCCGAACTTCAGGCCGACGATGTCGCCGCCATCGATGAACTCCGCAGCAGCTACGATCAGCTGCGGAAAGAGCTCGCCAAAATCATCGTAGGTCAGGATGCGGTCATTGAGCAGCTCGCGATCTGCCTGTTTGCGAGAGGCCACGCGCTTCTCATGGGCGTTCCCGGACTCGCGAAAACACTCCTCGTTTCCCGGCTCGCCGAAACGATGAGCCTCAGCTTCAACCGGATTCAGTTCACTCCTGACCTGATGCCGATGGACATCACCGGAACTGAAATCCTTCAGGACGACGGCTCGGGGCGACGCAATTTTGAATTTTCCAAAGGTCCCGTCTTCGCCAACATCGTTCTCGCCGACGAAATCAACCGCGCCCCTGCCAAAACCCAGGCGGCGATGCTTGAAGCGATGCAGGAACACCGTGTCACCGTTGCCGGAAAAGCGCTCCACCTCGAGCAGCCCTTCTTCGTTCTCGCGACGCAGAATCCGATCGAACAGGAGGGAACCTACCCGCTCCCCGAAGCCCAGCTCGACCGGTTCATGTTTATGATCGGCGTCGACTACCCCAATCGCGACGAGGAAATCGCGATCGCCCGAACCACGACCGGTGCAGCCCTTCCCGAGCTCACTCATATTCTCGACGGCGAAAAGGTAATTCGTTTTCAGGATCTGGTGCGACGCATTCCGGTTCCGGATCATATTTTTCACTTCGCAGTCGACCTCGTTCGCCGCACCCGACCGGAATCCGAAGAGTCCCCCGACTGGATTACTCCCTACGTTGGGTGGGGGGCAGGACCACGCGCGGTGCAGTATTTAATCCTCGGTGCCCGTGCCCGCGCTGCTCTCAACGGAAGCTATATGGTCCGTCAGGAAGACCTCATCGCCGTTGCCGAGCCCGTGCTTCGCCACCGCGTCATCAAAACCTTCACCGCCGAGTCGGAGGGAATCACCTGTCGTTCCATCATTTCCCGACTCGTCGAGGAACTGAGCAACGAAGCCTAACCTTTCTCCTCGCGATCAGCTGTGCCTGAACCGATCCAACGCGACTTTCTCGATTCTAAAATCCTCGGGAAGTTGATGGGACTGCCGCTTAATTCGCGGCACCCCATGCTGGGCAATATCTCGGGCCGCCATCGCAGTCCCGTGAAAGGGTCATCCCTCGAGTTTGCCCAGTATCGAAAGTACGTCCCCGGCGACGACACCCGCCGACTCGACTGGCGTACCTGGGGCCGGACCGACCGCTACTATCTCAAAGAATTCGAAGCCGACACCAACCTGAGGCTCTGCTTCATCGTCGATACGAGCGGCTCGATGAACTATGGCCCCGAGGGTCAAACCCGTCTCGACTACGCCCGCAGCCTCGCCGGCACCCTGGCCTACCTGGCCGCCAACCAGGGTGACGCGGTCGGACTCATGAACACATCCCCCGCGGCCGCGATGAAAGAGATTCCGGCAAAACGGGGCCCCGTGCATTTAAAGGTCCTCCTCGACCAGATTGGAATCATGGAAGCCAATGGCGAATCTGAGCTGGTCTCGACGATCCACGCCGCCGCTGAAAAGATCCCGCAGCGGGCCCTCATGGTCATCATCTCAGATTTGCTCTTCGAGCCGGAGCCACTCCGCGAAGCGTTTCAGCATCTCCGCTTTCGGAAACACGACGTCGCACTGTTCCATCTTCTCGACCGCGAAGAAATTGATTTTCAGTTCGACCGTCCGACCCGCTTCCTCGATCTTGAGGGAGGCCCTTCACTTCTTGCCGATCCGTCCCTGATTCAACGTCGCTACCACGAAGCCGTGGAAGGCTACCTCACGCATATCGACGAGATCGTCAATCAGTCAGCGCTCGACTACCATCGCATCATGCTCGACGAGCCTTACGATCAGGTGCTCGCCCGCTTTCTCCTCGGCCGGAACCCCAAAACCGCACGCAGCGCGAGATGAGCTTTCTCCAGCCCATTCTCCTGATCGGCCTCCCTCTGGCGCTGCTGCCGGTGATCATTCATCTGATCAACCAGCACCGCC
>JARGPH010000003.1:145355-259194 GCA_029213065.1 Verrucomicrobiales bacterium | reverse complement strand
ATCGCACCGTGAAGTGGGCCGCGATGATGTTTCTTCTCGATGCCAAAAAACTGACCAAGGGAATCGACCGGCTCCGACAATTTCTCATCCTCGCGATGCGTGTCCTCGCTGTCGCGGCGTTGATCTTTGCGGCAAGCCGCCCCCTCGCCGGAGGCTTCATGGCCGGAGCCGGGGGAAAGGCCGACACCATTCTTATTCTGCTGGACCGCTCCGCGAGCATGGAGGAACAGAATCTGGAAACGGGTGAATCGAAGCGATCCTCCGCCCTCGCCAAGATCAGTGAACTTCTCCGGAAAACATCAAGCAGGAGCGAAGTCATTCTCATCGACAGCGCGACACTGGAGCCAACCAAGGTAACCGACCTCGACGCACTCGAAAGCCTCCCCCAGGCAGCGCCCACCGCCACAGCTGCCAACATTCCCGCGCTCCTTCAGGCCGGAGTCGATTATCTGGCCACAAATACGAGCGGCCGCACTGATATATGGGTCGCCTCTGATCTGCAAAGCGAAGACTGGAGAGTGGACTCGGGAAACTGGCAGTCGATCCGTGCCGATCTTTCCGGCAATGAACTGGTGAGACTTTTTCTCCTGACATACGAACAGGCCAGCCCGAACAACCTCGCCATATCGATCAGCAACGTGAACCGGCGTCGCAGCCCCTCCGGGTATGAACTTGTCATGGACCTCGCGATCAAACGAACCGCCCCTTCGGAGGAATCCGGTGAAGCCCTCAACCTCCCCGTGGAATTTACAATCAATGGAACCCGAACCGTGGAGACGCTCACGATTGCCGGCGACGAATTCGTGCGTCTCGGCTACGCCATAAAACTCGGCGCAGGGGACGAACGGGGCTGGGGGCGCATCGATCTTCCCGCCGACAACAATCCCTCGGACAACCAGGCCTACTTTGTCTACGATGAACCGCCAGTTCGAAAAACGGTCATCGTGAGCGACGATCAAACCACTGCAACAACGCTTGCCACGGCGGCCTCCACCGCGGTCGATCCTTCTGTCAGTTACGACGCGGCAATTCTTTCGCCAGGGGACAGTGCCCAGATCCCCTGGGATGAAACGGCGCTTCTTATTTGGCAGTCCCCCATCCCTGCCCAAGACTCCGCCGAGGCGGCCCTGCTTCGCCAGCATTTAGAGAAAGGCCGCACCCTGATCCTTCTTCCCCCACCTGCCACCGGCGAAACCGGTGATGACGCGCTCTTCGGAAATCGCTGGGGAGCATGGGCGGACCGGGCCAACTCGCCGGCAAGCGCCGCGTGGTGGCGCACCGAATCAGGCCTGCTTGAGAACACGCGAAACGGAAGCCCGCTTTCCGTCGATCAACTCCGTTTCTTCAAAACCCGTGCCTTTTCAGGAGAACTGCAGCCGCTCTTGAAGCTGGAAGATGAAACCGCAGTCATAGCGAAAGCCCTCACCGAGACCGAAGGCTCGCTCTACTTTTGGGGTACCCTCCCCCGCACCGACCATTCCACCCTCGCAACGGAAGGGGTTACCTTTTTCATCATGACCCACAGGAGCCTTGCCGAAGGAGCCAACTCCGTCTCGAAAGCGCGCATGCTCGAGACCGGGATTGATACGCCTCTAGCAGAAATGCAGGAGATCGAGAACTCCGCGCCCGAATCGAATCTCATTGCCACCGGACTGGTCCCCGGAGCATTTCAAAGCAATGACGATTCAAGCGATCAAAGTCTCGTCGCCCTGAATCGCCCCGTCACCGAAGACAGCTCCGATGCCCTGAAAACAGACGCCCTCGAATCACTCCTCGAAGGGGTCGAGTATCGCCGCATCAGCGACGAAGTCGGAAGCGGTTCATCACTCGCCGCCGAAATCTGGAGAGCGTTTCTCGTCGCGATGGCCCTCGCCCTCCTCGTCGAAGCCATTCTCTGTCTCCCACCCCGACCCGAAACCGAAAAAGCCAAACCCATTTGACCCAAGAGGGTTAAGTCAATGACCTAACCCTGTTGAGTATTGTCCTGACAAGCATCGAAGACTCCCGACTTTTTACCTTTTACATTTTACCTTTTACGCCGGGAACCGGCCTCCATGACACTAACCAACAGCGAACTCACATTCCTCTCAACACCGACGACACTCGTCTTCGGTGTTGCGATCGTGCTCGTGACTGCTGTTTTCAGTTTCATGATCTGGAAACGAAACCACTTCGCCGCCGCGACCGGTTGGCTAGAAGCGCTTCGGATTCTCATTGTCGCGCTGGTCGCCCTGACATTGAACCAGCCGGAATGGCGCGAGACCTTCAAACCGGATAACAAACCCGTCGTTGCCGTTCTCAGAGACGATTCCGGCAGTATGACGACTGAGGACATTGTCGATCCCGAAAACCCTGCCAGCCCTGCCCGAAGTCGTGAAAGCGTCGCCGCGGCGCTCACCACTAACGAATCGTGGAGTTCACTCAGCGAAAACTTCGAAGTCGATATCCGCTCCTTCGCAACCGACGCGGAGGGAACCGACCTCTCAGCGGCGATCAATGACGTCGTCGAACAATTCCCCGGCCTGCGCGGTCTCGTCCTCATTTCCGACGGTGACTGGAATACAGGCGATCCCCCCAGCCGCGCGGCGACCCGCCTCCGCATGAGCGACACCCGTGTCTTCACTGTTCCCGTGGGTAATGAAATCCGCCTCCCCGACCTCGCCGTGACCGCCTTCGACGCACCCACCTTTGGCATCGTCGAAAAACCGGTCCGCCTCCCCTTCAGCCTCACGAACACGCTTCCCCGCGAACAATCGACCACCCTCACGATCGCAACCAGCAACGGGGAAACGATCACGAGAGAAGTCACGATACCGGCGATGGGTAAAATCAGGGAAACGATCCTCTGGTCTCCCAAGTCAGTGGGCGACTTCGAACTCACCCTGACACTGCCCGAAATCGAAGAGGAACGCGACAAGACTAACAATCAACTCACCGCGCCCATCGCAATTCGGAAAGAGGAGCTGAAAGTGCTTCTGATCGATACCTATCCCCGCTGGGAATATCGCTACCTGCGAAACGCGCTTGAACGGGATCCCGGCGTCGAAGTGAGCTGCCTGCTTTTCCATCCCGACGTCGATGCCGTCGGCGACGGGCCGGGCTATTTGGAATCGTTCCCCGAAGCCGACAAGCTCTCCGAATTCGACGTCATCGTTCTCGGCGACGTGGGCCTCATGCCGAATCAACTCACCGATGCCGACGTCACCGCACTGCGCCATCAGGTCACGACCCAGGCTTCCGGACTCGTCCTTCTGCCCGGCTTTCGCGGCTATCAGAATTCGCTCGTCAGCACCGAACTGGAAGCCCTCTTTCCAGTCCTCCTCGATCCGGCGCAACCACGGGGCTGGGGATCGGCGACACCGGGACAGTTTGAACTCACCGAGCTCGGTGCCCGCAGCCTCCTCACCCGTCTCGAAGACACCGAGAACGCGAACGCACGCATCTGGACCAATCTGCCCGGCTTTCAATGGTATGCCGGGGTGACCCGCGCCAAGCCCGGTTCCGAAGTCCTCGCGACCCACAGCTCGGAGACAAACCGCTTTGGTCGCATCCCTCTCATTGTCACGAAAACCTTCGGTACCGGGAAGATTCTCTTCATGGGAACCGACGGGGCATGGCGCTGGAGAAAGGGCGTCGAAGACAAATACCACTACCGTTTCTGGGGACAGGTCGCGCGCTGGATGGCCTACCAGAGAAACATGGCGAGCGATGAGCTGATGCGCCTTTTCTACTCTCCCGACCGCCCCCAGTCGGGACAGACTCTGTCGCTCAACGCCAACGTCATGAGCGTCGGCGGTGAGCCACTTCAGGCGGCAACGGTGATTGTTCAGATCACCTCGCCCACGGGAAAAGTTGAATCAGTCCGCCTCCAGCCCGGCGGCGAAGAGCAGTGGGGCCTTTTCACCGGCGTCTTCGAACCCGACGAGCCGGGTGACTACCAACTCCTCATGACCTGTGCAGAGAACGGCGGCACGCTCGAAACAAAGATCACGGTTCAGGGAACCTCACTGGAAAAAGTCGGCTACCCTGCTCGCTACGACGTTCTCGAAGAAATCGCACGGATCACCAAAGGCGAGATGTTCAAAACACCCGATCTCGAAGCGATCAAAGCGGCCCTTTCCGCCCTCCCCGCTCCGGAACCCATCGAACGCCGACTCCGCATCTGGGCAAGCCAGTGGTGGATCGCAATCATCGTTCTCCTCCTCACAATCTTCTGGATCGGCCGCAAGGCGACTGGTGCGGTTTGATCCTACTCAAAAAGCCGTCGATCGTCGCCTTCGCGGACGGTGACTTTGTGTTCATCGAGACGCTCCAGCAGCGGCATGAGAATTCGTCTCACCGTTCCAGTGTGCTGTCGCAGCTCACTCGCGGTGGCTTTGCGATGCTCTTTCAAATAGGCGACGATCTCACTCTGAATGAGATCATACCCCGCGCTCGATATCACCGTCTTGGGATCCAGCTCGATGACCTCTCCGGTATGAGCTAAAAACCGAAGTGCTTTCTCCTCGGCCGGATTTGTCGCCGTCTCGCCTTTGTTAGGTGGGGATTTGAGATCTGACGCGAGTCGTTTGCGGACCAGTTGGCCGGCTTTGACCAGTTCGGGTGGCAGCTGGGGAATGTGATCACGGTGGCGAATGTTGGGGCCCGCTTTAGCGAATTCACCCGAGAGCAATCCTTCGAGGACATTATCAAAAAACTTCGGCGCGGGGAGCTCCCACTCCATCACGGTCCTCAGCTCGCGCAAAGGAAATCCCAACTGATCGGGGTGCTCGCGATGGACCGCCATGATCTTTTCCTCGGCGACACCGGTGATGCGTTTCCACCAGACGGCTTCAAAGACCCAATCACCACTTTGCTGCAAAGCGCCTTCGGCCACAAGCTTGCTCACGACCTCTGCAATCGCCTCACTGCTGAAGTGAGATTTGAGGAGAAGACTCGAAACCTGCGCCACCATATCGCGTTTTAACTGAGAGCGAATCAGCGTTTCAAGATCATGCGGGGCGGCGGCTCTGGCCTCAAGAAACTCCTTTTGGAACGGTTTTCGGAAGGCACGGCGGTTGGCGTTTTCATCCAGCACGATCCCGCCCGCTAAAGTCACTCCGAGCGAAGCATTGCGAAGCACAAAACTGTCGCCGGCAAAAACGAAGACAGGCTTTTTGAAACGAAGCTCCGCCAGCACCGTTTCACCGGGACTGAGAGAGCGTTGCCCCAGAAAATGAACCCTCGCAGCGACGCCGGAACTGCCATGATGAAACATGACCTGCCTCCCCGTGCGGATTGCTTTGGTGGACTGCTTCATTCCCCGAATCCCGCGATTCGACTTTGAAATGAGCACGTCGATCGCGGTAACCGCTTCGCCGAAATTCGGCAATGTCAGGACATCCCCCCGCCCGATTCCACCGCGCGCGCCTCTGCGATCCTCACGCAAACTGACTCCGGTGAGGTTCAGAGCGGTACGGGTTCCCGGCGGCACGCTCTCGACGGATTGATTGTGAGACTGAGCGCTGCGCACATGGGCGGTCTCACCACCCGGCTGCACCACCAGATCAGAACCGGTGGCGACGGCCCCTTCCGTGAGCGTCCCCGTGACGACAGTCCCGACCCCTTTGATGGTGAAAGCCCGGTCGACAGGAAGACGTGGTTTTCCACTGTCATGAACGACAGGGGCATCGGTGAGGATTTTTGAAATGGTTCCGCGTAATTCATCGATGCCCTCTCCTGTATGCGACGACACCGGCACGATGGGCGCATCCTCCCAGATACCGCCCTCGAGGTTCTCCTTGAGATCTTCAAGAACCAGTTCGAGGTCCTCTGCCAAATCCACTTTCGTAAGTGCGATGACCGCGTTCTTCACCCCCAGATAAGTGAGAATTTGATAATGCTCTTCAGTCTGAGGCATCCAGCCGTCATCGGCCGCAACAATAAACAGAGCGAGGTCAATCGCGCCAACGCCTGCGACCATGTTTTTGACGAAGTCGGCATGCCCCGGAACGTCGACCACCCCGAGCGATAAATCGTCCCCCGAGCCATCTCCCGCCGGGATTGAGAGCTGAGCAAAGCCCAGTTCGATCGTCATCCCTCTGGCCTTTTCCTCCGGAAGCCGGTCCGGGTCCGTCCCCGTCAATTTCTCAATCAACGAACTCTTTCCGTGGTCAATATGACCAGCGGTTCCCAGGATAAAATGACGTTGGCTCTGATCCATTGCGATGCATACCTTTCACTCATCTGAGGCGCTTCCGCAACCATGTTGACGAGAGGTCCATCACGAGAATGAAAGAGGAGCCCAGAAGAACATAAAATAGCATCCGATCCCAGAAAAACCCTTTCGAAAGCATAATCAGTTTTCCAAGGGTGAGTAAGCCAAGCATCCCGAGGACGGTGGCGTCCTTGACACAGGTTTCCCACCGGTAAAAGAAGTAGATCAGGAAGCGGTTCAGCGAACGGGGTAAAATCGAAGTCGCATAGACTGAGGCTCTCCCCTGCCCCGCCACGTATAGATCTGCGGCGGAGTCGTCATCCGTATTTTCAATGACCTCTCCCCACAGCCTCCCGAGAATCCCGAAGTTGTGAATCGCGAGCGCCAAGACGAGCGGCCAGACCTGTAACCCGAGAAGCGAGAGGAGGAGAAAAGCGATGAGATACTCCGGAACAGAGCGGGAAAGCACGAAAACAAAGCGCACCAGAGGCCCCAGAATGCGCCACCCGAATTCGACCGGCTTACTCGCTTTCCCGCTCCGCAGTCCGAAGGGATCGATGCGGGAAAGTCGGCGACTCGCGAGGGGTAAAAAGGGTAGCACGAGAGCCCCTGCCAAAATAATCGCCGCGGTGGCAATTCCTATGGTTGTCACCAAGGCGACAAATCCCTCGTCGGTGAAGAGGTCCCAGGCCCAGGGAAGTGCGTCACTCCAGTCGCCTGATTTCCGCACCGGTGAAGGAATGAGCCCTTCGGAAAAGCGCTGCAGATTTGCCCATCGACGGGAAGCGCTCAGCCTCCCGAGAAGTGGATGGCTCGTGAACCAAGCCCAGAAAATGGCGCCACCGACGACAAAGGCACTGATCCGCAAAAACCAGTCACGCGAACGGAGACGTTCCAGTTCAGCGACGCGGGAAGCTCTTGAATGAGCCGCCATCAAACGCACCCTCCTTCCGTTGTCTGAAGTCGACGGCGAATCGTCGCCCCCCACAGGTCCACGACCACGATCATGGCAATGAGAAGGTAAAGGTAGGTCCACACCTCGCGATAGTAGAACTCCTCGTGCGAGAGCTGAATGTAGAGTCCAATCGTCTCAATCCCCACGAAGCCCAAAACCGCCGAGGAGCGCAGCGCGCATTCGAAACGGTAAAAGCTGTAGGTGATCAAATTGGGCAGCGCCCGCGGAAAGATTCCGACGAGAAATGTCTGAAGAGGTCCGTGTCCGATCGCCTTCAGCGCCTCAGCGGCATCGCGAGCTTCCTCATCGATCAGCTCGGAAAACACTTTCCCGAGTGTCCCCGAAAATGGCAATGCGAGAGCGACCATTCCCGCAAGAGGGCTCACGCCCATCGCTGAAAGAAACAAGAGCGCCCATATCAACTCGTGGATGGAGCGCAGAAAACTCATTAGGAACCGGCTCGCCATAAAGACGGTCCGCAGGATTGTTTTGGTTCCCCTGCCGCACGGCTCCGGCCACCACGCGGATGACCCGAAGAAACCGAGAATCAAAGCCGCGGGCACGGCCAGGCTCATCGCCCCGAAGGCAAATTTCAAAGTCAGTAGAATCCCCCGCATCCCCTTCACCAAAATCGGTTCGGCGTCGTCGGGAACATTGGCATCTTCGTAATCGAGTGCGGGATGAAGGGCGGCTGCAAAGAATCGACCGGTTCGCTCCCAATGATTGGCATCGGCAGGAATGAGGCCTTTGGGAGTGAGTCCCAGCTTCCAGGCGCACACTAAAAAAATGAGAGTGAAGCCAACAAACACCCAGCGTTTGCTGCCGATGGAGGAATAAGCTGTAGCGGGCTCAGGCATCGCGCATCATCTCTTCATCACTCAGTTGGTAGAGCTCTTTCAATGCCTCCCCCGCGAGGTCCTGCGGAGCCCCATCGAAAACTATCTTTCCAGCCCGAAGCCCGATCAGCCTCGGAAAATATTCTTTTGCGAGAGCGACATCGTGCAAGCTCACGCAGAGAGTGAATCCCAGTTCATCCGAGAGTTCGCGAAAGAGGCGGATCGTATCCTTCGCCCGTGCCGGGTCGACACTGGAAACCGGTTCATCGGCGAAAAGCGCCTCCGGTTTTTGAAAGAGGGCCCGTGCAATCGCGACGCGCTGCTTCTGACCGCCCGACAGTTCCGAAACGCGGGAGAAAAGTTTTTCTTCAAT
Organism: Verrucomicrobiales bacterium; assembly: GCA_029213065.1. Classification (GTDB taxonomy): domain Bacteria; phylum Verrucomicrobiota; class Verrucomicrobiia; order Verrucomicrobiales; family DEV007; genus Arctic95D-9. The sequence goes on along the minus strand of JARGPH010000003.1, from coordinate 250,834 downwards.
CCCAACCCGGTCCAGCAACTCGTGAATCGCAAACTTGTCGGGAGAGGACGGAAACAGTAAATCACGAATCGAACGAAACAATCCACGGCGTCCCCCTTGTCCAAGAATGACGTTTTGGACGGCGGTGAGATTGGGAACCAGCCCGAGATGTTGCGGGATCGTGGCAATCGTGCTGCGAACCGCCCGCAATTCCTTCGGTGAAAGTTGTTCGGGATCCTGCCCGAAAACAGTAAACGATCCGGCTTCCTGTCGCCGTGTCGTATTGAGAACCTTGAGCAGCGTTGTCTTTCCGCTTCCGCTCGGTCCTATCAAAGCAACCTGTTCACCTGCTTCAATCTTAAGCCCTATAGAATCAAGGGCCGTAAAGTCTCCGAATCGGCATGTCACGCTGGAGAGTTGAAAAGCAGAGGACATGCAAAAAAAAGCAGCCCGTCGCCCCGGGAAATGATCTCCCGAAGCGGGGCTGAAAAAGAAACTATTCTTCGATCAAACCGACTTCAATAGCCGTCGCTTTGATGCCATCAAAGTCAGCATTCTTAGCTGCAATGATTGATTCGCGATTGATCGCCTTGAGCGCATCGGAACCTGCAGGCGCTGCAATAAGTGCCTCCTGAACCTTCTTGGCGAAGCCTTCTCCAAATGCTTTCGTTGCATCGGGATGGATCGTGAAATTGTAATCCGCATAGAAAGGCGTCGTCCAGATTTTCACGGTGTTTTCCGCGATTTTAGGATCACTTTCCACGAGTGAGTCATAGGTCTTGTAGTTGAGTGCGCCAATCTGATAGGTGCCGTCAGCAACCGCATTGGCAGTCGCGACATGGCCACCGCTTGCCTGATATCCGGGCTTCGTAGCGAACCAGTCATCCGGAGCAATACCACCGTTGTTCTGCATGATGAAGTAAGTTGGCATGAGTCGACCGGAAGTTGAGCCTGAAGAACCGAAGGTGAAAGTCATCCCTTTGATCGCAGCGGGAAACTCAGGAGACTCTTTCAATCCTGTCGACTTGTTTGCAATGATGTAGGATTTGTATTGCGGATCCGCTTTGCCCTGAGCAATCGCTTCAGCACCCTCGACCGCCATACGGGCCTGGACGCCGGAAAGGCCACCGAACCAAACGAGCTGAACTTCGCCGTTGGCAAACTTCGTTACCGAATCGGCGTAGTCCTTGGAGAAAACGAACTCGGTTGGCACGCCGAGCTTATCAGTGAGGTATTCGGCGAGTTTATCGAACTTCGCCTTTTGATCCGTGATTTTTTCATCAGGGATCGCAGAGACGTAAAAGGTAGCAGCGGCAGCCGGTTCGGCACCGGCGTTATCAGAAGCATCGGGAGTGGACGGGTCACCGCCACAGCCGACAAGGGCCATTGCAGTTACCGCAGCCAGACCGACGCGGAAAAGAAGACTTTTCAGCATGGTTGGAATAGATGGTAATATGTTAAGAGTTTGATCATTTTGATCAGACCGAAGTGCATCAACGCCACCCGGTTGGGCAGGGAGTGACTCAGTCGTTGGCAATCTCAAAGCCTTTCAACAAATTGCCACTAAATTTTTTGACACCTCGGCGTCCTGCTCCGGGAACACGGTTCGGAGGTCAATGCGAAAGCGGTCTTCGACAACATACCCCATGATCGGATACGAACATTTTCGCAGCAGTTCCGCCATCCTCGCAACACTCATCGAAGTGGGTTTGAAATTGAGAGCGAGCGATGGGATCTCCGCTTTTGGCATCGTTCCCCCGCCGCAACGGGCGACACTCTCAACCAGATCTACTTCAAAACCCGGGCATTCCTTCAAGGCGGAAAGCAGAGCGTTTCCCCGCGGACGAAGGTCTCTTTCAAGATCTGCCGACAAGAGACGGAGCAGAGGTATATCGGGCGTTCTTATCCCGTCGGCGTGGAGATACTCGAGCACGGTTTCCTGCATTCCCGTGAGGATCATTTTGTCGCATCGCAAGGCGCGGAAGAAGGGTTCCCTCTTGATCCCCGCAACAAGGTCCGGCCGCCCCGCGATGATTCCCGCCTGAGGCCCTCCGAAGAGCTTGTCACCGCTGACGCAAACGAGATCGACGCCGCGTTTCAGCACTTCGGCAGCAGTGGGTTCGTGTTGAATAGAAGCGAGGCGCTCCGTCGCGATCATCGCTCCGCTCCCGAGATCTTCGACCACCGGGAGATCGTGCTCTTTTCCCAAAGCGACCAGTTCCTCCGTGGTCGGTTCATCGACAAAGCCGTCCATCCAGAAATTGGATCGATGCACTTTGAGAAGCATCCCGGTCTGAGGAGTGATCGCGTTTTTGTAGTCCTCGAGAGACGTTTTATTCGTCGCTCCGACTTCCACAAGTTTCGCCCCGCTCGCCTCCATGATCTCGGGAACACGAAACCCGCCACCGATCTCGACAAGCTCACCACGTGAAATGATGACCTCGTTTCTCTCACCGTTAGCAAGGTGTTTGAGCATGAGAATAAGCGCTGCCGCACAATTGTTAGTCACTGTGGCCGCCTCCGCCTCACACAAGGAGGCCAGACAATGCTCGAGGAAACCGCCCCGCCTCCCCCGTTCGCCGGAGTCGAGATTGAGCTCGATGTTGTTGTAGTACTGCCCCACTCCGCTGATTGCCGATATCACTTCAGCCCGAAGCGGCGAGCGCCCCAGGTTCGTGTGAATGCACACCCCCGTTCCATTGATAACCGGATGAATCCGCGATCGAAAGAGAGTGTCGGCCTTTTTGATGAGACCTGAGACAAACGCCGAAAACTCCGGCACCTCGTGATTCCCCGCCTTCACCGACTCTCGCAAAGCTTCAACTTCTTCGCGGACAAGTTGGGTAATGAGAGGTCGAGGCAAGGGAGCCAGATCGGAACACTTTCCCAACTCGAGTAAGACTTTATCAACTGCAGGTATCAGGGAAAAAGGATTACGGGCATCACTCATATAGTTAATAGGTATTCTTCACCGAAGAGAATGACGAGAAAAATCAGTGACGTTCCCACCTTCGTCAAAAAGAACTTCGACACCTATGCGCCTACTGATTCCGTCTTCTCATGGAAATCCAATCCGCCCTCACATTTCCCGCTCAAAGCCTCACAGGCCTCCCTCACAATCCAACCGGTCTCTTCCAATTCAGCCCGGGCAATCTCCTCGTCGCAGCCGGTGATTGCGCTGACGATCCCCACGGCCCGCGCCCGCAGCTTGATGTTCGACGGGTTGAGATCAATCATAAGGTTACTCAATACTTTCCCGGAATGGGTCATGGCGAGAGTCGTGATCAGATTGAGAATCATCTTGGTCGCCGTCCCCGCCTTGAGGCGTGTCGAACCGGTCAGAATCTCCGGTCCGGTATCAGCTGCGATGACTTTGTCAGGCAGAGGATGATCGAGATATCCCGGATGGCAGGTCAAGAGAACGGTTGTCGCGCCGCGCATTTTGGCCTCGTGGAGGCATCCCCAAATAAAGGGAGCGTGGCCACTCGCACTGATACCGATGACAACATCAGCGCTTCCCACATTGCGATGAATCGCAGCAGCCCGCCCCGCTGCTGAATCGTCTTCAGCCCCTTCCACCGCCGACCATAGCGCCTTCCGACCTCCCGCGATGATTCCCTGGACCTGCTCGGGATCAGCCCGGAAAGTGGGCGGGCACTCACTGGCATCGAGGACACCGAGGCGCCCGCTTGTCCCCGCTCCCGTGTATATGAGGCGCCCGCCCCTTGAAAACGCCTCAACCACTCGCGCCACGGTCCATTCGATTGAATCCTTCGCGGCTCGAATCGAACCGGGAATGGTTTCAGCGTCCTCCAGCATCAGCTCAATCCCCTCCGCAATCTCCAGTTCCGATAGCTTCGTCGAATCGGGATGGCGTTGTTCGGTGGGCGAAGAAGTCAGTGGCGTCCAGATTTGTGGTAACGTGTCAGGACAAATTACGGGCTCCAATGCGTCGACAGGAAATCCGCTCGAAGCCCCTCCTTTCAGCACCGTCTTCGCCATCTCCACCGCCCCCCAGACACTCGGCCGAACCAGCGGCGTGAAGACGGATCCCGGACGCGCCGCATCGACCTGCTCGATGACGCGCTTTAGAAAACTTTCATTCTTCAAAAGAACGCTTCCGTTGAAAACAAACTGAACGCGTCGCGCTCGTTCCGGCGAAAGTCGATTGGCACAGGTGATGGCGTCCCGCGCAAGGGTCACCGCAGCTTCGGTGTAAACACGGTTAACGAGTTCATCATCGCTGCGTTGCGCAGCCGCTTCAAAGACCGCCGCAGCGATCGACGCTATTTCGGTTTTCGACGCTTCGAGCGACCAGTCGATGAGATCTTCCGGCTCGTTGAACTGAAGCCGGGAAAGGATTTCAGAGCCGAGCTGGGGCCACTGATTCGAACTGTCGTATTCGGCGACGAGCTCCCGCAATGCCATCATCCCGATTTGGTAGCCACCGGCCCGGTCCCCGAGGACATGGCCACGACCGCCCATTCGCACCTCCCCGCCGGATCGATCCCGCCCCATCTGACAGGAGCCGGTTCCACTGAGAACCAGCACCTGCGCGTCACAGCCATCATCCCACTCAATCGCCTCCAGTGCTGTCACGAGATCATTCGATGGCGCACAGGGAACTCCGGGCCAAACGCGTGCGCTCGCCGTGATGATCCGCTCGAAATCTGCGTCAACTCTCGCCCCTGCCAGTCCCATTCCGATCGCGTCTGGAAGACACGGCAATCGCCGACTGATCTCCATGAGATGCCGGGCAAGGTCGCCCGACTCCATGAGCCTGAGATTGGCCGGCCCGGCGGAAAACGAAGTAATGACGTGGTCATTTGAGTCCACCAGCAACACCGAGGTACGGGTTCCGCCGCCTTCCAATCCGAGCACATTCGCCATGACGAAGTATGCCTGAGGCAATGGATTTCTACAAACCCAACTTTCCCCTGAGAGAGGCAAATTGCCGCTCTCCTGAAAATCGAAATCGCTTTAAACGACTTGAACCAGGGCCCCTTCGCCCGCTGCTGTGATTTGACCCACAACCGACTGAGAGAGCGTTTCCTCCTCGTCGCAAATCGCGAGGACTTCCTTGAGGTGTTTCTCAGGAACACAACAAAGCAATCCACCGCTGGTCTGAGCATCTGCGAGGAGGTATTTGGACGCGTCTGAAACGGCCGCAGCCCAATTCACATCCGCATTGGCCGTGTTGAGATTCTCCTTCGTTCCCCCCGGGACGCACCCTTCCGCCTCGATCAATCGAATAATCTCCGGATCGATCACCGGAATATCAGAAGCATTCAGGGTCGCATGAACACCGCTGGAACGGCAGAGTGAAATCAAATGTCCGAGAAGGCCGAATCCGGTGACGTCGGTCGCGCATTTCACGAGCCCGCGCTCCGCCATTCTCTGCCCCGGCTTGTTGAGGCGGGACATCAAAGCGACTGCGGTATCTACGATTCCCCCACTGACGAGCCCGCGCTTGATCCCCGTCGTGAGAATCCCGGTCCCGAGAGGCTTTGTCAGGACGAGAACATCGCCCTCTTCAGCCCCTGCGTTCGTGATCATGCGGGAAGGATTCACCAGACCGGTCACTGATAATCCGTATATCGGCTCGGGATTTTTAATCGAGTGACCACCGGCAAGGGCGCACTCGGCCTCTCTCACTTTATCCGCTCCACCCGCAAGAATCTCGTGAATGATCTCCAGTGAAAGAATGTCGGCCGGCATCCCGACCACGTTCATCGCGGTGACGGGGCGGCCCCCCATCGCGTAAATATCCGACAGTGAATTCGTCGCCGCAATCTGACCGTAGAGATACGGATCATCGACAATCGGCGTAAAAAAATCGACCGTTTGCACCATCGCCAGGTCCTCGGAAATTAGGTACACGGCTGCGTCGTCGGAGGTACTGGCTCCGACTAAAAGTTTGGGATCTTCGAACTGATTGAGCCCACGCAGAACCTGCGCGAGTGCCTTTTGGCTGAGCTTGGAAGCTCAACCCGCGCAGGAAGAAAGAGAAGTAAGCTTGATGGTGTCTTCGGACATGATGTATTTAAGATACAATGTATGAGACGGCATGGTGACACGAAGCTTTCAGATTATCCATTAGAAAACCGGACCATTCTCCGGCGCTGCGGAAAAGCTATTCGTCCTCCTCAGACGAGGTCGCTTCCTGAACCCCCGAGTGATGGTATTCGCTGCTCAAGTGGGCGCAGAATTCGAAGAGATCCGGACGCCGGTCTGAAACCGGCGTGACAGACCCACTCGCCCGCGATCGATAGAGATCAGTAATATTGAGATCCGTCACGAGAAGCGTCTCAATGTTGGCGTCTGACTCAGCCTGAATTCCGTCACGCGCGAATTCGAAATCCGACGGGGTGAACACGGCTGCTTTTCCGTAGTGAATATCCATCGCGGGTACATCGGGAAGGTTTCCCACCACCCCGGCGGTGGCGACATAGATCTGGTTCTCGATCGCTCTTGCAGCCGCACAGGTCGTAACTCTCAAATAGCCCTGACGGTTATCCGTGCAATAGGGCACCAGTAGCAACTCAATCCCCTGATCAGCGAGATAACGGGCCGCCTCGGGAAACTCAACATCGTAACAAATAAGAACCCCGATTCTGACCTTCGGAGTCTGGATAACAATGAGCGAATCGCCGCCTGTAATCCCCCACCACGTCTTTTCGCTCGGTGTGATATGCAGCTTGGGCTGACTGAGATGAGTGCCGTCAGGACGAAAGATCATCGATACGTTTTGAAGAGTTCCATCCTCCATTGCCACGGGGTGAGAGCCTGCAATCAGGTAAATCCCCTGCTCCTTCGAAAGCGATTCCATCAAAGCCACAAACTGATCCGTGAACTCTGACAAACGCCTGATCCCCTCCCGCGAACTCATCGGCTTCAGCGCGGAAAGCAGCTGCACAGAAAAGAACTCCGGGAAGAGAACGAAATCCGCTCCGTAGTCTTCCCCCGCCGTTTCCGCGAAATAGCGAACCTGAGCCGCAAATTCATCAAAGCCAGCAATGCGGCGCATCTGATACTGAACACAGGCGACACGGACATTTCGTTCCTCGTCAGGGTCAACCTGATAGTCGACGTTGAGCCACTCGATAAGTGAAGCATGGTTGCAGCTCCTCGGATCACGGATGTAATTTTCCATAATCCCGCGAACGACAAATCCCTCGCGAAGCTGAAACCCGAGAACCGGATCGGCAATTTCTCCGGCCTTTACCTGTTGAACATACTCCTCCGGAGTGAGCTTTTCATTATACTCGGAATAGCGCCAGAGTCGCCCTCCTCCGAGAATGCGGCGAAGATTAAGCCGGCGGCAGAGATCTCTGCGAACCTGATAGAGGATACGTCCAATCCCCTTCCCCTGACAGTCCGGATCGACATACACATCCGCTCCGTAGAGAGTGTCCCCCTGTGGGTCGTGATTGTAAAAATATCCATCATCCGTGACACCGTAGTAGGTGTGATGTCGCAACGGGTTTTGCCCCAAATCGACAATGAGACTCGATGCGACACCGACGACGCAGCCGTCTACAACCGCAACAATCTGTCCCTCGGGAAAATGTTCGAGATGACTCAACAATTGATCCTCACGCCAGGCCTCGTCCGACTCCATCATCGATGGAAACGATTTGCGGTGCAGCTCGATCATTCTCGGAATATCCGATTCGAGAACATTGCGGATTTCCACCTCTCCGGAGGGAGTCTCAAAGGTTTGCGAGTCGATCATAATTTCGGTTACCGTGATTCAATTGCCACTAAACTGCAACGAGCAGAGTCGGTTACGGTAAAATACCCAAGCGGGCTCAAAACGGCCAAAACAACGGAATTAACAAAGTGGCGGCAACCCAGAGAATCAGGTTTAAAGGAATTCCTATCTTGAGGAAATCACCGAACCTGTAACCTCCCGCCCCGTAGACATAAGTGTTGGTCTGATAACCGATCGGAGTCACAAAGCTGGCGCTCGCACCAAACATCACCGCGACGATAAACGGCCTCGGGTCGACGTTCATCGAAGCGGCAATGGCAATTACAATCGGCGTCAGTAAAATCGCGACCGCATTGTTGGTTACGAGTTCTGTCAAAATGGACGCCAGCAGGTAAATCGCCGCGAGGATTGCGACAGGCCCCAGGACCGCGAACATTCCCACGACCTGATTGGCGAGCAATTCAGCCCCTCCTGTTTTCTCCATTGCGAGACCAATGGCCAACATGCCGTAGATCAGAAAAAGAATACTCCATTCGATGCTTTTATAGGCATCTTTGGCATCAACGCAACGAGTCAGAATCGCGACAACAGCCCCGATTAAAGCGGCGCTCATAATCGTCATGATCTCGAACGCGGAACAGAGAACCACCGCGAGGAGAATCGCAATGGCGATGTAGACTTTCGACTTCTTCGGAGCCTTAACGGTGAGTTCATTAAGACTCAAAAAATCTTCGCGGCTCTGCAATCTTACCAGATTTTCAACTGGACCTTCGATCAGCAGAGTATCACCGAACTGAAGCCGGGTATCCTGAAATCCATCGTTCATGCTGTCTCCCTTGCGGTGAAGGGCAGCGACAATGACTCCGTAATTTCTCCGGAGATTCGACTCACGAATTGTGGATCCCAGCAAAGAACTGTGGTTGCCGATAATGGCCTCAACCGTTTTCACTTCGACTCCTTTGACGGCAGTATCCCCCTCTTTATCAACTGTTTCGTGAACCTTACATAGACCTTTCTCCTCGTTGATCATCGCAAGCTGCTTCGATGTCGCACGGAATAAAAGAACGTCTCCCGGCTCTATGACGATGGCATCGAGGGGAATCTCGCTCACAGGTATACCCTGACGAATCACCTCATACACCATTAAACGCCGCCCGGTTGAGAACATGGGATGCCCCATAAGTCGCTCTCCGATCAAAGAGGAACCATCCTTCACCCTCACCCCGCTCTGAAAGCGCCTCGTATCCTCCGCATCAAGGAGACTGCTCACGGTGTCACGCGAAGGCAGGAGCCGATTCCCGAAAAAATAAAGATAAGCGAATCCAATGATCGCGTAGATCACCCCCAACCTACTGATTTCAAAGATGCCGAACGGCGGCTGCCCCGCTTCCTTCGCCACGCCGGCAACAAGCAGATTGGTTGATGTCCCCAGCAGGGTCATGGTGCCGCCGAGGATGCTGAGAAACGACAGTGGGATGAGTAGCTTGCTGGCTTTCAATCCAGAAGTTCTCGAGAATGCCATGATCACTGGCAGAAACACAACCACGACCGGAGTATTATTGAGAAACGCCGACAGAGGCATCACGATCAATGCAACAATGACGAGGGCTCGGGACATCGACTTGCATGCCCACTTGCTGAATTTCACAGCGATTGCGTCAATCGCCCCCGTTCGCACGAGCGCCTCACTGAGGACAAACATCGCCCCGATTGTAATTGGCGCCGCATTGCTGAAGACCGACTTCACATCCTCTTCCACGAGGATGCCGGCGACAATCAACAGGCTCATTCCGCCAAGCGCAGCCAGTTCAGACGAGACCCATTCCTTCACCAGAAAGGCGAAGACAATGCCGAGGACGGTAAAAGTGAAGATGAGCTGAAAAGTATCTGAAGTCATTCGAGCAACACACCTTAAAACCGGGTGCAGAGGCAGTAAGAAAACTTTCCTCCAACTCAAAAAAATGAGAAGCAAATTCGGTCACCCTGTTGATTTTTTTCCACCGCAAAATGCACGATGGTCCATTGCAAATTGATGCAAATGCCGCGCATTCCCCGAACGGATAATAAACGTGGATGGTCACCCACCCTGTTGAAATAAAGGGGTTGGGGCGATCCATGAAGAAAGGCAGGGTTCCTGCACTAATTGCTGCCCCATGAAGAAACCCCACCTCCTATTAGCAGCCGCAATGGCTCTCCCTCTCGGAACTCACGCACAGGACAACGAAGAGGCCCCCGCTCCGGCGCCGATCCTCAGAGAAGAGATTTCCAACGCACAGCAAAGATCCGAATCAGTCGTTCGCGAGACTGCCAACCCCGAAGCCACTCCACTGGAGAACAGTCCCGACGCCACCGAAGTTCGCGACACCACCAAGCTTGCCAACCCGGACGCAACTGAGGTGAAAGATGCAACCGCGGCGATGGCGAACCCGGATGCCCGCCCCGCTTCTGAAAACGCCGATACCAAACCGGTGACTGATTCTGCTCCCACCGCCAACCCGGATGCAAATCCAGTTCAGTCCAACCCGGACTCCGAACCACTGAAAGACACTCGCGAGATGGCAAATCCTGCATCAGAACCGCTCAACGACAGTAGCGATCAGGCCAACACAGAGGCTGCTCCTGCCACCGTTGAGCCGGAAAAAGCGCCCATGGTAACCGAATCGGCAACTGAACCCGAAACCGAACCCGAAACTGCACCGGTCGAACCCGAAACCGCACCGGTGAGTGCAGAAACAAAGACGACGACTGATGACCAACCGGTAGCCGCCGGCGAAGGAGAAGCGCGGCCTGACATGAACGCGCAAACAAATACCGAAAGCGCAAAAAAACAACCGACGACTCAAGCAACAGCGGAACAACCCCAAGCCCGGCCCGAAGAGGCGCGGCCGGTCCCGACCGAAGCGACAGCAGAGGTGCTTGCCGACAATGCGACGACGAACCGTGCTGCTGCGGCAGAGCAGGCGAAGCAAATTAAAAGCGATGACGACGCCGGCACGCTCATTAAGTCAATCCTCGGCGGTGCCGCTGCCGGGGCAATTGCCGCAAAAATCGCGACTTCAAACAAAAATCGAGTCCCTCAGGCGGACCAGTACTATCGCCGCGGCCAGCGGCTCCCGCTTAACGAAGTGGGACGAACTCAGCGGGATCGCGATCAATCAGTCGATTACTTTGTTCGCCGATTCAATGGCGAAGCAGACCTGCGCGAGGCACCTCACTACCACGAGCAGCGCGGCCACCGCTCCCGCCCACCGGTATACTATCAGGGAAACCGTCGCGTCGTTCGCTACGCCTCACGTGACGAGATTCCGCCTGTCCTCATCGGGTATGACAGACTGCAGCGGGTTGAGCTCGCTCCGGTAAGCCAGTTTGGATATGCACCACAGGGCCGCGAAAGAGTCGAAATCAATGAGGCACCGGTCGCCTATCGTAACGACAATGCCTACGCCGTTTCCTACAAGGTGGATCCCAACTCCGCAGTATCACGGGACGATATTCTCTTCCGCCAGGGAGAGACCGCCTTCGCTGATGCCTACTCATACGACCTCGTCATCGACCTCGCGGAGGCGATGAGATCTTCAGCGCTCCAGAACGAGCGATTTGTGATTGAGGGGCACGCTTCCGCCGAGGGAGACTACAGCCAGAATCTTCGTCTTTCGCAGGACAGAGCTGAAAGAATTGCCCGGGACCTCGTTAATTACGGAGTGAATCCCGACCGGCTCATTCCGGTTGGATACGGCGAAGCAGAGGCAACCTACCCTTCCGACGCTGCCGAATCCCTACGCCGACTCGACCGACGTGTCATGGTCTTCCGTCTCGAAGAATAATTGGAACCCGGAAGATCCCCTCTATCCACCCGTCGAGGAGCGGCATCGGGACACCGGTGCCGCTTCCCGTGGCACTCAGCGAAGCGGCCTTGCAGGACGGGCTGGAGCAGTGCATCAACACGTCCCGCTCATGCTTGGAGGAGAAGAACCGATGCCACTGTCAAATCCAATCATGACAGGGCATTTTCTTTAAATGCGCCAACGGGGAGACCCGAATTTCGAAGCGAGCTAATTATCAGAAGGTTGCACCTTTGATTGCCACATTTCCGTGAAGCCGGGGATCCGTTCAAAATTAGAATTACGTTAAAACGTCTTGCCAGTTTCCTTGCAGTTTCCCCTGACCGGCCGATTATAAAGGATGGCCACACCCATGAATCGACGTCGTTTCGTCTTAAAATCTATCGGAGCAACCCTTGCTCTGCCCGGAATGCCGTCGCTGCTTGCGAAGACAGCTGACAGCACCGCTGCCATTCAGGCGACAAAAGGAGCCGGTATCGGAGCAAAGCGTTTTGTCGCGGTGGGAAACCTTTTAGGCTTTCAGCAGAAAGATTTCTTCCCTGAAACGACCGGGAAAGACTACGAATCCACCACCCTGCTCAAACCGCTTGAGGCGAACCGTGAGCACATGACGGTGTATCGCGGTCTCGACCACGGTGTTAGAGGCGGCCACTTTGCGGTTCATTCCTTTCTTTCAGGTGTTTTGAACTCCGAGGCTCAGAGCCGACCTGATGGCAATGTTACGATCGATCAATACATCGCTGACGAAGTGGGTGTCGAAACGCGTTTCCCGTCACTGACCGTTGGTTCTGAAGGAGGTATCCACGGCGGGTGCCAGATTGCCTGGACAAAATCCGGCGTTCGAGTGCCCCCGATCACCGGACCTGCAGAGCTCTTCCAGAAGCTCTTTGTCAATGACTCGGAAGCACGCAGAGTCCGCCGTATTGAAGAAAACAAAATTCAAGCCTCCATCCTCGATACCGTCCTCGAAGATGCCAACCGTCTCTCGAAACAGGTCAACAGTGAGGACAAAGACAAACTCGACGAATACTTCACTTCAATCAGGGATGTGGAGAAGCGTCTCGAGTTGAGAAAGCGCTGGACGAGCCATCCGAAACCCGATGCCCCCTTCGACCAGCCGGCCGATGCCAATACCGTCGATGACCTTCCAATGCTCTATGAACTGATGGCCCTGGCGCTCCAGACCGATTCAACCCGTGTTGCCACCCTTGAAATCGGAGGAAGCTTTCTCCCTCAGAACCTCGGAATCAAAAAATCCTATCATGGGCTTTCCCACCATGGAAACGATCCCGAGGCGATCGCTCACCTTATCACACTGGAGGAGTATCAGATTTCTCAGTTCGGGAAGTTCCTGACCCGCCTTTCGCGGACATCGGATGGTGATCAATCACTTCTCGATTCAACCTCGGTTGTCTTTGGCAGCGGAATGGGTAATGCCTCTTCCCACAAGAACTCTGATCTCCCCATCATCCTCGCAGGTGGTGGCTACCGGCACGGTGAGTTCAAGAAAGTCGCGTCGTCAGGACCGAACAAAGTGCCTCTTTCGAACCTCTTTCTCGATATCGCGCAGAAAATGGGAATCGAATCAGAAGCGTTCGGTCCCAGCACTGGAACCTTTTCCTAACGTCCCCCATGGTGGAGTTAACTTACAGACGCACCCAAAGTGCCGTCGCAGTCGTGCTGTCGTTTTGTCTTCTGTGCCTTTCCGGCACAGCGCAGGACAAAGTCATCCAGCAGTTCCTCGGTAAATACTGCCTCGAATGCCATGACGTCGATATTCAAAAGGCAGAACGCGAATTTGAAAGCTTTGCACTCCCCCTCAAAACAGAGGGCGAACTGATTTCTGCAAAAGAGATCATCGACCAGGTCACTCTCAAAGAGATGCCACCGAAGGAGGCCGATCAACCGGGCGATGAAGAGCGCCTCGCAGTCCTTCGTGCTCTTAGAGATGGAGTAGCCTCAGCTCGCGGAAAAATCGAGAGCACCGGAGCGCGCACCGTGATGCGACGCCTCTCCAATCGCGAATACGAGCAGACTCTGGCGACTCTTTTTGATCGCCGTGTCGACACCCTCGGACTGACCGCAGATTTCCCGAAAGAGAAAACGAGTCACCATCTCGATACGATTGGAAATTCACTGATCACTTCGGGATTTCTACTCGATCAGTATTTCCAATCCGCTCACACCCTCGTCGAATCCAGGCTCGGCAAACCGGAATTGGAGCCGAAGTCCTGGCACTTCAAAGATCACTTCATCCAGTATGAGGAACTTACCGGCTCTCATAAGTCGGCCTTCAACTTCGAATATCTCTGTCTCTACGAGCAGCCTAACACCGATACGAGACAAGGCGGATACGGTCACATTGAGGACTTTCTTGAAGGCGTCCCTGTCTCGGGAATCTATGAAATCAAAGCGCATGCCCAGGCAATGCATCGCGACACCCACTACGACGCCTCGATCTTTAAAATCGATTTCTCCGAGCCGTTTCAGCTCGCCGTTGTCCCCGGTGATGTCACCAAAGGTCACATCCATTACCCTCAGGCAATCGAGCCGATCCTCGCGACAGCGATCGCGCCTGACAAAGAGGCAAAATGGCTCACCTTCAGGGTGTGGCTTGAGGCGGGGCAGACCCCACGTTTTATTTTCCCGAATGGCCCCTACGAAAGCCGTGCCTCGGTCCTGAACGTGAATAAGAAATACAAAGACGAGTTCACCGGGAAGATTGCAGCATCCGGAGTCTCACGCTCCCACATCCTCAAAGAGGGGGCACTTCCTCATATTCGAATCGGCGAAATCAAGATCAACGGCCCCCTTCCCGAGCCGGAGGGAAGCCGCGAGGAAATCGCTGTGTTCGGGAAGAGCGGTTTTCAGGAGAAATCTGCTCTCGATCAACTCTACGCCTTTGGCGAGAAGGCATTCCGACGTCCCCTCACAGATGTCGACCGGACTCTGATTCGCAAAACGTTTGAGAAACGCCGCGCCGAAGAAGCGACACCCCGCCAGGCAGCACTCGACACCATCAAGATGATTCTCTGTTCTCCTTCATTTCTCTATCTCGCCGAGGTGACTGATGAGAAAGCAACCGAACTTGGCCCCTACGACCTCGCCTCCCGACTCTCCTACGCACTGTGGTCATCCCCTCCTGACAAAACACTCTATGCAGCGGCAAAATCCGGTGATCTGACCAAGCCGGAGGAACTGAAAAAGCAGGTCGATCGCCTTCTCAAAGACAAGCGAATCAATCAATTTGCAGTCGATTTTCTGGAGAGCTGGCTCAACCTGCGAGATCTTGGGAACCAGCCCCCGGCGCGCGAGACGAACCGCCTTTACTACTCGGAAAATCATCCCTATTCGATGAAAAAGGAAGCCCAGCTCTTTTTCCGTCACCTTCTTCAGAGCAACGGCCCCGTTACCGACTTCATTGACTCCGACTACACCTTTGTCGATAAGAGACTCGCGGCCCTCTACGGCCTGCCCGAACGCGAAAAACTTACCCTCAAGGACGGTTTCCAGCGCGTCAGCCTCAAAGGAAACGGTCAACGCGGCGGCCTCCTTGGCATGGCCGGCGTCCTCACCGTAAGCGCCAACGGCGTCGAGACATCCCCGGTAACGCGCGGCGTCTGGGTCTCGGAAAACATCCTCGGCATCAGCCCTCCCCCGCCGCCTGACGAAGTGCCGGCAATTGACAGCGATGTCCGCGGTGCCACAACGATACGCGAACGCCTTGCGAAGCACAGCAGTGATAAAACCTGCGCCGAATGCCATCGCAAATTCGATCCCCTCGGATTCAGTCTCGAGACCTTTGATCCTGTCGGAAAGTGGCGCACCAACTACCCGAAACCCAACAGCAAGGCTCCGGCACCGAAGATCGACTCGACCGGGGAATTCCCTTCCGGCGAAACGTACACCGCGTTCAACGAGTTCAAGCAGATCCTTTTAAAGACCCGGAAGGACGTCTTTACCCGGAATCTGATCAGGCAGATTCTCAGCTATTCAACGGGGCGCCACATGGAACCCGTCGACGACTATATCATCGACGACATTCTTGCCACCGTGAAGAAAGACAACTACGGCTTCCGGACCCTCGTCGTCGAATCGCTTACCAGCGACATTTTCCGGTCTCGATGACGAGCCGGTTCAGGCTACCTCCGGGCCCGTTCCAGGGCTCGTTTGTAAGCCGGCTTCACCGCTGTCTGACTGTCATGATGCCCCCGATATCCATGCCCCTGATCCGTTTGACACGAACTGGTGACAAATGCACTTGCGCCAAGTAAAGCAATTGCAGCGAACGACGTCAGTAGTTTCGAATGTTTCATTTTCATAATCATATTCAAGCGCAACAATCCTGAAACCCTCACGAGAAAGAGTAAAGAAAATCTCACTGACTTTTACCCCACCCTGACAATGGCGACACGGACCACGATCACCCTCTCTTTGCTGATTCTCTCAATCGCAGGCGCATCCGTCAGTCACGTCGCTGCGCAATCGAGCCCGGCCCGACCGAGCCCGGCCCGACCGAACCCGGCCCGACCAAACATTCTCCTCATCACCGCTGATGATTTGGGACTCCAGCTATCCTGCTACGGCGATCCCTACATCAAGACCCCTCAGCTCGATGCCCTCGCTGCGGAAGGTGTCATGTTTCGCACCGCCTACGTAACTCAGGCAAGCTGCAGTTCTTCGCGCTCTTCAATGCTTACGGGATTCTACCCCCACACCACCGGACAGGTTGGCCTTGCCAATGCCGGCTTCACTCTGAACCCATCTCAAATTGGTGAAAACCTTCCCGTCTACCTCAAGACTGCGGGCTACGAGACCGGTATTCTCGGAAAACTGCACGTATCTCCCGAAACCAGCTTCCCTTTTGATTTCAGACCAAAAAAGCAGGACACGAGAGACGTCCGCGCCACCGCGAAAAATGCCGCGACCTTCTTCGAGCAGTCGGAAGAAAAGCCGTTTTTTCTGATGGTCAACTATACCGACCCTCACGTCTACAAAGACAAAAAGACTAACAGATCCACTTTCCCGGCGCAGTGGAAAGGATTGCCGGAGGATCCCATCGATGAAGATACGGTCCCCGGATGGGATTTTCAGGGCTTTGATGAACCCGTCGCGAGAATGCGCGTCTCCAATTTCTACAACACCGTCAAACGAGTCGATATCGGAGTCGGCCTTCTTCTCACAGAACTGGAGAAGGCAGGACATCGTGATGATACCCTCATCATTTTTCTGGGGGACCACGGTCCTCCTTTCAGCCGAGGAAAAACGACCTGCTACGAGTCCGGCCTTCGTGTCCCCTTCATCGTCCACTGGCCAGGTGTCTCAAAAGCGGGCACCGAAAGCACGGCCCTTGTCAGCGCCGCCGACATTGTTCCCACGATCCTCGATGCCGGCGGAATTGAGTTTCCTCACAAGTTTCACGGCACTTCGCTTCGCCCCGCCCTGACATCACCTGAAAGCCCCCGGGGCTGGCGCACTCAACTTGTCGGAGAGTTTCACTTTCACGGCACCAGCCCGTTCTTTCCGAGGCGCGCGATTCGCGACGACCGCTACAAGTTGATTCAAAATCTTCTCGCCGGTGAATCAAAACCGATCAACCGCGTCGATGGCGATCCCACCGGTAAATTTGCCTCCACTGAAAAATACCGGGACACCCCTGCAGGGAAAGCATTCCAACGGTATGAAAATCCTCCGGAGTGGGAATTCTACGATCTTGAAAGCGATTCCGTAGAGTTCGAGAACCTCGTCGGAAATCCCGCGCACGCTGCGAAAATTGAATCGCTGAAATCGGCGCTGATGGAATGGCGAAAAGAAACCCGCGATCCGCTCCTCAGTCCCGACGGCATCGACCGCTTTCTCAAGAAGGCTCAAACCGCGAAGCAAAAGCAGGCAAAAAAGTGAGATCTCACTTCGACATCACCTTCTCAATAAGCCCGGCGAGCGCCTCTTTCTCACGCCCCGGCGAAAACTGATCAGCGAGGGCAACGGCCTCCTCTTTGAGGCCGCGGTAAAACGGTTCATCCACTTCGCATCGTCGCAGCAACGCGGTCAGAGCCGCCTGGTCACCCACCGGAAAAAGTCCCGTATAATTTTCTCCGAGAATGCCGACTGCGCCTTCGTTCATCGTTGAAATCACGGGAGTTCCGGCCACGATGGCCTCTCCCAGCACCGCAGGTCCGCCCTCACTGACCGAGGTAAGAACAAGGAGATCACTTTGGGCTATCAAGGCAGCCGCGGCGGAGTGATCGAGAGCACCAAGCCATTGATAACGTGGATTAACCGCCGCCTCTTTCGCGACCCATCCCCGGTACTGCGTCTCAATTATCTCACCACCGTGACGAACCCTGATCTTTGATTCCTCAGGCAAAGAACGGACTGCCCGTGCTGTGAGAAGAGGAGCCTTGACCTCACGTAAATGTCCCACCACACACACGTCAAAAAAATCGCCCTCCTCGTCTTTCACTGGAGCCATCTCAGGGAGAACGACCGACTGAACCACCACTGACACCTTATTTGAGTATCTTTCGGGAATCGAAGTAAGTGCCATCTCCTGCAAAACAACAATTTCATCAGCTACCTCCAGTGACCTCAAACTGGTCGCCGAAAGCGCGGGATACAAATCGGTGCCTGTCAGGACAACGACACAAGGCACACTTGGATGAGCGGCATGGAAGGCCAAAAGCCCTTCCTGAGTTTTCTCCCCGTGCAGGGCTACCAGCAAATCTGCCTCCTGATCGGTATAGCGGGATTCAACGGAGACTTCGTGCCCTGAATCAGAAAAGATCGAAGCCCAACGCTCCGCCGTATTCCGATTACCAGACCACGCTACGCGGCTATGAGGTATGAGGATAAGTATTCTCATGCAATGAGCTGAGGCTAACCGCGATAGGGATCTTTGTGAACCGGAATCGCAAAAATCACCATCCTGAATCGCGGATGAAGGTCTCTCGTCTCAGCCCGGCGGGAATGAGCCCCCCCCTCTACCCGGAATCTACGCCCCCGCAGAACTCCGGCTACTTAATTTCAAATGCATGGCTGAACATTTTCTCTCCAGCGAGCCTTACCTGCACTGTCCATTTCCCGGGAGGAGCACCCGGGAGTTCGATGTCATAAGCAAAAGTTCCATTTCCAGCGCCGCTTATCTCCACGTCAGTAACTCCCGTCTTATATGCGGGATCTTCATACTGAAGCCAGACTTCCACTTTCTCATCGGCAGGATGATTGATCAATTCAACATTGGCGGAGATTGTCGGGGATTCTGAAGGAACAGGACTTCCGGGATTAACAAGATTGCCACTGGAATCGCGACCCGCCCCGACCGAAATAGTCCCGACCGAAGACGCCGTTGAGTCCGATTGAGCCTGTTCCGGCTCATCATCCGACTGAACATCCGGCTGCCCTCCGCTCGAGACAGGAAGACCTCTGAAATCAATGGTCAGAATCTTCCACTCATCAGATTCTTTGACGAGATCGACAGCGAGAGGAAACTCCCGGCCATCACTCAAGACGACAGTGCCCTTTAATTTGGCCATTTGATTCTCGAGGCTGCGCTCCGG
The DNA here is from genome assembly GCA_029213065.1 of Verrucomicrobiales bacterium. Taxonomy (GTDB): domain Bacteria; phylum Verrucomicrobiota; class Verrucomicrobiia; order Verrucomicrobiales; family DEV007; genus Arctic95D-9. The sequence continues at coordinate 231,743 of JARGPH010000003.1, read as the reverse complement.
AAAACTCGTGCCGGAATAGCTGCGAAGGATGGGATAATTCAAAATAAACTGACGATACTGCTCCTTGTTCATATTGGAGCGAAAGCCGGCTGAGGTATGCTCAAACGCTGCATCCATAGAGCCTTCTTTCAAAGCCTCGAGATGAGCTTCCACCGTTACAACCGGTCCCGAAGTCATTGAAACGACCGCGACTACAATTATAAAAGCCAGGGCAACAAAAGCAGCAAGAACAATCAACCCGATCCGCAGACAGCCACGACTGATATTAAAGCCACCTTGTTTTTGAGCGGTTGGTAATACTGGCGGGGCCGCCGCTGAGGAGGGAGTGGCGACAGTGGAATTCTCAGGAGGTAACGATGCCGGAGGCGTTACCGGAATCGGTGGAAGCCCCTCTCCTGAAGCCTCCTCTTCGACAGGATGGCCGCATTTATGACAGAAATTTTCGTCGGGATTCAGCTGCGCACCGCACTGGGAACAATAAGACATAACAATACTTGGGGGTTTTTCGGGGAATAGAAAATGAGGTCATCGCGAAACGATTCAGCCCCCCGTCCTGACACTCACTGCAACAGAAGCGAACGACGGGAGAGATTTTAACATCCCTCCCCACCGAAACACAGGTATAAAGCGGGCCGGCAGCATTCCGAACAACCTCATCACCCGCCAGTATAGGATACGCCCCCGCCTTGATCTGCGCATCAATTGCGAAAGTGTGCGCACTTTTGAATCAAAGCGCGAGCCACTGCTCAAACGGCAGCGACCACGGGGGAACTCTCCGATTTTCGCGGCAGCGCGAGCGTCAGAGCGGCTGCAGCGACGATAAAACCAACACTCGTCCAGAGGCACCCCGCGAGTCCCGCCTGAAGATACATCACCCCCGAAAGGAGCGTCCCGACGAGCCTGCCGGAGGCATTCGCCATGTAGTAGAACCCGACATTCAAAGCCACCTTATCGGAGTCCGAGTAGGCAAGAATCAAATAGGAATGCACCGCCGAGTTTACAGCAAAGACGATTCCGAAAAGAGCGAGACCGACGAGTACGGAGACAGAAACGTGAAAATCGAAATGAACTGCCAATGCAATCCCCGCTGTCACAACCGCCAGTCCAATCCCCCATCCGAGCGCTGACCTGGCACCGCGTGCAATCACTCCGCCGGTTTTTCGGTTCACAAAAGCCGGTGCAGCGGCCTGCACCCCACCGTAGACAATCACCCACCCTGCCATAAAGGCACCGGTCATCCAAAAGCTCCACTCCAGTACTTCGGTCAGGAAAATTGGAAGCCCGACCACGAACCAGACATCACGGGATCCGAAAAGAAAAAACCGGGCCGCTGACAGGTAATTAATCTCCCGCGACTTCGAAAGGAGTTTTGAAAACTTGACCTTTTCCTTCGATTTCCCCATGTCGCCTTTCAAAACGAAAAGCGAAATCACAAGAATCAGAGCGAGACCGCCGGCCATCACCCAAAGCGCGTGGGAAAACCCCAGGGAGGAAAGGAGAACCGCTCCAATGAAAAAGCCGACACCTTTCAGAGCATTCTTCGATCCCGTGAGAATCGCGACAAACTTGAAGAGCAGCCGCTCCGAGTGATCTGCCTCTGCACTCGCCGGAATCAGAAGCTTGATCGCACTTTTCGAACTCATCTTCGTAAGATCTTTTGCAATCCCGGATAGCGCCTGAGACGCCATCACAAACCCAACCGAGAGCGTCACCGCCCAGGAAGGATTGAGAAATGAAAGCATCATCAAGGCAACGACCTGCAGAGCCAATCCCGAGTATAGCGTCGACTTCAGCCCTTTCCGCGAAGCGATCCACCCCCCGAACAGGTTCGTAAGAATCCCGCAGAATTCGTAAAGGAGAAAGAGGAAGGCAATTTGAACCGGCGAATAACCGAGCTCGTGAAAGTGCAGAAGCACCAACATGCGCAACGCTCCATCCGTGATCGTGAACCCCCAATACGCGGCGGTCACGATGGCGTAGTCGCGAGTGTTCATCAGGCAGGTAAAGTGCGGGCCACCTTGGCGACAAGATCGACGAGGCGATTCGCATAGCCCCACTCGTTGTCATACCAGACAAGCAACTTCAACTGAGTGCCATCAACGACCATCGTGGAAAGACCATCGACGATCCCCGAACGCGGATCGTTGAGATAGTCCGTCGAGACGAGAGGTCGATCCTCGTATCCAAGAATGCCTTTCAAGTCAGTCTCTGCGACCTCACGAAGCATCGCATTGACCTCCTCCACAGACGTTTTCCGGGAAACCTCAAAGACGCAGTCGGTGAGCGACGCATTGAGTAACGGCACCCGAACGGCAACACCGTTCAGCTTCCCGACAAGATCAGGATAGATCATCGTGATCGCGGTCGCCGATCCGGTCGTTGTCGGAATGAGAGAGTTCAGCGCGGAACGCGCTCTGCGAAAATCCTTGTGAGGAGCATCCACAATCACCTGCGTGTTCGTGACATCGTGAATCGTAGTAATGAGTCCGTGCCTGATCCCGATTCGCTCATGGATCACCTTCACGACCGGGGCGATGCAATTCGTAGTGCAGGACGCCGCGGTAACGAGATGATGCTCCTCCGGTTTGTAAAGATCGTCGTTACATCCCATCACAATATTGAGCGCTCCGTCTTTAACCGGTGCCGCGACAACGACTTTCCTCGCGCCGTTGTCATAGTGAGGCTGAATCGATTCAGGTGTCTTAAACTGCCCTGAACTTTCAATGACGACATCGACACCATACCCCGTCCAGTCGATCGACGCAGGCGACTCGTGCTCACTGAAGCTCACCGCTTTCCCTTCGACCGAGAACCCGGCATCCGTAGCAACAATATCGCGGTCCCACTGACCGTGAACGGTATCAAACTGTAGCAGGTGAGCTGCCAGCTCAGCCCCGCCCTTCAACTCATTGACATGAACGATTTCGATTTCAGGATTATCAAACGCCGCGCGGAAAGCGAGTCGTCCCATTCTTCCAAATCCGTTAATTCCGATTTTCACACTCATTTCTATTTCTCTTTAAAATCAAAAGTTTTTCAGTTGCAGCATTGCTTCTCGTCGTCCGAAACCGGGAGGCACAGCTCAGGTCTACCCTGACAACAGTCCTCGGTGAGAAAAGTCATGAGCTGCTGAATCCCTTCCTTACGGATCGTGTAAGTGATAGTCCTCCCGTCGCGCTCTGCTGAAATCATCCCGGCATTGGTCAGCTCCTTGAGATGAAAGGACATCGTCGGCTTCGGCACATCGAGTTGCCTCGACAATTCACCAGCACACATTCCTTCAACTCCCGTTTTCACCAGTAAACGAAAGACCTTCAATCTCGCTGGCTGAGCGAGCGAACCCAAAGCAGATACAGCGTCATTTAGTTCCATAATTCTAAAACTATAAAACAACAGGAACGCGAAAGTTCAAATGCGAATCCCCCGAAATTCGGGACAATATTGTCACAGAGAACGCCGCCCGGCCCATCTGAGGCTACCCGGACTACCCACCGCTACCCATGGGTCATGTTCCTCCCCCTCCCGTGAATCGAGAAGGCGGTAACCATACTTCATGCGCGCCCTGAGCTTCGTAATCGATACCCAAAATCACATCAATTTCCAGGCCGATCTTACGCTCACAGCGGTTGTATTCCCATACCGATTCGGTCCCGAGGGCAAGGACATGATTGTAATTCGAAAGCGAGTCCGCGTCCGCACTGTCGATCCCGGATCCACGGGGCTGCCGGCTTTCCCCGCTATTGTTGGTGAGCAAATAATCAAAATGCAAATCGGTCGACTCCGTGGGAGGAAAAGTGCCCCGATAACTGGCGCCTCCTCTTGAATTCCCGAACCCGGGAGTCGCCGGCCCCCTTGCGCTTCCGATAACTCGAGGAAACCGAGAAAAATATCAAGACCAGAAACGCAGCAGCGCCCACCGCAATCGCCCGACCGATCTTACGTTTGTGAGTCGGAGAGCTGTATGTGATGTATCGGTCGTCAACGAACATTCCGCATCGTATCCAACGAAATGGCGTTGGGCAAACCCATCATCGAGAGCGCCGGGAGATCTGATGCCTCGCGGTGAAGCAATTTCATTTGGGCACCGGGAAAGAATCAAGTCGCCGTCTACATTCAGCAAGCTTTGGCGAAATCTTCGCAGCGAGATCCCCCTGCTTCTGCTCCCTTGCGATAGTAAGAGCGGCTTCGAAGGCAGTGATCGCCTTTTCATAACGTCCCGCTTTCTGGTATATACCACCTAACGTATCCAGAAAATTCGGCTGCCTCTGTTCCGATTTCTCAACCGCACGCTCGACCATCCCAAGGGCTCGCTCGAACGCTTCAGAACCAACCTGATTTCTACTGGCCAAAAGGAATCCCAAATTATTCAAAGCAAAGGCATGACCGGGATCAAATCGGATCGTCGACTCCAATTGAGTCATTGCCTCAACGAGTGCGCCTTGTTTCAAAGCAATCTCAGAAAGCTGATAATACGCAGCACTCTTTTCTTCATCGCCGGGGTTTAAAGAAAGCACAATTGCCAATTGCTCTCTCGCAGGCGTGAGCTGATTCATCTTATTAAGAGCAATAGCGAGATGGATCCTCGGCTCGATGAAATCCTGTTTGAGACGAAGAGCCTCGGAGAAGTGCATGGCACCAGCCAAAGATGACATAGGAAACATCTGTCTTCCCATCGAGAACTGAAGAGCGGCTTCCAAATCCGTTCGCGCGTCACTGACTCGCTGACTCGGAACAAGGGTCCCTCCGATCGCCATCGTCTTCTTGAGTCGATCACCCGGGGTATCATCTTCGCTCTTTCCGTCTTCCAGAATCTGATCGACGGATACAGGCCCCTTATAGATCGCAACAATCCGTTTCGAAGGACTCACGAGAAAACTGCAGGGAACAGGCAGATCGCGATTGAGACTGGTAAGATTGTCATTGATCGCCTGAAGACCGGAAACCATCTCAGCCCCGGCAAATCCGGATAAAAACGGAAACTGGAGGTCTTCGAGAATTCCAGTCGCTTCGGCGACAAGCGGAGATTCAGGAGAAAAATCCGACGTCAAATCCACAGAGAGTGCCACCACCTCAATCTTAGCGGCTTTCAGCTCATCGGCCCTCGCGGTAAGCGACTGAAGTTCGGCTCGGCAGGGAGAGCACCACGTGGCCCAAAGATTGACGAGAGTCCAGTGCTCCGGCTTCGCCTCGTAAATGATTTCATCACCAGTGACGTCCCGATACCCCAGCCCCGACAGCGGGAGGTAACTTTGCGCAAAGACGCGAATGGTGCTCTCCTCGACGGGAAGCTCAACCGGAAGCGGTTCCAAAACCGGCGTTTTCCGCACAGAAATCGGCACCGGCTTCATCCCCTGCTCAATCTCATACGTATGATTGAGTTCCAGACCGGTGTCAAAAACCACCTGAGTTCCCTCGCGATCAGGCCAGCGTATCGACACCTTCTCAATCGTTGCATTCGAGTCTGTCCCCAGTCCGAAATGGAGGACTTTCGAAGATTGCGAGAGAAACGTGTCACCGGCCCGGACGCTTCTCACGATCGGAAGATCTGAATTGGAAAGAATCACTTCGACGCGAGCACCAATCGCGTCGGTGTTGGAGCCCACCCCGTCACCGCGAAGATGCAGACGCAAAAAGTTCCCCGCTTCACGACCTGCCTCGTTCTTCATCAAACGAAGACTCGGGGCATTCCGATTGCGAATCCAGAGATCGAGATCGCCATCATGATCCCAATCGAGAACAGCAATGCCTCGAGCATCATCGTCGAAATCCAACCCGGTCACTGCCGAAATCGTCGCGAATCGCGATTGACCGGAAACGCCGGCTTCTCCTGTATTCAGAAAAGCGCAGTTTCGTTCATGACCGCTCCACGACCTCCCCTGCTGAATCATTCGGCTCAATTCATCACTGCGTGAATTAAACGTGGGGATCGTATCCTTATTTTCAGCGTCTGGTGAATGCGACAAGACCTGTCGCCAATAGAAGCTTCACAAATCCCCCGGCCCCGTGCCGGTAATGTATCCGTTGGCAACGACCATATCCTCCCATCCGTCGTTGTTGATATCCACAAAGGGAGAGGACCAGGCCCACCGTCCCATGACAACTCCGGCATCCTCACTGACATCTTCAAATCCGTCCCCATCAAGGTTCTTGAGCAAGGTGTTCCCCCTCGCAAAGTGCCGGTAGAAAGATCGCTCCCCATCGTCGATCTCAGGCTTGAATTCCTCCTGACTCGTAACGCGTTTCCCCGCCGAGGACCACATGTTGGCGACATAGAGATCCATAGCGCCATCCCTGTTGTAGTCCCCCCAGGTCGCAGACATTCCAAAGGCGGTATCTTTGACCCCTGAGCCGTCAGCGATGTTAACAAAGAAGCGCTTCCCGTCGGAGGCGATATCATTCCGGTAGAAAGGATTGCTTCCAAAGTCATTCGCTACATACAGATCCAGATCACCATCTCCGTCAAAATCCTCCCAGGCGGTGCTCAAGGTCTGCCCGCGGTTTTCAGCGTCGAGTCCTGTCTCTTCCGTCACCTTGGTAAACTTCCAGCTCGCTCCGCTAAGTGACTCATTCCGAAAAAGGTCATTCCCGGCACCACCCTCCGAATCGATATAATATCCGGGATTGTGGAAGGGAGTAGGCTTCTCAATTTGTGACTTCAAATAAGCGGATACATAAAGGTCGACGCGGCCATCGAGGTCGTAGTCGGCAGCGGAGAGATGAGTCACATCCTCGCTACACGACAGGGTCGCCTTCAATTCAAACCGTCCCCCTTCGTTTGACGAAACGAGAACAAAGCCGATCGCCGCAACAACAAGATCCTCATCTCCATCGTTATCCAAGTCCACCAGTAAGGCGCTCCGCGCATCGTCGAGCCAGTCGACTCCCCACTCTGCCGCCCGGTTACTCAGTGTTCCGTCAGGATTCTGAACATAAAGGCAATGGGGAACGCCCTGACTTTCGCACACGAAAAGATCCTCCAACCCGTCGCCGTTTACATCCCCGACGGCGATGCCTGGAAAACCGTAAACATCCGTCGCTCTTCGTCGATTCTGACGCTCCAGCCAGTAGGGAAGCCCCCGCAGAACCTGAGTGCGATAACCGGGATCTGCCTCCAGAGCGGTGCGCGTGCAGTCCGAGAAAAAGAGCCGATCCGAATGAGGACGAGTCGTCTTTTCCGTATCAAGAACGGTGATGGAGACAATTAAGGGATTCCCCTGATCCTCTTCCGTAACCACCCAATCGATCCTCCAGTGGGAAACCTGCTCGACAGCCTCCTTCGCGAGTTTAGCGAACGCTTCGACACGAAGCCCCGTGGAAACGTGACCGTCCTCCCCCTGCTCTACCGACACAATTTTGAACTTCGTCCGCGCCCCACGATGACCGGGCGGGTAGAATATCTCACGCAGAGTTGCCAATACGGCCTCAGCCCCCTCCGATCTAATTCCGGATCCTGTCAGCATCTGCCACCGTTGAATCACATAGCCACCCGCAACTTGAATGGTCGCAACAGAAGGGTCCGTCTCGGGCGTTCTCGTGACAAACGAACCTTCACCAAAGATACCCAAATTTTGGACGGATGACGCCTCCTGCAGCGCCTTATCCAACTTTTTCAGAACGCCCGAGGCCTGATCATTGAAAACCTCGGACTCCCAACCGTCAGCCTTTGCGTCGTCAAACTCTTGCCACGACTCGAAAGATTTCTCCCCGGGAATGAGAGCCGGCTCTGCCGCGAGTTCAGACTGATCGCCGTTTTCGACAGCCGCGTTGTCCTCCTTCTTTCCGCATCCGGAAAGCGCGGTAAAACCTACCAGCGCCAGAAAAAGACTTCTACTGAAAACAGCCATTGATTTCGTTTCAGTTCGGTAATTTCCCGGGTATCAGGAACCCGTTTCGGATAGATCAAAATTTGATCTCAGCCCTGACCGAGCCGTATTGCGCGGTCGTGGCCTCACGAAACAACTGGGTCTGATAGTCGACGTAAAGTCCAATGTTAGGGCAAATCTGAATCCCGATCCCGGCACCCAGATCCATCCACCCCTCACCGGGAACCGTCTGCATCTGACCGGCCGTAAAGCCGCCCAAACCGGGACCAAAAGGACTGTTCACGAGCGTTCCCGCAATGTTGCGATCCTGATCGATGTTCTCACGACCGTAACCAATCCGGACCTGTGGAGTCATCACCCCGATATTCGTATCGCCACTCCAGGTCACCTGCCAGCCGAGACGGGTCACGAGTGATTCAAAGTCCTGATCAGCAAATCGAGTGTTGGCACGCGGGTCGCCCGTTTCAGTGTAGCCGTTGAGTTGACCATCCGTGTATTCAGCTCCGAAGGTCGGGCCATGAACGATGTGATCTCCCACCGGAATATTATAACCGAGGTTCAGCATCGTCAGATGAGTGCTGACATCGGTGTCTCCCCGGACCGTTGATCCCAGTCCGGTGTTGCGGCTGATGTCCACATCGTAGCTGCCGTAGCTATACAGAAGGTCCGCCCAGAGATTGTTTTTGAAGAGCGTCGCGTAGGCCATTCCGGTATTACCCTCGAGATCGACTCCGCCGAGGTTATTGGTCAGAGTGTTGTCGTTCTGAAGGTGAGACCAACCCACCCCGAGATTAAGACTGTCGTTGACCTGATATTCAAACCCCACCGTTCCTGCCTGCGTATTCGATTCGATCCCGGGTGTCGCGGCCAGTGAATCCGTTTTAATGCTCCCGAAGTCAGCGGAAACAAACAGCTCCCAGTTAGATCCGGAACTGACAACTCCGGAACTCGCTTCCACGCCGGCCTCCCGGGTCACAGAAAAAGGATTGTCAAAACTGAGGCCGGAAGGATCAAGAGTCGAACTCGCCTCGAGAGGTTTCCGGTAACCATTCAGCTTAATCGAGGCCTCCCCTTCGAGACGCTCTTCAAAGCGTGCATATCGAGAAGCGGCGACGGATCGGCCACGGCTTTAAAAGCGACTCCCGGCCTGCGCCACTCCACTACCACCTGTCGTGCGATTGCGGACACGAAACAGACGCGAACCGAGGCCGTTCACACCAATCTGCTGAACGCCTCCCGCTATCTGCCCTGCAGCGCCATTCATCGGAATAGCGCTGTCCGTCAAAGAAGAAAGCGCTCCATAGTCAACCACCTGAACCGGCGCGGTTGGACCCGACACTACCGGATCGGGAACATCAAACAAAAAGTAGAATATGCTTTCCGAATCAGGCCCGGGCAGAAACATCTGAATCGTGCTCGAAGTATCAATCCCCATCTTCATAAGGGACGTGTTATTGAACGTCATTGATCCTGAAATCGTGGAGCCTCCCACATACCCGTCCGGAACCATGAGGTCCATTCGTTCGAGTTCATTATCAATGAGGAAAAAATCACCGCTTGCGGAGTCCGCAGGCATATACAGCCCATTAGGCAGAGGCTGTGTGAAATCGGGATTCAGAGCCAAAATATCACCCGTATATTTAGTCCCGGTTTCCATGCCCGGCTGAAAATATGTCCAACCAAAAGTGGCACTCCCATTGATGAAAGAATTGTTTCCGAAGCTCGATCCAGCTGTCCCGCCACTGCCGAACGCATCCAAAGTCCCCTGCTCGAGACTCCCTGTGTATGAAAAAACGACATTAGGACCGTCGTCCGCTGCATTGATCACAATATCAGCGGAAGCTTGGGGAGCCCCCATCAGACCTGCAATGAACAGCAAAAAGACAAAAGCCAGCCCCTTTCGTTTCGACGCCCTTTCCAAGGGCTCCGCCAACAGTCGAACGATGAGACGGTCAGGGAAAGATGCGGTGTCAATTTCAGGTGAATTGATCGATTTCGAAGTCAGGCGTGGGATCATGGGGAGAGGAAGGCAATGCCATGTTGATCGCGAGATCAGCAAATAAAGATTCCCATTTACGGCTGTGAAGCAATTTAGAGTTGCCGGCCGGAACAGTTCACCAAGTCATTAGACGTTCGCAGAATTTCCGATCATCGAATATTTAAGAAATGTCAACAAAATATCCCGATTGATAGTCCCGTCGTAAATTCTTCGGCTTCCACTCAACGCCCCCCTCACACAGTGAACAGCTCACCGAGCACGCCGGTGCTGTCGCCGTGCGAATCCACCTCGATCCCCGTTCCCTGAAGCAACGTTAACCACAAGTTACTGAGGGGCGTTTTGGTATCTTCGAGAACAAGATGACGGCCATGCTTCACCCCCGCGCCACCACCGGTAATCAAGGTAGGACAATTGGTCAGGTAGTGAATCGAATTAATGTTACTGCCGAAACTCAAGGTGGTATGATCATACAAACTTGAACCATCCGCCTCTTTCGAGGTTTTGAGCTTATCAATGAAATAAGCCAGCAGCTCCGAATTTTTCCGGTCGCGCTTTTGCGAGGCCTCCATCCGCATCCCCGGCTGGTAATGGCTCATGTTGTGAGCGGAAATCGTCGCCCCGAGACTCTGGAGCAAACTCGTGACCGGCTGGCGGTAGGTGAAAACACGCGAGGCATCGACCTGCATCGCAGCGATCATGAGATCATACATCAGCTTGATCTCCTCAGCTCCGGCAAGACCTTCCCGGGGCTCTTCGACCGGATCGGCGGGCTGGACTTTCGAAACACCGAGCCACTGCTCCTCTTTGGAAAGCCGTGTCTCGATCTCGCGGACCGACTGAAAATACTCGTCGAGCTTATCGGTATCTGCGGAATTGAGCCCTCTACCGACCGACTTCGCATTCTCCATCACGGAATCGAGCACAGAGCGCTTTTGCTGAAGCAGCAACTGCCGTTGCTCGAGTGGCATCGTTTCGTCAGAGAAAAGCCGGTGAAACGCGAGGGTCGGGTTGTCGAGCCCGGCAACCGGCTTCCCCTGCCGATTCCACGCGAGCGACAAGCCCGGCCCGTGACCGGAAGTGTCAGCCGTTTCCGACCCCAACTGAATTGAGGTAAATCGCGTTTCTTTTCCCAGCACCTCGGCGGCAACCTGATCCGCTGAAATCGAATTGTGAAAGCTCTGTCCGGGTTCCGCGTAGCGATTCGCCCCCGTCAGCCAGAAAGTGCTGCCCCAATGGGCTTCATTACTGAACTGATTCGAGAGATTCTGAATCACGGTGATGTCATCCTTGTGGCGCTGGAGCGGTTTGAGCCCGTCCGGAAGCTCGTAATCCGTCCCCGTAGTGGCGGTGTCAGGAAACCATGTCTCTCGGGTCACCCCGAATCCCATTCCGATAAAGGCGAGCCGCTTCGGCGGAGCCGCCTCCTTCTCAGCCGCAGAGGCAAAACGTCGAAATCCGAATGACTCCAGAAACGGCAGGGCGAGCAATGTCGTCCCGCCACGCAGGAAGTTCCGTCTCGTCGAAGGGTGAAAAGGATCTGAACTCATCTTCGTTTTAACTAAAGTTTACTTCGTCTTAAAAGGCTTCGACTGAACCAGAGCATGAATAAACTGGCTCATGCGATTCTGTTTGGATTCCGCTTTAGCGAGAATCTCATCAGCGAGATCGTAATCCGAAAATCCAAAAGGTCGTCCCAGCCCGTAGGCGATAAGAGCCTCGGCAAACCCGCGGGCAAAGGCATCCTCCCTTTTTGCAATCTGATCGCGGAGTTCGTAGAACCCGGTAAACGCGGTTCCGTCCGGCATCGTCCCACTCGCATCGATTGGGTGCTCCTTCGATTCTCTGACGCGGTTATTCGCTGCAATCTCGGTATACTCCATCTCCCGCCATTGCCCCGCCGCCGTGAAATTCTCAAATCCGTATCCAATCGGATCAATCTTGCGATGACACTGCGCGCACTGCGCCTCCTCCATGTGAGCGAGCAGAAGCTCCCGCGCCGGCAACAGCTTGCCGGCATGACGGCTCAGCTGAGGCACATTCGCCGGGGCAGGCGGCGGAGCATCATGTAACAAGTGACGCATCACCCAGGCACCACGCTCCACCGGAGAGGAGCGTTCCCCGTCCGACCCCATCGCTAGAACTGCAACAGTCCCTAACAAACCTCCACGAGGCAGATCTTTCGGCACCTTGACCCGCCTGAACTGCTCCCCTTTCACCCCCGGGATATCATAAAAGTCAGCGAGGACATCATTGATCACCACCGTATCCGATTTCAGCAACTCCCCAATGGAACGGTTCTCGCGAATGAGCTGATCAATCGTATGATAAACCTCCTCTCGAGCGGCCGTTTTCACACTGTCATCAAATTCAGGATAGAGACGGTAGTTGTATTGGAAAAAGTCGAGCCGATCCATTCCGAGCCACTGATGGGTGAACCCACTCACAAACTCCCATGACCGTGGATCTTTCAGCAATCGCGCGGTTTGTTTTGCGAGAACAGCGGGACGTTTCAGCACTCCCTCACGGGCAAGCCGGTAAAGCTCTTCATCCGGAGGAGAGCTCCAGAGGAAATAGGAGAGCCGGACCGCCATCTCAAGATCGTTCAATTCCCGTCGTTTCCCTTCCCCCGCAGGCTCAGCGAGATAAAGAAAAGCGGGTGAGGCCAGAATCACCGCGAGCGGTTCCCGGATCGCTTCGTGTGCCGCTTCTCCGTGATCAATTCGGGCGCGATACTGCGCCATGAGCCGAACAAAGAAAGCAGGAGAAGACGCCCTTCCCCGAAACGCTTTCTCAGCAAATCGCTCCAGAATTTCCCGCGCATAAGCGTCGACCAAGGCCACTCCGGGCCCCTTGAAAAAAATCTCATTGTGAGATTCCGGCGGCCACGCACTTTCGTCGTCGCCGTAAATCGGCCCCTCCCATTCAACCCAATCAATCCAAAGTGCGGGATCGGGACCAAAACCGGTCGCTTCCCGCGCCATCGTATTCCGATAGACATTCGATCCCCGCACATTGGGCTGACGTTCACGAAAGACGACCACCCGGTCACCTAACATGACGACCTTTTTCGTTTCCGTTCCGACATCCTCCTTGAGAGGATTCTTCGGAGCCCGCAAAGCGAGGTCGAACTCAATCGTCTCCGGCCTGGCGACAGTGCCATTCACCTTCCGGGTCGCGATCAAATCGATCGCCCCGTCGATGCGGTCACCGCGATAGCCCATTTCAACAAAAGTGCGTTCCGACGGCATCTTCGGAAATGCCCCGATACGGACTCGCACTTTGTAATTGCCGGCCGGCATCTCATCCGGAATCACCGCCGGCACCTGCGGACAGAGATTTCCCCCTATCGTGATCAGGGCGCCGTCTTTGGTTTCCGGTCGGGTCAGGTAATCGATGTATTGCGGCGCATTGCGATCCCAGGCGAGCTTGCGAAACTCCATTTCCTTATCGTCGACCAACCCGAAATCCGAAGCAGGCCGCCCGTTTGAGGCCTTCCACATCATGTATTTGCGATACCCGCCCATGTGGTAGCCCCGCAAAATCCCCGTGATACGCTTGTTGGCTTCCTCCTCAGCCTCGACCCGGACCTTTCGTGTCTCCGGTCTCGGCGGAACCGGCAGCGCAACCAACGCCGAATCGAGAGCTTTACGCCCGAGCGTAAGATAACGCTCCAATTGATCACTTGAGAAAAACAGGGAACTACCCGCAGTGTCAAAGCCTCCCGAACCGGCATCATCCGGAAGATCGGCGACATCGACTTCAACGCCTAATAAATCACGAATTGTGTTTTTGTATTCCCGGCGATTCAGCCGTCGCATCGTGATCGCCCCGCCGGTATCACTGAGAACCTTGCGTGCCGTGACGAGTTGATGAGAAAGGTCATCGAGAAAAGCCGCCTTCTCCTCATCGCTGATTTGCTTTTTATCCTCCGGCGGCATTTCGCCCGAGTTCAGCGAATTGAGAACTTTCTGCCATCGTTCAGCAGTCTCCAGATCACCCAATTGAAACGACAACTCCTCCAAGTTCACCTTCCCCTTCTCAGTCAACGAGTCATGACAATCGAGGCAGTATTTTTCGAACACCGCAAAGTGCTTCTCCGGCATCACCGCCGAGGGAACCGTCTCAGGCCCGGCAGCATGCACGACTGCACTCAAATGGAGAACGGTAGAAACAAGGAGACAGGGAATCACATTAAAAAAAGTCGTCACCCCGACACCTTCCCAACATTTCCCAATTGGTCAACGGCGTGATCAAACGAAGCGAATGCGCACCGGAGCGAAAAATAGAACCGCAGGAACGCCACGCAAAAATAAATAGCGGAGAGGGAAGGAATTGAACCAACCCCGGCAAGGATCACTTGCCGACAACGGTTTTGAAGACCGCGGAGCCCACCAGGTGCTCATCTCTCTCCTTTTATGGATCGATCAAACTTACCTGCATCGGGTGGGTTCGGTCAATCACGGTGATGTAAAAATTTAGCGGTAAGGTGAGGAAAGGGATCAGGTCGAAACACATTTTCACCGCCTATCCTTTAACCACATCGATGATTCGCCTCACAGCTTCGTCGACTTCGGCTTCGGTCGTCATGATCGAGAGACTTATGCGCAGGCTGCTGAAGGCGCGCTCGTCGCTGTAGCCCATCGCTTTCTGAACGTGACTGGGCTGATTTTTCCCGGTCATGCAGGCGCTGCCGGCGGAGCACTGGATTCCGGCGGCATCGAGTTTGGGTAGCAGCTCAGAGGCGACTTTACCTTTGATCGAAACGTGGGCGACGTTGCCGGTGCGGTGCTCGCGGGAACCGTTGCATTCAACCCTGTCAGGTGTCTCATTCAACCCTGTTTGAAGGGCGTTTTCGAGTCTGTCTCTCAAAGCTTCGACGCGGGCAAGACCTCCGTTTCGGGCTTCCTCCTGCATGAGCGCGGCAGCTTCGCCGAGTCCGACAATGTAAGGGACATTCTCAGTGCCGCTGCGACGCCCTCCTTCCTGTCCTCCACCCCGGGTCATCGGTTCGAACGGAGCGCCTTCCCGAATGTAGAGTGCCCCGACTCCTTTGGGGGCGTGAAATTTGTGTCCACTGATAGACAGGTAGTCGACGGGGACTTCATCCACCCGAACAGGCACTTTCCCGACCGCCTGAATCGCGTCTGTATGGAAAAACCACCCCGCCTCCTTCGCGAGTTGGGAGGCCTCGACAATCGGCTGAACAACGCCGGTTTCGTTGTTTGCCCACATGATGGAGGCGAACCCGGGACACTCCGGGTTGAGCGCGTCAGCGAAGCCATCGAGATCGAGACGACCATCCGAATCGACACCCACTTTCTCAACCTCAAACCCCACTGCCGCCATCGCATCGGTGGGACGAAGGACAGCGCTGTGCTCGATCGCACTGACGAGGACTTTGGAATGCTTGCGACCGATCTCGCGGGCAAGCGCCTTGATCGCCATATTGTTAGACTCGGTTCCACAACCCGTGAAGACGATTTCGGCAGGCTTCGCTCCGATCCAGTCGGCGATCTGTTCGCGGGCTCGCTCGACTGCCATTTTCACCTCGCGTCCGGCGCGGTATCCACTGGAAGGATTGTGCCAATGGCCTGTAAGAAAAGGCATCATCGCTTCGATCACCCGCGGGTGAACCTGAGTGGTGGCGTTGGAATCGAGGTAGATCATAACCGGGGCGCTTCGCGCGGTAGGAAGGTGGAAAAGTAGGAAAGTAGGAAGGTTTTCAGGTAGGTGGAAGATTCTTTGCTTCTATCCTTCTTTATTCCACTACCCCTTCAACCAAAACCAGCCAACAAAAAAGCGCGCCCGGGTTCACCGGCCGCGCTTCTCGAAAAGAAAAATCGGGGACTATCAGTGCGTGTGAGGCTGGAACGCTTTGCCTTCGTAGGACTCATAGAGTTCAAGAATAGAAGTTTTGAGGGCTTCGGCAACTTCAGCTGAAGGATCCTGCTTCGCTTTCATGGCGGCACGCATCACGTTGTGCGCCGCGACCAGAGTTTTCTCGTAGTTTTCGGCATCCGGCTTGATTCGCTGAGCCATGAAATACTCAGCCACCGTTTCCATGATTTTGCTGCAGTGATCTTCTTTTGTCAGGATCCAGCGTGTTGCCTGGTTCGCGGCAAGCGGAGTGCTCTCTTTAAGCAGTTCAGCCATTTGCCCATTGGCCTTGGCGATAGTGGTCTGATCTTCCAGCATCGCTTCGAAGCGAAGCTGATCAGCGAAAATTCCGCAGGGAACCTGACAGTGAGCCATCGCTTTTTGGGAAAACGAAGTTGCGAGGAAGGTTACAAGAAGAATTGAGAAGAACAGTTTTGCTTTCATTGGTGACTAATACGATTCAAATCCCACTTCCGCCACGTCAATCGGGTGGCGCCATTGTGGTAGCTGTCAGGTATAGAAATTTTTGGCTTTCAAGACCAGCTCCTCAGCCCCCCGGCTGACTTCCTCCGTTGAATGAGAGGGAAGCGGAACTCTGGTCGATGGCTTTTCAAAATGCCCCGAGCCACCGACCGTGTATCGCCTGTCGTAGTGTTCAGCGAGCAGCTCCGCCACAAAATCGTGCCAACTCCCCTCCTCCGCCAGATCCCGCCAGCGCTGAAGCTGCTTTTTAGAGTGAAAACTCTTGAGGCGATCCAGCGTGACATGAATGCGATCGAGATCTTCGAGCCATTCTTCATAATCGGCTTTCAGATAGGCGGCCCGGGCGGCGAGCGGAGAATCAATCTCAATCACCGGTGAAACCTTCATTCTCTGCCACAGGGGATTCGGCAGATTGAGACGTCCTACCTTGGCGCTCTCCGCCTCGATGAAGACCGGATCCCCCGCATCGAAGTTTCTCAACCGGTCAAAGAGCAGCGATTCGAAACGCTTCTGAGCGGGCTGAGGGTTCTCAGGATCACCTCCGAAGACAGAGCCTTTGTGACAGGCCAATCCCTCGAGATCGAGCACCTGCGCCCCGTCCTTCTCGAGTTGCTTCAACAGGAGCGTTTTACCGGCTCCGGTGTAGCCGTTCAGAACCACTAATTTCAGAGTTGGCGATACGCGTTCAATCGTTTCGATGACATGGCGCCGGTAAGTTCGATAGCCGCCCTCAAGCACGGAAACATCCCAACCGATACTGGAAAGGACAAGCCCGAAGCTTCCGGATCGCTGTCCACCGCGCCAACAATAGACGAGTGGAGCATAATCTTTCGGCTTGTCCGCAAAATGCTCAGCGAGATGTCGACCGATGTTGGCTGAAACCAGCGAGGCACCCAGTTTTCGTGCTTCGAAAGAGGACTCCTGTTTGTAGGCAGTCCCGACAATCTGTCGCTCGCAATCCTGAAGCACCGGAAGGTTTACCGCCCCGGTGATGTGATCCTCCGCGAATTCCCCGGGGGAGCGAACATCAATGATCTCATCCACGGTCCCGAATCGCTCGTCGGTGACCTCAATTCTCGCTACCTTTTTCGCCATCTATTCTACCTAACCGCATTTCGAATCGAAAAACAGGGGCGATGTCGATGATTCCTTACAAAAATACTTCACGGATTTACGCGCTTTTATCTCATATCACCCTGCCGGGAATCGTATATAATACTGTGGGAGAAGATTTTTAATCCCTCTCCCCTTCTATCAAACCTATGAAAAAAATACTCACAACTATGGCCTTGGCCGTCCTCGCATTCGCTCCGGCGTTCGCGGCTGACGAAGCTGAAGGGACCGAAGTTGTCTACGTTGCCGGCATGACCGGCGTCACGTGAGGCGGCTGCAAAAGGGATGTCAGTTCGGCATTCGAAAAACTAAAGGGCTTCAAATCAATCACCATCGAGAATGGCGAAGAAGCCGGCACGCAAAAAGTGACCGTTGTAACAGACGGATCCGCTGAAGTTTCTAAAGACGATGCCGTCGAGAGCCTTGGAGACAAGGCTTCCAGATACATCGTCGAAGAATGGAACGTCGAGGGGGAGGAATCCTCCGAAAGCGAAAGTGAAGAGAAGGAAGCTGCTTAAGCTTTTTATCAACACAGTCCATTAAGATAGTGTCTGAGCCCCTCTGCGAAAGCATTGGGGCTCTTTCTTTCGAAGGGTTTACGCTGAAAAACCGCCCTCTTGAGGTGGTATTTGGGGATTGGCACAGAACCGATAACTGTGATTAACTAAGCAAGGCATGGCCGACAGCGCACAGGACCCGAAACGGGAGCAGAGTTCCACTAACGACCTCGCGATACCGCCGCGCCTTCAGGGAAAACTCGAAGCGTTTCAAGCGCGTATCTGGTCAGTCAAAATAGCGGAGGGCGCCCTCGCTGGTCTCGTTGGCCTGGGGATTTCCTACCTGCTGATTTTTGTGATCGACCGCTTTGTCGACACACCTCCCCTGCTTCGAGGCCTCGTTCTCTTTCTCGGCTTCGCCGTCCCTGCGGTTGGGCTTCCGGTCCGCTGGTGGCTCTGGGTCTGGCAACAACGCAGCCTCGAACAGGTCGCGCGGCTCTTGAAGCGCCCCCACCCCCGCCTCGGCGACGAACTTCTCGGAATCGTCGAACTTGCCCATGCGAAATCAGGTGATAACAGCCGGGTTCTCGTGGAAGCGGCGATGAAGCAGGTGGATGAAAAGGTCGCTGATCAGAATTTTCACGATTCCGTCCCCAACAATCTCTATGGCCGGTGGGTAGTTGCGACCGCTTCGGTGATGGCGATGATCGTCCTCTTCCTGTTTCTCGCGGGCGACGCTTCGCAAAACGCCCTGAAACGCTGGATTTCACCGTGGAAGGCGATCGATCGCTACACCTTTGCTCAGCTCGATCCTCTGCCCGAAAAGGTCATCGTTCCCTACGCGGAACCTTTTGATCTTTCCCCCACCCTGACCGACGAAACCGAATGGGAGCCGGAGAACGCGACGCTGCGCCTTCCCGGAAAGACCAAACTCACTGCTGATCGCGAGTCAGGGCACTACGATTTTACGATTCCGCCGCAGAAAGAGAATGCCGACCTCTCAGTGCGGGTCGGCGATGCCCGTCATCGAATCGAAGTCGAGCCGCTGCCGCGTCCGGAGCTCACCGGGCTCGAAGCGAGCTTGCGACTCCCTGACTACCTCCGCTACGAATCGGAAACAGTTCTGCCGATCCGTGGTGCCTCGGTCGCGATTCTCGAGGGATCTCTCGCGACGATCAAAGGAACCACCTCCCGCGATCTCGCCCGCGCCGAGAGCAACGGCGAACCCGGCAAGATTGACGGAGCTGCCTTTTCATCAGACCCATTCGAGGTTCAGGAGCCGTTGACCAAGACCATTTCCTGGGAAGACATTCACGGCCTCAAAGCCAAATCCCCCCTCGAGCTTCATATCAACCCGGTGGAAGATTCCGCGCCGGATATTTTTGCGAACCAGCTCACTGCGGAGCGGGTCGTCCTGCAGGATGAAGTGGTGACCTTCGACATTTCGGCGAGTGATGATTTCGGTATTCGCGAACTCGGACTCGAGTGGCGCAACGCAACCGCGTCGAGCGGAGCATCCCGCGATACTGTGGGTGAAAAGCCCGTTGCCTCCGGCGCGCCGGAAACAAAACACATCGAGACCAAGGGAACCTTCTCCGCCGCCCGCGAAGGAGTTCCGCCCCAGACCTTGCAATTACGGGCCTTCGCGGTCGATTACCTTCCTGATCGTGAACGGGAGTATTCAGCGACATTCACCCTCCATGTCCTCAGCAATGAAGATCACGCACAGTGGCTCACCGAAGAATTCGGGAAATGGTTCCGCAACACACGGGAAGTGTATGAACGTGAGCAGCAACTTTACGAGACGAACAAGAGCCTCCGAAAGCTAACCGCGGAGGAGCTTGATCGCGCCGACAACCGTCGCAAGATCACCGAACAGGCTTCTGCTGAAAGCGCCAACTCCCGCCGCCTCGACGCCCTGACACAGTCCGGGAGGAAGCTGGTTGAGGAAGCGACCAAGAACGATGAGTTCGACGCCGCGCGCCTTGAGTCATGGGCAACGATGATGCGCGATCTCGACGACATTGCGAAAAAGCGGATGCCCTCCGTTTCCGATTTATTGAAAAAAGCCTCCTCTGCTCCGGGAGCGTCACCATCTCAAGGGTCGAAGCCTGAAGACCCGAATGAAAAGACATCTCAACCAAAGGCGGCCGACAGCGCCCCCGGGGTGAAGGTGGACAAGAGCGATCCGGAGGGAACCTCACCTCAGGATGCGGCCGGCCGGAAAAAGGATCCCGGACAAACTTCCCCGAAGGCACCCGGGATCACAGACAAAGAATCGACCTTCGCGGAGAACAAGCCCGAAGAAAAAGAAGCAGGTCACGCCAAGGAGAAAAAGCCTTCCCCCGGAGCCCTCAGGCTTCCGCAAACGTCACTGGGGGCAGCGCCTTCGGACGGAAAAGAAAAGAAGCCGGGCGCTCCTGAAGAAACCACGCCGGTGCAGGAAAAACTGGATGAGGCAATCGAGGAACAGGACGACCTCCTCGCTGAATTCGCCCGGGTAGCTGACCAGTTGCAGAAAATTCTCTCCAGCCTTGAAGCGAGCACATTTGTGAAGCGACTCAAGGCCGCTTCACGGAAGCAAACCGAAGTGGCGAAGAATCTGGGCCGCACCATCAATGGCGGCTTCGGACTGCCGAGACAACGCATCGAACAGCAGCTGCGGGAAGTGGGCGAAGAAACATTCGAACTCCAAAGCGAGGAGAGCAAATTCATCTATCACATCCAAACCGATCTCGAAGCTTACTTTCAACGAAAGCAGGAAGCCCTTTTCGAGAACGTCCTCGTCCAGATGAAAGACAAAGACATCGTCGCTAACATTCAGCTAATTGGAGAGGAAAGTCGCGTCAATCTAAGCGGGCGCTCCATCGCCGCCTCCGAATTCTGGGCCGACACCCTCGATCGCTGGGCCGAGGAACTCGTTGCCGCATCTGAAAGCGAGGAGAGCAAAGGCGGGTCGAAAGAGAGCCTCCCTCCCGAGATTGTTTTGCAGATCATGAAAGTGCTTCAGGACGAAATGGGGCTGCGGGATGAAACACGTGAGATGGAAGCGACCCGCGCCTCCCTTGCTCCGAATGAATATGCAGGCAAAGTGAAGCCTCTGGAACTTACTCAGGAGGACCTGAGACACCGGACCGACGAAGTCATCGTGAACATCGGTGAACTTGAGAATGCCAATGAACAGTTCGGCAAAGAACTCCAGCTTCTCACGCGGGTCTCCGATATCATGCGGGATGCGCGAGCGATTCTCGCCCGCCCCGACACCGGTAACGAAGCAATCGCGGCGGAGACCGAAGTGATTGAACTGCTCCTCCAGGCCAAGCGCCAGAACAACAAGGGCGGCGGTGGAGGTGGTTCCAATCCGGGCGGCGGCGGCGCATCGAATAGCAACGGGGCCTCGCTCACAGACATCGGCCCCGGAGGCTCCTCAGGCAACAGCGCCAGCTCCGGCGGGATCTCCGAAAGAGACGTCGAACAATCCACCGGCAAAGCCGGACGCGAACTTCCCGAAGAATTCCGGTTTGGTCTCGATACTTATTTTAACGCACTCCAAAGCAACTAATGTTACGAATATTTTCATCCAGCTTTCACCTCGCAGCACTTGCCGTGGCAGCGTCGTTACTTTTCCATTCGAACGGTTTTTCCCAGAATATCGCGGCAGACCCTTTTGCTGAAATCGGAGACCTCAAGGGAGACCCTGAAGCGGAAGAGTCGGCAAAAGAAGAGGCAAAAGAAGAGGCAAATCAGTCAGGCGAAGGTGATGTGCGCCCTATCAAAGCTCAAATCTCCGCCCACATCGTAAAGCTCGCCGACGAGGAGCGTAAGAAACGTCTCACTTTCATGAGAATCGTGATCGATGATGTAGTCCGCCTCTGCGATCTCGACGAAGCACAGGAGGATCGACTTTTCCTTGCAGCGAGAGGTGCCGCAGAGCGCTCCATGAAAGAGTGGCATGAACAGGCCGAGCGCTATTTCCGCAATCGCCTTGAACAAGCGGAGCCAGACGATGCAAAGGAAATGCTAGATGGCATGGGGAACGTCAATTTCGGCGGCAACCACGCCGAGGAAGAGGGCGAGTCACTTGACCTGTGGCGGGATTCCCTCAAGGTCGTTCTAACCGAACAACAGATTCAACGCTACGAATCCATTGTTGAAGAGCGCAGGCAGGAACGAATTCAGGCGTTTTCCCAAATGTCCCTGACGACGATTGATCAGCATTTGCGTTTCACCCCCGAGCAGAAGAGCTCGATGCAGAAACTCGTCCTTGCGGCCGCTACCGACTACCTCGACGACGTGCAGCGCTACTGGGGGGACTACTTCGAGCGCGGCATGCTGATGTCACTTGCCAATGCCGCCGAGCCGGAAGAGTTGAAGGAGATTCTAACTGAAAATCAATTTGATCGATTACGCGAAGCAACCTCAAACTTCGATCACTTCTGGGATCAGAAGCGCAAAATGAAGCGGGCAAAGCGCAAGGCCGCCGTTCGTCGATCTGAGAAGCAGTAGCCCCACGGAAATGCGATCCTGTTTCATAACTCTCTTTGCGGTGACTCTTGCCGCCTCCCCTTTCCTCTCGCAGGCTCAGGGGCCGTCCCTTCGTTTTGGAAATGACATCCCGCCGGAGGTCGAGACCATTTACGACCGTGGCCTCGCCTACTTGAGTACCTCGCAGAGTGATGATGGAACCTGGCGGAGCCGCTCCGAACACGGGATCACCGGTCTCTGTCTGATGGCCTTTCTTGCAAGCGGGGAGGATCCCAATTTCGGCAACTATCGAAACAACATCAAGCGGGCCGTGAGAGCACTGATCACAGGTCAGAACCGTGAAACGGGATTTTTTCCCAACTCAATGTATCACCACGGCTTCGCGATGCTCGCCCTTGCCGAAGCCTACGGCGTAATCGATGAAGCGACCCTCTGGGACGGCACTGAGGACAAGAACGAAAAACGTTCTATCGCCGAGGCCCTCGAAGAGGCGATTTCTCTGGCAGTGAAAGCCCAGGCAGCGAACCGCTGGGGAGGATGGCGCTACTCCCCCACTTCGACCGATGCAGACACTTCCGTGACCGGTTCAATTTTAATGGGACTGCTAGCCTGCCGGAACGCCGGGATTTCCGTTCCCGATGAAGTCATCGAAACCGCTCTGGGTTACATGCAGAGAAACACCGCGTCATCCGGCTTCGTGGCTTACAGTGGCGGGATCGGCGGCGGCGGCGAATCCATGGCGAGATCAGCGGTCGCGTCGCTCGTCTATGCAGTGGGCCACAAACGCGACTGGGAAGAATACGAGGCTTCCATCGGCCACATCACAGAGCGCCTCGAACAGCGGGACTCCGCGCACCCCCATTACTTTGCCTACTACATGGCTCAGGCATTGTTTCAGGGAGATCCGGAGGCCTGGGAAAAATGGAACCGGAGCACGGCACGCTACCTCGCAGAGCAACAAGCGGATAACGGCAGTTTTACGGGTAGCTACGGAGAAGGCTACGGAACCGCGATGTCACTGCTCGCAATGGCATTGAATTATCGTTTCCTGCCCATCTACGAGCGATTCTGAAACGGCATGATTTTGATCTCACAGGCATTGAAATGTTTCGCGACGAACCGGAAGGTAGCGCGGGGAAATCTCTGTGCTCTTCTCGCGTTCTTTTGCCTCTCCCCCGCCGGCACCGACGCGCAATCGCCCCCTGCAGAGTCAGTAGCCAAATCGAAACCGGCCTGGCTGCAATGGCGAAACGGAGATGAACTCAAGGGAGCGATTAACGAAAGCAACGATGGAACGATCAACTGGCGGGCGGAACCGTTTGCCGGCCCTCTCAAGCTGAAAAAAGCACAGCTCAGAGGGATTCGCTTCTCATCGACGAACCGCGAGAAAGACTTCGTGGACGCCTCGTCTTTCCGGGTTCAACTCATTAACCAGGACCGAATCGAAGGCGAGCTCGTCTCCATGGATGAAAATGCAGTGCGTCTGAGGAGCCCCCACTTTCCCGAACCTGTCACGATTCAGCGCAAATCGATCGAACGAATTGTCAATCTGGGGAATCGTCAGTTCAGGCTCTCCGATCCGGGTGAGCTCAGCGACTGGACATCTTCGGGACGGGACCGCAAGAGCACGGAGTGGTTCACTGATTTGAAAGGCGAATTCTCCACCCACCAGTGGTCAGGGAATTTGTTCAGGCCCATCGAATTGCCACAGAAAGTGGAACTGAGTTTTCGTGCCGTGATTCCCGATGGAAAGCCGAACCTTGAGATCGGATTCCTTAGAGAGCCCGGTCGCGGACCGCAGCTCGAAACCTGGGGCGACCAACTGGTCCTCACCTGCCGCTCACAATTCACCCCTGTGATGGAACTCGGCAAAGAAATGACAGTGATTGAGTTCCGACTTTTCTGGAATCAGGAAACCGGTGACGTCCAGGTCTGCGAGCCCTCCGGGAGAAAGATCGCAGAACTCGCCGAGGCAACGGCAGCCCGACCGGATTCCGGCAGAGGAAACAAGAATCCTCTGGAGCGTGGCTTTTACATTCTCAATCGCACCCCCGAAATGCGACTCGCGATGCTGACGGTGCGCGAGTGGGATGGAGAGAATGTTCCCGTGATGGACCTGACAAAACCACGAATCGAGTTTCAGGATTCTGCGAGTTCATCGTCTGTCAGACAGACCCTACTGGCCGAAGGCGCGACCGACTTCTCGATTGGGGGAAAGAAAGTTCCCGTCGACGAGGTCCGTGAAATCGTTCTCAACCCCGAAAGCGAAACGCCTGAGAGCGATGCTGCTTCTGGAACTCGAATTGCCTGGTTCTCCGGCCCGACAGTGAGCGGTGAATTGCTAGCCATCAACGGGGAAAAACTCACCCTGAAACCCGGATGGTCCGCAGATCCCGTCGCAACAAAACTCATCGACGCGCGCGAGATTCGCTTTCCCCCGAGCACTGAAGCCATCGACTTCGGAACCGACCTCCTGACCGGCAACGGCTTCTCGCTTCGCGGCGTCACCCGCACCGCTGACGGCAACCGGTATCCGCAGAGCCTCATCGCCTGGGAAGCACCGGGCGCTATCGGAGCAACTCCTCTCGCCGACACCGTGGAGGCAACGATCGAGCGATCTAAATTCCCGGCAGACCGCACCCAACCTCCCGCCAGTATCGGTAGAGCCCGCGTTTTTCTTCGAAATGACGAAATTCTGACGGGAGACCTTGTCTCACTGGACAAGGAAACGATTCACTTTAACAGCTCCATCACTGGACCTCTCGAGATTCCCGCCACCGATGTGCGCGCCATCGACATCGGCACAGCCGGACGCGTTCTCGAAGGATTCAACGATACCGAGTGGGAGGAACTGGAGGAGGACCCTAACGATGTCACGATGAGAAACGACTCGACTCTCTTCAAAAACGGCGGCTTTGGAAATCCGTCCATCCTCCTCGGTGACAGACTCTATTTCGATGCCCACTGGAAACGCAGCTCGGGTTCCATGACCTTGAAATTTTTCACCTCCAGCGCCGAAGCCTCCGGCAACGAGGTCGTTATCCTCGCGCAGGGAAATCGTCTCTTTGTTGGAAAGACAAAACCGGGAGGAGCGTTCTCATTCTCGAACAATCAGACCGAAATCGAGAACAATCGCGCCTCGATTCAGATCACAGCCAATTCCGTCCAGATCGAAATTCGCGTCGACGGTAAACTCGCGTTCACCCACGCGGTCGATCCCGAAAGTATCTCGGGGAACGGCCTCTATTTCAAAATGGGCGGCGGCTGGCAGGGATTCAATCAGTCCGGAAGCGAGATTGAACTGACGAACTTCCGTATCGAACAAACCGCCGGCAGCATCCCGTTGCGAATCATCGATAAGAAGTCGAAAGAGAACACCCTGACAGTGCCCCGCTCACTGCGAGACGACCTCCCCACGCACGTTCTTATCGCCCCCAATGGCGATCTCCTGCGAGGCAAGCTCATTGCTGCTGTCGGCGACACGATCCAGTTCGAAGCGAATGCTGAAATGATCGACTTCCCGAGAAAGCGCATTTCAGCGATCGTCTGGCTGACCGAACCGGAGGCGACAGCCATCGCAGGAGGGCCACCTCAAGAGGAGGCAGAACCCGTTGACGAAAAACTTCTCAATCCCTTCGAGCCCTCCGAATACGAGAAGTTGAAGCAGTTCAATTTTAAGGTCACCCATCAAATCGTAATGAAAGATGGAAGCCGCCTCCAAATTCGTTCGGACAGGATCGAAGATGGAAAATACGTTGGCCATTCAGCGATCCTCGGAAGGTGCCGACTTCCGATCAGCAATGTGCATTCGATGACAAGAAGCGCCCCCACACCGATTCACAAAGCAGCGAAACTCGACCTCGTTGTCTTCGACGATTGGGACCTGACATTAACACCCGATCCCGTCATCCCGACCGGTGAGGAAGCCCCCGCCTCTCCATTGATTGGAACGAAGGCACCGGCGATTGAATTGACGATGCTCGACGAATCGAGGTTTTCGCTGAAGGAGCAGAAAGGAAAAATCGTTGTCCTCGATTTCTGGGCAACCTGGTGCGGACCGTGTATCAAAGCGATGCCCGACGTAAAGAAAGCGATCTCGGCCTTCCCTGCTGAAGCGGTCACGTTTTGCGCCATCAATCAGGCGGAGAGCCCTCCCATCATCAACGGATTTCTGAAAAACCGCAAATGGGAGGACACCCCGGTCGCTCTCGACTTCACCATGAAAGTGAGCAATGCCTACCAGGTTAAAGGAATCCCCCACACCGTGGTTATCGATCCGGAGGGCGAGATTGCCTGGATCCACTCAGGTTACAGCGAAACGCTGAAGGAGGAATTGTTCGAAGCAATTGCCGCGATTCTCCAAAAGCAGGCGCAGAGATAGGCACATCTGCCTGCCGCATCCACCCCACTTCCAGTCCAAACGGCAAAGTTTACTATCACTGGCTCTGAAACTTGCTGAAATTTCTAACTGGACGTTTCTCTTATATTTTCTATCCTGATGATGAGAAACACACAACGATACCTATGAAATACCTGCCCGTTTTTTCAGCCCTCGCTCTCTTATCTACAGCCGTTCCCACTTTCGTCAGTGCAGGCGGCACTGGATTTTTCCAGCGCAGTTCAAGCTGCTGTGCGGACAGCAAATTCCAGACGCCGCGCTACAATCAGCTCCTGCCCTACCGCCACTACGAAGATCACCGTCGTTACAACGCGGCAGCCTGTTGTAACGAGGTCGTGCCGGCCACTCCCTACGTCATGAAAACCGTGATCGTTTCGAAAAGACGCGTCCCTCACTATTACACCGACTCACAGGGTCGGAACCGCTGCCGGAAAGTCCTCACGGTGATCTATAAAGACATTTACTCAAACGGACGTTGCCGGGTTTGGTCTAAAACGCTTTGATTCCTGTCGCTCGCGATAGCGAGACAGGAAGGGGCGATTGCCTTCAATCGTCCGCACTGTTCACCCGCAATTAGGTTTAACGCACACGGTTGAGGCAGAAGCTCAGCGCAACAACCGAAACGTGAGCGATTACGCAGCCTCCGAAACGACCTCTGACTCGTCGTCAGAGATCACTTCCTCGAGCTCTTCATTGAGTGATGAAAGAGCCGACTCAATCGAGATCACAAGATTCTCCAACTCGTTGAGTCCCTCGTCGAGGGTGTCAAACTGATCAGCAACCTCGTCTCCGAGCAGAAGGCGGAGCGTGGGCGCCTCCGCTTCCGGAGCATTCGATTCAATTCCGTCAGCCACCTCAGTAGTCACAGGGACACTGGAATCACCGATCTCAGCGTCGCCAGCAGCAACAGCCTCGTCTTCTGCAGCACTTAAAGCTTCGGTTGCCTCAGTTGACTCGGCTGAAAGATCCCCGATCAGTGCCGGGACACTTTCCTCATTCTCAACTACAGCCTCAGCCTGAGGAGTGATCACATCGACCTCGGCCAAAATCTCTTCAGTCTCCTCGAGCGAAACTGCTGCAACGGCATCGGGTAGAGAAGAGCCTTCTCCGGAAACCTCCTCACCCTCAATACTCTCCGTCCCGGCGACCTGCTCAACCTCGTTCGAATCTGTAGAAACCAATTCGCTCACGGGGATCAAAATCTCCCGGGGCTCATCCTCTCTCACAGACTCATCCCGAATAACTTCCGCGACGACATCTTCCTCCAGATCATCAGGAGCGTAAACAACCGGTGAACTCTTTCCTACCGGAGACGAACGCATCAGTGCCGCGAGACCGGCAGCAGCTTCCTGAAGCTCATTGAAGTATTCAGCCTCATCGTCGTCAGACACTTCGCTAACTTTCTCTTCGGCTGAAGCCACCTCAAGGACAGGGGCCATTGCCGGACGCGCATCGAGAAACGGAACCCTCTGCGTATCATCGGCCTCGGACCGATCCTCCACAGGCTCAGCCACTGAAACGCTCGACATCGCCATATCGATGTCAACGAGATCAATCTCTTCTGAATTCTCTCTGGAACGAAACACAAATCTCGCGTACAGCATACCGATCAAAGCTGCCGAGAGAATCAGCAAAGCGGGAATGAGAATCGTGAAGCTGGAATCGTTCATATATGAGAATATATCATCAAGACTTCTTAGATACTTTCAACCCTAAATTATAAGCTTTTTTCGAAATTTTTCGTGTCGAGGCTCCTTGCCCGGGACGTAAATCACGCCCAAACTGCCCGAGATCCCTTTTCAGATGAGCATTTATTCACGCGACTACATGAGAGATTCCTCGTCCGGTTCCGGCCCCCGCAGCTGGAGCATGGTGACCTGGCTGATCGGCATCAACGTCGTCATGTTGATCCTGACGATGGTGGTGGCCCCGCTGTCCGGCTTTCTCGCGCTTTCCTGGGAGAGTCTCACCGGACTGCAGATCTGGACCCTGATTACCTATCAGTTTGTACACGCCGATCCTTTTCATCTCCTCTTCAACATGATCGGCCTCTTTTTCCTCGGCCGAATGCTGCAGCAGGCGCTCGGCGGAAGACACATCCTCAAAATTTATCTCTACGGCGGCATCTTCGGTGGCCTCCTTCAAGTTGGACTGAGCCAGATCATAGGGGAAAGCTCATTCGTCATCGGGGCATCCGCTTCAGTGCTTGCTATCATCGTCGCTCTCGCCACCTTCGCCCCCTATCAGGTCATTCAGTTGCTTCTTTTCTTCGTCATTCCGGTAAGCCTCAAATTAAAGCACCTCGCCTACATCCTCGTGGGCATTGATCTCCTGACACTGCTCTATCAGCTCACTCAACCGGGCCAAAGCAACACCGCCGTGATGGCACACCTCGGCGGCATGCTCTTCGGCTTTCTCTACATCCGCTACTGGCTTCCACGGCAGAATATCCAGGTCAAAAAACCTTCACTGAAGGAGCGATTCGGCGTCCGCATTCTCAAAGACGACGAGCCGGCAAAAGAAAAGCCGACAAAAACAAGCTCTCCACGCAAAAAGCCATTCCTCGGCTCGGAGATCGATGCGATCCTCGACAAGATCAACGAAGAGGGATTCCAGAGCCTCACCGCCGAGGAAAAGAAGATGCTCGAGAAAAGCAGCAAGAAGCTTTCGAAGAAAATCGACGGGAAACAGTAAGTCGCCCCTTTCTCTATGCAGACGTTCCCGCTCGAAGAACCGCCCTCCCCCCGCAAGCCGACCGGCGCCGGGGTAAAAGCATTCATTCGAATCGCGGTATCCACGATTTTTGTCTT
The DNA here is from genome assembly GCA_029213065.1 of Verrucomicrobiales bacterium. GTDB lineage: Bacteria > Verrucomicrobiota > Verrucomicrobiia > Verrucomicrobiales > DEV007 > Arctic95D-9. The sequence continues at coordinate 202,257 of JARGPH010000003.1, read as the reverse complement.
CGCGTGCTATGGCGCCGGCAAACTCGCTATCAAAATGGCGTCAAAGGGGCTGCCGGAAAGTGAACTGACTATTGAGCCCCCGGCACGGCAACGATCACTTTCACTGCAGGGCACCCGCGATGAGCCGCTTTTCATGGGAAGTGACAGGGAAGCCTTGCGCGCCTTTTTCACCAACAACCCCACTGTCGAAGCGCGGATCAAAGCCTCACTTGAAAGCACCGGAATTCGCAAAATCCCCGAATCACTCGAAGTGCAAACGATGCGCTCCGAAGCCGATGCGATTCAAGTCAGGGTAACCGACGGTGCCGTCGCCGGAGCGGTTTACTGGGTGCACCATTCCCAGATGAAAGAAGATCCCGCCTTCGATCCCATCATTTCCCCCATCCCCGTGGTTCCGGGAGCGCCCCCCTCTCGATCAACCATTCCAACGACAGATGAACCGGAGTCCACCGCTCCGGGAACGATTCTTAATTAGCGGCCAGGGCAATGTTTTCTCATTTTTAGTTTGTTTGGTCGCCTTAAATACTTAACCTGATACCCATGCTCGAATTGGCTGTGCTTGGCAGCGGGAGTTCCGGAAACTGTGCTCTCGTCTCGCTTGGAAAAACCCGCGTTTTGATCGACGCGGGCCTCTCTGCTAAACAGATTTGTCTCCGGCTCGAAGCACTCGGCGTCGATCCCGACGAGCTCACCGCGATCGTTCTGACCCACGAGCACGGCGACCACACCCGTGGTATCGACGTTTTCTGCCGGAAGCGCTCCCTGCCGATTTACGCAACACTTCACACCTGTGCGGTGGTCCGGGAGAATGTCTCTTCCCCCGTGATTTGGACGCAGTTCGACTCCGGCGCGGGGTTTGAAATCGGCGACATGAAAATCGAAAGCTTTTCCGTGCCGCACGATGCAGTGGATCCCGTAGGATTCGTCTTCCGCTGCGAAGAAAGTTCCCTCGGGGTTCTCAGCGATGTCGGGCACGTCACCCGGATGATCGTCGACAGGCTCAAAGGCGTCGATACCCTTTTCACCGAGGCCAACTACGACGAAAAGATGCTCCAGGAGGACACGAAGCGCCCCTGGTCAACCAAACAACGCATCAGCAACCGCCACGGCCACCTCTCCAATGATCAAACCGCCGAGCTCGTCGCCTCCGTCGCGGGAGAGAACCTGAAACGGGTCGTCCTCGGGCACCTCAGCAGCGACTGCAACACGCCCGAGCTCGCCGCCAAAATCATTTCTGAAAAGCTCGGCACCGAAGGCTTCACATCCGTCACCGTCGAATGCGCGGACCGCAAAGAGCCCCTTCCATCCGAAGCGGTCGCTCATGCACCGGTAAACGCCGCTCCCGCGAAGGAGGAATCAATTCCTCAAGAAAAGGCTCCCAATTCCGCTCTTGTGTGCGAACCTTCGCCACCTGAAACGGAGGCTCCAGCCCCCTCGCTGCCCAATCAGGAATGGCGGCAGACGGAACTGATTTTTTAACATATTGCCCGCCCCGTTCACCGCATTCGATGACCGCGCTAAAACCTTCTTTCGAAGATTTTGTATCTCTTTCTAAAACCGGAAATCTCATCCCGGTCTGGACTGAGCTCGCTGCCGATTATGAAACGCCGATTTCGGTATTTCAGAAACTGAGCGAAAAAAGTGAAAGCCCCTGTTTCCTCCTCGAGTCAGCCGAAAACAGTGACAACATCGGGCGTTATTCCTTTCTCGGAACCAATCCCCGCATTGAAATTCGAGCGAGCGGCCGCACCATCCGCACCCGCGAAAAGGGCGAATCTGAATTCACCGAGTTCGAGCTTCCCGAAGAAAAAGGCGATCCGCTTCACGAAATCGAGCGGCTCATGGAACCCTTCTCGCCGGTCGAGGTGGATGACCTTCCTGTTTTTTCCGGCGGTGCCGTCGGATTCATCGGCTACGACATGGTTCGCTTTTTCGAGCCCACTGTCCCCGGCCCGCCCGATGACGGCCTCGGCCTGCCTGACATGGCCTTTGTCATCACCGACACCCTCGTCATTTTCGACCACCGCTTCCGGAAACTCCAGGTCGTTGCGAATATCCACACCGCTGATTTTCCCAACGCGGAAAGCGGCTACGCTGCGGCACGGGAGCGCATCGACGCCGTCATCGCCCAACTTTCCGAGCCTCACACCGTGGCCCCGTTTTCCCTCATGGGAGAGCCGGAGGACACGGCTCCCGCCAGCAACACGACGCAGGAGGAATACGAAGGGATGGTGAAAGACGCCAAGGAATACATCCTCGCGGGGGACATTTTCCAGGTCGTCCCGTCCCAGCGCTTCGAAAGCGACTACACAGGGCGCCCCATCGATCTTTACCGGGCCTTGCGCCATGTGAACCCCTCCCCCTACATGTTCTGCCTTCAGTTCGGGGACGAATTTTCACTCGTCGGAAGTTCCCCCGAAGTGCACGTCCAGACCATCGACGGCAAAATCAAAATTCGTCCGATCGCGGGAACCCGCTGGAGAGGCAAAACGCCGGAGGAAGACGACGCTCTCGCCGACGAACTGCTCAACGATCCCAAAGAGCGAGCCGAACACGTCATGCTCATCGATCTCGCGAGAAACGACGTCGGCCGTGTCGCCGAATACGAGTCGGTCGAAGTGACAGAGTTCATGATCATCGAGCGTTACAGCCACGTCATGCATATCGTCTCAAATGTGACCGGCCAGTTGCGTCCCGACCTCAGCGCCTATGACGTGATGCGGGCGACCTTTCCCGCCGGAACCGTGAGCGGCAGCCCGAAAGTTCGCGCGATGCAAATCATCAACGAGTTCGAAAAATCCAAGCGCGGCGCCTACGCAGGTGCCGTCGGATACTTCGGATTCGACGGCAATCACGACAGTTGCATCGCTCTTCGAACCGTCGTTTTAAAAGACGGCAAAGCCTACGTTCAAGCCGGAGCCGGAGTCGTCGCTGACTCGGTTCCCGAAAATGAATACGTTGAAACGGTCAACAAAGCCAAAGGCATGATGCGGGCCATCGAACGCGCCAAATTGCTCGGAAAGTGATTCCCGGGGGGACCTGACCTTGTCAGGCCTACACGGCGGGCAGAGCTTTTGAAACGGCCTCACCGCGACCGGCTGCCATTTCCCTCATCGCCTGAAACCGGGGGCTTTGACACCGGACAGGGCCGGTTGGCTACGGCATTCTCTTCGCCTCATTGATGTCTTTCCCGGGCGACGCCATAGCCGACGGCAAATCCAACCGCCAGCAACAGGATCGCACCCCCGATACCGTAGGGAAGAGGATTAAACACGACAGCCTCTGCCTTGAAGTAGTAATCACATTCCGGCTTTTTTCTGAACTCGCCATCATAGCTGAAGTCATAAGCGATTCCGAAGTCATAGCCACCGTTTTGAACCCTCGTCCCCGTGATACGATAGTTCGCATTGGGTGTGAGGCTCGACAGTGAAAAGCAATAGTTTTTCCATCCGAACAGAACCGGACGACTGTCAAAAACCGCCGCGGCAGTAAACTTCCTTGCCCGCTGGCGCGCCCGTCGTTCTTCCGCCTCAGGTAAGCTCGATTGTTCAATGAACGCGGTCGCAATGATGCGGCCGGGAAGGCCATCCTCGATTGAATGTAGTGCCACTCTCAAAGGAACGTATTCGGATTCCGGTGCAATATCCACGATCCAGGACACCTCCACGAGTCGGCCCGTCTTTATCGGGATGAAGGACTGCCCCAGCCGGTTATCGAAAAACTTGTTGTTGTCTCCTGCCTGACCTGCACCCGCCGAGAAGCCGGACCTGACGCCCTCACGGGGCAGGTTCGCTGCGATCGTAAAAGTCTCTTCGCCCGATGCCTGAAATTGCAGCGCGAAGAAGAAAGCGAAGACGGCGGAGAGTTTCATGAGATGATGACATTCCAACCCTGTCAATACTCACTAGAGAGCGATTCGGCTGAAGTTAAACTATAGATTGATCGAAGGATCAGACTCAAGCATATAGCACAGAAGTCTTACTACTATCACCTCTATAGACATCATTGTATGATTCAACCCTATTGGGTCGACCATGATACCCTCTCAGATCGACACGAGGGAGAACGACAGGACCTGTGAACCGGTCTCACCACGTCAGGCAATCGACGACATATATTTCGTCGCCCTCTCGTCGAATACGTTGCCTGTGCCACCGACTGGATGGGCAAAAAAAAGACGCGCCCCGAACACCAGTTCGAGACGCGTCCAAAACCAATGTTCCCCTACTTCAAATCGAAGCGATCCAGATTCATGACCTTGTCCCAGGCCGCCACGAAATCCGCGACGAACTTCGTTTCGGAATCCGCACAGGCGTAAACTTCAGCAACAGCCCGCAGCACCGAGTTTGATCCGAAAACCAAATCCGCGCGAGTACCCGTCCACTTCGCTTCACCGCTCTTGCGATCCACTCCCGCGAAGGCATTGCCGCAAGGCGAAACCGATTTCCACTCGGTTTCCATACTCAGAAGGTTGGTAAAGAAGTCGTTGCTCAGTGAACCTTCACGATCCGTGAAAACTCCGGCTTTTTCATCGCCGACATTGGCTCCGAGCACCCGCAAGCCACCAACCAGTACGGTCAGCTCCGGCGCGGTCAAGGTCAGCAACTGGGCGCGATCGATCAGCAAATGCTCCGCAGGAACCGCGTAGCGCCCCTTCAGATAATTCCGGAAACCATCGGCGAGCGGCTCAAGGACATCGAAAGACTCGGCATCGGTCTGCTCGGCGGAAGCATCCATCCGCCCCGGCGTGAACGGCACCTCCACCTCGTGACCGGCATTCTTCGCCGCTTGTTCAACACCCGCACAACCACCGAGGACGATCAAATCCGCCAGCGAAACTTTCTTTCCTCCCGACTGCGCGCCATTGAACTCACTCTGAATTGCCTCCAGCGATTCCAACACCTGCGCCAATTGCGCCGGCTCGTTCACTTCCCAATCCTTCTGCGGAGCGAGACGAATACGCGCGCCGTTGGCACCACCGCGCATGTCCGATCCACGGAAGGTCGAAGCCGATGCCCACGCGGTGGACACCAACTGCGAAACAGTGAGTCCGGAGGCGAGAATTTTTGCTTTGAGATCTGCTACATCGCCTCCATCGACGAGCTCGTGATCCACCGCCGGAATCGGATCCTGCCAGATCAAATCCTCTGCCGGAACGTCCGCCCCGAGATAGCGCGACTTCGGCCCCATATCACGGTGGGTCAACTTGAACCACGCACGGGAAAACACCTCGGCGAACTCATCCGGATTCTCGAGGAAACGCCGGGAAACTTTTTCATACTCCGGATCAACCCTCAAGGCGAGGTCGGTGGTCAACATCGTCGGGCGATGCTTCTTCTCCGGATCGTGAGCGTCCGGGATGCTCTCCTCCGCGTCCTTTGCGACCCACTGATGCGCACCGGCGGGGCTTTTTGTCAGCTCCCATTCGTAACCGAAGAGATTCTCAAAGAAGTAGTGACTCCACTGCGCAGGAGTCTGCGTCCAGGTGACTTCCAAACCACTGGTGATCGTGTCTCCCCCTTTGCCGCTGCCGAACTTATTCGCCCAGCCGAGCCCCTGCGCCTCCAGCGGCGCAGCCTCAGCATCTTCGCCCACGTTATCCGCATCCCCGGCACCGTGAGTTTTGCCGAAGGTGTGACCACCGGCAATCAGCGCGACCGTTTCTTCATCATTCATCGCCATCCGGCCAAAGGTATCGCGGATATCATAAGCCGCTTTCAAAGGATCAGGATTGCCGTCGGGACCTTCAGGGTTCACATAGATCAAGCCCATTTGCACCGCAGCGAGCGGGTTCTCGAGATTGCGGCTGTGGATCTCGCCATCGGCATCATCATCGGAGACGAGGACTCCCTCATCTTCGACGCCTTCTGAACCCTGCTCGTAGCGCGCATCGCCACCGAGCCATTCCGTTTCACGTCCCCAGTAGACATCCTGATCCGGCTCCCAGGTGTCTTCGCGACCACCGGCGAATCCGAATGTTTTAAAGCCCATCGATTCCAGAGCTACATTACCCGTCAGGATCAGCAAATCCGCCCACGAGATTTTGCGGCCATACTTCTGTTTAATCGGCCAGAGCAAACGACGTGCCTTGTCGAGGCTCACGTTGTCAGGCCAGCTGTTGAGCGGAGCAAAACGCTGCTGACCACGACCGCCGCCCCCCCGGCCATCACCCTGCCGATAGGTGCCCGCGCTGTGCCAGGCCATGCGGATGAACAAGGGGCCATAGTTCCCGAAATCGGCCGGCCACCAGTCCTGCGAATCCGTCATCAACGCAGCGAGATCCGCCTTCAAAGCCTCCAGATCGAGACTCTCGAACGCTTCCGCGTAATCAAAATCACCCGCCATCGGGTTCGACTTTTGCGAGTGCTGATGCAGCAGCTCGACCTTCAAACGGTTCGGCCACCAATCTTCGTTCTTCGTGCCGCCGCCACTTGGAGCAGCCTGATGAAAGGGACATTTGGATTCGTTAGACATAATTCTGGATGGTATTTGGGTTACTGGGTTTAGTGAATAGTGAATTAAATCAGGAAAAAGATAAAGACGATAGACATAGATATCCCCGATCACGCTTAACCGGAACGAGGTCCCACTGCCGGCAATCCACCAACGCTTGCGGCACCGATCTAAAGTCAGCAAAGCGCTGCGCTGTCACCGCGAAACTATCGCCTTTGAAAATTTGTGACTGATCATCCATTACTCAGTATAGACTTAATCATCTTTTGGACAAAGTCCAAAACTTTCTCCACAGATCCGGCACGCTTAATTTCTGCGTAGACATGGTGTCTCCCTTCCGGGGGAGCTGAAGGTCCCCTTCTCAGCTTGAGGACAGGCAGGGCTTCTGAACCGACCTCACCGCGATCCGCTACAAAGCGACCACGACCACACACCGACCCCGGACACGGGAACTACTCCTCCTTCGCCTGCAATGAGTGCAGGGACGAAAAAGAGACGGGCACAGACAAACACCTGCAACCGGGTTTCCTTCAGGGCACAGGACAGTCACAAACCAATCCCTGAAGCAACGGGGAGAGACGCATCCCGCTGCCAACTTAACTCCGGGTGAATCCGGCAAACGCTATGAGGCAAAGGCACCGGGATGCCCCTTCCTCAAGTCGCTACTCTGATCGCTACCTGCTACGCTCCGAGGAGCATACGCTCGGGATTTTCGAGGCACTCTTTCACTCTTACGAGGAAGGTAACCGCCTCTTTTCCGTCAACGATGCGGTGATCGTAGCTGAGGGCGAGATACATCATCGGACGAATTACCACTTCACCATTGAGAGCCACAGGTCGCTGCTGGATGGAGTGCATTCCGAGAATACCCGACTGAGGCGGGTTCAAAATAGGCGTGCTGAGAAGGGATCCGTAGATACCGCCGTTGGTAATCGTGAAGACACCGCCCTGAAGATCAGACAGCCCGATCTTTCCGTCGCGCGCTTTCACGGCGTAGTCGATGATGTCCTGCTCGATCTCGGCGAATGATTTCTTGTCGCAGTCACGAACCACAGGAACCATGAGGCCCTTGTCGGTTCCAACGGCAACGCCGATGTCGTAAAAGTGATTTTCAACGAGCTCATCCCCCTCGAGCATCGCATTGATCGAAGGCACTGCCTGAAGCGCATCGACGACCGCTTTGATGAAAAAGGACATGAACCCAAGCTTCACTCCGTGGCGTGCGATGAAGTCGTCCTGAATCCGCTTACGCAAATTCATGATCTCAGTCATGTCGCATTCGTTGAAGGTCGTGAGAATCGCGGCGTCGTGCTGAGCGTTTACGAGGTGGGTCGCGATCTTCCGTCTCAGTGGAGACATTTTTCTGCGAGTGGTAGGCTTGCCTCCCGTCTCCGCAGGGGCGTCTGCTTGAGCAGCCGGAGCTGCTGCTGATGTGCCTTGGGAAGCCGCTCCGAGAACATCCGATTTGGTAACCTTCCCACCGACGCCGGTTCCTTTGACCGTGGAGACGTCGACTCCCTCGTCGTCGGCAATCTTGCGGGCAACAGGGGTGACTTTTACATCGCTGTCCGAAGCAGAAGCCTTTGCCGCCGGGGCTTTCTCAGGTTTGCTTTCAGCAGGTGCCTCAGTCGTTTCAGCAGCACTCTCAGCAGGGGCCTCGCCCTCTTCGATACTGGCAATGACAGCACCGATATCGAGTTCGTCGCCTTCAGCAGCGAGATGTTTGAGAATACCGTCGTGGCTCGCTTCCAGCGGGGTCGACACTTTATCGGTGTCGAGCGTTACGATTTCTTCCCCGGCTTTTACGTAGGCACCATCCGCCTTGGTCCAGGCTGCAAGGGTGGCTGAAGTGATGGATTCACCAACAGATGGAATTTTTATCTCGTGAGACATAGTACAAAATCAAATTAAGAGAGAAAACTGAGAAGAAAGGATCAGGTGTTGAAGGCTTCTTCGATGAGGCGCTTCTGTTCCATTTTATGGATCGCTTTTGATCCGGTGGAAGGACTCGCGGCGGTATCACGACCGGCGTAACGCACGTGGTGATCCGTCATTTTCTGGAGACGGGGCCCGACAAACGTCCATCCCCCCATGTTGAGTGGTTCCTCCTGACACCACACCCACTTGGAAACATTCGGGTATCGGCTCGCGATCTCCATGATGCGGCTTCCGCTGAACGGATAGAGCTGCTCGAGACGAATGATGGCGACGTTATTGATCTCGTGCTTCTCGCGGAACTCCTCAAGATCGTAGTAGACTTTTCCGGAGCAGAAGATGAGACGGTTCACCCAGTCGATCTTATCTTCGGGCACAAAAGGATCATCGAGGATTTCCTGAAAATAGGTCCCTGAGCCGAATTCAGAGATGGAGGAAACACACTTGGGATGATTGAGGAGACTCTTCGGAGTCATGATGATGAGAGGCTTCTTAACCGAACTCTTCATCTGACGGCGTAAGGCGTGAAAGTATTGAGCCGGCGTCGTGAAATTACAGACCTGAATATTCTGCTCGGCGCAGAGCTGCAGAAAACGTTCAAGACGCGCACTGCTGTGTTCCGGCCCCTGCCCCTCATACCCGTGGGGCAACAGCATGACAAGGTTACTGCACCGCTGCCATTTGGATTCGGCGGAAGTGATGAACTGATCAATAATCACCTGCGCACCGTTCGCGAAATCGCCGAACTGGGCCTCCCAGAGGACTAGAGTATCATCGGCATGCAGGGTGTATCCATACTCGAAGCCGAGCACCGCGAATTCAGAAAGGTGGCTGTTGTAGACCCACAATTTGTGCTTCTGATCTTCGTCGAGGTGATTGAGAGGCGTGTATCTGCGACGGGTCTGGGGATCGTAGAGAACGACGTGACGCTGACTGAAGGTGCCGCGCCGACAATCCTGACCGGAAAGACGAATCGAGTTGTCCTCTTTAATCAAAGTGCCGAAGGCGAGAGCCTCAGCGAAGGCCCAGTTGATACCCTCCCCTTTTTCGATGGCCTTCAAACGGGGCTGAAGGAAACGTTTTGCCAGTTTAGAGTTCACACTGACATTGTCCGGAATCGTTGCAATACTGGTGCCCACCTCGCGGACGATCGCTTCCGGAACACCGGTCTCGACAGGATCATGGGAATATTCAGGCTGCGGATCGGCACTGACCCCGCCCATGGAATGCCCGGTTCCGCCGGCGACAGCGGCATCGAGTTCAGCAAGCTCGGCATCGAGCTTTTCCTGATAGGCATTCTCCACCGCATCCGCTTCCTTACTGGTGAGAGCACCGCTTTCGACGAGTTCATTTCTGAACTTGGTCAAAGGCGTATCGTGGTCACGAATATCGCGATAAGTCTTGGGAAGGGTGAAAGCGGGTTCGTCACCCTCGTTGTGCCCGTGGCGGCGATAACAGACGATATCAACGACGACATCCCGACCGAATGTCTGGCGGAACTCGAGAGCAAGCTGGGTCACGTAAAGCACGTCCATCGGGCTGTCCCCGTTGACGTGGAAAACAGGCGCCTCGATCATTTTTGCCACATCCGTGCAATAGACCGAGGAGCGGGCATCTTTCGGTGTGGTTGTAAATCCAATCTGGTTGTTCACAACGAGGTGAACGGTTCCGCCGGTCCGATAACCGAGGAGCTGGGAAAGGTTGAGTGTTTCAGGAACACTGCCCTGCCCGGCAAATGCGGCATCACCATGAATGAGCACTGGCAGGACTGAATCACGATCGACAAAGGAATCGCGCAGCTTTGGATCGCGGGCACGCTGTCTTGCACGCGCTTTGCCTTCTACGACACCATTAACGGCTTCGAGGTGGCTCGGGTTCGCAGCGAGCTGAATCTTAATAGAGTCATCGCCGACCTCGCGGTCGGATTCGTAGCCGAGGTGATACTTCACATCGCCGTCGCCGGCCACGAGGTTGGGAACGTAGTTCTCCGAGAATTCGTAAAGAATCACGGTGAGTGGTTTCTTCAGAAGATTGGCGAGGACGTTGAGTCGTCCCCGGTGCGCCATCCCCATGACCATTTCCTCGACTCCAAATCCGGGAAAGCTGTCGACCAGTCCGTTCAACGCCACCATCAGAGCGTCGCCCCCTTCGAGAGAAAATCGCTTCTGCCCGACATACTTGCGGTGCAGAAACCGCTCGAAAAGCTCCGCTTCAGCCAACCAGGTAAGCGCTTTGGTTTTGCTCTCGACAGAAGGCTCCGGCTGATCAAGCCGTGTCTCAATCCGCTCACGAATCCAATGCCTCACATCCGGAGTCTGGATGTGCATGTATTCGAAACCAATCTTGTCGCAGTAGGTTTTCTCGAGACGGTTGATCAGCTCCCGCAATTTCATGCGGCGACCTTCCTCGTAAAACTGAGTCGAAATTTCCTCGTCGAGATGCTCTTCCTTGAACCCGAGCTCCTCGAGGCTCAGGAGTGGCTGTGCAGGTCCGCCCTCGTCAAGTGGGTCGAGCCAGGCGGCGGTGTGGCCGAGACTGCGGTAGCTGAATACGAGAGACACAATGCGCGCACGGGTCGCCATGTCCAATCCACCGACCATTTCGGCACCGGGTGTTTGAGGCGTGTCGGGCTTACGAGGCGCGGGTTGGGCCATACCCAACTCGAACCCTTCAAAAAACATCGCCCAGTTATCATCCACTGAGGAAGGATCTTTCTTCCAGTCAGTGTATTTTTGGTCGATTAAATCAACATTTTCGCGGGCAGATATGCTGTTGCTCATCAGATGGCAGGTTTCGCGTCGGAGCGATTCCGCCAAGGTCGCTTCGATCGTGTAAACTGGCTAGGGAAAAATCAGACTTTTGACAGTTCTTTTGCGCCTCAAAGCCCCGCCCTGAGTCGGCAGGCACGGATTGTGTTGGCCATCAGCATCGCAATGGTCATGCGCCCCACTCCACCCGGGACAGGTGTAATTGCCTCGCACCTCTCTGCAACCGCATCAAAATCAACATCTCCCACGAGTCGACTGCCGTTCTTCGCTGAGGCATCTACGATCCGGTTAATGCCCACATCGATGACGACGGCCCCTTCTCTGACGTGATCAGGTCCGATGAACTTCGGTATCCCGATCGCTGCGACGAGAATATCTGCGCTCCGCGTGAGCGCTTCGAGGTCTCTGGTTCGCGAATGAGCGACGGTTACGGTGGCATTTCCGCCCTCTCCTTTGCCCATCATGAGAAGCGCGAGGCTCTTTCCAACGAGAAGGCTCCGACCGACGATGACGACATTCTTACCGGAGGTCTCGATCCCCATCTCGATGAGCATGCGTTGGCAGCCACTCGGAGTGCAGGGTGCAAAGCCGCTTGGATCGTCCATCGCGAGCTTGCCGATGTTCACCGGGTGGAGCCCGTCGACATCCTTCGCGGGGTCGATCCGCATGATAACTTCATCTTCGTTGAGGTGTTTCGGGAGCGGCAACTGAACGAGAATGCCGTGAATGGAGTCGTCCGCGTTGAGCTCGTCAATCACGGCGAGGAGCTCCTCCTGTGTTGTTTCAGCAGGCTTTTCGATTTTCACCGAGTGCATTCCCAGTTCCTGACACTTTCGCTCTTTCGAGCCAACGTAGGCCTTTGATGCGGGATCTTCGCCGACGAGAACAACGGCAAGACCGGGAACGTGCCCGGCCTCTTTCAGCATCGCGAATGTCTCGAGGCATTCGCGATAGACAGCCTCGGCAATGGGTTTTCCTTCAATCAGTTTCATCGTGTGGATTTAAAATCTTTTCAATTCTCTGCCGCTCGAGTTCGAACGCGTCATCATCTAAATCAGCCGGCACGCTCTCGCAGGGTTCGAAGTAGACATCTACAACGCTGAACGGCTTCGGCAACTGGAACAAATCCCAGCTTTTAAAAACCCACTTCGATCGGTATTCGAGTCGAATCGGAAGAATCAGCGCGTCGGTCATTCCCGCCAGCTTGACCACCCCCGGCCCGAGCCGGTAGCGCGGACCGCGGGGCCCGTCGGGAACAATCGCAATGTCAAAGCCATCCTTGAGCCATCCCAGCAGCCCGAGAAAGGCAGCGGCACCGCGTCGGGAGGAAGACCCTCGCACCGCACTGCATCCGAATTTGGCGACCGTCGCCGCGATGATCGCGCCATCATTACTGGCACTCGTGAGGATGGCCCCTTTCCGGGAGCTCATGTATTTTTTATAAGCGGTCGGCAGAGCGAAGATGCGATTGTGCCAGAAAATCCAGATCATCGGCTTATCTGGCTCCTTCTCCGTAATGCCGGCACGGTCATGCAGGCGCCAGCGGAAGGTCAGTGAGAACAGCCTGATCAAAGCGGCCGCCGCCCAGCCAATCCGTCGCGCCTTTGGCGACAAATTGGTCATCTCGAGGGCCTTCTTGGGGAGCTCCGGCATCGTGGTCAACTAGAGTAAATCAGCCGCCTTGAGCACTTCCGTCAGCTTAATCTGGCGGTCGAGGCTGTCCCGGTAAAGGGGAACGAGATCAGGATTCGGGACGCAGCGGGTCGATTCGTCGAGCGAAACAAAGCGCTCGCAAAGATCAGAGTAACTTCCCTTTCCATCGGCGTGAGCCGCCTGTATCGCGCCACCCAGTCCGGCCCCCTCAGCGGTGGCGAGACCGACGACAGGAACACCAAAAACGTCGGCGGCCATCTGACGCCAGACACTGCTTTTCGAACCGCCCCCCGTAAGTCGAATCTCGCCCGGAGTGAGACCGAGCGCATCGAAGCGCCTCAGGCCATAGGCAAGGCCGAGCGTCGCGCCCTCCATCGCAGCCCGCGCAAGGTGGGCCGGCGTTCCTGATGAACAGTTCAGTCCTTGAATGACACCTGTTCCATCGGGAAGGTTCGGGGTCCGCTCACCATTGAGGAAAGGGAGAAAACTGACACCACCGGCTCCGGCGGGCACGCTGTCGACCTGCTTTTCCAATTCGGCAAGGTCCCAGCCAAACCATCCGCGAACCTGCTCGGTGACGACGGTCACGTTCATGGTGCAGGCCAATGGGAGCCAGTGATCGGTGCTGTCGCAAAAGGCGGCAATCTCCCCGTTAGGGTCAATGATAGGTTTTTCGGCGCAACCGTAGAGCGTCCCGGAGGTGCCGAAACTCGCGGTGATGATTCCATTGGAGATATTCCCGGTTCCGATCGCACCCATCATGTTGTCTCCGCCACCGGCGCTGACAACGACGTCACTACCGAGGCCCCACCCAGAAGCGAGATCGCTACGGACCGTGCCGTGCGCAACGTTGGAAGAGCCCAGTTCCGGCAACATTTCGTGAACCCGGGGATCGACGAAATCGATAAGATCATTATCCCACTGACGCGTCCGCACGTTAAGAATCCCCATTCCCGAGGCGTCGCCGAACTCCATCCGCTTCACGCCGGTGAGCCAAAAATTGATGTAATCGTGAGGCAGGAGAACGGACTTCACTTTTGCAAACTGATCCGGTTCGTTCTGCTTCAGCCAGAGCAACTTGGGAATCGTGTAGCCGCTCAGCATCGCGTTGCCGGCTTTCTCAATCAGCCCGGCAGTTCCACCGAATGCTTCTGCAAACTGGTCGCACTGCGCTGTCGTCGAAGTGTCGCACCAAAGCTTGGCGGGGCGAACCACTTCATCATTTTGATCGAGAACAACGAGCCCGTGCTGCTGGCCGCTCACACCGATTCCGCGAACTTCGCTGCGGCGGTCACCGAGTTGTTCGAGACAGCTGGAAATGGTGTTTTTGACGGCATCAATCCAGTCACCCGGATTCTGCTCAAGATGTCCCGCCGGTAAATTCGGGATCAGGCCGTAAGCCTGCGAAGCATCAGCGACGATCTCACCGCTTTCAAAATCCAGCACCACCGCCTTGGTGCTCTGTGTGCCACTGTCGATTCCAATGTAGAACATAGCTTATCGCTAGCGGTATTTAGGACGGCAAGCAAGCTCAGATCCTACTTCTCAGAAGAGGCCGCCAGTTTCTGTAACTCCTCCTCTGTGAGAGCACGCGAGTAGATTGCAAGTTCGTCGATTTCGCCGTTGAGGTAGTTTCCGATCTCCCCTCCGCGGTCGACGGCACCGACCGTAAACTCAGCATCGCCGTTGAACATCGGCCCCTTCAACGGATAAGGATTGTAGCCTTCTTCCGCGACGAAAGTCCCGTTCACATAAACCCGGCTGGCCTTTCCATCGAAGGTCATCGCCACGAGGGTCCACTCATCCAGAGGAACTTTCGTTCCGCTGGAACTGTAGGTAATACAAAAGGGCTTTCCCTCGGTGGGACCGCCGACATCGGAGACATGCCCGTGGATTTCATCCTTCGTCGCAGAGCGCGTCATCGTGCGGGAATCGGAGCGGGTCGTGGCATTGAGAAAGAGGCAATACTGACGCTTTTTCTGTGTCTCATTCCAAATCCCCGCGACCGCCTGCCAATGCGAAGCGGCACGACGACGAACCCATGCGACGACAGACAATTGCGCATCCGGCCCGTGAAAGTCGATCGCTTCAAAATCCCCATCCGTGATCCGAAAATACTGTCCTGCCTCAATTTTCACCGCGTGCCCCCCTTCTTCGCGCCCTTCGACACGCTTGATGGGTCCGTTTACCTCTTCGAGAGCGTAATTCTCTTTTCCTCCGGAAACGCGCTTCCCTCCCGCTTCTTCGTTAAAATGCCAAAGACAAACGAGGTCGGAAATAGCAGCGGCCTCCTCATCTGCCAAAAGCGCCCCGGAGGACATCACCAGACTGATTATCAGCGTGTGAAATAGTTTCATGATTCTGTTTTCAATTCTGTTTCAGATTTACGATTTCGTCGCGACCGGGCAATACACCAGCGGAGCAGAATCCCCGAAGCGACGACAAAGGATGGGTAGTCGAAAAGACAATCCCAGAAATTGAGCGACTCGAGCAGGCAAAACCCGTAACCGGTCAGCGCCAACAACAACCAGAGAGCAACGACAAAACGCCCTCTGAAAATAAAGACGAAAGCGGCGACGGCGAAGGCGGAAATAAGAAAAGCGGAGTCGAACCCCAAACGGTAAAAATCAGGCCACGGCGCTCCCAGTGAAGCGGGATAAATAAGTAAGCCTCCAACGACAGCGATCAGCGAGATAACGCGCCCCTGCCCCTGTGAAATAAGGCTCACTCCGTAGACACTGCGAGAGAGCAGGTGAACAAGAAAGACCCACGAGAGAACACTGAGATCACCTAAAACACTGCGGGTATAAAACTGCGGGGAATACTCCATCGGCAGCACCGAAAGAACCGCCCCGATCGCAAAACCAATCACAGCTCCCCGATTAGAACGGAACAGCAATCGCCCTAACCAGGCCAAAACACTGACGGTAAGAAGAATATGCCCGACCTCGGAAACGACCTGTGAAATCATTGCTCACCTCCCTCTAAATTCTGCTGAGAAATCTGGAGATGCCGGATCTGAGTTCGATTCCAGGTATAGAAAAGGTGAATCAATCCATCGCTCGTCTTCATGAGCCAGGGATAGGAATACTCGATCTGTTCAATATCCTTTTCATCATCCTCGCGTTTCTCAGTGTCCACCTTGTAAACCGGTTTCCAGGGGCCGGTTATCTCCGGAGCTCGAAAAAGAGTGAGATTGCCACGCCCCCCTTCGTCGGGATTGGCAGCGAGGAGAACGGACCCATCATCCATTCCCACCGCGCTGATCCCCGCATTCGGATTCGGCAAACCAATCTCCCTTGCTTCGTTCCATGTTTCCCCGTGATCCCGCGAATCACTGACGTGCACTTCGGGAGCCACGTCAGCCCCCCGCCTCAGAAACAGCTCAACTGCACCCGCTTCAGGAACCAATGCCCAGGGTTGGAAAAGATCTTCATCCACAGGAACTGAAATCCGGTCAACGACCCGGCCATCTGAGCGCACCCGAAGCATCTGAGGGAATTTCTCCATCATCTCATGATAGGCAGGGAAAACGAGATCACCGCCTTCGAGCTGATACGGGGCCGCCCGGATAAGGGTTCCCAAATTCAAAAGCGGATTACCGACGAGCCGTCCGGTTCGTCCCACCCGGTTCCAGTCACGATCGAGAACAACACGATTCAGCGCGCTACCACTCCAGCCACCCACCGAAACGCTGACGACATAGAGATGCACTTCTTCCCCCACCCTGACGGCGACGGGATTACCGAGCTTTCGGATATACCGTCCCGTACCCTGAGCGATGGTGTCACGACTTACCACAATGGCAGGCTTGCTCCACGTTTTGCCATCATAAATCGAACCCCAGATACTGACGTCTTTGGCACCCTCTCTCGCCCCGCCGAACCAGAAAGCCTGAAGCGTTCCATCGCCCATTTCAATCGCAGTGGCGGCATGAACTGAAGGAACCGGTGAGGGAACCGAAACCTTATGGGTGAGCGGCTGCCGTGAGGTCATCGCAGCCGCCACCGCGGGCGAATCAGGAATCACCGCAGCGGCTCTCCTCAGGTTCAACTGGTAGGCCGCTCCACCTGACGCCACGACCCAGAGGACCAGACAGAGCATCACCTTGAAACGCGATGGTTGAATTTCCGGGGATGGCATAGGGGGCAAAACTGGGCAGAAAGCTGGCAGAAAACCAGAGGATCATGAAACGTCGTTCCCCCTTCCGGGTCAAGTCGCAAGAGCCCTCCTTCCCACCTTGTTTACCAACCAATAAGATTGACAATTATGATAAATATGTTTATCTGAGGTTAATTATTAAGACTTCTTAAATTTCTAACCGCATCTTATATGAAATCTGTTCTTCTTCTCACGCTGGCTCTGGCGGTGAGCCTTGGCGCCTCTTCCTGCGCCAACGCGACAAAGAAGAACACGGACGCAGATTCCAGTATACTTGGCAAACTGAGCGAAGGGAATGAACTGAACGAAGAGACGATCGCCGAGCTCAAAGACATCGCCGACGATCCTAATTCAAATCTACCGGTCGTCGATTCGGATGCCCCCGACCTCGAATTCACCTCGCTGGAAGGATTCATCGATGGCGAATCAGAAGCCAAGCCGGAGCCTGTCACCTTTGATCCTGTCAAGAAATGGGCGACGAACGGCAGGAACCCCGCCTCGGTCAATCCCGGAGATATTTACAGCGAGAGTATGGGGCCCGTTCTCAACAAAGCGCTCAGCCTCTCGGACGAAATTCCTTCGACGGAGAGAAGTTCAATTCTCTCTCAAATTGCCACTCACACATCAAGACGCTTTCCCGTCACCTTCTCGCAGCAGGAAATCGACACGCTCCGCTCTCAGACCCCTGCCGATGTGGAGCTCCCAACCCGCAGCGTAGCGCTCGATGTCAAAACGCACATCCGAGAAGTCGAATCAGAACGCTACGAACTCTTTCTCGAGAAACTGGCCACGGGCGATACAGGAGGCGCAATCTCATCCACTGAACAGCGAAAGAAACTGCAGAACCAGCTCGCCGATGTAAAAGAACGCCTCAAAAAGGGAGAAGAGCTCTTTATCATCACCGCCGTGACCGAATCCGAGAAGATCGATGCACACTACCCCGGAGCGCCGGTTGGCTCACGTGATGCGGCTCCGATTCGAAATGCGATTCAGAGCCTCTATCCCCATCTCACTGAACTGGACGCAGAACGGGAAAAAGATCGCATCGTCATCACGAGTTCGCCCCGGTTGCTGTGGGAATTTGAATCAAAGGCCCTTCAACTTGAAAACGAGAATGTCGTGATCAAAGAAGAGACCGAAAACGAGGTGGCGCAGCGCTGATCGCCAGCTCGCTCCGTTTTTGAAGGGACAACTCCCCCTCCCCTACTACTCCATTCCCAGCTTCTTCAGCTTGGGGGAGATGACCACCCGGCAATAAGGATTCGTGTCTTTATTGAGCTCGTAGTAATCCTGATGACCGTCCTCAGCGACCCAGAAGGTATCGGCCTTTGATATTTCAGTGACGGCGGGGTCGGGATACTTTCCGCTCTCATCCAGTTTCGCCATCGATTTTTCAGCGGCATCTTTCTGAGCGGCGGAGTGGTAGTAAATCACGGAACGATACTGAGGACCGCGATCAGCGCCCTGCTGGTTGAGAGTGGTCGGGTCGTGCGCCTGCCAGAAGACGTCGAGAATCTCATCAAATGTAATCACAGCGGGATCAAAGGTGATTTGAATCACCTCCGCGTGCCCGGTTGTCTTCGTGCAGACCTGCTCATACGAAGGATTCTCGACATGCCCTCCCATGTAACCGGAAACCACATCGGAGACGCCTTCGAGTCGCTCCATAACCGCTTCGGTACACCAGAAGCACCCGCCTCCAAGAGTCGCCAGCTCTTTACCTGATTCTACTGTTTTGCCTTTCTTCATAGGAACTTGTTCGGGAACAGCCGCTTCGCTTTCCGCAGCAGGCTCAGGAGACTCCGGAGCCTTCGAAACTTCCGGAGCTGGCTTCGCCGGCTCAACTTTTGGCGGTTCGTCCTTCGCCGGTGCAGCAGGCGCGCTTGTTTCCACTTCAGGCGCCGGTGCATCCCCTTCCGCTTCCTTCTCATTGCAACCGGTAAACAGAACCGCAAATCCGAAGGTAATCGCGAGGATAAAAGAAAACTGAGTCATGCCTTTTTGCTTCATCTCTGCACGATGCCCTTTTCTCCGCAAAAGCGCAATCGCTTTGCCTCCCCTGAAGAGACCGCATCACGTGACGCCTCCAATTCCATCAAAAGAGAAATAGTTAAATTGAACAGTGTTCAAAAATTACAAAAGCAACAAAAAAACAGAAAAAATTCCAAATTCGTTGACTTGTGCCATTAAAACCCTATAAAAATGCCATTGTTATTCCATTTTACGCGATTAAATGGCGAGACCTAAAAATACGACCGAGACGGTTCAGATCACTCTTTCTGCCACACCCCAGGTGAAAGAGCTGCTCGAAGAGCTGTCGAGATCGGGCTTCTACGGTAAAAACGCTGCCGATACGGCACTCGTTTTACTGAAGGAAAAAATCAGGGATCTCCAGAGAGACGGCCAGGCACCCTCACCTCAGTTTAATCAGGCAAAATAGGATAGTAAATTGAACCGACTACACCCCTCCAACACATGTATCTTCAGGACTCCAACGACAGCGACGCTCTCGCATTATTAGAATCAGCCGCAGGGTCACCCGCTCAGGCGATGCTGGACGACCCGGAACTAAAGGAAGCGTTTGAAGAGAGCCTCCGCAGCCTCGCTGAAGATATCATCGAATTTCATCCCGGCCTCGCTCACATCCTTCTCGGAATGGGTGAAGTCCCCTGCCCTGTCGTTCACGGGCAGAACTGAGATTGCCGGGGGGAAGTCCTCCCGATGCAAAATGGTGCGCGATGCTGGATTTGAACCAGCGACTCCCTGCGTGTGAAGCAGGTGCTCTACCCCTGAGCTAATCGCGCCCTTCGACAAGATGGTGCACTCCGGCTGAATCCCCGGCTGTGAGGGCTTCATAACCGGGTTCGCCATCTATCTCGCGCCATTATCTGGCAAAATGCTCCCCTTGCAATCGCAAGTTGCCGGTTCCTCGACGGAATACACGGAAAACGGGGTGAAAACCTGTTACTCCCGGCAACGCGGCAGACGATTCAACGGTGACCGCACTTCGCTAAACGGCTGAATCACACCCCTGAAACTGTCAACAAACCCTGATTTTACAAATAGTATAGAATTTATGGTTTTTATTTGATTTTCAGTAAGGGGTAATCCATAGTTTAAGGGATGTCTTCTTTCAGACCGTCTCTGGTACAATTTCTCGTCTCAACAAGCCTGCTTGTTTCGTTGATAGGTGGCGTTGTCGGCCTTGGGTTCATCTACTCTCAGGAGCTTCACAATGAGCAATTAAGTCTCAAACATCACTTCGCCGAAAAGGTTTCCCAGTTTGCCGCTTCGATTGACGGTAAATCGATTCAGGCGATGAAATCAGGTTCACCTGAGGCGAAAGCCATCTCGACTGAATTTTTAGCAAACCTGAATCGACTTACGAAGCCGTCAGGAGTGTCATCGCTTGAGCTTTACTCACAGGGAGGCCCCGGACTGCCTCCCGAAAAATTCTTCGGCGATAAATCCGGCGATTTCCCCGATGATCAACTCGGCGGTCTCGAAATGGTTGAGAACGCCAGCAAATCCGGAAAAACCATTATCTCCGTTTTCCCGGTCCGGAATGGCCTCCCCAGCCGTTTCAGAAGTGCGCTCCAGTATGCCTTTGGCGCCGCCGAAGGCCCCACGCTCTCTGCCGCGATGCAGATCACCACGGCGGACAGGCCAATCTTCCTGAAAGTTGACGCCACTTACACTCCGGAAATCTTCGCCTGGGGCCATATCCTTGCAAAAGGTCACTTCCTGTCTCTTCTCGGGTTTGTCCCCCTCCTCCTGATGCTCCTACTGAGCGCGGTCTGGTTCTCAACCCGCTTTCAAGGACTTGCCGAAGGAATGCACACCGTCACCGAAGGGCGTTTTGACTACCGCCTTGCCGACGTGGGCCCCCCTGAGGTCAGAAAAGTCCACGACAGTTTCAACGCTATGGCCGAATCCCTGCGCGCGACGACGGACCAGTTTCAGGAATCGATCAAAGAGATTCAAGTTGCCAAAAGGCATGCCGAAGTAGCTCAGGAAGCCAAGTCCGACTTCCTCGCGAACATGAGTCATGAGATCCGAACTCCGATGAATGGCATTGTCGGAACAACCAGCCTGCTCATGGAGACCGATCTCACCGGCGAGCAACAGGAACTGGTTCAAATCATGAACACGAGCGGCCAATCGCTGGTCCACCTCATCAATGACGTTCTCGATTTCTCGAAACTCGAGTCCGACAAAATGGAGTTGGAGAATGAGCCAATCGATCTCGTCTGCCTTCTTGAAGAGACGATCGAGATGTTCGCTTACTACGCTGCGGAGAGTCAGATCGAGCTGATTTACTACCTCGACGGCAATATTCCCAATCTGATTTTCGGTGACCGCGAGAGACTCAAGCAGGTCCTCGTCAATCTCCTTGGCAATGCCATCAAATTCACCCGTGAAGGAGAGATCGTCATCACCGTGCACCTCTCAGCGAGGAAGACGGCACGCGGCAGCGATCCGCTTATCCATGTCAATGTGAGAGACACCGGTATCGGAATCGCACCGGAACATCACGAACGCATCTTCGAAGCCTTCACCCAGGCGGACGCATCAACGACCCGTAACTTTGGAGGCACGGGCCTCGGGCTAGCCATCAGCCGCAGCCTCTGTGAAAACTTCGGCGGCTCACTGAACGTGAAGAGTGAGCCGGGCGTCGGTTCGGAATTCTTTTTCGACATTCCCTTCACCGAGGTCCCCCAGCAGGGTTCCGTCAAACCACAGCATCTCCCGGAAAACCAGGAACCACTTCACGGCAAGTCAGTTGTCATCCTGACACGCAACAACGCCCTCAATTCGCTCATCAAGACTTATTGCGACAGTTGGAAGATGCAGGCCCACATCGCCCCGAAATTCGACGACACCGTGCAGCAACAGATTATCGGATTCGCTCCGAAACTGGTGATCGTCGATCCGATCTCTCTGGAGCATCCGGCTAAGATGCAGGCATTTGCCGACGCTTTGATCGCCGCCAAAATCCCCGCTATTTTCCTTTCCTCAATCGGTGAAAACTCCATTCGGATCGATGAGAAAAAATTCCCTAACATTCGGACACTGTTTAAACCCATTTCCGAATTAAAGCTGCTTCGTGACTCAGTCGCGATGATTCAACGCAGTCAGGGTATCGAGGTTTCCAGTGATGCCTTTTCCACCGGTGACGAAAAATCGGGCCAGCGAGTGACGGGTTTTGCAGATCGTTATCCGGCACGGGTCCTCATCGTCGAGGACGTCATCATGAACCAGAAAATCGCCGGCATGGTGGTTGAAAGACTGGGCTACGAAAATGTCGAATTCGCCAGCAACGGCGAAGAAGGTGCCGCTCGAGTGAACCGGGGAGATATCGACCTCGTGCTGATGGATCTTCAGATGCCGGTAATGGGCGGCCTCGATGCAACAAAGTTCATCCGGAACAACTTCGGTCTCCCCCGTCAGCCCGTCATCATCGCCGTGACCGGTCACGCTCTCGCAGGGGTTCGCGATCAGTGCCTCGAGCACGGCATGGATGGATTCATCACGAAGCCGATCTCGCTCGACGATGTTAAAACCGCCATCGCCGAATCATTCGAGCACGCCGGCCGAAAGGTGAAAACGGTTGCTTCGATCTGAGAGGAACCGTCGATCAGAGCGATAAGCGCAGCCCCTAAAGCGCACTCTCAGATGCACCGGTAAGCGCAGGATCATCCGGTGAATAACTCCACCCGGCATCGTCTTTCAACGGCCCTGTCATTTCCAGGTTCAACGACCATTCGAGCAACTTCTTGCTGTCCTCCCACACCTGGGGACGGGCACTCTTGATCACCACCGAAATACGATCCACCCCGTTCACACTGGCGCTCGAAACGAGACAATTTCCCGCCGCGTAGGTGAAACCGGTTTTCATCCCGTTACACCCCTCAAAGCTACTGAGGACCCGATTGGTATTGTAAAGGGTTCTCGTATCACCGCTGTTAAAGACAAACTCATAGGTTCGCATCTTCACCATCTCGCGAATATCAGGATTCTGGTAGGCCTCAAAGGCAGCCAGCGCAATGTCACGCGCCGTCGAATACTGCCCCGTCGCCGGGAGACCATGAGGATTGACGAAATTGGAATCACTCATTCCGATATAACGGGCATAGGTATTCATTTTATCAGCAAACGCCTCAATCGTTCCGGCATTGTCGATCGCCAGAGTCGCGGCAATGTCATTTCCACTTTTTACCAACAGTGAAGTAAGCAGCTGACGCCTCGTGTAGGTCTCCCCCGGTTTCACTCCCACTACCGTTGGCTCGACACGCAACACCTCTTCCGGAACCGTCACGATTTGATCGAGATCCCCGTCGCTGCAGACAACCAGAGCCGTAACCAGCTTCTGGGTCGAAGCGACAGGGGTTCTTGAATGAGCCGACTTCTTATAAAAAAACTGCATCGTTTTCCCATCCAGAACCGCAGCATAGCGTCCGTAAACCGATGGGGTCGCTTCGCCCTTCCACGCCTGCGGTGGCGGGAGCTTCTCTCTGCGCTTTACGACATCCTCACGCGTTTGCATGAGATCCTCCATCGAATTCAAAACACTTTCCCGCTCCGTTGCGACATCCTCACGCTTCAGCAGAGATTTCTCGCGAGCCGCGAGCGCCTTCTCCCGCTCTCTCAGTGCCTGCATCCGTCTTGATAGCTGATCCGCAATGCTTTCCAGCATCGACTCTCTCGCCTCAAGCCCGGAATCAGCAGGAGTGGCCGGTTTCAACGGATGCTTTTGAATCGATTCGCTCGCGGCGGTCGCTTCGGTGGACTCACTCTTCTTCTCAGCTTTCTCCTGCGAGAACGCCAGTGAACACAAAAAAGTGCTCAGAACTAGAATCGGTACGGATGAAAAATAGCGCATTCCAGTGAATTTTGACGGTTCGATTGCTAGACTCAAGATGACATGGCAATACAACAAACCCCTCTGCTGATTGCAAGAAGGGATTTTCAGATCACACTTCATTCCTGCGAGAGGCCCTCAGGGCTCAATTTTCTCAAAATTTACGGTAAGAAGCCGTTTTTCCCCTTTCCACCTGCGCAGGATCGGGCAAGTTTCCCGTCCACCTCGTTTTCTACACATCATCCCCATGAAAATCATTGCCATAGCCAACCAAAAGGGCGGCGTCGGAAAAACAACCACGTCGGTTAACTTGGGCGCATGTCTCGCTGAAAAGGGCAAGAAGATCATCGTTCTGGACCTGGATCCTCAGGCAAATTCGACCAGTGCTCTGGATTTCACGGCGGGAGACAACCCCAGTATCTATCAGCATCTCATCGGCGGAGGCGACGTTTCAGAACTGGTTCTGCAAACAAAATACGAGAATCTTTCACTGATTCCCTGCGACATGGATCTTGCCGGATGTGAAATCGAGATGGCCCGTGAGGACGATCACCTCGTTCGACTTCGCAATCTTCTCCAGCCGTTCAAAGAGAGCAATTCCGCCGATTACATGCTCATGGACTGCCCGCCCTCACTCGGCGTGCTCATGACATCGGCGCTCGCAGCAGCTGATGAACTCATCGTTCCCCTCCAATGCGAATACTTCGGACTGGAAGGACTTTCCAAAATCGTCGGTGTCCATCAGCAGATCAAAGAGTCAGGAGCAAACCCCGAGGTCGTCCTCGAAGGGATCGTCATGACGATGGCAGACAGCCGGACCAATCTTTCAGCGATGGTAATCAACGACGTTCGGGAGTATTTCCCCGAAGTCACCTACGACACCATTATTCCACGCAACATCCGACTGGGAGAA
Organism: Verrucomicrobiales bacterium; assembly: GCA_029213065.1. Taxonomy (GTDB): domain Bacteria; phylum Verrucomicrobiota; class Verrucomicrobiia; order Verrucomicrobiales; family DEV007; genus Arctic95D-9. The sequence continues at coordinate 177,512 of JARGPH010000003.1, read as the reverse complement.
GCCCCCAGTTACGGACAATCAATCATCGACTACGCCCCGACCTGCTCGGGTTCAGCTGCCTATCGCGCACTCGCAGACGAGTTCCTCCGCCGGCACGCGTAAAGCTCACCGCATCCCATCGTCCCAGTGTGGCGAAAAGAGACTGAAAAATGGCTAATCTAGCCTATAGTTCGCATTTCTTAACTTTCCTAATTATTAGAAACCATGGTCAAGTGGCTCCTTAAACTCATCGTTGGCAGTAGAAACCACCGCATTATCAAGAAACTCGCTCCGGTCGTTGAGAAGATCAACGAGATCGAAGTCGAGTTGCAAGCCGGTAGCGAACAGGATCTCAAAGACAAAGCGGCTGCCTGGAAGGCCCATTTGAATCGCTACAATCTCGATACCAAGACCTACAGCGAACGAATCCTCGGAACCCGCTCAGCAGATGAGAACCGGGAACTTCTCTCAGAGTGGTGCAAACGATTCGAAGACCTTGCCGGCGAGTTTAAAGAAGCCGCCTCGTTCACGAAATCGAGCGAGATCGGCAGCCTTGAAAACGACGCCCTCGTTAAGGAAATCATTTCGGCCCAGCAAACTTTCGCCGACCTCAAAGACGAGTTCCCCGCCGCACGCGCCGCCTATCTCGAAGAAATTCTTCCCGAGGCCTTCGCGGTCGTGAAAAACGCCGCGCGCCGTCTCTGCGGAACGGAGTGGATCGTCAATGACCACCCCGTGAAGTGGCAGATGGTTCACTTCGACGTCCAGCTTATCGGCGGAATCGGTCTCCACCGTGGAATGATCGCCGAAATGGCCACCGGTGAAGGTAAAACGCTTGTCGCAACCCTTCCCGTCTTCCTCAACGCACTGACCGGTCTCGGCGTCCACGTCATCACCGTGAACGACTACCTCGCCAAACGTGACTCCGAATGGATGGGCCACCTTTTTGAATATCTCGGCCTCACCGTGGGTTGTATCCAGAACGGTCAGGACAGCGCCAACCGCAAAGCCGAGTATGCCAAAGACATCACCTACGGCACCGCGAGTGAGTTTGGATTCGACTACCTCCGTGACAACGGCATGGCTCAGGAAGCCGATCACCAGGTGCAGCGGAACCATTACTTCTCACTGATTGATGAGGTCGACTCCGTTCTCGTTGATGAAGCGCGGACACCGCTGATTATTTCCGGTCCCGTAACGGTTCGTCAGGATCAGCAGTTTGATCTCTACAAATCGGACATTGCGAAGCTGACCCGCAAACAAACCAATCTGTGTACTGAACTGGCTCAGGAAGCGAAGAAGACATTTGAAGCCGGCAATCACGCCGAAGCGGGAACGCTTTTCTTCAAAGTGAAACTCGGAATGCCCCGCAACCGTGCCCTGATGCGGGCGATGGAGGACGCCGAAGTTCGTCGCGCCATGGAAAAAGCGGAACTCGAGTTCTATCGCGACCCGCAGAAGACCGCACTTTTCGCGTTGAAAGAGGAACTCTTTTTCACGCTCGATCAGAAACAGCACGAAGCCGAGCTCACCGAAAAAGGTCGCCAGTTTCTCAGTCCTGACGATCCGGAAGCATTCGTCCTTCCCGACCTTTCAGACATCTTTTCTGAAATCGACGGAGACGAATCCCTCACCGACGCACAAAAGGGAACGAAGAAAAACGAGCTGCAACAGCAGATGTCAGTGCAGGCGGAGAAGATGCACACCATCTCTCAGCTGATGAAAGCCTACACCCTCTACGAGAAAGACGTTCACTATGTCGTCGAGGACAACCGCGTCATGATCGTCGACGAGAACACCGGCCGTAAGATGTCGGGGCGTCGCTGGTCCGATGGTCTTCACCAGGCGGTCGAAGCGAAAGAAGGCGTCACCATCGAGGGTGAAACACAGACCTACGCAACGATTACGATTCAGAACTACTTCCGACTTTACGAAAAGCTCGGCGGTATGACCGGAACCGCTGAAACCGAAGCGGCTGAATTTCACGACATCTACAAACTGGAAGTCCTCGTCGTTCCCACGAACCGCCCTATCGCGCGAATCGATCTCAACGACAAGATTTTCAAAACACAGCGTGAGAAGTTCAAAGCGGTTATCGAAACGGTTCGGGAACGCCATCACGAAGGACAGCCCATCCTCCTCGGAACCGCGAGTGTGGAATCTTCCGAAGTGCTCGCACGCATGCTGAAACGCGAGAAGATCCCCCACTCGGTTCTCAACGCCAAATTTCACCTCCAGGAAGCGGAGATCGTTGCCCGCGCCGGACAACCCGGTTCCGTCACCGTTGCCACGAACATGGCCGGTCGAGGCACCGATATTAAGCTGGGCGAAGGCGTTGCCGAAAAAGGCGGACTCTTCGTTATCGGAACCGAACGTCACCGGAGCCGACGCGTTGATCGCCAGCTTCGCGGACGTTGTTCACGTCAGGGTGACCCCGGTCGTTCCGTCTTCTACGTCAGCTTTGAGGACGACCTCATGATGCAGTTCGGTGCCGCCGAGCGCATGACCAAAATGATGGACCGCTTCGGTCTTGAAGAAGGTCAGGAGCTTGAGCACAAGTGGCTCAACAAGTCCGTCGAGAACGCTCAGAAAAAAGTCGAATCACGTGACTACCTCTCACGGAAACACATCCTCGAATACGATGATGTCATGAACGATCAGCGGGGTGTCGTCTACGGCTACCGCAACGAAGTGCTTAACACCGAGAACCCTCACGGACTCATCATCGACATCATCGAAGAGGCACTGCCAACGATGTTGGAGGACTCCTTCGACGAAGAGTCCGGAGAGCTCGAGCAGGATGAAGCGCTTCAGATCATCAATACCCACTTCCCACTCGGACTCACCTCCGAAGACGCAGGTCTTGCCAACAAAACCGCAGACGAAACGCTCGACTTTTTCATCGAGCAGGTCAAAGCCGCCTACGAAGTGAAAACCAATCACGAAGATCCGGAGCGCGTCGAAGATCTCGAGCGCTGGGTCATCCTCCACAGCATTGACCAACTCTGGCAGGAGCACCTCTACGAGATGGACAGCCTTCGCGACTCGATTGGTAACTACCGCTACGCGCAGAAAGACCCTCTCGTTGAGTATAAGCATTCCGCTTACAAGCTCTTCGTCGGACTGATGGACCGCATCAAAAGCGAAGTGCTCGGCAATCTCTTCCGAACCACCACAGTTCGCCCTGAGGATTTCAATCGCGTTCTTCGCGGCATTCAAATGTCCCGATCCGACGTCCTTTCCGGACTCGCTGAAGAAGGCGGTGCCTCCCTCGCCCCGCAAGGCGGAACCGAGCCACCGAAGCCCGAGATTCAGATTCCCAAAACGGTTAAACGCGAGCTTCCCAAAGTCGGTCGCAACGACCCCTGCCCCTGCGGCAGCGGAAAGAAATTCAAAAGCTGCTGCGGCAAACCGTAAGCAAAACCACCTGCCCCCACTCGCAACGAGATGACGACTATCCTACTGCTCAGCGCTATCGGGATCGTCGCCGTCCTGGCCGAGTTGGTGCTGCCGGGTGGCATCCTCGGCGTCGTCGGGTTTCTCTGTCTCATTGGAGCCGTCGTCGCCACCTTCACCACCTACGGTGCGACCTGGGGACTTGTCGCCCTTTTCGGACTCATCATCCTGTGTCTTCTCACACTGAACCTGTGGATGAAGTTCTTTCATCGCCTCCCCTTCACCCGGAGCCTCGTGCTCAATGAAGAGGTCGGGCAGGACGACGAACTCGAGGAGCGTCAAAGCCTCATCGGGCAAAACGGCGTCGCCCTGACCGATCTCCATCCTTCCGGTCGCGCCGAAATCAACAGCACCCGCATCGACGTCATTTCCGAAGGCCAACAGATTGAGAAAGGAAGGAAGATTGTCGTGGTGAGCACGTCAGGCCCCAGCATTTTCGTGAGGGAGATTGAGGAGAAGTAGCGTAGTAAAGGGGTAGAGAAGTAAAGAATCTTCCGCCCTCTCAGCGCACCCGCGCCCTCGCGAAGCCCATCCGACTTTTCACCTTCTACCTTTTACCTTTTACGCCGCGCAGCGGCACCCGCCCGTGCACCTCTACCTCCACATCCCCTTCTGCCACCACATCTGCCCCTACTGTGCCTTCTACAAGCACCAGCCGGGAAAGTTGGCGAACCGGGATTTTGTAGAAGCAATCCTCGCTGAGGCGAAACAGAAGAAAGCGGAAGTCCACACGCCGTTCGAAACAGTCTACTTCGGAGGCGGCACGCCGACGCTGCTTTCCCCCACCTTGCTCCAAAAACTGATGGAGGGGCTCGCTGAGACCTTCGACCTTTCACAGGTCCGCGAATACACGCTCGAGGCCAATCCCGCGACCTACGACCTCACAAAGGCGCAACTGATGCGGCAACTGGGAGCCAACCGAATCAGCCTCGGGGTGCAGTCATTTCAAGCGGACACGCTCAAAACCCTCGGACGCGACCACAGCGCCGAAGACGCCATCACTGCCTACAAAACGCTCCGCGACGCTGGATTCGAGAACCTCAGCATCGACCTCATGTTCTCCGTCCCCGGCCAGAACGCCGAAAGCTGGCAGCGCGATCTTGATGAGGCCGTCGCCCTCGAGCCCGAACATTTCTCCGCCTACAATCTCACGTACGAAGAGGACACCGAGTTCATGCAGCGACATGAGAAAGGAGAACTCGACACGAACGAAGACCGCGACGCCGACCTCTTCTATCAGGGAATAGACTTCCTCGAGCTGAAGGGGTTTTCCCACTACGAGATTTCGAACTACGCGAAGCCGGGTTTCGAATCGCAACACAATCAGGCCTATTGGGCCGGCAACGACTACCTCGGTCTCGGCCCCGGAGCGGTCTCCACCATCGCCGGCCAACGTTGGAAAACCGTTCCTGACACAGCCGCTTACGTGAAACGATCCGTGAGCGGATTCGACACCCGAACCGAGATTGAAAGCCTCAGCGAGGAAGACCGCCGCATCGAAGCGATCGCGCTCCGTCTGCGAACCCGAAAGGGCTGCCCAACAGGGTTGCTTCCCACACCCAACCCTGTTGAGTCACTGATCCAACAGGGTTTGATCGTCGAGAAAGAGGGATTCATCACCCTGACAAGAGCTGGAAAGTCCCTCGCTGACCCGATTGCCTCGGAGCTGATCTAATCCTGACACGGCGGCATTTCCCGCTGCTCATTCACGCGCACGCTCTGGTATGTGCAGTGGAATACCGCGTCGACGATTGTGGTGAGGACGGTCGCAAAGATGAGTCCGACCACGATCGTTGCCGCCATATCCGCGAGAAAGATGTCGAAGGATTCCCTCCCCGCCTCCCGGGTCGCGCAATTAACCCTCTTCAAGCACTTGCCGAAGTCTTTTGGAAACGCTTAGACTGGGGCGATGAACAGCCATTCTCTCTCCGATCATCCCTTTCGCATCCCTCATGGAAAACAAGTCTCTGTGGAGGAGCTTCCGACACGCGACGATTCTCTTTTTCCTGTCAGCAAAAAAGAAGGCAAAAAGCTCTTCGCAAAGCTCGAAGAGGAAATCGACGAACTCCAGACCCGCCTCTACGCCGAGGGCAAGCATAGGCTCCTCGTGATTTTTCAGGCGATGGATACGGGAGGAAAAGACGGCACGATTCGCAGTGTTTTCAATCCAATGGATCCCCAGGGAATCCGCGTCGCCTCTTTCAAGCGCCCCAGCTCGAAGGAACTCGCGCACGACTACCTCTGGCGGGTTCACAGCGAAGTACCGGGAGATGGCGAAACCGTGATTTTCAACCGCAGCCATTACGAAGACATCGTCGCCGTCCGCGTGCGCGAAATTTTTCCCGAATCGAGATGGCGGAAACGCTACGATCACATCGTCAACTTCGAGCAAATGCTCGCCGACGAAGGCACCACGATTGTGAAGATCTTCCTCAACATTTCTCACGATGAGCAGAAGGAGAGACTCCAAGCCCGTCTCGACGAACCCGACAAGAACTGGAAGTTTAATCTCGGTGATCTCGATGACAGAGCGCTCTGGCCCAAGTTCATGACCGCCTACAACGAGGTCTTCGAGAGAACCAGCACCGAGGCAGCGCCCTGGTATGTCATTCCGGCGGACCGGAAATGGTATCGGAATATCGTCGTCGCCGACATCATTGCGAAGACCTTGAAGAATCTTGAGATGAAATATCCGCCGGTTGATTTCGATCCCGACTCGATCACGATCAAGTAATACTGAAATTTCTCTCTCATGAAATCACTCCTCGTTCTTGTCAGTCTCCTCTGCGTATTCACCCTCAACGCAGACGAGCGTCCCAACATCCTTTTCGCCATCTCCGACGATCAATCCTGGCCCCACGCCGGTGCCTACGGAACGGAATGGGTGAAAACGCCGGGCTTCGACCGCGTCGCCCGCGAAGGTCTCCTTTTCCACAACGCTTTCACTCCCAATGCCAAATGCGCCCCGAGCCGTGCCTGCATCATTACCGGCAGAAACTCTTGGCAACTGGAGGAGGCCGCCAACCACATGCCTTATTTCCCGCTTAAGTTCACTTCCTACGTTGAAGCGCTCGACCGCAAAGCCGGTTATTTTGTGGGCATGACAGGTAAAGGCTGGGCACCGGGAAAGGCCCTCGATGCCGATGGAAAGCCGAGACAGATGAATGGCAAGCCCTACAACAAGCGCAAGGCGACGCCTCCCGCCAAAATGATCTCAAACAATGACTACGCGGCCAACTTCGGCGACTTCCTCGCTGATGCCGGCGAGTCAGGGAAACCCTGGGCCTTCTGGTATGGCGGCACCGAACCGCACCGCGCCTACGAATATGAGGCCGGAGTCAAAAAAGGCGGCAAGAGCCTAACCGATATCGATCGAGTCCCCGGTTTCTGGCCCGACAACGACGTGGTCCGAAACGACATGCTCGACTACGCGTTTGAGATTGAGCATTTCGACAACCACCTCGTTCGCATCATCGAGATGCTGGAAAAAGCGGGGCAGCTCGACAACACCATCATCCTCGTGACCTCGGACAACGGAATGCCCTTCCCCCGCGTCAAAGGGAACGAATACCTCCTTTCCAACCACCTCCCTCTCGCGGTGATGTGGCCCAAAGGGATTAAAAATCCAGGCCGCGAGATTCAGGATTTCGTGAGCTTTATCGACTTCGCGCCAACCTTCCTTGAGGTCGCCGAATTGTCGCCGGAGGACTCGACCATGGCTGCCTTGACCGGAAAAAGCCTCGTCCCGATTTTCCGTTCTGAGAAAGAAGGACAGGTCGAGCCGGACCGGGACCATGTCCTCATTGGAAAAGAGCGCCATGACGCAGGCCGCCCGAATGACTGGGGCTACCCCGTCCGCGGAATCGTCACCGACAAGTGGCTCTACCTTCGCAACTACGAAACAGATCGCTGGCCTGCGGGGGATCCTGTCACCGGCTACCTCAACACCGACGGAAGCCCGACTAAGACCTGGATTCTCGACGCCCGGCGTGACGGTTCCAACACCGCCTTCTGGAAAATGAACTTTGGCAAGCTCCCCGAAGAGGAACTCTACCAGATCGACGTTGATCCTGACTGCATCAACAATCTCGCCGGGGCAAAAGCGCACGAAGAACTCAAGGAGCAGCTTTCAGGGCAAATGACAGCGGCGCTCGAAGAGCAGGAGGATCCCCGCATTGAAGGCAAAGGGTCCATTTTCGACAACTACGAAATTTCGACCGATTCACTCAACTTCTACGAGCGCTTCACGACCGGACAGCCCACCCGAGCCGGCTGGGTGAACCCCGGTGACTTCGAGAAAGAAACGCTCGAAGACTAATCCCCACCTGAAAACCCCACCATGAAACGAAACCCTGCCATCGCCCTCTCCCTGCTTCTTACCGCATCTCTAACCCATGCACAGGATTACGACACCCGGGCCTGGCTGAAGGGCAACACCCACACGCACAGCCTCTGGAGCGATGGTAATGATTTCCCCGAAATGATCATTGCCTGGTATCAGGAGAACGGATACGACTTCATCGCCCTGAGCGATCACAACGTCCTTCAGGAGGGCGAAAAATGGCTTTCCGCCGCTCAGATCAAGAAGAAGCAGCGTGCGATCGGACGCGATGCAATCTCGAAGTGTGAAGCCCGTTTTGGGAAAGACTGGATTCAATGGGAAACGCGGGGCGAAGAGAAAGGGATCCTTCTCAAGACTCTCGAACAGTGCAACGAGGCTCTCGGAAAACCCGGGGAATTCTACCTCCTTCCCGCCGAGGAAATTTCCAACTCCGGCTCGGGAAAGCCGGTTCACATCAATGCGATTAACATCGAGGAGGTCATCCCCGCAGTAAAAGAGGACAAAGAGACAGCTCAAGAAGTGATGCGACGCAGTATGAAAGCGGTGAAAGCTCGCGCCAAAGAAACGGGCCGACCTATTCTCGCCCATCTCAATCATCCCAACTTTCAGTGGGCACTCACGGCGGAGGATCTTGCAGCCGTCGCCGAGGGAGACTATTTCGAAGTCTACAACGGACACCCCGGCATCAATCACCTCGGCGACGAGACACGTCCCGGAGACGAGAAAATCTGGGATATCGCGAACACGATTCGTATCGCGGAGATGAAAGCGGCTCCGCTCAAAGCTGTCGCGACCGACGACTCACACACCTACCACGGCGGGGACGTTTCTCCCGGGCGAGGCTGGATCATGGTCGGAGCCGACGCGCTCGACGGAGATGAAATCGTCATCGCGATGGAAAAAGGTGAGTTCTATTCCAGCAGCGGGGTCACCCTCGACCGAATCAGCTTTGATCAAACATCCCGCGAACTGACCTTGGAAATCACGCCTGCCGAAGGCGTCGAATACACCACTGAATTCATCGGAACCCGTGACAACTACGACGCCGCCGCCGCGGAAACCGGAATCGGCGAAGTCTTCGCGACCGTGAAAGGCAACACTGCCAGCTTTACGATGCCCGATGATGCGCTCTACCTCCGCGCCACCGTGACTTCGAGTCGCAAGCACGTGAACCCATCCTTCGAAGGTCAAATGCAGCAGGCCTGGACGCAGGCAGTGGGCTGGGAAGCGCAGTGATTTGGGGGCGCTTCCAAACTTCCCGCAGCCTACAGAGGGAAGGAACCCTCCTTCCTCTACTCCCTTCCCGAACCGCACTCAATCGACACCGCAGAGGAATGAAACTCATTCCAAATGCGCTGCCCAACCGCCCGACGCCTATTGACGGGAAGGAATTCTCCTTCCTCTACCCTTTTCGAACCTCCCTCAAAACAACGACGCGAGTTCCTTGCGATCAACCTTTCCAATTTCGGTACGGGGGAATTCGACCACCGGACGAACCTCCGCGATCTGTTCAATCCCGGAGAGCTTTTGATTGGTTTGTATCAACCAATTGGCTGCTGCGTCGGGACCGCCCTCAAATGCGGCAACGAGTCGCGTTTCGAGCCTCGCGTCAGGAAGCGGAATCACAATCACTTCCGCCCCACCGTTTCTCGCAACGGCTTCCACTTTCGAAAGCGAAACCAATTCACCTAACACTTTCACCAAATCATCGGCACGATGACGAAACCGGAGTTGCTTCTCTTCCAGCACAACGACATCGCCAGTGACAAAAAAGCCGTCAGCCTGGGTGGATTCCTGAAAACTCCAGCACCCATCGACCTTGCTCGCGTAGCCACTGAAGAGGGCCTCTCCGCGAATCTCAAGTGCTCCGCCCTTCTCACCAACCCGGACATCCCAATTAGGTAGAACCGGCAGCAATTCGTGATTCCCCTCCACACTCGTCGCGATTTGAGATCCCGCCTCGGACATCCCATAGGTCGGCCATATAGGCCATCCGAGTTCGACGGCCCGCTCCGCGAGTTGATCCGTAATACGCCCTCCGCCGAGAAAGAGTCCTCTCAAACCTGCCGGACTCCGCGTTCCGGAAACGACGAGATCGTGCAGATGCACCGGTGTCAACGAAGTCAGGGTCACACCTGATTTCTCAAGCGACTCTGCGTAGCCAGCGCCTCGGTTCCATTCCCTTGACTCCGGGACGACGACACGACTTCCGGAAAGCACCGCCCTCGCGAAGATCCCCAATCCACCGACGTGAAACGTTGAAAGTCCGCCCCACCAGACATCTGCATCCGTCACATCACACCACTCGTTCACCATTGCGGCAGAAGCCAGCAGGGCGGATTTTTTCAAAACAACAAACTTCACCTCCCCACTCGAGCCTGACGTAGCGACAACCACTGCCGAGCGAATCCCCTCCTCCTCCGATAGAAAAGTCTCCAGTCCACTTGAATCATAGCTCAGCTTCGGATTGAGTCGCACATCGATCCCCTCCGAATTCCAGTATTCAGCAGTGCTTAGTTGATTCGTTTCCAAGGCAGTTTTTCTAACAAGTCATCAAATCCCAAACCGGTTCCCTCGACCGGAAGGAGGCGCGGCCCGTCGGTTTGAATTCTCTCAAAAAACTCATCCTTTTCAAAGCAGCGATGAGTCAGCAAACCGCACGACACGAGCTTTTCATCATTGGTATGATGTGACGCGACCATACCGGCAAACATCTGCCCGATCGCATGATCCATGTAGGAGGTCACCGCGAAGCGCGATTGGTAGTTGGGGAAATCCGAAAGGTAGGCCGGCTTCATCACATAGATATCGCCGAGACGATAGCGGGCCACGAGATCCCGATCCACCGCGACGGGGATTTCACTTTCCCGGAGATCCGTCCAGCCGTCTTCGGTCCACTCCTCAGGATCCTCGACCATGAGAATCGCCTCCTGTTCAAAATCTTCGAGCGAATTCCAGAAGGCCAGGAAACCGCCGGGCCGTAGCGACTCATTGAAATCAAGATTCACTCGAAACCCGGCATCCATCCAATGCCGCATTGTCTTGCGAACCGCATCGAGATCCGGCGAACCTTTGATCTTCGCGATACGAAACCCCTGCTCCTTCGCCGCCTCGGGATCATCGCCCCCCATCACCAGCCAGTGACTGGGCGGAATTTCATCCTCATACATCGAAAGCCCCTCTCTTCGGTAAACCCCGTCGATTTCAGCACATTCGAGGGCGGCATCCACGAGAGGCGTTGAGCCGCCGTATGTCAGTCGCTCCAATTGCGTTTCGAGCGGCGCATCGCCCAGCTCCGGCCATGGATGAATACAGCCGTAGCCGTCCCTTGTCCGAATCAGTGCGCCCTCGTGCTCACGACGTCCGCTTCGCGAATTCAGCGACTGAGCCGACGCCAAGGTATAGCGCGAGATGTAAATAGGAGCTTTCACTATGACAAGGTGCGGAAATGCCACATCACGAGGAGGCCGAAGACGACAAGCTGCATGGCGGCGAGTCCGAGGAACCCGTTCAGAACCGCGCCGGGGAGGTTTCGGAAAATGCCCCGACAAATAATCCCGCTGAACAAAAAGGAAGTGAGAACCACGAGGTAGTATAACAAATCTTTCCCGTCGCGGACATCGAGATGAACCGCCCAGAGAAACGCGGGAACGATACAAAAAACGGCGATCTCCCAACGGGCAAAATTCTTCCCGAAACGAACCGCGAGAGTCCGTTTCCCGGTTTCCCTGTCCTCATCGAGATCCCGCAGATTATTGATCGCAATGAGAACGCTCGAATAAAGTCCGCACTGCCAGCCCAGGGTCCAGATTTCCTTTCCTCCAAGCTCTCCCGTCTGCACAAAGTAGGCACCCTGCACCGCAACGAGACCGAAAAAGAGAATCACAAAAATTTCACCCATCCCCCGGTAGGCGAGCGGGAAAGGTCCCCCTGTATAACCGTAGGCGAGGAACAGCGAGACCAGGCCGATCACGAGAATGATCGGGCCGCGTTCCATCACCAGAGGAATCGAGAAAAGCGCTGCAATACAGCAACAAATCACCCCGCCGATCATGACGAGCTTCGGAGAAAGCATCCCCGAGGCCGAGACCCGCTTCGGTCCGGTTCGCTTTTCCGTATCGGCTCCTTTGCTGTGATCAATCGCGTCGTTGAACAGATTCGTCGCAATCTGAATCCAGATGCAGCTGAATACGGTGAAGCGAAAGAGAGCCCACGAGCCCGTCTCCGGATCTCCGTCCCACAACACCGGCACCGAACCGACTAACACAGGCACCACCGCAGCGGGAAGCGTCTTCGGTCGTGCCGCCTGAAACCAGGATTTCATCGCAGCGGAAAGCTAGGGAACGCGGGGAAATTTCGAGAAGTCCGGTTTCCGTTTTTCAACAAAAGCATTCTTCCCTTCCTTCGCCTCCTCGCTCATGTAATAGAGCAGGGTCGCATTGCCTGCGAGATCGAGCAGCCCCATCTGGCCATCACAATCTGCGTTCAGAGCCGTCTTGAGACAGCGGAGCGCGAGCGGTGAATGGTCGAGCATCTCGCGGCACCACTGGATCGTTTCCGCTTCGAGCTGATCGAGGGGAACAACCGTATTGACCAGCCCCATATCGAGAGCTTGCTGAGCATCATATTGACGGCAAAGAAACCAGATCTCACGGGCTTTCTTCTGGCCGACAATGCGGGCGAGATAGCTGGAACCAAGTCCTCCGTCGAAGGATCCCACTTTTGGACCGGTCTGACCAAACTTTGCATTGTCCGCTGCAATCGTAAGATCACAGACGATGTGGAGAACATGACCGCCGCCAATCGCGTAACCGGCAACCATCGCCACAACCGGCTTGGGCAGGCCTCGGATCTTTTTCTGCACATCGAGAATATTGAGACGGGGCACTCCGTCCTCCCCCACGTAACCGGCGTGACCACGCACTTTTTGATCTCCGCCTGAGCAAAAGGCAAGGTCGCCCTCCCCCGTGAGAATGATCACGCCCACATCGGGATCCTCGTGAGCGAGATCGAAAGCCACGAGCATTTCCCTCACCGTTTGAGGACGAAAAGCGTTCCTCACTTCAGGGCGGTTGATCGTAATTTTAGCGATCTGTCCATCCTCCGTTTTCTCGTAACGAAGGTCTTCAAATTCGTGCGCAGAAATCCAAGTCATAGAGCTAAGAGGTTGTTCCTTATCCATAGATACGTCAACGAGAGTTCGAACGACTTTTTGCAGTTAAAATTTGAACTCGAAAGGAACGAATCCGTCTCTGCAAGGCCGGTGCACTGCCACAGCTCGAGCCACCATGCGCTACTTAATAAAAAAAGCCCTCAAAAAACCAGAAGGCACCTTTTCTAAACTGCCTTACCACCCCCACTGAAAATTCCATAAAAATCGATCCGGAGACGCATCTTCGGGAGATCCGGAAATGCCCCCGGAGGTCTGAGTTTTCAAATCGATCTCGTCTCCCTGCGGAACAGTGGGCTCTCAGAGGTAGACAATGGGATGAAGGGCTCGAGGGCCCCTCACCTTCTTTAATCGAGAAGCTCGTCAAGCATCTGATGATCTTCCACCGTGATATTCGTGGCGAGATGATCGCGCAACTGGTTCTCAAGGGCATCGTCTTCCATTCCCTCGACGCTTCGTTCGAGCGAACGAAATTCCTTTCTCGACTGAGGCCTTGCGACGTGGACGATCGGATCCCCCGGCGAAACCGCAGGCATCGTTGTCATGCCGAGAATGATTCCCTGAAAGGGGCTCACGATTGTTTCCAGCGTTTTGCCCAACAATCCGGTATTGGTGGCGAGCGGTTGATCTTTTTGCACGGTCTCCCCCGGAGCGACGTGAAACTGAAGAAAGCCTCCCACGCCGGCACGAACCCAACTCGAACGGCTCACAACCATCTGATGCGGTCTCGGTTCGATCTCCTCCGATTTCTTCAGACTGATCATCTCCAGCTTCGAGAGAACCCGAATGATCCCCCGCATCGTCATCTCCTGAACAGAAGGCTCCACCTTCCATACTTCCCCCGCCTCGAGAATCACGGTGGGACATCCCGCTTTGCAAGCCTCGCGTCTCAGGGAACCGTCGGGCCCCTCGCTATCAACGATGATTTCGGCGCCGAAACTTTCCGCTAAGAGAACGCAACCGGGATCATCCAAATCGGCTCTCACGTTGGGAAAGTTTGTGCGCCGCACCGCAGCGGTGTGCAAATCGAGAAGGTAGTCGCAACGACCGACCACCTCTTCATGAATGAGATTGGCAAGCCTTCCAGTGAGGCTTCCCTTGCTGCTTCCGGGGAAGGTACGATTCAAGTCGCGACGATCCGGAGTGTAACGACTGTGACGCTCAAACCCCATCACGTTCACCACCGGAACGAGAATGAGAGCACCTCGCTTCAGTTTGAAGGGGGCATCCTGAATCAGCCGCCTGATCGCGCCGGTGCCGTTGATCTCGTCACCATGAATCGCCGCGGTGATGCCGAGAACGGGACCGTCCTCCTTGCCCCGCCACACCATCAACGGCATACTAACATTAATACCGGTAAAGCTCTCTCCCGCGACCAGGCGGATACGCTTGCGAGTCCCGGGATTGACCCGACTCTTTCCCCATTTGCCAATAGGCCGCTTCTCACGAACTGAATCCGGCGAATCACTCATGTGTCACACCTTCAGTCACTGGTGTTTCAGGCAATGCATGCAGCTTGCGCTTTCTGCGGGGACGATCTTGAACCATCTTTTTCATGTTCTCCACTTTCCCGTAGCAAAGCAGAGTGTCTCCTTCCTCCAATACCCGCGATGACTTCGGGTTGGAGATCACTGAATCACCGCGTTTGAGAGTCAGGACAACAACATCCTCATCGCGAAGTCCTGTCGAATCGATCGTCTTCCCAACGAGTGAACTGCCCGTGGAAATGGTAATGTCAGTGACGCCGTAACCACGACTGATCGTGAGTCTCTGACGCAGGTCGATATCTGGCATATTTGCCTGATCGGCGATGAAGTCGATGACCTCGCCGGCGATATCCAGCCCGGTCGCCCCTTCAATCCCCTCCAATCCGGGAGATGAATTAATCTCCATGATCTGCGGGCCGTCTTTGCCCTCCAGCATATCGACTCCGCAAACTTTCAAGCCCATAATCTGAGCGGCGCGAACGGCGGCTTCCTCGTAGGCATGATCCAACTTAATCGCCGTCGCGATTCCGCCACGGTGGACATTACTCCGGAACTCCTGCCCTTGCGCGGTCCGTCGAATCGCACCGACCACCCTGTCATTGATCACAAAAGCCCTTACATCCTTACCTTTACTCTCCGCCACGAATTTCTGGATCAAAACGTTCTGCTGCGCGCTGTGGAGAGTTTCGATGATCGCTTTGGCAATCTCCGGTTTATCAGCGAGAATGACACCGACGCCCTGTGTGCCTTCGATCAGCTTAATGATCACCGGCGTTCCACCAACCCGCTCGATCGCATCGGACACATCCGCTTTGTTGCTCACGTAGGCTGTCGTCGGAATACCGATGTTGTGACGGGAAAGAATCTGAAGACTTCTCAGCTTATCGCGGGAGTTACTGATACCAGCCGAGGTATTAGGAGTGTAGACATCCAATTGCTCGAACTGACGCAATACAGTGGTTCCATACCGTGTCACTGAAGTCCCAATCCGCGGTAAAACAGCATCGAGTTCATTGATGGACTTCCCCTTGTAGTAGAGATCAGGCTCCCCCTTGTCCATTTCAATCGAGAAGCGCAGTGGATCCCGCACGAGAACATCGTGCCCCCTTGTTTCGGCCGCTTCAACAAGTCGACGGGTTGAGTAACATTGCGGGGCTCGAGAGAGGATTGTCAGCTTCATGAATAAAAAATTGAGGGTCAAAAAGAAGATCGCGACCGCAATCTCCAACGCGATTGTATCCGCTGAAAATTGAATGGAAAGGAATTTGACCTTCCCCCCTCAAATTAGCTGATTCCCCGCCCGCGATGCTTCAAAAATCGATGCGAATCTGCCAGCTCAATCTCAGAGCGATCCGGTAAACGCTACCAGCTTCTCCCTCAACAACTCCGGTTGCTCGAGGAGAACACGGTGCCCGCAATTCGGCACGACAAGGTGCTCAAAATGCTCGAAAACTTCGCCCATCTCCGCGCCGAGTGACGTAAATTTCACGTCTTCCCCGCCGGTAATCCAGAGCACAGGAGCATGAAACTGACGCAGGCTTTTCCGCAAATCCTCCTGCCGCCCGAGCGTCCAGGTCTCAAAGGCAAGCGCAATGGCGTCGCGCTGAGAAGCCAGCGCTTCCCTGCCCTCTCCCGATCGTGAACCGGCGAGAACCGATTGCGAATCCCACTGTTCAAGAAAATCCTCCCACGACAAGGTTCGCGCCCGCTCCGCCCAGATTTCATCCGATACTCTCCGCGCGAGCCTGTCCTCGACACAACAGAGCCCCGGATGAGCCGAGACAATCACCGCCCCGGACCAGCGCTCCGGATGAATCGCCATCGCATACAAGGCAAGCCTCCCCCCGAGTGAATACCCCGCCAGAACCGGAGCTTCCATTCCCGAGGTCAAATCGGTCGCCAACTCATGAGCGAACTCAAAGTAGGACAAAGCACTGTGTTCCCACAAATCGACCGCCCGAAGTCCGGGCAACCCGAGGCCTTCCCAATCCTGACACGATCCCAGGTTTCCGTGAAGCGCTGCGATCTCCATACCTCAACTCTGTTTGCGGGATTCCCAAAAAGCCTCCGTTGCCTCGTTATCGGGAAACACTTCAATGACCAGGGCGTCACTCTCAAGACTCGGAAAAGAATCCCCCGGATGCCATGCCGCGTAGTCCAGATCCCACATCTCCGCCCACGAAGAGAAGTGGCGGCCATGATGATTTTCAGTGTGCTTTTTCTCATCCGGCTCCAGTCCCGCCATCGAGGGAAGTCGGGAAAAGATTCGCCCTCCCCCGTTGTTTAGAATGACAATGCGCCTCTTTTCTCCAGCCTGAGAACGAAGCAGAGCGGGCGCATTGAGATCATACAACGCCGTGAGATCACCGAAAATCCCCCAGCTCTCTGCAGCCCCCCGGGAGAGCCCGAGGAAGGTTGCAATCTGTCCATCGATTCCGTTTGTCCCTCGACTCGCAAAACACTGCGGATGCGAAATCTCGAAGGTCGCGGCAAGATTCCACTCACGAATCGGCATGCTGTTGCCCAGAAAAACGAGCGCTTCAGAAGGGATCATTTCCGATAGTTGCCTGACCGCGGCAGGCTCAGATCGCTCATCCCCGCTGAAAGTCGGCGCACCCAACAGGGTTCGGTCCTTGACCCAACAGGGTTGAGTCTCGATTTCGACCTCCGGAAAGGTTTCCGAAACGAGAAGATCAGACTCCCGGGCGAGGCCGGTGAAGGGCAATGTCGAAACGGATAGAACAGGCACATCGGGCAGACTTTCCAGATCGCGCCAGAACCGACAGCTCGGGATGCCTCCGATTCTGATCACAGAACCGGGATTGAGCGCCGCAAGGTCCGATTCTGATGCGATACGGGTGTCGATCAACCCGGCCAATTCCCTCAATCCGCTCGTGCCTTCGGCCCAAAATGGGATCCCGCTCGTGGTCAGAAAGCGGGCGACACCTTCCTGCCAGCCGGGATCGAGCGCGCCGAGCAGAACCAGCGGTAGACTCGCGGCCCGACAGAAATCGCCCAACACCTCGTCATCCGAAGCCGCTGGCGGCGTGCCTGAGCCGGAAACCGCCATCGCCGACCAACTCTCCGCGACATCCTCGGCACGAGGTTCGTCGAAACAGATATTGAGATGAAGGGGCGTCTTTCGATCCCATTCCGCCACGCCGGTCAGATCATCGACGACACTGACATCCAACGCTGTCGGCGCGTATCGTCCGAAAATCCCCACCTGTTCAATCGCCTGGGGAGCGCCGCTTCCACGAAAATTAACGGGCCTGTCCGCCGTCACGAGCACGAGCGGAACGCCGGAGTAAAAAGATTCGATCAACGCAGGGAGAAGCTCCGCCACGGCGGTGCCTGAGGTCGTCATCACCGCAACCGGTTTTCCGGATCGCCGCGCCAGCCCCATCGCAAAAAACGCCGCGGTTCTCTCATCAAAATGCGACAAGACCTCGCACCCGTTTGCCGGCGCGCCGCGCAACAGACTCGTCACAAGCGGTGCATTTCTCGCTCCGGCGCAGACGACAAATTCTTCTACCCCGAGTCCGGTGAGATAACCGAGCGTTTCAGCGGCGAGAATGGCGTTTCCGGTCATACCCCGAGAAGCGATTTCACGGAATTTCGTTTCAATGCAAGCTCCCGCCACTCGCGATCAAAGCGGCTCCCCTCGACCAGCCCAACCCCGCTGGGCAGGAAGACATCACGTCCATCCCATGAGAGATTGCGAATCGCGACGAAGACTTCAAAGCTCCCTTGATGGAGAACTCCAAAAGGCGCCCCGAAATTTTCCGGAACACCGAGACGATTGCGATAACCGACAAGGTCTTCGAGAGCTCCCTTTCCACGGGGACAGGCGCCGAGCGCGGGCGTCGGATGGAGCTGCTCGACCAGTGCGTTCAAGTCGGTCGCCTCCTCCTTTAATTGCACCCGGAGCCGGGTCAAAAAATGCACGATCGAACCCAAATCCATGAGAGTACGTTCCTCCCTCTCGACTTTGCCCAAAGGCGAAAGGAGATCTTCGAGATAATCGGCAACCAGTTCATGTTCGCGGATCTCTTTGGGATCATTCGGAAAATCATCCAGCTCGTGTTTCGGAGCGGTCCCCGCGAGCGCCATCGTCTCGAGGATGCCGTCTTTCACCGTAAAGAGCTTCTCCGGCGTCGCCCCGACCAACCCGGTATCGCCTTCCCGATATCCATAGCCGAGGAGATGCGACGGCAGCGCGTTGATCGTCTTTACCAACGCAGCCGGCTCGCCCCGGTGTAAAATTCCGCGCTCCGTGAGAACGGGAACCGACTTTTTGATCTCGCCTCCGTGGATCTTCGCCAAAATTTCGTCGAATACCAACCTGACATCGTCATCTCCAAGCCCGGACCAGGCAATCTCAGGGAGCGGAGTTGCCCCATTGTCGGGTAGAAGCCCGCGAAGATCAGAGGTTTCGTAAACGGACGAAGGAACCTTCCAGGGTTTGGGATCTGAAAGATCGAAATGATTGCGGTAAAACGCGCTGCGACCATCGGTCGGCGGTTCAGCCATTTCCTCAAACGGACCTATTCCACAGAGAAAACGCTGTGAAGCCAGTTTGATAAAGAAAAATTCATCCATGTAATACCACTGAGAGGAAATGAATTCCTACCAACAGTTTACGTCTCTTGCAACAAGGAGAGACGCGAAATAACGGCTCACTTCCCAATGCGGCCAAAAGAACTGCGAACCGCTACGATGCCTTAAAATCTCTAAAAATGGCCCACTACCCCTTCGGGAGAAGGCCTTCTTTGAGAGCTTTGGCAACCGCTCCGGTCATTGTATTGACGTGCAGCTTGCTGTAGATGCCGCGAATGTGCTTATCGACGGTGTGAAAGCTGAGGTCGAGCTGATCGGCAATCTCCTTTTTAGTGAGGCCTTCGACCATCTGCTCAAGCACTTCCTTCTCGCGCTCGGTGAGGCCGTAGTCACGGCTCTGCGGCGCAAGATCGCTGAACATATCGAGGACTCGACGGGCGATGAGCGCGTTGATAGGAGCGCCACCGGCCTGAATTTCACGAATCGCATCGGGAATCTCGCCCATGCTGGAGGTTTTCAAAAGATAACCGGAGGCACCGGCACAGATCGCATTGAAAACCTTCTCGTTATCATCAAAAACGGAGAAAACGAGGATCTCAATCTCAGGAAGAGCCGTCTTGATGCGGCGAATCCCCTCGATACCGCTCATGCCGGGAAGACCGATGTCAAACAGCATCACGTCGGGACGCTCCCCCGCGACAAGCGCTTCAATGGCGTCTTCGCAACGCTCATACTGGTGGACACACTTCATGTCCTTCTGCCGGTCCAGAACCCTGGCAACAGTACGACGAAGGGTTTCATTGTCCTCCACTACCCAAACTTTACTGGGAGCTTTCGGGGTTTCGACGGTTTCTTTTTCTTCACTCATCTTTCGTTATCGCACAGCGGGTTCTAAATTAATGTGATGCCTCTACGGCCTTTTGCACCTGAAAAATAGGGCTCATTCGGGGCGAATTTTCACGGCAGTTCCAAAGTAAGTTGCACCGATGTGCCTTCGTTTAAGGTACTCCTCACCTTCAAATTGCCGCCAATGGCCTGAGCCCGCATCCGCAGGTTCCGGAGGCCATTTCCCTCCCTGAACTCTTTATCAAGATTGTTAAATCCGTCGCCGTCATCCTCAATGAGAAGCTGAATCTTCCCTTTGCGACAGTCGATATCAATTTTCACGTTCTCAGCATTGGCGTGCCGCACGATGTTGTTGAGGACCTCTTTGTAAATCAGGAAAATATCCCGCTTAAACTCAAGCGGAAGGCGGTCCCCGTGCGCTTCCCCATGCACCGTGAGAGTGTATTCATGAGCACGGAGCAGCTTGGCAGCGGTCTCGCGAAAACGGGTTAGCATTTGCTGCCAGGTCTCCTCTCCCGGCCGAATCAGCCAGACGATGTCCCGCATCGATTCGATCGTTTTGTCGGCAGTCGATTTGATCTCGGTCAATTCCTCAACGACCAGCTCGGGCTCATCGACCTCCATTTTTCCGAGTTCGGCAAGCAGGGCAATACTACTGAGGTTACTCCCGATGTCGTCGTGAAGGTCACTCGCGATCCGCTGACGCAGGTCCTCGAGATCTTTTCGCCGCTGAACGCGCCCCCGCGAGAGCGCGACAAGCACGAACCCGATGATACCGGCAATGAACACCCCAATCACCGATACGCCCTGCGTCACGGTGCGGTCGACGAGATTGAGACGCTGCTCCTCTTTCTCAAGCCAGCGCCCCACGAGAAGATTGCGCTTCGAAAGGCCCGAGAGCCAGTCTTCGTAGGTCGCCAGTTTGCGACGACTCGAGTAGTTATCGACCAGAAACTGAGGACTCCAATTCGGAGTCACATAGGGATGCAGCGCTGTGACCGGCTTACCAAGGGCCACATTGTCAGTGCCTGAATAGACGATCACTTCGGCAAGTTCAAAGGTGATTCTTCCCGGCGTTTTCGGTCCCTGCACACTGATTCGAATGTAGCGTCCGTAGGCATCATCGACCGGCGTGATCAGTGGATTCTCTCCGATCACACTGATTTGGGAGGGATTGTAACGCCCCAAGAGCTCCGCATTGCGCATGTCAGGGTCTTCCGATATTTCGATGCGCATCGGATAGGGAAATCGCACCGTGGGATCGGGTAGTTTTACCGGCGCATCCGCGAGAATGATTTCGATTTGATCAATCTTCATCGCTTCCCCGAGATCCACCTGAACCCAGCTCCCCGTCGCCGGCTCGGTCGAGCGGCCCCGAAACCCCAGAGTGGGGCTTTCTTCGATCCCCTGTGGAATCCCCAGGGTTGTGATTCCATCGGTAACGAAACGTTCAGACCAGCGGTCCGACTGTTCTTCGGAATCACGTGAAGTGACTTTTTTCCCGACCGCCAAGTTCCGCCCCCCTTTGAGAATCATCACCTCACTGAGAGCGAGCGCGGGCTGTCCCGTGAACGGAGAACGCCACAGATCAAAAGCAGAAACGCGGACGTAACGCCCTGATGCCCCTGACACTTCCCGGAAATAGGGCCAACGACGGGCACCTGAGGTCGCATCACTACTTCCTTCGGCGAGAATCTGGGCACTTTGAAAAGACGGATCATCCGATATTTCGACGCGGAACCCCTTCGGAAATCCATAGCCATAGATCGTCTCGCTGTCGACCTCAGCAGTCACCGGGAAAAGTGCCACCGCATCCGGGGAAACCGACTCCCCCATGTCAATCTGGACCCACTTGGGAGGATTGCTTTTCGCACCCACTTTATCGTGATAACCAAATCCCGTAACCCGCTGGGTTTCGCGGACGACCCGGGGAAGGCTGTCGAGCTGATCGATAATATCGGACTGCGCTTCCTCTAAATCCCGCAGATTACGGTTGAAGAGTCTCGCGATCTTATCGGCAGTGGTCTGACGGGGTGTCGTCACCGGATCGATCAGATCAGGGGGTAAAATTTCCGGTAAATCACTGCCATCCGAGGCGAGTGCCCCGGTGTCCTTAAACGGGGAGAGCTGCGCGAATCCCTGCGTGAGAGGGGCGAAGAGGACCCACAGACCGACAAGTCCACAGGAAAAGCAACGCAGAGAAGCGACCATCGATTCGAAAGTATTTGGCAGGGTTTTCACGGGGAATAAAACAGGAACGCTGGCCATCCTATCACACAAGATGCCCCTCGACTACCCCGGTGCAAACTCGATTGAATGTATCTTCCTCAATTCTCATCGCTCGACCGATTGCGTTGAACAGGTTCGATTGCTGCGCCCCCTTTTGCACGTAACAACAGTTAGAGGAATTCAGTGCGAGCTTACCGAAATTCCGGAAACAGAACAACAAAATGAAACGCAGGTCCTTCAAAGCAGGGAGAAATAAACTTTACGTAATTGACGCATGACTCCGCATTTCATACGTCTAAGGATGTGAAGTCGCATCCCGCGTCATTGCGGAACGCACTCGAACCTAAACTTGTAACTAACTAACTAAAAAAATCTTATGGGACTCATCGGAACTATTCTTGCAGTTGTGGGCGGCATCGCTCTCTTCGTATTCTGGATCATGACACTGATCAAGCAATTCAAATCAAATGACACGCTCTGGGGTGTCCTCACGATTTTCTTCGCCATCCTCGCCCCGATCTGGTGCTTTATGAAAGGCCACAAGAGCCTCGGCATGAAATTCGTCATCGCATTCGTGCTTTACCTGATCGGCTTTGCTCTCCTCGGTGGAAGCGGCGCTCTCGTTCCGCCACAAATGTAATCCATACCGGATAACTTTTTGAAAAGCAGCGCTCTTCACTGGGCGCTGCTTTTTTGTGCCCTGTCAGGAAAAGACGGAACGGGCCGCCTCAACATCCAGCGCGATCTGCGCCTTCAGTGCTTCAATTCCATCAAATTTCTTCTCGCCCCGAAGAAATTTAACAAAGGTCACCTCCAGCTCTTCGCCGTATATATCCGAGGACATATCGAAAAGGTGCACTTCCAAAAGACGCTTCACATCTCCGCCCTCGACTGTGGGCCGGTAACCGAGATTGGCGACTCCGTTCCAACTATCACCCTGACCAACCACCGAAACAGCATAGACGCCTGTCGGCGGAAGTTGCTCACTGTGTACTGTCAGATTCGCAGTCGGGAACCCGATGGTGCGGCCGAGCTGACGTCCTTTAATGACCGTTCCGAGAACCGTGTAGTCACGTCCCAGCAAAGCCTTCGCGATCTCGAAGTCCCCCGCCCCCACGGCCTCGCGAACCCGGGTGCTGCTGACGCGGCCGCCCAGAACCTCCACCGTCGGAACCCCGGTCACCGCAAAGCCGAACTCTTCGCCCATACGCCGAAGCAAATCGATATTTCCGGAACGGGCTTTCCCGAACTGCCAGTCCTCACCGACACAGATGCGACCGATCCCGCTCTCGGGTGCGGACTCTAACAAACTCCGCACAAACTCCTCTCCTGTCTGCGCCGAAAAGACATCATCAAAGTTGATCACGAGCACATTCGAAATCTCGTGGTTGCGACCGAGCATTTCAACCTGATGCCTTGTCGAAGTGAGTAGGCGCGGAGCATTGGACGGAGCCAATACCTGCACGGGATGGGGGTCGAAAGTCACGACGACCGCTGTCCCCCCCTGTTCCCGCGCCGAAACGCACGCGGCCTCGATCACTTCAGCGTGACCGAGATGCAGTCCGTCAAAAACACCAATCGCCAGGTGCAGCGGCCCGGAAAGCCGCCCCAGTTCGTCCACCTGGTGAAGGAGATTCATCCTCGATTAGGCCCCGCGAAGTCGTGAAACCTCAGGCAAAGTCAGCATTTTAGAAATGATCTCGTCCCGGTCTCCATGCTTGAGCTCGTCAAACGTGACGGAACGCTCGAGATCGAATTTACCGGAGTGTGTGCGACGCAGCGCCTTGAGGTGGGCTCCGCATCCGAGATCCTGACCAATGTCGTGCGCATATGTCCTGACATAAAAGCCTTTACTGCACTTCACCGTGAAATCGACGACAGGCAAACTGATGTTATCTATCGTGTTCTTGAAGACGTGGACGAACCGTGGATCGCGCTTCACCTCTTTCCCCTGCCTCGCGAGCTTGTAGAGAGGGACTCCGTCCTTTTTGATCGCAGAGACCATGGGTGGAATCTGATAAAAATCACCTTTGTATTTGTCGAAGGCAGCGGTGATCTCCTCGTCGGAAAATTCAGGCACCTCCTTCTCCTCAAGCACTTCTCCTTCAGCATCCTGGGTGTTTGTTGTTTTACCTAACTCGAGAGCACCGGTGTAGACTTTGTCCTCGGCCATGAGCAAATCCTGAATCTTGGTCGCTCTTCCGATCACCAGAATGAGCAATCCGGTCGCCATGGGATCTAAAGTTCCACAATGGCCGATTTTTTTGGTATTCAACGTCCGGCGCGCAACCGCGACAACATCATGAGAGGTCATGTCCTGGCCTTTATCGACCAACAAGACACCTGTGATAGGTTCAGAATTCATAAGAAAAGTGATCCGGCGCAAAAAGTAACAGGCCGGAAAGGCCGAAAATATCGCGGTCAGTGAGAAATGAAACCGTTATTTTCAGCGATGCGCCCTCCACCAACATTCCGCACCTCTTTCTCACGAAAACAGATCGGAAATTCCGCTATCCCGAGACGTCGTAGCAAATCAGCCGCGATCCCATCTCGTTTTGATTGATGAACAGCTTCCCGTCGCTGACCACGGGCGGGGCCCAGGTTTCCGGGGCGTAGAAAAGGCGGGCTTTCGACACGATCTCAAATCCGCCGGGACTGAGGTTCATTCGCAAAAGCGCACCGTTCTCCGTGAGACACAAAAACCCTCCATCGATGTAGATCAAATGAGCGTGCCCCAGACTGATGGGGATAGGACGATCTTTCCACTGAATCGTGGTCTGATAAAAAGCCTCATTCCAAAGAAGCCGTCCTGAACCGGCATCGAAAGCCAGCATGAGTCCTCCGTTTCCGCCGAACCCGTAGAGGTAGCCGTCGTGATAAATCGGAGTCTGAAACTGACAACCAAACTCGGGGGAATCCCACACCGCACGCGGTTGGAAATTGGAATCGAACTCAAGCATAACCCCGCCGAGCCCGTAGTCCTCGGTGATAAAAACGCGGTTCGGCCCGCACGGCACCGGCGTCGCCGCGTTCACACTCGCAAAATTGTCGGAACGCCAGGGAAACTCGCTGTCGATGTGACCATCCTTTGGATTGATACAAAGAAGCCCGCCGTGAGGTGGTTTCACCATGCCTCCTGCAAAGACAAAAAGTCGCTCTTCGCCGTTCACCATCCCGATCACCGGGGAAGCGTAGCTGCCGTTCCACTGATGCGCATTCTGCCAGATCACAGCACCGTCCGCCTTGTTCAGCGCGACGACACAGGCGCCCTCAGCGCCAACCTGAACGATCAGTTTCTCACCGTGGACGAGCGGACTGGAACCGTAGCCGAAAAAGAACGGCGAAGGCCCGAAGTCGGCTTCAAGACGCTTTTGCCAGACGATCTCACCCGTTTCCAGTTTCAAACAGATCAAGTCACCATCATTTCCCAGCGAATAGATCAAACCCGTTTCCGGATCGATCACAGGACTGGAGCGCGGTGCATCGACAATCCCGTAACTCTGAGCGACGTCGACCGCATACCGGTGTTTCCAGATTTCTTCGCCGGTGTCGGCATTGAGGCAGCAAATTTCCTCCTCTTTTTCGAGCTGGTGAATGAAAACGACTTTTCCTCCTGCCACGACCACACCGGAATGCCCGCGACCGCGTTCGACTTCCCACTTCACAGGCGGCCCCGCTTCATCGAAGACCAGATTGAGGCCGGTTTCGCCGCTGTGAAAATTGTGCTGCGGCCCCAGAAAATGCGGCCAGTCTTCGGCGGAAACCGTTGAAGCAGTGGCAATGACGAGACAAAGAATACAGTCCTTGAGAAAACTCATTCCGAAATGATAAGCCCTTTTATCGAGTTCGGAGTCAATTTTTCATGGAAAAACAAGCCGTTCACTGGCTTCGTAGCGCCATGACAGAAAGAGTTGATCTGACAGGCAAACGGGCCATCATCACCGGCGCATCGAGCGGCATCGGACTTGCCATTGCCCGGGAGCTCGCCCGCAACGGAGTATCCGTCGCTCTCCTCGCGCGAAGAGAGCGACGCCTCGAAAAAAATGTCAGCAAAATCGTCGAGGACGGTGGGATCGCCGACTTTGTCACCGTTGACCTTTGCGATGAGGAAGCCAACTGCGCTGCTATCGCCGCAGCGGCCTCCAAACTGGACGGGCTCGATATCCTCGTTAACGCCGCGGGTCTCGCAAAACAGGCAAACCTCAGCGATGGGGATTCCGGGGATTGGAAAGCGATGCTCAACCTCAACGTTCTCGCCCTCGCCGTAGCAACCCGCGAAGCTCTCCCCTACTTCCCGGAAGAAGGCGGACACATCGTCAACATCAGCAGCATGTCAGGTCACCGGGTTCCCGGCAAAGGAGGCTTCTACTCCGCCACGAAATTCGCGGTGAGAGCCATGACCGAAGGCCTGAGGCAGGAACTGCGCGAAGCCGGAAATCCCACCCGCGTCAGCAGCATTTCCCCCGGCTTTGTGAACACGGAGTTACTCGATCACTATTTCGGAGGGGAAAAAACAGCCTACGAGCGAATCGGTCACCCCATCCTCGAGCCCGAAGAAATCGCCGACCTCGTCCTTCACCAACTCACATTGCCGAAAACGGTGGAAGTAACCGATATCCTCGTGAGGCCCACAGCGCAGAGGACGTAGAGAGCGCCTCAAGTCACCCGATGAGGTGCTGAGTCGCTTCTTCACTGAGAGGACGGCAGGAACGAAATCCATCACCGCTGGTCGCGAGGTCAGCGAGGAATTCCGCACGTTCCTCTTTCGTCGCGAAATCGATCCCGATCAAAGCACGACCAACCCGCTCCCCGGAATACACGTAGTTGAAGTAGCAAAAACTTCCCCGTCCCCGAATTGTTTCCGTGAGGTAGGAGCGCAGTGCCCCGGGCCGCTCGTAAAATTCCAGGTCGAGGAAAAGTGGGGCCGCGAGCAAATCCGAACGCAACGGGACAAGGCGATAGCGAACCTCGTCGCTCTCATCCAACTCATCGAAAGCATATCCTTTTTCCCGAAGGGCGACGCGAACCTGCTCGAGTTCCTGCTCAGAACTGGTGATACCGAACAGCGGCCTTGCGAGATCCTCGTTGTTCTTTCCGTATTGGAAGGTCCGGATTCCGACACCCTGAAAAGCATCGTTGAGAAGCGTCAGCATCGAACCGCGACGCTCCGGAATCTCGATGTGAAAGTAGCGGCGAATCCGATCCCCTTCCCCCACCTCACCGGCGATGGTGGCGAGCCGGTTGAAATCGATATTGGCACCACAGAGAACCACGAGGACACGTTTCCCTCCAAGCTGCTCGCGCTGCTTCCAGGCACCGGCAAGCCCCATCGCGCCGGAGGGCTCGGAAAGACAACGGAGGCGATCCCAGTAGAGACGGATCGCCTCGGAAACCTCGTGATTCGTCACCGTGACAAATTCATCGATGAGTTCGTTGCAAATCTCAAAGGGCAGCTCCCCCGCCTTTCGCACCGCTGTGCCGTCACAGAAAATGTCGAGCTCGGGAAGTCGCACCGGCCCTCCGGCCGCGACCGCTTCTTTCATCGAAGCCTGCCCGACGCCTTCAACTCCCACGATGTGAATGTCAGGGTAGTAGGTCTTGAGCCAGGCCGCGACACCGGCTGCCATTCCCCCGCCACCAATCTGGAGATAGGCGACATCGAAAGGACCTTCCCCTGACATGACCACTTCATCAGCAAGCGTCGCCTGCCCCGCCATCACTTGAAGATCATCATAGGCATGAACATAGAGGAGCCCCTCCGCCGCGGACTTAGCGAGCGCTGCGGCACAGGCTTCATCGTAGGAATCACCGTGGAGGACAATCTCGACGCGGTCGCCACCCAGTTTGCGAACCGCGCGCTGCTTAACGAGCGGGGTTGTCTGAGGCATGTAAATCGTCGCATTGACCCCGAGAGCATCGGCGGCGAGGGCGACACCCTGAGCATGGTTTCCAGCCGAAGCAGTAATGACGCCGCGCGCTTTCTCCGCGTCGCTGAGAACTGCCATCCGGTTGTAGGAACCACGCCACTTGTAGGCTTTAATCGGGGAAATATCCTCGCGCTTCACAAAGACCTCAGCCTCACCAATCCCGTCAATTCGCTCCAGCGGTGTCGGCGACGCAATGCGGTAAACCCGCTCCCGCGCAAAAAGAATTTCCCGCCGGAGACGGCGAAGCAGCGATAGGCCCTGTTCTGAGTCAAACATGTCAGTAGAAGTGTCGGACCGTAACCCCGAAGCAGCCCTTTGAAAACCCCGTCTCAACCCGGTCGCGGCATTTGCGCATCAAAATCACGGGGACTTGTGAAATGAAACACCCGAAGGTGATCGAACTCGCCCAAAATCGCAACAAGCTCCCCCCGGCTTTTCCGCCGAAAATTCAAGACGAAACGGAAAAACTCCCCACTGAACCGCTCAGGGCACCCCTCACCGCAATCGGGCCTATCCTTCCCCCGGTTTCGCCAGACTCGCCAAAAGACCCGCCACAGACAAACGTGAGTAGGATAGTCGAAGAAAAACACCGTATCGGCCCGGGCCAGTCGAGCCCGCATCGTGACGGCGTAGTTGCCATCCACGATCCATTCGTCCTCCTTTTCAAAACGATTTCTGATCCTCGCCAGGTTGGCGTCAGAGTTGTCGAAGACCCACCCCGGACGCCAGTATTCACGATCAAGATGAATCACCGGCAGGCCAGTTTCTTCATGCAACCGGCGAGCAAAAGTAGACTTCCCCGTTCCACTGCACCCGATGATGGCGACTCTCTTCATTCCCGGCGGGGCGACGCTCTTCATCCCTTTTTCTTTCAGCCCCCTTGAGTCAGCTGATGCCCTATCATTCCGAGAAGAAAGCCGGCAACAGCCCCCAGAGCCGGTGCCCAGCGCTTTTCCAACTTTGCCTGCGGAGCGATGTCCTGAAAGATGATGTAAAGAATCCCTCCGGCGGCGAAGAGCATGATTCCGGAAACCGCGAAGGCATGGTCGGCCAACCAGAAAAACCCTATCAAACCGGCAATGGGGCCGAGCAATGACATCCCGAAAAACGCGAGGATAATCGTGCGACTCCTCGTCTCCCCCGCATCTTTCAACTCACGGAACGAGTTAAATCCTTCGGGAAGATTTTGAAGAGCCATCAACCCGGCAAGTAGCACAGCGCTGGAACTCCCCAGCGCGATCGCCGCTCCCAGCGCCAGTGCCTCGGGGATGAAGTCAGACAGCATCGCGACCAATTGGCTCACGCTTCCCTTGAGACGGGACAAAAACTGATCGAGCGCCATGAAAGTCACCCCGCCGGCTGCGAAAAAGAGAGCGATCCAGCCCGTCGAGAGATCTTCGCTGCCTTCCGGCACGAGAATGAGCGCGACAGCCGAGAGAAGCGCGCCTCCGCCAAAAGAAATCACGCCGTGCCTCAATTCGTTCTCGAGCCAGAGCGGGCGAATATTTTCCGCCGCCGCGAGGATCGCCCCTGCGGGCATTGAAATTCCCGCGAGAAGAGTCAGGAGGACGAGCTGCGTTACATCACTCATGGCACAACCTATGACAGCTTCACCGCTTTTGTCGCCGCAAAAATCGGCATCCAGCCTTGAAGCCGTGTTGACTCATCGTCCCAGTCATCCTCGTAAAATCCGGCGATCGCAAACCCGGCATGACACTGCCCGCCGAGCTGCTCCTCCCAGCTGTGACTGTATTCAACACTGACCTGCGCTTCGAGATGATCCTCGAGATCAATCTTGTCGAGCTGAGCGAGGTCGGAATAGGGCAGGCGGTATCGCACCAGCAACTCCCCCGTTTCCTCCAACGCTTCATGATCAAACAGATAAAAGCTCGGATTCATGAAACCACAGAGAAGCGCTCCACCCGGCTTGAGAACCCGGTATGACTCCTTCCAAACCGGCTGCAGCTTTTCAGCGAAAACATTCGACACCGGATTAAAAATGAGGTCAAACTCACCGTCCTCCAATCCTGACAGATCAGCCATATCGCCCTGCATTGCACGAATCTTCAGCCCGTGCTTTCCGCAGGTTTCGAGATCCTTGGCGATCTGGATATCGGACGCATCAAAAGAAGTCACCTCCGCTCCCGCCGCCGCAAAGACCGGAACCTGCTGCCCGCCTCCGCTTGCCAGCGCGAGAATCTTGATCCCGCTCAAATCGGGGAAAGCCGGAAACCACGACTGCGGAACGACCTTGTTCGGCGTGAGAATCACTTCCCATTTCCCCGCCTTCGCCCGTTCAATGACCGCATCAGGATAAGGAGTGCTCCAACGGCAGCCCTCTTCCGACTGCAGGTTCCAGGCGTTGCGATTGTATTCGAGAATGTTCATTAAAATCTATTCGAGCGATTGATTCTCAGTGCTGTCGAGCCGGAACTGCACCTTGTCAGAATGCAGAAAACGAACCGTCAGTTCGTAGGACTCGGCGAGATCATCGGTCTCGTAAGCCATTCGATCAATCTCATTCCCCCCGTCGTAAACGCCGCCGACCCACGGATTCGTGAGCCGCTCCTCGAGGTGCCCGCCCTCCTGTAGAAATTCAATCAGCTCACCGCCCGCCATGGCCCGCTTGGGATAGATCTCCTCCTCCACATGGTAGCGCTGCAGCGCCTCCTGCACCGACAAGAGCACCTTCTCAATACGACGCTCACGACGCGCTTCGGCGAGAGGGTTGAAAAGAATCGCCACGGCCACGGCTACGACGCAAAGGAGGCCAACCGCCCGGATCAATATGGAAGATCCTCCTTTCATCCGAGAATGCGATCAAGCGGGGTGAGATAAAGGCCGAGGGCGAGGAGGAGCAATGCCAGCCCGATCCAGTCCCGGTCCGAAAAGCGGGGCTTTCCCGAACGTTTGCGAACGAACTCGAGGAGCCACCCTGTGGGGCAGCCAAACTTGCAATAAGCCATCGGGAAAAACAGCGACAGCAACAGTCCCACCACGGCGACTGAGAGCGTCGCCACCCCTGCCGATGTGATAAGGTAGGCGTCGAAGGGTTCGATCCCCGCGAGATCAAAGTCGAGTTGGAGAAAGGATACCGCCACCACAACCATGACAAGCATGACCGGAACGAGTCGTCCAATCCATTTTCCGTCATCCGGTAGAGGTCGCTTCCACTTCGCCGGAATCACCTTCATGAACCAGCGCTGTAAATTTCCATGAGGACAGATGAACTGACAATAGAGCGGCTGTGCCGTGAACCAGGGAACCAGAAACGCCGCGAAGACGAAGATGACGAGCCCCGGTGTCGCAGCCCAGGGAATGCGACTTTCCGCCCAGCCCGCCAGGAGCGATTGCGCGATGAGATCCCCCATCCAGAATCCCAGTCCGAGAATCGTCGCAATCGAGTAGAGAGGCCGCCATTTCTGTATCGCTTTCTGTTTTAAAAAAGCAAAGAGAAGCCCGCCTCCCAGAAAACCACAGAGGAGCCAGTCCCGCCATCCGAAATGCCACGGCTCCCCGGCAGATCCCTCCGAGCGCGTCATCGCAACACGATGATTGACACTGTAAGCGACCGCTTCGCTCGTCCGTGTCGCCCCCGAGACCGCGTAGATTTGAGCGTCATTCAGATCCGTGATTTCAGCAATATCATCCCAACTCCGACCGTTCCATGACTCCATGAAGAGGAACTCAAACTTCACATCCTCAACATGACTCGGCGTATCGTAGCTGTGCCGCAGTGCGATGCCGACGCCCTTGTCTTCAGCATCAAAAACGGCAAGCACATCGGTCGGTCCCGAGTATCCGACGATCTCGCGACAATAAGGCATCGTCCGAACCGCGTAGCCTATCTGACGACGATCCTGATCGAGAACGATGAGCCCTTTGCGCTCACCGCTGTCTACCTTCAACCGGTGCGCCTCCGGCAAAAACACTTTCACCTCGGACACCGTGATCGGCCACCCGCCCTGCACGCGTATGCGATCGTGATGCCCCCGGATGAGCCACGCAATCGCCAGCAGAATCGCAAGGCGGTAAAACTGAAGAAGCGCTGTCTTGATCTTCATCTCGAGCAACGCTTCCCATCTCCTGCCGGAGGCAGGAATCTATCTGTATGATCGGTTGAGATACTAGATCGCAACCGGCTTACCTGTCTCGGCGGAT
>JARGPH010000003.1:104589-145345 GCA_029213065.1 Verrucomicrobiales bacterium | reverse complement strand
CATCGATGATCTGCATCAAGGCAAGCCCCTGCTCAGCATTGTTGAGAGGTTCCGCAGCACCGTTGATCGCATCAATGAAGTTGGCGGCAGAGTTAATCCGCCCCATGTCTTCGCACTCTTCCACTTCAATGGTGAGGTCGACAGACTTGCCATCTTCCTGAACGTAAAGCTCACAGGTGTCGATCGCTGTCGCATCATCTCCGTCGGAACCGAAAAGTCGCTCCACTTTTCCACCGGCTTTGACACCCTGGAAAACGACGGAAACTTCCTCGCGCTTCACCATCTCTGCCCATGACATCTGAAAACTCAGCACCTGACCGGTTTCAAAAGTCACAAAGCCGTGAGCGGCTGATTCAACATCAGTAACACCGCCTTCGCGGTCGGGGATTCCCCATGGACCTTTG
This sequence comes from Verrucomicrobiales bacterium, assembly GCA_029213065.1. Lineage (GTDB taxonomy): Bacteria > Verrucomicrobiota > Verrucomicrobiia > Verrucomicrobiales > DEV007 > Arctic95D-9. The sequence continues at coordinate 144,941 of JARGPH010000003.1, read as the reverse complement.
AAGTCTTTGTTAGTGATGTGATCGTCGAAAATGTTACCGACGACATACGCAGGCTTCGGATTCCCCATGAAATACATCGCGAGGTCCAGCATGTGCAACAAATCGATAACAGGCCCGCCACCGGAAAGTGCTTTCGTCGTGAACCAGCCGCCGAAACCGGGGATACCGGTGCGGCGAGCCCACTTTGCCTGAGCGGAATTAATTGTTCCGACCTTGCCTTCGTTGATCGCCTTCATCATCTCACGCGACTCGGGACGGGCGCGGTTGTTGAAGTTGAACATCAGCATCTTGCCGGCCTCATCGCGGGCCGCGATCATCTCTTCGACCTGAGCCGCCGCTATCGCAGGAGGCTTTTCGCAAAAGACGTGCTTGCCTGCCTTGAGAGCTTCAATCGCGAGAGGAGCGTGAAACTTATTGGGAACAATAATTGAAACCGCATCGATATCCGAAGCGAGCATCTCAGCCACGTCTCCGTATACCTTTTCGATTTTCTGTCCTGCAGCAAAGGCGGTTGCAGCCTCCACATTTACATCAGCCATCGCGACGACCTCGGCCCCCGCTTTTCTGAATCCATCAATGTGGTAGTTGGCCATTCCGCCAGCACCAATAACTCCTACTTTGATTGCCATAATCGAATCCTTAAACCACTTAAGTGAGTTCTTCCAGATAGAATTACTCTTTGCCTTTGCCCTTGGCGTCAGCTTTGCCTTTTCCTTTGTCGTCACCGGCAGGTGTCGCAACCGGAGTGGCGGCAGGGGCCGGAGCTGCCGGTGCTTCCACCTGCATTCCCGCCTCCATGGCGAGCTTTGCCGTATCAGCAGTGATGTCTACAGACGGATCGTAAGCAAAAACCGGAGGAGTCACTTTCATCATGACGACGTGAAGGTCTTTAGCTCGTGCCGCATCGAGAGCGATTGGCTCGAGCTTGATGCGGAACTCGTTAATGAGGCGAACACGCTCGTTAGCAAGGGTTTGCTGCGCCTGGCTCTTGAGACGGTTGAACTCTGAATTGAGTTGCTGATTCGTTGCAAGAATCTGACGACGCTGCTCTTCGGTGGGGTTCTGACCGGCGGCCTGCTCAACACCTGCCATCTGGTTTTGCAAGTTGCTCTGAGTTTTCTGCAACTCAGCGTTCAGCGTGTTTTGCATTGTGAGAAGATCGACACGAACTTTCTCTTCAACGCCCAACTGGCGGGCTACTTCATCAATGTCAAGGATGGCGACGCCACCTGAATCAGCGTTTGCGATGAGGGCGAAGGTGAAGGTTGCGAGGGTTGCCAAAAACAATTTTTTCATAGTCATAAATCTCGATTTTCGAGGAGTCGCAGAGCCTAGACCAGATTGAGGCAGAAAGTCCAGATTTTTTAAGGGTCCTGCGGGATTCCCTATATCCGGATCCGGCGCATATCCAGCAACTCCGGGACGTCAAATCAACGGACAATACGCACTTGCTTGCGTCACCCGGCCCTTCCCGGCTCAACCGGTCCAATCCTATGAAACGAAACGCTTCCGCCTCCTGCCTCATCCTCTCCCCCTTCGATGAAGCGACCATCACCCAGGGCGTTACCGATTGCCTTGAAAAGCTGGAAGCCAATCCCGATCTGGTCATAGCAGCGGTCAGCTCGGACTATGGAGACCACCTCGACGACCTCATCGAAATCCTCCAAATCTACGGGCATGCGACTCGCATCGCCGGAGGCTCAGCAAGCGGCCACTTCGGCGTTGGGCGAACCTCGGAAAACGCGAGCGGACTTTCCCTCCTTTTCCTTTCGCTCCCGCGAACTCAGATTGCGATCAGCACTGGAGATGTCGAAAGCCACATCGCGGCGGCAGGTCACCTCGTCCTCTACAATCCCGTAGCTGCAGAGGCGGCACCGGCAAAGATTGAATCCGACCTCAGATCCTTTAATACTGAAGCCAATCGCGTTCCCGTCATTGGCGGCGTCATTTCGGGAGGTCCCGACGAAGAAGACCTCTTTCTCTTCACCCAAAACGGCAGACTGAAATCAACCTCGCTCTCGATTGCGTTCACCGGCGGGGTCCGGATCATCCCCGTCGTCAGCCAGTCCTGCAAACCCATCGGAGAACCTCTCGTCGTTACCGAAGTCGACGAGAATGAAGTGATTTCCATCGCGAGAAGAAAGGCATTCTCAGTCCTCGAGGAAACCTTCGAGCGTCTCGACTGGAGTGATCGCATTCAGGCTGACGGCAACATTTTCGCAGGAATCGCAGCCACCGAATCGGTCGATAATTTTGAAACCGGACATTTTCTGATTCGGCCGATCATCGGAGCAGACCTCGCCGACGGCCGGCTGAAACTTTCCAGCCCCGCCCGGGCCGGCCAGACAATCCAGTTTCAGATGCGGGATCCGGCCATCGCCGAAGCCGATCTCCGCCTTCATCTCGGAAAAGTGAAAGAAGAACACGGCGAGCCCTTTGCGGGGTTACTCTTCGGAGGCCGCAGTCGCGGCGTGCAACTGTATGGCGAACCGGATCGGGACGCCGTCACTTTCCGCGACGAGCTCGGAGAATTTCCTCTTGCCGGATTTTTCACCCATCAGGAAATCGGCCCGATCGGAGGAACCGTTTTCCGACACGACCACTCCCTTTGCGGAGCGCTCTGTTTTGATGAAATAGTGTAGCTGGTAAAAGAAGGCTCATTCCCCCATCCCCGCGGCGAACTTTTCAGGTAGCGCAACGCGGCCGACTCAGGCATTCTAGTGAAAATGAAACGCGTCGTCATCTTTGGAAACTCCGGCTCGGGAAAATCGACTTTAGCCAAACACCTTGCAAAGGAACATAAGCTCCAGCACCTCGACCTCGACGATATTGCCTGGCGATCACCCGGGGTCCGGAAAGATATCTCCGAAAGCATCAAAGCGTTGCGCTCCTTTACCGCAGAACACGGCGAATGGGTCATCGAGGGCTGCTACGGCTCCTTGATCACCGAAGCCGCCAGCACCGCGACTGAAATGATCTTTCTCAATCCCGGAGTGGAGACCTGTCAGGAGAACTGCCGGTCCAGGCCCTGGGAAAGCCACAAATATCAATCAAAGGAGGAACAGGACAGCAACCTCGAAATGCTTCTGAACTGGGTCGCCGACTATGAGACCCGAACCGATGAGTTCTCCCTCTCCGCCCACCGCAGAATCTTCGATACCTACCCCGGAACGAAGCGGGAATTACTTTCCAATCCGGAAACGCTGAGAGAAACGGACTAGCAGCAGCACCCTCAAGTCACCTGTTTTCGCGAAGCGCCGCCAGGGCGGCTTTCAACTGATACGGCGCGAGGTCGGGAAAGTGCTCGCGCAACCGCGCTGTAATTCCCGTGATCTGCGGGCAGGCAAAGCTCGTTCCGGTGAACTGCTGCCAGCCTCCGTCGGGTGTGGGCGCATCCACGTAGACGCCACCTGCCTCGATCTCAGTGACGTTTCCGGAATGAAACCGGAACACTGAGGGATCTTCAAAATAATCCATGTCCACGCCGACGACAGAAGCGAGACCGGCCGGATAACCGACCTTGTTCCGTTTGTTGTCCTTTGCTGCAATCCAGAGCATCCCTTTGTAGTAGGCCTCATCAGCAAGGCGGGAGATCTGCTCATAGTTGGCCTCGGTCCCGAGACTGAGATTCAAAATATCCCATCCCTGCTCAACCGCGAATTTCAAAGCGGCGAGCAGTTTCTGTGACGTCGAACTGTGAGACTGACCAATCACCCGAATGCTGTGGAGTTCAGCATCAGGAGCGTGCTTGTGAATAATGTAGGCACACGCCGTCCCGTGTTGAATCACATCCTCGCCCACCGGAAGCGGAACGACATGAGCCATGCGCTGGCGACTTTCCACCACCTCGCAATTGGAGACCACCTTTCCTCCCAGCGCGGGGAGATCAGAGGCAACACCTGAATCGAGAATGCCAATCGAAACCCCTTTTCCCGTTCCCGAGGCAAGACATTCGCGAAGCTTCTCATGATTGACTACTTCGTCAAATTTCATCTTCAAGGGATGGACTTACCGCATACTCGCCGAGGAGGTCAGACATCTTCAAGAGAATCTCTCTTTCGCGTTCGGGCAGGACCAATGACTTCTCAGCGATCAACGCAGGGACGCGGTATTTTCTTGCAAGGGCACTCCCTGAATCATTTCCCGAAATCTCTCCCAAACCGAATTCAGAGGCGTGCTCGGATATCTCAATGCCCGCGACAGCGACACTGAACTCAATTTTTCGATACAGCTTCAGCGCCGTCGCATAAATCTCACCGAAACTTTGACCGAGCCTCAACTCCTCAACCGAAAAGGGAACCCACTCCGTGTCGGGCTTTCGATTCACAAAGGTGGCAACCCCGTAGACGCCGTCATCATCCATGATCGGAACGGCGAGGAGAAACTCCGTTTGGTTGTTCGCTATTTTATCAACCCGCGACCGGCCGACACTCTCCGGGTTCACCTTTGCCATGGCCTGACGCGAACTGAAAACATAGCCACTAACCGATTCACCAACCGGCACGGTGACATCCGACCCGTCGAGAGCCGGATTGACAGAAACGAGGAATTTCAAATGAGTCCTGTCCTCTGACGGAACCAGAATCGAACCCTCCGCGGCACCGATCGCATCGCCCGTATCGCGGACGAGTCGGCGCAACATATCGGCAGCACCTTCGATCATGGAATCGCCGTGGTCGCGAATGCGTTTTAAAGCTGTCTCAAGGTCAGGCATGCGAAATCACTTAATCATAGAATCATCCAAAGAGCACCATCGAAATCGGATGCCATCACCATCCACCGAGTTGATTCGCCCAGGCGGCCCATTCGCGCTTTTCGTATTCTTCGGCGACCTCGCGGTCCTCTTTTTGAAAGTAATCCCACGCTTCCTCGAACTCATGAACGAGCGCCCCGTCACAGTCGATGATTTTTTGAAACCACTCAGGGTCGGTCAAATCGAACCGCTTCACCGCCTCCGGTGCGTTGGCTAAAAACGCGGCACGAAACGCCGGATCCGCGATCCGCCCCATCAAGGTGCGTTGGTAACTTCGAAGTCCCGCAAACTCGGGAGCAAGCGGATCGGGCGCTTCCGCCCCGAGGCCATCGAATGCGATCGCTTCCACCGCCGGAACGAGAGTCGAGCGGTGGGTGTAGAAGATCTCACGCGCTTTACGAATATCGGCCATGACCGAGTCAAAAGGTTTCAGCTTGCTGTCGCGCTCGAGAATGACATTCCTCAGATTTACCGCCCGCTTCACCGCCTCATCAAAGAGCGGCCAGACTTCGTCCATAACCGGTTCGGAATGGCTGTCCTCCCACCTCCCGTCCGATCTTTGAAATCCTCCGGCGAGATGCAGCTGGGAAACCCGGTCCATCGGGATGCGGTCAAAGAATTCGACGGGGTCGTAATTGTGATTCTTCGCGTTGTTAAAGACATTAGTAACGTCGAGCAACAGCGTGCAATCGGTTTCCTCGCAGATACGCCGGAGAAAGTCAGCCTCGCTCAGAGAACTGTGAGGAGCAGGAAATGAATAGGTCACATTCTCGAGAGCAAAAGGTCTCCCGAGCTTACGACGAATCGCGTAATAGTTTTGCTTCACCCACTGCACCGCGACTTCCTCAAACGGAATCGCAAGGAACATCGTAAGATCGTTTCCGTCGACGCTGTGGAAGGCGAGATGCTCGCTGAAAACATTGAGGCCATTTTCCGCCATGAAGCGGTTTGTCGAATCGAGGTAAGTTTGATTGAGGGTACCAACCGTTCCGATTGAAAGGCTCAGCCCGTGAGCAACACAGGGAAATTTTCCGAGAGCGTCTTTGAGAAGACGTTCGTCGGGATCACTGTAGGTTCGACGTTCGCGGATGATATAGTCCTCGGTCGAAATCTCCAGAAGATCGATCTCACTTCGATGCTGCACCGCTTCGTGATGAACATTGAACCGGTAGGCAAGACCGACTCCGTAGGGATTGTCGTGGAGAGAGTGATTCATGTTTTTTCTGAGCAGAAAGGAGGGAGTAGAAAGTAGAGAGAATGAAGCTATGGAGTGACTAAACAGGGTTGGGTCGGTAACTTAAGAGGGTTAGATCGAGGCCGAATTCTTTTTCTTTTTCTTACTCTTTTTCTTAATCCAGTTCGAAGCCTATCCGCAAGCAGGCCGGGGACACTGAAAAGAGCAGGATCAAGAGTAAGAAAAAGAAAAAGGTTAAACAAGAAAAACGGTTCTAGGGTTTTAAAGGGAAAATCCGGACTTCCCTTATCGCGCTGGAATGAACGATTTGGAAAGCCCGGACTACCTTGGTGTTGTTGCTGCATCGGTTTCCCGATGCCGCCATCACTGTCTATCAGTGGTGGCAGTGGTTGCGCCAGCAGTTGCGACGCCAGTGGTTGCAGAAGTGGTTGTGACGCCAGCACCATCCATGTGCTTCGACATCACCTTCTTCCGGTGGAGGACCTTCAGGTCCGGGGCCGTAGCCACCGCCCTGGCCGGTGTGGATCTGAATCACAACCTGTCCACCGGTTCCGGGGACGACCATGTCAGGTCCGGGGCCAACAGGTCCCTGTGCAGGGCCAACGCCCACGTTTCCGAGTTTCTCTTTGATCTCTTCAGCCGGGATGAGCTTGTTCTCAAGCTCTTCATCCGCAACTTCGTAGAACTTTCCGTCACTACTTCTTAGTATAGCCATTTTATTATCCTTGGTTTTGGTTTTTTGTTTTGTTAGTTGATGGCTCGTCAGGAAATCCTAATCCGAAGATGAAAGGGTTTGTTGACATGAGCCAGCAAAGTCTTATGCCGCGTGTTCCGGTTTCGGTAGTTCAATGAGCGGGGAAACCTCATCATTGATTCCGAGGTCCTCCTCGAGATCCTCGAGGACAATTTGCATCGGAATCTGCACCGTCGAACGGCACTGATGGGTCTCGGCGGAGTCGAAGGTCCCATTCTCGTAATACTTGTTCGAGGGGGCGCTTCCTCCGCAATAGTCGTAGAAAGCACAGGTCTCGGCACACTTCTTATTACCGGCCTCGATATCGGAGAGAACTTTCTGGAAGGACTCATTCAGAGTCGCATCGAAAAGACCACCGCTGAGCAGGTTTCCGAAATTGAAAGAGCCGTATTTCTCAGTCGGCTGACCGAGCAGCTCAGGTGAGAAGGAAGAGAAATTCCCGAAGCAATCCACATTGATCATTCCGAAGGGATCGGACTCCATATTGTAGTATTTCCCATTCGGGTCGGAGCACCATCCCGGTTCCATGATGTTGCGCTCCGCGATCTGAAACTCACGAACGTTCAGGGGAAAGCCATCCGCCTTGTTACGAAGGTAAAACTGTTTAAGGAATGCCTGGATGCGTTCAATCCCGCCATTCTCATTGAGCGATGATGATTCGTTGGCGCCTTCCACTTCCTCAATGTTAAAACCGATCCCGGTGATGCCGTGCTCCCGGTAGAAATCATACATCTCATCGGGGTGATCCACGGAGACATCCGATATCACTGAGACGACACCAAAAGGCACATTGTTCTTCTTGAGACATTCCATTCCGCGCATCGCTTTATCGAAAGTCCCCTCACCCTTCCGCGTCTTGCGGTGGTGATCGTGAATGTGTCTCGGGCCGTCGATACTGAGCCCGACTTCGACCTCGTGCTTGTTGAGGAACTCACACCATTTGTCATTCACGAGGGTTCCGTTTGTCTGAACCGAGTGAATCACATACTTCGAAGCCTCGGGATACCGGGCGATGATTTCGAAAGCTTTCTCATACCACTTGATTGGAACGGCGAGAGGCTCACCGGCGTGCCAGAGCAAACTGAAAGGTGCAACAACAAGTCCGCTGTCCCAGACCTTATCCATGACCCGCTCGAGCACTGCGTGATCCATGCGACGGGTGTCCGTGCGATTCGGAAGGTAGCAATAGTCGCAGTTGATATTGCAAAATGGACTCGGCTGAATCACGAGAAGCCCCATCGCCATCCGGTCGGAATTCTGCGGGGTTAGATTCAGTTCAGAGAGCGAACGGGTCGTTTTCTGAGGTTCAGCAGCGGGAGCTTCGAGGGTCGTTGTCATGATATCTGTGTGACGGGTGAATGGTGGGACTATGAAATTTTTCTTAACTTTTTCAGTTGGAGTGCTCGAACGTTCCCTGCATTTTAAGAGCGTCTCCGTTGCCGGATTTTTTGCTCCGTGAACGAACCAATTCGATCCGGTATTTGAGTGGCTGCTGTGCCCGGGCACCGAGACGAACTTTGCGAATGCGATCAGTTAAGGAAGGGGTATTCATTTATTCTCGTTGGTGGAAATTGAAGGGATTGTAAAAATGCAGCTCCCACTGGAACTGATTGAAACCTGAATTGGCTTGTTTATAGAAACGGAGCGTTTCAGGCTCATGAAGTTGACGCGGTGATCGTCCCACTTATGCAAAAGCAATTCAGCCAACCCCGCATTTTTTCCCGGAAACCACTCCAGCCATGACGTCCGAATCACCCGAAACAGAAAACGAGGAACTCGCTCCCGGCGGGGCCAAACCGGGGCCTCCGGGCGACTTCGATCTCGATCCGCGAGAGATGCGCGGGTACTGCTTCAAACTGATTCGGGAGATCACCGGAAAGCTGGGTTGGAAATACAAACTCTGGATTCCGGCGGCGATTCTTCTCTCAACGATCCACCTTCTCCCACAACGTTTCCTGCAGTTCTTCACCGAAGGCACACAGCGTCTCGCCGAGACTCCGGCAGATAATTTTGTTAGAATGTTAGTCCTGTTTGGGATTGCCGTCGCGATCTGCCAGTGGATCGCCCTCGTGATCGACAGCATCCTCAGCGAATGGCTCAGACTCACCGTCAGCATCGGTTTGAAAAAGGACGCGGTCGCAGGCCTCAGCCGGACCCGAATTGATCAACTCGACTCCGCGCAACGCGGAGACTGGATGACGCGGATGACAGGCGACCTTTACAATGCAGAGGAGTTTTTGACCCGTTCCCTCCCCGATCAGATTACCAATGCCACCATGTTGGTGGGCTCCGCCGCACTCTTCTTTTACTACAGCGGACCGATCGCCTTCATCCCCCTCGTGGCGGCACTTTTTCTCGGTTGGATCAACATTGGCGTGCAGCGGAGAATGGCTCCCACTCTCGGACGTGCCCGCATGATGGAAGGCGGCGTCTTTCAATCCATGATCGAGACCTTCGAAGGGCTTCGCACGATCCGCAGCTACGGCGGCGAGAGGTTCACCTTCCAGCGGATTGAGGCCCAGCTCAAAGATCTCTTCGATGCAGGAATGAAAATTACGAAGTCGATGGCGCTGCTCATGGGAGTGAATGAATTCGTCGGCCAGGTCATCATCACCGGAGTTCTTACTCTCGTCGCCTACCAGGTTCGCGGGGGCGAACTCACCGCCACCGACGCCCTCGTCTACCCCTTCTACATTGGCCTTTTTCTCGGGGCTGCAAAATCACTCGTTGGATCCGCCTACGATTGGAACCGCTTCTTCATCGAAGGTGGAAGGCTCGCTTCCCTCCTCTATGACGACAGCAAAAAAGAGCGCAATCACGAGGAACTCTTCGGCACCCTTTCCTCAGAGGTGAGCGAAGTGCAGTCCATGAGCGGTCAGGGTATTCGCATCGCCTACGGAGACGCCCCGCCCGTGATTAAAAACGGGGAACTCACTCTCAGCCGCGGCGAAATCCTCGCGGTGATGGGGCCATCTGGTTGCGGCAAATCAACGATCGTGGAATCCTTTTCCGGGCTCCGCGTTCCCGGCAAAGGGTCTTTCGAGGTAACCTTGAAAGACGGCCGCACAACCTCCTACCCGCAGGCGCCCACCTTCCTCTCCGCTTTTGTGGAGCAACAGCCTTATCTGTTCGTGGGAACGATTCGGGACAACATCGCCCTGGGATCCGAATCGATCAGCGATGAGGAGATCCATGCTGCCATCAACGAGGTCGGACTTACGAAAACGATCGAAGGACGCGGAGGTATCGATCATCTACTCAGTGACCGCGGACGCAACCTCAGTGTGGGACAACAGTATCGCCTCGCACTCTGTCGTGCATTGGTCTGCGGGCGCCCCTTCCTGCTCATGGACGAACCCTTTGCCGCGCTCGATCCGGAATCGATCGAACTGGTGATCAAAGCGATGAAACAGGAGCGGGCCAAAGGAACCGGGATCATCATCATCACCCACCTTCTCCCACCCAATCTCGACGAGGACCGGGTTTTGAAGCTGACGCCACATTGAGCGCCGGAAGGTTGAGGTATCCACCATCGCGCCACGAAATAGGCTGGGCATTGATTCGGGAATGGGAATGATCAGGGGGAGAGTCTTCCGGTCTAATGAAACTGCCTTCCAACGCTTCCCTCAGTCGTCGCAATTTTTTAACAAGCACAGCCGGAGCCGGCGGTCTGCTCTTCTCCGGCGGTAACGTCCTCTTCGCTGCACCCGGTGAAATCGCAGAAACAGACCACTTCTGGTATCGCCTTGCGCCCGCCGACGGCCCCTACATTGACACACAACGAGGCAGCGATGCCTTCGGGTTCCGAGACGGAAAGATCTTTCTTTCAGAGGACAATGGTAAGACCTGGCCTCATCAGAATGATTTCGAAGACGCTGAGAACATTATGTTCAGCAGCATCCTCCGGAACGGGAACATTGTTTTCGCCACCCTCACCAAAATCTACCTGAGCGATGACAGGCTGAAGTCCTACCGGGAGATTATCGTTCAGGACCGGAACGGAAACGACTACCTCCCTCACACTCCGAAGAATCCCCTCCTGCCGGGCTCTTACTTTTATTCACTCGACGGCGTTCACACACATGACGTCGAAGGGCAGGAGATGCTGATCTGGGGAAATTATTGCAACGTCAGGACAGGTGCTGTCCCCGTCAATATTTTCTACTCAACCGATCACGGCGAGACGATCAAGCTGGCCTATTCCTTCGGACAGAATTCAGCCTTTCAGGAAAAAGGGGCCGATCCTGCTGACTACCTCGGTGCCCCCGGGAATCCTCTCGTCTGCAGGCACATTCACTCGGTTTCCTACAACCCTGAGGAGAATGCCTTCTGGGCCTGCACCGGTGATCTCAATCGCAAGAACGGCCATGGGGACGAATGCCACTGGCTCCGCGGCACCTACGACAAAGAGGCCGACCACTGGGAGTGGAACGTTCAGGTCTCATCCGATGCGAACTCACGATTCAAGTCCGGGGGAATCAATTTCGTCGACGGCGAAGTTTACTGGGTCGCTGATGCCAATGGCCCTAAAACGATTCGTGAGACCTATGACCGCGGTGTCTTCAAATGCGATCCTGCTGACATCGCGAAGAAGGAAAAGCACATCATGCTCTTCCCCGCTCAATACGAAATTGCGGTGATGACAATTGAAGACGAGCACATCGTCATTCCCGAATACGGTAACGCCAATCCGTGCGACTGCGGGATTCTTTACTCGCCCGATCTCGGAAAGTCCTGGGGCCAATACGACCTCAAAGAGTTCGGCGACCGTTCCGGCGTCCGCGTGAATCCAAGGAACTCCGATGGCTGGTTCCGGATGTGTCTGCGCGAAAAATGGATGAACCGCGCCGAAGTGCTTTTCATCAAGCCGAAGTCAACTCCTGCATGATTCGCGCCCTCCATCTACTCACGGTTCTTCTCTTTTCGATCCAGTCGGTGTTCGCTCAGGAAGGACCGGTAACGCTCGATCAGGTTCCCGGTGAATTGCAGGAAATATCCGAAGACGAGCCGCTCGCGAAAACGTTCTCCCCGGAAGCGGCGGCCCGCTATCTCGATGAGGCATCGCTGACATGGCAAAAAAAGAAGAAGTGCGCCACCTGCCACACCAACATGAGCTACATGATGGCCCGACCAGCCCTCGGAAATGTCCTCGAAGACTCGGGCGAGGTGCGGGCCTTTTTCGAAGACTATCGTAAAGTCAGGTGGGCGAAGAAAGGACCTGGTGAGAATCAGGGTTTCTGGCCCATCGTTGTCGCGACCGGACTGGTCTTCAACGATCTCCAAACCACCGGCGAGCTGAGCGAGATCTCCCGCGATGTGCTTAATTTTCTCTGGACCTCGCAACGGGAAGACGGGAGCTGGCGATGGCCCGATTGCGACTACGCCCCCTTGGAAATCGATGATCATTTCGGAGTGACTCTTGCCGCCCTAACCGTCGGAATCGCTCCAAATGACTATGCCAATACTCCGGCGGCCCGGGAGGGAATACGAAAGCTGACAGACTACCTGAAAACAGATCCGCCGAAGTCACTCCATCATCGTGCCATGCTGGCGTGGAGTTCACTCAGGATCGAAGGAATCGCGACCGAAGCGCAAAGAGAGAAAACCCTCGCCGAACTCCTCGCACTGCAATTGCCTGACGGCGGCTGGTCTACCTCCGGCTTCCTCACGGACTGGAACGGGCTCACCGCTGAAGAAGACGAACCTCTGAAAACTGAAATCAGCGACGGTTATGGAACCGCACTCGTCATCATCATTGCACGCGAGCTTGGCATACCGGCTGAAGATCCCCGCATTCGGAATGGAATCACCTGGATCAAAGCAAACCAGCGGGAAGGCGGAAAGTGGTTCACCCGGTCTCCCGTCGCCTATGCCAACAACCTCATTTCAAATATCGGAACCTCTTACGTCATACTGGCCCTGCAGGCGTGCGACGAACTCCCCGGAGCACCCGAATCCCCGCTGGGAAAATAAGCACATGAATAAAATCACTCCCGTCCGAGATGCCCGCTCATGGCATTCTGCTGGCGGGCAATATCGTTCAAGGTGAGAACACCAAGGATCCGGGTCGAATCACCGGGGCTCACGACCGGAAGCTGTCGGATGTCCTCTTTCACCATCTGCATCGCGGCATCGCGAATCACCGTATTCGGAGTGATCTTACGGACCTTCTGACCGGCAATCAGTTCACCGACAGTGCGCTCAACGCCACCGTCCAGATACTCTTCAAGTTCGTGCTGCATCACCATCCCGAGGAATCCCCGCCTCGACTCCGCCTCTCCATCGACGACAGGGTAACTTCTTCTCATCTGTGAGGGGTCCTTTCGCAGCCGCTCCAACGCTATCGCAGGCGTTTCCGAGGCGGAAACGGAGATGAGATCGTAATGCATGATCGTGCTCACAGGGAGATGCCGGTAGTCACGCGCCCCCTGATAGGTTGGCATTTTCCGGAGCGAAACCCGGTCCTGAACGAGAATCGCATCGTAGATCGGAACCTTGCGCAGCCAGCCCGAAACGCTGTAAGCGAGAATATTCCCCACCATGAGAGGTAAAATCAGCGAGTAATTCCCCGTCATTTCGAAAATGATGAACAACGAGGTGAACGGGCAGCGAATTATTGCGGCAAACATCGCGCCCATACCGAGCAGAACGCAAGCGCCCACCATCCGGGTGCCGTCTTCGTATGGGTTGAGTCCTGTCCAGTTGCAGAACTGAACGATAAAGAGCCCCCACAAGGCACCTAACATACCGCCAAAATAAAGCGTCGGGGAGAAAAGCCCCCCGCTCCCTTTGGTGCCATAACAAACCACCACGGCGATGATTTTTGCGACGAGAAGAATGATGATCGCGCCGACAACGAGCTTCGATTCAAAGGCGAGTTCAAGACTTTCGTATCCGATACTGAAGATGCTGTTTTGCGGATCCCCGAAGAGGCCGGTCGCGAAGTAGGCCCCGGTTCCGATGACCCCCAACAGCAATCCTCCGAGAGCCGGCTTGAGAACCTCCGGCACCTTAAACGACTCTGCGCACCAGTGTCGAAAACCGAGAAGCGAGTTCACGAAGAAATGCCCTATGACAGCGGCAGACAAACCGAGAGGGATTGCCACGAGCATCCACCAGTGCACCCCGTGCTGCCCTCCGAGCCGGGCCTGCAAAATGGGATCCTCTCCGAGTAGGAGCCGCGCTACCGCTTCCGAAACGACAACGGCGATGACGATACCACTGAGAGCCTTGCTGCTGAAATCATCGAGAATCTCCTCGAAGACGAAGAGAATCGCCGAAATCGGAGCATTGAATGCGGCCGCGATCCCCGCAGCCACGCCCACCGGCACCATTGCCTGAACCCGGAATTTGGCTAAACCAAAAGAACGTCCCATCGACGAAGCGATCGCCGCGCACATGTGAACCGTCGGGCCCTCGCGGCCGAGACTGTTACCGCCGCCCACATAGACCGAAGTGAGCAGAAATCGCCACACCGCGGTTTTGAAAGGAATCTGACCAAACTCGTTATAAAATGAGGCCTTTGTCTGTGGAATCCCGCTCCCAACCGCTCCGGGAGCCCAGCGATTCACCGCGATCCCGACAATCAATCCCGCCAGGGCGGGAACCCAGGGCATGACAAGCCACCAGGGAATCCCGAGATGCTCCCAGTGGCGTGAGAAATCCCAGACACCGTGAAAGATACCTTCAATTGCGATGTGTATCCCAACCGCTGCCAGTCCGCAGACCAGACCGACGAGGAGGCAGAGGATGATAAATCGCTGTCCCTCTGAGAACCGCGTCCGCAGCCAGTCGCCGAAGGTTCGCTCCGAAAAGGGAAGCTCCGCCGGTACGTCAGGAGCCGCCGGCCCTTTTCCGGGGACAGCACTTTGCTCAGACGAAGGTGGTAATTCCATTGCAGTGCTCTAAGGCCTACGGACATGCACTGCAAGCAATGCCATGGCCAAAGGGAAAAAAGCAGCTGAAAAAGAAGAGGTCACATCCACCAAACCCGCTCATCCATACTGAGAGGCGAGAATGATTCTACCGCAGAGGCTGCCTTCATTGAGGCTGAGTAAGCCACAAGGAAAATGCCGCCAGCCAGTATCATCGCGCCAAGCCCGGCCCTGTCGTGCCGGAAAATAATGACGAGAAGAGCAATGCCGAACAGGCCTGTGGGGAGCGCATAATTTAGAATAGCGCAAATCGATTCAAACTCCTGCTCAAGCGGGCCTTCCATCGCATAGCTGATGTAAGCTCCCGGCATCTCCGACTTGTGATTGATCCTGCTCAAATCATCGACCGAGGAAAGCCAGGACACGATAATGGCCCAGAACGAACATCCCATCGAGATAAGGAGAACTTTTTGCTTAAATTCCATAAAATAAAGAGTTACAAAAATTACACTCAATTTTATGGAAATTATAGAAAAAATCTCACCTGCCTGTCATTTTTTCTCACCGCCTGATGCGACTATCCGCCGACGCAGTAGAGAGTCCCGCCCGATCTCAGGAACAGCTTTCCGCCAATGGGAGCTACGGTAGCGCGGAAAGTTTCACCCTTCGCACTCTCGCCAAGGGAATTCACCGATACCACTTCCAACTCTCTACCGGGGCGAACCACAATGACATCGCCTCCGTTGACAGTCTGCAGGTAGATCAAGCCGTCCACCACAAGCGGTGCCGCCGCAATTTCAAGCCCTTTGGCTCCGCCGATTTTATCGGCGAGGCGCTCCACATAATGAACTTCACCGGTCGCAGCATCGTAGCAGCTCGCAATCGCACTCATGCTGGTAATGAAAAGATGCCCGTCCACCACCGCAGGTGAAGGCAGGTCTCGTCCCCCTTTGCGACTCGCATGCCAGAGCATGTGAGTTGCCGTCACATCCCCTTCCCCTCCGGGTTTCACACAATAAGTATCACCGGGTTTTCCATTCACGACGTAGAGCTTCCCGTCCGCATAGTCGGGCACCGGTGCGCCGCGCCCGTTGAACCCCTTACAGAACCACAATTCTTTTCCGGAATCGGGATCATAGCCCCGCACACCGAATTCACCATTGAGGACCATTTCCTTCCTCCCGTCGAGATCGATGAGAATGGGAGTGCTCCAGCCGCCACGGGGCTTTTCCTCACGCGGCGTATCCCAGACAACGCTTCCGTCTTTCAAACTGAGAGCGACAAGTCTCGAAACACCCATGGAGTCACAGTTCTGAATCACGGTGTCTTTATATATGACCGGTGAAGCGGCAATCCCCCACGAACCGGCGAAAATCCCCAGATCGACCGACCACTGCTTTTCACCATCGAGATCGAAACAGTGAATGCCGGCAGGACCGAAGAAAGCGACAACGTGCTCGCCATCGGTCGCGCAACTCGGCGTCGCCCGGCTGTTCATCGCATGAGCATCCTCAGGGTTCCCGCTCTTAATCGTCTTTTCCCAGACGATGCTGCCATCAGTCGCGGAAATACCCATGACATATCGCTCACTGCCGTCGTCGCTTGCACTCGTGATAAAAATACGATCCCCCCAGTTCACGGCGGAGGACTGGCCGGAACCTTTCAAATGCGTCTTCCAGAGAACATTGGAAGCATCCCACTTTTGAGGCAGACCGCTTGCCTCTGAATGCCCAAGCCCGTTTGGTCCGCGAAACTGCGACCAATTGGTTTCGGCAAGGGCCGGAATCGCTGAAACAACGACTGACAAAGTGACAAAAATTCGAAAGAACATGATCAAGGTTTCGGATTGGAATTTGGATTTGGTTTACGAAAGACAAGAAAATGCTGAATAGGGAGGAAATCGCGAACTTCGACGAATTCAAGGCCGACCGCCTCCATTTCACGGGTCACCTGTTTAACGGTCATTTTATGGAGAGGCTTAATTGATACCGAAGGATCCTCCCCCCGATATTCGAGAAAAACGATGCGACCTCCGGGCTTGAGCCCCTTCACGAGCGACTGCGCCATCTCCCGTGGATGGGAAAATTCATGGTAGGCATCCACGAGAATCGCCAGATCCACGGTATTCTCAGGAAGCTTCGTATCCGAAATCGTCCCGAGATGAGTCTCAATGTTAGAGACATTTTTGAGCTTTTTTTTCGATTCAATGAAATCGAGCATTTCCTCCTGAATATCCACCGAAACAACCTTTCCATCCGGAACCGCAGGAGCGATCAGAAAGGAAAAATACCCGGACCCTGCACCGATATCAGCGACGACATCATCCGACTCCAATCCGAGCTGCTCGATAACGAGGGAGGGCTTTTCCTCCCCTTCACGGTCACGTCTCTCGAGCCAGCCGATCGCGTGCCGGCTCACCACCTGCGAGATTTCGCGGCCCATGTAGACCTTTCCCGTACCATCGCGGGAGGGCTCCTTTTTTGAATAGTGCTCATCATCGGCCCGGGCAACACCCGCCGCACAAACACCGACTACAAGAATGGAAACCAACCGGGAGAAATACCTCATTTCAGATACCAATAACGGGAGCGGATTCATGTGAAAAGCCGGAAAGTTGCCTGATCGCGGAATACACCTGTTCAAACGGTTGAAAAATTGAGCATTGCCTGACTGTCGCGAAAGGCTTAACTTTGCCACTAATCATCATGGCAGAAGAAGGTACAGAAGACTTTGCGAAGCGACACGTCATTTATGGCAGTGCGGGAATGGCAGCGGCGGGAATGATCCCTTCTGCCAGGAAAAAATCGGCCGCCCCGAAGGAGGACGAGGAAGAAGCAGAGGAATCTGAAGAAATCGAAGCTGTCGTGGAAGCGCCCGCTGAGGAGGAAACACCACCGGAGCCTCCCGTCGAAGCTCCCTATCAGGGCGTTAAAGCAGCTGTGATTGGCCATACCGGATCCGGAGATTTTGGACGCGGCCTCGACCGGGCCTTTCAGCGCATCAGCGGCGCCCGTCTCATCGCGCTCACTGACATTAACGCAGAGAAGGCCGAAGACTCTCAGATCAAGTCCGGCGCGAAGAGCGTTTATCACGCCTATCAGCGGATGATCGGCGACGAATCCCCTGATCTCGTCGTGGTCGCTTCATCGTGGACCGGGGAGAGACTGCCGATGGGGCTTGAGGCACTGAACTCCGATGCCCACCTTTTCTTCGAGGTTCCCTTCACCCGCACGCTCAAAGAAGCCGATGAGCTGCTTGCGCTGGCCAACCAAAAGGGCCTCAAAATCGCGGTGAACAACCAGCTTCGCTGCGACCCGAATCTCGTGCAGTTCCACGAGCAGTTTCCGGAACTGATCGGAGAGCTTCTCGAAATGCGGGTATACGGAGCGATGGGCGACAGCGTCGGTGGCGAAGACCTTCTCACTTCAGGGCTGCACCTTTTCGACGTCGTCCGCTGGTTTGCCGGGGAGATGAATTACTGCACCGCATCGGTCCTCCTCGAGGGGGAAATCGCACTGGCTGAGGACGCGGAAGAATCCGAAAACGGGCTCGGTCCGATTCTGGGAGACGCGATCCACGCCCAGTTCTCAACGAGCTCCGGCGTCAAAGTTTCATTTGTCTCCGACAATCGATTTCAGCCTCTCTCCGGAGCCGCCGGGATCGAGTTCATCGGCTCCAAAGCAAAGGCGAGGCTGTTTGCAGACTTTCCTGCCACCCTCTCTCTCCTCGTCGAGGACAGCGGAGCGGACAAGCCGGATCGCACCGAAGTCTGGAAGCAGTGGCCTGAAACCGAAGGCGATTACCACCCCACGATCGATAAACTCAACGGACTCGACGCCTGCAATCGACTCGTCCTTTCGGATATCATCGCTTCAATAGACGAAGATCGAGCGCCGCTCTGCAGTGGTGAAAATGCGATGAAGGCACTCGAAATGGTCCACGGTGTCTGGCAGGCCGCAACGACAATGAAGCGGGCCTATTTCCCTCTCGCAAACCGACTCCACCCTCTCAGCGAAGATTCTCAGTGATTTTCGTTTGAGGCAGCGCGATTTGCCTCTTTCATGTTCCTTTAGCGATACTGTTTTCCACCCCCAACCTTTCCAGCAACCTCATGGCCGATCTCTTCACCATCGAAAATCTTTTCACTCTCATGATGCTGGTGCTGCTGCAGGCGGTCCTCGGCTTCGATAACCTGCTCTACATCTCACTGGAGTCACAACGTGCTCCACTTGAAAAACAGGCTTTTGTGAGGAAACTCGGAATCGGCCTCGCGGTGCTCCTTCGCATCTGCCTCCTCTTTGTGCTCGTCAGCGTCATCGAAAAGGTGAAATCGACGCTCTTCAGCATCGATACTCCCTACCTATCCGGTGCATTCAACCTCCACAGTCTCATCGTTTTAGTCGGTGGTATTTTCATCATGTATACGGCGATGAAAGAGATCTTCCACATGATCGCCCTCGAGACTGCCGGGCATGGCGATGACGAGAAGAAACCTAAATCCGTCGCTCAGGTCGTAACATGGATCGTCCTCATGAACCTTGTCTTCTCGTTCGATTCCATTCTCAGCGCAATGGCACTGACGAAGAACTTTCTTGTCATGGCCACCGCGATTGTTATCGGTGGCTTTCTCATGATCCTGCTTGCGGACAAGGTGGCAAATTTCCTGAAGAAAAACCGGATGTATGAAGTCCTCGGACTCTTCATCCTCCTCATCGTCGGGGTCATGCTGCTCACGGAAGGCGGACACCTCGCGCATTTGAAATTCTTCGGTCACGAAGTGCATCAGATGACGAAAACGACCTTCTACTTTGTGATCGCCGTGCTCGTTCTCACCGATGTCGTCCAGGGACGCTATCAGCGGAGATTACTCGCCGAGCAGGCCGCAAAGGCCAAATCGGCAAGTGAACACGCGTGACGCCGCGCTCCTTCAGGAGAGCCTGCGTTGCTGCAACCTCAGACAATAAGAGAATCCGGCCCGAAGGTAGCAGGCTGGCTTCACATCATTCCGATGGCAAAACGAAAGCCAGCTCTCATTTTCATCTTCATCACCTTGTTTCTCGACGTACTGGGGATCGGGCTCATCGTGCCGATTCTGCCCAAGCTGGTTGAAACCCTCGTCGTGGGGGGAATGGATTCCGCCTCCTACATTTACGGCATGCTCGCGGGGCTCTACTCGCTGATGCAATTCATCTTCGCTCCCATCATCGGGAGTCTCTCAGATCGCTTCGGGCGCCGCCCCGTCATTCTCCTGTCGCTCTTCGGATCGGGGCTCGATTACTTCCTTCTCGCCTGGGCCCCCACCCTCGCCTGGTTTTTCCTCGGTCGAATCGTGTCGGGAATCACCGGAGCTAATTTCTCCGCCGCGGCCGCTTACATCGCCGATGTGAGCCCGCCGGAAAAACGCTCTGCAAATTTCGGTATCATCGGGGCTGCCTTCGGGCTCGGATTCATTTTCGGCCCTGCCCTCGGAGGATGGCTCGGGGAATACGGACTGCGAATTCCCTTCATTGCCGCAGGTTGTCTCACACTCTTAAACTGGCTCTACGGATTTCTCATTTTACCGGAATCGATCAAAGAGGAGAACCGGCGGGAATTCAAATTCACCAACGCCAACCCCATCAACGCTCTTCTCGCGCTGAAGAAACATGCCATCGTTTTCGGCCTTTCGATCAGCTACTTTATCAGCAGCATCGCCCACCAGGTCTATCCCAGCATCTGGGTGCTCTACACCAGCTACCGATACGACTGGACCACGAAGCAGACCGGCCTTTCCCTGGCACTGGTAGGACTCATGGCCGCGATTGTTCAGGGAGTAATCGGTCGCATCATCGTTCCAAAAATCGGTGACCGGAACGCCGCCGTGGGAGGCCTCCTTATCATGGTTGTCGCCCTGACCGGATACGGGCTCGCCACGGAAGGCTGGATGGTCTACCCCATTATTATTTTAGGTTCATTGTCAGGGCTCTCCACTCCCGCAATTCAGGGGCGCATTTCACGCACTGTCGGCGACAACGAACAGGGAGGGATTCAGGGCTCACTAACGAGCCTTCAAAGTGTTGCAGGATTCGCCGGTCCCCCGCTTGCGACCGGTCTCTTCGGATTTTTCATCAGCGAAAAGGCACCTATTCTGCTACCTGGAGCACCTTTCTTCTTCAGCGCTACACTCGTCGTGCTTGCAGCCTTTGTCGCGGCGCGCTCTTTTCGAAAAACTGAATCCCTCATCGAGACTTAATGACCCAATCGCACAACGATCCCGAATCAAAACGTCTCAAAACCGATCCGATTAAACGCACCAACTGGAAGCTTTGGGGGCCCTACCTGTCTGAACGGCAATGGGGAACGGTGCGCGAAGATTACTCCGCCAACTCCGACGCGTGGCGGGCCTTCCCCCGCGAACAGGCTCCGGTGCGCGCCTACCGCTGGGGCGAAGACGGCCTCATGGGATGGACCGACCGCCAGTGCCGTCTCTGCTTTTCGGTCGCACTCTGGAATGGGAATGACAGCATTTTAAAAGAGCGCCTCTTCGGCCTCACCAACCACGAAGGCAACCATGGGGAGGACGTAAAAGAGCTCTACTACTACCTCGACTCGACGCCGACCCACTCATACGCCCGTTCGCTCTACAAGTACCCGCAGGCCGCATTCCCCTACGAGGATATCATCAAAACAAACGGGAAACGAACCCGCGACGAACCTGAATACGAGATCGAGGATACCGGCGTTTTTGACAACGATCGCTACTTCGATGTCGAAACGACCTACGCCAAAGCGTCGCCGGGCGATCTCCTCATCGAAATCAAAGCAACCAACCGTGGTGACCTCGAAGCCCCGCTTACGATTCTTCCCACGATCTGGTTTCGCAACACCTGGGCCTGGGGAAATGATACCGAAGATTCCACTTCAGAACCGCTCATCGAGCTCAAAAGCGGTCATCTCCAAACCCGCCATGACACCCTGCCGGACTACCATTGCTTTGCCGAAGATGACGCCGAGGTCTGGTTCACGAACAACGAAACCAATCCTGCGTTGTGGAAGAAAGAACTCAAAGACACAAAAAAGGTCTACTCCAAGGACGCTTTCGACCGGGCCCTAATCCATGGGGAACACTCAGCCCTCAAACCCGACGGAAAAGGCACCAAAGCGGCAGCCGTTTTTAAGCGAACACTGGCCCCGGGAGAAGAGGTCACGCTCAGACTGAGGCTGGTCGAATCGAAAAAAGTCACCGAAGGCTGGGAGCCGTTTGGAGAAGGCTATCAACAAATCGTGGAGAAACGATGCGCAGAAGCCGATCGATTTTACGCGGATCGTGAACCGAAAGGCCTCACAGAAGCCCGACGCCCGATCCTGCGCCAGTCCTACGCCGGACTTCTCTGGACAAAACAGTTCTACCATTTTGTCGTGAACGAGTGGCTCGACGGAGACCCCGAGAACCCCGCCCCGCCCGAGCGAAAGCGGGGACGCAACAGCGATTGGAACCACCTTTTCAATCGGGATATCGTGAGCATGCCGGACAAATGGGAGTATCCCTGGTATGCGGCCTGGGACCTCGCGTTTCACATGCTCCCCCTCGCCGAGATCGACCCTCATTTCGCGAAGCGCCAACTGAAGCTCTTCCTCCGCGAGTGGTACATGCACCCGAATGGCCAGCTCCCCGCCTACGAATGGAATTTCTCGGACGTGAACCCTCCCGTCCACGCCTGGGCGGTCTGGCGGGTCTACAAAATCGCGGCGGATCGCGGCGATCGCGACCTCTCGTTCCTCGCCTCCTGCTTCCAGAAGCTGCTCATGAATTTCACCTGGTGGGTGAACCGGAAAGACGAGAATGGTAACAACCTTTTCTCAGGAGGCTTCCTCGGGCTCGACAACATCGGTGTCTTTGACCGCTCACACGGACTGCCGATGGGGTCTCACCTCGACCAGGCCGACGGCACAGGATGGATGGCCTTCTACTGCACCACGATGATGTCGATCGCGATCGAACTCGCCGAGGAAGACAAGGCCTACGAAGATCTCGCTTCCAAATTCTTCGAGCATTTCGTCACCATCACTCTCGCGATGAACGGACACGGGCGCCACGAAGGTCTCTGGTGCAAAGAGAGCGGCTTTTACTACGACTGGCTCTCCAGCCACGGAACGCGACGCCCCCTCGAAATCCGCTCCCTCGTCGGACTGCTTCCCATCATTGCCGTCGACATTCTCGACGCGAGACACATCGAACCCCTCGCAGGATTTTCGGAACGGACTGAATGGTTTATCAAAAACAAGCCACACCTCGCCGAGATCGTCTCCTCGGTTAACGAGTCCAACTACATGCGCCTCCTCTCCTGCTGCTCTGAGGAACGACTCCGCACGATTCTGAAATACGTTTTCGATGAAGAGGAATTTCTCTCACCCTACGGTCTGCGCTCCCTCTCAAAGTATCACGAGAAGCACCCCTTCTCAGTCAACCTCGAGACAGGAACGCACACCGTCTCCTATGTCTCCGGCGAGTCGAATTCCCCCATGTTCGGCGGAAACTCAAACTGGCGCGGCCCGATCTGGTTACCGACCAATTACCTCCTCATCGAAGCACTTGAGCGCTACCACCATTTCTTCGGCGATGATTTTCAGATCGAATTCCCGACCGGCTCCGGAAACCTCGTAAATCTCAAGGAAGCCGCGGATCTTATCAGCGAAAGGGTCATCTCACTCTTCGCAGTGAATCCCGCCTCGGGAAAACGCCCTGCCCACGGACGGTCGGAGATTCACACGGACGAGGAACTGATTCACTTTTACGAATTCTTTGACGCGGAAACCGGCGAGGGCCTGGGTGCGAGCCATCAAACCGGGTGGACCTCTCTCGTAAGCCGCCTCATCCAAAAGTCAAAAAATCATATTTAACGCTATTTGATCGGATAATCCATCATTTTGGGCACTCTCAAAGATTTCTGAAAATCTTAAAGGCCCCTCAAACCGAGGCAGAACGGGCAAACAACTACATGTTGTGGTGCTTTTTTCAAAGACACCCCAATATCTTGTTGCAAGACTGATAAGCGAGTCGCATAATTGCAACGAACAGAACACAACTGTTCCCGTTTTCGCCCCATGCGCTGTATCAAATGCAACAGCCTTGAAGACAAAGTGATTGATTCACGCGTCTCCAAGGACGGCTTTTCGATTCGCCGACGTCGCGAATGCCTCGAATGTGGGCATCGATTCACGACGTATGAGCAAGTTGAACGCCGCGATATGCTTGTCATCAAGCGGGATGGAACGCGGGAACCGTTTAAGCGTGAGAAACTTTTAAGCGGGCTCATCAAAGCCTGTGAAAAGCGTCCCGTTTCGCTCGATACCCTCGAAGAGGCTGTCGACCGGATCGTGAACGATCTCACTGCCGAAAGTTTGAAAGAACTGCCAAGCCGCATGATCGGCCCGAAGGTAATGGAACACCTTCAAAAGATCGATCCTGTGGCATTCGTCCGTTATGCCTCCGTTTATCGTCAGTTCCAGGACGTAGGAGAATTCAGCGATGTGATCGAGTCATTGGAAAACACGCCATTGTCCGATCTGCATCAGCCGGATCTTTTCGAGACGACAAAATAGCCGTTTGATCAAACGCTCTTTCACGAGAGCACACCACGCACAAAACACACACCACCCAACGCACACCGAGAATGTAATCGTCATGATTGCTCTACCCACACCATTACCCTACATACGCATAGGAGCCGGAAGCCTCGCCCTATGCCAGAAAGACTGGCTCAAAGAAACGCTCACCAATGCCGCCGACGGAACCGATGTTCCCACCTGGATGGCAGAAGACATCTCCCGCGGAGTTGAAAGCTTTCTCATCAATCACTACAAAGGCTCCGTCATTGACTCCGACGAGCTCTTTGACCGGATTGAGAAAACCCTGTCATCCCTCGGGCTCAAACATGTCGCTGAGAAAATCGACAAGACGCCCCCGCCGGTTCGCATCTCTCTGAACGAACTGTCGCGCCGCGCCGGAGCCGGATATGAACTGATCTTTTTCCATCTCCTCCGCGACCAGCTCAACTCAGCGACCACTGGAGGTGCCGCCCGCATCGAATGCCACGGTCTCTATTCCTGTGTCCGCCGACTTTCAGGCGCCAAGAAGTGGTCGATCAAATGCGACCATCTCCGCGATGAGATCAACGAGTTCCTCGATCAGACGAAAGAGCGACTCGCCTGGATGCATCCCGATGTGACCCTCGAGATCATCTTTTAACCTTTTAGGGAACTGCCTCCCGCCAAAGAAGCCATGACCTTGTTCGAGAAAATCATAGCCCGCGAAATACCTGCGGATATCGTCTACGAAGATGAGCTTGCCCTCGCTTTTCGTGACATCTCCCCGCAGGCCCCGACGCACATTCTCGTCATCCCGAAAAAGCCGATCCCACGCGTGGGGGAAGCACAAAGTGAGGATCAGGAGTTGCTAGGACATCTCCTCCTCACTGCGGGAAAAGTCGCCAGCGAACTCGGTTTCAACAGTACTGACGAAGGCTTCCGGCTCGTCATTAACAATGGCAAAAACGGAGGCGAGGCAGTTCCCCATCTTCATATTCATCTCCTCGCGGAAAGGCAGATGCAGTGGCCTCCGGGCTAGAGAATCAGGAAATCAGAACCGGCCCTGGTGAATTAACGCTGCAAAAAAGCCCAACTCGCTGGCTCGCCGTAATCTTTATTACAGAGTATTAGACGACGCCATTTCCAAGACCAACGGTTTGGCACGATCAAAGGCACCGTGAAGTTCCACGATATCTGTGAGGTTCGCACAGGCAAAAGCCGCTTCCAATTGCTCAGTAGAGATCCGGTCGTGGCGAATCAGGAATGCAGCATCCTCCATGTCCTGAGGGTCATCGCCACGCATCATTTTGGTGAGAACAAGGTCAATCGTGGCTGGTCGGAACAGGTTCAGATATTTCGTAGGAGGGCGTAAAACCGGCACCAGGTGCTCGGTCCAGTCGCGTCTGAGAAAAACCTGCTCTTCTCCAAAAAGATGAGTGATGTAGAGACCTTTGTCGGAAAGCTCTTCGTTGGTCGCTTCAATCGACTCCCAAAACTGTTTATCTTCGGATAATTCCTCCCAGAGGGTCGCCTCAATAATTCCATCCACATCCTGTGTGTTAGCCCAGGCGGTTGGCGAATTCTCAAATCCCAAGTGCAAACCGCCTCTACCGTAAAGCACGAGGCGAACCTCATGATCAAGATGCTTGTCCAGAGTTTCAAGGATCTCTGATGGATTGTCCATCAGCAGTTACCAGCAGGGTCGAGGTTAAAAAGTCGAATCCACTGTCGAGTGGTTCGTTTTGCTCCTCTGTCAATCCCTGACATGGCAACAAACCGGGTCGGATGCGGGGCTGTCAAAACAACTTCAGGCTCAGGCAGCCTCTCAGTCAGCTCTGACCAGAATTCATTCTCAGGCTCCACGTCGGCTCCGCAGGTTGCTATCCAAACGACGATGGGAACACAGCGCTCCTCGATTGCCAGGGCCGCGAGATCGGCGACATCCACATCACTGGCGCTCAGGACCGCTGCGGCGATTCGCTGGCGCATTTGAACGGCCGCGGCATTCTCGTTCGGTAAATCGGGAGACAGCATCGCAATGGCCAATTCCGCATTACTCAACCTGTCGGTAGGCACTTGCAATGCTGCGATCTGCCGCAGTTGATCACCTTCATTTCCGGTATCGTAGTATCGCAAACCACGAACCACGGCGAGCTTCTCAAGATCACCGGGAATCTCCAATCCAAGATTGATGACCTTCTTCAGCAAATTCGAGCTGGTGTATGGTCCGACACTGGATTCTTCGAGTTTCATCGCTGATTCAGTCTAAACGTTCAAAACTGCCATTTCAACCTCGATACGAGTATCAGCCGTCCCTGATGTTGCCTCTGACAGAGGCGATTCCACAACTTCGCAGGGGGCTAGTTTATGCCGAAAGCAGTTGGCAAGGAGTGTCGCACGGGTAAACTCAAGGGGTGACTCAGGAAAATTACAGACTACCCGTCATCGGCTGGAGAGAATGGCTCTCCATTCCCGATCTGAACATCCCGCACATCAAAGCCAAGGTGGACACCGGCGCCCGGACCTCCTGCCTGCACACCGCTGGATTGGAGATCTACACAGGCGAAGCGGGCGAAGAGCGGGTGAGATTTCAGGTTCACCCCGACCAGAATTCCGTCGCCCGGGTGATTGATTGTGATTGGCCCGTGGCGACACACAAATCGGTAAGGGACTCAGGCGGGCACGAGGAAATCCGCCCTTTTATCAATATTCCGGTAACACTGGGCGAACACAGCTGGAAGATTCAGTTCAGTCTCACCAATCGAGACAACATGAAATTCCGTATGCTTCTGGGCCGGAGGGCGATGGAGAACCGCTTCCTCGTCGATCCGATCGGCTCCTACCTTTCGAGCACTCCTCCCAAAAAGAGCTAAGACAGATTCCTCTTTCGAGTGCACTTTTCAGTTGGCAGCCGAATGAAAACCGGTTTCCTTCTACCCCTTTATTTTCCCCAGTTAAACCACATTGAGCGAGTCTGATATTCTCAACATCGGAGGCACATCTTTTAAACGCAGAAGAAAAGGCGTCGTCGACCTCCCTATTGGATCACTGATCGATTACCAACCGGTCACCATGACCGTCCACGTTCGACGGGGCAAAGAGGCGGGACCGACCCTGCTGCTCACTGCCGGAATCCACGGTGACGAAATTATCGGAATGGAGGTGCTCCGCCGGATGCTCAAGTCGCGCAAGCTTCAAAACATGAAGGGCGATCTCATCATCGTCCCCGTTGTCTGCATGCCGGCCTTTCTGAGTCGCACGCGCTACCTCCCCGACCGCCGCGACTTGAACCGTCTCTTTCCCGGATCGCCTGAGGGCTCTCTCGGAGGGCGGCTCGCCGCCACGTTTGTTCAGGAGATTGTTCCGCATTGCACCCACTCGATCGACTTTCACGCCGGAGCGGTTGGCCGTCCTAACCTTCCTCAAATCAGAGTCACTCCGGGAGACAGTGAAGCGGTGGAGATGGCAAAAGCATTTGATCCTCCTGCGATCATCGAATCCAGCGTTCGCGACGGCTCGATACGCGGTCACCTCGCGGCCAACAATGTCCCCGCCCTTCTCTATGAAGCAGGCGAAGCGTTTCGCCTCGATCCTTCTGCAATCCGTTACGCGCTCCACGGAATTTACGGCGTGATGCGACATCTCGGTATGCTCACCGAGCTGCCAAAAGCAAAAAAACCTCCCAGGGCCAGAACAGTCGTATCCAGTTCAACCAAGTGGATTCGCGCCTCACAGGGGGGAATCTTCACTTCTCAGAAAGGGCTCGGAAAAGCAGTTGTTCCCGGCGACAGACTGGGCATTCTCGCCGATCCGTTTGGCCGTAAGGAGACGCCCGTAATCAGCGACATGGAAGGAATCATCATCGGTCTTTCCTGTGAAGGAACAGCCGACGAAGGCGATGCTCTTTTTCACATCGCCTCCACAAAAAATGCTGAAAAAGCCGAAGAACACATTCAACACAGCGACGCGATTCTTGAAGAACACGCCGATCCTCTTCACTGACATCGCCACCTTTAACAGCTTCCTTTCCGGTGGAAAACGTCTCTCGCGAATACGCTGCTTTTCGGTGATTCAACAGGGTTGAATCATTGACCTGACAGGGTTGAATCGCGTATCGCCACGCCAATAGCGGTGCTCCTTCTCAGATAGCAGGTGAAGCGGCCACCTTCGGAGAGATCACTTTCGTGAGCATCTCCAGCAATTCTTCGAGTCGAAACGGCTTCGCGAGAAAACCGTCACAACCGGCGCTTTTTGCCAACTCCCTGTCCTCCTCGAATGCATTTCCAGTGAGAGCAATAATGAAGGGCTGCTGCTCAAGCTCAGCCATTTTCCGTATCGTCCGTGTCGCGGCAAGACCATCCGTCCCCGGCATTCGAACATCCATGAGGATAGCGTCAGGGCTGCAAACTTTGCACTTATCGATCGCATCCTGCCCGTCGACCGCTTCGACGAACCTGTAACCCGCCGACTTCAGCAGCTTCACAACAAGAAGACGATTCTCAGGCTGATCGTCCGCAATAATCACGGTCGGCTTTCCGGAACATTGAGTTTCTTTAACCGGAATCGGAACCGGCTCAGAAGCGTTGTCGATTGCGGAGGAAACTGATTTCGGGAGCGCATGAACCGCCACCTGCGAGCTCACCTCCCCCCCACTGACTTCACGACAGGAAACCGAGAAAGTAAATTTGCTGCCAACTCCCGGGGCACTGTTCACTTCAAGCTCACCGCCCAGAAGTTCAACGAAGGATTTACTGATGGCAAGCCCGAGACCGGTGCCTTCACTCGATCGGATCCCCGCCTTGGCCTGAACGAAGGGAGTAAAGAGAGCCTTTTGATCCTCGTCGGACATTCCGCATCCTGAATCCTCCACCGAGAAGGCGAGGACGCCGTTCTCATGATCCGACTCGTCCTTCTTAAAATACCAACATTTAAGTGCCACTTCCCCGTCGGAGGTAAACTTGATCGCGTTGCCCACCAGATTGGTGATAATCTGGCGCAGCTTGCTTTCGTCGCCTTCCACACATTCCGGAAGTCTCTCCCCCATATCGATCCGAAGGGTGAGCCCCTTGGAATCCGCCCTGATGGCGAAGAGTTCCGAAAGCCCTGTAACCAGCTTGCGCGGAGAAAACCGGGATAGGTTGATATCGTGTTTCCCTGATTCGATTTTCGACATTTCGAGAACATCGTTGATCAGAAGCATGAGATGTTCCCCGCTGCGATTCACGATCTTCAAGGTCTCACGTTGTTCCGGGTTCAAGTCCTCATCAACGCTGAGCAGTTGCGAGAACCCGAGAATGGAGTTCATCGGGGTGCGCAATTCGTGACTCATACGCGCAAGAAACTCACTCTTAGCCTCGCTTGCCGCTTTCGCTTTTCTGAGCGCTTCTTCGATCACCTTCCGCTGATGCTTATCCCTTTCCTTCAGCCCCGCCTGGGCAATGGCCACTCCGAGATTGGCCACGAGTGTTCCGAGAAGACTTTTCTCATCTTCTGTCCAGACTCTAACTCTACCACCACAGTGATGCAGACTGATTGCTCCGTTCGCATCGTTTTCGAATGAGGTACGAGCTGACAGCATTGATCGAATTTTATATTCTCTCAGAATACCGATCGTGCTCGCAAAATTGGCATCCTCAAGCGCGTCGTCGACAGCGACGACGTCGTCACTCGACATCACCTCCTCGGCATGCCGATTGCCGGATCGGGGCACGCGCACATTGATCATCGGTTCGAAACGCTCCTCCACATATTCAGCGACAATGGGAAACCCGCCTCCCGGCTTCTTCCTGTGAATGACACACCTCGACACGCCGAACACCTTGCCGATCTCCTCAGCGGCAATACTTAAAACTTTGTCCGGATCAGCGCATCTGGAAATGGCCTGAGAGATTCGCTGCAGCATCGAAATGCGCTGCAGCTCAGACTCTCTCGAACGGTCAAAGTGCAGTCGGGCAATCTCTGCGGCAATCCGTGTCGCAAAAATCTCACAGACAGTTTTGGTATCTTCAGTATAATCAACCGGCTTCGCTCCTCCGAGGACGACCAATCCAACCGGCTTTCCAGAGCGGCCGATGACCGGAACCCCCTGGAGATATTCAATCTCCGGAACTCGAAACGGAGAATGCTCTAAAAGAACGCTCTCAGCAACAGTGACACCCCCTCCCTCGGAGAGGACCTCGAGATGATGTTCTGAATCATCGAGGGTGAAATTCTCTTCAAAATGCCCCCGACGCCATACCGCGTGGGACTCCATGCGACGCTCGAGGCAGCACTCGGCAATCGCGACATAGTCGACTTTCGCAATCTCAGACAATGCTTTGGCAGCCTCCTGAAACCAATTGTCCCCCACCCCCCCCTTAGCGCCCTCGAGCAGCAGCTTGAGCTTGTCCTCTCTTCTTCTTTCCCGCGTGATATCCCGCGCCGTCACGAGAACATTCTGATGGCCCTCGCAATGCAGGAAACGACCGTCCATCACAAAATGGCGACGCGTCCCGTCCGCTCCCGGCACCTCAAGTTCGAAGCCGGCCACAGAACCCTGCGACTCCATTTTCCGACGAAACCCGGCTACCCATTCCCTACAATCATGGTCATGGGACACCAGTCGCTGATCGAAAAAGACTCCCAACTCCCTCGACATCGGTTCGTTGGCGGCGACATACTCAAACTCAGGATACGCCATCACCGCTGTCGGGACCGGGCTCAAATCAAAGATCGTCGAGAAATCCATCGTCGGACAGGGCACCGCCGTCTCAGCAGCAGTGTGATTCGCCTTCGCCGCCTCGATAATATTCTGCATGAGGTATCCGATCGATTCAGCAAGCCCCGTAAACTGGGCCCGCTGCCTCTCTGTGAGCGACCTTTCCTCTCTCGCAAACGTGCACACCATGCCGATGATCCGACCTCCCTGCACCGTGATAAATTGGCTTCCGTAGTATTTGGCCCCGCTCTCAACCACTTTGGGAAGTCGCATAAGATCGTGATTCTCCTGCACATTCCGGCAGATAACGGCGACTCGACTTTTAACCGCAGCACCACAGGGATAGTGATCCATAAGCATTCTATCAGGCACCCCGCAGTCGGTCACATTCGCCCTGCGCGCGAGCAGGTAATCCCCCGAAATAATGCCAATGCGAATAATGACGGAACCCAGGACCCCCTCCAGTAACTTCAGAAAGTTATCCAATGCCACATCGTGCTTCGAATCGAAAATAGCGTCCAGCTCCCAGTCTCTCGAACCGACATGAGAATGCGCCGCCTCCTTCGAACCGGGACAGCACTGACCTCCCCCGGCGGGATTCCCCGCAGAATTTTCTTCTACGATTCTTATCTCTGGATTGTTTGTCATGAAAATTCAGCCTGAGAAACCACGTCTAAACCACCCAATATTCATCATGAAGATAAAATTACCATAAAATTTAGAATTATTCACAATGAAGATTCACTCGGTTTCAGGAGAGCGTTTTTCCCGTCTCACCAGTGAACCGCCTCTCCTGAGAGATCACGAACGCTTACTCAATATTACAAAATATTTCATATTTTCAATAAAAGTTAGATTTATGATAAATCTATGATTTATTCTTCCCCATGTCGGTGCCAAACTACAGCTTCCCTCTCTCCCCGCGAGGCTTCCTGCACAACACGCTAAGTGTTGTGCTCTTATCTCTTTTCGGACAATTCTCTTTCGCTGACAGTACAGACAAAAGTCAGGTATCCCTTCAGTTGAAGTGGAGGCACCAGTTTCAGTTCGCCGGCTACTATGCGGCGGAGATTCAAGGCTTCTTTGCTGAGGAAGGCCTTGAAGTTGAGATTTTCGAAAGTACCCCTGAAAAGCCCCCCTTGAACAGTGTTCTCGCGGGGCGTGCTGATTTCGGGGTTTCGGCTGGAGATTTGTTGCTCGCAAGAATGAATGACAAACCCGTTGTGGCCTGTCTTGCGGTCTTTCAGCACTCCCCCTACGCGCTGATCAGCACCGGGGATTCACCCATCTCCCGTCCTTCGGACTTGATTGATAGAACGATGATGCTGTCAGGAGATCAGGGCGCGGCTCAAATGCACGCCTTGCTGAAACGGGAAGGATTGCCTAAAGACCGGATCAACTTCGTTCCCCATTCATGGCAGCTTGACGATCTCATCTCAGGGAAAGTGGACGTAATGACCGGCTACACGACGGCGGAACCGTTCCAACTCGAGGCCCGCGGAATTAAGCCCACTGTCCTTAGAATATCCGACTACGGCGTCGATTTTTACGGTGACACTCTGTTCACAACCGAAGCGATGATCAAAAATCGCAAATCAGAGGTCGAGGCAATGATTCGAGCGACTTCCCGCGGATGGAAGTACGCAATGCAAAACCCCGATGAGATAATCGACCACATTCTCACCCTTCCCGGGGTCCGCGAACGGGGTATTGAGCGGGCAAATCTCGAATTCGAAGCAGCAGAAATGCAAAACCTGATCTTGCCGGACCTC
Source organism: Verrucomicrobiales bacterium (assembly GCA_029213065.1). Classification (GTDB taxonomy): domain Bacteria; phylum Verrucomicrobiota; class Verrucomicrobiia; order Verrucomicrobiales; family DEV007; genus Arctic95D-9. The sequence goes on along the minus strand of JARGPH010000003.1, from coordinate 112,329 downwards.
GTCGAAATCGGGCACATGAACCCGGGGCGCTGGTCGCAGATAGCCGACACGTTTGCAGGAGCCGGAATAGCAGAAGCGCCGAAGAATGAAGATTGGCTTGATGATTTCATCTACGATCCCGACGCTCATTCCTACAGCCTTCAGCAATGGATCTTTACACTCGCCTGTATCGCAGGTTCGGGACTCATGGTTCTCTTCTGGAACATCCTCCTTCGCCGAAAGGTCGACCAACGAACCGAGGCAATGCTCAGGGGCGAACGGAAGCTTCATGCGATCCTCAACAATTCGAACAATGTCCTCGCCCTCCTTTCAAACGATGGCCGGTTGGTGGAATTGAACCGGCGGGCGATTGAATTCACCGGAGTAAACCGCTCAGAGGTTCTCGGTGTCGACTTCTCAGACACGCCTCTTTGGGAGACATCCTCGGTCGCCTCGAGTGAAATTTCGAAAGGCATCGAACGCATTCAAAACGGAGGTAAAGGGATCCGCCTTGAGACAGATCTAACAACCTCCGAAGGGAAGGTTCGAACCCTGGACTTTTCTCTCAGGCCGGTTTCCCGGGCGGACAACTCGCTGGAGTTTATCGTCGCCGAGGGAATCGATATTACCGAGCAGAAGGCAGTCGCCTTTGATCTCGAAACGTCGCGTAGCAGCCTTTCCTCACTCGTTGAACACACCCGTGGTTTGATTTGGTCTGTGGATCGGGAGGGTATTCTTATCAGCTCCAACACCCAGTTCCGCCAGGCTCTCTGGCGCCGCACCGGAAAGACAATCGCCGAGGGGGATTCTGTCTTTGATTTCTTCGAGGAACATGAACGGCGTCAGTGGGAGCTCTATTTTGAGAGAGCCCTCCAGGGTGACCGGTTCACCGCGGAGTTTACAGTTCCCGATCCTACGGGGCGACAAGTCCACGAAGCCTCGTTCCACTCAATCTCACAGGACAAACAAATCGCCGGCGTGACCGTCTTCGAGTTTGATATCAGCGAGCGAAAACGCTCCGCGGAAGTTCTGCAGCAAACGGCCGAACTCAATCAGCTTCTTCTCGACAGCGCACTCGACGCCGTCATCGGAGTGAATTCGAAAGGTGAAGTCGTGCATTGGAACTGCCAGTCAGTCGATGTCTTCGGATACCCGGAGAACGAAGCGATAGGCGCTCCCGTGAAGAAGATGTTTCCGCAACTGGACGACTTCTTTGATGCCGATAAAGAGGAATCAAACGAACTTCGATTTGAGATGGACGCCTTTCGTTCCGACGGGTCGAGCTTCCCTGCTGAGATCTCGCTCTCAATCCTTCCGGAAGGTCACCAGGTCGCCTTCAATTTCTTTGTCCGCGATGTCACTGAGCATCATCGATTGGAGGAAAAACTGCGCCAGTCGCAGAAGATGGAGGCAATCGGTCAACTCGCCGGAGGTGTCGCTCACGACTTCAACAATCTTCTCACCGTCATTCAAGGGAATGCGAGCATTGTAAAAGACGAATGGGACGAGCACGTCAAAGGCTCAAACGGGAGCAACAACAGCTCACAATGCCTTCATGCCGTCACTGAGATCACCAACGCAAGCGAACGCGCAGCCAGTCTCACCGGCCAGCTTCTCGCTTTCAGCCGCCAGCAGGCAATCCAGTTTAAAACCCTCCAGGTCAACGAAAGCACGGAAAGTGTCATCAGCATGTTGACCCGCCTCATCGGGGAAGACATCCAACTCCGAACCGAGCTTTGCCCGGAGCCTACTTTCATTCGGGCCGACAAAGGAATGCTGGAACAGGTTATCCTGAATCTCGCCGTGAACGGTCGAGATGCCATGCCGGACGGAGGCCTCTTAACGATTAAAACCAGTGTCGTCGAACTGCAGAGAAACTCGGAAGCGCTCCCCCGTTCACTCGAACCCGGCGAGTTTGTCCGCATCGACATCAAAGACACGGGAAAAGGAATTCCTGCAGAAGACCTTCCTCACATTTTTGAACCGTTTTTCACCACGAAAGAGGTCGGTAAAGGAACCGGGCTGGGGCTCGCCACCGTGTTCGGTATTATGGATCAACACAACGGTTGGCTCGACGTCGACAGCAAGGTGGGTAAAGGAACCATATTCACCGTCTGGCTCCCGATCACCAACGTTGCTCCCGATTCCCCCCTTCAGGTGCTGGAGCCTGCCGACAAGACACGCCCCGCCAGTCGCGGCGGAGAAACGATTCTCCTCGTCGAGGATGAAGACGGTCTGCGTCTCGTCGCAAAGAAGATTCTCACCAAGCACGGCTATCATGTCATTGAGGCCCACAGCGGCCAACAGGCGCTCGGGGTATGGGAACAGTTCGGAGCCAATGTTGACCTCCTCCTCACCGATATCGTGATGCCGGAAGGCATGTCGGGACACGAGCTCTCAGTTCGACTCCAGGCGGAAAAACCATCACTGAAGGTGATCTACTCCAGCGGATACACCGCCGAAATCTTCCGGGGTAACGCGGTATTTCCTGAAGACGTCTCGTTCATCGGAAAACCCTACCTGCCCGAACACCTCCTCGCCGAAGTCCGGGCCGTTCTCGACGGGGTCGCTTTGACAGCTTAATCAAGCCTGCGGAATTCAACGCTTTCCGGCATCCTGCGAAAGGGACAATTCGGGAAACTGAATCAACTGCCAGATCGAATCCATTGGCTCCACCACTGAATACCCCGAATTGGAAATATTCACGGCTACCTGACCTCTTGACTGACTGACCCACTCTTCAGCCGAAGGAACAAACTCACTGACCATTCCGATCACGTGATAGTGCCGCTTTCCGTTGGAATCCTCTGACATTTGAATGACGGGGCCACCGCTATTCCCGCCATCCACCTGACAATCGAGAATGACGGCGCCATCCTGTAGATTCTTTCCCGCGACAATCCCCGTCCTCACCAGCGGGGTCCGGTAATCCAGTTGTTTCGCACTGGCCACCCCGACCGAGACGGGATATCCCATCACATAAACCCGGTTGGTAACACCGATATCCTGAAACGAAACAGTGTTTACCTCAGCAACGGCAGTGAGGGTTCCTTTTTGTGCCAGCTCGACGCCCTCGTGATAAACAAATGGCGCAAAATCCCCGTCTCCCTCCATCTTTCCGATTTTGATGGCAACAACGTCACGCCCGCGATGAACGAGGATATGCCCGTTCTCATGCAAAACCCCGGTGTCGAGCGTCAGCTTCAGCCGATCCGGGTATCCACGATTGATTGTCTGAGCATAGACGGTGATCTCCCCGGTTTCCTTCCCGGGGTCGAGGACATGGCGCGCGGTGACTAAATAAATACTTCTCCCGGCCTCGAGAAAAAAACCGGAACCAGTCATTCCCGAAGCCACCTCAATCAAAACAGGGTAATTGAGATTATTGGCGGGAACCGCAGCTTGAACTTTCCCGGAAGCAACACCAAAGACAAATACGAGAATTGAAAGACTCTTTACAACGCCTCCCGCCCCCTTGTCTCTTATTCCTTCTCTGTTCATCAGTTGTATTGAGCAAGCGAAGAACGCCACTCCGGCAGGGATCGCCACTGTCGCGGGCAACCTGAATCAAGTCCCGATCCCAAAGCAATTTGCAGGCCACTCCGGCAAATTCAAATGACAATATCGTCATCTTTTTAATGCTATACGATTCGAACGCACCGCTCTCCACCTGCGCATACCCGTTAAACTACTAACGTAGAATTGTTTACATATAATTAAATAGTTAACTTTACTCTATCACTCGAACAATCCAACTAAACGAAGCCGCCGGGAAATCAGCTCAACTCTCGCAGAATCGCCTCGATCTGCTTACGATGAAGCGTCATATGGAACGCCGCCATGTGATGCCACTGCCCGGCATCAAAGGGGCCGAACCAGGGGTGAGGATGCTTCACCCGGGTATCGAGACGATCAATCGATGCCACCACCCCGGCCAAGTCGCGACAGGTGGCATTGAAAACATCAATCACTTCAGGCCCCACCCCCGCGGCAGGTTTAACTTTCGCCGTATCCGCCTGATCATGAGGGCATTTCCCTTCCCCTAACAACCCGATAAAGCTCGAAACCGCTTCGTTCACAATCCGGAGGTGATCCAACACCATGTAGATTGACCAGAACCGGCTACTGTCCTCCATTCCCCGCTGCCGCTTCACGAGAACCCGTTTTGATCCAATTTCCGGTGCCACACGCGAGGCGATCCCGCTGATGAGGACCCGCTCTCTCTCAAAATCTGCAATGACCTCGTCCCGGCTCATCTTTCGATACTTTGCCGCAACGATCCGTTTTGCGATAAAAAGCTCAATCGCCGGAAGCCCGGCACCGGGTCGATCCAACTGAGGCTGCGACGTTTCTCCAAATGTGTCTTCTTTCATTACTTGCAAATTAAAAGTGTTTTACTTGTCTTTTGCAAGTATTAAAATATGGCGATACCTTTTCAGAGATGTCTCATAAGGAAAAATCTCCCCTGAAACAAAACCCGGGGCCTGAGCGGCGCTCCCCCTGCCCCCTGTCATGCGGGCTGGATCTCTTCGGGGATCGCTGGACCTTGCTTGTCGTCCGGGATCTCATGCTGGGGAGAACGAGGTTCAAAGAGTTCTGCGAATCTCCGGAAAACGTTCCTACTAACATTCTTACAGACCGTCTCGAGCGGCTTGTCGAATCGAATGTGGTGGAGAAAAGACCTCTCACTGAGGGCGGGAAACGCTACGGGTATCATCTCACCGCCAAAGGGAAAGCGCTCAAACCTGTCCTCACTGAGATGCTGAAATGGGGACTGAAATGGGAGCCTGAAACCAAACTGGGACTGAAGCCAATCGAGGGTTCACTCTTTTCCGAATGAAGCGATTTCATCTCAGGCAGCGCAATAGCGCTGCAACGGCTTGCCAGATTTCCTATTCTCAAGCACATTAACCGGCATGAGATCGTTACCGCTCTTCTTCGCCCTGACCTACCTCGTTTGTCCGCTACCAACAGTGCAGGCGCAGGAGGAGAAACCTCTCACACTCGCACAGGAGAAGGCCGGTTTTAAAACCGCCGACGCAGCGCTGAACAAAGCCTACCAATCCGCGAGGGAAGCCCTCGACGAATGGGAGTTTACCGAGCTGCAGGAAGACCAGCGGGAATGGATTGAGTTCCGCGACGCAAGTTCACTCTCGTCAGCGATCTACGATGACGGGCCGGAGTTCGAAGAACGTGAAGAATCATCAACCGCCTACTGGCGCACCATGAAGTTCCTCACACAAACACGCACCCGAATCGTTGAAGGCTGGGTCAAAGGCTCTGAACGCGACAGCATCTGGGACGGAGAATGGACCGATGGCTACGGCGGATGGCTGCGAATTTTAGAGGATAAAGACACGGGGACTTTCCGCTTCTTTATCGAAGTGGTAAGGGGTCCCACCTACCATCTCGGCATGCTCACCGGACAGGCTAAAACCAACGAATCCATGGCATTTTTCACCGACGCGGGAACCGACGAAAAAGGAGAGGATGATCCCGAGACCTGGCTGATTTTCGAAGAGGCCAATACAGGACCGCGACTGACGGTCCGCGGAGTCAACACGATGTATTACCACGGGGTAAGAGCCTATTTCGGAGGCACCTACACCCGGGTCGGAGACCTCGACGAGGAAGCCCGGAAAGAAGTTCTCACCGGGACCCGCGAAGGATTGTGATCCATTAACGGTTCGCCTTCCCGTAGATGAACCACAGGTTGCGGATGTAGATGAACCAACCGGTGCTCTGCCCGAGGAATCCGACGATCTCTTTCCGCCAGAGGAAATAGACCATCAGCATGGAGGATCCGAGGAGACTCAACCACCAGAAAACGGGAGGGACGACCGAAGATTTTGCTTTTTCGCTGGCTCGCCACTGAGCGACCATCCGTCCCATAAAAACAGCCTGGCCGGCAAAGCCGAAAGCGACCCAGAGCACACCGGTAACCGAGGTGACGTCCAGAAAACTGTAGATCCAGGGGAGCGCCTCTCTGCGTCGTTCTATTTCTTCGAGAAAGGCGTCACCAGTCAATTCCGGAGCACCCGGCTTCCACCCGTGAAAACGCGCGGTTCGCTCTCCTTCCTCGCTGGTATTGACTTCAATCGTCGAAATTCGGTCAGACAAGTTGAAGGGCGGAGCGATGGGTTGCCCCGGCGTGCCGAGATGCCCTAATTTAACGAGACCAATCCAGCCGAGAAACGGCAGTATAAGCGACAAGGTCGCCACAATGAGAACCTGAGTGCGGGTGAATTTTTTCATCGAGTTTTAAAATAACGGATCATTCCCATGAGAATCGCGGAAAACACGAAGCCCGACACGAGCGCCCCCAGTCCGGCCTGCATCGCATAGCTTTTCAAACTGAAGTTCATCGAAGCCCATTTCACCTGCTCTTCAACCAGCTCGTTGGACATCCCCGCAGCTTCAAAATGCAGCCGTGTCTGCTCCATCATGTAATCAGTCCAGTCAGGGTTAATCCAGTGAAAATAACCGAACTGCGCGACAACCGCGATCACTGCAGCGATCACGGCCATGATTCCGCCCGACTTCAATCCTTCCGCGAAAGAGGTTTCCGGCTCGACTTTGACCACAGCCAGTAAAGCGAACCCGTAGGCGACCAGAGAAATTATAAAACTCAAGCCGGCCATCAACTGGATTTTTCCAATCCCGTTTGTGTGAAGCCCCAGAAAATACGAGGCATACAACCAAATCAATCCGGCCAGACCGATCAGACAGCCCCATTTCAGCTCTAATAATCTCATAAGTGGTTCCTTTTCCCGGCAATACGCCGACATGCCTGAATTACGCTGTCATCGGGGTGCCTGCAACCTCGATATCCGGACCTGATACGCTCGAAACGAATCATTCGTCAGGATTTATCGCAAAATGAGCGACTGGCAGTGTCAGGAAACAGGGAGGAACTGCATCACCACGCCACGCAACCTCGAGGAAGCCTCGATCAGGCCGCTGCATCGTTACTTTTTCTGTTCAAATCTCTAGGCAGCCTCCCGACAATGCGATACAACCAATGCTTCTTATGGCACATGCCTAGCGTGTATGAGGACTGGCCGCAAATACGATCCCGTCCGACCTTTAAACGATCTTTCTATGAAGCCTACCTCCGTTCGAATCCTCCTCTGCTGCCTCGCGTTTTCACTCGCATCATCAGCGAATGGCGAGGAGTCGCTCCTGAAGTCCGGTGACCGCATCGCGCTCATCGGCAACACTGTCATCGAGCGTGCCCGCCTTCACGGCCATATTGAGGAATCACTGCAACTCGCAGCAGGCCCCGAAGTTAAGAATCTCACGATCCGGAATCTCGGCTGGAGCGGCGACTCTGTCTTTGGCGATTCCCGCTCCTATTTCGGGCCTCCGCAGGAAGGTCGCGAACGTCTTTCCTCAGTGATTTCAGAGTTCAAACCACAGGTCATTTTCCTTTGCTACGGCACCGGAGCGGCCATGTCTGTCGACCAGGGCTGGACCGACGAGCCGATTTACAGTGAGCCCTCCGCGAACGGGCTTCAGAGCAGCCTCGAGATTTTCATCAAAGGCTATCAGGAAAAGATCGATCGGCTCCGCTCCGCGGCAGGCGGCTCGCTTCGGGAAATCGTCCTCATTTCCCCGCCGCCCCTCGAAAACCTCGGAGATCCCCTCCCCGACCAGACAGAGAACAACGCCCGACTCGCTGTCTTTCGTGACCAAATCAAACAACTCGCCTCAGACAACCAGCTGCGCTTCGTCGACTGGTTTGCCGCCCTCGGAGGTGAC
>JARGPH010000003.1:61413-104579 GCA_029213065.1 Verrucomicrobiales bacterium | reverse complement strand
TGACGACTTCAATGGTGAAGTCGCCAGCCCCGCCCTGACCAACAACGGGGTTCACTACAGCGAGTCAGGTTACCAACTCCTCGGGCGTGAGCTCGTCAAAGAACTCGGCTACGGCGAAACTTCCGCCGCTCAAAATAGCGCTGATTCACCACTCATGGCGGCGATCATTGAAAAGAACCGGCTCTTTTTCCATCGCTGGAGACCTGCCAACGAAACCTATCTCTTCCTCTTCCGTAAACACGAGCAGGGCCAGAACGCCAAAGAAATCCCCATGTTCGACCCGCTCATCGCGGAACAGGACAAAAAAATCGAAGCCGCCCGCCAGGCTCTCTTCGCCGGCCAGCCTAAGAACTAGGCACCGCTCCACCACGCCAACCATTTTTCGATATGAAACTTTTTCAATCCATTGCCTCAGCCCTCATCGTCGCAAGTTTCGCGACACTGCCGGCACACGCACAAAACGGCCTCAAGGATATTCCCGACACGGCCGTATCCGCTCAGCTCGAATCTTTTAAACTGATCGAGGGAGCCAACGTAAATCTCTTTGCGAACGAGCCGGCGGTGGCAAACCCGACTCACATGAACTGGGATTCGCGCGGGCGTCTCTGGGTCGTCAGCAGCCCCCTCTACCCGCACATCAAACCCGGTCAGGAAGAGCAGGACAAAGTCGTCATTCTCGAAGACACCAACGGAGACGGCGTCGCCGACAAGCACACCGACTTTGCCACCAATCTCCACATTCCCACTGCGGTTCTACCCGGAGACGGCGGAGCTTACATCGCCAATTCGATCGAAGTGCTTTTCCTCAAGGATACCGACGGTGACGATATCGCCGATGAGCGTCAGGTCGTTTTGTCAGGCTTTGGAACCGAGGACACGCACCATCTGCTTCACACTTTCAAATGGGGCCCCGAAGGGATGATCTGGATGAACCAGTCGATCTACATTCACACCCACCTCGAAACGCCTTACGGGATTCGCCGCCTCCTCGGTGGCGGCATGTGGCACTATCGTCCCGAGACACAGCGGTCGGATGTCTTCATGAAAGGACTCATCAACCCCTGGGGCCACGCCTTTGACGAATGGGGACAGAGTTTTCTCACCGACGGAGCGGGAAGCCAGGGCATTAACTTCGTCTTCCCCCGCTCTGTCTTTGCCACCTCGCCCGGTGCCTCACGGATTCTCACCGGACTCAATCCAGGGCAGCCGAAACACTGCGGAGCGGAATTTCTCACCGGGCGCCACGTTCCCGACAGCCTCAAAGGCGTCATCGCCGCTCCCGATTTTCGCGGAAGCCGGATCAATCTTTTCAAGCTGACCGACAACGGCAGTGCCTACACTTCCACTCAGGTTTCCGACCTGATCTCATCGAAGCACCGCGCCTTCCGTCCCATCGACATCAAAATGGGCCCTGACGGTGCCATCTACGTCGCGGACTGGTATAATCCTATCATTCAGCACGGCGAGGTCGATTTCCGTGACTCCCGTCGTGACAAAAGCCACGGCCGCATCTGGCGTATCACCTTCGATGGAGAGGAGACCCTTCCGATCGAAGACCTGAGTAAGCTCGATGAAAAAGCACTCGCCGCAAAACTCAACGCTCCCGAGGCGCTGACCCGCCAGCTCGCTCTCACCGAAATGAGAAACCGCGACCCCAAAGCGGTTCTCCCTGCAGTTGCAGACCTCACCGCTCCCGACGATGTCGATCCCGATCTCGTCGCGCTCCGTAAAATCTGGGCCTCACAAACCCTCAATCGATTTGACGAAAAAGCCGCTACAGCCCTGCTCGATTCCAAAAATCACAAAGCCCGCGCCGCCGCTCTGCGCGCCATCTACTACCGTGCCGCCGACAACGACGAAGCCCTCGCGATTGCGAGCAAAGCGATTGCCGACCCGCATCCACAGGTTCGCCTCTGGGCTGTGAGCGTCCTCGCTCAACTCGATGCCAAGTCGACCGTTACCACAGCGATGAACGCGATCGATGGCGTAGAGGTCGACGAGTTCCTCGATTTCGCGCTCTGGTCAATCTGCCGCGAACACTCCGACACCTGGGTAACGGGCGCACAGGAAAAAAATCCTTTCGCCTCAACCCGCCAACTCCTCTTCGCAGTTCGCGCGATCAACAAGCCGGTCGCTGTTGATCAGATTCTCAGCGCGCTGGAGAGCGGAGAGCTTTCCTCCGATCAGGAGGTGAGAGACATCGCCGACTGGATTTCAAAAACCGGCACACCCGAAAATCTCAACTCCCTTTTTGCCCACGCTCTTAAGGAAGGAGCATCCCACACTCATCAACACGCCGTTTTGGCGGCTTTGGCCTCAGCCGGCCGGATTCGAAAAATCCAACCCACCGGCGACCAAAATCGGCTCACACAATTCCTTGCCTCGAAGAACGACGTTATTTTCGCCGAAGCGGCAACCCTCGCGGGCCTCTGGAAACTGGAATCCGCTCGTGAAGGATTGAAAAACGCCTTTCTCGCCGCCGCAAAAAATCAGAAACGAGCCGAAGCCGCGCTCGACGGACTCATCTCTCTCGGCGGACCGGAAACCGCAAAACTCTTCGAAAGTGAAGCCAAATCCGATGCGAGTTCTTTCTTAATTAAATCTCTCGCAGTGAGAGGCCGCACCCGCATGCACCCCGCCGAAGGCGCCAAGCTCGCGGTTGAGGTGCTGCAAAACGCACCGAACGGCAAAGATCCCCACGGCATCTTCGCCGCGTTCCTCGCAACGAAACAGGGCCCCGGAGCACTCGCAAAAGCACTCGCCAACACCAAACTCCCCCAGCCCATCGCTCTCGTAGGGGTCCAGAAGGCCAGCAGTGCAGCGACCAAACCGGAAGGTCTTGTCAAAGCACTCCAAACAGCGGCTGATCTCAAACCGATGAAAATGGCGCTCTCCGCTCCCGAGATGGAAGCGATGATGGAGGAAGTTGCGAAATCGGGTGATCCCCATCGCGGTGAGACGATCTATCGGCGCGCGGCATTGCAATGCGTCGTCTGTCACGCCATCGGCGGAGCCGGCGGGGTGATCGGTCCCGACATGGTTAGTATCGGCTCGAGCGCACCTGTTGACTACCTCATCGACTCGCTCCTCCAGCCAAGCGTGAAGATCAAAGAAGGCTATCACACCACGCTGGTAACGCTGAAAAACGGAGACTCCTTCGCCGGGGCGATCGCCCGTGAAGACGCCAATGAGCTCGTCGTTCGCGACGCCACCGGAAAAGAAAACCGCATTCCCAAAGCGGACATCGCGAGCAACAACATCAGCCCCGTTTCGCTGATGCCACCCGGCCTCACCGCTCAACTGCGCGAAGATGAATTCGTCGATCTAGTCGCCTTTCTCGCCCAACTCGGAAAAGACGGTGACTTCAAAACGCCGCCAAATCGTTTTGTGAGACAATGGCAGGCCCTCATGCCCCACGACCGCACCCGCGACGCGATCGGCCACTACGGTCACCTCATTTTTACGGAGGATATCAAAACCTATCAGTGGATGCCTTTCTACGCGAAAGTCACCGGCGGTGTCCCCATTCCTGAAATGCCTAAAGTGGTGGGACGCGGGGCCAATCGCTACGGCGTCGCCCGCACCTTCCTTGATGTCAGCAAGGTCGGACCGATCCGACTGAAGATCTCCGGAAAACTGAAAGACCTCGTTCTACTCCACGGCGAGAAAGAGATCGCACTCCCCGGAGATGCCTCCGAGGCGGAGATCACTCTCGAAGTCAAAAAACCGGGAAGGCAGAAAATCACGATTTCCGGCCTCAACGGATACGGACTCGATACCGTCAAAGTCGAAGCGCTCGACGATGCCGGAACGGTTCAGTTTGTTGACATCAAAGAGTTCTAACATCTTTTCAAAACTCATTTTAACCGAAAGCACTTTATGAAAGTCCCCCACCTACTCTCCATCGCACTCCTGTTCATCGGAGCGGCAACTCTCACCGCCCAGCAAAAGAGCAAAAAGAAAGCCGCTCCCCCACAGCTGAAATGGCGTGTCCAGCAGCTCCACAAGGACAATAACGAAGGAGTCGCGGTCGGCGATATCAACGGAGACGGCAAACTGGACGTCACCGCCGGGGAATTCTGGTATCCCGCACCGGACTTCAAGCCACTCCCCGTTCGCAAGATTCTCCCCTTTGGCGCTGACTACATGCAGAACAATTCGGAGCACCTTTACGATATGGACGGCGACGGTGACCTCGACATTGTCGCGGGCGCATTCACCCTGCCGATCGTCAACTGGTTCGAAAATCCCGGAGCGGGAAATTACAAAGAAGGTGAGCTCTGGAAAACGCACCAGCTCGTCGACACCGGAACCGGTCACAACGAAGCCACCTTTCTCCACGACCTCGACGGTGACGGATCCCCCGAGTGGATCGAGAACCACTGGAACCCGGCAAATCCAATGCAGGCCTTCCGATTCAAGCGCGGCGAAGATGGGAAAATCACCACCGAAAAGCACGTCATGAATGAAAGCGGCAACGGCCACGGCATGGGCTTCGGGGACCTCAACGGCGATGGAAAAGACGACATCATTTTCAATCAGGGATGGTATGAATGCCCTGAGGCAGGTGCCTTTTCCGGCCCGTGGAAATGGCGCAAGGATTTTGACCTCCCTCACGCAAGCTGTCCCGTCCTCATCGTCGACCTCAATGAAGACGGAAGGAACGATATCATCTGGGCTGACGGTCACAGCTATGGCCTTTACTGGCAGGAACAGCTCGAGCCGCGCGCCGACGGCACTACCGTCTGGCGTCAGCATCTTATCGACCAGAAATTCTCACAGGGCCACACCATGGCCTGGGAGGACATCGACGGTGACGGAGCTCCTGAGCTGATCACCGGGAAACGCTACTACGCCCACTCCGGTAAAGATTCCGGCGCATCGGATCCGATCACGGTTCACTACTACGACTGGAATAAAGAAAACAACTCCTGGAAGAAGAACTATATTTCCAACGCGGAATCCGGCATGGGTCCCGGAGTTGGACTGCAGATCCGCGTTCACGATCTCGATGAGAACGGCTGGCCGGATATCATTGTTCCCGGCAAGAGCGGAACGCACATTATTTGGAATGAAGGCTGGACGAACCCGTCCTGAGTCTGGATACTAAAACGAGCATTAAGGATGAGCGATCCCACTCCAGAGCCAGCCCCCGACAGTCAGGAACCACGGCGCGAGCCGATTCCTGAAGTGCTCCATTCCTTCTACGAGGATCGCGCTTTTGTGTCCTGCACCCGCTGTGGAGAATCCCTCTCGGACTTCGAGGATGGCTATCGCATTTCGAAAAACTTTAAAAAAGGCGAAGTCCTCGTTGAATACGCGCTCTGCATGCCCTGCCTCACCGCGATGCTTGACGAAGCGTCGGAAGAGTCGAAACGACAGCTCGCCGAGTTTCAGGAAAAACACTATCGCGAAGGCGTTTCCGGTTTTGACGAATGCGCCCTCTGTCCCCGCACCATTGACGAGGCACGAAACGAAGAGTTTGGACTCGTCGGTGTCTGTCACGGTGACGATATGGTCGACAGTGCCATGATTTGTATCGACTGCATGGAGGCCATGGCCGAAACCATGTCAGAAGAAACAAGGCGGACCTGGGACAAATTCCGCGAAGAGAATTTCCCGGGCGTTCCGTCTGATTTCGAGCCGTTCCCGCCAAGACCGGCCCCGAGTCTACTTTAGCGGGAGATCCTCACGGATTCCTCTACTTCCGCACGCACTGTAGCCAGCCGTAGAGAAACTGCGTGAGCATTCCTCCTCGAAGCCTGCCCGCACCAGTGCACAGCGCACCAAAGCATTCTCACGCCCCCGGCTTCGCTCAGTCGTCCGCACTCGGCAGATCCCCCGCCGGATTGTTATGAGCTGCAGTCGTCAGCAGCTCGTAAATCCGCGACTGCAGCTCGCCCGGAAGCGGGTCTCTTCCCGGTGATTCGCGGACAAGCCGTTTTGCCTCGGCCAAACGCCCGTCCCGTGCCGCCGACTCAATCAAGCGAATCCGGATAGACCAGTCTTCCGGCGCTTTATCCAGCTCCGATGTGAGTATTCGGGTATCTGCCCTCATAAGTTTGCTCAGCTAAGGTTTACCCGCTCGAAAGATTTGTCAAAATAAGGTCTTCGAACCGTAATTCTATGGGAAGCTTTGCCTGCTGCGAAAAGGCACAGCGCTCTCCCGCTTCCCCTCAAAAAGACGCGCTCCTTCACCGACCGTTTACTCTGAGCTCACCCGTCGAACCGCGGCGTTGGCTCAGAGGATCCCGCCGAAAAATGAAAGGAAATGCGAAATGAACGCAAGAATTCCAAACTTTCGTCGTAACTACCCCCATCATGTCCCCGAAACAGGAAGCGCCCCACCGGGATTAATACCGAAAAAGAGTGAATATTTGTGACCAAAGAGAGTCAAAGCATTGTCACACTTCGGGATGAAGGGGAAATAATGCCTAAAATCCCCACTTCAGTGACTCCTTTCCCATTGAATATTTGAAGAATCGGCAAAAATGCGGATACTTAACAAACATTAACTTATTCTTATGCGTTTAGATTTCAAACTACTGAGTGTTATTCTCATTCTCTTGGTGAGTTTCTCGATTCAGCAGGGATTTTCCCAGGGCATCGAACAGCAGATTCGCGCAAAAGCCAATGAGGCAGGCGGTGGCATCGCTGCCTGGTATCAGGCGAGGAATTACGCTCCGGCCTGGGACGGCCAGCGCCTTGGGGGCCTCGCCACCTTTATTCAGGAACTTGATGCGCACGGCCTTTCTCCGGAACTCTTTCGCCTCTCAGAATGGGATCAGCAGTGGCGCAACCCGAGCCCCGATCCGACCGCGCGTGCGGCCGTTGAAGTCGGCACAACACAATTGGCGCTCTACGCGATCCAGTCGCTCGCCTATGGCTTCGTTGATCCCACTTCAGTTCACCCGAAATGGTCTGACATTCCCCGCAAAGTCACCGCCTACCAGTTCCTCGACAGCGCACTGGGAGTTGCCCCACAGCAGTTTGCGAGCTTTCTCCTGCAAAAAGTTCCACCACAGGATCAGCGATACGGAGAGATGATTAAAACACTCGAGCGCTACCGAAAAATCGACTCACTTGGTGGCTGGAGAAATCTTCCGGCAACAGCACAACCCGCCGGAGCCGGTTCCCCCTACCCTGAGGTGAAGTTGTTGAAATCACGTCTTCAGGCCGAGGGGGACCTCCCCGGAGGGAGCATCGGCAGCAAGCGTGACAAAGATCGCACGATCGATGAGCGAACCGCCGAAGCGATCAAATCATTCCAGTTCCGTCACGGCATTGAGCCCGACGGAGCCCTCGGCCAGATGACTCTCGCCGAACTCAACACTTCGTCGAGATCACGGGTGAACACCCTCATTATCAACATCGATCGTCTCCGCTGGATGCCACGTGCCTACGAGCAGACCGAACACATCGAGGTGAACATCGGTGAAAGCGCCCTTCGCATGTTCGACAAGCGCCGCCAGATCACCGTGATGCCCGTCATCGTTGGGGTTAAAGGGAAACACCAGACTCCGGTTTTCCACGGCGATATCAAATACCTCATTTTCCGCCCCTACTGGAACGTGCCGCTCTCCATCGCGAAAACAGAAATCGTGCCGAAAGCCCTCTCCGATCCAGCCGGCTACATGGCGAGCCACAACTATCAACTCGTTACTTCCTACGGAGTATCAGAGAGCCAGGTCCTGCCCAACACATCGGCCAACCTGCAGAAGGCAGCCTCGGGCAGTCTTCTCATCCGCCAGTCCGCGGGGCCCGACAACTCACTGGGACTCGTGAAGTTCATTTTCCCGAACGATAACTCAGTCTATCTGCATGACACCCCCGATCACAGCCTCTTTGAGCGTGCCGACCGGGACTTCAGCCATGGCTGCGTCAGGGTCGCGAGACCGGACGAACTTGCGAACCTCCTTCTCCAGCGCAACGGAGGATGGGATATCAACGCCGTGCGTGCCTCGATGCAGGATGTAAACGTTCCAAACCGCAAGGAGGACTTCAGCCGCTCGATGCCGGTTTACCTCGTTTACTGGACATCGACTATCATGAGCGATGGCCGGGTCCGCTTTGATCAGGATATGTATGGCCATGACACCATCATGTTCCAGAAGTTCGGCCTCCAACCGTAGGAACGGAAGGGATTCCTTCAACCTCCTCGTAGCGGATTGAAACTCAATCCACAGCGCAATCTCATCCGCCCGGAACTCTGCCCTTAAGGAAATCTCCTTCAGCTGACAAATTCGCGTCACCTTCGGCGTTTCCCCAACTCAACCTCCTACTCGACCCGCTTGAGAAGAAGGAGGCGAAAATCCATGACCTCTTCGCCGGCGATTTTGAGAGCCTTTAAAGTCAGCTCGCCCGTTCCTTTTTCAAGCTTGATCCGCCCGAGCGACATTGGCTTCCAGTTCTGCGTATAACTCTCGATACGACGGGAACGATCCTCATCCGCCCCCACCAGCGGGGACGGGTTCGCCTTTGCAATTGTGCCGACAAGTTTATCCTCGCCGAAACTCAGCTCAATCTCAGAACCGGCATCCTTCTCTGCACAGCTGTAGTAGAGACTGACTTCGAAGACTCCGCTCTCGGCGACTTCAACATTCCAGATGATTTTATCATCCAGCGAAGTCCAGTTTCCGAAAAACGAATCATTGGGAAATTTGTTAGAGCGCTTGATCCCACCGTGGGCAATCCCGTCCCTCGCAGGAACCTGGGTAAACTCGTGGCCCGGATGAGCAATCACGAACGGGCGGGTGTCGGTGCCGAGCTCTTCGACCATCGCCTCTCTCCACGACTCCAGCTGCTCTGCCAGCCGCGCCTGTTCCTCTGGAAACTTATTCGCAACGTTCTCATATTGCCCGGGATCAGTCCGCATGTGAAAGAGCTGCCCTCCTCCATCGAGCCTAAACTCAGGCGTGCGGACTGAAGCCTTCGTTTTCCAGGCCGAAAAGACAGTCCGTTGCATCAGCGAATCAGGCAGGACACGTTCCTTTTCGGGATCCGCGCGCTTCTGCAGAGCCGGAAAAAGGTTCACTCCGTCGAGCGGTTTGGGATGATCACCCAGCGAAATGCCGGCCATCGCCGCCAGGGTGGGAAGCAGATCCGTAGCTGCCCCCAGCACTTCCACTTTTGTCTGCGGCTCAATACCATTTGGCCATCGAATCACCATAGGACTGCGAACGCCCCCTTCGTCGGTGGACCCTTTTTTGCCCTTCATTCCCCCGTTCCAACGGGTCCCATTCGGACCATTGTCACAAAAATAGATCACGATGGTATCGTCACGCAGCTTAAGTTCATCGAGCTTCCCGAGGATACGACCCACGTTCCAATCAATGTTCTCACACATCGCGAGGGCGCAGCGCAGGTGGAGATCTTTCTCCTTTTCCGGCTCTCGATGGTGCATCACGAGATCTTTGTCCTTGAATCGATCCCAAAACTCGTCCGGCACCTGCATCGGGGAATGCGGCGTGTTGTAGGGCAGATAAACGAAGAACGGTTTATCCTGATTCGCCTCGATAAAATTCATCGCCCTGCTCGTGAAATCATCGACCACAAACCCTTCGCCTTCGACGATGTTGCCATTGTGCTCCAGCATCGGGCTGAAGTAATCCCCCCAGTGCCCCGAGCAAAACCCGTAGAATTCATCGAATCCTCGACCGTTCGGGTGATAGGGGTATTGCATTCCGTTGTGCCACTTCCCAAAAGCAGCCGTTTTGTATCCCGCCTTCTTGAAGACATCCCCAATCGTCACTTCATCGAGATCGAGCCTCTCTCCGCCCGCTGAAGTCGAATAGACCCCGCCGCGTTGATGATAACGCCCCGTGAGAAACTCGGCACGAGTCGGCGAGCAAACCGGGCATACGTAAAAATGCTCAAAACTCGCCCCGTCCGCCGCAAGTGAATCGATGTTCGGCGTCGACAGATTCTTGTTTCCCGTGAGGCTCAAATCCCCCCATCCCTGGTCGTCCGTGAGTATGACGACAACGTTCGGAGCCGCCTGAAGCGACATTGAAATCCCAAGGGCAAAAAGGCAGGCAAAAACTCTCGTCATGCCGAAATCCTAGCATCTCGCCACGATTCCGGCAAAGGCGTTATAAAGTGCTGCCACCTCCCCCAAACCGTAAAGGAATTGCGTGAGCATTTCTCCCCAAAGCCTATCCGCACAAGCGCACTCTCGCTACCTGAGAAATCTTCACAGATTCCTCTACTCCCCCAAAGCGCAGAGGAATTGCGTGAGCATTTCTCCCCAAAGCCTATCCGCACAAGCGCACAGCTCACACGCATGCTATGCGCCTGAAACCTTACCCCATACAGCCAACGCTGTTTTCACGGCCAGTCCGCAGGCAACGAGAAACCCAACCGAAGCCAACGCTAAAATCCAACGCGGAACGCGCCTCTCACCGGTGAGCTCTTTCCGGGTTCCCAGATAGATCAAGGCGGCAGCGAGGGCTGGAATCCCCAAAACAGTCAAGGCCTGCGCAAAGGTAATCAGGCTCACAGTACTTCCACTTTTCGTCAGCGAAAAAATCGCTACTAACATTCCAACAAGAAGCGCCACCGCCGTCATGTGAATCGGCCAACCGTCCGAAAGCCGACTCCCTTTTCCAAGCGAGTCAGACATCACGGTTCCACCAATCATCGAATTCACGAGAAAGGAACTGAAGGCCCCCGCAATAATTCCGAGGCTGAAAATGACCACCGCCCAGGTCCCGAAAAGCGGCTCCAGTTGCCGGGCCACATCTCCCACCCCGGCAAGTTCAACCGGATCAGGGCGCCCGTAGAATGTCCGTGCCGCCGTGAGGAGAATGATCACCGTAACCAGCCCGAGAACCGAAATGCTCACAACCGAGTCCACCAGCCCCCGCTTCGCATCGCCAATTCCCCAGCCCTTTTCCTTCACCAGATAGGCCTGATAAAAAGCCCCACCGACCGAAAAGGTTGTTCCGATCATTCCGAGAAGCGCAAAGAGATCCCCGGTTCCTGAGGAGGCGACCGGCTCAAAATCTCTCGCAGTAAGGTAGGCCGCTACAAAGTTCATCAAAAAGGCGACGACCATCACCCCGATGAGAATTTTCATGAGTTTTTCAACCGACTGATACAAATTCCGCATCAGATAGAGACTCGCGATAACAAAGGCATTAAAAGCGATCAGCAGCCCGACCTGAGTATTCACAGAGATGGTATCACCGCCGGTGATTACTTCTATCAAAGGCATCAAACCCGCGACCACCGCGATATTGTTGCTCGACTGAAACAGCGCGACGAGAACGAACAGAATAATTCCGATGAGAAAAGCAACGGGACGCCCCAACCGGGAAGCCAGCTCATCACAGACACTGTTTTCGTAGCTGACACCGACGCGTGCAGCGAGGGCCACCATCGCAATCATCAGAATCGCGGCGGCGACAACAACGGGAACGCCGATAAAGCCGTATCCAGCACCCACTTTCGAGCTCGTTAGGATACTTCCGGGTCCTAACACGACAGCCGCTACGACAATAGCCGGCCCGATTGATTGCAGTAACTTCTTCACAGTGAGCATCGAAGCAGAAGAGCTGAACATATTCGAGGCTTTTTCAACACTGATGACGTGATAGGAGAGCACCACTATTCAGAAGACAGCTACAAATCTTTCATTCGGTTTTCCTTGTTCCCCGGCATAGATTTCGCTAAATCCAGAGACACACATCATGGTATCTATTCGCATCCGCGGCCTCGTGAAGCGCTTTGGCGACGTCGTCGCCCTCGATCATCTCGATCTCAATATCGAGTCCGGCGAACTCTTTTTCCTACTTGGCCCCTCCGGTTGCGGCAAAACAACCTTGCTGCGTTCGATTGCGGGCTTTCACATTCCCGAAGAAGGAGAAATCACCTTCGACCGACAGGATGTCACCAAGGTTCCTCCCCACAAACGTGAGACGGCGATGATGTTCCAGAGCTACGCCCTCTGGCCCCATTTGAATGTCTTCAAAAACGTCGCCTTCGGTCTCGAGGAACGCCGCGTCCGAAAACCGGAGATCAAACGCCGCGTCGAAGGCGCTCTCGCAATGGTAAAAATGGAGGGACTGGGAAACCGGAAGATCAATGAACTCTCCGGCGGTCAGCAGCAGCGCGTTGCTCTCGCCCGCGCCCTCGTCGTCCGCCCCCGCTGTCTCATGCTCGATGAGCCGCTCTCCAATCTCGACGCCAAACTTCGCATCGAAATGCGATCCGAGATCCGGCGCATTTGCAAAGACTTCGGACTCACCGCGATCTACGTGACCCACGATCAGAAGGAGGCGCTCTCGATGGCCGATCGCATGGCGATATTGGACGAAGGCAAAATCATCCAGGTGGGGACACCGGAGGAAGTATACCGCCAGCCGCGAAGCACGCTCGTCGCTGGCTTTGTCGGCGAAACCAATCTGATTCCCGGCACGATCGAGTTCAAATCAGACGATCATATCTACGTTTCGACGGCACTGGGAGACATCGCGGGCGAATGCGCAGATCCCGAATGGTCTCCGGAGCAGAATGAAAAAGTCGTCCTCTCGATCCGACCGGAGTGCCTTTCGATTCATGCCGAAAAACCGGTCCAGAATGCCCTCAAAGGCTATTTAAAGGAATCAATCTATCTCGGTGAGACAGCGCAGTATTCGCTCATGGCTGAAGGGCTCAGCCAGCTCATTCACATCTCGGAACTGAATCCCCGACGGGTCATTCGCGAGAAAAACGAGCCGTTTTACGTCACCGCCAGTCCCGAAGATGTTGTTATTCTTCCCGCCCCCTGACCACCGTGCTACTGAGACTCTCCATCGTTCTTCTGTTGCTTGCGGGCGTCCTCATCGCACCGTTTGCCTTTCGTCCCACTGACGAAAGCGCTGACCTGACAAAAGCAAAATCAGAGCGGCTCGTCATCATCACGCCGCACAACGAATCGATTCAATCGGAGTTCGCGAAAGGATTCGTTGCCCACATGAAACAGAACCACCAGCGCGACGTCTTCGTCGACTGGAGACAACCCGGCGGCACCTCCGAGATCGCACGCTTTCTCCGCTCCGAATTCGCGACGCGCTTTGAAACGCTTTGGAAAAAGAGAACCAAACTCCCCTTTTTGCTCACAGCACGGGAAGCCTTCGGGAATGGGAAACTCGATCCGGGCCCTGCCGGAAAGGGAACCCAACAGGGTATCGTCGATGACCTGACAGGGTTGGATCGTGAGAATGAGGAACAGATAGCACTCGCAGCGCGAAAGCTTTTTCTAACCTCGAACATCGGCGTCGGAATCGATCTCTTTTTCGGAGGAGGTGCTTATGATTTCAGCAAACAGGCCTCAATTGGCAATCTCGTCGCCGCCTCTCCCGAGGGCCAATACGGACCGGGAGCGCTCGCGAGAGAGAAGCCCGATTGGTTTTCCGACGAGATCATGCCCGCGACCGTCAGCGGTGAACCGTTCCGCGACGATGACTTCCGCTGGGTCGGCACGGTGCTTTCCGCGTTTGGGATTTGCTACAACACCGATGTTCTTGACCGTCTCGGCATCGACGAGCCGTTCACAAGCTGGTCAGATCTGGAAAATCCAAGGCTCTTCGGTCAGGTCGCACTCGCGGACCCGACAAAGTCCGGGTCGACCACGAAGGCCTTTGAAATGCTCATTCAAGAGAAGATCCAAAAACGACTCACCGGAGGAGGCACCTCCGAAGCAGCGGCGATCGCAACCGGTTGGGATGATGCGATGCGACTCATTCTCAAGATCAGCGCGAACAGCCGCTATTTCACTGACTCCGCCGCGAAAGTCCCCCGCGACGTCGCGATGGGCGATGCCGCTGCCGGAATGTGCATCGACTTCTACGGGCGCACCTTCAACGAACTTTACCGGCGGGACGACGGCAGGGATTCGAGAGTTCAGTTTTTAATGCCCGTCGGCGGGACCTCGATCGGAGCTGATCCTATCGGGATGCTTCGGGGAGCGCCCAACCCTGAACTGGCTCACCGCTTTATCGAATTTGTGCTCTCCCCCGACGGGCAGAAACTCTGGAACTATCAAGCCGGGAGCCCTGACGGACCGACACGATTCGCCCTGAGACGCCCTCCGATCCGCAAGGATTTCTACACGGATTCAAATCGCGAATTCATGACCGATCCCGAGGTGAATCCCTACGAGATCAGCAAAGGCTTCACCTACCATGCAGATTGGACCGGATCACTCTTTGCCTCCCTGCGCTTCGCTATCAAGGCGGCCTGCATCGACCCGCACGAGGAACAGCAGGAAGCATGGAAAACCCTTATCGACGCAGGAATGCCGGAGGCGGGAGTTCGTGAATTCGAGGATATCTCTCTGATCAGCTACGCGGAAACAACCACGCGCATCGCGGAGGTTCTCAACGAAAAAGACAAAATCAAAGAGATCATCCTCGCACGCGAACTCTCAGAACACTTTCGAACCCACTACGAGGCCATCACTGCAAAGTGGGGCGCTATAGAGCTGACCGCTGTAAAACCTGAATGAGCCGTCGCCTTTCCATTCTCATTTACGGCATCACCGCAGTTTTCTTTGCGCTCTTTTTCGCCTACCCGATTGCGCACACCGTGAAGGAGGCCTTCGTCGGAGCCAATGGAAAGTTCACGATCGAATACCTCGTCGAACTTTTTCAAAACCCCATTTACGTTGAGGGGCTGATCAACTCGTTCTACATGGGGCTCTTCACGACGATTCTCGCGCTCGTGATTGCTTTGCCGCTCGCGCTCCTGAGCAACCGCTGGCAGTTCCCCGGGAAAAGCATTCTCAACTCTCTCATTCTCGTTCCCCTGATCCTTCCCCCCTTCGTCGGTGCCCTCGGAGTCCGTCAGTTTCTGGGTCAGGCGGGGGTTCTCAATTCATTCCTCATCGATCTCGGCCTCATGCAGGCAGACGCGCCC
This sequence comes from Verrucomicrobiales bacterium, assembly GCA_029213065.1. Taxonomy (GTDB): domain Bacteria; phylum Verrucomicrobiota; class Verrucomicrobiia; order Verrucomicrobiales; family DEV007; genus Arctic95D-9. The sequence goes on along the minus strand of JARGPH010000003.1, from coordinate 89,681 downwards.
TTCGACTGGCTCGGCGAAGGGAGGCTCTTTGGCGTCGTCATCATGAACGCGCTGCACCTCTATCCCATTGCCTACCTGAATATCTCCGCCGCGCTCGCGAACCTCGACCCGGCGATGGACGAAGCCGCCGAGAACCTCGGCTGCCACGGGATTCGCCGACTCTTCCGCGTCACCTTCCCGCTCATCATGCCGGGCATGTTTGCCGGAGCGACGATCATTTTCATCTGGTCCTTCACCGAACTGGGGGTTCCGCTTATTTTTGACTTCAGTCGCGTCACCAGTGTTCAGATTTTCGAAGGAATCAAAGATCTCAGCGGGAACCCGTTCCCCTATGCGCTGGTGGTTGTCATGCTAGTCGCGACAGTTCTTTTTTATCTCATCGGGAAAGCCCTCTTCGGACGCGAGAACATGGCGAGTTCAGGTCGAGCCTCAACCGGTCGCGTCTTACAGAAAGCCTCCCCGCTCGCCGCCACGATCTGCATCGGAGCCTTCTCCCTCGTCACCGGTATCGCGGTGCTCCCGCACATCGGCGTCATTTTGCTGTCACTTTCCAATGACTGGTATCAAACGATTCTCCCGACCGCCCTGACCGGACAACATTACACCGACGCGCTCGGCCATCCCCTCACGCTCAATTCGATCGGTAACTCTCTCAAATACGCATCGCTCGCGACGGGGCTGGATCTTGTTTTAGGAATCGCGGTCGCCTACGTCGTCGTTCGCACGAAGCTACCCGGCCGTCAGTTTCTCGATGCCATGGCGATGCTTCCCCTCGCCGTCCCCGGGCTTGTCCTCGCCTTTGGCTATCTCGCGATGACCCGTGAAGGACAGCCCTTCGACTTCCTCATCCTCGGGGAAAACCCCATCGTCATCCTCGTGATTGCCTACTCGATCCGACGGCTTCCCTATGTCGTGAGATCCGCCGCCGCCGGATTCCAGCAAACCAGCGTCAGTCTCGAAGAGGCCGCGCAGAACCTCGGCAGCCATCCCATCAAGGCCCTCGGCAAGGTCACTCTCCCACTCATCACCGCCAACCTCATTGCAGGCGGACTCCTCGCCTTTTCCTTCGCGATGCTCGAAGTCTCGGATTCGCTCATTCTCGCTGAGCAACAGCAGCATTTTCCCATCACCAAGGCCATCTACGCCCTCATTTCCTCCCTGGGGACAGGCCCCAATCTGGCCTCCGCTCTCGGTGTCTGGGCGATGGTCTTTCTCGCCGTCACCATCGTCGGAGCCGGTCTCATTCTCGGCCGGAAACTGGGAGCCCTCTTCCGGGTTTGATCCAGATTCTCAGAATTAGATTACAAACTCGTCATATAATATTGACAATTACTATAATTTTGATAAAGTTTAAGTCTTCTTTGTTTTCACGCAGATTGCTGAAAATCTATGAGATTAACTTTACTTTTAACCATCGGATTCCCATTGCTTCAGATCTCTTCTTTTGGAGGAGAGCATGAGACAAATTCCGAAATTAAAAGCTCCCCACTTCCCGCTGCGCCCCACTACTGGGACGCGAACAGCTGGGAGAGCGGAGCTGGCTCCGCATTCTGGCGAGCCTGTCCAAAGAACAAATCGACCAACACTTCCACAGTGCTTGAATCGATAAAACCTGCCGAAGATCGGAAAACTGATCGAAAGCACTCTTCCCCAACTCAAGGAGGTTAATTTACGACAGGCAGACCGAGAGCTGACCGTAATACATGCAGTGGCAGTGGGATGACATTGCATGAAGATAAAGCCCTCGCAGATTCATCTGCGGGGGCTTTATTGCTTTCAAAGCCCGCCGCTACTGCAGCTTATCAGCAATGCTTTCGGCATACCCCGTCATTTCGAGATAGGCACGCCCCACCGGCTTCCCGCTCGCTTCGTCAATGACATCACACGCGCCCTCCCAATAGCTGACGCCACCGGGTCCCCCCGCTATTTCCTGATCCTCCATCACAGGGACGAGCTGAAACTTGCGTCGTTTTCCATCGCGGGGATCGATTGTTTCAATACGGGGGCTGACCGGGTAGATCGCACCCGTTTCTCTGCTCTTCCACTCACCTTCGTGCTTCCAGGTATAACTCTTCAAATTCTGATGAGTCAATTTTCCGGCCTCACTGATCCACACAAGCTTGGAATACTCCGACGGCTCACCCGATTCCGTTCTCAATACGTATCCCATGATCTCACGTCCGTCGAAAAACTGAATGCAGGTCCAGTCCCATCCGATCTGATTGCGATCCAGCTGACTGCTCGATATTTCATGATCCATCCACGCTTCTCCAGTGACCGCATAGCGTTCGCCACTCAAGGAGAGTTCGCCCTCCGTTTTCAACCTCGGAAAGGTAATGTAGTAACTCGCCGCCGTGCCTGCAGGCCCTTTTCTTGAGATCCCCTCCTCGCCGAAGATGACATGGTCCTTTGCCGGCCTAAGCGCGAGGGAAAAAGTCGCCTCCGAGTGAATCGATCCTTCAAGCTGCATCACTCCATCAGGACCTCTTTTGAGCGACCAGTTTCCGTTGAAAACATCGAGGTCCTCCAATTTACCACCGGCATCCCACCCCCCGCGGTTGAGCCGAACTTCGTGAAGAAAAGCGCCCGATCCCGGCGCACTCAACCCCATGTGAGCCATGTAAATCTGCTCGCCCCCGAAAAGTTCCCCTTCCGGAATGTCCGTCGGTTCCTGCCCCAGCCGGAAAAACGTCGCCTGAAACCCAAAGCGTTTTTCACCGGAAAACAGATGTCCTGTCAGATACCACCACTCGATCTTGAAATCCGGATGGCTGCCATGGTCGCGGGGAAACTGAAGATTATGCCCCACCCTCGGAACATTCCAGCTCCCACCGCTTTCATCAGCGTGGACAAAGCCGGATCCAAAGAGCCCCCAGGAAAGCAGCAGCGAAAATAAACATCGTCCCATCCGGTTCATGAGAAAAGCGTTATCAATAAGGGGTTCACACTTGAAGATTACGCATTAGCTCCGGTATCGGAAGCAGGTAATTTTGCCTCAGAAGCACTGAAGCGGGACTCGACCACTTTCAGCAGGGCCGGCAGGAGAATAAGATCACCGATCAGCGCGGAGAAGAGCGCCGAACATGAAAGCGCCCCGAAGAGGACGAGCGCAGGCATTTCACTGGCCATGGCAGCGGCGAATCCTCCTCCGATGATCAAAGTGGTCACCAATAGAGCCGCCCCGACGCGTTCAAACGCATTGAGAATCGCCTCTTTGATCGAGGCACCTTCCCTTCGCTCACGCAAATAACGCATCAGAAAGTGGACGGTGTCGTCGACCGCGATACCCAGACAGATACTAAAGGTGAGGACACTTGTGATCTGAAGCGGCATCCCGAAGAGGCTGAGCATCCCCGCGTTCAGCAGCAAAGGAAACGCATTGGGGAGGATACTAACCAACGCCAAAATGGGAGAGCGGAGCCCGAAGAGAAGCACCAGAAAAACAGCGACCGACGCGAAGGATAGACTTCTGATAAGATCCTCAATAATCAAGGTTATGTTTTGAGAAGCGACCACGACCGAGCCCTCAACGCGGAATAAAAACCCCGGCCGACGGGAGGACAGCTCACCCAGCTGACTGAGCAGAGCATCGAAAACCGGTTCCATCGTCGCCGCACCGACATCGGGAACATTCATCGAAATCGAGGCGCGTCTCAACTCAGGACGAATGTATCGGGGACCAGCCTCCGCCAGAGTCCGGCTCATCCCCGCTTCCACCATCGTGACCGCCGAAAGTGGATTCGACAAGAGCGGCTGCGCATCGACCAGCTCATGCACTTCAGCAAGCACTTCGCTCAACTCGACGGAGTCGACCGCGATCGACTCGTCCCACTCGATGACGACATACCCTTTGAGAGCGCCGCCAAAAACTTCGTCACTGCGTTCCATCGCTCGCGTCGTCTCGCTGTCTTTCGGAAGCGTCTCCGTCCAGAAAATGTCGGCTTCCAGCTTACTAGCAAAATAGACCAACACCCCTGAGAGGACCAAACCGAGAATAACGATCCCCTTCGACCGGGCGAGGATGAACGCTCCGATTCGGGCGAGCCGATGTCCGGATTCGCCACCGATCTCCCGATCACTGCTCCCCTTCTCCACCCGCAGATAGCTGGCAAGAAGCGGGATGATTAAAAGGTTCGCGATCAGCCCGAGGATCGCCCCGACCGCACTCGCGATTCCGAACCGCTGCACACTTTCAGTTTGCGCGAGAATCAGAGAACCGAATCCGATCACCGTCGTCAGCGAGGTGAGTAAACAGGGAAGTCCGAGGTGTCGAAAAGCCAGCGTCGATGCTTCGATTGCAGGCGCGCCCTCTTTTCGCGAGCGAATAATATCGATGAGCAAATGCACCGAACTGCCGAAGGCGATGACGAACAAAAGAGTCGGCAGCGGTGTGCTGATACTGTCGATTTTCAATCCGAACCATCCCATCATCCCGAGGGTCCAGAGAACAGAGCTCACCGCTCCTGATGAAACAACCAGGGTCTGAAGAAAACTGCGAAACAAACACCACGCAATCACCAGTGCGATAACTGCAGCAAGCGCCATCGTCCTGACAAACTCCCTTTTCAAACCCACCAGATTCTCCACCCGGATCGGGACATGCCCCGCCAAATTGATGTCCAAATCCATCCCCTCAAAGCACTCATAAGCAAGCGATCGCAGTTCGTTGAGGACCTTCCCGTTCCGCTCCACCTCTGCCTGCCCCGAGTCAAGCTTTGCCGAAACCAGAAGGGTTTTCTCGTCTTGAGACATCAAGTTCCCAATCACAAAAGGATGCTCAATGATCATCTCCCGTGTCTCTTCCGGCGATATCAAACCATCGAGTATCGTATCGCGAATCAATCTCCCCGGTTCGACGGGAGAGGGCAAATCAACGGCACTGTAGACGCTTTTGACACCGTCGATCAACGGCGCTTTCTCGCTGAAACGCTGAAGGGAGGAACCGAACTCTTCTTCAAAGAAATTACCACCGTGAATGATCACGAGGACATCGTCATCATCGGAGCCGAAATCAGAAAAGAACTCTTCAAGCCTCTGCGAATCCTCGTCGCTCTGCTGCAAAATACTTCGCGGATTGCTGTCGAAGTCGACGCGAAAAACACCGGCAATGGCGACAAGGCTGAGGAGGAGAACCAGCGTGATCACCTTCCTCCGGTGGGACAAAATCAAACGCCCGAGGCGCTCAAACTTCATCTTAATAAAGCCATCCAGAGAAGCATTGAACTTATTCGGGCGCCGAAAGACAATCATACAGAAAGGGAATCATCTCAGACCTAAGGGATCTGCTTTCCCCGCGCAAGCAACATCTCTGATCCTGAAGGGGGAGATTGAACCGCCCCATTTGGAGAGGACCTCTGCTCGCTTCAATCCCCACTCCCTGACCTCCGCTCCGCCTTCCCGCAGATTCCCGGAACAGGCAGACATTGAGGAGATGAATCGTCATCCCATCTTACCGCCCCGCTACGGAATGAGTACCGTATCGATCACATGGACGACACCGTCAGCGCATTCAATATCTGCATCGAGAAGGACCCCACCACCAACCCTGACACGACCATCCGAAAAGCTTACCACGAGGGGGCTTCCTTCGACCGTTTTGGCACTCCCGTCGCTCAGCGCTTCGCCGAGACTGATCGCCCCGGGGTGAACATGATGGGATCAAATCGCAACGAGACGCTCTTTATTCTCCGGCTTGAGAAGGTCCTTGAGAGTCTCTTCGGGCAGGCTCGCAAAGGCTTCATCGGTCGGAGCAAACACCGTCAGCGGGTTATCCCATTGAAAAAATGTTGTGAGACCGGCAGCATCGAGAGCGGCCTTCAAGGTGGTAAATCGTCCGTCCGCAACCACGGTTTCGATGAGAGAATCAGGAGCGTCCGGTTCCGCTTTTTCGGCAGGAGACTCGTCCGCCCGCTTCGTGAACTCCCCTTTTCCCTTTCCGTAGGTGCGGATCCAATTGATCTCGAGTTCGAAAGGACCCGGCTTTTTGTCGCCCAAAAGGATTCCGACCCGGCCAATCACAGCCGGATTCAAGACTTTATCCGGAAGATCCCGTCCACGCCATCCACCCTTGAACCCGGAGAACGGAATTTTAATCTGCTCCCATTGCCCCGCCTCGGTTTGAAAGGTTCCGGAAAACGAGACCGGCCTCTCTCGAAAGGTGGCATCGGATTCGAGACGCAGCTGATACTGCCGCCCGTCCCCCTTCACGAGAAGTAGAATTCCGAGATCATTGCTCAGGTTGCGATCGATGGCGTCACTCTCAACAAGCGAAAATCCTCCGTTGTTCTCAAGCGAAAGAGTTCCTGAAAACTTCATGATCCCCTCGTCAGAGATCGCTACCTTCCCCTTCGAGAGTCCACCCATGACACCATCATTGACGATCGTCCAGTCGGGCCCCTTGTGAGCTCCTTCGTCAAACTCAGCGATGGTTTGACCGCGCCACGCCCACGGCGTTTGCGCTTCTTCAGCAAGGAGACTTGAGGCGGAAAAGCCGGCAGTCAGTGTCGCAATCGTCGTGGCGAAGCCGGGAAATGGGGATTTCATGCAAAGGACTACGCCTCCCGAACGAAAAGTGGACGAAATCACGATTCCGCTAACCTTCGCCACCCCGTGAGCGCCCCCCCAAACCAGGAATGATCCTCATTCCGCCGCAAAGCTTACCCGCAATCAGCGAGCAGGTCCGGCGCAATGGAAATCCTCACGAATTCCTCTACACCCTCCCTCTATAGAGAAACTGCGTGAGCATTTCTACCCGCAGCTCTCAGTCAAAATGTCCAAGAACCAAGAACCAAGAACCAAGAACCAAGAACCAAGAACCAAGAACCAAGAACAAAGAACTTGCCCCTCACCCCTTCATCTCACTCATCTCCTTCGTCCCAATCCCGATTGGCCTGTCGATGGGCACTCCGGCGCACGCTAACAAGGTCATCAACAAATCGCCCTGATTGCCTTTCGTCTTATCAAGGAAACGCCCCGTGTTGATCGAGCCGCCGCCTTTGCCTGCGATGATGAACGGCAGGTTTTCGCGGGAGTGTTTCGCCCCATCTTCGAGACCGGATCCCCACATCATGATGCAGTTATCGAGCAGCGTCCCATCGCCTTCGCGGAGTTGGCTCATCTTGTTCACCATGTAGGCATACTGATCGATGTTGAACTTCGTGATCGCCGCGACTTTCCGCATCTTCTCCTCATCCTTGTGATTGTGATGCGTTTGCGAATGGTGCGCGTCAGTAAAGCCGAGCTCGGGATAGGAAACGCCGTTCGGAGTCGAACCGATGTAGGTGCTGACGCGAGTTGTGTCGGTTTGGAAAGCGAGGACGTTGAGATCACACATCACCTGCATGTATTCGCTGCGCTTGTCCCCATCGGGAATCTTGATCTCGATGGGTGGAGAATCAGCGGCATGACGCTTGCTCGAACGAACGCCCGCTTTTTCAAGAGCGGCCTCTTTCTGACGCATTTCTATCGATGCGATACGGCGCTCGACGGCGCGGACGCTGTCGAGGTATTCGTCGAGTTTGTGTTGATCATTTTGCGGAAGCGTTTTGCGAAGATCTCGAGCCCCGCCGATGACCAAATCGAGCATCTTGCGATCAAGCGGATCGGGAGGAACGATCTCACCGGGCTTGTCGGACTTGCCGAAAAGGCGATTGAGAACACTGCGCGGATTCGTCTCCGCCGGAACCGCCTGCGTCGGTGAGCGGTAACTGCAATGCGAGTAGTAGGCTTCGTGCAATCCCTCCTGATTCTCCTTGTGCGTCTGCGGCATCGTCGCCAGCTCGAGCGACGGCAGCGAAGTGAGACCTCCGACGTAGTTGGCCATGATCTGATCGGCAGAGATCGCGATATTGACCCGGTTCCGCGTCGGCGCATCGGGCAGAATCGCGGTGAGCCAGGTTGACAATTCGAGGGCATGAGGTGCGCCATTGAAAGGAGAAATCGGAACGCCCGAGATCCCTTTCATCATGAGACATTGGTCGAGAACGGGACGGAGTGATTCGAGCGCAGGAGGCGGTGAGTTCAGGAAACCCTCCGGTGTCGTCGGCCAGAATTCACTCTGCAAGACCCCGTGCGGCATGTACATAAACCCGAGACGCACCGGCGGCTTGACCTCTTTGCCCTTCGCCGTTTCGGCCCAGCCCATCGTTTCCATGAGCGGAAGAGCGAGGCTCGCACCGGCGGCCTTGAGGCAGGTGCGTCTATCAATAAGAGTGTTTTTGATCATAGGACAAAAGGAGCTCAGTTTTTAATGCGGCGTTGTGTGAACGGATAACTCGTAACGATTTCACTGATCACCGTCTGCATACGATAGTCGTCTTTGGCGATCGTTTCCATCAAGTGATCCACCACGATCTCGTCATACCCTTCGAGCGGGCGGCACAAGGCGTAGGCGAGCAATTTCTCAGTGAGGTTGCGGGCGAGCTCACTTTCCCGCTCAGCGATGATTGCTTTCAGCTCTCGCGGCGTCTCAAATGTTTTGCCGCCTGGAAGTTCACCCGCCGCGTCGATCGCACCACCGGTATCATCCTGATCCCGCCAGCGTCCGATCGCGTCGAAATTCTCCAATCCAAAGCCGATCGGATCGAGAACCTTGTGACAATTCGCGCAGGTGGGATTGGAAAGGTGCAACTCGGTGCGTTGACGAAGCGTCATGTTTGCGACCGTTTTCTGATCCTGCTTTTCCAGAGGAGGCACGTTCGCCGGAGCGGGCGGCACCTCTTCCCCGAGGATCTGTTCGAGGACCCAGACCCCGCGAATCACGGGACTGGTGCGATTGGGAAAAGACGTCGCTGCGAGAATCGCCGGCATTCCGAGAACTCCGCCACGATTACGGTCCTTCAATGAAACCCGTCGCATCTCCGAACCGGAGACTTCTTTTTCCATTCCGTAGAGAGCCGCGAGGGTTCCGTTGAGAAAGGTGTAATCGCTCTCGATGAAACTGACGACGCTCTTGTTCTCGCGCATGATGCTTTCGAAAAACAATCGCGCCTCGTCATACATCGCAGCCCGCATCTCACTCGTCATTTGAGGAAACTTGTCAGGATCGAAAGTCTTCGTTTCCAGTTCGTTCAACCCGAGCCATTGCGCCCCGAAGCCGTCAAAGAGCGCCCGCGAACGAGGATCGGCTATCATGCGCTGCACCTGTGATTTCAGCACGGCGGGCTCGTGGAGTTTTCCGCTCTCCGCGAGCTTCATGAGTTCAGGATCCGGAACCGTCGACCACATCAAATAGGAGAGACGCGACGCCAACTGAAAGTCATCGAGCGGAACGATCTTCTTGTCCGAAGCCACTTCCTTCGCCGGGGTGATGAAAAGAAACTGCGGCGAAACCAGAACCGCTTTTGTCATGAGCCCCAACGCGCCTGGATAATCGAGTTCGTTCTTCCGTGCGAGGTCAAAGACCTGCAGGAGGACCTCGACATCCGCATCCGACACGGGACGGCGGAAACTTTTCCGCGCCAGCGAGCGGGCAAACTTTTTCGCCTCCTCACGGAGATCAGCGCCCTTTGCCGGCTTTTCCCGGCTCAACATTTTCTGCACTTCCGGCTGAGCGACCACTTCACTGGCGATCTCGAGAAACAACTCGGACTGAAGCGATGAGAGATTATTCAAATAGCCCTGACCAAACACTTCATCCGGCAAATCAGCCGTTAGCTTCGGGTCCACCCCGAAAAGATCTTCGAGGGTATTCCCATACTCCACCTTGGTGAGACGACGAATCACAAAGGGGCCGGGATCTTTCGTGCTCAGAAATTTAATCTTGGCTATCCACTCGAGAAATTGCTCACGCTCCCCGTCGGTGGGAATCGCATCCTCATCGTCGGGCGGCATGTCGAAAGCCTTCACACTCGCGACGGCCTGCTTCCAGTGCTTGCGATAAACAGGGTTGCCCGGATTCTTGAGGGCCGCATCGAAATTGAGTCCTGATTTCTTTCTCTTACTTCCGTGGCACTGCGTGCAATATTTCTTCACAAACGGCCCGACCCCTTCCTTGAATGACTTCTGCGCATCGGCTTGAAGCGCGGCGAATTCCGGATCGTCGTCTTGTCCCGAGACGGGTTGTAACAGGCCCAAAGCAGCCGTTATCGCCACCAGCAAGGCAGGTCTAATTTTTCTAAAATATGTCATCCGGTTGTAGCCCCCAACTCAACAGGGTCTGGTCAATGATTCAACCCTCTCGAATAACCGATTTACGGGTGCTTTCGGAAGACGCTCGCGCTCATTCTGTAGGTGAGGGCCGCGACCTCGCTCTCCGAACATTCGAGCATCGCAAGGCGATCCGTCCGGGCCCGCGGGACTCGGCTACAGGCCCGGGCAGAATTCGCGAGAAAACGCCATCCCCCTCGAAACACCCTCGCAAGTGGCACAGGTCCGGTGAAAAAGTTTCCTGCCACGACATGAAAAGTAGTAACTTCGAAACCCAATGAACTTTCGAACTCCACTATCCGGAATCCTAGCCGCTGCATCTCTCCTCGGCATCGCAGCCGCCGAAGACAAAGCCCCCATCACTCTCTGGACGGCTCCTGAACCCTTTCCCGCCGCCGACCAGATCGAGTTAATCGACCCATCTCTGGTGAGGTATCAGCAAATACATACCGCAGAGAAACCGATGACCTTTGCGATCGGAGCAGCCGTGACCCATTTCAACGACACCTGGCGGGCGAGCTGGGCGGCGAATCCGGACGGTGTTGTCGAAAATCAGGGGACCGAGTTTGTCAGAGAAACTATTTCAACGGACAAGGCCCAAACCTGGACCCCGAGGCCATCCCTCGCCCCGCAGACCGAAGGCGAGACCTTTCACAGCCACGGCAGCTACCTTGACCATAAGGGAACGCTCTACTTTTTCGCGAAGCTGGGCCCCTTCAACGGGCCGACGAAGGCATTCAAACTGGAGGCCGGCGGAACGGCATGGACGGACCTCGGTATCGTCACAAAGGACAAAGCCACCTTCTGGCCCATGGACGAACCGCAGCAGATGGAAAACGGTCAGTGGATCATGGGAGGACTCGGTGGAAAAACCGGCAAGTTCCCCGCCGTCGCAATTGCGAACGATGACAATCTGCTCCAGTGGGAGGTCATCCTCCTGCCGAAGGGAGAGGGTTTCAAGGGCTTTGGAGAAACCACAGTGATCACAAAGGGAAATGAACTTCTCGCGATCTCCCGCAATGGATCGATGAGGGCGCCGATGGTTTCGACCTCCACTGATGCGGGGAAAACCTGGCAGGGCCCCAAAGTTGCGAACATCTCGATGATTCCCGCTAAGCCCTACGCGGGACGACTCAGCGACGGTCGCCCCTACCTGATACACAATGTTCCTCCTGTGAAAAGCAAATCAGGACGCTCCCGCCTCTGTCTCCTCGTGGGACAGCCGGACGGAATGACCTTCAACCGGGTTTGGCTGTTGCGCCCGAACGATCCTCCGGCAGCGCGCTTCAGCGGCCGGGACCACAACCCTCAATGGGCCTACCCCTACGCCCACGAACATGATGGCGCGCTCCACATCGTTCATCACAACGCCAAGGAGGACGTTGAGCTGATCGTCGTCCCCTTGAAGGCGCTGAAAAACTGAAATGCCATTCCTCCACACACACCATTGCTTCCGGGAATTGTGATTGCCAAAGTCGTCGGATACCTCCTACGATCAATCCATGAATGTAGCTGCTCTCGCGACAACCGCCGCCCTCCTGTTCTTCTCCGGTATTCCGGCTCACAGTGAAGAAGTGGAAGTCCCCCAGCGACTCCAGGTCCTTCTTGACAGCTATGAGAGAGAAAAGGAGCGGGTCCTCAAGCCCCTCGAACGAAAACTCGATACCGCGCTTGTTGATTTGAGAGATCAATTCACGAAGGCTGGCCGGCTTCAAGATGCGCTCGCAGTGAATAATTTAATATCATCCAGAGGGGCCGAGCATGAAGCGAACAAGCCTCCGGAGGACACGCGCTGGCGCTGGGGAAGCGGCGGCGAGCTCATGCTAAAAGGAGACGGGACAGCAAAACACACCTCCTGGGATAAATGGGGCACTTGGAATAGGCAAAAGGACGGGGCGATTCTGCTCACTTCTCAATATGGTGATTCGACAATCAGGTTCACCGACGAAAACACAGGAGTGGTGTCATCACACAAAAGCGGTGGCTCAACCGCCCTGACCAAGGTCGTCGAAGACTAGTCAAGGATTGCCTACTCAGGCATTAAAGCCGGATCATACGTCGCCCCTCTGGAAACCTGCACGAGGGTCATCCGCACTTTTGTGGGAAAGTAGTGTTCGGGATCGAGCTTGAGATGGGCGTGGTCTTTTCCTCCGCCGTCGCCTTTGAGCACGAGCGACATGTGATCAATTCCCTCCGTCCAGATGATGGAATCGTGATTCCAGAATTCCGTCATTTTGACGTCCTTTTCGTAAACGCCCTCTTCGGTGTATTTCGGCGTGCTCGTGCATCCGTAGCCGTTCTTTTGGCCCTTGTTGGGAATGTAACAAACGCTCCAGGTTGCAGGCCGTTTCCCGGCAGGTTTCTCCAGCACTTCGAGCCGCAGGTGAATTGTCCCGTTGCGGTAATCGACCGGTGCAGTCCAGTCTTTCGGAGTCTCTTTACTCAGCATTTCCTTCGTGACAAAGAAGTGGGATTTTTTCTCATCGGCTTCCTTTTTCGTGAGTTCAAAGGTCACGTCGAAAAGAACGAACTGATCAGCCGAAGCCGAACAGTGGGAAAACAGGGAGAGGCAAATCAGGAAAAGTCGTGTCATTTTTCAGGTAATTGAAATCCGGCTCAAACGGACGCGTGATGACGGCATTTGTAAAGATTCCTCTACGACGCGCTTATGCTAAGATCTGGCTCATGCGACGACTCATTTGCACTCTTTTTCTGGTTTTCACGGGGGCGGCTGCGGCACAGACAGATACGCCCGTTTCGAAAATCATTTTTGGCTCATGCATCAAGCAGGATAATCCCATCCCGATCTTTGACACGATCCTCACTGAGAAGCCGGAGGTTTTTCTTTTCCTCGGCGATAACATCTACGCCGACACCGATGACATGGAGTTGATGCGGGAGAAATACAACACTCTCGGAGCCAATCCCGGTTTCAAAAAGCTCAGGGAAACCGCCACGATTCTCGCGACCTGGGACGATCACGACTACGGAATCAACGACGGCGGCGCTGACTACCCGAAGCGAAAAGAGGCGCAGAAAGAGTTCCTCGATTTCTGGAAAGATCCTCAGGATTCGGCTCGCCGCAAACGGGAAGGTGTCTACGGCTCGGAGATCTTCGGCCCTGAGGGTCAGCGCGTGCAGGTCATCCTCCTCGACACCCGCTATTTCCGAAGCCCTCTCAAGAAAGGCGGAAAACGACTCGGCGGCTCCTACTATCCTGACAATAATCCCGAGCTCACGATGCTGGGCGAGGCTCAATGGAAGTGGCTCGAAACCGAGCTGAAAAAGCCCGCCGAGATCCGCCTGATCGGTTCCGGTATCCAGATCGTTCCCGAGGCGGCAGGACAGGAGACCTGGGCGAACCTCCCCCTGGAGCGACAGAAGCTGTTCGATCTCATTACAAAGACAAAGGCGAACGGGGTCATTCTTCTCAGTGGCGACCGGCACTGGGCCGAGTTTTCGCGCACGACCGAAGACACGCCCTACCCGATCTACGACTTCACCTCGAGCAGTTTCAATCAGGCGCACCCGCGAGGCACCCCAACGAAAAATCGTTTCAGAATTTCGACCAATACCTACCACCGCGAAAATTTCGGAGAGATCAAAATCCAATGGGCCGGAGCGAACACGCGAATCGAAGTCCGGGTCCGTGATCTTCGGGGCAATGCGAGATTGAGCCACTCGATCCTCCTGCCGGAACTAGCAGCCCGGTAGACTCGCCACCTCCGCGTCAGTTTTAAAGTCACGCTCTCTCAATGCCCGCTTTCTCAAAAGCCTTCGCCATATTCTCATAGCAGGTTTGAGTGGCTTTGACAGGATCGTAGTCAGGATTGTTCCGCCAGATCTGGCTGCTCACCTCGCAGCAGAAATCACCGCGATAACCACCGCCGTAAAACCGCTTGAGAACTTCGCTCTGATCCCAGGTATCGGTTTCGCCGGGGAGAGCAAAGCGGACCTTATCCCCCACCGCTTCCGCATCCTTCACCGCAACGTAATTCGTGATCGGAAGAGCGGTTTCGACGGTATCTGCAATCGTCAGTTCGGATTCCCGCAGCGCGTAGTGACTGTAATCATAAACCATTTTGATGCGTCTCGGATTCCCCAATTGCTTCAATAACCACACCGCATTCTCCGGCGTTGACATAGCACTGCCTCGATGGGGTTTAATCGAAAGGTATCCCTTTTGATCGGCGAGGACCTGGTTCCAGTTCGCGATGCGATCGCGGAACAACTCTTTCGAATTCTCCCACACTTTTCCGCCGAGAACGGTTTGGATCAGCGGTGGATTTTCAGGACACAGCTCCCGCGCCAGCTGAATGTATTGATTCAACTTTGGAAGCTGAGCATAGTGCTTCGTATCGTCCGCCTCCGGTCTCAGATCAGCCATCAAGGCGCAGAGACGAAGCCCGGTTTCATCAAGTGCTGCACGAACAGCCTTCCGACTCTCGTCAGAAATCAGTGCGCTGGCGGGATCCCCTGTCATTCCCGAAAACACCGTAATTTCGATGGCATCGAAGCCGGTTTTCCCCACGAGCCGAATCGCATCGGGCAGCGGCATCGATTGCAATCCATAGGTTCCAATCGCGAGGCCGCACGTACTTTTCCCGGCGGCCAGCAATGAGCCACCGCCCACGCCCACCGTGCCCGCCATCAAACCCGCGTTCAAAAAACCTCTCCGTGAAACTGTCATGACAACATCTTGCAGAGAGAGGTCGATTCTGGCAACTTCAATGCCCTACCTGATTACGATGAAGCGAGTATTGCTGTTTTCCATTTTTCTTCTCTGTTCGCTGGTGGCAACCGATGCCTCCGCCGACAGCCGCCCGAACGTGCTCCTGATTATCGCCGACGATCTCGGTTACGAAGCCCTCGGCAGCTACGGAGGAACCGATTTCGAAACCCCGCGCCTCGATGCCTTTGCCGGGCAATCAACCCGCCTGACACGTTTCTACGGAAGTGCGGTTTGCACTCCTTCGCGGATGAGCCTTTACACGGGAAAGTATGTCATCAACCACGGTTACCGAAGCGTCCTGCCGGTTCACCAGGGAACGAAGCAATCAGTCGACTTTTCAAAACTGAAGACACTGCCGGAGTCGTTTCGAAAAGCCGGCTACCGCACCGCGACGACCGGAAAATGGCAGCTCGCGGCACTCGAACATCACCCGCATCACATTCGCAGCGGCGGATTTGATTCGTGGTGCGTCTGGCAGATCTGGAGAAACGGTGCCAAAACGACCCGCTACATTGATCCCTGTTTCAACAAGGACGGAAAAATTCTCGATGACATCAGCGATCGATTCGGGCCCGACGTGCTCGGCGAGTATGTCATTAACGAAATGAAGATCGGCGCCAAAACCGGCCAGCCTTTCTACATTCATCACAACATGATGCTCCCCCACTGGCCTATTATTGCGACACCTGACGACCGCGCAGCGGGAAGAGAGGAGGGCTCACTCGCCTCGATGATTCACTACATGGACAAAAAGATCGGGGAGCTCTTCGACGCCCTTGACGAACTTGAACTGACAGAAAACACCTGGGTCATTTTCATCGGCGACAACGGGACTGATTCGAAAAAGCCACGCTCGACTGACCACGGCACTGTGACCGGCGGAAAGCATTATCTCGTCGAAGGCGGGATCCACCTCCCCGCGCTCATTCGCGGGCCGGGGATGACTGAGGCAGCCGTGTTCGATGACCTCGTCGATATTGCTGATTTCTACCCGACGATTTGTGAACTCGCGAATGTTCCGGCTCCTGATCCCGCGACCATCGACGGCGTTTCGTGTGCACGACAACTGCGCGGCGAGTCCAAATCGCCGGCCCGGAACTTTGTCACCGCAGCCTACGGCGGGGACGACTGCGTTTTTGACGGCGAGTGGCGCCTGCATCGAAAAGGTGACGCGCTTTGGGATTGCCGGAATTTACCGAAAGAAATTCTCGTAGAGACCGCAACGGAGGAATCGGAGACCGCTCGTGCGAGGCTGGCAGAGATTCGGGAATCGATTAAGAAGTAGCAGGAAGCCGAATCATTGGCGTTGTCGGATCTTGAAAAAACAGATTTTCCCCGAAAAAATCTTCTGTGTGGATCCTCTAAAATCCGTGCTCTATCTGCGCAAAATAAAAATCCCAAGCACAGATTCGCTTCGCTCCCACAGATAAAACCAGATTCACACGGATCGGATAGGCTTCTCCCGGCACCTACGCGCATTTCCCGGTTTCCAGAGGATACGCAGATAAGGCCCCCCGAAAGTGGTACCCTGAAAAGGGTGCAAAAAGCACCACCTTTTCATAAGGTGTTTACATGTTCGCGAATACTCGACTTTTTCGACTCAATCCCCTTAAGGCATTCAGTCTCGTGGTTCTTCTTATGGGAAGCAGCCTCTGTGCCAATGCCGATACCCCGGTGATCGAATATTTGTTTGATGACACCGAGGATAAAGGACCGCGTGAGCCGGAGTATCCTGAGCATTCAAAAGACAACACCGCTCGCCAGTTTGCGAGCGCCAAGGACGCCATCATTGTCAAAAGCAGCGACGATCTGAATTTCGCCGTGGGCGATTCGATTACGATGGAAGCCTGGGTCAAGGTCGACAAAATCGGGAGCGGCCACATGCCCTACCTGATTGGAAAAGGCCGCCACGACGGAGGCACGAGCCAGAACTACGCGCTGCGCCTCAAGGCCGACGAGTCCGGCACCCGGATCGGATTTCTCTTCGCCAGCGAAGGCGTTGGTAACGACTCAGCCGACGCGCCCCCTCGTGATTGGCATCGCTGGTGGAGCTCGATGACGCTTCCGAGCGGAGAATGGCATCACATCGCGGTCACTTACACCTTTGGGGAGGAAAACAGCCTTCGCGCCTACATCGATGGTCGGAGTACCAAAGGAACCTGGGACATGGGAGGGAAAACCAAACTCGGACCGGTCGCGGACGATTCCGACCTCGTCATTGGCACAGGTTACCAGCGCAGTGGCTCACAGACATTCAACGGCTCCCTCGACAACGTCCGCATATACCGGAGTGCCCTGAGCGAGGAAGAGCTTCTCAGCCGGTTCACCTTTATCCCACCGCCCCCGCCACTGACCCGTGAAATGCTGAAACCCGGCAAAATTCTCGTTCAGATCAGTGAAGAGGGAGTGCCCGACGAAAGATCATGGCCGCACTATCCTGAAGTGACAGAAACCTACGCAGCGACTGATTTCGGATTCTTTGACTGGCCTCAAAAATACGTTGGCACAGGCGTTCGCGACGCACGCTCCAATCCCTCTCATTTCCGTGCCGCTGCGATGGTGACCTTGCCCAAAGGCAAGCATCGATTGCTTCTCCGTGGCCGTGGAATGTCCCGTCTCTTTATTGACGGCGAGGAAGTCATCAGCACACCTGCTTCCCGAATCGGCGGGGACAACAACCCGCTCACGCATCAGGATAACTACCTCGATCTCGGGCCGGACTTCCGCTTCGCGCCTCCGGGGAACAATGAAAAGTGGGTCGAATTTGAAAGCAAAGGTGGTGAGCATTTCATGATTCTCGAATCGCTCATCGGAGGAGGCGGCCGCCGCCCCGAGTTCGGTGAAACGGTCGCCGCGATCTCCCCGGAGGGCAGCGAATACTGGGAGCTACTCACCCCGGGCAAAGAGAAAACCGCGTACAACGATGAAGGCTGGGCCGCTTACGAATCAGAACAGCAGGCATGGCTCGATCAGGAAAATGCCCGACGCCGTGAGGAAAAGCGAAGCGAACACAAAGCATTCTGGTCGATGCGCCGTGAGGCCGCTGAAAAGTGGCTTGCTTCGAAAGAGCCCATTGAGGTGCCCGAGCTTCCCCAGGGACTTCCTTCCAACAACGAGGTCGACCACTTTATTGGAGCCCAGATCGCCACGGTAGCGGCGGCTTCAAAACCAACCGCTGCGGGAGGGGTAAGCTATTTTGACGAAGTCCAACCGCTCCTTGAGGCAAAATGCTACAGCTGTCACAAAGGCAGCAAGATTAAAGGAGGCCTGCGGCTCGACACACTCGAAGCGGCTCTCGAAGGAGGCAAAAGCGATGGCCCCGCGATCACTCCCGGCGACGTCGGAGAGAGTTCACTGATCTGGCGCATTCATCACGACGCCGAAGATGACATCATGCCACCGAAAGGCGATCCGCTCTCGAATGAGGAAATTGCTCTCCTCGAAAAGTGGGTCGAAGAAGGCGCGAACTGGCCTCAGTTTGATGTTGAGAACTTTGAGCCGACGCCACTTGCCGGCGATCTCACCTTTCTGAGAAGACTCGCTCTCGACACCGTGGGAGTGCCTCCGACAGAAGCCGAAATCGACCAATTCCTCAGCGAACCTGAAGCGGAGCGACGCGCCCTCGCGATTGATCGTTTTCTCAAAGACAACCGCTGGGCCGACAACTGGATGGGTTACTGGCAGGATGTTCTCGCGGAGAATCCCAACATCATCAATCCGACCCTCAACAACACCGGCCCATTCCGCTGGTGGATTGAAGAATCTCTAATCGACAACAAGCCCCTCGATCTTTTCGTGACCGAGCTCATTCGCATGGAAGGCAGCGACCGGCTCGGCGGACCTCGTGGATTTGGAACCGCTTCCGGTAATGATGTCCCCATGGCGGCCAAAGGAATCATCGTGAGCGCGGCCTTTCTCGGAGTCGAGATGAAGTGCGCCCGCTGCCACGACGCCCCCGGACACGAGTGGATGCAGCAGGACCTCTTCGAGATTGCGGCGATGCTGAAGGAGGACCCCATCAAACTCCCCATGTCGAGCAGTGTCCCCATGGAAAAACTGGAGGAACGCGAACGCAAACCACTCATCAAAGTGACCTTAAAACCGGGAACGACGGTTGAGCCGGCGTGGCCCTTTGAGCAGTTTGTCAGTTCCGAAAACGCTCTCGCATTGGCACAGAACCCGGAGAGTCAGCGGGACGTTCTCGCCGCGCACATCACCGCTCCTGAGAACGAGCGCTTCGCGGAAGTAATGGCGAACCGCATCTGGCAGCGGCTCATGGGGCGCGGCATCATCGCGACGGTTCACGACTGGGAAAATGGAAGTGCCTCCCACCCGGCCCTTTTGAAATGGCTCGGACGTGAACTCGTTGCCTCCGGCTACGACACCAAAGCCCTCGCGAAGATCATCTTCAATTCACACGCCTACCAGCGCACCACTGACCCGTCCCTGAAAGACGCGAGCCCGCTCTACATCGCGCCGGCACCACGTCGTTTGCAGGCCGAACAAATTGTGGATTCACTCTTCAGTGCCACCGGAAAACGCTTCGATGTTGGCGAATTGTCCCTCGATGTCGACAGCGCGAGACCGCTCACGCATTCAATCACCCTCGGAAAACCTGATCGTGCCTGGATGCTCGCCTCGACCTCCAATGAGCGCGACCGCCCCAGCCTTTCCCTTCCAAAAATCACCGCTGTAGCCAGCATCATGGAAACCTTTGGCTGGAGAGGAGCCCGTCAGGATCCTATCAGTGTCAGAAGCACCGACGAAAACGTTCTCCAACCGGCGATCCTCGCGAACGGAACCATGGGCGTCTGGCTCACCCGCCTGAGTGATGATCACGGAACGACCGCCCTGGTGATGGAAGAGCAACCCGTCGAAACGCTCGTTGATCGCCTCTACCTGCGCCTCCTCACCCGGAAGCCGACGCAGGCGGAGAAAGAAAAGTATGTCAGCTACCTTTCCTCAGGCTACGAAGACAGAGTCATTCCCGAAGCCGACCGTAAACAACCCGCTGCGGAGAAGCGTGAACGCGAACGCTACGTGAGCTGGTCGAACCACCTCGACCCCGGAGCAAACGAACTCGCCGTCGTCAAAGAAATCGCGGTCCGCGCCGGCGATCCTCACACCAATGCGCTGCGCGAAGATTGGCGCAACCGAATGGAAGACGTATTGTGGGCAATGCTCAATGCGCCGGAATGGATTTATACGCCGTAGTCAAAAGGAGAAAGAAGAGAGTAGTCAGTATAAAGAATTTTTCAAAACGATCACCTATCCCGAACGCCTAACAGCACCCCTACCTTTAACCCCGTAACCTTTAACGGCGCGAAGCGCCCCCCCCTCAATCATGAAATCCCGTCGTAATTTTCTCAAGCAAACGTCCCTCCTCGGAGCCGGTGCCGCGATGTCTTCCGGACTGGTCAACGCCTCAAATACGGTTCACATGCCGAAGGGCAAGGCCGAGCATTGCATCTTCATTTGGCTCGGTGGTGGCATGGCACAGATCGATACCTTTGACCCGAAACGCAAAGGCGACTCCAAAGCGAGTCCGAAGAAATCCGGTTCCGAATATGACAAAATCGAGACAGCGGTTCCCGGCGTTGAATTCTGTGAGCACCTTCCAAAATTGGGCGCCCTCGCGGAGGAACTCACTGCGGTGCGAACTGTAAACCACAAAGCAATCGACGAACACGGCATCGCGACGAATCTCGTTCACACCGGACGTCCCACCTCAGGGAGTATCACCTACCCTTCGATTGGATCCATTATCGCCTCACAAAAAGGAGCGGTGAACCCCGACGTTCCCGCCTACATGCTGATCGGCTATCCCAACGTGAGCCGGGGCCCCGGGTTTCTCGGAACAAAAGGAAACTTTGTCTACCTGACGGACACAGAAAGCGGCCCTGCCGGCTTCACCCGTCCTGACAACGTTTCGAGTGACCGCGCTGCGAAACGTCGTGCCCTTCTCGACCCGCTTATGGATCGATCCGCCGAAGGCTCCGTCGTCTCCCGCTACCGGGATGCTCAGGAAGAGGCGCTTCGCCTCGCCGGACCTGACTTCATGAAACACTTCGACCTTTCCGGAGAATCCGCTGACCTTCGCAACGACTACGGAGGTGAGTTCGGTCAGCGTTGCCTTCTTGCCCGCAGACTCGTTGAATCCGGGGTGCGTTTCATCGAGGTCTCACACAACCTCAATTTCATGAACGGCAGCGGCTGGGACACCCACAACGAAGGCCAGCAGAATCAGCACTTGCTCATCGAGGAGCTCGATACCGCGATGTCCGCTTTGATGAGAGATCTCAAGAAAAAAGGCATGCTCGACAAAACGCTCATCGCCATCGGAACCGAGTTTGGCCGTCCCGCCGGATACGACGGTCGCGGAGGCCGCGGTCATCAGGGAAGCTGCTTCAGCCTCGTCCTCGCAGGCGGTGGCCTGAATCACCAGGGTGCCTACGGAGTCACCGACGAACTAAGCAAAAAGATCGTCGAAGACGCCGTTCCACTGGCAGATTTCCATGCCACGATCCACGCGACCCTCGGCATCGATCCCTCATACGAGCTCACCGAAGGGAAACGCCCTGTGCCGATTACCGATGGTGGCAAGCCGATCGCGAAGTTGTTTTCTTGAGGAGAGTTTGGAGGAGAAAGAAGGGAGTAGAAAGTAGAGAGAATTTTGCGGCGAATTGTGGCGACGCGCTGGAGGTGACAGCGCGCATGCCCGTGACGTAACATGGGATTGTACCCCGTATTCTCTGCCTATCCGCTTGCTGAAATCAATCCCCGGCCTGCTTTTCACGAATCGCAGTCAACACAGCTGCGACGACTTCATCAACGCCCATGTAGGAGCTGTCGACGACAGTGGCATCGTCCGGAATAACGAGAGGTGACGCCCGCGGCGCGCCGGCGTTGCTCACGAACTTCGGGAGAGGCATCGATGTAAAACTTGTAGGGAGTCTCTGGAAACACGACCGACCCTATATCGCGTCCTTCCATGACAACGCTGTTTTGCTCAGCGTAAGCCCGCTGTTCAGCTACGAGGCGCGCTCGAACCTCTGGAACAGAAGCCACAGAAGAGACGTTTGAGTTAACACGCTCTTCGCTGAGTTCAGCACGGCTCATCAATTTCCCATCGATGGAGACGGTGCCGACGCGATCATTTTGACCGGACTCCAATTTGGTTTTAGCGAGCAGCGCAACCACAGCACCCGGATCAGCCGGATCGACCTCATTTTCGAGAACCCACCAGGTGAAGGCCCGGTACATCGCACCCGAATTCACGAAAACAGCCTCAAGTTCGGAGGCGATTCGTTTTGCGACGGTACTTTTCCCTGACGCGGCGGGGCCGTCGATGGCAATGATCATAGGTGCGTTGCTGCTCATATTGCGGGCACGGTGCCGTCTGACCTGTCATGAGGCAAAGAGTTTTGCCGGAAAAAATCAGACATCCCCCTTTGAATCGCTCAGAAATCCCTTGCTCAGGGACAGCTACCTCACTATCGGTGAACTATGATCCTTGCTGACTCCGAAATCCTCGCCTCCATGGAGCGGGGCGAAATCGTTATCGAACC
Organism: Verrucomicrobiales bacterium; assembly: GCA_029213065.1. Lineage (GTDB taxonomy): Bacteria > Verrucomicrobiota > Verrucomicrobiia > Verrucomicrobiales > DEV007 > Arctic95D-9. The sequence goes on along the minus strand of JARGPH010000003.1, from coordinate 67,235 downwards.
GTATGATCGCGCCTGCCTCGGGACGAACAGCTACGATGTCCATCTCAGCAAGCACCTCGCGACTTACAAAAACCGTGTCCTCGATGCGAGAGAGCACAACGAAATCGAGCATTTCGAAATCCCCGAGGAGGGCTTCGTTCTCGAGCCGCAAATCAACTACCTCGGGTCAACCGTGGAATACACCGAGAGCCACACTGCGGTTCCTTTTCTCGAAGGAAAATCCAGCGTCGGACGCCTCGGCATGGACATCCACGCCACCGCCGGAAAAGGCGACGTGGGATTCTGCAACTACTGGACCCTCGAAATCTCGGTGAAACAGCCCGTCCGTGTCTACGAAGGCATGCCTGTCGGCCAGCTCATTTACTTCCTGACGCAGGGAGAGGTTTTGAATCCCTACAGCACCAAAGATTCCGCCAAATACAACGACCGCACCCCTCTCCCCGTCGAATCGATGATGTGGAAGAACAAGTTTTAGGACGCCTGCCCGGAAGGAATTCTCCTTCCGCTACTCCTCCATGCTAGCAGATTGAAACTCATTCCGCATCGCAGCTCATCCGGCTGCCGCTTCATTTCATCAAACCCAACAGGGTTAGATGGCCGACCTAACAGGGTCGAATCCGCAATTAGCGCCTAAACCGGGGCTACTTAAAATAGCGTCTCAGAAGCGCCTGCTCGTCAGGCAGTAGATTCTCACGGGAAACAGCTTCCCCACCTCGACCGGCCGAGGAAATAGCGCCTCCCGTGGTGTTGCCGGTTACATTCTTGTCGATATCGTGCTCCGTCTCGCCGAGTCCGAGCGTTTCGCCGAGTGAGGCGCGGGACAAGTCGAGATTCTCGACCTTTTCGACATTGGAAGTGTTGAGATCCTCTTTGTCGCCAAAGTAAAGCGGTGCATCCGCCCGGCCCCGGTTGATACCACCGGAACCCGGTGCCATTCCGAGCGCGAGTTGCTCCTCTTCCGAAAGCCCCTGAATCGAAGGATCGTCCCCCATTTTCGGCAAGCCTTCCATCGAACCCAGCGCCTGCGAACTCTTGCCGAGTTGCTGCTGAAGAGACTCCAACTGCTCCTTGCTGAGCTGGCTCATTGATTTCTGCCCGAGCTGTGACGGGTCAAGGCTCTTAAGCTGCTTGAGCAATTCCTCGTTCGGCTTCATCCCGTTGGCTTCGAGTGACTCCAGCGCTTTGTCGAACTCTTCGAGAAGCTTCTTCTTTGCATCCTCCGAAAGGGCCGAAGCAAACGTTTCCAGTGCTGCAATGTCCCGTTCCAGCGTTGCCATATCCGAGGCCATTTCCTGAATCTCTTTGCCGATGCTCTCTTGAAGGCTGTCTGTCGCCTCGAGACTCGCGTGGCTGAACCACTCATCTTCGGGCTGATCGCGAAGCTCTTCGATTTTGCCTTCCAGCTCTTCGATGCCGTCTTCATCGATGACTTCTTCCTCTTCGAGTTTTGCGAGCCACTCCTCCATCTGCTCCCAGGCTCCCGGTTCGGCTACTATTTCCGGCTCCTTCGGTACCGAGGCCGGCAAAGGAGCCACCCACGCAGCAAACAAAATCAGGAGAGCAAAGAAACCCGGCAAGAGCGTCGCGACAGGATTCCAGCGGAGTCCCATCTTCTCCCGCATCTCAGGACCTGCCTTCGTGAAGGCGGGCCAGGGTGCCCGGTTTTCGGCCGCAGAGGTGAGCTGATTCCGCAACTCGAGCCGGTCATCCAGTCGCACCAGAGCCACCTCGCTCGTGATGTAGCGGCGCCGGCTCAGGGTCCAGGCCGCAATCGCGAGAACAACAAGAACCGCTCCGAGAACGAGCAAGGCCCGCTCCCACGAAACCGGCAACTGCCCGAACGTGCGCCAAGTGATAACGAGCACGGAAAGAGCGAGACAGCTCGATACGAGTAGAATATTAAAACGATCCATCCACCACCCCGCGTTAAAACGGCGGGCGACTGAGGCTGCGCGGCGGCGCCAGTTCTGCTCTGGTTCAAGCGTGGACATGCCGTAGGATACGCACCGGAGCGCCCCCATGCAAGAATGCAGTAGCCTACTCTCTCGCCGGTTTCGGAACCGAAAAATGCATCAGCAGCGCAGCGATACATCCAATCGCGAGACAGCCCCACCAGACCGATTCGGTGTAGCTTTCATAAAGGAGAAGGCCTAGCCCCGGAGCGACAGCCTGCCCGAGGTTCCACGTCAATCCGACCGCAGCGCTGTATCGCCCCCGCATCAGAGTCGGTGAAAGCGAGGCGACATACGCCCCCGAGACGGGCATGCTGATCATCTCGCCGAGCGTGAACGCCACCATCGCGATCGCTATGCCCACCCAGGTGAGGGCAAACCCGTTCAACCAGATTCCCACGCCACAGAGGAGGAATCCGAGAGCAATAACGCGATTGGGACTGCGACGCTGCGCGACCTGACTGATCGGTATTTCGAAAAGGGCAATGGCAACTCCGTTCGCCGCCATGAGCCAGCCGTAAACCGTCTTCTCATATCCCAGATCGGTGATGAGCCGCGCCACACTGCTGCCCCACTGGAAAAAGGTCACCACCGCGAAAAGGTTCGCAAAAAAGAAAGTGAGAAAGGCCCGGTTCCCGAGCATATCTTTGATCGCCTCCGACCAGCGGCTCTTTGCTTTCGACGTTTTCACCCCGTGAGGCAGCCACAGCAACGCAATCACCGCGAAGCACGCCGAAGTGATCGCATCCCCGACAAAGAGGATGCTGTAGCTCTTTTCCGCGAGAAACCCACCCGTCGCCATGCCGCAGGCAAACCCGAGGTTCACGGCCCACCGCACCACTGCGAAGGCCGTGACCCGACGCGATTCGGGAACCACATCGATAAGCAGTGAGTTGGAGGCGGGGTGATACATCCCGTGGGTGATACCGACGAGGAACCCGGAAAGAAGGTAAGCCGGGAAGCTGTCCGCCTGCCACATCATGAGCATCGAAACGGCGCCTCCGAAGAGCGAGACCGCCATAGTGTTTTTCCTTCCGATGAGATCGCTGAGGCGCCCGCCGAGGATCATCGCCCCGACTCCGCCGAACGCGAGAGCCGCAAAAACCCAGGCAATCTCACTGGTTTTGTACCCTGTATCTTTGAGAAAGAGGGTCAAAAAGGGAATCACGAAGGTTCCGAAGCGGTGGATGAAGAGCCCCGCAAACAAAACCCAGACGACGCGCGGAAGGGCACGCAACTGCTCGAGAAGCGTCTCTCTGGTTTGAGGTATCGATTCGGGTTTCATGGATACAAAAAACCCCGCAGAGCCGGTTGGCTTGCAGGGTTCGCGAAAAAAAAAATGACTGTTTACTAAAACGCTATCGCTATCCCCTGCTCACTATCCCGATACGAAACAGCTCAACCTGATGGACTGGCATCAGGGCAACTGTGTATTTGGAATTAAAGATTACGGAGTTCATAACGAATCACTTACACAAGATTGAGCTAAAACTGAAACAAACAAGTGAAAGCTGAGCTTTCAGGTCCGGGCAAAAAAAATGACGGTCACACCCGAATCGGCGTGCCGTCATCTCAGTGGTTGGGGAATTAATTCCCCGTTGAAAGACCTCAGCCTTCTTCGGTCTTTTCTTCGTCAGCCTTTTTCTCAGCTGTCTTTTTAGTAGCGGCCTTCTTTTTAGCGGCAGCTTTTTTGGTAGCGGTCTTTTTCTTAGCCGCTGCTTTTTTCGCAGGTGCCTTTTTGGCAGGTGCCTCTTCAGCTGCTACTGCTGCATCAGCTTCTTCTTCAGGAGCGGGCTCTTCCTTTTTAGGGGCAGCCTTTTTCTTAGTACCGGACTTCTTAGCCAAAGCGATATTAGCCTTCACAGCTTCCCTTTGGCGCTTTACATAACTTTTACGGCGTGCGCGTTTTTCGACTTTATTGTGCTGTTTACCCATAATACTGGCTCCGCTTGATGCGAGGGGCGAAAGTAAAGGGTAAAAACCTGCATCAGGCAAGCGGAAATACACGCCAAAGTCCCCCATTTTCAGCACATTTGATGCGCAATCCCCCGAAAGGAGAACTCTTATCGAAAACGATAGCCAAACTCCCTCACCGTCTCGATAAACTCACCGGGATGATCTTCGAGAATTCGGCGCAAAGAAGTTACAAAGCGATCAACACTGCGGAGGGTCACCTGTGCCCCGTAACCCCACACCTGATCCATAATCCGGTCACGTCTCAAGGCTTCACCGCGATGCTTCAGAAAGAATTCAAGAAGATCATACTCACGTGGTGACAATTTCACCGGTGTTCCGGTTTCATCTCTCAATTTGCGGGCCCCGATATCCAATCTAAAACGCCCGAAGGCAAAATCGCACTCAGCGCCCCCTTCTTCACCGCTTTCATGTGACCGCCGCAGGATCGCCTCCGCTCGCGCGAGAAGGACACGAATGCTGAATGGTTTCGTGAGGTAGTCATCACCTCCCAACCCAAGCCCGAGCAGAATATCGGACTCTTCACCTTTTGCGGTGAGAAAAATAACGGGCGTTTTGATCCCCTCCTGCCGAAGGTAGCGACACACTTCATAGCCGTTCGCGAGCGGCAGCATGACATCGAGAATGATCAAATCGAAGCGCCGCGCCATCGCCTCTTCGATGGCACGATTTCCGTCCTCCACTCCGACGACAGAATATCCCCGGGTCACAAAGTTATCCGATACGACCCGGCGCAGGGTGGAATCGTCTTCGACAATCAAAACGGTATGCGGTGTTTTCATGATGACGAGATCGGTATCCGGACCAGAAAAACAGTTCCCCTTCCCTCCGGTCCACTCGAGATGCGAATCTCCCCTTTCAGAAGCCTGACGAGATGGCGGCAGATCGGCAGGCCAAGACCGACGCCTCTCTGCCCTCCCGTGAGCTGGACATCGCCTCGGTAGAAACGCCGAAAGACAGCACGACGCTCTGACCGTGGAATCCCCTCACCCTGATCGGAGATTGAAATTTCTGCATGCCGATCTCTCGTGGCAAGCTTCACGGTGAGAATCGGAGGCCGCCCGCCATACTTGACCGCGTTTTCGAGCAGGTTGCTCAACACTATTTTCAAGGCTGCGGGATCGGTTTGAACGATTATTGAGGAAACGTCCTCAAATGACAACTCGCCCGAAACTGCGTTCAGCTGGGGCCGGATCAGCTTCACCTCACCTCCAACGAGCGTGGTTAGATCGACCGGCTCAAAACGAACCGGCAGCTGTCCCTTTTCCAATCGACTGTGAAGAAGAAAGTGATCCGCAAGTTCTCCGATGCGGTCATTCTCGCGGTGAAGCAGCTCGTAGTAATCCGAACGGGATTCCCCGGAAACGGTGCCATCCTCGAGCGATTCCATGAGCACCTTCATCGCTGCCACCGGCGTTTTGATTTCGTGGGAAATCGTCGTGAGCATATCCGATCGGATCTCGTCGATCCGAAGCCGCCGATGCACCGTCAGCCAGGCGGCACCGGCAACGAGGAGGACACCACTGAGAACCCAGAAGGCGTGCCACCAGATTTCCCGCCGTTGTTCATCAGAGTGAACGAGGACATCGCCGGACACCTTCAGACTGACGGTCCAGCCCCGGTAGGCGCCTTCCTGAATCGTGTGAACCACCGCATTTTCACTGTCTTTGTCGACGTGCTTCGTCAAGAGAATCTGATCGCTCCTGCTGATCGCCACCGAAGCAGCCGCACCGAACACTCGAGTGAGATGACTGAGAAGGACTTCAGGATCCGCCTCATTTTGGGTGAGCGAAAATCGTTCTGCGGTCAGGCCCAGTTGCTCACGATAAATCAGGGACAGCCCTTCTTCGAGCATGCTGCGATCCCGAAGCGAATTCTGCACCATCATCTGGACCA